>CAWCGF010000021.1:0-212329 GCA_963794955.1 uncultured Acidobacteriota bacterium
TAAACAGCAGCGCTGAGCGTTTTAAAAAGCACGGCTTACCTCCGGGGCTTGAGTAACTGCTTGAATGTTTTTGTACTGAGAAAAGGTTCAGAGGGTTTCCCCTATCACCAAGGTTGAGTGCTGCCCGTACCCGTGAGCGGTCGATCGCTGAATCATCACCAGATCAACTCGCGGCGCGGCGTTCGGCTGAACTCCTCAACGGGCGGTGCGGCGATAAGTATGCCGCTTGGCGCGCCACTTGGCCGTTAAATACTCGCCTAAGTCGAGTGTGCCGGTCATCGTATCGCCCTGTACTGTCCCTGCAAATTCGTAAGCGAGATTGTCACCATTCTCTTCTGTATAGGAACTAGCAAAGCGGACGGCGTCATCGTCGAGCGTGCCGTAGAGTTCGCGGGAGACATAATCGCCCTGGTGCGTTCCCGTGATCTGGCTACCTTGTTGTCTTAGATGGAGTGTATGCTCGGAGTTGCCGCCGCTGTAGTCAATATGCACATCCCACTGCCCACTCAGATCCGTCACGGGCGGTTTCGGTGGTGGCTGGGGTTGCGTTTTGGGAGGATTGGCCAGCAATGTGTGAAGCCGCTCGGCGACTACCTTTTCATCGCCCGGCGACATCATGTAGGCGGTAATTGAAATGCCGGTTTCATTGGCGCTTGCGGCGTCGCGGCCTCTGCCCCGCCGCCGACGGTGATGCGCGGCTCGGTGGTGTAAAGGAGCTTGGTCAGCGCCGCGCCCGTGATACCCAGTTTGGTGCTGTCCCAGCGAATGCTGAGGCCCGGACTACGATTGGAAAGGCCGCGCGGCTCGCTTTGCACAGTAGCGGTGACTCCCGCGATGGTGGAGACGCGTTTGGCGATGTATTCCATCCACGCGACCCACTGGTTCCATTCAGCTTTGTGATCGCGCTTGATCCACATCTCGACCGCAGCCAGCATCCCCATGACCTCTTCTTTCCCGATCTTCATGCTACGGCCATACCCATGATGCGGCGCGCTATGGACCCACGCCGCCTTGACCAGGTCTTTGCGCCCCAGCAGCAGCCCCGCGCATTGCGGCCCGCGCAAGCATTTGCCTCCGCTGTAGCCGACCAGCGCCGCGCCTTTTTGCAAATGCACGTTGGGAATGGTCAGGATTTCCGCTGCCGCATCTACTAAGACGGGAACGTTCTTTCTTATTGGCAAGGCTAGTCAAGACCTCCAGCGCCATTGGGCCAGTCTCTGCGCGCGGCCCAGCCAGCACATACACCATCGCGGTGCGGGGGCCGAGGGCCGCCTCAAACTCTTCGGGTGTGTTGGCTTCAATTACCCTGATGCCCACCGAGCGGACTGCCGCATCGTAGACATTGCGCGAGTGCTTGGGAATAATCACCTCGTCTTTGGCAAATCCGCTGAGATTAGGGAGGCGTACATGCTTGTCGGGATTTCCTCCAGCAATGCAGGCCGCTGTGGCATGGGCCAACGCCGCCGCGCAACCTGAGGTAACAATGCCATATTCCGCCCCGGTCAATGCTGCCAGCCGCTGACCCACGGCATCCATCAGTTCATCCAGATGCACATAATGCAGTGCCGCCGCCTCTTTGGCCGCCCGCACCTCTGGCAATTCGAGCGAACCGCCGATAATCGTGAAGGTGCCCCGGCAATTGATCAGCGGGCGCACTCCCAGCGATTGATAAATTCTCTGTCCTGCTTGCACCGCCTCAGTAGACAAGGGCGCGGCTACGGCTGACGGACTGCTTAACTGCCCCGTAAGAAACGCGAGCAGGCCGCCCTGACGAAATAAGTCGCGCCGACTAAGGCCGCTTCCACGCCACTCCCAGGCATTTTTTGGTGAATTCATAAACGAAATACCTCCGATCAGAAATTGTCACAGTTTACTGTGGGTTGCGGGCAGGTCGCGCGGGGGTAACCGCATCCCAGCGAACGTCGCCGGTTTGTTTATAATCCTTTGGTAACTTGTCCCAGTCCGTCCGTGTCAGGCCATTTAACTCATAGACCACTTTCCCTTCGCGCAGCGTCAACTCGCACGTCAGCCTCTGCGTTCCTTGCAACCGCGCTCCATACATATCTATAAAGCCGAATTTGCCTTTCTCGAGTTTAAAGACAGCAATGTCTGCCAATGCGCCTGGTGTCAGATGTCCCAACTCCTCGTGTTTAAGTTCGCGGGCAGGATTCCACGTGGAGCGCAGCATCACCTCTTCGACAGACATCCCCATCGCCAGGAACTTATTCATCACATTGAGCATGTCTTTCATCCCGGCATTCATGCTCCCGATGTGCAGGTCGGTGGAAATGGAATCGGGAACGAAACCCTCTTTCATGGCCGGTACAGCAATGCGCCACAGAAAGCTGCCGCCGCCGTGGCCCACATCAAAAAATATGCCGCGCTTGCGGGCTTCCCACAACGCGGGATTCACCTGGCCAGACGCGGTCTGCTCATCGCGCAAGCCGGAATAAACGTGCGTGTAGATGTCGCCGGGTCGGAGCTTTTTTGTCACGAGTTCACTCATCGGACGCTCAGGGCGGTTGCTGCCAAAATCCACCATGACAGGAATATTCGCCGTCGTACCCGCTGCGACAGCCCGCTCAACCGGTGCCCATTCCGGGCCGGCGTAATGGGCCGTCTTAATCCCGACGATCAGCCCCGGATAGCGCAGCGCCATTTCCGCCGTCGGCTTGGCTTCCATGTCGGCCAAGTCCTGTTCAAACCTGCCACCGCGCATGCCATGCCCGACAATGTTGAGGAATACCAGGACGCGGGTCTTGGAGCGATCAATCACCCGCTGCTTGAAGTCCTCGAAATTTCTCCAGCCCGCACATCCGGCATCGGCCACCGTCGTGACCCCGGCGCGGAAGGTGAAGCTGTCGGGATACACGCTATTATCACCGGCGTATGAACCTCGTTCGCCTGTCCCGGCATAGACGTGAACGTGGTTGTCTATCAGTCCGGGCGTGACATAATATCCCGCCACGTCCACCACCCTGATCGCCTCAGCCGGATTGATTCTGGCGGCCACAGTGGCCACCTTTCCATTGGCAATGGCCACATCACGAATGGCACTGATCTTATTCTTAGGATCAATCACATGGCCACCCTGCAAGAGGAGGTCATACTTTGGCTGGGCCGAGACCTCGCTCATCCAAGCAAGAACTAGAAACATCACGACTAAGGAGCATTGTTTTATAGAAGTCATAGTAGCTACCTGATTGCCGCCGCAGGGGCGAGCGAATGTGCGCGGCTCGCGCTGATTTGTCCACGTCAAAGCTGGGGCCTCACTGCCTTCGCGTCTTAGCGAGGCAGCAATCTCGCCCCAGCACTTTTGCTGACCGATAATAACGAGTATACCTTTAGCATCTTCAGAAAGGCGACGCCCTCCTGCGTTATTTCCACGTTCTGCCTAAAGATGGTAGTCAGAAAAGTAATAACAGCCCGGGCCGCTATATTTTCCTCAGCGGTGATGCGGCCCCGTTTCATAATTGCTGTCTTACATTTTCTGAAAAAAAGCTCAAGTTATCCCCATTCCTAGTATAGAAGACCTCAGAAGTTTCATACTAGGACAGTGGGATGATAGATCAGCTTCGGGCAAAAGAAAAAGCCGCGTGCCCAGTTGGCAGCGGTCAAGAGGGTTTCGGCTTTTCCTCTAACGCAGACTGTTCTATGATGCCTGCCGAACCGAACGAGCTACGAACACAAACAGATGAGCACGAATCTATCCAACAGTAATATCTGATAGGCGGCTCGCCTGTCCATGCTCTGAGATGATAATCCCTGACAGGCCAGCCGCCTGTCGTACCTTTTCCGAGGAGTCCGACGATGCCAACTAATGGTCAATTACCCGATTACATCAATGGGCAATGGCGCAAATCTGGCGCGACCGAATTTTTAACGGTCTACAATCCCGCCACGGCGGAAGTCGTTGCTCAAACGCCGCTCGGAGGGGCGACAGAAGCAACTGCGGCAGTTGAAGCTGCGGCTGCCGCGTACCCGGAATGGCGACGCACGCCACCGCAAGACCGCATTCAATATCTCTTTAAGCTCAAGCAATTGTTTGAAGATCACTTTGCAGAACTGGCCCAACTCGTCACGATTGAGAACGGCAAAACGTTAGTCGAAGCGCGCGCCGAAGTGCGACGTTGCATTGAAAACATCGAAGTCGCGTGCGGCATTCCGACCTTGATGCAAGGCTACAATTTAGAAGACGTAGCGCGTGGCATTGACGAAATGATGATTCGCCAACCGCTCGGTGTTGTTGCCGCGATTACGCCGTTCAATTTTCCGGTTATGGTGCCGTTCTGGTTCTTGCCATACGCCATCGCGTGCGGCAACACATTTGTTTTGAAGCCCTCCGAGCGCGTTCCCGTCACGATGCAGCGCGTCGCGGAACTAATCGAACAAACCGGGTTACCAGCGGGCGTGTTCAATATCGTCAATGGCGCAAAGCCCGTCGTAGACGCGTTGCTGGATCATCCTCAAGTGCGCGCCATCAGTTTTGTCGGCTCAACGCTCGTAGCGAAATACATTTACTCGCGCGGCTCGACGAACGGCAAACGCGTGCAATGTCAGGGCGGCGCGAAAAATCACGTCGTTGTCTTACCCGACGCCGATATGGAAATGACGACGCAGATTGTCAGCGACAGCGCGTTTGGTTGTGCGGGGCAACGTTGCTTAGCGGTTTCTGTCGCGGTCACGGTTGGCAATGCGAAGCAAACTTTCAGAGATGCGATTGCGCAGGCTGCCGCTTCGATCAAAATCGGTTACGGCTTGGAAGACGGCGTGCAAATGGGGCCAGTCATCACGGCTGAAAGCAAGACACGCATTGAAGGCTTGATTGCAAAGGGCGCGCGCGCAGGCGCAACGGTATTGCTGGATGGACGCGATGCCAAAGTCGCCCATCACGAGCACGGCAATTTCCTCAAGCCTACGATTCTGGACAACGTTACGCCCAGTACGGAAATTGCCGACACCGAAATCTTCGGCCCCGTCTTGAGCTTGGTGCATGCCAGCGATGTGGACGAAGCGATTGAAATTTTAGCGCGCAGTCAGTACGGCAACGCAGCTTCGATCTTTACAAGCAATGGCGCAGCGGCCCGCAAATTCCGTTATGAAGCGCCTGCGGGCAACATTGGCGTCAACATTGGCGTCGCCGCTCCGATGGCATACTTCCCGTTTAGCGGTTGGAAAGACAGCTTCATGGGGGTACTACACGGGCAAGGGCGCGATGCGATTGAGTTTTATACAGACAAAAAAGTTGTCGTCGAACGCTGGCCGAAAGAATGGTCGCGAAAGTTTTGATTAGGAACCTAGTCTCACCGCAAAGGAACAAAGAGGAAAAGAAGCAAAGAGAAGAGGCAGGAACACGCTGCTTTATCCCTTTGCTCCTTTGAATTTTTGCGGTGATTTTCTGCTGAAGGAATCATCTCAATGAGCAACTCATCCGACACAGTTCGCAAACACAAAGACTATCTATTTCCTGCCGTCACCATGTATTACCAGGAACCGCTCGCGCTCGAACGCGGGGAGGGCATGCACGTGTGGGACGACGCCGGCAACAAATATCTGGATTGCTTCGGCGGCGTGCTGACGACAAGCATTGGTCACGCGAATCCACACGTGGTCGAAGCCATCGTAGATCAAGTCAAAAAAATCGCGCATACGTCAACGCTCTACGCGAATAAGCCGCAATCTGACCTTGCGCAAAAACTCGCCGAAATTTCACCCGGCAAACTGGAAAAGAGTTTCTTTACCAATAGTGGCACCGAAGCAGATGAAACCGCGACGATGACGGCAAAGCTTTATACGGGCCGACATGAAATCATCACCTTGCGTCACGGCTACAGCGGACGCAGCGCCGCCGCGCAAGCGGCCAGCGGGCACGCGGCCTGGAAGCTCCTGCCGACGCAAGTGCCGGGCTATTACCACGCGCCTGCGCCCTATTGCTATCGCTGTCCCGTTCAAGCTCACCTATCCCGAATGCGATCTGGCCTGCGCGAAAGACATGAAAGAACTGATCGAAACCTCCACGTCGGGCAACATCGCCGGCTTCATGGCCGAGCCGATTTTAGGCGTGGGCGGTTACATCACACCACCCAAAGAATACTTCCAGGAAGCCGTCGCTATCGTGCGGCAATACGGCGGCGTCTTTATTGCTGACGAAGTGCAAACCGGTTGGGGACGCACGGGCGACAAATGGTTTGGTATTGAGCATTGGGATGTCGAACCCGAAATTATTACGTCGGCCAAAGGCATGGCAAACGGTTCGCCGATTGGCTGGACAATCGCTACGCCCGAAGTCGCCAATAAAGTCGGCACGCTCACGTTCTCAACCTTTGGTGGCAACCCGGTCACGTCGCGCGCAGCTTTGGCGACGATTGAGGTGATCGAGACCGAAAACCTGGTGCACAACGCCAAAGTCGTCGGCGATCATTTGCGCGAAAAGCTGATGGGCTTGCAGGAAAAGTACGACGTGATTGGCGATGTGCGCGGAATGGGGTTGATGCAGGCATTGGAATTCGTCAAAGACCGCAAGACGAAAGAACCGCATCCGCAAGCTGTCTTGAAAGTCTTTGAGGAAACCAAGAAGCGCGGCGTGTTGATTGGCAAGGGCGGCCTGTACGGCAACTGCATCCGCCTCGGCCCGCCATTAATCGCAACGAAAGATGATATGGATGAAATGGTGACAGCGTTAGATGAGGCGTTGGCAACTATGTAAAAATATTGGCAGGAGAGTTGAGTTATGAAGCAGATAGAAAATATCAATTACGAGACGACACTGAATAATATTCGACAATGGACGATTGCCCAGCGTTTTGCATTGCTGCAAGACGTTTTGAAGACGCTGACACCAGAACCGGAAAAACCGCGCGTCAGAGAGCGCACATTGGAACACGCATTACGGATTGTTCCGCTAGATCGTGAACCGCCAACGGATGACGAAGTGAAGCAATGGTTGGATGAGCACCGCATGGAGAAATACGGCTAATGCAAATTCTGATGGACACCAGTGTGGTACTCGACGTGCTACTCCGCCGTACGCCCTGGCAGGCGGAAGCGGCATTGGTTTGGCAAGCGATTGATGAGGGGCGTGTAATGGGGTGGCTTTCGGCTTCCACGCTCACCGATATTTTCTACATTGTGCGGCGTGCCTCGAATTTACAGGCTGCACAGGATTGCGTGCGGCTTTGTCTGAAAACCTTCGCTATTGGTACAGTGAATCGCGCTACGCTCGAAGCCGCCGTAGACTTGCCGGGCACAGACTTTGAAGACAACTTACAAATCGCTTGCGCTACGCTCGCGGGCCTTGATGCCATCGTAACGCGCGACCAGCAAGGCTTTCGTGATTCCATCATCCCTACCATAACACCTGCTGAACTGCTGGCAACTCTCAATTCCCAGGAGCAAAATTGATGCGAACACTCATCCAAAACGGACACATCGTGACGGCTGTAGATTCTTACGTTGCGGATGTTCTTGTAGACGACGAAACCATCGCAATGATCGGCAAAGACCTTGCCTCTATTATCACTGACATAGACAAAACGATTGACGCGACGAACAAGCTCGTCATCCCTGGCGGCATTGATCCGCACACGCATATGGATTTGCCGTTTGGGGGCACCTCTTCGTCCGATGATTTTGAGACAGGCACGCGCGCCGCAGCGTTTGGCGGTACGACTTCGATCATTGATTTCGCCGTGCAGTACAAAGATCAATCCTTGAACGAGGCGTTGGATGTGTGGTTTGCAAAGGCCGAAGGCAAGGCGACGACGGATTACGGCTTTCATTTGATCTGCACTGATTTGCCCGATGAACGCTTACCTGAATTAAAGACTCTCATTGACCAGGGCGTGTCGAGCTTCAAATTGTTCATGGCCTATCCTGGCGTATTTCTGGTGGACGACGGCACGATTTTCAAAGCGATGTCCGTCGCAGGCGAAAACGGCGGCTTGATTTGTATGCACGCGGAAAACGGCGTCGTCATTGATGTGCTGGTCAAACGTGCGTTGGCTGCCGGACACACTGCGCCGAAATATCACGCGCTCACGCGTCCGACCAAAGCCGAAGCCGAAGGGGTGCATCGGGCAATTGCGCTGGCCGAAATGGCAGATTCACCTGTGTACATCGTGCATCTGAGTTGCTACGACGCATTGAAAGAAGTGCAGAATGCGCGCGACCTCGGCTTGCGTGCTTATGCCGAAACCTGTCCGCAATATTTACTGCTGGATTACAGCTATTACGAGCAGCCTGATTTTGAAGGCGCGAAATACGTGATGACGCCGCCGCTGCGTGGCATCGAAAATCAAGAGAAGCTCTGGAAGGGATTGCGCAGTGATGACCTGCAAGTCATCTCCACCGACCATTGCCCGTTCTGCATGAAAGAGCAAAAAGAATTAGGCCGCGACGATTTCAGCAAAATCCCGAACGGAGGCCCCGGCGTCGAACACCGCATGAGCCTGATTTACCATCACGGCGTCGCGCAAGGCCGCATTAATCTGAATCGTTTTGTCGAATTAACCTCGACCGCCGCCGCCAAAATCTTCGGCCTCTTCCCGCGCAAAGGCACGATTGCGGTTGGGTCAGATGCCGACATCGTGATCTTCGATCCGAATCGTGAACAAACGATTAGCGCCGCAACGCATCACATGCGCGTGGATTACAGCGCGTATGAAGGCTGGACGGTGAAAGGCGTGACTGAAGTCGTTTTGTCGCGGGGCAATGTGGTTGTCGAAAATGGCGAATGGAAAGGGAAAACTGGCGATGGTAAATTTATCAAGCGTGGATTGACGGGCGCGTGAGATATTGCGGAAAGGAGCAAGCAAATGTCACAAGTTACCCACGAACAAGTATTGTCCCAAGTCCAGGCACTCGTGCCGGATGATCTGGAAAAGTTGCGCGAATATCTCAATGCGCAGACAGAAAAAGATAAAGCCATCAAATTAGCCCGCTCCTTGGCACAGCGCGATCTCTCGGCTGAGTACCGTTGGATTAAAGAACACCGGGAACAATATGCGCGGCAATGGGTAGCACTCAAAGGTGATCAGTTAATTAGTCACGGCGAGAACGGAACGGATGTGATGAAAGCGGCAGTCGCAGCCGGGCATCCCGATGCTTTTTTTAAGCTGATCCTGTCGGCGGAAGAAGAAAAATACACAGTCTTTTGATATGCCTCATACCTTGACCTTTGATCTGCTCTACAAATTCGACACGCTGAAGGCGGGAATCACCGTTCCTGTGATCTTGCAGTGCGGCAGCAAGGTCGCAACCTCTGATGCCAAAGTGGACACTGGCGCAGAGTTTTGTGTCTTCCAACGCGAAATCGGCGAGCATCTTAACCTCGACATCGAAAGCGGGCAGCGCATCAACCTCAGCAGTAAGGGCGGAGCAGTGATTGCCTTTGGGCACTGGTTGACCCTACATACCTTCCATCTGGAATTTGATGCGATGGTCTACTTTGCGCAAGATTACGGATTGCCGCGTAACCTGCTCGGACGCGATGGATGGTTGCAGAAAGTTCGCTTTGCCGTGGTTGATTATGATTCGGAAATTTATCTCAGTCCGTATGATGAGGCTAACTGAATTGGTTGGGTCAGACCGGAGATTGAAGCGCAGGTGTGGGCGTATGTCAGTGGCGTTACGAACAAACACAAATTGATCGCGTTAGAGATTGGGCGAACGCTATGTTTGGGGCTGATTCAATCGTCGCTACGCCGTGAATTTATTGCGCACGGTACAGGCCATAAATGACTTGCCTAAACTCAGACATTCCTATGCAACGGGAACCAGGCGAATGGTAATACCTGAAGCTGTACAGTTTGTTCTCGCATTATTTTTCTCTGCTACCCAGGTCTTTATTGGTCAAAGTCAGCAGGATAGTGAGCTACTGCCAATTGAAGTTAATCATCAGTGGGGCTTTATTGATAAAAAAGGGGTTTTAGTGATTAAGCCACAATTTACAATGGTTGGGTTATTTGCAGAAGGACTAGCGCCTGCGGGGAAAGGAAACAAGGGCGGCTATATTAACAAGCAGGGGGAGTTCATCATCGCGCCTCTATTTGACTCTGCGGCTGAATTCTCGCAGGGCTTAGCAGTGGTAAGAATGGGGGATCATACTACCAATAAAAATTATATTCCTGGTAAATATGGCTTGATTGATAAAACCGGAAAGATGATTGTCGCACCGAAGTTTGATGCAATTGGCGATTTTTCTGAAGGACTTGCCTTGGTGAAAATGAGAGGAAAATGGGGATTTATCAACCGCTCAGGTGAGATTGTGATTAAGCCGATTTTTAGCAACGCGTATGAATTTTCAGAAGGGCTTGCGCTTGTATGGATTGACAAGAAAGCCGGGTATATCAATTCGAGCGGGCAATTTGTAATAAAGCCGCAATTCCAAAATGGCAGAAGTTTCAGTGAAGGATTAGCGCGAGTGCGTTACAAGCAATATGGGAATTGGGGCTACATAGATAAGACTGGCAAACTGGCAATCGAACCACAATTCGTAGATGCAGGTAATTTTTCAGAAGGAGTAGCTTGGGTGAATGGGCCAGCATGTATCAACAGAGACGGGCAAAAAATTGACCTTGTGAAATGCCAGAGATTTTCTGAAGGGCTTACGCCCCTCAAGATGAATGGCAAATGGGGATACGTTGATAGAAGTGGCATTGTTGTCATCGCGCCACAATGGGATTATGTGACACCTTTCTCTGGGGGTATTGCCGTCACTATTAATTTTGACAAGGGTCGGTTAGGTGGTTTTCACATACCAGGTCGGGTGGATATTTATGATGCGACAGGCCAGTGGCAGTACATTGATGTAACCGGAAAAGTCATTTGGGTAAGTGAAAAACCAAAATAAAGGAAGCCTTTGAATGAACGTAATGGAGCACTCTGAAACCATCCACTATCCTGACGGGCGCGTCGAATTGCGCGACTTTACTTCCATTCATTCCAGCCCGCTTTACAACGAAGACCTCGCGCCTGTGCCCATCGCCAAGCGCAACTGGACGACGTACAACTACGCCGCGTTGTGGGTTTCGATGGCGCATTGCATCCCGACGTACCTGCTCGCTTCGGGGTTGATTGCACCGGGAATGAACTGGTGGCAGGCGCTGTTCACCCTTCTGCTCGGCAATACGATTGTCAAAATGGTATGTAGAAGGGGCAAGTAAAGAAGGCTTTTTGAAATGCGGAAAGACGGCGATCTGACCAAATAAACGAATTCTAGTGACTTTATGCCATACCGACATTTAAATCTATTTTTTAGAATAAAGAGAAGATCAGATGCAAGCTACATTACTACACCAAATGAAAAATCAGGATTTTAGGAAAAAAGAAAGCTCTCAGCTTTATCCCAAGAGCTTTCTTTTTTGCTCAAACTCAAAGTTGAAGGCTTAATCAGAAAGAGTAAGTTCTTCCTTCTGACCGCCCAGGCGCAAGCCGATAAGCATGGTGTGTCCAGATGTATTGCGGGTGATGATTTCATCGCGCTCAAAATCCTTTTCACTCATCTTCATCGTCGCCTTAGCGGTTGCGATTACCTTTTTTTTATCGTTTGGATCCAAGACCTTTACCATCCCGGTCTCAGTGTTGTATTTAACGAGGTAATATCCTTTTTTCACCATGGTGTTGCCAACCATTACATCGCTCGTAAATTCAAAATGCTCCTTCAGCATTTTGTCTTTGTCGTGGTCATCCGCAAACACTCCCAAGCTTAAAATTAGCAGAGCGCAGATGGCCAAAACAGTATTCGATAACTTTTTCATATTTTCCTCCTCCAAAAATAGTTTAGGGTGTTTGTTCCCTTCTACTTTGGCTCATGCATTTACTAGGCCACTCGTGCAAAAATCCCAAATATCTTGTTTTGCAAGGTTTTGCCCACCCAGGGTTTCTGGATAGGCTGTTCGCAGAAAGTTCATGTGTTTGCGACAGATTCACTAAATGTTTGAATATCAAACTGGATAACTGTTGGAGTTCCGTTCATGCAATCCCACCCCGAAGTTGAAATATTTCAGTACACCGACGGCAGGGTCGAACTTCGTGACCTTTCCGCCATCACTGCCAGCCCACTTTATAACGAAGACCTTGCGCCGGTGCCTATCGCCAAGCGCAACTGGACGACGTACAACTACGCGGCATTGTGGATTTCGATGGCACATTGCATTCCAACCTATATGCTGGCGTCGGGCTTGATTGCAGCGGGGATGAACTGGTGGCAGGCGCTGTTCACCATTCTGCTCGGCAATGTCATTGTGCTGATTCCGATTTTGCTGAATTCGCATCCGGGCACGAAATATGGGATTCCGTTTCCCGTGTTTGCGCGGGCAGCGTATGGCACGTATGGCTCGAATTTGCCGGCGTTAATGCGTGCGCTTGTCGCGTGCGGCTGGTTTGGCATCCAGGCCTGGATCGGTGGCGAAGCGTTGCATACGCTTTTCAAGGCGATCATTCCAGGCTGGGATACTTTGCTCGGAGACCCAATTGGCGGGCATACGGTGACCGCCTGGCTTTCATTTTTACTGTTTTGGGGGCTAAACATTTGGATCATTTATCGCGGGATGGATTTGCTGCGCGAGGTCGAAAACTGGGCCGCGCCGTATGTGCTGGTGATGACTGCGATCTTGCTCGGCTGGGCGATTTGGCGCGCGAATGGGTTGGGTAATTTACTGATGGATGCAGGCAAGTTTCAGACCTTCGCGGAGTTCTGGCCGGTGTTCATTCCTTCGCTGACGGCGATGATTGGGTTCTGGGCGACGCTGTCGTTGAATATGCCGGACTTCACGCGCTTCGGTCGCAGCCAGCGCGAACAGACGATTGGGCAGGTCGTGGCGTTGCCTACGACAATGACAGTGTTTGCGGCGATGGGCGTCATCATCACTTCAGCGGCGATTGTGATTTATCCCAACATGAAAGCGACTGAATTATGGGACCCGCTGAAAGTCGTGGGGCAATTTGACAACGTGTTTGTCGTAGCGATTTCGATGTTCACGGCGGTTGTAGCCACGCTGGCGGTCAACATCGCGGCAAATGTTGTTTCGCCCGCGAACGATTTTGCCAATGCCTTTCCGAAGCTGATTTCATTTCGCACGGGCGGCTTGATTACGGGCATCATTGGCATCCTGATGATGCCGTGGAAACTGTTGGCGGATCCTTCGGCGTACATCTTTACGTGGCTGAACGGCTATTCAGGCGGACTGGGATCAATTGCTGGCGTGCTGATTGCGGATTACTGGCTGGTGCGCAACAAGCAATTGGTGCTGGGTGATTTGTACCGCACGCAAGGGACCTATACTTATCAGGCGGGCTGGAACTGGCGCGCAGTGACGGCAACGCTGATAGGTTGTGGGTTGGCATGGATTGGCTTGGTGATTCCGGCGCTGAAGCCGCTGTATGATTTCGGCTGGTTTGTCGGCTTCGGCGCTGCGGCAATAATTCATTATGGGTTGATGAAATCGTTCCCACCGCGGCCTGTGATTGCCGTGGGAGCGCAAGAAATTTGAAATGTGGATGGTACAGTACGGTGAGCGATAGCGAGTTGGTTATTGCTGACCCTAACTCGCTACCGATCACTTTACTATCCTGCTCTTTAGGAGAAAAACATGGCAAGAATAGTCAAATGTGGATTGATTCAGACAAAGAATGCTGCGCCTACCGACGCACCAATTGAAGAGATTAAGCGCATCAACATCGAAAAACATCTCGGTTTGATCGAAGACGCCGCAAAACAAGGTGTGCAAATTCTTTGCATGCAGGAAGTATTCACGACGCCGTATTTTTGCGCTGAACAACAAACACGCTGGTATGAAGCGGTCGAGAAAATTCCTGATGGCTCGACGACGAAACTGATGCAAGACCTCGCTAAAAAATACGGCATGGTTATTATCGTGCCGATTTACGAAGAGGAAATCACCGGTGTTTATTACAACACTGCTGCGGTGATAGATGCGGATGGTAAGTATTTGGGCAAGTATCGCAAGAACCATATTCCGCACGTCGCGCCTGGCTTTTGGGAGAAGTTTTATTTCAAGCCGGGCAATCTCGGCTATCCGTGTTTTGACACGGCATTTGCGCGCATCGGCGTATACATTTGCTACGATCGGCATTTTCCCGAAGGCGCGCGGGCGCTAGGGTTGAATGGCGCAGAAGTCGTTTTCAATCCTTCGGCGACAGTTGCGGGATTAAGTGAATATTTGTGGAAGCTGGAACAACCCGCGCACGCCGTAGCAAATGGGTATTTCATTGCTGCGATCAATCGCGTCGGTTTTGAAGCGCCGTGGAACATTGGCGAATTTTACGGGCAGAGTTATTTCTGCGACCCGCGCGGTCAGATCATCGCCCAAGCGCCGCGTGATGAAGATGCGTTGGTCGTCGCGGATTTGAATTTGGATCTGATCCGCGAAGTGCGCAACACGTGGCAATTCTTCCGTGATCGTCGGCCTGAAAGCTATGGCGCATTAGTCAACGAATAGCTGCGCTATGCACGATTTCATCATTACCAGCAAGCGAGTCGTAACGCCCGAATCAGTCGTCCCTGCTTCGATTCA
Source organism: uncultured Acidobacteriota bacterium (assembly GCA_963794955.1). GTDB lineage: Bacteria > Acidobacteriota > Blastocatellia > RBC074 > RBC074 > JAFDVL01. The sequence continues at coordinate 14,535 of CAWCGF010000021.1, forward strand.
TATTCGTGACGGCAAAATTCAAGCGATAGCGAATCGTCAAAAGTTACCATCTGATGCTGAAAACATCGACGTAGGCGATTTGGTTGTGATGCCGGGGTTAGTGGATGCGCATGTTCACGTCAACGAACCGGGGCGCACCGATTGGGAAGGTTATGCAACCGCGACACGCGCCGCCGCAGCAGGAGGCGTAACAACGCTGGTGGATATGCCGCTCAACAGCATTCCTCCTACGACGACGCTGGCAGGGTTTCAGGAAAAACTCGCCGCTGCACAAGGCCAGTGCCAGATTGATGTGGCGTTCTGGGGCGGCGTGGTGCCGGGCAATACATTGGAGTTGCGACCCTTGATTGAAGCAGGCGTGCGCGGCTTCAAATGTTTCCTCATCCACTCCGGCGTAGACGAATTTCCCAACGTCACCGAAGCTGATTTGCAAATCGCGATGCCGGAATTGGCTGCGCTTGAAACGGTATTGCTCGTGCATGCCGAATTGCCGGGGCCGATTGAAGCGGCAGCCGCCAGCACAGATGATCCGACGCTTTATCAAACCTTTCTGCACTCGCGTCCAAGGGCGGCTGAAAATGAAGCCATCGCGCTGATGATTAAGCTAAGCCGTGCTACAGGCGCACGCATCCACATCGTCCATCATTCATCATCCGATGCGTTGCCGCTATTGCGTCAGGCAAAGATGGAAGGTCTGCCGATCACCGTCGAAACCTGCCCGCATTATTTGACCTTTGCGGCAGAAGACATTCCCGCGACCGCCACCGAATTCAAATGTTGCCCGCCAGTTCGTGAACGCGAGAACCGCGAAAAGTTGTGGGACGCACTCAGCGAGGGCGTAATTGATATGGTTGTCTCAGATCATTCGCCCTGCACACCTCACCTGAAGCTGAAGGAACAAGGTGATTTTATGCAGGCGTGGGGCGGTATCGCTTCGTTGCAATTTGGCTTGCCCGTGATGTGGACGAATGCCAAGGCGCGAGGCTTTGGCTTACAGCATTTGACCGAGTGGATGTCACGACGACCTGCACAACTCGCCGGCTTGCAGCATCGCAAAGGGCAATTAAAACCGGGCTATGATGCCGATCTGGTGATCTGGAATCCTGAAGCGGCATTCACCGTTGAGCCGTCCATCATTCATCACAAACATAAGCTGACGCCCTACAACGGACGAAGGCTGCACGGTGTCGTCGAAACAGTCTTCGTGCGCGGCCAAAGGGTCTACGAGCGCGGCCAATTCAGCGCACAACCGCTGGGGCAATTTCAGATGTAGAGCAAGTCACTAAACCTGCATTCCTAGCGACACGTGTTTTGTTTCCAGAAAGGCGTCCATGCCTTCAATGCCGAGTTCGCGCCCCCACCCGCTTTGCTTCACGCCGCCGAACGGACATTGACTGGTCGAAGGCACGCCATCATTGATGCCGATAGTGCCTGCCTCTAATGCCTCCATCAAGCGAAATGCGCGATCCAGGTTAGTCGTGAATGCATATGCGCTCAACCCATACACGGTATCATTGGCGAGTGCGATACCTTCTTCCTCGGTGTCGAAAACAGTCACGGGGGCAATGGGCGCGAACGTCTCTTCGTTCATACACAGCGCATCTTTCGGCACATCCGCCAATACAGTAGGCTCGATAAATGTGCCTTTGCGATCTGTCATTCTTTTGCCGCCGCACATCAGGCGCGCGCCTTGCGCGACGGCGTTTTCGACATGTTCAAGGGCTTTGCTGATCGCCGTTTCGTCAATCAACGGCCCGATCTCCATGTCAGGTTCGAGGCCATCGCCAACTTTTTGCGCCTGGGTTTTTTCAGTGAAGGCTGCCAGGAATTGCTCATAAATTCCGCGCTGCACATAAATACGATTCGCCGCGATGCACGATTGCCCGATATTGCGATATTTCGCCATCATCACGCCCTCAACAGCTTTGTTCAGGTCAGCATCGTCGAACACCAATACGGGCGCGTGCCCGCCCAGTTCCAGGGATAACGGCTTGACGGTTTCGGCTGCACCCGCGATCAGGGTTTTGCCAACTTCGGTGGAACCCGTGAAGGTGATTTTGCGGCAGAGCGGATTCTGCAAAAACTCCGCGCCAATGTCTGCCGCCGCACCCGCGACAAGTTGAAACACCCCTTTCGGCAATTTCGCCGCATCAACGCATTCAGCAAAAAGCGCCGCGCAAATCGGCGTTTGCGAAGCAGGCTTGAGTACCACCGTGCAGCCCGCCGCCATGGCCGGAGCAACTTTGCGCACGGCCAGCACGAGCGGAAAGTTCCAGGGACTAATTGCCCCAACCACGCCCATGGGAGATTTGATAATGAGATGGCGTTTGCCCTCTGCTTGATTTGGCACGATGCGTCCATAGGCTCTGCGCGCCTCTTCAGCAAACCAGCGCAAATGATCGACTGCGCCTGCAATCTCACCAAGACTCTGTGCAAGCGGCTTGCCATTTTCCATCGTGATGACTTTGGCAATTTCGTTTTTGCGTGCTTCCAGGTTGTTGGCGATTGCATGCAAATATTCGCCGCGCGCTTTGCCTGTCAGCTTGCGCCAGGCAGGAAACGCGGCGTGTGCATCACTGATCGCTTGGGCCACGCGCGCGCGATCAATAGTAGAAATCTGGGCGAAGGTCTCGCCTGTGGCCGGATTGATAACCGCTTTTGTTTGCTCAGTCGTGGTGAATTCGCCGTTAAGATAAAGTGGATAAGTTTTCATAAGTCGGTAGTCGGTAATCGGCAGTCGGTGAATGGTAGAAAACGCGCAGCAAATGGTTTTCTTCCGGTTTCTAACTTCTGACTTCCGGCGTCTTATTTGGGCACTCTGGCCCAATCATTCAGAAATTGATTGATGACGATGTCCGTCATCGGATGATTATAAAGCTGCTCCATAATGTCGAACGCCATGGTGCATACGTCTGCGCCTGCGAGCGCGGATTCTAATACATGCGTCGGATGGCGCATTGCGGCGGCGAGGATTCTGCGTTTCAAAGCCGTAGTTGCTGTAGATCGTTTTGATTTGCTTTACCAACTCCATGCCGAAATGCCCGGCGGCATCCAGACGGCCTACAAAGGGACTGATGTAGGTCGCGCCGCATTTCGCCGCGAGTAGGGCCTGAAGCGGCGAAAATGTGACGGTCACATTGGTCTTGATGCCTTCTTTGCTCAGGATTTTCACCGCCTTCAAGCCTTCTTTCATCAGCGGCACTTTGACCACGACATTTTTATGCAGCTTGGCGAGCGCGCGGCCTTCTTCGACAATTTCGGGCGCAGTCATCGTTACACATTCCAAACTAATCGGGCCGTCCACGATGTCCAGAATTTCCTGGTATACGTCCATCGCCTTGCGGCCTGAGTTGGCGACATGGGACGGATTGGTGGTGACGCCATCCAGGATGCCCCAATCCCAGGCTTGGCGAATTTGCTCTACGTTTGCAGTATCGAGAAATAATTTCATAAGTTTTGAATTTTAGAGTTTAGCTTTTGGTCTATCGAAGTTAGCAAAATTTTTTGCCACGTTGCCATTCAACACAGCAGCCACATCTTTGCACACGGCAGCCACAACGCGCTTTTGTCCTTCGTATGTGAACGCGCCGATGTGCGGTAGCAAGATGACATTGTCCATTTCGGCGAGCGCGCTCTGCGCGGGCGGCTCTTGCGCTCGCACATCCAATGCAGTGCCCGCTAATTTGCCTTCTTGCAAGGCGCGAATCAGATCGTCTTCATTGATGACTTCACCGCGCGACGTGTTGATGAAATAGGCGCTCGGTTTCATCAGGCAAAACTTCTCGTAGTTGAATAGCCCCGCCGTATATTTTGTCGCGGGCAGATGGCACGAAACAAAATCGGCGCGTTGTAAAATATCATCCAGATTCATCATCTCGGCGCGCAATTCTATCGCCTTCAAACTCTCGGCGTCTACAAACGGATCATACGCGATGATGTCCATGCCCAGCGCGCGCGCTTTCGTCGCGGTACTGACGCCGATGCGACCAAAGCCCATCAGCCCCAGCGTCTTGCCGAGAATTTCACTGCCGGTAAAGAGCTGCCGCGTCCAGCCGCCTTGTTTGGTATCGCGATCTGCGGCAGGGATTTTGCGCGCTAATGAGAGCATCAACCCAATCGTGAGTTCGGCCACGGAATTGGTGTTTTGTTCGGGTGTGAACGCGACAACGATGCCATGCTCGCTGGCGGTGGGCAAATCAACGTTATCCAAGCCCACGCCTGCGCGCCCGATGATTTGTAATTTCGTTCCCGCTGCAATGATCTCACGCGTAACGGGCGTTTGATTGCGCACGATAATCGCTTTGTAATCGCCGATGAGCGAAAGCAATTTGTCGGACGATTTCCACAAATCAGGTTCAAAGGTGCAATCAAACTTAGCCCGCAGCACATCCATTTGGGCACCAACGATATTTTCTGTAATCAGTACATCAGGCATTGCGAATCTCAACTCGTTGATAATTTTTGAGCGTTGCAAATAAGATCAAAATCCCGATCATCGGCATAACGGTAGCCATCACAAACACGGGCGAATAGCCCGCGCGATCCACAATCATTCCGGTTATCAGCGGAAAGATAATTCCACTTACGCCATTGGCTACGCCCGTCAATCCTGTCACTCGTGCCACAGCCGAATTCGGGAACACGTCTGAAATCGAGGCAAACATATTAGCCGAAAGAAATGTATGGCCCAGCAAAACCAGCGAAATTGTTGCAATCGCCAGCGGCACGCTTTGCACAACAGGCACCAGAAAACTCAACAAACACAGCCCTGCGCCGATAAACAACGTGGCCTTGCGCGCCGAACTGACGCGAAAGCCTTTAGCAATCAGACAATCCCGCCACGACGCCGCCCCCAATGCTGCCCAGATCGCCAAAGACAAACGTGACCGAGTTGAAATAGGCGCTATCCCGGATGCTCAAGCCGCGCACATCCCGAAAATATTTCGGCATCCAGTACAAATAAAATTCGACTACCGGCCCCACCCAGAAACGACACAGCATCAAGCCCCAGGTTTGCGGCAAACGCAGCAATTGCCAATTGGTCGGCTCGGCACCTTTATCCTCTGGCTCGCTGTCACTGGCAATATGCTGCAACTCGGCTTTCGTGATGCGCGGATGATCTTTCGGCTCGCGATAAAAAATCCACCAGATAACCACCCACACGACGCCCAGCAAGCTCGGCACCAGAAACCCAATGCGCCAGCCGTATGCTTCCCGAATCGGGATGATGAGAAACGCGGCGACGAACGAGCCAAACATCGAAGCGCTATTGAAAACACCGATAGCAAAGGCGCGCTCACGCACCGGGAACCAGCTCGCTACGAGTTTGTTCCCGCCCGAATAGTTGCCGCATTCGCCGGTGCCGAGCCAAAAGCGAAAAATCCGAAAATGCCAGATCGAGTTTGAAATCGCATGTAAGCCATTGCCAAGCGACCACCACATTACCGCGAAGGCCAATCCAATGCGCACGCCGACGCGATCCATCAACCAGCCCATCGGAAATTCACCCAGCATCATCCCAAAGCGAAACCAGGAAACAATCGTGCCGAATGCCGTATTGGAGAGCTTAAATTCATCGCTGATGTCATTGCCCAATACCGCGAGCGCCTGCCGGTCTACGAAGTTGATGACCGTGACGAAAAACAACAGCGCCAAAATCCACCAACGAACCTGGCGGTAAACGGGGGGCATTGCGGTTTGTGCACCTGGGGGGCTTGTTTGTTTCATGGTTTTGGCAGGGGGGAAGCAAATGCTTTCACCAAACGATACAAATATTCCTGACCATCAAAGAACGATTGCACGGCGATGCGTTCATCCCTGCCGTGCGCGCGCGAATCATCTATGTCACCGAAGATGCCTGATGTGCCATACATCGGAATGCCCGCTTTGCGCAAATATAAACTGTCTGTCGCCCCCGTGCTCATCGTTGGCACCACTGGCACGCCGGGCCACAATTCGTTCGTCACCCGTTCGATGACGCTTATCACATCCGGTCGCAGCGGCGAAGGCGGACTTGGCTTCGGCTCTTTGATTGGTGTGATCGAGATGCGATTGTCGTTGAGGACTTTGACGAGCGTTTGGCGAATTGCGTCGGCGGTTTCCGTCGGCAGGATGCGGCAATTGACCGTCGCGCGCGCGGTTTGCGGCAACGCGTTTTCCGCGTGGCCCGCTTCCAGCTTGGTTGCCACACAGGTTGTTCGCATCGTCGCGTTGTAGGCGGCCTGATGACTCAAAAACGCAATGGCCTGCGCCTCGGCAGGATTCTTTGCCAGTGCTTTCATTGCTGCCGCCGTTTCGCCGGATTCAAAGTTTGCGCCGCGCTCGAAATACAGCTTCGTGACTTCATTCAGGCTCACGGGAAAATCGAATTGCGCGAGTCGTTGTAAGCCATCCGCCAGCGTGTAAATCACGTTGTCTTTCACCGGGCGCGAACTGTGCCCGCCTTTGCCTTTCACCTCGAGCAGGAAGCTTTGATAGACCTTTTCGCTCGCCTGCACGGTATTGAAAAGCTTTTTGCCCTGGCGCATCGCGCCGCCGCCGCCTTCGTTCAAGCCAAAGTCGGCCTCCAGCAAGCCGCGATGATTTTTGAGCAACCAGTCTACGCCATTGAAATTGCCGCCCTCTTCGTCGGCAGTCAACGCGACGATGATGTCGCGGTCAGGCTTAAAGCCTTCCTGTTTGAAGCGAATCAGGTTTGCCACAAAAAGCGCCGCCATCGCTTTGTCATCTGACGTGCCGCGCCCGTAGTAATAGCCGTCCTGTTCGAGAAACTTGAAGGGATCAAACGACCAGTCTTCGCGTTTGGCTTCGACAACATCCAGATGCGCAAGCAGCAGGATGGGCTTGCGTGCGCCCGTACCGCGATAGCGCACAACAAGATTGCCTTTGCGCGCATGCGGGGCCGAGGACGTGGATGTCTTCGGCAGGGAAGCCCGCCGCTTGAAGGCGCGCCGCCATCGCTTCGGCAGCTTCGGTGCAATTGCCGACCGAATCGGTCGTATTGATTTCAATGAGTTGTTTGAAGATGTCGTATGCAATTTGGCGCGCGGGCGAAAGCTTTTGCGCTTGGGCGGAAACGGTGAGTGCGAAGATGAAAAGCGAAAGGCAAATGGATTTTTTCATAGATGGCTCGAAATTGTTTACCACATCCGATTTAAGCTCTGAAAGAGCGAAATTCAATAGCCCAGTGCAACGCGCTGGGAAAGCTCCGCAAAATGAAACAAGCCCTGCAAGGGCGAAATATTTTTCAATCCCAGAGATACTGTTCGTCGAATTCGATTTGGTGTTTACTCAACAACACTCGTAGCTCATCTTGAAAATCTCTGGTTTGATGGTGCATTCGCTGGTTCGCAATGTATTCTCGCACCGATGAAATCGCCGACCCGCTCACCGAAAAAGCACCATATCCTGCCTGCCATTGAAAATCTCGGTACTCATCGCCCTTCGTCTTGATCCATTTGGAGGAACGCTTCTTCACCTCTTCCATAATCTCCGCCAATGTTTTTGTGCGATGTAACGAAAAGAGCGCGTGAATATGATCTGGCATTCCGCCCACCTTGAGCGCGGGGCATTGGCATTCGTGAAATACAGTTGCGATATACGCGTGTAATTCCGCCTCAATTTCCGCACGAATGAGTGGCGCGCGGTGTTTCGTGCTGAAAACAACGTGAATAAGAATGGCTGACAGGGATTGTGCCATCGGGTTTGGTATTTCGCCCTTACAGGGCTTTTATTGTTTTGCGACCTTTACCCAGCGCATTGCGCTGGGCTATTGAATTTCGCCCTTGCAGGGCTTAGAGCGAACGATTTGAATCGCCATTAGCTGTACGCTTCCAAGGTACTTCACGCCCGTTCCCGTATTGAACAGCACGATGCGATCCTGCAGCGGACACTGTGCCTGCGGCAATCATTTTCTTCAGCGCCGAAAAACAGGCCGCGCCTTCAGGCGCGCAGAACAAGCCCTCTGCTGCGCCGACGACTTTCGTGTCGGCGATCATTTCTTCGTCGGTCACGGAAATCGCGCCGCCACCGCTCTGTGCGCAAAATGTCGAGCATGATGAAATCGCCGATGGCTTTCGGCACGCGCAAGCCGGATGCTGCCGTGTGCGCGTTTTCAAATTCCGGCGCTTCGTCCCAGCCGTTATCGAAGGCGCGAACAATCGGCGCGCAGCCTGCGGCCTGCACGGAAAACATGCGCGGACGCTCAGCGCCGATCCAGCCCATTTCTTCCATTTCGTCGAAGGCTTTCCACATGCCAACCAGACCCGTGCCGCCGCCGGTTGGATACAAAATCACATCGGGCAATGTCCAGTTGAATTGCTCGGCTAATTCGTAGCCCATCGTCTTTTTGCCTTCGATGCGGTACGGCTCTTTCAGCGTCGAGACATCGAACCAGCCTTCGGCTTCCTTGCGCCGCCCGACTTCCGCGCCGCAATCGGTGATGAGGCCGTCAATCAAGGTGACTTGCTGCGCCAAGTTGCTCGCATTCAATGCGATTGGCGGCAGGCGTGTCGCGCGGCATAAAAACGTACGCCGGAATCCCGGCTGCCGCTGCGTAGGCCGCCATCGCGCCGCCCGCATTACCTGCGGTGGGGATCGCTAATTTTTGCACACCTAGTTCCTTCGCCATCGAAATCGCGGTGGTTTGCCCACGTGCTTTGAAGGAGCCGGTCGGGTTCGGCGATTCGTCCTTGATGAAAAGCTGTGGCAAATCAACTTGCGCGCCCAATCGTTTGGCGTGCAGGAGCGGCGTCCAGCCTTCGCCGAGGCTCACGATGTTTTCGTCGTGAACGACGGGCAGGACTTCGCGGTAACGCCAGAGCGATGAGACGCGATCTTTCAGACTTTCTTTTCTGAGAGTTTCCGCCGCCTTCTTCAAATCATAGCGAACAAGCAATGGTTTGCCTGCTTCGGAAAGATTATAGAGTTTATTCGGTTCGTAAGTTTTGCCTGTCTTTGAGCATTCAAGATGTGTAACAAACATTGCATTTGATCCTGTATTATTTTTCGAGAGCCTTTAATTTGGATTCGTTCGCTTTGGCGGCTTTATCTGGGAACCAATCGCCGGTGAATACTTCAATCACATTTTTAGCGATACCAACAAATGGGGTCGCGTCCATTGCGACATTGGCAACGCCTTTGAGGAAGCCTTTCTTTTTGATTTCGTAGCTTGCCATGCCAACCACCAGTGCCGTCCCTAAAACAGGTACTTGCCGGATCGCTTTGGTGGCCAGTCTGGTGGCTCCCGCTTGAATCGCTTTGCTAAAAAGATTCGCTATTTTTGTACAACTCCTTTGGCGTTAGTTTCTTCGTGTTGGAATAAGTGAGAAAAGTTTAGGCCGTATAACGGGTGGCTCGCCTGTCATACGCGAGCGAGTCGTCCGCGCCTGCGACGAACCTGTTTATTTTTATCCTTACGTGGTGATTGAATCGCCTTTGCCATCTATAAAATCTTTATTTTTATCGCCAACCCAGTATCGCGCGCCCGCAATGCACCAGATGAATTCCAGCGGGCTTTCCTGCGAGAAAGACCGGATGATAATTCATCATCGGAATCGTCACCATATCGCCTTCGTTGACACTGGTAACGAAGCACATTTTTTCCGGCGCTTCGTACACTTCCATCGCGCCATGTCCTTTAATGAAGATGTAGACTTCTTCCTGATCGGTGTGATTGTGCGGCGGCCACGAGCGTTGATGTGCTTGAAAGAACGTATAGCCTGCGATCAATTTGTCTGCCGCTTCGGGCACATCGAACATCATAAACACGTCTTTGCCCGCGAGATGACGAATGCGGTCTTCGCGCTGGGAGTATTCGGCAAATTTGGAATGATGAATCGGATGCACGTTGTCAGCGGTTGCAGAACATTGCATTACCTTGGCGATGTCAGCTTGGAGATTAGAGATTTGAAAGGCTGCGCCGCGCGGAATGTAAAGCGTGTCGTACGAATCCAGCTGGTATTCATTGCCGTTGATAGTCACGTGCGCCGCGCCTTTCCACATAAACAACAGGCTTTCTTCCGTCGCCAGGCAAACGTTGCCGGAGGAGGTATTAGCGGGCAATTCGTATTCGCCGCAACTCAGCCAGTTCAGATTGGAAGTCGCAGGCATGAAATGCTGGCGATACGTGGCTTTGGCTGCGGTGGCTTTGAAAAGCGTGCCGGGTTTGACAGCTTCGCTTTGATGAATGGGGTCGGCGATTGCTGAAGGTGGAACAGCTAATTGTACAGCTGGTGTATTCTGAATCATTGATTTATCTCCAGGAAAAGAAGACGGGAGACAGGAGTTCAGGATTTACAAGAACAGCGTGTGAAAGCTGGTTGTCAACCTTCCGAGTAATCTTGTCTATCCGTCTCATACGATTTGAGTTTAGTAAGTACGAGCCGCAACCCAAACTGCATCTGGCGCATGGTGGCCAGTTGGAAGATATTGGTGATGCGGCCTGCTGTGCCCGGACAATCTACGCAAGCGTTCGGGTTGGCAAGGTTGACGTGATTCGGCAAATTGAACATCTCGGCGCGGAACTGCGCTTTGAAGCGTTCGGTGATGCTGGAACGTTTTGGACAAGCGACGCATCGAATTGCTGGAAGCTCGGTCCCAACAACCGATTGCGTCCGACGCTGCCAAACGTGCCACGTTGCGGACGGCCCCACGGCCCTAACGACTTGTCCGTTGGCGGTCAGCGGTGTCGACTTGCCCGTTGGCAGCCAGCGGCGTTGTGATGAACCATTGATTGCGGTCGGGGTTATCCGCTTTCCAATTTCCAACCAGATCAGGACGACACCAACCCGTGTCGCGGTCGGCATTGCAATCCCGATAGGTGGGCGTAAACGGCAAGCCGCTTTGCAACGAGTAAACCGTGCTTAATTGCCAGCCGCCCAACACAGCATCTACGGCCCTTGCCCGCATTGCTCAGGAATTTACGCCCGTTCCCGAACGGCAATTCCCATACACCCGCTAACGTGAAGACGTGGCTGCGGTGATTGTCGTTCGGGCCGTAAGCTTGTTTGGCATCAATGTTGTAATACGTGTTCGTGTAGTGAAACGACCGCGACCAGGTGTAATGCGTCAACAAGGAAATGCCGTCGGAAAACCGCTTCTCCGCTTTCAACTGCATGGAGTGGAAATTGTTGCTCGCATCCGAACCGTAGTAACGGAAGTTTTGCGTCCAGCCGAACTTGTTGAAGAACGGCTTGCGTTGATTGATCGTCAACGTCGGATAGCCGACCAACGTCGCCTGATTGAAGTCGTAATCACCGCCAAAGCCCGCAAATACGTGCGTGCCTTTCGTGCCCGACGTAGGCAGCTTCCACCGCGATGTTGCCCAGGTTTGCCGTTGCAACGTCAGGTTCCATGGAATCGGTCGTGGGCAAGCGCACGGTTTGTCGGGCAGAATGAAAGCCGTCACGCCGTTGGGCAGAATCGGACGACCATTCGGGCCTTTCGGGCGACTGTTGAGAATCGTCGCGGGATCAAGCGTTGTCGGGCCTTGCGCCAGCGTGAACACCGACATCAAAGTTGCGCGCGGGTTGCAACGATTGAATGCCAAGCACGGGCAGATTTTGCGTCACATTGTGACCGAACACCGAACCGAACACGCCGATGTCAAAGCCGCGCCCGTAGCCCATGCGCATCACGGTTTTATCCGTCAATTTGTAGGCGATACCGAATGCGTGGCGCAAACAGGTTGTTAGCGACCTTGTTGATTCAGGTCGAGCCCGACGCCTTGCGAACCGGCAATCAAAACTTCGCCTGTATTGATGTCAACGAAACCGCCTTTGCCTGCGCCTGTGACGGTTTGCGGACGATAAGTTTTCGTAACGCAGGCCGCCGTTGATGCGTCAGTTTCCGGTTCACGCGCCAGTTATCCTGCACGTAGGTGAACAAGCGATTTTGCCGCTCTTCGGCATCGGTGATGGTGCTGACGTAACGTTCAAATCGCTCACATCGCCCAGCAGGAACGAGGCCAACGCGTGACCGCCGCCGCTCGGTCCTTGCGTGCGCGCCGCGTTGAATTGCAGTTCGCCTGCGCGGTGCCGATCTGACGGAATGCGCAGGTTCATCGCATAGCGATAATCCATGCCCAACTTGAACGTGTGATTACCGCGAATATTCGTCCAGTTGTTGACGAACTGGAACGCCGTTCGTTTTGGCGCAGCGGGCAGTTGCAACGCGCAAATTGCAACGCATAGCCAAAGTTGAATTGATTGCCACCGTTGCCGCCGGGGCCGTATCCATTCAACAAAAAGGCTGGCATGCCGCCCGTAAACGAATCGGTATTCAAGCCGGGAATTCCGGCATCTTTCGCAGGTGTCGATTCGCCTGCACCGGGATCAACGTTCACGCGATAGCGGAAGAAGCCAAAGCGAAAGTCGGTCAGCCAGTTGCTATTGACGGTGTAGTTAAAGCCCGAGGCGATGCTTTGATTACGTGTGCGCGAAATACCTGCGAACGGCGCTTGTTCATCAAAGCCGCGTCCGCCCCCGGCGAAGCCGAACATGCCAGGCGAATCCAGGCGATAATCGGCAAAGCTGTAGCGTCCAAAGAATTGCAGGCTCTCGCTGTGGAAATAATCCCAGCGCGTATTGGTCAAATCTTCGTTGAATTTGATTGTTCCTGCACCGACATAGTTCGGGCTGTCGCGCAGCACGCCATCAATATTCGGCAGCGGAATCAACTTGAGCAGATTCTGCGCCTGTGCGTTCAAGCGGTTCGTTGGAATGCGATTGTTGGCAAATTGCGTGCGCGTTGCCAGATCTGTCCCGGTCGCCGGATCGAAAATGTTCACGCCCAAGCCATTCAAATCGCCGGTGCGTTCGGCAGCGCTCGGCACGCGCAGCAAGGCAGAACCGCCCGTGTTACGCCGTGTGCCTTGATAATCCGCGAACCAGAAGAGTTTGTCCTTGATGATGCGCCCGCTGGCCGCACCGCCATACTGGTTGTATTGCGTCACGGGAATGTAGCGCGTCGTGCCGCGAATCGGATTGAATTGCGTGAACGGATTGCGCGCGTTCAGCACGCCGTTGCGCAGATAATCAAACCCAACCGCGTGAAAATCGTTCGTGCCGGATTTGGTTTGCACGCTGACCACACCTGCGGTCGCGCCAAATTCGGCGTCATACGACGAAGTCGTGATCTTGGCTTCGGACAACGGATTCCAGCGTCGGATTGATGACGATCAGGCTGAGCAACGCATCGCGGTTGTCTGTGCCGTCGAGCAATTGTGACGTACCTGCGAAGCTTTGTCCGTTGACGACTTTGCGGAAGGAACCTTGCGGGTCTTCGGACGCAGCGGTTTGGGACGTGGTCACCTGCACGCCCGGCGTCAGCAATTCAAATTGCGTGAAGCGCCGATTGATGCAGCGGCAAATTGGTCACAGTTTTTTCGTTGAAGGTAACCGCCACATCGGAGCGTTCGGTTTTCAGCAGCGGAGCTTCCGCGCTGATCTCGACCACCTGCGTCAGTTCGCCAACTTCCAGTTTGAGTTCGGCGCGCGTTTCCTGGTCAACCGAAACGGTGACATTTGCAATCACTGACTTGAAGCCGCTGGCCTCAATACGGATTTGATAAAGCCCGGCAATCAGGCCGCGTTGCGTGAAATTGCCATCGCTGTTGGTCGCTGTGGTGACACTGGTTTGCCGCGCGGTGTCGGTGATCATGACTTTCGCGTTGGCGACGGATGCGCCTTGCGAGTCGGTGACAGTGCCGACGATATTGCCGTACACGGCCTGTCCGAAGGCCGTCACCGGAGCCAGCAACACAAACAAAGCAAACGCAAAAATAGTTTTTCGCATAGCTGTAATCTCCTTGAGTGTTTTCTGAAAACTTGAGAGAGCAATCGCGCCTCTCTTATGCGTTGATTGCACAACCGCAATCTTGATCTCATCACAGCAGGCTCAAACTGAATAGATGATTCAGTCAGGATCGAAACTTTATGCTCGATTTAATTTTGTAGAGTTTACGTGATTTGTCCGGCGTGAGCCAGCCCCGCAGTGTGTTACACATCCTCGACAATCTTCTGACCCGTCGCCTCAAATTTCATCCGCTTGCGTTTCCAGTACGCCGCTTTAGCCAGATGCACGGGGTTGCAAGCGTCAATGCCCGTTTGAATATCGGCACTTGGCTTCGTGCCGTTTTTAATCGCGTCCAGGAAACTGGTGGCATGCGCGACTTCGAGGTTTTCTTTCGTCTCGACGACTTCGGGGGCACCTTTGTAGGGTTGAAACACATAACCGCCGCGCGTCAACTCCAACGTGCCTTCGGTGCCTTGAAACAACACGCCGGGACGGTCATTGCGAAGAGGCAGGACCGAAGATTCAAACGTCAGATTCCAGTTTTTGTATTGCAGCACTGCATTGACGGTATCGGGGTTTTGCCGCCCGTCGTGAAGTTGATAAATGCCGCCGGTGGCCGTCGCATTCAGCGGTCGTGATTCATTCATCATCCACTGCGCCACATCCGCCCAATGCGTCAGAATGTCCGCCAGCAAGCCGCCGCCGTAATCAGGGAAGTAGCGCCACGAATCATACCGAATCCAGTCGTACGGCACTTTTTTCGCCGGACCTAAAAAGCGTTCCCAGTCCAAACCCGCAGGCTTCGGTTGGGCGGCAATCTTGCGCCGCTGCCAGGAGAAGTCATGCCACACGGCGCGCGCGAAGATGACTTGCCCCAAACGACCTTTGTCGAAGAACTCTTCTTTGGCTTTTTTGTAGTGCGCGCCGCTACGTTGTTGCGTACCGGTTTGGACTACCCTCCCGCTTTTTTTCACCGCGTCAATGAACGTCTGACCTTCGTCAAAATTGTGCGAGGTGGGTTTTTCCAAATAGATGTGTTTGCCTGCTTTGAGCGTGGTCAAGGTTTGCGTCAAATGCAGATGATCCGGCGCGGCAAGTAGCACGGCGTCCACGTCATTGCGGCTCAGGGCATCTTCAAGCGCCATCGTTTCGTGCGGCTTAGCGCCTAAGAATTCTTTCGCGCGCCCCCGTTGTACATCGTACACATCGGCGATGCAGGTCAGGTCAATGCGACCAGTGGCGAGGAAGGCTTTCATCACATCGCGCCCGCGCCGTCCGCTGCCCACGAGCGCCATCCCGACACGATCATTCGCGCCGACCACGCGGGCGTACGAAGCTGCAGTAAGTGAAGTTGTGGTGATGCCGAGTAAGAAATTTCTTCTTTTCATAGGTGAGAGAACAGGAACTGTTCTCTCACCACAGAGGACATCTTCTTGCGCAAAGAGAATACTCCCCCAGTCGTTCTCTCTGCGCTTTCCCTTTGTCCTCTGTGGTGAGAACCATTCCACGTAACCATAAATTTGGCAAGCCGTTTACCTGCCAAAAACCTTGTCCAGCGTAGCTTTTGCTGGAGCTACGGCACTTTCCCCTGGCTTCTCGCCGCTCAGCCGTTCTTCTTCATTAAGCGCCCAACCTTGCCATTTCACCTTTTTGATTACCTTAGCCAGTTGCAGGAGGGGGAAATCTCCTTGCCCCAACGGAACCTGCACATCACTTTTGAAATCGCCTTTGAAGTCGCGCAGATGCAAACCGATGATGCGTTTGTGATGTTTAGCGAAAAACTCCGGCACGTTAATGCCGCCCCGCCAGGCCCAACCGCAATCCGTGAGAAAATCCACGCGCGCCGGATCGGTATGCTTGTACAATCCTTCGATTTCGAGGCCGCCATTTTGATATTCCGGGCCGTGATTATGATACGCCAGGCGCAGGCCTTTTGACTGGCAATATTTGCCTGCCGCGTTGAGTCCCTCGGCCTTGCGTTGCAGCGCGTCAGCGGCAACTTTGCCATCTTTGATCAGGCCGTTGCCGCTCACGATTAAGCGTTGTGCTCCGAAGCCCGCCGCGCCATCCGCTACGGTTCGGATCAAATCCAGCGGCGCAAGGTTGGTTTGCTCGTCGTATTTGTCCAGAAAGATATGCGCGCCGAAAAACTGCAACCCGGTCTTTTCGATTTGGGCGCGCGCTTGGGCAAGGTTGCCGAATTGCGGCTGAATGTTGCGGAAGCCCGTCTCAAACCCATCGAAGCCCAAGTCTTTTAGTTTGGTCAGCACCTTCAGCACCTGCGCGAAATCGCGTGGATCAATGCGCCAGGCATTCGTTTGGCAGCCGAGCTTAACACCGGAAATGCGCGCGGTCAGGGCATTGACGCCCGCTACACTTCCGATCATACCGGAAGACAACGCAGCCAGAAATGTGCGACGGGGAAGCATGATTCGTATTCCTCAAAGTTTAGCTAATTGCCCAGCTTGCTTTACCGGTAAACTAAACCACAGAAAAAGTTACTGTGTCAACGGAGGCGAGAAGATTTTGCGGTTGTCCTTTTTCTGCTCCCGGAAGCGGCCCCAATAGATTCACGCAACTTCAAATCCACCGGCAAAATCACGCTTTGCGGTTTCTTGAATTTACCCTCCATCGCGCCCAGCAGCAACTCAAACGCTTGCCTGCCGATGTCATACATGGGTGTGTACACGGTCGAAAGCGTCCGATGTGTGAACTCGCTGATAACCGTGCCATCAAAGCTGGCGACGGAAACCTCCGCCGGGACAGCAATGCCTGTCACGTCTAACCATCGCAACAATCCTACTGCCACGACATCGCTGAAGGTGACGATAGCTGTGGGTTTTTCCTGCAACGAGTCCCACAACCGCTGCCCCGCTTCGTACCCGCCCGTAAAGCTCAGTTCTGCTATCGCAAATAATTTCGGGTCATCCTCAAAGCCATATTTTTTCGCACAACGATTGAAAGCAGCCAGGCGTTGGCGAATCGGCAACATCGCAGGCCGACCGGAAATATAAGCCACACGACGATGCCCCAACTCCGCCAGTTTTTCGACCACCATTCGTACGCCATCCATATAATCCGCCGCGACCTGATGAAAAATCGGTGGCTTCAGTTGACGATTGATCAGCACGACATCGAAATCGCTGTGCAATAAATCCTGCCAAAATGGTGGCAGCTTCGGCTTTTCGCTGATGAAGGGCGGAGCCGCAATGATGCCGCGCATGTGCAGCGCAATCATGTCTTTCACCCGTTCGCTGTAGCTCTCCATCTCATACGAGCCATTCGCCAGCAATACGTGATAGCCCGCTGTTCTGGCTGCGTCTTCAACCGCGCGAATCACCTCGGCGTAGTAGGGATCAGAACTGTTCGGCACAATCACACCAATCAAGTTTGATTTGCCTGTTGCTAATGCGCGCGCCACTTGATTCGGCTCATAGTTGAGTTCTTTCATCGCCGCACGAATCCGCTCTTTCGTTGGAGCAGAAATGCGTGGATGATCGCGCAGCGCCAACGAGACCGTCATCGCGGATAAACCGAGCTGATTGGCAATATCCCTGATCGTAACTTTTTTCTTCACGGCATCCTTTTATCCAAATCGCGCTTGCTTGTTCGGCGGCAACTTGCCATTGCTGTGGGAAAAGCGCAAGCGGGGAAGCGTTAAGTGTCCTGATACTTCTGAATTTCTGCTGATCAATGCTATGCTTCCTTTGACCGAAATCCATCATCTTTTAATTTTATGAACCGTAGACATTTTCTTGAGCTTGCCACTCTTGCCTTTCCCGCGCTTACGCTCAACGCGCAAGAAAAACTCCCGCCCGTGCGACGAATTACAAATGGGCCGAAATTTCATTGGTTTGGCTATTACGACAAATGGCAATTTGACCCGACGGGGCGTTATGCGCTGGGGATGGAAGTAGGCTTCGAGCATCGTTCACCCACCGCAGACGATGTCATCAAGATCGGAATGATAGATTTGCAGGATGGCGACAAATGGATTGAACTGGGCGAGACGCGCGCGTGGAATTGGCAGCAGGGATGTATGCTGCAATTCATTCCCGGTTCCAAAACCGACATTATCTGGAATGACCGCGCAGGCGACAGGTTCGTCGCGCACATCCTTAACATCAAGACGCACCAGAAGCGTACGTTGCCCGCGCCGATATACACGCTCAGCCCCGATGGCAAGACCGCTGTCGCCCCGGATTTTCGCCGCTTGAATGATTGTCGCCCCGGCTATGGCTACGCTGGCATTCCTGATCCCAATACTCGCTCCCGTGCGCCGGAAAATGCCGGGATTTGGAAAATGGATTTACGCACGGGTAAACAGGAATTGCTGCTCACATTGGCTGAAATCGCCAATGTTCCGTACCGGGAAAAAAGCCGTCCGTTTCATAACGACCCCGAAAAGGCGAAGCATTGGTTCAATCATTTGTTATTTGCGCCGGATGGGAAGCGGTTTTTATGGCTACACCGTTGGCGTGAGTTTGCCGATTCAGAACGGAAAACCGCCGCGCGTGGCGGATTTTCTACACGCATGTTTACGGCGGATGTGAACGGCCAAGATCGGTTTGTCGTTGATCCGTACGGCGGCACGTCGCATTTTATTTGGCGTGATCCAAACCATATTGCCGCGTGGGCGTGGAATCCGCAGCGCGACGAACGGTTCTATCTTTTCAAAGACAAAACAAATGAAATTACGCCAATCGGGCCGGAGGTGATGACCGTCAATGGCCACAATACCTATTTGCCACGCCACAACAACCGCTGGATTTTGAACGACACCTACCCGGATAAAGACCGCAAACAACATCCTTATTTGTACGACACGAAAACCAAGACGCGACATCCGCTCGGTCATTTCCATTCGCCGCCCGAATACGTGGGCGAATGGCGCTGTGACACGCATCCTCGCTTCAGCCCCGACGGCAAAAAATGCGTGATTGATTCGACGCACGAAGGCTTGGGGCGTCAGATGTATCTGATTGATTTTAGCGAGATCGTCGGCCAATGAATCGTAAAGATCGTATTCTTGGTTGTCTTATAGGGGGCGGGATTGGCGACGCATTCGGAAGCGCGTACGAAGGACAATCCCCGCCTATTGATTTCACTAAAAATCGTGAATGGCAATTATCGGATGATACGCAACTGACCTTAGCGACTTGTGAAGCGATTATCGAAACAGGCGGCGTGATTGATCCTGCTGCTATCGCTGCCCGCTTTGCTCTGTGGCATCGCCAACGCCGTGTGACAGGGATGGGCGCAAGCACGCTCAAAGCTTTGACGGAATTGGTTGCGGGCGGGCATTGGGCGTTGGTGGGGCGTAAGGGCGAACGTGCCGCAGGCAACGGCGCAGCAATGCGAATTGCGCCGCTGGCATTCTTTCTTGATCCCCACGAGTTGATCGCGCGACAAACCATCCGCGATGTCAGCCGCATCACGCATCATCACGAAGAAGCGTATGTGGGCGCTTTAGCTGTTGTCTTGGCCGTGCGCGCAGCCTTTGATAGTGTTTGGGATGGCACCCAAAACTTGCTTGAGTTGGTCGTCGAAAGTTTGCCAGATACCAATGTCCGTGATCGGTTGCTTGCTCTAGCAAAACTTGATGCGCCATTGTCTGAAATTGCGCGCGAATTTGGCAATTCCGGCTATGTGGTTGAATCGGTTCCATTGGCGCTTTATGGCGCTCAACGGATAAGAAAAATAGGCTTTGAAGAAATGCTCCGCGATCTTATCTTAGTTGGTGGCGATACAGACACCATTGCTTCGCTGGCTGGGCAAATTGCTGGCGCAATGCTCGGGCATGCACAATTGCCACGCACGATGATTGAGCAATTAACCCAGCGAGAATTCATTCAGCAAATGGCGGAGCGATTGTCCCATTGCTGAGCCTTACTTTTGCGACGACGACGATTCTGTTGGCACAACTCGCGCGGCTCTGGCTTGTTTGATGAAACATTTTGCCAGCTTCGGCTCGACATCGCCGCCGATAGAACTGTCCTGACAACTGGCGACTAATGCTCCGGTGCGTGCATCTACGGCGGTGATCGTAAAGCGCGTTGTCCATTTCTTCCGATACACTTCCAGAATCAAGTCCGCCTCTTCTTTGTCGCGCACGACCAGCAAGCCGAGATGGTTAAAGCCAGGGTGCTTGACCAGTTCGCGTTCCAACGCTTCCCGATTCATGTAATCAGACTTGGGCTGGATGAAAACCGTTTTGGCAGTGCGGAGGATGGAAACAGCACTGGTTAGCTCAGGCGCTGGTTTGGGGCCTTGGGCAGAAGCGGAAACCAGGCTGATAAAAGCAAGCACGACGCAACTGCGCGTGAATGGAATAAAGGGGTTCATAAATTCTCTCTCCTGTGAATGTGATGTCCGATTGCGCTATCGTAGTTGGGAAAGAGAAGGGAAGGGCGAAAAGCTGTCACACTTTTTCGAGTGTGACATTACTTTTTGACGTTGGGATTGGGAGACATGAACACGAGCAAGGTAAGCCGCGCATCACTGGTATTGCGAACGCCATGCGGCGCTCCAGCAGGCGCATGGACGATTTGGTATGCGCCTAATTCCTGTTCTTCTACGCCGACTAAAAACATGCCGCGCCCGTCCATTACATAATAAATTTTGTCGGCATCATCGTGCGCGTGCGGCTTTTGTTCCTGCCCTGGTTCAAGGCAGTACACATCGCAGAAGAAATTCGTTGTCTCGAACAAATTAATCTTCTGCATTTTTTCCGGCGCAAAATGCGCGGCAGCAAAAACGTCTTTAGGTGTCATTGGGCATTGGGCATTGGGCATTGGCTTACACTTGAACCAATGCCCAATGCCTACTTCACTTTGAACGAACGCGCGATTTGATCCGTTTGGCTACGGAGCGCTTCCATCGTGCCGCGATTGCCTGTGAAGCGCAGCACATACACGGTTGTGTCATTGATCATCAGATAGTAATTGCGGCCTTTTTTCGGGCGTCCGCCTTGCGTGAAATTATACGCCGTCAACATCGCCGGGATTTTGCCACCACCCGCACTGAACTCTTCAATCGCACCTTTGGTGTAGTTTGGCAAGAAGGTCAACGTCTGCCCTTCATCCTTTTTGATGACCTCCACCAAGTTGGCACCTTTATCAATTTCCACGAGGCGAATTTTGAGCAAGCCGTCTTCCCGCACTTTATAGACGATCTCGACTTGCGGGCGACCGGCTCCGTCGCGGCTGGAAATCGCCAGCCAATCGGCATTCGGTAAAGTTAACGAATATTTCCCCTCTGGGTCTTCGATAGCATTTTGCGTTTGGGCTGTCATGAAAGTCGGCAGTCCCAACACGAATCCGAGCGTAAGAACGGTGAGAAGGCAAAATCTAAACTTCATTTTGGATTCTCCTTGAATCATTAATTTGCTGCTTGCTGTGCATTCAGCACAGGCAAGCTTTTTCCAATCGCCTGTTCGATAGCTGTGCGCTGAATCGTCAGCAGGTTTTCGATGCCGACATCCGCCGCCGCAATCAGTTCATTCATTTGCGTGCGCGAGAATGGTTCAGCTTCGGCAGTACCTTGCAATTCCACAAACCGGCCATCGCCCGTGCGCACAATATTCATATCCACTTCAGCGACAGAATCTTCGGTATAGGCCAAATCCAACAGCACTTGTCCTTTGACGATGCCCACGCTGACCGCTGCGACATAATCGCGCAACGGCAGCTTGGCAATTTTTTGGTTGGTGACGCATTTGTTGAGCGCGAGCGCCAAGGCCACAAATCCCCCGGTGATCGAAGCGGTACGCGTCCCGCCATCAGCTTGAATCACATCGCAATCAATGGTGACAGTGCGTTCGCCCAAAGCTGCCATATCAATCACGGCGCGCAGGCTGCGACCAATTAACCGTTGGATTTCGTGGGTGCGACCGGAGGGGCCGCCGCGTCCGCTTTCGCGCGAAGTGCGCGATTCTGTGGCGCGCGGCAGCATCGAATATTCCGCCGTCACCCAGCCGTTGCCTTTGCCTTTCAGAAAGTTCGGAACTCTCTCTTCGACTGTTGCGGTGCAAATCACGCGGGTCGCGCCGATTTCAATGAGCACCGAACCTTCGGCGTACTTCGTGAAGCCGGTCGTGATTTGGGTTGCCCGGATGTCCAGCGGAGTGCGGCCATCAAGACGAAGAAGGGGAGAGTTTTCCGACATGTTCTGCTACCTCAACGGCCTCCAAATGTCCTAGGGGATGGCCTAAAAATCGCTCGGCGATGCGGTGAAATCGTTGGGCCGCATCGGTGACATAAAATTCGCTCCAACCGGGTGCAATTTGCGGATTGCGCAATCCTTTTGCTTGCAGCAACGATTCGATTTCTGTTGCCGTTGCCGCACCGGAATCTATCAGGGTAACGCTCGTGCCGATTGTTTCAGCAATCACATTTTTTAGCAAAGGGTAATGCGTACACCCAAGCACAAGCGTGTCAATTTGCTGCTCTCGCAACAGCGCGAGATATTTTTCCGCGACTTGCCGCGCGATGGCGGAATCGGTTTCGCCTTCTTCGACAAGTGGCACAAACAGCGGACAGGCTTGTGAGAAAATTTCGACTGATTCAGGGCAAGCTTCCCGAATGCCAATGGCATACGCATTGCTACCAATCGTCGCTTCCGTCGCAATGACGCCGATGCGTCTATTTTTTGTCGCTCTCGCTGCTGCTCGGACGCCTGGCCCGATCACACTCAAAAATGACAGTTCTTCAAATTCGCTCCGCAGCCGTTCGCGTGCCAGCGCCGAAGCCGTATTACACGCGATGATAATAACTTTGACGCCTTTATTAATAAGAAACGCCGCGTCTTCGACGGCATAACGTTCCACCGTTGTGCGCGATTTTGTCCCATACGGCACCCGCGCCGTATCGCCCAAATAAATAATGTTTTCGTTTGGCAATTGCTCTCGCACCGCACGCAAAACCGTTAAGCCGCCCACGCCGGAATCAAAAATTCCGATAGGCAGCGCGTTGAGATTAGGTTGCTCAGGTAATTGCATCAGGGAAGGAATCTACAATCTCAAAGCTGAAATTTCAAATCTGAGATTGAGATGGTGGAGGTGGTCGGAATCGAACCGACGTCTGGCAGCCATTCACGAAAGCCTCTACATACTTAGCCGCTTCGATTGAGTTTTCACCCGCGCGTGGGATTCGAATCGGCGAAGAACCACGCGTAAGCTATGTCAGAAAATCTCGCCTGCTAACTCTGACCTGCGTTAGAAAGCCAGCCGATAAAAGTGACGCTCGGTTCCGCGCCTATCGGCGAAGCGCGGGCGAACGAGCTGTGAACTAGGTATTAACTAGGCAGCCATTGCGAGTTCTGTATTCGCAATTATGTTTTGCTTGCAGAGTACGGGTTACAAGCATCCCGGTATGCATCCGTCGCTGCAGGTCTCCCATCGAAACCAGTGCACCCCCACATTCAAAGAACCGCTCCTGTTGCCAGGGAAACGCGGACAGTTTAGAGTCTACGGTTCGTGACGATGCGTGTCAAGCGAGGGCTTTTTTGAGGATCAAGTAATTTCCTATAAGCTATGAGTAAAGGCCTGAGGTTTCTAATATCTGCTATTGGCGGCGTGAGTACAACAGTTATTCTCGTTTGGATAGGTCATCAGCGTCCCGAAATAAAGCCTTTGAGTTTAATACCAGGAATTGTCTTAGCTATTTTTATCCCCGGTGTACATGGCCCGTTTGAGGATGCGGCTAAGATGTATAACGCAGTGTTTTACACCTTACTGATTTACGGCATTTGGTCAATAATTGTGCTAGCAAACAAAAAATCGCCTTAACACTAACAATACTTTTGCCGCACTAATATTAATTCTAAATCTGATGAGCAAACTGATTTGCGTTCCGATTACAGAAACGAAGACGGTAGACTTTGTCCGGGCAATTGAAGACGCCGCAAAACCAGCCGACATTATTGAGCTACGCCTGGATTATGTGACGACCAGGGTCCCCTGGCTATGTGCTGAAGCTGGTAGAATCGAGAAAGAATCTGTTTCGCAAAGCCATGCTTCTTACTTTTCGCCCGCGCGAAGCAAGGCGGCCAGCGAGATATAAAGTTGAATGATCGTCTCAGATTTTGGCGTGGATTATCGAATGATGCGAAATGTCATTACATTACGCCGACATTGAATTGGATATGGTTGAGCGATTGGCACAATCAAACGCCGCCAATCCCCTGGCACAAAGTCATCTGCTCACAGCATAACTTTGACGAAACACCGGCGAATCTGAAAGAGATTTACACACGCATCGCACGCACTCCGGCCGCCGTCGTCAAAGTTGCAACGAAAGTGAATCGCATCGCGGATTGCTTGCCATTGTTTGAGTTAATGCAAGCGGCGAAAAACCCGTTGTTATTTTGGGAATGGGTTTAGCCGGAATCGCCACACGCATTTTAGCCTTGTCACACGGTGCGATGCTGACATTTGGCGCATTAAGACGCGGCGCCGAAAGCGCGAGTGGTCAGCCAACCGCCACAGAGTTGCGTGAATTGTACCGAGCCGACCAGCTTTCCCAAGAGCTAGCGAAATTTATGGCGTGATCGGCTATCCGATTGGGCATTCGCGTTCGCCGTTAATTCATAACGCGGTATTCAGAGCTGTCGGCAGAGATGCGGTTTATCTGCCGCTTGAAGTGGATGATGCCACGGCACTTTCCTCCGTGATTTCGTGCATCCGAAAACGAAAAAACTGGATTGGAATTTGCGCGGGCTGAGCGTCACGATTCCGCACAAGCTCAGCGTGATGCCGCAGCTTGATTTCATTGATCCAGCGGCAAAAGTTGTCGGCGCAGTGAACACGATTGTCGTCAAAGGCGAAGCACTGCACGGCTACAACACCGACGTGAATGGCGCGATGAAGCCGCTGGAAGAATTACTCGAAATCAAAGGCGCGCGTGTTGCCATTATTGGCGCAGGCGGTGCAGCACGGGCGATTTGCTTTGGACTACTTGAACGCGGCGCAAGCGTCACAGTTTATGCTCGCGACGTTCACAAAGCTCAAACCCTTGCCGCTGATTTCAATATAAACACCGCCTCAATTTCAAATTTCAAGGGCAATGCTGACATCGTCATCAATTGCACGCCCGTCGGCATGCAAGGACACGACGAAGGCAGTAGCCCGATTGATACGGATACGCTCTACCATGTGCGGCTTGTCTATGATTTGATTTACAACCCGCTGGAAACGCAACTCCTGAAAGCCGCCAAAGCCGCAGGCTGCCAAACACTTAGCGGCATGGCGATGCTGATAGGACAAGCGGCTGAGCAATTTCGTTTATGGACAGGCGAAAACGCTCCAACGGATGTGATGTGGCAAAGTATTGCTTGAGAAAAATCCCTGCATATCCGTTTCATCTGCGTCCGCTGTGTTCTATTATTTCCCTGCAAACTCAATTTCACATTAAAGGCAAAATATCCATGACTTTACACCCCGATTGGGCAATCCCGAATTACCTCGAAATTCACAGTAATCACCTACACATCAATGGCGTAGACGCTGTCGAACTCGCCAAACAATATGACACGCCGCTATTTGTGATTTCCGCGCCACGCATCCGACAAAACATCGCGCGTTTGCTCGAAGCGAAAAAGCATCATCCGAAACTCAAACTTTGCTACGCCTCCAAAGCGAACAACACCCTCGGCGTGCTCCGTGTCGTCCGCGAGGCGGGCATTGACATCGAAGTGAATTCCGGCGGCGAATTATTTCGCGCGTTGCGAGCCGGCTTCAAGCCAGAGCAGATTGAGATGAACGGGATTTCCAAGACCGAACAGGAAATTGCCGAAGCCATCGAAGCTGGAATCTACTCTATCAATCTGGATTCGCCGTTTGAGTTGGAATTGGTCGAGCAAGTTGCGGCCCGACTCAACCAACGCGCCAACGTCACTGTCCGTTTGGTCGCAGGCGTCGGCACGCGTTCGCACGCTGGATTGCAAACCGCGCTCTACACCTCGAAATTTGGCATTTCGCCGTCGCACGCCCGCGAAGTGATGCTGCGCGCGTTGCGGAATCCTGACCACATCAACCTTGTTGGTATTCACATTCACGTCGGCTCGCAAACACCTGATCCTGAACCGTATGCTGAAGCGTTCACGACAATGTGGGAGCATTTATTGTGGCTACATAAAGAAACAGGACATGAGTTGCAACACATCAACATTGGCGGTGGCATTCCGGTTAATTACTTGCGCGACCGTGCGCACGCCGAAGAAATCAGTGCGGACGAGCGCAATATGTTGGGCGCGATTTTGACCTCCGACGAAGCGATTGGCGCTGCCGTGCAAGCCGTGCGAAAAGCTGCCCGCATCGCAGGCGCAGGGCATTTGCTCAAAAACTTAGAAATTGTGATGGAACCTGGGCGCGCCGTAATCGGCGATGCGGTAACGATTTTGACAACTGTACGCAATATCAAATCTCGCCCGGAAACCGGCGAAAACTGGGTGCTGACGGATGCTGGTTATAACCTGATGCTTTCGATGGTGATGTATCACTGGTACTACCACGCAGTAAATGCGTCGCGCGCGAGCGAACCCTCCGATGCACGTTATCGCATGGCCGGGCCGTTATGTGATGGCGGAGATGTCTACTTCGATTTGCACGGCGATGGCCATTTACCGGATTGCCGGTTGTTACCCGGCAACGCTCAGGTAGGTGAAATCATTGCAATGCTCAACACGGGTGCATACACGATGTCGCAGATGACGGCATATAACGGACGCCCTTTTCCGGCAGCGATCTTGGTGGATGATGGCGGCAAGTTTGAAGTCATTCGCAAGCGCGATAGTTATGAAGATTTATTACTCAATGAACTGTGATGAAAACTCCCTTGCTTCTTAGCTTCCTCCTGGTGATAGCCTTTGCCGCTGATGGCAA
Organism: uncultured Acidobacteriota bacterium; assembly: GCA_963794955.1. Taxonomy (GTDB): domain Bacteria; phylum Acidobacteriota; class Blastocatellia; order RBC074; family RBC074; genus JAFDVL01. The sequence goes on from CAWCGF010000021.1 coordinate 41,209, forward strand.
ACTGCTTCCCAAAAAAAAGGAATCTAAAACCCAAATCGTTTTGCTGGGCACTGGCACGCCAAATGCTGATCCTGAACGCTCCGGTCCATCCATCGCTATCGTTGTCAATGACACGCCGTACCTCGTAGATTTCGGGCCTGGCATCGTGCGTCGTGCTGCTGCCGCACAGCGCAAAGGCATTGCAGGCTTGGCGATGCCGAAACTCAGCAAGGCATTTGTGACGCATCTGCATTCAGATCACACAACAGGCTACGCGGATTTGATCTTTACCCCTTGGGTATTGGAACGCACAGAGCGGCTCGACGTCTATGGCCCAAAGGGACTCAAGACGATGACCGAGCACCTTGTCAAAGCCTACAAAGAAGACCTTGACATGCGGCTCTATGGTTTGGAGCCGTCGAACAAAACCGGTTACAAAGTCAACGCGCACGAAATCAAACCGGGCGTGATTTATAAAGACGTGAATGTCACCATCAAAGCCTTCGCCGTCAAGCACGGCTCGTGGAAAGAAGCGTACGGCTTTCGCTTTGAAACGCCCGACAAGACAATTGTGCTTTCCGGCGATTGCGCGCCGAGCCAGAGCGTGATTGAGGCGTGCAACGGCTGTGATGTGTTGCTACACGAAGTCTATTCGCAAGCTGGCTTTCTCAAGCGTCCGCCTGAATGGCAGAAGTATCATTCCCAATTTCACACGTCCTCACGCGAACTGGCGGAAATTGCGACGAAGGCCAAGCCGGGCTTGCTGATTTTGTATCATCAGCTATTCTGGGGCACGTCCGAAGAAGAGTTGCTCAACGAAATTCGGCAAGGCTATAACGGCAAAGTCGTGTCCGGGCGTGATCTGGATATTTATTGACCCACAATGTCTGTCCCTGAAATTCAAGCGAAATTACGCGCGATTGCAAACGAGGAGTATGCCAAAACGGCGCTTTGGTTTTTCAAAACCGGGCCGGGCGAGTATGGCGAAGGCGATCAGTTCATTGGCGTGCGTGCGCCCGACTTGCGACGCTTGGCAAAGGAATTGAAAGCCACGCCAATGGACGAGGCGTTGCAACTGTTGCAATCACCGATTCACGAAGATCGTTCGTTGGCGCTGCTGATTCTGGTTCAGGCTTTTACCAAAGGCGAGGCGGCGACGAAGAAGAACATCTACGACGCTTACCTAGCCAACACGCAATTCATCAACGGCTGGGATTTGGTGGATTTGACGGCACCGCATATTGTTGGCGCGTATTTGATGGACAAGAGCCGAAAGCCACTCTACAAACTGGTGAAGTCGTCGAGCCTCTGGGAACGACGTATCGCCATCATTGCCACGCAGCATTTCATTCGACAAAAAGATTTCGCCGATGCGCTGCAAATTGCGAAGCTCCTGTTGCACGACAAACACGACCTGATTCACAAAGCCGTTGGCTGGATGTTGCGCGAAATTGGCAACCGTGATTTAGCGGCGGAAGAAGCATTTCTGAAACTACATTACAAAATCATGCCGCGCACGATGTTGCGCTATGCGATTGAAAAATTTCCTGAGGCCAAGCGGCAAGCATATCTGAAAGGCACAATTTGATGGCGGAAGAAAAATCCCAACTCATTCGCGGTCTCACGCTCACTGGCACTAGCGCGCTTGTCATCGGCACTATCATTGGCACGGGCGTCTTTTTGAAAACGGCACCGATGGCGCAGGACGTGCGCACGCCAACGATGGTGTTGCTGGCGTGGGTAGCAGCAGGATTGCTTTCACTCGCGGGCGCGCTGACCTACGCCGAACTGGGTGCGATGTTACCGCACGCGGGCGGCGAATATGTGTTCCTGCGGCATTCGTATGGCGAAGCAGCGGCGTTTCTTTTCGGCTGGCAACGCTTCATCGTCGCAGGCAGTGCCTCCATCGCCGCGCTGGGCGCGGGTTCGGCAATTTTCCTGGCTGCGTTTTTGCCGCTGGATGCAATATGGGCGGCGCGCACATTTACGTTGTTGGGGCAGACCATCCATTGGCAATTCGGAGTGAAACAGGTGGTGGCCATTGCCATCATCTTGCTGCTCACGGCAATCAACTGTCTCACCGTAGCGTTTGGAGGCAAGGTGCAAGCGTTTCTCACCGTGCTGAAAGTTGCCGGGATTGCGTTGATAGTTGGGGGCGTGTTTTTCGCCTCGAATACTGCGACCTGGTCACATCTGGCGACGCCTGCGAATACCCCGGAATGGAGCGGCTTATCGTTGTTCGGCACAGCGATGCTGGCAGCGCTGTGGGGCTATGATGGTTGGAACAACATGCCGATGGCGGCGGGCGAAGTGCAGAATCCGGGGCGCAATATTCCACGCGCGTTGATTGGCGGCATGGTGGCAATCATAATTATTTATTGTCTGGCGAATCTGGCTTATTTTTACGCGTTGCCGTTTGAGGAAGTCGTGACCTCGAACTCGACCAAATACAGCCAGGCCCTGCCCGCCGCAGGCAAAGCGGCGCAAACGTTTCTGGGTGAGCAGGGCGGCAAACTCATTTACATTGCCTTCGTTATCTCAGCCATTGGTGCCTTGAACGGCTCAATTCTGTCGAATGCGCGGGTGCCCTTTGCCATGGCGAAGGATGGGTTGTTCTTTCCTGCCATGGCGCGATTGAGTGCCGGAACGCGGGTGCCTATCGTCGCGCTGGTAGTGCAGGCGGTTTGGTCGTGCGTGCTGGCGTTGTCGGGAACCTATGATCAATTGACGGATTGTTTGTTGTTTGCTTCATGGATTTTTTATGGCCTGGTTACTTCGGCAGTCTTTGTGCTGCGACGCAAGATGCCCGATGCGCCGCGCCCATACAAAACGTTTGGCTATCCGCTGATTCCGATTGTGTTTGTGCTGGTCGCGGTCTGGCTCATCTTTAATACGCTGTTTACAAAGCCGGTTGAATCAATGTTCGGTCTGGTGCTGATCGCGATTGGCTTGCCGCTGTATTTCTATTATCGCCGCCAACAGAGAGCGTCGCATCTATGAAAAAAAACATTTTTTTCTGCCCTGCTCTTGTTGTGTTTGTCGCTTATTTGTTTTGCACAAGACAACAAAGTCGAATCCGATCAAATCAATGGCGCGAACTTTTGCCTTAAAGTGCCTGCGAATTGGCATAAGGGTTTAGTGCTGGACTGTCACGGCTATGCGCTGGCGGGTACTAACGCGAACCTTGAAGGTGGCAAGCCCTTGTGCGGTGTTTCTGTCGCGCGGTTTCGCAGTCGCGCAATCGGCCTATAGCGTGCAGAAGGCTTCTGGCGAAGACTAACTTCGGGCTTGACCTGACTGGATAAGAGGCGTAAGGTAATCCTCGTTAGGTTTGATTGCATCATCAAATTTGCGGTAAGCGGCAACCGTGGAAGGCCGTTTTAAAGTCCCAGGATGTAACTGGCCCGAAATAAGGAGGTGTAGCATAGAAACTGACGAACAATTTCATAATCCAATTAAGGCGTTTCAGAAACGTCTGAATTGCATCTCTTGATGCAAAAGCACAAATAAAAGATATTGAGCCTGCCAGGGAAATAACCGGCAGGCTCAATTCTTTTTGGAATAACAATTCTCCTCATTTTCCCTTCCACTTTTTCCAGCTTGCGAGTAAAAAGAGCTTATGAAAGCCCTTGATCTCATCATTCTATTCGCCTATCTCATCGGGACAGTTTTATTTGGTTCCTGGTTTTCGCGGCGGCAACGTCGTGAGATGAAAGATTATTTCGTTAGCGAACAACGCGTGCCCTGGTGGGCAATTATGGCGTCTGTCGTCTCGACCGAAACCAGCAGCCTCACCTTTGTCAGCGTACCTGGCTTTGCCTTCACAGGCAACTTTACGTTTTTGCAGTTAGTGATGGGATACCTGATCGGACGCTTAGCCGTTACGTTGATTTTCGTGCCACTTTATTTTCGGGGCGAATTGCTGACCGTCTATCAATTGTTAGGGCAGCGTTTTGGCAACAGTGTAAGGCGACTGGCTTCGATTTTGTTTTTGATTACGCGCAGCATTGCCGATGGCTTTCGACTTTACTTGACCGGGTTGGTACTGGCGGCAGTGATTTTGGCTTTGCCGGGCAGCGAAGCGGCGGCCAGCAAGCTGTTTCCCGCACTGAATCCGACCTTGACGATTATTTTGATTTCGGTGCTGGTGATGGGCATTGCGACGATTATTTTTTCGTACCTCGGTGGTATTGATGCCGTGATTTGGACAGATGTCACACAGCTTGGTATTTACCTGGTTGGGGCCGTGGTTGCTGCGATTATCTTGCTGGGCAAAATTCCTGGCGGCTGGAACGAAGTCCTCAGCACCGGCAGCGCGGCAGGCAAATTCAATCTCTTCGATTTCACGTGGGACATTACGAAAAGCTACACATTCTGGTCGGGTGTCATCGGCGGCGCGTTCTTGACGACGGCAACGCATGGCACCGATCAATTGATGGTGCAGCGCTACTTGTGCGGCGATTCGCCGAAAGAAGCGCGCAAGGCTTTGCTTGTGAGTGGCGTGGTTGTGTTCGTACAATTCGCCTTGTTCCTGTCCATTGGGGTGATGCTGTATGTTTTCTACAACGGCTACGCGGTGGGCGAAATGGGCGCGTTTTTAGTGGATGGCAAGATGCGTGCCGATCGCGTCTTTCCGCATTTTATCGTCTCGCATCTGCCGACAGGGATTGTGGGATTAGTGATTGCGGCGATTGCAGCGGCAGCGTTTACTTCATCCCTGAATTCGCAGGCCGCGACGACGATGGCAGATTTTTATGTGCCGATGACGGACAACAAAAAATCGAATGAGCATTACATCAAGGCGGCCAAGTTGTTCACATTTATCTGGGGCGTCGTGCAAGTGGCAACAGGTATGTTCGCGGCATTTTATCTGTCGCGCAGCATGGTGGATCAGGTGTTGGATATTCAATCGTTCACGAACGGCGTGATTTTAGGCATCTTCTTTTTGGGGACATTCACGAAACGCGTGCAATCGAAAGCCGCGATTGTTGGTATCATTGCTGGCGCTGCGACAATTCTTTACGTTAAGTTTTGGACACCCATTTCCTGGCAGTGGTACGTGGTGATCGGTTCGCTTGTCACTTTTCTGGTTGGGCTTGGCGTGAGTGTTTTGTTAGGTGAGAAAGAATCTGTCGAGTCAGTTGAGGTAGTAGCAGAATGAAAGTCGCAAAACCAATCCTGATAGCCTTATTTATCGCTATATTTTTCAATGCTTCTCCCGCTTTCGCCCAGGCTTCACCCTATCAACCTCTCAACCGCCCACTGACGAAAGAGGAAGAAAAATGGGTGCGCGACAAAATGAAGGAACTCCCACTCGCAGCTAAAATCGGACAGATGTTTTTGGCGGACGGCAATGCCATTTTCATGAATCGTGAAACGGATGCCTACCAACAACTCAAACACCACATTGAAGATAACAAAGTCGGTGGTGTGTTGTGGTTTCGCAGTGATGTCTGGACGACAGCCGTGCTGACGAATCGTTTGCAAGGTATGTCCGATTTGCCGCTGCTGGTTGCCTCAGATTTAGAAATGGGTTTGGGGATGCGTCTGAACGACACGCAATGGTGGCCGCCAAATATGGCTGTCGCCGCGACGGGCGAAGTGACGTATGCACTCAATCAGGGCCTTTGCACCGCGCGCGAAGCCCGCGCTATCGGCATCAATTGGTTGTTTGCTCCGGTTGCCGACGTTAATAACAATCCTGACAACCCGGTCATTAACGTACGTTCGTACAGCGAAGACCCACAGACCGTCGCCAACTTTGCCTTGGCCTTCGTGCAAGGTGCGCAAGGCGAAAACGTGCTGACGTGTGCCAAGCATTTTCCCGGCCACGGCAACACTGCGACGGATTCGCACATTGGCTTGCCCGTCGTAGATGTCAGCAAAGACGATCTGAACAAGCTGGAGCTGCTGCCATTTCGCGTGCTGGTGGGTACGGACAAAAAGAAAAACGAAGCGTTTGCCGTCAGCGCCGTGATGTCCGCGCACATTTCGCTGCCGCAAATTGAACCGGAGGCCGTTGCGCCATTGCGGCAGCTGAATGCGAGCGAACAAGCGGCAGCGGAGTTCACCTCGCAAACCGAGGCCAATGCCGCGAAAGTTACGAAGCCTGCGACACTCTCCAATAAAATTCTTACCGGTATTCTGCGCAACGAATTGAAATTTGGCGGATTGGTCGTCACCGATGCGATGAATATGGCCGGGATTTCCGCGCGCTACGATGCAGCGACAGCAGCGCTCGAAGCCATCAAGGCCGGCGTGGATGTGATCGAAAAATGTCCCGACATTGACGCCGCCATCAAAGGCATCAAGGAGGCTGTGGCGAAAAAAGAAATCACCGAAGACCGGATCAATGCTTCGGTAGAAAGAATCTTACGCGCCAAAGCGGCGTTAGGATTGATTGAGGAACGAACGGTTGATTTGGATAAGGTTGACCAGATCGTTTCCAGTCCCGGCTGTCAACTCGTGGCGCAAGACATCGCCGATCATTCGATTACGCTGGTGCGCGATGAAAAGAAGCTGTTGCCCCTGAAATCCACTGCGCGCCTGCTCAATATCACCTTTGCCGATGACGATGGTGTCTTTAATGCAAACACCTTTGTGACGGAACTGCGCAATCGCAAAGTGAATGTCGAAAGCGTGACCTTCGATTACCGCACGACGGAAGCTGATTTGCAAAAGCTGTTCACGCGGCTGGAGCTGAGTAAATTCGACGCTGTGATTTTTTCGAGCCTCGTACGCGCTCGCAGCGGCAAAGGCACCGTTAGCTTGCCTCCGATGGGGATGCGCTTAGCTGACGAATTGACTAAGCGCGATTTGCCGCTGCTGGTCATTTCATTCGGCAATCCCTATTTGCTGACAGCTATCCCGAATACCAAAGCCTATCTCGCGGCTTATAGTCCGTATCCCTTCAGTCAGCGCGCCACGGCGCGGGCTTTGATTGGGGACAGCGAAATTACGGGCAAATTGCCGGTGACTTTGCCAGGGCTTTATCCGCGCGGGCATGGCGTAAATATAAAAAGAGAGGCACAAAAGGCGACAGGCGCGCGATAATCACTCTTGCCAAGTCAAAACCCTAATTAACCACTTGCAAAATTGTCCGTAAACAGGAACTATGTATCGCTTAGAAATGAAGCAAATTGGCACGTACTTCATTGAAGTCGCTCCCTTTCGCGGCGACAAATACGAGCTGGAATTAGAGGGCGAAGGGGTGAGTAGCGTACAGTTCAAGACCCTGATAGCTCGCATTACTTCAGTTGGTATAGCCAAGTGAGGAGATGAAGAAGGGAAGAACGGGAGCGGGCTACGCGCATTAGGAGCAGGTTCTGCTTCCTCCCCCTTTCTCCTTTTCTATCTTGTTTCCGCCGGGTTTCTTACTTGCGCCTGTGCCAGCCGTTGTTTATCATTGGCGCTCTCACGATACGCTTGTCAGGTGCCCGATAAATTTTCATGAAGATCCAACTCACACTACTCATTTTCACGGAGGCCACCCGGTGATACGACGAGGTGAAGATATGCTACGCTGTAGCTTCTGCGGCAAGAGCCAGAACGAAGTCAAAAAGCTCATCGCTGGACCCACAGTTTACATCTGCAACGAATGTATTGATATTTGCATTGAGATCATCAGCGATGATGCCCAGCAAGAAGCGGCTGCCGCGCGTCCGCTCCTGCCCAGACCCAACGAAATCAAAGAATTCTTGGATGAGTACGTCATTGGTCAGGATGAGACCAAAAAGAAACTCGCCGTGGCCGTCTACCAACACTACAAGCGCGTGGAAATGGCGAAGCGGCGCGGCGATGTCGAAATCCAAAAATCCAACATTCTGTTGATCGGACCCACTGGTACAGGCAAGACCTTGCTGGCGCAAACGCTGGCGCGCATGCTCAAAGTACCGTTTGCCATTGTGGATGCCACGACGCTGACCGAGGCGGGTTATGTAGGCGAAGATGTCGAAAACATCATCCTCAAACTCTTGCAGGCGGCTAACGGCGATGCCGAGCGGGCGCAGAACGGCATTATTTACATAGATGAAATAGATAAGATTTGCCGTAAAGATGAGAATCCTTCGATCACCCGCGATGTATCAGGCGAAGGCGTGCAACAAGCTTTGCTGAAAATCCTCGAAGGAACCGTCGCCAATGTGCCACCACAAGGCGGTCGCAAGCATCCGCAGCAAGAATTTTTTCCTGTTGATACCACGAACATTTTGTTCATCTGTGGCGGCGCGTTTGTCGGATTGGAACGAGTCATTCAGCGGCGCATCGGGCAAAAAGGGCTGGGCTTTGGTGCGAAGGTACGCCCGCTCAATCAGTCGCTCAATATCAATCTGCTGGAACAAATTCAACCAGAAGATTTGATTCGGTATGGGTTGATCCCGGAGTTTGTGGGGCGGTTGCCAGTGGTCGGAACGTTACACGAACTGACCGAAGAAGCCATGATTGAAATCCTGACCGAGCCAAAGAACGCGCTGATTAAGCAATATCAGCGGCAATTTGAATGGGACAATATTAAGCTGCGCTTTACGGATGATGCGCTACGCGCGGTAGCGCGCCTGGCCTGTGAGCGCAAAGTAGGCGCGCGCGGGCTGCGGATGATTCTGGAAGAATTGATGCTGGATGCCATGTATTCGCTTCCTGGACAGAAAAAAATCCGCGATTTTATCGTCACAGCGGATATGGTCGTTAATCGCACAGTGATGTTCACGCTCGAAAAAGCGAGCTAATGGCAATTGCGGTTTGCGGCTTTGGGCGGGCGGCTTTTTCTCGTTCAGTAATCCGCCATCCTACAATTTCTTTCCTTGTTTATTATTCCCAAGGTTGAATTCTTCTACGATGGCGGCTGCGAGCGCCAGAGGCTTTTTCATCATGCTGGATTTTCAAGAATTCACTGACCTGCCACCCACTGACATCGCGGATTATCCGATGGTTCCGATTCGGGATGTCGTGGTTTTTCCGTTCTCAAAAGCGGCTTTCAATATCGGGCGCGCTTCGTCCGTGCGCGCGTTGGAAGAAGCGCTGACGACCAACCGCCTGATCTTTCTGGCAACACAGCACGACGCGACCCGGGAAGACCCCGGAGCCAGTGAAATCTATCCGGTCGGAACGGTTGCTTATATCTCAAACTCGCTACGTAAACCGGAAGAAACCACCATCAAGGTTTTGGTAGAAGGCCGCGAGCGAGCGCGCGCGGTCAGGGTGATGGAGGCGGATGGCTATTTACGCGCCGTGGTGCGTCGTGCGCCCGTGGTTGTGGAAAATAATCGCCGTACGATGAACCTGGTGTCGCGCATCGGGGCGCTGATGGAGCAGTATCTTAAGCTGGCCCAGGAGCCAAATCCTGAAATGCTGCTGGCTGCTTTGCGGGTCGGTGACTCAGGACAAATGGTGGATTTGCTCGCACAAGTGATGAAGCTACAGGTGGAAGACAAGCAAAATCTGCTCGAAACCTATTCCGTCCATGAGCGGCTACTGAAGATGGTGGAGCTAATTGAGATCGAAATTGAAAAGCTCAACATAGATCGCACTATTCAAACGCGCGTCAAGCGACAAATGGAAAAATCCCAGCGCGAGTATTACCTCAACGAAAAGATCAAAGCGATTCACAAAGAACTAGGGCGCAAAGACGAGAAAGCCGAACTGGATGAGCTTTACCTGAAAATCGAAGAAGTCGGCCTGTCTGAAGAAGCAAAAGAAAAGGCTTTGGCTGAATTACAGAAGCTGGAACAAATGCCGCCGATGTCTGCCGAATCTACGGTTTCGCGCAACTACATTGACTGGTTGCTGAGTGTGCCGTGGCAGCAAAAGAGCCAAGAGCTTCGTGATCTGACACAGGCGCAGGACGTGTTGGAACATGATCATTACGGCCTCGACAAAATCAAAGAGCGCATCCTGGAATATTTGGCCGTGCGGCAGTTGATTGAAAAACCGCGTGGCACGATTCTTTGTTTCGTCGGCCCGCCCGGTGTCGGCAAGACTTCGCTGGGACGCTCGATTGCCCGGGCGACAGGCCGGAATTTTGTGCGCCTGGCGTTGGGCGGCGTACGTGATGAAGCCCAAATCCGCGGGCATCGCCGCACCTACATCGGTGCCTTGCCAGGGCAAATCATTCAAATGATGAAGAAGGCCAAGACGATCAACCCGGTGATGTTACTAGATGAAGTGGATAAACTGGGGCACGATCATCGCGGCGACCCGGCGTCCGCCTTGCTCGAAGTGCTTGACCCGGAGCAGAATCACACTTTTCACGATCATTATCTGGATGTCGAATATGATCTTTCGCAAGTGATGTTTATTGCGACGGCCAATGTCTTGCATACGATTCCGGTTCCTTTGCAGGATCGCTTGGAAATTATCCGCTTGGCGGGCTACACCGAGCGCGAGAAACTGGAAATTGCGCGGCAACATTTGATTCCCAAACAGGTCGCAAGTAATGGCCTGCAAACGGCGCAACTTGCGTTTGCGGAAGCCGGTGTTCGCACCATTGTCAATTCCTACACGCGCGAAGCCGGGGTGCGAAATCTCGAACGAGAAATCGGTTCGGTTTGTCGTAAGGTGGCTCGCAAAGTCGTGCTGCACAAAGCAGCGGATTTCAGTTTGACCGTTGATGAAGGACTGGTGAAGGACTTGCTGGGGCCGATTAAATTCCGCCCACAAACCATCGCTGAGCATAGTGAAATCGGATTGGTTAACGGCTTGGCTTACACGGAAGTAGGCGGCGATGTTTTGCAAGTGGAGGCGACGCTGATTCCTGGTGCCGGGAAGGTGACGTTAACCGGTAAAATGGGTGATGTGATGCAGGAATCAGCACAAGCTGCGGTCACCTATCTTCGTTCGCGTGCCGCTGAATTAGGCATTCCGGCTGACTTTCACAAAAATTACGATTTGCACGTCCACGTGCCGGAAGGCGCGATTCCGAAAGACGGGCCATCGGCTGGCATCACGATTGCAACCGCCTTGGCTTCGGCGCTGACGCGCATTGCAGTGCATAAAAACGTTGCGATGACGGGCGAAATCACCTTGCGTGGCAAAGTGCTACCGATTGGTGGCTTGAAAGAAAAACTCTTGGCGGCGCATCGCGCTGGCCTGACGGCGATTATTTTTCCCAAGGACAACGAGAAGGATTTGAGCGAGATTCCCGCCGATATTTTGGAAGCCTTCCAACTTAATCCGGTGGAGACAATGGATGCCGTGCTCCAGCTTGCCTTGGAAAGATTGCCAGAACCTACACCGCCCAAAAATGATTTGGAGGCGGTGTTGTGGCAAACTCCAGTGGTGTCGAATCAAGCAAGTAACACCTTGAATAGTTGAGTGAGGTGGATGAAAGTTAGCAACGCCAAATTTATTGCCAGTGCCCCGACCGTGGCTTCGATCCCACCGGCGACTTTGCCGGAGATTGCTTTTATGGGGCGCTCGAATGTCGGCAAGTCAAGTCTGATTAATAGCCTGCTTGGTGTCAAAGGCTTAGCTCGCACGAGTAACACGCCGGGACGTACGCAGGCGCTAAATTTTTTCGACATTAACGAAGAGATGATCTTTGTGGATTTGCCTGGTTACGGTTACGCGAAAGTTTCCAAGGCGGAGCGCCAGCAGTGGGGCCAACTAATTGAAAATTATCTTGCGCAACGTGCGGCTCTTGTGCTATGTATCTTGATCGTTGATGCACGGCACGAGCCTTCCCCGTTAGATCTTCAGATGAAATCCTGGCTAGAGCACTTCGGACTTTCCTTTCTGGTGGTCACAACGAAAGTTGATAAGCTGTCGGCCAATGAGCAGCGTGCTTCTCTAATTCGTGCCCGCAAGGTGCTGGCGACAGAGCGCATCATCCCGTATTCATCGGTCTCGCGCGCAGGCGCGAAGCCATTGTGGGATGCGATCAGAGCAAGTTTGACTCTCCGACAAGCAAGCGGTCTCGGCAGTCATTAACAAATCTCCCTAGCGGTAAACTTCACACGAGAGCAACGTTTTTACTCTCGCATCAATAACAATCCTAAAACATCGTCGGTGGAATAAAGACAATTGAAATCATAAGCCGCCGATGAATCCTAAGCGATAATCACGACCTAAAAATGAACAACAAGTCCCCAGTGTGGTTGCTGCTCCTAGCAAAATTGCAGTGACTACCGGTTTATTTTTCAATATTCAATGCGGTGTGTAGTGGGCACATCGAGAATCCCCTTAAAGACAAACCTTTTGCCGAGTAACGGCAATTAACGTGACGGACCTAATCACTGGTCGGTCACAATAGAAATAAAGTTATGGCAGACAAATCAGCAAAAGCGCGCGAACGAGCCGTTGAATACCTGGAAGAAGAAGAAGAAGTTTTGGACAGTAATCTGCTCGACATTTCCGAACTGAAGGAAATGAGTATTTCCAAGCTAACGTCCATTGCGAAAGAGTTGGATGTACCGGGCGCAACGGGGATGCGTAAGCAGGAATTGATCTTCAAAATCCTGCAAGCACAAACCGAGAAGTCCGGTCTGATCTTCTCGGAAGGCGTACTGGAAACGCTCCCGGATGGCTTCGGCTTTTTACGCGCGCCTGAATACAACTACTTACCCGGCCCGGATGATATTTACGTCAGCCCGTCACAGATTCGCAAATTCGATTTGCGTACCGGCGACACGATCTCCGGCCAGATTCGACCGCCGAAAGAAGGCGAACGCTATTTCGCCCTGATCAAAGTGGAAGCGATCAACTTCGAGCCACCCGATCTGGCGCGCGACAAAGTCTTCTTCGATAATCTGACGCCGCTCTATCCTAATGAGCAACTCAAGATGGAAACCGCGCAGGAAACGCTTTCTGGGCGCGTCATTGACCTCGTGACGCCCATTGGCAAAGGCCAACGTGGCTTGATCGTGGCCCCTCCGCGCACTGGTAAAACCGTCCTGTTGCAGACGATTGCCAACTCCATTACGGAAAACCATCCTGAAGTGACGCTGATTGTGCTGCTGATTGATGAGCGGCCTGAAGAAGTGACCGATATGCAGCGTTCCGTCAATGGCGAGGTGATTTCATCAACTTTCGATGAACCAGCCTCGCGTCACGTGCAAGTCGCCGATATGGTGATCGAGAAAGCCAAGCGATTGGTCGAGCACGGGCGCGATGTCGTGATTTTGCTCGACTCCATTACGCGTCTCGCGCGGGCACACAACGCCGTCGTTCCGCCTTCCGGCAAGATTCTCTCCGGTGGTGTGGATTCCAACGCGTTGCAACGCCCGAAGCGATTCTTTGGTGCGGCGCGCAACATCGAAGAGGGCGGCTCCCTCACGATTATTGCCACGGCGCTAGTGGAAACAGGCAGCCGTATGGACGACGTGATCTTTGAAGAGTTCAAGGGCACGGGCAACATGGAAATTCATTTGGATCGTAAACTTTCTGATAAGCGTGTTTTCCCGGCGATTGATTTGCAAAAGTCTGGCACACGCAAAGAAGAATTGCTGATTCAGAAGAAAGACCTCGACCGCATTTGGGTGCTGCGTCGCGTGCTCAATCCGCTTTCACCAGTGGAACAAATGGAGCTTGTGTTGGATCGTTTGGATCGCACCAAGAGCAATGGCGAGTTTTTGAATTCGATGAACCAGTAAGTGCGACACGGCGATCAAGAGACACGGCGATGCGGTGTGGGGTTTTCCCCCGCGTCTCCGTGTCACCTGGCCCCGTGTCTCAATTCTTCTTTTCCAACTGCAACGCCACCTGCCGGATTTCATCTCCATCCACCGTCACTTCTTTGCTGACAGTTTTAAAGCCATCCGCGCTGGCGGTGATACGATACGTGCCTTTTTCGGCGGGGACGCGAAAAGCGAATTCGCCACCTTCAAAAGATACCTTCTCGACCTTTTTGAACTTCTTGCCATCGGTGCGCTCAAGCGTAAGCTGGACGTTCTGCAGCGAGTACCCGCTACTATCCAATGTCGCACCGCGGATTAAGCCAAACGGTTCCCGTTCACGCGACATTTCAATCGCGCGTGGTACTTTCAGTGTTTCCCCCGCCGTCAATTGCACCCGGCGTGTGACAAAGGTGCGATAGCCGGTCAGCTCAAAGGTGAGCATATAGCTGCCTTCCAGCAAATCCTTAAATGCAAATTCGCCTTTCTCATTCGTTTTGACTTTGTAGTCTTTTGGCTTGGTATCCTGATCGTTTAAAGTGCGTGTGACGGAACGCTCGGCTTTGACTGTTACGCCAGCCAGGGCCTTCCCGCCCTCCTCTTTCACTTTGCCTTGAATCTTCGCCCCATCTGCCCAGGCAGGCAGCCCACTGAGAAGGGTGCAACTAAGAACCAGTAATGCGCGTAACATCATGCGGATAACAACTCCTTGAAAAGTAACTGGCAGCTTTGGCTGCATGAATTTATAATCGCCTAACAAGTCCATCACTGCAAGTTACTCCGTGAGGGCTTGCATTGAATTATTGCTGAACTAAAGGCTGCCAGTAATGAATAGATTAAGCTGCAAATCATCTTCTATCACCTGTCTTTTTTTTCTCTTATTTAGTTTGATGTTGGTCTCTGCTGTCTTGTCGGCGCAGGAAAAAAGGCCGCGTGCCGACGAAGATGTCCTCAAAATTGATACCGACCTGGTAATGGTGGAAGCCATTGCCACAGACAAGGCGGGAAATTATATCCATAATTTGAAGGCGGAGGACTTTCGGCTTTTTGTGGATGGGCAACAGCGGAAAATCGAATTCTTCACGGTTACGGATGAGGTGACGACCTCGCGTCCGCTCGCCGTGGTCTTTGCGCTTGATCTCTCCGGTAGCCTCAAGCCCAATGAGATTGCCACGCTGCGTGCTTCTGCCGCAAAGTTCACCGAAATTATGAAGGGGGAATCCATGTTTGCTGCGTTGGCCTTTAATTACGAGGTCAAAGTTTATCAGGATTTCACTTCAGACCCGAAAAAGCTGGAGCGGGCGTTTGCCAAGATGGCGGAGTTTGGTGGTTCCACCCGCATCTACGACGCACTGGATAAATCCGTCCTGATGCTCGGACGGCGCCCGCGTTTTTCAAGAAATAACTATCCGTTGCGACGTGTCATCGTTGTTATTACGGATGGCTTTGATTCTTCCAGTATGATTGATAGCCGTGAATTGATTCGACGTGCGAATGCGGCGGGCGTGACGATTTATTCCATCACCTTGCCCTCCTATATCTTGTCCGCCAGTCGCGGCACGGATCGAGTGATCACTCCGCTGGATGCTTCGCGCATCGTGGCGGCGACAGGCGGGCGTGATTTTTCAGCCGATGCACGGGACTTTGCCCCCGTTTTTAAAGCGTTAGTCGAGGAAATCCGTGCGAGCTATGGGTTGGCGTATTATCCAGAGATGCGCGATGGCAAGCAGCACGATGTGCGCGTCGAACCGGTCAATCCGATCATCAAACTACGCACAAATCGCACCTCTTTTCTCGCACCCGTCAAGTAGGCTGGTTAAGGGGTCTTATCAATAATCATCGTCGTCATCATCATAATCATCGCTGTCGGCTTCAGCCGCCGCGTCTAATTCAATCGGATCAAGTCCTACGACTTCGAGGCGTACCTCACATTCATCACACTCAACAATGTCACCTTTGTCCATATCCTCATCTACATGGATGTCGGCATCACATTCCGGACAAGTAGCTAATGGCACGATATAGTTCCTCCTCAATAAATCGAAGCAGCCGACGACTCGCCCTTGCGTTAAGTTCATTCTGGCTACTTCTGCAAGCAATTATCATTGGCAACTAAACTGAAACAATACTAAATGCGGCGCAAATCTAAACTAATCGCGCGCTATTTTGCAACGAGGAAATGCAGAAAAAAGATGGTTTTCAAGAGAACGTTTTCACGCTGTTTGGCGGGCCTTGCTCACAGTCCACATTTCCCTGTTAACGAACCTCAATATTGATGCGGTCAGCAGTGCTGTGACGTAGAATTTCCCCAATAAAAATAGGGCAAAATGGACTTGCGCTCACCTACCAGCTAATGTATACTCCGCCGCGTTCTAGCACAATATACAGTCGCTTGAAAAAATCACGAACTACAGAAGCGATGCCTGCCTCTCTCACTGGTTTAGTGAAAAAGGTAGTTAGGTTCTTTTCACATCACAAACAGAATTCCCCACACATCGTCAGAACTTTCAGCCGAAGGCTCTGCGGTTTAGTGGCGGTGGTGTCAACCGCGAACCGTTGTTTGTGCGAGGAAGGGAAATCAGACTGGTTTTCCCTTTTGGTGCCGAAGCTTTGCTCGGCTGCTCATGTCAGTTTTTGTTCTCGTTGTTTGAGGCGAAGCCGTGAAATGCTGTAGGAGCAAAGCGAGGCTTACTTATAATTACAAAGGAGAATGTTTATGGCAGCAGCAAAAGCAGCAGCAAAACCCATGACCAAAGGTCAATTGGCTACCCACCTGGCTGAAAAGTTCGGTGTTTCCAAGAAAGTCGGCGGCGAGATTCTTGACGAAATCGCAGGCGTCGCCGTGGCGCAAACTAAGAAAATCGGGCAGTTTGTCCTCCCTGGTATTGGCAAATTAGTCAAAGCCGAGCGGAAAGCCCGCAAAGGTCGCAACCCTGCGACTGGTGCCGAAATTAAAATTCCGAAAAAGACGGTCGTCAAATTCCGCGTGGCCAAAGCCGCCAAGGATGCCGTTGTACCGCCCAAGAAATAGTAGTTCTCAACCTTATTCATTCATTCAAGTGGCGTGATTCAATTATTGGGTCACGCCATTTCTGTCGTTGGCTTTCACCCCTGCTAATCCCGCCAATATAGGCTACAATTGCGGCGCAATGAAGAAATCTGAAATCTCAAAAATCGGCTTCGTCAGTTTAGGCTGTCCGAAAAACTTAGTGGACAGCGAAGTCATGATGGGGCAACTCAAACAACATGGTTACGAACTCACTACTATCCGCGAAGACGCCGACGTGATGGTGGTCAACACCTGCGGCTTTATTGATTCCGCCAAACAGGAGTCTATTGACACGATTCTGGAAATGTCGGCGTTGAAGGAGACAGGCAAGCTCCAACGCTTAGTCGTGGCGGGCTGCCTAGTCGAACGCTATCGCCAGGACCTGCTCAATCAATTGCCTGAAGTAGACGCCGTTCTCGGTACGAGCGAAATTACCAAGATTGTTGCGGCGGTTGATCCGTCAGCCGTCGCCCAACAGGACGCAGCGTTCGTCGCTTCCAACAGTTGGATGACGCGCGGCTTGCCAACATATATTTATGACGAAAACACGCCTCGTGTGCTGGCTACGCCCAAGCATTTTGCCTATGTGAAAATCGCTGAAGGATGCGACCATACCTGCGCGTTTTGCGCAATTCCACAAATGCGCGGGAAGTATCGTTCGCGCCGTGCCGGTTCGATCATCAACGAAGCAAATCAGCTCGCCGCACAAGGTGTCAAAGAGCTAGTGTTGATTTCGCAAGACTCGACGCAATATGGCTTGGATTTAGGCTTAAAAGACGGACTCGCAGATTTGCTGAAAGGCTTAGCGCAAGTGGACGGCATCGAATGGATTCGTGTGATGTATACCTACCCGAATTCATTGAGCGACGCGACGCTCGCGGTGATGGCGGAAGAGCCGAAAGTTTGTAATTACCTGGACATGCCGTTGCAGCACGCGAGCGCAAACATGCTCAAGCGCATGCGACGCGGTGGCAATCGTGCAATGCTCGAAAAGTTGCTTGGACGTGCGCGCAAATTTGTGCCGGACATCGCACTTCGCACCACGTTCATTGTGGGCTTTCCTGGCGAAACCGAAGAAGATTTTGGCGAGCTGATGCAGTTCGTCAAAGACATTGAATTCGACCGCGTCGGCGTGTTCACCTACTCCGACGAAGAAGGCACGCACGGCTTTGAACTTGGACGGCAAAGTGCCAGCGAAAACAATGCGCTCGCGTCGCGCGAAGCTCATGCGCGAACAGCAAAAAATTTCCAAGCGCAAAAACAAGGCGATGATCGGCAAGCAGTTTCGCGCGTTATTGGAAGGTGTGTCCGAAGAAAGCGAATTGCTGCTGCAAGCGCGGTTGGAAACACAAGCACCCGAAGTGGACGGCCACATTCTCATCAATGATGTGCTGGATGGCTTCGATGTGAAGCCGGGAGATTTCATCAACCTCGAAATCACCGAAGCGCACGATTATGATTTGATTGCGCGGGTGTATGTCATGAGTTTCTCGCCATCGTACTCTTGTGTTTGCCTGACTGCTTGCAGAAAGAATTGGAGTTAATCGCGCCCATTCCCAGATACGGTCATCACCTTAGAAGTCGCTCCTTCAATACTGGGATGTGATATTTGCAGAGAGTACAAAGGTTTTTGTATTTGCTGATGGCTGTGGTGATATTTGATGCGGTTGATTCACTCGAGAAAATCGGAATATCACGATTTAAGGTGGCTTGAAAAGGTACAGATTAGATAAACAAACTCAAAAACTGGGTTAATGCTACGCTATGTGCATATGTTGTAGAGAGTACAAAATTTTTGTTTTTGCTGATGGTTTGGTAATTTTTGATGCAATTGATTTGGCCGAAAAACTCGAAGTCTCAAGATTTCATATAGAATCTGAAAAGGTAAGAGAGTTAGTTAATGAATTTCAAGAATCAGGCTTTTTTAAGCTACGAAGTGCATATGTTATTGGTGATGATGATTGCATTAACCCCGTGATACACGGATGGCAGGTAATCTTTTCAATTCAACTCGAAGGAAAAATAAAAACAGTAGGCCACTATTCAGGTTGCCCAAGATAATGAAGGGCGGCAAGAAACTCAAAATTATGGATTCGAGGAAGAAAATTGAGGAAGTTACGGCTATTTTATTCGATAGAACGGGTTTGAACTCGGCTTTGCGCCTTATCAAGAGGCCCCTATGTAGAAGGAGACTCGCGTATTGATTCCTTATCACGATTAGAAAGATTCAAGAAAGATATTCCACACGCACTTCACGCCGCTAAAAAAATGATCCCTTTCTGTAGCAATTCCTATTATACGAACACAAAACTAGATCTTTACCGACCGCTTGCTTTTGCCCTCTCAACCTGTGGCGTAGGCTTGCTTCCCTTCGCGCCCGGAACATTCGGCGCACTCGTTGGCGTCGCGATTTTTTACGCCGTATTCATCGCCTGCCGGCAGCGCCGCAATATTTCCAGGCGTGCCTCATCCTTGTCAGTCTCATCATTTCTGCGCTCGGCATTTGGGCTGGCGAATCGCGGCGAAAAAATCTTCGGCGAAAAAGATGCGCAGCGCATTGTCGTGGACGAAGTCGCAGGTCAATTGATTTCGTTCACCCTTATCGCGCCATTGTTGGTTGCCGAGCTTAGCAAGCCTACAGTCGTAATGGTCGTGGGGTTTTTGCTCTTTCGCGCCTTCGATATTTTCAAGCCGTATCCCATCAAACAACTGCAGGATTTGCCCGCTGGATTGGGCGTGATGTTTGATGACATCGTCGCGGGCATTTACGCCGCAGTAGTGCTATCATTCCTGCCGCTCGTGGTACCACAATTACTTTATTGAGAGATGTTAGAGACTAGATGCTGGATGCTAGTGATCCTTGTTTTCTAATATCTGGCCTCCAACATCCAGCATCTACTTTTTATGTTACACGCTGAAATTATTGCTGTTGGTTCGGAAATGCTCACGCCGTATCGCACGGATACAAATTCCCTCTGGCTGACAGAGAAACTTAACTCCATCGGCATTGAAGTCAAATTCAAAAGCGTCGTTGGCGATGACGAAACGATTTTGGAAGAAGCGATTCGTGACGCGATGAAGCGGTCAGAGATTATCATTTCGACGGGCGGACTTGGTCCCACGGAAGACGACATCACCAAGAAAGTGTTTTCACGCGTCCTGCAACGCCGGATGGTTTTGAATGATGCGGTGCTGGCGAAAATCCAGGCGCGCTTTGCCAAACGCGACATGAAAATGCCGGAAATCAATTCGCGCCAAGCGTTGATTCCTGATCGTGCGACGGCGCTTGAAAATAATAACGGCACCGCACCCGGCATTTTGATGACCGAAAAAAAATGTACCTTCGTGCTATTGCCAGGGCCACCGCGCGAAATGAAGCCGATGTTTGCAGAACAAGTGATGCCGAAACTTCGTGAACGCGCGGGCGACATCGTGTTACTGCGGCGACAACTGAGCATCTTCGGCTTAACCGAATCTGGCGTAGACGAACGCGCCGCGCCGATTTACAAGACCTACAAAAACCCGATAACGACAATCCTCTTCGGCAAAGGCCAAATCGAATTGCATCTAACCGCGCAAGCCAAGACCGAAGCCGAAGCCAATAAACTGCTCGACGAATTAGCGGGCAAACTGGAAATGGTGCTCGGCGACAACGTGTTTTCGCTGCGCAATCAGGAACTAGAAGAAGTGGTCGGCGAATTGCTGAATTTCAAACAATACACGTTGGCGATAGCCGAAAGCTGCACCGGCGGCCTGTTAGCTGGACGCATCACTGAGGTTCCCGGCAGTTCGGATTACTTCAAAGAAGGTGTCATCGCCTATTGCAACGAAGCCAAAGTGGATTTGCTCGGTGTGCCAAATCGCCTGCTCGAAAAGCACGGCGCGGTCAGCCCGGAAGTCGCCGAAGCGATGGCGATAGGCATTCGCCGGCGCGCCCACTCGACTATCGGCATCGGCATTACAGGCATTGCTGGCCCCGGTGGCGGCAGCGACGAAAAGCCTGTTGGACTTGTATACATCGGCCTCGCCGACGAAGTACAAAGCTCTTCGCGCAAGTTTATGTTCCCCGGTGATCGGCAATTCATTCGTACGCTTGCCGTAAATGCAGCGCTGGATATGATTCGGCGGAGGATCAAATAACGAGGCTAGGAAGAGAACATTAACCCAATGAATACCACCGAAATTGCAGCATTGACTCTGGCCTACTTTCTCGGCTCAATCCCGTTCGGACACCTCATCGTCAAACTCAAGACAGGCCAAGACGTGCGCGCTTCCGGCAGCGGTGCAACGGGGGCGACCAATGTTTTACGAACAGCCGGAAAGACGCTGGGGATTCTGACCTTCGCGCTCGACATCGTGAAAGGCTTCGTGGCGGTTTTGGCGGCGCGTTGGCTGACCGGAGTAGGCGGGGGGACTACGACCTGGATTGTGGCGGGTGCGGCGATTCTCGCCATTGTCGGGCATATTTTTCCCGTCTGGCTCGGCTTCAAGGCGGGCAAGGGCGTAGCGACGGGACTTGGTGTGTTCCTGGCGATTGCGCCTGTTGCTGCGCTCTGCGCATTTGTACTGTTTATCTTGATCGTAGCAAAAACGCGTTACATCTCGCTCGGTTCAATTGTTGGTACGGTCGTGATGATCCCGCTGATTTTATGGTGGCATGGTTGGGTGTGGCCGAGTTCGTACTTAACGCAAATGCTCGTCGCCATCACAGTCGTTGTCGCCGTAATTGTTTTCAAGCACAGCGACAACATTAAACGATTGATGGCGGGGACGGAAAATAAATTCGGGGCAGCAAAGCGAATTTGAGAGAGGAAATTTGAGCTTCAAGATGAATGAAGTTGCCATCATTGGTGCAGGCAGTTACGGAACCGCACTCGCGTTGGTCGCGGCACGCGCGGGGCAGCGCGTGAGGTTGTGGGCGCACGATCCTGAAGTTGCTAATCTCCTCAAATCAAAACGGGAAAATCTGGTGTATTTGCTCGGCTTCGCTTTGCCGGAGAACGTTGCGCCGACGCACGAATTGGGTGAGGCGTTGCGGGGGGCTGAGTTTGTTATTACCGCCGTTCCTTCGCACGTTTGCCGCGAGGTTTATACGAATATGCTGCCGTTCCTGCGCGCCGAAATGATTTTCGTGAGCGCCACAAAAGGCATCGAAGTCCACACGCAAATGCGGATGGAAGATGTCGTGCAGGATGTGCTGCAAGGTATGTTTGTGCCGCGCTATGTCGCCCTCTCCGGCCCCAGCTTTGCGCTCGAAGTTGCACAGGATCAGCCATCGGCCATTGTCGCCGCTGCCTCTGATGTAGACGCCGCCAAAGCGGTGCAGACCGTTTTGTCTTCGAGCCGTTTTCGCGTCTATACCAATACGGATGTTATCGGTGTGGAAATCGGCGGCGCGGTCAAAAACGTGATGGCGATTGCGACGGGCGTCGTGAACGGTTTGGGTTTGGGCTACAACAGCGTGACGGCATTGATTACGCGCGGACTGGCCGAGATGACGCGGCTTGCCGTGAAGCTTGGTGGACGTGGCGAAACGTTGGCGGGTCTGGCGGGAATGGGCGATTTGGTGCTGACGTGTCTTGGCAATCTTTCGCGCAATCGGCAGGTCGGTGTGGCGTTGGGGCAAGGACGCACGCTCGAACAAATCATCAGCGAAACCCGTCAGGTGGCGGAAGGCGTCAAGACCGCTAAGGCTACGCACGAACTGGCACAACGCATCGGAGTTGAAATGCCAATTACAGAAGGCGTCTATCAAATGCTGTACGAAGGCAAAACGCCACAACAGTTGTTGCAAGAATTGATGGATCGCCCATTGAAGGGCGAGTAAGAATTTTTCAGCATCTTCAATTCTCTCTCACAACACAAAAAACGCGGTAGCGCTTTGCGCAGAATTCGTGTTACCAAGGGAGCTATTTGCTCTTGTAATGGGGAGTGGGTAATGAGGAAGCGCAGTTAAGAAAATTCCTATGCCAGTATCTCAATCCTATCAAATTCGTCTGGCTACGGTTGCCAATGCTATTATTATTGCCCACCAGCGGGCTGCGATGCAGGGATGGCAGACGAACCCACAGCCGGATTAATCCAGGCCAATTTACTTGCCCCACTAATAGAGATGCTTAGGCGGGCAGAATATCTTGGCTGGCTGGTGGAATTTGAGGAGCAAATTATAGGTGGTGGTGGTATTATCCTGCGCCGTTTGCTGCCCCATCCGGGCACTTTGTATATAAGCCATGAGGTTTATATTCTCAACGTTTATATTGAACCTGCGCATCGTCGTCGTGGTGTCGGGAGCAGAGAATTCCGCGTATGGCATTACACGCCTCGAATGATGGCAAGCCACTGATAAAAGTTTGGGCTTTGAACGAATGAAGGAGATGGTCTTGAAATCCTAATATGGAGCCACTGATTCCATTTGTGATTTACCTGGTTGTTCCACTGTCTGCCCTTGGCTTATATCTTTGGTTGGTTCGGCGGATGCTAGCGAGCGAAATTCCTGCCCCACCAATCTTTCCGCTTTTTTTGCTCTTTGCGAGTTACGGTGGCTGGCTTTTGATAGGATTAACACTACGTTTTTGGTATTGGTCAGGAATGGCGTTGCTTGGATTATTGATTTTGGCTCTGATAGCTCCAATTGTGCTTTTAGGGTTAGCCGCTTATTTATTTCCACGGCGGAATTTGTCACCCTTTCATTTAGTAGCATTTATTGCCAGCGCTGGTTATGTAATGGTTATTGGGATATTACTTATTTACAGGTGGTATTACCGAACCATTAGTTAATGCCTTTTGGGTGCAGCGTTTGGCACCAGAGATTTAAATGGCAGAGAAAATCGTCAGCACCAACCGTGCGGCCTACCACAATTATCACATTCTGGAAACCTACGAGGCAGGCATTCAACTTCAGGGAACGGAGGTAAAGTCTGCGCGCGATGGCAGCGTTAATCTCAAAGAGGGCTATGTGACCATTGATAAAGGGGAACTGTGGTTGTTGAGCGTTCACATCAGTCCTTATTCGCACGGCAATCGGGAAAATCACGATCCTATACGAAACCGCCGCTTGCTCATGCACAAACGCGAAATCGAAAGGCTGCGGTCGAAAATTCAGGAGAAGGGGTTAACGCTGGTGCCGACTAAGTTTTATTTCAAAAACGGGTTCATCAAATGTGAAGTCGCAGTCGCGCGCGGCAAGAAGCTGCACGATAAACGCGAAGCCGAAACGCGCAAAGATCAGGAACGCGAAGCACGCGTTGCGATGAAACAGCGAAATCGGGAAGATTAATATACGACAGGCGGCTCGCCTGTCGCTGAGGTTGAAAAAATCATTGAGATAACATGCGACAGGCGAGCCGCCTGTCGTACATTTTTTCAGGAGCGAACTCATGGAAGTTAAAGCAGATCCCAGGAAGTTTTATGAAATTGAATGTGACGCGCTTGTCGTCAATGTTTACGAGGGCGAAAAGCCGGAAGAAGGCGCGTTGGCTGAACTCGATAAACGTTCAGGCGGCGTGATTACTTCGCTCATCGAGAACGGCGAGCTTTCCGGTAAAACAGGAGAAACCGTTTACCTGCACAATCCGGGTAACATCGCGGCCAAACGACTGCTGTTATTGGGCGCAGGCAAAGTGGCCGAGTACAATACGGACATTGTGCGTCGGATGCTTGGCACCGCCGCCCGTCTTTTACGCGCGAAAAACGTTCGCAAATTTGCGTTTCTGCGTCGCTCGCAGTTACCGCTGGATGATGCCATTCAAGCTGGAGTTGAAGGCGCATTGCTGGCGCTGTGGGATGCCGACAAATATAAAACCAGCGAGAAAGAAGAAAAGCTGATTGAGCAAATGATCGTGGCTACGGTCGAAGGCGATTCGCAATCGTTGGAGCAAAGTGCTGAGCGCGGGCGCATTTTAGCTGAGGCCGCAAACTTTGCCCGCTCTGTTGTCAACGAGCCGAGCAATTACATGACACCGACCGAACTGGCGCGCCAGGCGGAAGAGGTTGCCCAGAAATACGGCCTGGAAATAGACGTATTGGACGAGGCGCGCATGAAAGAATTGGGTATGGGGTCATTGCTGGGCGTAGCACAAGGCAGTGCTGAACCAGCGAAGCTAATTGTGATGACCTATACGCCGAGCACGGAACCGACCTCCAATGAAACAATTGCGATTGTAGGCAAAGGCGTGACCTTTGATACCGGCGGTATTTCGATTAAGCCTGCCGATGGCATGGAAAAAATGAAATACGACATGGCGGGCGGCGCGACAACGATTGCGGCGATGCGCGCGATTGCCCAACTCAAGCCTGCGGTCAACGTCATCGGCATTGTTCCAGCCGTCGAGAACATGCCCGGCGGACGGGCGCAGCGGCCTGGCGATGTCGTGCGTTCGATGGCAGGCAAAACGATTGAAGTCATCAATACCGATGCCGAGGGGCGTCTGATTCTGTGCGATGCCCTATCTTACGCGATCCAACTGGGCGCGACCAGGATTGTTGATTTGGCGACGTTGACTGGTGCGGTTTCGATTGCGCTGGGTGATGTGTATGTCGCTGTGCTCGGCAACAATCAGGAATGGACAGAGGCCATTATCAATGCCGGCAAAGCTTCGGGCGAAAAGATTTGGCAATTGCCGCTGGATCGTGAGTACCGTGATCAAATCAAGAGCGACATTGCTGACATTAAAAATGTCGGAGGTCGCAAAGCCGGAACCATTACCGCCGCCTACTTTTTGCGCGAGTTTGTTGGTGACACGCCCTGGGCACATCTCGACATTGCGGGGACAGCCTGGAACGATAGCGGCAAACCTTATCTTTCAGTTGGCCCGACTGGGATTTGTGTGCGGACGCTCGTGAATTTAGTCAGCCAGGTAGCGAGTCAATAAAGTTCGGAAAAGTCTAGGGAGGTTGGGAGAAGTCTCGAAAAGTCGAACTTCTCCCGACTTCTCCCCGACTTTGTGCTTGAAACCTCGTTGAGAAATCGTACAATAGAGCGTGTCCCGTGCAGTTCCCCTTTTGAAACCCAAGTCATTTCTGGCATTCCAGCAGACCGGCTCACAGGGTATTTGCTGCATTTACCACTACTCTTTTCGAGGTTACGCACGTGGCTGATCTATACCGTATGCTGGGCCTTCAACGCACAGCCAGCCCAGGCGAAATCAAATCCGCTTATCGTCGTTTGGCGCGTAAATATCACCCTGACGTCAACCCCGATCCTGCCGCCGCCCGCCGCTTTACTCGTATCACCGACGCCTACCACATTTTAAATGACCCGCAACGGCGCAAGCTTTATGACCAGGAAGGCGTCACCGCAGATCGTGTTATCGCACAACGCGCCCAACAGGCCGCACGAGCAGCGCGCCGAGCGCATGTGCAAGCGCAGGCAGATCGCGCTGTGAACGAATGGCTGGCCAAAGAACGCGCGGAAACCAAAGCCCGTGGCCACGCGGTCTTCACCACCGTCACGCTTTTTCTTTCGACATTCGCCGTGGCAATGTTCAAACCCGGCATCGTAGAAACGACGAACCCTTTCTGGTACGTCGTCCTGATCCTGCTGTTTGCCGGGAGCATTTTTCACCTTGCCTTAACGCTCAAACGCCATTTCGATCACTACACTTATCGGCAGGAAATGATGTCGGTTATGCGATCAGCGTGGCAGAAAAAGCCATTCACACGCAACTTTGCCGCGTGGTTCGTGGCGGGTGGCTATCTTGCCTCCCTCGGACTAGGCTTTTTACTAGGCTTGTTAGCTGAGGATTTTACCCACACGTTAATGGGCGAAACCACCTTTCTGGACGGCATCTTTAGCGCGCTGTTCTACCCCCCTATCGCAGTTTTGATTGTGGACACGATGTATGTGGTCAACTTGCGGTTGGAGGAATGGTGAGACCTCGCGCACGCACAGTCTCGTATCGGCTGCTCTTTCTGCTCGCCGCCTTCAGTTTTTCCCTTCCTGTTTTTGCTTCCACTTTAACTTGCCAACTCTCTTCGTTTGCTTCTGGCGAGCGTTCTTTCAAGGTCAGTTGCACGGCGGCTGATTTACCTGCGGCAGGCAAAATCGAATTGCGTTTCCTGGATCGTTTTGCGGGCACTGAGCGGCTGAGCGACCGCCTCTTTGGCCTGCAAATCAAAGATGCGGGTGGGCAACGGCTCTTGCCGGAAATTCTTGGCAATGGAGTTTATCGCCTTGATCCTGGCAACGCTCCTGGCAACGCTGAGCGACTCACTTTTGAGTATGAACTGCGCCTGTCGCGGGTGACGGGCGGAACGTTTGATCCAGGGCAGTATGCCTTAATGTCGAGTCTTGGCCCGCAGGCCGGGTTCATTTTACTGGCGGATGTTTTACCCACGCTATGCTCGGCCAATTCACTTGTCTGCGCGCCATCGTCTGTGCGGCTAAAATTGCAATTGCCTGACGACTGGCAAGTCGCAACCACGGAAATGGAACAAGCAGGTGCGTTTGAGGTGGCGGCAATCGAACGCGCGGTGTTTTTCATTGGTAAGTTTCAGCGGCAAACGGTGCAGGTTGAGCAGATGACTATTCAGGTGGCAGTAGCTGGGGCCGCAACGTTCTCGGCTGAGCAAATCCCGCTGCTCGTCGAAGCCATCGCGCGCCAACAGGCAACTTTCCTAAATAGCCACGAACAAGGCCAGTATTTAGTTACGTTGGCACCGTTTCCGGTACCGCTCACGGGCTTGCGGTCTTCGGCACTGACGCGCGGACGCAGCGTGATTATGATGCTCAATCCCGACACGGATGCGAAACGGACACAATCGCTGTATCAGAAGCATTTGGCGCACGAGATGTTTCATTTGTACTTGCCGGAAGCCTTTGCCGCGCGCGAAAACTTCGATTGGTTTTGGGAAGGCTTTACCCGTTACGTGGCCTTATTGACATTGAATAAGCTGCGCCGCTTGAGTTTGCGCGAATTCTTGGATGAGCTTGGCTTTGAATTTGCATCGTACAAGGCAAATCCCCTGCGCGTTCGCACTTCACTGCTGGCCGTGTCACAAGGAAAGTTTGCGAATGCTGCCAGCTATGACTTGCTCTACCATAAAGGAACCTTGGTGGCGGCGTTATACGATTTGGAATTGCGCGCGCAAAGTGATGGAAAGAAGACCGTGCTGGACGTGATGCGCGACTTGTACGGAGCGTATCGGCAGCGCAACATCGGCAACCGCGAAGTGCTGGCTGCCCTCAGAGAGGCTGGGAAGTTTGATTCGTTCCTGCGCGATTACATCGAAGGCACACGGGAAATAGATTTAGCAGATCGCCTAAAACCAATAGGGCTAAAGGTTGATAACATCTCAGGACATCCACGCATCAACCTGCCGCAAAAGCTATCCAACAAGCAAAGCGCATTGTTCGCCACACTGGATCGTTGAGCACTGGAGCGGAAGTCCAACCGTGCGGGAGAGACAGCAAGTGAAACGCGTCTTCCCGCACAGTCGGACTTCCGCCTTGCCTCTTGCTGACGCTTTCCTGTATGCTCGCGTCCGTTCTTATTTGCCTATGATTGCCCGATAAACAAATTGCGGAGAAAACGTAAACGAGAAGCTGCCTGTGGGCGGCCCGTTTGCTCTGTGTCTGAAGTTGCGGCAATCTTTTTCCCCCAAAGACAACCCGACCGGGTGCCAATAAGATGCTGCTTCGTCAGACCTCACGCGTGGCATCAACGTTAGTAAGAGAGGCCACTCTGTCGGGAGAAACAATCAAATGAGTTTTGAAGCATTAGTGAAATTTGGCTGGAGCGAACATTTCGCCAAACACTTTCAGCCGCTGATCGAAAAAGGCTATTTGCCTGGTCGCGTTTCTTATCAAAATCAACATCTCTATCGCGTGTACACGGAACAGGGTGAAGTGCTCGCCGAGGCGGCTGGCAAAATACGCTACGAAGCCGAAAGCAGTGAAGATTTACCTGCTGTCGGCGATTGGGTGGCGTTGCGGCTGCGCCCGCAAGAAGGCAATGCCAGGATTCAATCTTTGCTGCCACGCCGCAGCAAATTCGCGCGCAAGACCACCGGCACGAAAACCGAAGCCCAAATCGTTGGGGCAAATATTGACACGATTTTCCTGGTGACATCGCTTAATCAGGATTTCAACCCGCGCCGCCTCGAACGCTACCTAACGACTATTTGGGAAAGTGGCGCGCGTCCCGTAATTGTGCTGAACAAGTCTGATCTCTGTCAGGACGAGGCGGAAATCAGTACACATATTGCTGGGGCGCAAGACATCGCTTTCAGCGCTCCAGTACTGGCTGTCAGCGCCAAGGCGGAGAAAGGCATAGATGCGTTGCTGGCGTACTGCGTCGAAGGTCAGACAATTGCTTTAATCGGCACGTCTGGCGTCGGCAAATCTACGATCATTAACAAGTTGCTTGGCTTTGAGCGGCAGGCGGTCAAAGCCGTCCGCGCGCATGATGATCGCGGGCAACACACGACGCGGCATCGGGAATTGGTTTTGTTGCCCACCGGCGGATTGGTGCTTGATACGCCAGGCATGCGCGAATTGCAGCTTTGGGAAGCGGACTCCGGCATTGGCACCACGTTTGATGATATTGAAGTGATTGCTGCCGATTGCTCCTTCCGTGATTGCCAACACCAACGCGAGCCACGTTGTGCCGTGCAAGCGGCGTTGCAGGCTGGAACGCTCGACGCAGCACGGTTTGAAAATTACACGAAGATGCAAAAAGAATTGCGACATCTGGCGTTGCGACAAGATGATCTAGCTCGTCGCCAGGAGCAAAAGAAATGGAAGAAACTCTGCAAAGCAGGGCAACAGCGCTCTCGTTCTAAGCGCGCCTGACTTTACGGGCAGGTAAAATCTTTGCAATGTTTTGCCTGCCCACTTTCACTTCCTTGACACCTTGTGGGGGGCGTCAACTACACTGCACCTGATCGCTTCTTCACAGAAAAGCCGGCAAACATTTCAAAGCTGACGGAGACCTATAATGGACGTTCTTTCTGGTGTCGCTGTGCCTCATAAACGGTGTTTGCTCGGTATCCTCTTTTTTCTGGTCGGAACCTTCACTGCAACCCACGCGCAACCTGATGTGCCGCTCACGTGGAGTGACAGTTACTTCCCACAATTTCACATCACCATCAACCCTGATGATTTAGCTAGAGTGTTAGCGCCAGGCAGCACAGCAAAGGTTCCGATTACCTTGAACTATCAGGGAAAAATTTATCCTGGTACCATTCGGCAGCGGTTAGGAAACTCTTCCCTGTGCGGCGACAAGCGGCAGTTTCGTCTCGACTTTCCGAGCAAACAAACGTTCCCGGATGGCTACCGCGCAGATCGCTTTGAAACGGATCGCGGGAATTGCTACACGCTGCACGAATGGATTGCGTGGAAGATCGTAGATCAGGCGGCGCAACGTCATCCTGATTTGAAGGTCTTGCGTAAGAAGTACAACGTTGCAGCCATTTACTTCAATGGCGAGTTGTATCACGTCCAGACTTTACTCGAAGACGTAAACAAGGATTTGCTGGAGCCGCAGCTCGGCACGCGCCAAATCACCGTTTACGAAAACGGGTGCTATGGCCGCACCGATCCCAGAGAACTGAACGGATTTTGCACCATCTTTTCGCCCGCGCAGATGAAGGAATCTCTGCAAATCCCTTCGTATTTATATTCAACGGCTGTCATTCAAATGCTGGGCGCGAACGATAACTATCCGAGCTATCCCTTTAACTATAACTTTGTGCATGAGACAGCGACCAATCGCATCTGGTTTATGCCGGATGATTTGGACAGTACGATTGACTCTTCCGTTTTGCGGGCGAATCCTTTCCACGCGATTTCTATCGAAGGCGACTCTCAGCGGCATTTCACTGAACTGATGAACGACTCGGAATATCGGGCGATGTATGGCTCATACCTCCGCGAATTGGTTGCGCTGTTACAGCCAGAGCAATTGAAACCGTTGGTCGCAGCCAAATATGCGCAAGTGCGTGAAACGCTGCTCGCTTCTCCCGCTCTGCCCTTGGGAACTGACTGGTATGATTACGTGTATCTAACGGAAATCCCCTTTTGGATAGAAGCGCGATATGCGTTTTTGAATCAGCTATTAGAGCAGGAAGGCCGCGATAATCATCCTCCCGTCGCGGTAATTGCCTCGCTTCCTCCTTCGCTTGAAGCGCCAGACGCGAACGGCATTACCGTGCAATTGAATGGCACGGCCTCAACTGATCCTGACAATGATAGTTTGACGTATCGCTGGGCTGTGAATGGGCAAACAGTTGGGCAAGGTGCCATCCTTGATGTGACCTTAGAGACAGGGGCGCAAGTTATTACTTTGACTGTAACAGATGACGGTGGCGGGGTTGGAACAGCGACAGTTGTTGTGCGAGTCGTGCCACCTGTGCCCGTCAATCAGCCCCCCCGCGCAGTGATTATGCCCCTTCCCGCTGCGATTGAAGCAACTGCATCCGACGGCGTGACTGTGCAATTGAACGGCATTCTCTCCACTGATCCTGACAACGACAATCTGATATATGCCTGGGCGGTGAACGGACAAGAGCTTGGGTCAGGCGCAATAATTCATACGAAGCTGGGGATTGGCGCACATTCCATCACGCTAACAGTAAACGATGGTCGTGGCGGAATCAGCACGGCGACGGCTTATTTACAAGTGATGCCGCTGGTTGTGCCTAATCGCTCTCCACTGGCCGTGATCGCGCCGCTGCCCGCTTCGATGGAGTCCCCTGACCCTGCTGGAATCGTCGTGCCATTGAACGGCACGTCATCAAGTGATCCCGATGGCGATAGCTTGACTTATATTTGGCAAGTGGACGGGCAGGAAGTCGGACGCGGCGCTAGGATAGATGTGTTGATCGGGATTGGCTCTCGCTCCATTACCCTGACGGTAGAGGATGGTCGTGGTGGAGTTGGGAAGGCGACGGCTGCGCTTGAAATATTATCGCCAACGCTCAGCATCAAATCTGTTTCACCTTCTAACTTAACCCGTAATAACGCGACAATTCTGGTGGTGACTGGCACGGGGTTTTCAGGGGCTTATGTCCGCATTAGTGGTTCCGGTATCTTGCTGGATACCTATTACAACCGCTCTGAAACCAGTCTTTCTATTTACACCAGGGTCTTATCTTTTGCCACGCCTGGCCCTCGTGACGTAACAGTAATCAATAAGGATGGCACAAGCGTTACCTTGCGTAATGCTGTCACGATTCAGTAGCCCAGTCGTAAATCAGCGGTGATCGGATCGTGATCCGTAATTTGCCCGCCCGCCTTATTGCGCAGGTCGGAGATCGTTTGTGGTTTCCGGCTTGCGCTGTTGCTGGTCATATCTATCACTTCTCGCTCGCCCAGCACTTTCACGCCGCGCCCAAGCAACCAATCCAAACGAAAATCGAGATGTCCGTTATACCGTGCGATTTGGCGCGCAATCGCCGCCGCCAGAAAGTTTGGCAATTTGCTACTGTCCTCCAAAATCTTGAGCGGCACATAACAAGTCACATCGTCACTATTGAAACCTTTGTCGGAGAAGTCATGTTGGTTGAGCAGGGCAAATAATGGCTCACGGGATTGCGGGGCAGCCAATGCTTGTCGCAGCTTGTCAGGATCGGAAAACATCAGCCGCGCAAAGCCGCCAAATGTCCTGAGCATGCCGCCGCGTGCGAAGGTGTTGCTATTGAAATCGCCCGCAATGACGGCTGCTTTGGGCGCGTCAGGTTTTTCCAACTCGGCAAGAATCGCGGCAATTTGTTTTGCCCGACACGTTGGCGCATTTCGCACTTCGAGATGCGTACTGACAAAGCTCATTCTCTCGCCTTTGATTTCGATTTCAACCGCGAGCGCATTACGGTTGCCGATGCGCTTCTCGACATGCTCAAAATGGTCGTAGCACATCGGCAGTTGAATCACACGCGGATTGTGTAATTCATACCGCGACAAAATCGCATTGCCTTGCAGCGCAATCGTGTTTTCGCCCGGCATCGTGAGGTCGTCGCCATAGCCTTTTGAGAACTCCAAATAACAAGGCGCGAAAGCGACATGCATGCCAAGTGCTTCGCCCAATTCACGCGCGACAAAGCGTTGCGCCGAGCGATTCATGCCCACATCTGCTTCATTGATCGAAAGCAAATCCGCTTCCCGCAAAATTGGATGCTTGCGAAAGGCAGCGATGACCGCATCCAGGTGTTTGCCCTTTTCAATGTTCCAATGCGCGATACGCAGGAAGTCGTTGATCTGTGGGCGGATGTTTTGTGTCGGGAAGATGCTGGGTGTGGCGAGCAATGCTGTCAGGTAGACGCGATGCTTTTGATATTCAGCGGATGCGAGCAGTTCTGGTTTAGTTTGGAAACGACGGAGTTCAGCGATTAAAACTTGATGATTTGGGAAATCTTTCGACAGCAGCATTGAAACTATTTTTCATTGTTGGAATCGTCAGGGGCTGGCGGGAGTGCAAGCTTTGTGCGGAGTTGTTCAATCTCGTGACGTAGTTCCTGTTTTTCACGCTCACTTGCGGTTCTTTCGCGCTCCCAATTGTCGCGTTCCTTTTTCAACTCAAATTCAAAACGCAATTGTGCCAAACCCGCCGCCAGGTTTTCTACTACCCGTTGCAGGTCTTTAATATCGGAGCGATTTTGCTGTACGGCTTCCGTGAGGGTGAAAATCTGCTTGAGCAAGTCAATAAGCGTTTTCCACATCAAGCGACCTTTCGTAAGCGATCTAAATGCATGCGTGTTTCAACTTTCAGTCGCTCTATTTCTTCCTGATCCTGCCTCATTTTCTCATTCATCCGCCGCATCTCGGCGAAATACAACTCAGCTAACTTTTGATATTCAACCGGATCGTCAGAAGCTGGTTCGAGCGTAAGCAGATTTTTGATAGTGTCATCCATTACTATTCCTCCAAGGCGCATTCTAGCATAAGGCTAAAAAGATCAGTGTATTGGCTCCCGCAAGATTCGCTGTGTTTCCTCGATCACGCGGTCGTGCATCACACCACTGCTGGCGACGACGCCGTTCAGGTTCCGAATCTCTGCAATGTTGTATTGCAATGGCTGTCCGTCCCGATCTGTCATAATGCCGCCTGCCGCTTCGATGATGGCTTGAGGGGCGCAGGTGTCCCATTGATTCGTCTTCGCGCCGAGATGCAAATACAAATGCGCGCGGCCTTCGGCTAATAAGCCGATCTTTAAGCCAACACTGCCCGATTGAACCTGCCTGACGATGCCGAGACGTTCTTTGATTAAGTCCACTTTGGGCGAATGATGCGAGCGGCTCATGGCGGCAGCCATTTGCGTTGGATCAGTCGTTGGCGATACGTGCAATCGCTTCGTGGTCAAAGACTCTTCCAGATACGCACTGCTGCCCGAGGCGGCGTAATACATTTTGTTGGTGGCGGGGTTATAAACGACGCCTAGTTCCGGTTTGCCGTTGATTGCCAGCCCGATCATCACGGCGAATTCGCCAATGCGTTCGATGAATTGTTTGGTGCCGTCCATCGGATCAACGAGCCAGACGCGTGACTTGCTTAGCCGTGACTGATCGTCCGTCGCTTCTTCGGAAAGGATGCCATCCGCTGGGAAGTGGCGTTGCAGTTCAGCGACGATGAATTTATTGGCCGCATGATCCGCCGCCGTGACTGGGTCGTCATAGCCTTTCCATTCGACGCCGTGATCGCCGCTATAAATATCCAGCAAAATGCGCCCGGCTTCGCGCGCAATCTTTTTTGTTATTTCGAGTTCTCTTTCCATTTTTCCTCAAAGCCACAGGCTTGGTGATTTAGCTTCTATGCGCTAAGCTTGCAGCCGTTTTACTGTAACAAGTGTCACGTGAATTAGCGAGTCATTCTTTCTGCAAATCAAACTACCAGACCAAGCTCGAATTATGAAATACAAACTCATTTGGTTGGTTTTCCTCATTGCGATTCTGACCACGTCTGTGGCAGCACAGCGATTACCGAACATCGTGATTATCTTCATTGATGACATGGGCTATGCCGATATTGGACCGTTCGGAGCCAAAGGCTACAAGACACCGAACCTGGATCGGATGGCGAAAGAAGGTATTCGCTTTACCAGTTTTTATGTGGCGCAAGGCGTCTGTTCCGCTTCGCGTGCGGCCTTACTGACAGGCACGTATCCGAATCGTATTGGCATCCACGGCGCGCTCGGGCCAAACGCCAAGCACGGCATCAGCGATAATGAAGTGACCATCGCGGAGATGCTCAAAACTAAAGGCTATGCGACGGCGATTTACGGCAAATGGCATCTCGGCCATCATCCCCAATTTTTGCCCACGCGGCACGGCTTTGACGAATATTTCGGTTTGCCGTACTCAAACGATATGTGGCCGAATCATCCCGAAGCCAAGCCAGGTACGTATCCGCCCTTGCCACTCATCGAAAACGACAAAGTCATTCAGTTGATGCCCGCTCAAGCGCAGTTGACGCGGCAGTACACCGAGCACGCGGTTAGTTTTATTGAGCGCAACAAAGACAAGCCGTTCTTTTTATACGTGCCCCATACGATGGTGCATGTGCCGTTGTTTGTGGGCGAGAAATTCAACGGTTCCTCCCAAGCCGGTTTGTATGCTGATATTGTGCAGGAACTGGATTGGAGCGTCGGCGAGATTCTGAACACGATCAAAACGCAGGGATTGGACAAAGACACGCTCGTGATTTTTACTTCGGATAACGGCCCGTGGCTTTCGTATGGCGAGCATGCTGGTTCAGCGGGGCCGCTGCGCGAAGGCAAAGGGACGGCCTGGGACGGTGGCGTGCGCGAACCTTTTATCGCACGGTGGCCGGGCAGGATTCCGGCAGGACGCACCACGCGCGAACCCGCGATGACGATTGATCTGCTGCCGACGATTGCCAAGCTGGCTAAGGCGGATTTGCCACCGCATAAGATTGACGGCTTAGATATTTGGCCGCTGCTGAAAGGCGATGCGAAAGCGAAAAATCCGCACGCCGCTTATTTCTTCTACTACAACACCAATGAACTGCAAGCCATACGCAGCGGCAAATGGAAGCTGGTTTTGCCGCACACTTACCGCACGCTCGGCGACCAACCGAAAGCGAAAGACGGCATCCCGGTCAAATACAGCAATGTCAAAGCGGGCCTTGAACTGTACGATTTGGAAAGCGATATCGGAGAGAAAAACAACATCGCTGCTAAGCATCCTGATGTCGTGCAGCGCCTCGAAGCCCTGGCCGAACAGGCGCGCGAAGATATGGGCGATTCGTTGACCAAGCGCGTGGGCAAAGGCGCGCGGGAACCGGGGCGTCTGGTGGAGTAGTAATTTATGAAGAGTGTTTTCACCGCAGCGGCGCAGAGGAAGCGCAGAGTTTCGCAGAGAAAGCCAAGCCTCTGCGTGTCTCTGCGTAATCTCTGCGCCGCTGCGGTGAAATACCATTTCAATATCCTTATTCTCTTCTTTCTATACACCTTCGTTGTTGCCAAACCAATCCATATTTCCACCAACTTTGAAGGCAGTGTGCTCGGCAAGATTGAGCGGTGAATGCTACGCATTTTCGCTGCGGCGTCAAAGGTGAAAGCGATCAGGACGGGCGCAATCGCCAGGCCAATTGGTATTACTTTCGCGTGGATGGCGCGAAAGGAAAACCGCTCACGATTGATATGGTGGATTTGCCGGGCGAGTATAATTATCGCCCGAATCGTGGCGCTGTCACTGGCGACACCTTGCCCTGGGTGAGTGAAGACAATCAGCATTGGAAGCCAATCGAAACGGCAGAATATCAAGCAGATACGCCATTGCTGCGGCTTCGCCTCACGCCGCGCGCGAATCAGGTTTGGATTGCGCACGTTCCGCCTTATACGAATCAGCATTTACAACGCTTACTGATTGAGTTCAAAAAATATCCCAACTTGCAGCAGCAGATTATCGGCAAAACGGTGCAGGGCAGGGATTTGTTGTTGCTTACGATCACGGATGAGCGCGTGCCGTTGGCTGACAAAAAAATCATCTGGCTAATGTTTCGCCAGCACAGTTGGGAAGCGGGTTCGTCGTGGGCAGGGGAAGGCGCAATTCGTTTTTTGCTGGCGAGCACTCCCACCGCAGAAATCCTCCGCCAGACGGCTGTCTTCAAAATCCTACCGCTCTGCGATCCCGATGGCGTAGCGCGAGGCGGCGTACGCTTCAACGCCAACGGCTTTGATCTGAATCGCAATTGGGATGTGATGGACGCGCAAAAAATGCCGGAGATTACGGCACAGCGCAAAGCTATTTTGGATTGGGTAGACGGCGGCAATCGGGTAGATTTGTTCTTGTCCTTGCACAACACCGAAACGTCCGAATACCTGGACGGGCCACCGGATACGGATGGTCGCTATCGTTTGTTGATGGAGCGGTTTTTTAAGCTCCTTTCTGTCGGTAAAACCTTCGCGCCAACCCGACCACCACAATCTCACGAAGCTTCTACCACACCGGGTAAGCCAGGACGCATGAACGTTGTGCAAGGCTTGTACAAAGATCGTCAGTTGCCTGCGTTCCTGATTGAGCAACGGATTACCAAACACCCGAAACTAGGGCATCAGCCAACCCCTGAAGAGCGGCAACAATTTGGCGCAGAACTGGTGCAAGCGATGTGGCAGGTCACAAGATATTGACCGCAGGCAAAGATAAAAAGCGGGTTATTTGCTTGCCGCGGGTCTACGCTAAATTGTGAAATCCCTCCTGTCACGCCGCTACGTTCACAGTGCCCGTTAAATTCTAAACTTCAGGTGCGAAAGCTCTGTTTCGACTGAAAGAACATGCTTCAATGAAACACCTCACATCGCTCCGTGGGATTTTATTTGCGCCGCGCATAAACGCGCATCACATCGCCCAGGTTCAAATGCAGCGTTTTATCACTGAGGTGTAAGGCTTCGCCCCATCTGGCCAATCTTCGCCCCGTGGGTTGGTGATAGCGTCCCAGGCGGCTGAGGAAGAGTCGCAGGCTCATTGCTTTGCTTACGGATTGGATGGTTACGACTTCAAAGCCATTTTCTGCACAACTGCGTTTGATGGTTTCGGGCGTGAAGAAAAAGCGATGATCGGGAATGAATTGCCGCCAGCGCGCGCCAAGCAAGCTGTACCAGATCGTGGCAATATTGGGCGTTTCAATGACCAGCCAACCCTTCGGCCACAGGATGCGATGGATTTCCTTCAGCGCTTGTTGCGGGCTGGGGAAATGTTCGATCACGTGATACAGCGTGACGACATCAAAATGCGCCTGCGGAAATTGTGCGCCGAAGAGCGTGCCATTGAAGCAATTGAAGCCACGCGCGCGCGCGATGACGCAACTGGCAGTATCGGCTTCGACGCCAGTGACTTTGAATCTTGCACTGGCAGCGGCCAGAAATTCGCCGGTCGAACTGCCGATTTCCAGCAAGCGCCCGCCTTTGATCGTCTTGGACGTTACGCGGAGTAAATCATTCATTCGCTCTGCGGCGGTTAGCTCACGCCATTTGTGCTCGCGCTCTTCCACTGTTGGTTCCACTAAGGATAACTCTTGCGCGCGGGCGGCCAAACGCATCATTTCCGCCGCCGCTACATCGCTTTCAGAAAGTACGATGGCGGGCGTTGCGGCGGGTGTGCGTGAGGTATGTCAGATGGTGCGGGTATTGCGATGTAGCACAGACTACACTCTTCGCAGCGCACCAGTGGGCCATCAAGACGAGGCGTGGTCAGGAGGAACTGGGCTTGCGTGGAGCCACACAGATCGCAGGATGCTGGGAAAATTGAAATTTGAGATTTGAAATTCAAGGTAACTGTTTTGCGTGAGCAACGGCTCGATAAACTGCTAACGTTTTTTCTGCGGCTGCGTGCCAGGTGAATTGTTTGGCTTGGGCAATGCCCGCCTGTCGTAAACGTTGCCGCAAGGACGAGTCGCGCACAATTTGCCAAATCGCCTGCGCCAGCGCGGCTTCGTCATACGGATCAATGAACAACGCGGCCTGGCCTACGACTTCTGGCAGACTAGAAGTATTGCTGGTGATCACAGGTGTTCCGCAAGCCATTGCCTCCAGCGGTGGCAAACCGAAGCCTTCAAAGAGCGAAGGATAAACCAAGGCGATGGCGGAACGATAGAGCGCGGGCAAATCTTCGTCGTTGACGTAGTTCGTGACAATGACATCCGCCGCAAAATTCTGTTGCTTGATCTCGCGCAAGATTTCCTGATAAAGCCAAAGCTGTCTGCCAACCAGTACCAATTGCAGTCGAAAGTCCGGCTGCTGTTCGCGCAAGCTGGCATAAGCGCGCAACAGGCGCACCAGGTTTTTGCGCGGCTGTAAGCTGCCAACAGCGAGCAGGTAGTCTGTCGAAAGGCCGAATTTTTGCTTGATGGCCGCGGCTTCGTATTCCGCTCCGAAAGGCGTGAATTGCCCTTCACAGCCGTTGTGTGTGACGGTGATTTTATCCGGTGCCAGGCGATAGGTTTGGCTGATGTCCTGGCGCGAATATTCCGAAACGGTCAGGATGTGGGCGGCGCGACGTGCGGTGCGTCGTACGGTCAATCGCAATTGTGCTTTGCCACGTCGCGTGAAGGTTTCCGGCAAATGCTCAAAGGCCAAATCGTGAATGGTCGTGACTATTGGTGCGGGACAAAAGGGCGGTGCCGTGTATTGTACATGTAGCACATCTACCGGACGACGGCGTAATTCATAGGCCAGGGCAATTGGCACCCGAACGAGCGGGGTTGGCGGCGGTAATAAGCGTACACCAAAATTTGCGTGCCGCTGCCGCCAACTTGCAGCCGCTTCAGCCACAGAAAAATAAAGCGTGTAGCGATTTTCGTGATCAAGTTCGGCGAGGGCGGTAAGCAGGTTGCGAATATAGGTTTCATTGCCACCTTGTTGCGCGCCGATAGAGTGGGCATCAATGCCGATGTGCATTTTGGGAATTAGCAGTTGGGGATTGGGGGCTGAAGGTAGCAAACAACCTCCAGCCCCCAGCCCCTGGCCGTTGGTTTATTGATCTTTAGGAACAGCGCGTCGCCACATCGCGCGCGATGCAACAGCACGTCGTGGGTTTCTCACATACTCAACTTGGTTCGGCAGGGCGGCTTCGCTTGCGCTGCTGCCTCGAGGGCACTGAGCTTTTCTAATTGCAATGTATACGCGCCCGTCACATTGTTTGCCAAAGGTGTGGCGATAATCACAAACGGACGGGTAATGGATAATCTAAGATTTTCGGGAAGCACCGTAGTGATTTGCGCGTCCAAACCATTTGGTGGCGGCCCCCCGCTATTATTATCAAGTGTAATTTCATCGCCGTCGTATTCGCGCAGAATTAAGAACGAATTCAATACGGAAGACCGCATGGTTATACGCACATTCTCTTTCTCTGTGCCCGTGAAGTAATAAGCGTCTACATAAACGCCGGCTGCCGTCTGCGCTTTCGAGTTGGCTGAAAAGTTCCCATTAAGCGTTTGCCCATACGCAATGGGGGTTGCCACTCCTGTACTGAATTTGAGGGTGTACGTGCCCGTGTCGGTTGGCGCAACGTCTGCGCTGGTGACGAAAATCCAATACTCACCCGCAGTTGGAAGCACCGTCATCAGCAAGGAGTTATTATTGACCTCCAGTGGATCGCAGTTGCCAGGCGGATTCGGACAATTGCCAAAGCCGCCTCCTTGATCGTCAGCGGCGAAGAAGGTTTGTGAGCCGTCAGTCCCTACTTTTCGCAAGATGATCTGTGTATCTAGTGGGTCGGTTGCAGCGAGATTAGCCCGCAGGTCAATGGCAACCGTCGTGTTTGCGGCCGTAGTTCTGAAGCGATATACATCGATATAATAGAGATTGCGATAGAAAGTCCCATCAGGATTGGTAGTAAAGGGCATTTCAACCGAATCATCCGCGCTTAATTCCCCTGCCACCATATCCCCCGCCAAATTAAGATCTTTGAGGATCGTCAAAGTCGTGAGTTGACCACCCGTCTTGATTTCTACGTCATTGGAACCCCGCGATACGGTCGTTGAGTTAACCTGAATACGCACCTTGAGAATCCCCAAGCCAGCAAGTTCCGGTGGGATTACCACGTTAATCTGATCAAGGCCGAAGAAGTCTGGTTGTGGCCCGGCATAATCAACCCGGGCCGGCACTCCTTGAATAGTCACAGTGACAGATTCAGCTACGTTCGTCAGCCCCGGGGCAGGGTCATTGGCAACGGTATTGGGTGCGCCGCGTAGTCCCGTCGCATAAAGAACCAAATAGGTTGGTTTTTGTTTCGTACCCGCGTCCAAATCCGCATGCACCGGTTGTCCATTGACGATATTGTAAACCGATGGATACGGCAATTGACCGGTAGTTGTCCAATTGGCTGCTGCAACGCCTTTCCCGCTGGCTTGGGCCGAAAACAGTCCTGGGGCAAAGGCTTCGACCTGGAGTTTCCCCGTTCGAGTGGTGGTGTCGGCATTGGTGACAATGACATCCCGAATCCCGCCCGTTGGCGCTGTGCTCGGCACCAGAAAGTTGATTTGCGTGGCGCTCACAAACAGTAACTGGGCATCAATTGTTCCTACCCGCAGTCTGACGCCGCCCAGTACAGTCGGTAGAGGCTGACCTGAAGTTGCGGAATAAGAACTCTGGCCGGCGGTGATATTAAATACGCCAAAGGCTGAAGCCAGCGCACTGGGTGCCACAATGCCGCTCCCCGCCGTGGTACCGGCGCCCCCGTCTTTGGCAAAACTGGCTGCTTGGACGACGGCGACTTCCTGCGCCATCACAAAATTAACCAAGCCGGTCAGCGCTAACAGGCTGGTAGTAAAAAGCAGACGGTAGATAATTTTGATAGTGGTTTTCCTCATAACTGCTCCTGAAATCGAATTATTGATGGGGGTATTTATACTCACTGAGGTTCGCCTGATTCGCTCCCCGTATCATTTGTGTTGATAAAATTCTTCCCTCAAGCCAGTAGATATATACAATTCCAGCGTATTTTTAAAACCGGAGAAACTCTAACAGGGCTTCAGCAGAAATGGGGAAAGCAGGAAGCTCAATGCGGCGCGATTATAGCGATTGAAACCCCGAGTGTCGAGTACTTT
This sequence comes from uncultured Acidobacteriota bacterium, assembly GCA_963794955.1. Classification (GTDB taxonomy): domain Bacteria; phylum Acidobacteriota; class Blastocatellia; order RBC074; family RBC074; genus JAFDVL01. The sequence continues at coordinate 82,838 of CAWCGF010000021.1, forward strand.
GCGGCACCAGTCTCAACGACGCCGCGCTGAACGTTCAAGCCAGGCGATGGCTTCGTCATAGTAGGCAAATCGCTTTTCCTCAGTGCGAAAGGCTGGCGTGTGAAAAATGCGCCGCCCGTTAATGACGCGAGGCTTGTGTTTTACGTGCAGCATTTCGTGGTACATCACGTATTCAAGGACATAAACGGGTACAGATTCCAGATCCAAAGAACGGCTGATGACAATCGCATCGTGAACGGCGTCATGATGGCCCAGAATCCGTTTGGTGCGACGTGCGCTCCAACTGAGCGAGGGTTTTGGCAACCCGTTACCGAAGTAGCGGCGATTGAGACGCGCAAAAACCCGCTCCAAATCATAAGCTCGACCGGCAGAACCGTTGAGTTGTTTGCGCCCACGACGTTGCCGCGCCAAATCCGAAGCCCGCAAAACCTGCGGCTGATAGGCATATTGGCGGTAAAGGATTTCTTGTTCTGCGGGCGGGCGTTGCTTAAATAACTTGCCCACCAAAATATGCGCCAGCGCCTTATAAACTGGTGGTGGAGCATCCCGCAAAATGTCCGATACACGCACATACACCCGTTGATTCCGAATCCGAATGGTGTGATTTAAGCCGGCAAAAGGATAAAACGTAACCGATACCTCGGGCTTGGCGCGCTGTTTGGAAACCTGCTGAAAGATATTGGCAAAAAGAATCCGTAGTGATTCTTCCACTTGACTGTTCCCGATAGTTTCTTTGATTGGCATAGATCGCACCTGCTTACGATTTGATAGTCTCTCTTGTAACGTAACAAATACTAGAAAGTTCTCGCCTCTCTCGTCAATACTAAAGAACAAGGAAATTTCTAAGTATCTGCATTTCGATGGATAAAGGGCGGAATAATCCGGTCAGGCTGAATGAAGCGCAAAGAAAAGTAACCAAGAGAGAAAAAAGCTGTTGACAATCCGAGCCTGGCTCTTAGAATGACGATTGCCCAAACGGTATAGACCGTGTACGACTGCTTGGAGCACCCCAGTCCAGGAAATTTCTTCTCCATCCCGAACTTAATCGCCCCCTAACGCGAACAACCTAACGCGAACAACCCTTAAATCGTTGCGATGTCCGCGGCTGTGAACACCGGCATTCCGGCCAGCTTCTTGGCTAGGTGTGTCTCTTGTCCCTGTGTGCCTACTCCCAGCCGTTCCGAAAATCCCCCTAAGAATTGCTCTCGGAGCATTCTTAATCGAAAGGTCAAAACGAGATGAGGTTAGCCAATTTGTATCGGTTAAATGAAAGCTGTAAACTCAAAAAAAAATGGATCGTTAACACTCCCCTTTCCCTTCTTTCCCTTACCTTCCTCCTGCCTCTGCTGGTCATCAGCAATCAGGCGCAAGACCGAACTACGGCTTCTGCCCGCCCCAGTGTCCGTGCTTCAGAAACTCGTCAAGCCACAAAAATCTCCGGGGATTTGCGTGATGAATACACCTCGCTTTCCCGGCGGCAACAATCCAGTCGTTTAGCGCAAACCCGTTCTTTTATTATCCAAACCGAAGGCGCAGTAAATGCGGAACAGATCAAAAGACTGCAAGCGGCTGGGGCACGGATTGAACGCACCTATAGCCGGATCAATTTGGTTTCTGTGCGACTCCCGCTAGATCGGGCGATTAGTTTGGCCAAAGATAGTTCCATCACTTTTGTTTCTTCGGATCGTAAGGTACAGGCGCTGGGTCATCTTGAAGCAACAACTGGGGCTGGGCAAGTTCGCTCGTTAGTCAGCCAACTCAATCAACTTCCATTGGACGGACGTGGTATCGGCATCGCTGTGTTAGATAGTGGTATTGACGAAACCCACGCCCTGACGAGTGGCGGACGCGTTGTCTATCGCCAGGATTTTACGGGGCAGGGAAATAGCGGTGATGCTTCCGGGCACGGAACCCACGTTGCTTCGCTGCTGGCAGGCAACGCCGAATTTGCTGGCGGGGCATATACAGGCATTGCGCCGGGCGCGAATCTAATTAATTTGAAAGTGCTGGATGCCAATGGGCGAGGTTCGACCAGCGCCTTACTGGCAGCTTTGGATTGGTGCATTGCGAACAAAGATACCTACAACATTCGCATAATTAATATGAGTTTGGGCAGCTTGGCCGTAGATAGCTACCTTACTGATCCACTGTGTCTGGCTGTCCGCCGTGCACACGATGTAGGAATTGTGGTTGTTTGTGCGGCAGGCAATTTAGGTAAGGCCGGGAATGAGCGCAAAATTTATGGGGCAATTCATTCTCCTGGCATTGACCCTTCTGTCATTACTGTCGGAGCTGCAAATACTGTCGGGACAAATGAACGTTCCGACGACAAGCTCGCCAGTTATAGTTCGCGCGGCCCCACGCGCGGAATGCGGATGGATGAGAATGGCGTTAAGCGATACGATAACCTCACCAAACCTGACCTCGTTGCTCCTGGCAATAAATTGGTTGGTGCTGCTGCGGCAGGCGGTTCTTTAGGCTTGGCTCATCCCGAATTGAGGGTAGGAGAAGCGCCTAACTCCGCTGAGCAATTGTTGAGTTTAAGTGGTACTTCGGCCTCTGTTCCTGTTGTCGCCGGTGCGGCTGCATTGTTATTACAAGCTAATCCCAATTTAACTCCAAATCTGGTGAAAGCCATCTTGATGTATACCGCGCAACCCTTGCAAGGCTACAGCAATTTCGATCAGGGAGCTGGTTTGGTTAATATTGAAGGCGCTGTTCGCCTCGCTACGATGATTACTCCTGCCGTGAGGTCGTTGAATAATGGGCAAAATATGCTGAGTGGCAACAGCCTGCCTGACAATCAAATTAGCGATATTGCGGGCGAAACCTGCGTCTGGAGCAAAGGCATCATGCTGAATTATTGTTTTGCCTATGGAAATGGCTTAATGACCAATTGGCAAGGTGCTTATTCCACCAGTTCGGTACTGACTGAAGTTGTTTCCTATCCCAATCGCCAACAGCAGATTGACGGAAATCTCTTGGATCAAGACCAGGTATTTGTAACGCAGGGCATTGGTAGACCAAATGGCGGAACATTGGCCGACGGAGTGATTTATGCCGACGGGGTGATTTATGCGGATGGGGTGATCTATGCCGATGGGGTGATCTATGCCGACGGAGTGATCTATGCGGATGGGGTGATTTATGCCGATGGGGTGATCTATGCCGACGGAGTGATCTATGCGGATGGCGTGATCTATGCTGACGGCGTGATCTATGCTGATGGCGTAGTGAAGGGAGACTAATCCCGTAGAATCATCGTTCTGCTATTTGCCGGAAAAAAGAACTTCAATTTGCGCGTGAGGGGAGATTTCCCCCTCACGCGCAAAAATTAAACGACACCGCTATTTCAAGCGCAAATGTGTGGCAGGGAATCAGATACTCTTGAAAGAGGGCGTTATCTGTCTTGACGGGTAGTTCTTACCCGGAAAATCTATGGAGGTTTTCGGACGTCGCCTTCTCTTTTCTGCCATTCTTCTTGTCTAATTTACCTGAAATCAATTAGATACGCGCTCCTGCTTATGTCATTAGAGATTTTGGCATAAGCCTTGCAGATAAAGCGAGCGAAGGCTTAAGAAGTAAATAGTAAGTGACGCAGTTTGCTCCCAGGCTGGCAGGCGCACCGCCAGTTTCCCTGACAAACTGAAATTGCCTGCGAATGCTTCCTAGGTTGCTCTTTCAAGTGTGGTCATTAACGAATCAAATATCTGGCCTATCTTGATCAAAAAGCGCCCCGGCACGGGTGGGTAAAGGGACGCTTTTTGGTGAGAGTCTTCGCAGGAAGAGTCCGGGTAATTCACTGGGGATTCGTTAATGACCATTTAGACAAAGCTGGAGGCCCCCCAAATGCAACAGGTTACATTCACCCAAAAAATAAACTACTCGCTGTTTGGTCAAGTGCTGGCGGAAAAACGCGCCAAAGCAGGTCTGACACTTTCGGACCTGGCCGATTTAACGCGACTTCCTTTGAGCTTGCTGGAAGACCTGGAATCAGCCGGTCGCGCGGTTCCAAGTTTTGATATTTGCTACAAAATTGGGCAGGCAATTAATTCGCGCCGCATGCAGGGATTTATGATTCAAGACCTGTGGGAAGCGGCAGCTATTGATCGCACCGCCAAGTTTATTCGAGCTTCTTATGCTACCTCATCCCCTGCAACTGCAACGCACCGAAAAGCTGCCTGAATACGCAGGTGAACTTGAGATGTATTCAGTAAGATTTGTCTTGAGCGTCGCTAGTCGCAAGGCTCAGGACAAAGTTGAAAGGCAGCGGAATCGTTCCCTCAGGCTGGGCGCGCGCGACTTGCATTACCCCTTACCGGAAGACTCGCCAGCGCCTGATTCGCCGCGAGACGGGCAATTGGATTCCGCCTCTGATTGAAGGAACGACTCACCCCCAACAGAGTATGTGCGTATGTCCTAGGTTTCGCTTTAAGACCGCTGAACAACCTACAAAAGGATATACAAGCATGCTAGGCGAACGACGGATGGTGGAGTATCCGGCAAACTCTCGACACATCTGTCGTTCGCTTTTTTGTGATAAGAACCTCAAGAGACTAGAGAATCCTCTGGCTCTCTTCTCTCCCAATTTTGCGAAAGCTACTATGAAGGAGGTTCAAAATGTGGTTAGAACGGCTGCTTTCCTGGCTTCTGTACGCACCATTATTGTTACCGGTACTCTTGTTATTCTTTTATGCCTTAGTCGCTAATAAGCGACGATGAAAAGCAAAGTGAGCTGCCCCGATGATACTCGACTTGCTACAAGTTATACGAATTGGAATCTTATTTTTATTGCGCGTTATTGCTTTTGTTGTTTTTGCCGCTTTCTCTACGTTGGGATTTAAGCACCATAGCTAAGGGAAAGTGACATGCTAAGACCCTCAGGGAAGTTACGATTTATTGAAGCGTATCTGCCTTGAACCCCTTCACGCCAAAAACTGAACTCCCGATTGGATTCTCCTCTGATGATCCCACAGAGCCTTTCGCTCCAGGCTCTCCCCACTCCCGCCCTAGTTTTGATAAACCAAAAATCTTCCCTGAGGGTCATAAACAATAGGCGTTCACTTTTTCTTGGGCGGCAATTTCAAAAACATTGCCAACAAGCCTGACAAGAGGATCGAAATAGCCAGAAACTTCAAACCCGGTGTGTACGATCCGCTATCCTTTTTCATCTGCCCTACTACCTGCGGGCCGAAGTAGCCTCCCAGATTACCAACCGAGTTGATTAGGCCAACGGCTGCCGCTGCCATCCCCGAGGTCATAAAGGCGGTCGGCCAGGTCCAGAAAACAGGCAGATAGGCGTGTACTCCAATTCCAACTAGACAGAGGAACACCATAGTCAAAATCAGGTTGTCCCCAGAGAGAATTAGCAACCCCATTGACACAGCACCCAACAATAAGGGCCAAACCGTATGCCATCTGCGCTCGCCGGTTTGATCTGAGTGCTTAGCATTCCACAACATGACAAACAACCCGCAGATATAGGGCAGCATGCCAATCATGGTTTGCTCTACCACTGAACGTCCCTGCATTCTTGCTGTGATGGAAGGGATGAAAAATGTAAGCCCGTAATACCCAATCACAATGCAAATGTAGATCGCTGCCAGCAAAATCGTTTCCTTCTTGCGGAGCGCAAGTCTGGTCTCCTTCCATAAGCTCATTTTTTCCCCGGTCTGTTTTTCACGGCGCTCGCGTTCAAGTTCTCCGCTGATCCACTGCTTCTCATCTTCCGGCAACCATTTTGCTTCGTGTGGCCAATCGGTAAGAAAGTAAAGCACTACGAAGCCCAGGATCAACGACGGAATGCCTTCCAGGATATAAACCCAGCGCCATCCGTCCACTCCGCCCCACTGGATTTTGTGCATGATCCATTGCGACAATGGCAGCCCGATAATGGTCGCGATTGGCAGCCCAATCATGAACTGAGATTTCGCTTTAGCACGGTCTTCGTAGCGAAACCAGTGCGAGAGATAAACAATTATGCCGGGGAAGAAACCCGCTTCAGCAATCCCCAGAATAAAGCGCAAAAAGTAGAATTGCTTAACTTCGCAAGAGCAGTTCGTCATTTCTGGCGGCTTAACGCCAATGAGGGAGGTGAGCCAGCCCAACACCGTCGTGACGGGGCGAAAGATCGCACACCAATCCACCATACAAAGAAAATTTAAGTATGGCGTTCCGATCAACCCCATCAACGCCGCAACAATTCCCCACGAAATCATAATGCGCGCGATCCATTTCCTGGCGCTCCACTTTTCAACAATCAGCGTGCCGGGGATTTCCAGCAGAAAATATCCAATGAAAAAAATCCCTGCGCCAATACCGATAATGGCATCATCAAAGCCTAAGCCCCCTTCACCCAACGACTTTTTCATATTTAATGCTGCTACCCCAACATTAGTGCGATCAATATAGGCGAGGAAATAAAGCAACAATAAGAAGGGCATCAAGCGCCAGGTAATGCGCTTCCGCGCACGCGCCGCTACGGTAGTGGTCGGGACAGTCTGCTCCATGATTTATGTGTCTCCAGTTACGTTTCAGTTGTTGAATTGAAGAGTAGAACGATGCGTCACTATGCTACCGCATGAGAGGCAAAAGGGAAAAAGCAAAGCGGAAAAAGCAGAAATAAATTGGTTGCTCTTTCCTCGCCGCACAGGCTAGATCCCCTCTTTACCTGTTTTTCCCCGCAAATCGCTGTCATCCCCAATGATTTGCATCTTGACAGTTACAGCACTCTGCGCTAAGTTGCGTTTGTACTGTGTAAAAGCTATTCCGGCAAGCATTCGTTGAAGTAGGTTAGGCAATTTATTAAGTTGCTACATCTCTTACGACCGAAACTCTTGATTTCTTGTTCGTTCAAAAACTATCCAAATTTTGCGGCGGTTAAAGGAAAAGAACTTTTTAAGTTGGTCGTGCCTGTAGGGACGTTTCAGCCGCTAAATTAACAAAACAAACTCAATCGCAAAAAGCACTTCAGCAACCCGCTGGAGTAATGTGGTAGTCAGTAAAAATAACTAAAACAGAGAGTGATACGCCATGGCAGCCCCGTATATATCCCATGTGCCTGTTCGCCGGGCACCGTCCTTTATCCTACAACGCGTCTATTATGGCGCTCCCTCATGTGGTCCCGTATTGCAGCATCATTTACTGCTGGCTTTGCGCGAGGTGGCTCCGCAGATGTATGCCCGCCTGGTAGCCGAGACTGGGCTAACAGTGGATAAAACGCAATTGTTGGTCGAGCGCAAATCCATGGTTAGTGCGGCTGGCTCAATGATGATCTTTCGCTTAATTGCCTGTGAAGAAATGTGGCGTGAAATTCTGCAACGCGCAGGCGAGTCGTTAATGGCCTCACTATATTATGAATTGCCGTTTTCGTTGAAATTCGCGCTGAACAATCTGCCCCGTCAATTACGGGTTCGCTTGGCGATGAGCCTGTTAGAGCGCAAGATGCCACATATTGCAGGTAGTAGTAGTAAGTTGATCAATTACAATCGAAGAGGCAATCGGCTTTACATCCAAGTTAAGGATGGCTTATTTGCTGACCTGATTGAGACGCGTGCGGGCGCACGCGAATTTTACAGTACAATGCTACGCTCAATGTTCTGGCATTTTGCCCGCGTGAACTGCAATCTTTCCGAAGTTCGCAGCCAACTAATTCTCGCGCACGAATGTTGGTATGCGGTTGAGTGGGAAAGCTAAAGCTGTTACTCCAATTTCTAAGGCCTTGCCTTTGTTTCTGGTAAAGATTTTCCAGTAGTCTGGGTAATGTTTGAGAGATTTCAGAGCTAGATTTTTAAGATGGGTTTTCTCATTGAGAGACGTTTGAAATAAGTCTGTCAGGGTCAAAGAGTTTTCTTGTGACTGGTAGGAGATAGAAGAAATGGAGCCGACTATCGGATTTGAACCGATGACCTTCTAATTACGAATCAGACGCTCTACCAACTGAGCTAAGTCGGCCTAAATTATCTCTAAATTATCAATGACAGACGCGCGAGAAGGCGCATCTTACAATAGACGTCACAGTGCGGTCAAATCGAAATTCCTCCTACTTGAGCCAGGCATCAGTAACTTTTACATCTACTTTGATGGGCACGCGCGGCAGGAATTCCTGCCCGGCTTTGATCATTGTGCTGGACACGAGGCGCGCGATTTTTTCTGCGCTGGCTTCGTCACACTCGACGACGATTTCGTCGTGGATGCAATGCACGATTTGGGCATTGTGGCTTTGCAATTTATCATCCACTAACTTAACAGCGCGCTTGAATAAATCGCTGCCCGTACCTTGAATAGGCGCGTTTTTGCCGACACGTTTGAGCATGCCAAGTTGGGTGCGATCCGTGGGATCGAAACTGAACGCCCACAAACGACCGAGCAGGGTGCGACTGCGGCGGTCGCGTACGGCAGTGTCTGCTGCTTGCTGCAACCAGTGGGCAACGCCGGGATACGCAGCAAAGTATTTTTGAATCAGCCCTTCAGCTTCCACGACGGAAGAGCCAATGCGATTGGCTAAGCCTTCCGCCCCCATTCCGTAAATAATGCCGTAATTTAAGCCTTTGGCTTTACTGCGTTGCTCAGTTGTAACTTCTTCCAATGGCACGCCGAGCATATTGGAGGCCGTCGCCCGATGCAGGTCTGCGCCGGAATTAAAGGCTTCAATTAGCTTTTCGTCGTTGGATATTTCGGCGAGAATCCGCATTTCGATTTGTGAGAAATCAGCCACGATTAACTTGCGTCCGGCAGGCGCACGAAAGCATTCGCGGTAATGGTTTTCGTGTGGGATCTGATGTAGGCTCGGCGATGTGCAGCCCATGCGACCTGTCGGCGAACCGATTTGCCGAAAGCTCGCGTGAATGCGCCCAGTTATGGGGTTAATATATTCGAGCAAGCCTAAGCCATACGCCGAAAGGCTCTTACTCAAGCCGCGATAATCCAGCAAGAGTGCAATTACAGGATGAGCGCGCGCTAAATTGTGTAAACGCCATTCACTAGTGCTTTCGACTTTTATGCCAAGCCGCCCCAGCGCTTCACGAATCTGCACCGGACTGTCGAGATTGATGCTGGAAGTAGCTTCTTCAAACAGTGTCATCTGGGGTGCGCCGACGCTCAATTCTTTTTGCAACTTTGCTGCTGCCTGATTGTATGCGGCTTTGGTTTGCGCCACCTGCGCGCGCCAACAGTCTGCCTCCAGATAAATTCCTGCTAGCTCCATTCCTGCCATCGCATTGACGCAATCGAATTCCAGCTTGGCGACTTGCATCAACTCCAGTTCATCAAGTTTGGCTTGCAGCTTTTCACGCAGCGGCAGCAGGATTTGTGCATCGCGCGCGGCGTATTCCAGTTGCGATTCCGTCAGTTTGCCTGACCAGTCGCTGATTTGAAAGCTTTTGTCGAGTTCGACATTGAGGTAGCGTGCGGCCACCGGTTCCAGCCCATGTCGTTGATTTTCATTGCCTGCGCTAATAAGCAAACTGGCCAGATACGTGTCAAAAACCGTGCCCAGGCGGACACCGTGATGTTGGCGTAAAAACTCGGCGTCGAATTTGGCATTGTGCGCGACTTTGACAGGTTGCGACGCCGCCAGCAAATCCAGGACTGGTTGCAAGGCATCTTGGGGAAAATGAAATAAGTCGAGAATATAGCTTTCATTACGGGAAGCAAATTGCAATAGGCGTAGTTGCGAACGATGTGGATCAAGTCCTGTTGTTTCCGTGTCAAAGCCAATGAATGTTTCGGTAGTTAGTTCGGCAATGGCAGTTTGTAGCTCGTCTGGTGTCGTTATAAGTTCCATAAATCGTGGCGCTGATTATCGCTCATCTGCGGGCACGAAAGCTACCAGCAGCTTCATAGGCGATAGGTTGCCAGTAAGCTGTTGCTGACACCTGATTAAGAGCGCAACCCTCTGCGCCAGCGAAAACCTGGATAGTCATCCACTATCCAAAATCGTTAATAATCGCGTTCTCGGTGAAACTGCGTGCGATACGCTTGCCGTTGTTCCTGTAAACTCAGGCTGTGATTACGGAAGAAGAAACAAAGCACGATGCCAGCTACAAAGCCGCCCACGTGCGCCATATAGGCTACTCCGCCGCTGGCACCTCCGTGACCAAGCGAACCAAAGCCATTGATAAATTGCAACACGCCCCAAAGCCCTACGACGATGATGGCGGGCATCGGAATGATTTGCATGAACGCGATGACGCGCACGCTATTATGGGGGAACATAATCAGATATGCGCCCAACACACCTGCAATCGCGCCCGATGCGCCGAGGCTTGGGATTCTGGAATTGGGGGCTACCAAAATATGAGCGGCACTGGCGAGAATGCCACAAAGCAAGTAGAAAATCAGGAATCTGAGACGTCCCATATTGTCTTCGACATTATCGCCAAAAATCCATAAATACAGCATATTGCCCCCAATATGGGATAATCCCCCGTGCATAAACATCGCCGAGAGGATTGTCAGCCAAATCGGGCTGGGGCCATTGAAAAGTCGCACCAATCCATTACCAATACGGAAGTCGCCTACCAAATCTACATTGTTTGTAATTTCGTACGGCACCACCGAGTAAGCATAGGTAAAAGCATTTTCGCCCGTCGCGCCTTGCAATAAGACATACACCAGGACATTGATGCCAATCAGCGCCCACGTCACAATTGGTGTCGAGCGCCGCTCGGTATTGTCGTCTCCTATTGGAAATAGCATTCTCTCCTCCTATGTCGGATTACAGGTTGCAGGTTTCATCGAATGCAATCCGAATTCCGCAATCCGCAATCAAATACTGCCCCATTTCAGTTTAGTTCGGAGCACTTCAAAGTAATTGCGCTTTGTTGGGCGCACAATATCGAACGTTGTTTCGCTGCGGCGGAGCGTTACGCAGTCATCCGGTTCCAGCGGCACACCGCGTTGTCCATCAATTGTTAGCATTACGCCATCGGTCGCTTTGCTGAAGGTCATCTCAACTGTCATTTCCCCCGGCACAATCACTGGACGATTGGAAAGCATATGCGGGCAAATCGGTGTCAGGATGATGGCATGCATCGAAGGGAAGACAATAGGGCCGCCCGCGGAAAGCGAATACGCCGTTGATCCGGTCGGTGTCGAAACGATCATGCCATCCGCGCGAAAGCGGTTCACGAAATCGCCGTTGACATAACAGTCCAACTCAATCATTTTGGCCAACGCGCCCTGATTGATGACGGCGTCATTCAAGGCGCGATGGGCAGCAATCGTTTGCTCGCCACGCTCCACGCTCACATTCAGCATCATGCGTGGCTCCGCTTGAAAATTACCCGTGCGTAAGTCTTCCAATGCACTGAAGAGTTCTTCTAACGTAAATTCGGTTAAATAGCCGAGATACCCAAAATTAATGCCCAGCACCGGAATCCGCCGCGTGCCGATCAACCGTGAAGCGCCGAGCATCGTTCCATCACCGCCCAACACCACGAATAAATCAACCTGTTCTGCCAGTTGTTCCTCACTAACGAGCAACGGCGCACAACCCACTTGTCCAGCGACTTCCGTTGTCGCGCGTAGTTCGATGTTGCGCTCTGCACACCAGGCAAGCAGTTTGCAGACCACCTCAATCGCATCAGGTTTTTGCGGCCCGACGACCACACCAATTTTATTGAGCTGAATTTCCGGCATACATTGTTTGTTTGAAGCGTACGAGAAGACACGCGGATTGTAAGCGGCACGTCAGGCATTCGCAAGCTGGCGACCGAGACAGGAGCAAGCTATAATCCCCGCTTATTTTTTTTCGCATAAATACCGTAGAGCAAACTGTTAGTTTGCTTCTGCTTTATCAAGCGTACTTTTAGGAGAACAACGCAAACTGTCAGTTTGCGCAACCTTATTTTTCAGGAGCAACCATGACCGCAAAATACCAACGCGTTGCGCTCGCTTATTCCGGCGGGCTGGACACTTCAATCATCATTCCCTGGCTGAAAGAGCATTACGGCTGCGAAATCGTCGCCATCGCCGCTGACGTGGGACAGGAAGAAGAACTTGAAGGCTTGCGCGAAAAAGCCATTGCGACCGGCGCTGCCGAAATTTACATCGAAGATTTGCGCCACGAATTCGTTACCGAATACATCTGGCCGACGTTGCGAGCAGGCGCAGTCTACGAACACCAATATCTGCTCGGCACCTCGTTCGCGCGTCCCGTGATCGCCAAGCGGCACGTCGAAATCGCCAAGCAAACCGGCTGTGACGCGCTTGCCCACGGCTGCACCGGCAAGGGCAACGATCAAGTACGGTTTGAATTGACCTTCAAAGCTCTTGCTCCAGAATTACCTGTGATTGCGCCTTGGCGTGAATGGGACATCGTGTCGCGCGAAGACGCAATTGACTACGCGACCGAACGCAATATTCCAATCACCGCGAGCCGCGAAAAAATTTACTCGCGCGACCGGAACATCTGGCACATCTCGCACGAAGGTGGCATCCTCGAAGACCCCGCAAGCGAACCCGAAGAAGCAATGTACATGCTCAGCAAATCGCCCGAAGACGCTGCCAATACGCCTGAATATGTCGAGATCGGCTTTGAAAAAGCCACGCCCGTTTCCGTCAACGGCGAAGCCCTTGATGCCGTGCCGTTGCTGACAAAGCTCAATGAAATCGGCGCGCGCAACGGCATTGGCAGAATTGACATCGTCGAAAATCGCCTCGTCGGTATGAAATCACGTGGCTGTTATGAAACGCCCGGCGGCACGTTGTTGCTGGCGGCGTTGCGCGAATTGGAATCGCTCTGCCTCGACCGCGAGTCTTCGCATTACAAGGAAATTCTCGCGCACAAATACGCTGACCTTGTGTACTTTGGACAATGGTTCACGCCACTGCGCGAATCACTGGATGCGTTCGTGAACAAATTAACCGAACGGGTGAGCGGCACGTGCAAACTGAAACTCTACAAAGGCAACGTCATCATTGCCGGACGCACTTCGCCGAATACCTTATATCGTCCTGATCTTGCTTCGTTCACGATGGGCGCAAGCTATGATCAAAAGGATGCGGCGGGCTTCATCAATATTTTTGGATTGCCGATGAAGGTGCAGGCGTTGGCGGATGCTGAAAAGAAGTAGTACAACAGGAAATCCTGACAGGCTGAACAGGGTTTTTATCAGGGTTCACAAGAATCGTCTTGTGAACCCTGATAAAATCTTGTGAGTCCTGTCTTTATTTTATGCTTATCATTAATCGCAAAGACTCCAACATTCTCCACACGCCGCACGGCTCCGAAATTCGTCCATTGATAGATCGCACGACTGCGCCGATCACGCAATGCAGTTTGGCCGAAGAAACGCTGCCGCCGGGCAAAACCGTGACGCCGCACACCCACGAAGTGCTCGAAGAAATTTACTACATCCTCAGCGGCTCCGGCGTAATGACGATTGGCGAAGACTCACGGGAAGTCAGTGCAGGCGATGCAATTTACATTCCGAAACACTATGTCCATACCTTGACAAACACAGGCACGGAAGCGATGAAGCTTTTGCTGGTATGCGGGCCAGCATTTTACTTTGAAGATCACCGAATTGAAGTCACGAAGGCAGTGGAAACGCTCGAAACTGCTTCGTGAACTTTCGTGTGATTTCGTGGAAAGAAACAATGATACTTCACGACGTAATTGTAATTGGTGGCGGCCCGACGGGCTTGGCGTGCGCGATTGAAGCGCAACGCGCGGGGCTGGAGTACCTGGTGATTGAAAAGGGCTGCCTGGTGAACTCGCTCTACAACTATCCGACTTCGATGATTTTTTTCACGACGCCGGAGTTGCTAGAAATCGGGGATTTGCCGTTCGTCTGCGAGCGCGAAAAACCAAATCGTATCGAAGCCTTGAAATACTACCGCCGTGTCGCGGATACCTATCGTTTGGGGGTGAATCAATACGAAAAAGTTGTAAGCGTGACAGGCAGCGATGGAAACTTTCGTGTCGAAACTGAATTACAGGCAACGGGCGAGCATTGTTCATACTATTCGCGCAAATTGATTATTTCCATTGGCTATTACGATCAGCCGAATTATATGGGGATTCCGGGCGAGGAGTTACCGAAAGTTTCGCATTACTACAAGGACGCGCACCCGTACTATCAGCGCAATGTTGTAGTTATCGGAGCGGGGAATTCCGCTGCCCTAGCTGCGTTGGATTTGTACCGGCATGGCGCGCACGTGACCTTGATTCATCGTGGTGCGGCGCTCAAGCCAACGATCAAATATTGGATCATGCCCGACATCGAAAACCGCATTACGTCCGGCGAAGTCAAAGCGCATTTCAATACAGTTGTGACCGAAGTCCGAGAGACAAGCATTTGCCTGCGCGACCTGGTTACAGGCACAGAAACCGAGCTTCCTAACGATTTTGTTTTTGCGTTAACCGGCTATCACGTAGACAACGATTTTCTGCACAGTCTGGGCGTTGCAATTGACTCTGCAACCTGGAAGCCGCAGCTTGATCCCGAAACCTTAGAATCAAATGTCGCAGGTGTGTACTTGGCGGGCGTCACGATTGCGGGCAAAGATACCGGCAAAGTGTTTATTGAAAATGGACGCTTTCACGGCGGGCAAATCATTCAGGCACTCAGGCAAAAGCTTTTACCTCAAGCCTGATCTTTGTACATGGCCTTCAGCTTCACCTTTCTCACCACAAGCTGCTCAACAGGCACAAATGGTTTCGGCGTTTTCTGTCGTTAATCTTGAACTGCCGCCTCGTCAATGCTAAGCACGCCACGTGTACTGTCGAGTGTCGCCATCACGCCAAGCGGCAACGTCAAATTGCCCAACTTGCTATGCCCACTGCGCAAGCCGAACAGCACTGGAATGCGTAACTCCGCCGTCAAATCACGCAACACTTCTTGCAAGGTGTATCCTTGCTCGGCGTGCTGCACGCAATCGCTCATTTCGCCGAAGACAATGGCGCGCACGCTATCGAATTTCCCGGTCAGTTTGAGTTGTTGCAGCATGCGATCCAGTTGATACGGTCTTGTCCCCGTATCTTCCAAAAACAAAATCGCCTCACTGGTATCAATTTCATCCGGTGTGCCCATCATTGCTGCCAGCAATGACATACAGCCCCCCACCAAACGCCCGCTTGCGTTTGCGCCTTGATGCAAGACTTCTGTGCCAAGGCCAACAATTTCGCCCAGCGGCGCAGGCTTTGTCAGAGCGTTCAGCAACGTAGTTTTATCGTAATGCGTTTCGCCTCCAGCCAAGTCTTTCGCTGCCATCGGGCCGTGAAAAGTGACCCAACCAAAGCGCGCGTACAAATACAATTGCAGCGCCGTCATATCGCTGTAGCCGATAAAAATCTTTGGATTCGCGCGCAGTAAATCTTCCTCCAACAGCGGGAGCAAACGCATCACGCCGTAGCCGCCACGTGCTGCCCATACGGCTTTGACTTCCGCATTGGTGAATGCGTCCATCAGTTCGCGGCGGCGTCGTTCGTCAGTGCCTGCGGTGTAGCGATCCTTTTCTAAAATCGCCGGATCGTATTTCACGCGAAAGCCCAGTGCCGTCAATGCAGCCACGCCGCGCGCCAGGTATTCGGCTTTCAAATTGCTCGCCGGGGCGACAATTTGCACCAGATCGCCAGGTTCTAATGCTTTGGGTTTCTGCAGCAATTTAGCCATAAAAATGTCAGTGTTATGTTGATTGCGGCGCGATGGCAATTCCGTTAAGCTCTCGCTTGCTTGGCCCGTTGACTACTACCGAAAGAGCGAAGACCGATTAAATCCCAAACTTCGCCATCATCAAACAACCCACAACTTTCTGTCAAAACCTAAGTGAGCGAAATATGGAATGCGCCGTTGCTACCGTCGAAGAAACCTTCGACCTTACTCAATCCCCTCATCCTGATTTAGACCTGAGTATCTTTGACCCCTTTGCCAAATTAGTGCAAATCGAAGTTGTCGGACAAACATTCCAAGTACCAGAAAACAACACGCTGATGCGCTGTTTTCAGTACGTCGCCTTCGAGCCAATTTCGTACGGTGGCTTTTGTTGGAACGGCACGTGCCGCCAATGTGAAGTCAAATATGACGTGGGCGATGGGCGCGAACGCCAATGCCTGACGTGCTGCACGAAAGTCATCGAAGGCATGAAGATTACTGAAACGCATCCCGAAATAAGATTTGAGTGAGCCTTGCTTGGTTGATCGTTGTTCATTATTCTTCTCGCGCTTTAATAGCAGAGAGGAAATATCTAGTGAACATCATCGAACGTGCCCAACAAATCGGTCTCATCCCTGTCGTCGCCATTCCCGCTTCGCAATACGCCTTGCCGCTGGCAGAAGCCTTGCTCGAAGGCGGCTTGCCGTGTGCGGAGATCACCTTTCGCACCGCCGCTGCCGCTGAATCTATTGCCCAAATCAAACAACGCTTTCCTGAGCTTTTGCTAGGGGCAGGTACTGTCTTGACAACAGCGCAGGTAGACGCCGCGCTCAATGCTGGCGCAGAGTTCATCGTTTCGCCGGGCAGCAATCCTACGACAATAGATTATTGCCAACAAAAAGGCATCACGATTTTCCCCGGTGTTTGTACGCCGACGGAAATCGAATTGAACCTGGAAAAAGGCCTCAGCGTGATGAAGTTTTTCCCGGCGGAACCCGCCGGTGGCGTCAAATTCCTGAAGGCGATTTGCGCGCCGTACAAAGACGTGCGCTTCATTCCAACCGGCGGCATTGAGACAAAAAACATTGGCGACTATTTGGCGATTCCGCAAGTTGTCGCGTGTGGCGGAAGCTGGATGGTGAAGCCGGAGTTGATGAAGGAAAACAATTTTGCCGAGGTAAAACGATTGGCGATGGAAGCCGTCGCGTTAGTGAAAAAGCTGTTAGCTGTTAGCAATTAGCTGTTAGCAAGAACCCCAAGTTGAGCTAACAGCTAATCGCTCATTCATATATGAATATCAAACCAAAAGAACAATGCAAATGGGATTTAGTTTCGCTTGGCGAAGTGATGCTGCGCCTTGATCCCGGTGATGGGCGCATTCACACGACACGCACTTTTCAGGCCTGGGAAGGCGGTGGCGAATACAATGTCGCGCGCGGCCTCAAACGCTGCTTTGGAATGGATACAGCAGTTGTGACGGCACTCGCAGATAATCCGGTCGGTCGGCTGGTGCAAGACCTGATTTATCAAGGCGGTGTAGATCAATCGCACCTCGCTTGGGTCAAATATGACGGCGTGGGTAGGGAAGTGCGCAACGGCTTGAATTTTACCGAAAAGGGCTTTGGCGTGCGCGGCGCTGTTGGCTGTTCGGATCGTGGTCATACGGCAGTGTCACAACTTGAGCCTGGCGACATTGATTGGGAAACCATTTTCGGCAAAGAAGGCGCGCGCTGGTTTCATTGCGGGGGCATCTTCGCTGCGTTGTCGGAAACGACGCCGCTTGTCGCTCAGGAAGCGATGCAAGCTGCGAAAAAACACGGCACGATCATTTCGTATGATCTGAATTATCGGCCTTCGTTGTGGAAGAGCATTGGCGGTTCAGAAAAAGCAATTGCAGTGAATCGTGGCTTGGCTTCGCTGATTGATGTGATGCTTGGCAACGAAGAAGATTTCACCGCAGCGCTTGGCTTTGCGGTCGAAGGCGTGGATGACCATTTGTCTGCGCTTGATCCCACGAATTTTGGCAAGATGATTGAGAAAGCGGTGAGCGAATACCCGAACTTCCAAGTCGTGGCGACGACCTTGCGCAACGCCCGGACGGCAACACTCAATGATTGGGGCGCAGTCTGCTGGCACGATGGCAAATTGTATGAAGCGGCCTTGCGCGAGAATTTAGAAATCTATGATCGTGTGGGCGGCGGCGATTCGTTTGCTTCCGGCTTGATCTACGGTTTCCTCACAGGCCAAGGCCCGCAGCGCGCAGTGGATTATGGGGCTGCGCACGGGGCGTTAGCCATGACGACGCCCGGCGATACGACAATGGCTACCTTGAGTGAAGTTGAAAAGTTGATGAAAGGTGGGGGGGCACGCGTTGATCGGTAATTGACTTATGCCTATTTATCAATTTATCCAATGCGATGTTTTTACCAGGCAGATTTTTGCGGGCAATCCCTTGGCTGTTTTTTATGACGAAATTGCCAATCAAACTTTGGATGACGTGACGATGCAAAAGATCGCGCGGGAAATGAATCTGTCGGAAACCGTGTTTGTGCTGCCGCCGAGCGATCCTGCCAAGGCCCTCAAACGCCTTCGCATTTTCACGCCTGGCACCGAATTGCCAATGGCGGGACACCCGGTGGTTGGCACCTGGAATATGCTCGCAAGGTTGGGAGTTGTCGCGCCGCCTGCCGCTGGCACAGGCCGTGTAACGATTCAACAGGAAATTAAACTCGGCATTTTGCCCGTCGAGATTGATTTTGTTGACGGGCAGCCTGTTAAAGTCACGATGACGCAAGGCACGCCCAGCGTGGGCGAGCCACTAGCAGAAGCGGCGTTGTGCGCTCGTGCTTTGGGCTTAAGCGAAGCAGAAATTGGTGGATGGGGCTTACCTGTTGTGGTGGCTTCGACGGGTGTGCCGTACCAAATTATCCCGGTGCGCGACAAGGCTGCTCTGAGTCGCATCAAGCTCAATTATCAAGCCCTTGCCGAGATCATCCAGAAAGTAAATGATCACGCCGTGTATGTGGTTACGCGCGAAACGCATGCGCCGGATGCGTTTGTAAGTGCCCGGATGTTCGGTGGCGAATCTATTGGTATTGTCGAAGACCCGGCAACAGGCAGCGCGGCGGGGCCTTGCGCGGCGGCTTTAGTGCATTACGGCTTGGCACCATCGCAGTTCATCATTGAGCAGGGCGTAGATATGGGGCGTCCCAGTTATATTGAAGCGGAGGTCGAGGGGGAGCCAGGTAACGTTTGTGTAATTAAGATTGGCGGAACGGCGGTGGAGGTGTTGCGTGGCGAGCTTTGTTGGTAAGCAAGTGATGAGTCTTGCTGAAATGGCAAAACTCATCACTTCGCTCTCCTGTTACTTCGCTACCCATTCTAACTTTGTCAGCGAAAATCCCAGCTTCCGATCATCATTAGATTTTTTATCCCGATCTTTTGGGGAAAAGGTCTTATCCGTCGTGATTTTCAATTCAGAATAAGCTTTCCCACTTTGCTTGGCGGCAGGAATGATATATTCCTTCACAATATTTTGTGCCGCTGGAAATTGATCCAGTTGCTCGCCATTAAAGATAACTTTCATTGTTGGAACTTGAGGGAAAACATCCATAGGGACGCTGCCCGCCAAGGACAATTTCATTTCTTTGTCGCCATTTTTTAACTTGATACTTCCCTCATTGCCCATCCAGCGCCAGGAGTTCGCCCCATCGCGCTCTAGTGGTGAAAAACCTTCGCCGTAACTGATCTCCGGTTCTACGGCTGGTGCGGTAGCACCGGTCGGGTTGGCAGCTTCTTTACTGGAATCGCAGCCTACTATCCCCATTACTAAACTTAGCACTAAAATAAGCAAAATATATGCAGGTAGTCTTTTCAACATTTAACCTCCTCTAGTAAGTGTGATTGGCATTTTAATGTTCTTTTTCTACTCTCCAAAGGCTAATTGCGCCATGCGGGCCAAATTCGCCGATTTTTGTCCAGTCGCCTCGCAGTTTCTGCTGTGCTTCACTCACTTCCTGGGCCATTAGAAAGGCGTATAATGGCCGCCCTTGCAACGTGGCGCGACTGATAATTTCTTGTAGCTGCTCTGTTGACGGCAAATCCCAGCGTATACTTGGGCGATCTGTATAAAACTTCAAAGTCCCGCTCATTTCCATAGCAACAACCAATGCTTGTTGGGGCAACAACTGATTGGCCCAACGACAGGAAGCGCGGTGTGCGGATTGTCCAACGCCGTAATTGAAAACGTCAACTCGCCAGAGCAAATATTGCTCGAATCCCAGCACCAGACAAAGCACCAATGCCAAAACTCCCCGTGGAAACTGAGGACGTGCCTCGGCAGCCGAGAACTTTTCCCTTATCAACCCAGCCGCGCTTTGACAAGCAATCATCAAGGCTAGAATTAACGCTGGAATGCCGGGCAGCAGAAATCGTGTATACCACCATTCAGCATAGATCGAATAAAAACTGTAAAAGACAAAAAAAGTGGCGAACCAGCTAAACAAGAGCGCGCGTCTGCGCCAGGGCAGTTGCCGCTGCCAGGGCAGGGTAAACCAGCCGAGCAGTATCAATGGACTCATGGCCATTGAGAGCCAGTAACTATAATGTGTTACCCGCTCCGTCAAGCCCGTCAACATAAGCGCGCCTTGCAAGCCAATTGAGCCATATCCGGTATGGAAGGGGTGTCCAAAGGCAACAGCATTATAGGCAAAGAACAAGACTGCCAACGGGCTGCCTCCCAGACCAAAGAAAAATAAGGAGCGCCACGTCAGGCGAAGGCTAAAGGCCAACGGCAAAAGTACTAAGATATTCGTCGGGCGGACAAGAAATGCCAACCCAAAGGCTGCTCCTGCCAGCAAACTCCAGGTGTCTTTTTGCTGCGACCGCAACGCTGCCAGAATTGCGACCAAGACCCAACAGGTTGCTACCACATCACTCATCGGCTGAATTGTTTGGAAAACAAATGGTGGGCAAAAGGCCAGGATTAAGGAACCAGCCATCGCATAAGAACGTGACAATCCAAATGCAAGACCAAGTAAATAAAGCAACCAGACACTTAGTGCTGCAAACACCGGGTTAACTAAATAAGGGCCAAACTGCCAACCCGAAAACAATGAGAAAAACGCCATGTGGAGCGGCATTCCGACCGGATAAAAGGGCGTCATCTTCTCTGTGCCCGGTACTTCCAGATAAGCGAGTGGCGTGAATGCCTGGGCGTAACTTTGCGGCAATCCCAATTCTCTCAATAACGAAATCGGCTGAACGATGGGGCCGTGCAGCAAAGAATAAGCCAAATTCGCATAGCCTGTGCTGTCGGAGCCACTCACAGAAAATGACGTACGGCTGATGAGAATTGCGCCATATAAGAGTAGCGCACCGAATAACAGCCACTGCAGCCGCTTGGATGAAGACCTCGCCCAGAGTAAACGCAGACGCGCGAAAAGCGGAGACAGACTTATGGCTGGCGAGAAGGAGGTAGAGCGGTCAGATTCTGCTTTTGTCTCAATTTCTGGTAGCGGTTCTTTCCCTTGGTTTGGCCCTTGCCTGGGTGGCCAAAATTTGCGCTCTACAATGGCCCCGGCCAACAATAGCAAGAGTCCAATCGCGGCCCAAATAAGACCAGCGCGAAAAGTGGAGGGACGATAGACAAATTCAATCCGATGCTTGCCCGGAGGAACTGCGATCCCGCGTAATAAAAAATTGGTGCGATAAATACCTGTTTTCTGGTTGTCAATTCTTGCCTCCCAACCACGCGAGTACATTTCGCTCAAAACCAGAAAGGCGGCCTGCGCATTATTCGTTTCCAGTTCAATGCGTTGCGGTTGGTAAGTTAGCACTTTAACTTCAGGATTCGTGAGGTCGCCAACGTTTGGCAGGGTAAATTGGCGTCCACCAAAGTCTTCGAGTTCGAGCAGGCCTACATCGAGCGGATTAAAAGTTGCGCCATCATTGAATGCACCGGAAGTGAGAATCTCTTTGACTTCCTCGCTGGGACGTACTTCCAGCTTGCTGACAAGCCAGGCACGCGGCAATAGATGCAGGTTTTCGTACAAGTCCACTTGATTGAAACTGCCCAGTTTTCGCCATCGCTCGTGCCATAGGTTTACGCCATCCAGGGCGACCGAAGTCTTTGCCAGGTTATCGTAAAGCGTCGCACGAAGGATCAGGAGTTCTGCTTCCTTCGCCAGATACTCAATCTCAACATGCTCAATCTCAGTGCGCTCAAAACTGAAGCGAGCAAAGTAGCGATGTCCTTGAAATCCTTCGGTCGCCCAGCTTTCAGCAATGCGCGGCAGCCGGTGCTTGATCTGGGCTTTCACATCGGGACGGTCATACGCCCACTCGGCAGTATCACGCCCCATCAAGACCTCACGCTCAATAACTTTTTCGTCTTTCGTGTAAAGCTTCAAGCGGGCAATCGGCGTATTGTCCGCAAGCTGTGTGGAGCTTCCCATCGTCGAACAAAGCGCAATCTCGGTTGCCATTGCAGGGCCTGCGGCCATGGCAATGCGCTGCCCTTTGGTGAGCTTGATTTCTATGGGGGTTTCGATGAAGCGAATGTCATCTATCACAAACCCGCGTGTCCAATGAATGGGATTGGGGCGTTCGTGCAACAAATATTTGACGTTGAGTATATCCAAGCCGCGATGTTGAGGGGTGAAGACATTTGCCTGTTGAATCACTCCTTCCGTCGTCATTTCGCCCAGCAACGCAGCCAGGCGCGGTGGGCGCAGCACGTCGTAGCCATTGACGCTTTGCAGTCCGCGTACCATCGAAATGTTGGGATGGTTAAGCAATTCGTAAGTGTCGTGATACGGCCAGATCGAATGGCTGGCGATACGAAATGAATTGAGGTTCGCTTCGCGCGCTTTAATAGCTTGCACGGTCGGCGCATCCTGTAAGCGCGTGGTTAGGTCTCTGGGCACAAATGACCAGAAAAAATAATGCCCGAACGAGGCGACATCCAACATCAGCCCTACCACTAACAACGCGCCTGTTAAGGTCGTTCTACGCCAGGCGAAAAGCCAGATCAAAACCGCGCCTACCGCGAAACAGATCGTCGGAAAAAGAACATCTGGGTTGCTGAGCCAATTGGCATGAACAGGGCGTTCGATAGTGGTAACGAAATGATGCGCAAAGAAGCGATAGACAACCAAACTGGCAACGACCAAAAGTGCCAGAACGCCGATGCTAAAAGATAACGTGGTTCTGACGACGCTCCAATCGCGCTGCCACAGGTAATTCACACCTAAGCCCGCAAGTATCGCCGCTGCAAACGTGAATTCAAATAAGTTACGATAGGAGCCGCGAAACGCATTATAGACGGGTATCTGAAAAAGCAGATGATTCAGGCCAAAAGGCAGATGGTCGCCCAACGTTAACAATAACGAAACGAGCGCCACGCCGCCCCAAAAGAATGTCAGACTCGTTCGTTTCCGACCCAGCAAGGCCACCACTGCCAGCAAGGTGGCAATCATTCCAATACTGCCGAAACTTACGCCCGGATTAAATACTCCCCAGTAATACACTTTGTACGGTGGCCCAGCCGCGCCACCGAAAAAGTAAGGGAAAAGCAGTGAGAAAAGCTGACGCGGGGGCAACGAATGCGAGGCGAAATATTCATAGGTCAGATGGGCGCGTCCGCTTTGTTGCTGCATTTCGCGAGCAGGGAGCAGTTGGATCATTGCCAGTAACACCCCGCAGAGCGCCATTACTGCGGCGCGCCAGATGAAGCGCCAGCGCGTTTCCCCCCCGTTGCGGAAAAGGAATGTGTAGGCCACATAGGCCCCGCTCACCAGGCCAGTCAAAACGAACATCTGTGGTTCGCCTGCGATGAACTGCAACGCGACGAACAGGGCACCGAGCGTTACCCAGCGCCACCGTGCGCGTTGATGAAGTTGTTCGATAGCCAGCAAAATCCAGGGCAACCACGCCGCTGCTGCAATGCGTGACGCCTGTCCCAGGTGCTCGATCATAAAGCCGCCGAACGTGAAGGCGGCGGCAGCGACCAGCGCGCCCGTGCGCTCAATTCCGATGCGGCGCGCATACAGGTACGTGCCAATAAGAGCTAAATGATAGGTGGTGATGACGACCAGATTCATCGCCAGGCCCGCTGAGAATAGCGCAAAGAGCCAGTTGGGCGGATAAAACGCGCCTGGATACACACTTGCCGCCAGGGGGAGGCCCGCAAAAATATACGGGTTCCACAAGGGGAATTGCCCCTGCGCAATCATTTGTCCCAGCATGACCCGCACGCCAAGATTTTGCGTCCACCCATCACCCGGCACGAGTAATATCTGTCCCCATACTGCTGGGTAAAAGTAAAGCAGCGGCAGGATCACAAGGATGGCGGCACTAACGAGGCGATGGCGGGCTTCAGGTGTGAGCATGAGTACGGCGCTGATGACTAATCCACAAACCGATATTTAATCAATGTCCACACGGCGCTAAAGCCATCGCGCCAGGTGATTTTTTTGCCTTCGCTGAAATCGCGGCCATAGTACGAAATCGGCATTTCATACAGTTTGTATTTGCGCTTGAGAACTTTGGCCGTGATTTCCGGCTCGAAATTGAAGCGGTTGGATTTGATTAGAAAGCTTTTGATGACGTCGCTGCGGAAGACTTTATAGCAGGTTTCCATATCCGTCAGGATCGTGTTGTACAAAATGTTGGTCAGCAGTGTCAGGAACTTATTGCCGACAAAGTGCAGGAAATTGAAATCGCGTCGCACCTTGGCACCGGTCATTCGTGAACCGTAGACGACATCGGCGCGGCCATCCAAAATTGGCTTCAGCAATTCGGGATACTCGCCGGGATCGTATTCCAAATCGGCATCTTGAATCAGAATGATCTCGCCAGTCGTGTAATGCAATCCGGTGCGGAGGGCTGCGCCTTTGCCCATATTTTGGGCGTGAAAATAAATCTTTTGGGTTTCGGTTACGGGCATCGCTTGTAGAATTTCGCGGGTGCCGTCTTTGGAGCCGTCGTCCACAATAATCAGTTCTTTGCGGACGCCAGGTATCTCTACGGCGTGGACGCGGGCGATGATTTCATGAATGGTGCCGACTTCGTTGTAAACCGGCATGAGAATTGAAACAGTGCGGGGAGTGGACATGTTGGTTTTCCGCAAACGCGCGGTTTACGGCTCTTTCGGTAAAAGTTTTAGGATCGTGCAGACAGTTGCTTCTACTTTACGTGTCAAAGCCCGAAAGAATAAACCAGGAGTGTGATGCAGGCAAGGTGAGGGGAGTGGGGGAGAAGAGGAGAAGGGGAGAAGCGAGACCAAGTGTCTTCTGTCTCCCCCACTCCCCTTCTCTTGTTCTCTCTGTCAGGTAAGGCTACGCGCCATTCGCAGAACTCGTCTGGTTGGCGAAGCAGTCATTGATGAACGTCACCAAATCGGCATTGATGTCGGAGAGATCGCCGCTGCCACAAGCCGACAAGAAACTTTCCAGTTCCTGCTGAAATTCCGGGTCAGCGATTTCCTGCACTTTGGCGCGCAATTCGCCGCGATGACGCCAGATCGCCAGACTATAGTAAGTCGAAGCCGCGCCAATAATGGATTTCAAGGCATCGAGTAAGTTCCCTAGCTGCACCTGCCGGTGCAAGCGGAACGTGCAACAACAGTGCGGTTGATGTTGCAACAACTCCAGGACAGGCAAATCGCAGCGCATTTCCTGGGCGAGTTTTAGCAACGCTTGTGCATCGCGTTCAAAAGCGCCGCCTTCAAGCTTCAATTCCATCAACAAGCGAAACCTGGACCATTCAGCACTGGCGCAAAACGTTGAGATCAATTGGCGATTCGCTGATGGGCCAACTTCAGCTTCGTGGGCAACGGCATAAAAGGCGCTATATCGTTGGCGGAATTCTGTAAACGTAACTTCCAATTCTTGTCGCAATTCAGCGCCCAGCAACGTATGGGAGTCCTGTACCTCGGCCGCGAGTTGCAGGCGTAATTCTTCGATAGCCGGATCAGAAGTTGGCTCGACGACCAGCAGATAATTACGCAACTGCGAGAAGACGGGCAGCCAATCAAGGAACCCGCAAAGCTCTCGCATGTCGTTTTGCATCTGGGTTAATGAGGCGCGATCCAGGCCGAAGATATCGGCGACGCGCGAGAGCGCCGTTCTGACTTCTATTTTGCCGTCCGCTGCCGCTTCCACTAAAGCGGTGACCCGCGAAAAGCGCGCCTTGCTGGTGTTCAATGCGCGCCAGGCGCTGAGCGTGAGCAGGTCGAAGGGCAATTGCTCAAACTGGGTGTGCAAGCGTTCCTGCTGCCAGGAGTTGAGCCAGTCGCGCATCTTGCCACGAATTTTCTGCTCGCTTTCTACTGTATTCGGGATCGGTAAATCAACTTGTCCGGTGAGCAGGCGCGCCCATTCTGCCAGCACCGTTAGTGGGTAATGGACGGAAGCCACGCGCCGCAGGGCAGTAAAGACCGAAAGGTCAAAGCCGGAAACCAGATTTTGTTTGGTGAGCGTCTGCCCGTGTACCTCATCTACCAACTCAATCAAATTGGTCGCGATCAGCGCCCCCAAGAGTAAATATTGGGCGGGTCGTTGCAACCCATACGGCGCATCGCTGAGCAGGTGTTCGACCATAATCAACGGCACGTTCGCCACGCCCGTTTCATCCGCATGCTGATCAATGAAGCTGAGGATCGCTTGCATGAAAGGGCGTTGTTGCGAGCTTTCGCTGAAGATATCCGGTTGATAAAGCTCAATCTGATACTCCGGTGATACCATCCGGCTGGCGATGCCTAACGGCGCGGCATATTGCTCCGCTAGCTGCTGCATCGCACCAGTTTGTCGTTGTTCGGGCGTTCCCAGGAAAAATTCGGTGAGCAGGACGTCTGCTTGCTCCAGCAGGAGAAGCTGCGGGAAGGCCGGATGATGCGGAAAATGATGGCTGAAGCGCCAATCAAAGGCTTGTGTGAGGAAGTTTTGGAACGTTCTTTCTGGTTCCCCTGAAGACGCGAAGGTTGCTACAGCGACGCTTTGCGTGTTGTCTTTGAGCGTTCCTCGTGTCAGGTAAAGCTCAGCGAACAGAGTGCGGACATCACCGGCTACTTTTTCGTGCAATACCGCGAAGTCTTCTGTGAGCAGAATTCCGTCGGCTCTTCTGGCTTCCATGGCTTCTTGCAGCGCCACGAGCTTTTTGAGCGGACTCAGGGCTGAATTACTGGTTGGCTGGCCAGGTGTCCAGATCAGCGTGAATTCGTCTGGGTGTAGTTCCAGCGGGAATTTAAAGGTCTCATTGACACTTTTTTCGCGTACATCTATCTCTGCCGGAGTGGGCTTTGGCAAAAGAGCGATGAGCAGACGCCATTGTGATTCGCCCGCTTCCTGCCCCGGCAAGGCAATCTCAATGGAGCGATTGCTTCCACGCCAGGCCAGTGGCTGCGAGTGAAACTGCGACAAGACTTGCTGCGAGGCTTCTCCGGCTGTCAGGGGCGGGAAATCCTGAAAGAAGGCTAGTCCCTGGGTGAGCAATGATTCCCCTAACCGTGCGTCATCCGGTGAGATTTCACGGGCCGCCACTGCGATTTGTCGTTCGAGGTTGGAATTTACGGTTTGATTGACCGAGGCCAGAATATAACTGCATAGTTGGCCCCCGCCGCTGATAGAAAATGCTTCTGGGCAACAGGTCGCAAAATGATCCAGGATTCTGGCGACGCGTTCGTAGCCAGCCGCCGGGTTGCCTTCCTCCATAAGCATTTGCGCCTGCGCAATTTGGTTTGCATTCGCAGCTTGCCGACCCAGTGAATAAACGAACAAGGTCTTTAGCACGAGCTTGCCCCACAATTTTTCCAGAACGGGCAATTTGGCAATCGCTTGCGTGACCACCTGATCGTACAACTTCAAGGTCGGAGCGATTTCCTCATTTTTGCGGAATTCGTATTCGTAGCGGTCAAAGACCTCATCCGGCGTGATTAATGATGTGGCAGGGCGACTCAAAATGCGGGGCACCGAGGCTACGATAAAACTGGGTAACGAGAAACTGCGGGCGGCGGCGCGAAAGGCGGCGGCGCTCTCAAAAATGAGCGGGTGGAGCGGATAAGCTTCAGCAAAATCCTTTTTTGACCAAGCCCATCCCGGTAGCAACCGCACCAGTTCATCGTAAAGTTCTTCCAAATTCCGTAATTGTTGCGGAGTTTTTTGTAATATCCGCCGCATGATAACTTCCCGCAAATTACCGCCGGGAATGTTGTAAATCGCGGAATCAGAAGTTTCCAGCGCATCCACTTCTTCGTCGCGGACAATAACCGCTCGTAAGGGCAAGGCATTCGCCTGGCGCGCAATTAACGCCAGCCAATCCAAATCTGCCTCGACTTGTTCAGGGGCCAGACGCCAGCGGGTGGGCAGGCCGTCAATAAACAAAATGATTTGTGCGCCGAGTGGCAGCGACCCAAAGGCTTGCTCAAAAACCTGTTCTCCCTGGACGGCTGCCGCCCATTTTTCATCGTCGTAATACGTGTCGTGTTTCAGCGTTTCACCCAACGCTTGGCGCAAGCGTATTTCAAAGGGTTCATGCTCACAGCCAACAAAATTTATATTAATGGGGGCAGTGGTCTTCTCGGCAAAATTTCCAATCGCAGTCAAGATACTCGATTCCACGATCATGCCCCGTAGGGTTCTGACGCTGAGCAGCGAGCGGATAAAGGCCAAAAAGTGACTTTTGCCAACGCCCCGTTGTCCGGTGATGATGTGCAGGGCGGGAAGCTGCGCGTCCGTATTCCTGGTACGCGGGGCTGCCAAGTCAGCTAGCAGTCGTGCCACTAGCCCCCCCATTTCCTTCGTTACGAAATAGGAAGAAACGACCCGTTCCGGGTCGGCGAAGCTGGTGGTTTCATTGTAACTTTGTAACTCAACATAGGCTTTGACTTGACGCATGGCTTGATTGTCTTTCGTCACGATACGGGACTTTGAAAACTGCGTTGGACCGGGTTGTTGTTGGGGAAGTGAACCTTGCTTAAGTAGTAGAAAATGCAGGCTCAAGGGGCTGGAAACTGGCAAACTGTAGCATAAGGGGAAAATGCAGGCAATGAAATTGTGCGTGGTCAGAAGGGCGCGTTGCTTTCGCTGCACGTCTGTTTTATTCTCGCGCAGATGGCTGGTATGAATCTTGGCATAAAGGAGACGAGTTAAGCGTGATTTTTAGAACGGCGCTGCTTTACTTATCTCGTCAGCATAGGCTGAAAAAGGTCGTTTCTGAATGGCCTGGCTTCAAACAAGTGGTGCAACGCTTTATTGCCGGTGAAAAGATTGAAGCGGCGATTGCGGCGGTGCGAGAACTTAATCAATTAGGCATTGCGGCTACCTTGGATCACCTGGGCGAAAGTATTACGTCGGAGCCGGCGGCCAGCCACGAAGTAAGCGAATATTTGCGCGCGTTGCAGGACATCCATGAGTCCAAGGTTAACTCGAACGTTTCGGTGAAGTTAACCCAACTCGGCTTGGATATTAGCGAACCGCTGTGTTTGGAAAATACGCGTCGGATCGTGGAAAGGGCGGCACAGTTGGGGAATTTTGTTCGGCTTGATATGGAGGATTCGACGAAAACCGACGCGACTTTGCGTCTCTTCTCGACCCTGCGTTCCGAATTTGAAGCCGTTGGTACTGTGATCCAATCATACCTTTACCGCAGTGACCAGGATGTTACAGACCTCTTAGCCCGGAAGTGTCGCATCCGGCTGTGCAAAGGCGCTTACGACGAGGGGCCAGCCGTTGCTTTTCCCGCTAAAGCGGACGTGGATGCGAACTTCGTTAAGCTGATGCAACGCTTACTTGTGAGTGGTATTTACCACGGCATCGCCACGCATGACGAGGCGATGATCGCTGCCACCAAAGAATTTGTGATCCGTGAGAAGATCGCGCGCGATGCCTTTGAGTTTCAAATGCTCTATGGCGTGCGGCGTGATTTACAGGTGAGATTGGTGCAAGAAGGATACCGCGTTAGGGTGTATGTGCCATACGGTGAGTTTTGGTATCCGTACTTTATGCGCCGATTAGCGGAGCGCCCAGCCAATCTCTGGTTTATCGTAAAAAATTTATTCAAGGGATAAGATATTTCCTTTTACAGTTGTTCGTTGAAGCATTCACTCGGCCATTCTCTAGGGAAGCAATCTAACAGGCATTTGTGTTGCCCCCGTGCCGTTTGGTAAGGGAAGGACATCGCGGTTTTCCTCCTCTTTGCCGAGCCTGTGCGGGCAGAGGCAGAGAGCGAATGACCCGGACCCTCCCTGACGATCAGGCTTCCGCCGCTCTCTTCCGAGTTATCCATAGCGGGCTTGTGCAATCAGCACAAATCTACTATCGTTCGCGTTGTCGATCAGCAGTATCGTTCCACCGTACACACAACGTAACTTAGCCGGCCACAGAGAAAATCACGCATTTTGTCTGGTGCGCTGTGCGTGCAGTGGTTGATTAGACGGCGAACGTTTCGCCGTTGTCCCCGTATTTTAACCCTCAAAGGAGATGAAACCATGAGAAAAACTTTGTTGAGTCTTTTCGTTGTTGTTTTATTGTCATTCCCTGTGCTGGCACAGGACGCTGGACAGGGTGCGGCTAAGACGAAAAAGGCTACGGCTCCAGCCGCTCCGAAAAGTGATGCTGACATTGCTACCTGCATCAATGGCAAATTCAAAGCTTCGACCACCGTTAAGAATGGCAATGCGACGGTGAGCGGTGGCGCGGCGACCTTGACGGGCGAGGCTTCCAGCGGTGGAGCCAAAGGCGGCGCGACCCGTTCCGCGCAAGCCTGCGGCGCGAAGCCAGTCACGAACAACATGACCGTGACACCAAAGCCGAAGGCCAGCACACCCCCACCGCCGCCGCCAAAAAATCCCTAGTGCGGAATAACAAATAGAAAAGGGAAGGCCAGTTGTTTTGCTGGTCTTCCCTTTGTTTTTGCTGATGAATAACTTGCCCTACACAATTTGCACCGAAGTCATCGTATCGCCCACGCGAATTTGCTTCACCACTTCCAGTCCTTCCGTCACCCGTCCAAACACCGCGTAATTCATATCCAAAAATGGCGTGGGCGCGAGCGTGATATAAAACTGCGAGCTCGCTGAATTCGGATCGGAGGAACGTGCCATGGCGACTGCGCCTGGTTCTCCGTGTTTGAGGTTTGGGCTGACTTCCAACGGGATTTTTTTGTCTGAGCCGCCCGTCCCGGTGCCATTCGGACAGCCGCCTTGGACGACAAAGCCCGGCTCGACGCGATGAAACGTCAAGCCATCGTAAAACTTGTTTTCCGCCAGGCCGATAAAATTAGCTGTTGTGATCGGCGCAAGGTCTTCGTTGAGTTCAAATCTGATCGTGCCTTTGTTGGTTTCAATAACTGCTGTTCGGTTTTCTGCCATGTGATTTTCCTCGTATTAGTTGTTTTGCAAAATATATTTTTCTACGGCTAATGCCACTCCATCTTCTTCGTTTGAAGTCGTGAGTGCAAATCCCAATTGCTTCAATTCGTCCTCTGCATTAGCCATCACCACACCAATGCCCGCATAGCGTAACATCGGCAAGTCGTTGTGATTATCCCCTATGGCCATCACCTCGCTTTGGGCGATGCCGTGCATTTCCGCTAGATGCGCTACCGCTTCGCCTTTGGAGGCAGTTGGACTTAAGACATCCATAATCGTCAAATCCACCTGACGATACCGCGTTAGAAAAATTTTGGCCCGTTCACCTAACATTGTTTCCAACACTTGCGCGAACTCGTCCATCGGATTACACCTGCCGGAAAACATGATCTGGATGGGGTCGTGTTGCAAATAACTCAAAAGATCCGGCACTTCGACCACCGAGTCCCAGTATTTTTTTAAGTACATTTCCAGCGCGCGATTATCCGGCGAAAAGCCTTCCATTACCATTTTGCCGAGGCCGTGTGGATCGTCACAGCAAATGATGTCAGCTTTGTATGCGCGCCCGGCGCGGATGACTTCGCAGGCCGTGGCATTTTCAAACGGATGGTATTGAATTGTTTCCAGTGTCGTGATGTTTTTGGTGAGCGCGCCGTTGTGAGAAACCAGCGGAATCGAAAGCTCTAACTCCTCGACAATTGGGCGGGCCGAACTGAAGCGCCGCCCCGTGACTAGCGCAATATGCACGCCTTGCGCCTGGGCCTTGTCCAACGCCTCGCGCACACGCGACGTGACGTTGCTCCTGCGGTTGAGCAGCGTGCCGTCAATGTCGAGTGCGAGTAATTTGATAGGCATAAAATTAATGCGGATTGCGGAATGCGGAGGGCGGAATCGTCAGAATAGTTTCGCCCTCCGCATTCGTTATTCTGCGCTACAGGTGAATAATCTTTTCTGCTAGTTCTGTCTTCTTCAGGTCACGCGTAGCATTGCGCGTATCCACGATCAGCCCGGCGCGTTCGGCGACCCAACGGTAATCAACGGCACGGTGATCAGTGACAATCACCACACAGTCTGCTTCGGTCACAAGCTCTTCGGTCAATGCCACCCCCGTCATCCGCGCGCCATTTTCCAGGATGACTTCGTTGACATGCGGATCGTGGAAGCTGACTTCCGCGCCGAGTTTTTCAAGCTTTTCGATGATTCCCAAAGCTGGGCTTTCTCGCATATCGTCAATATCGCGTTTGTATGCGACGCCCAAGATCAACACCTTCGAGCCGTTGACCGCTTTGCGATGCCGATTGAGACCGGCTTGTGCCAACTCGACCACATGCTGTGGCATCGTCGAATTAACTTCTTCCGCAAGCGAAATGAAGCGCGCTTCAAATCCGTGCATCCGCGCTTTCCACGAGAGGTAATGCGGGTCTAATGGGATGCAATGTCCCCCTATGCCAGGCCCCGGATAGAACGCCATAAAGCCAAACGGCTTGGTCGCCGCAGCTTCGATCACTTCCCACGTATCAATGCCTAGCGTGTAGCACAGTTGTGAAAGTTCATTCACCATGCCGATGTTCACGGCCCGGAAGGTGTTTTCCAACAACTTGGCCATTTCCGCCGCGCGCGCCGAAGCGACACGATGCACATTCTCCACCACCGTTCCATATGCGGCTGCGGCCACATCGGCACTGTCTTCGGTGACGCCACCCACGACTTTGGGAATGTTCTTGGTTTGAAACTGCGGATTGCCCGGATCAACACGTTCCGGCGAAAAGGCGAGGAAGTAATCCTGGTCGAGCGAGAACCCCATTTCGTCGAACATCGGACGCAGCACCTCATCCGTTGTACCCGGATAGGTCGTAGATTCCAGGATGATAAGCTGACCCGGATGCAACGCTTCCTGAATCTTTTCTGCTGCCGCGAGAATGTATGACACATCCGGCTCTTTCGTTTTGCGCAACGGGGTCGGCACACAAATGATGATGATGTCCTGAATGGTAAGCGCCGAGAAGTTAATCGTTGCCTGCAAACGTTCCGCCTTGACCAGTTCCGCTACCTGTTCGGATGGCACGTCAATGATGTACGACTGGCCATTATTTATCGCGTCGGCTTTCCTGGCGTCTACTTCAAAGCCCGTGGCGCGAAAGCCGGAATGCGCGAACTCCACGGCTAAGGGTAAGCCCACATAGCCCATTCCGATGACGCCAATGCGTGCGCTGCGATCCGCAATTTTATCCAATAAGATTTGTTTTTGACTCATAGTTGGGTTTGCTTCCTAATATGAAATTCCATGAACGCGGGGCAGATTTTCAAGGGTAAAAAGTGTGGTAGTTTTACACTGACTGGCCAGGAATACTCAAGCGTTATCTTGCAATGTGAAGCAGGTAAGGAACTCTCGATTGCCATCCTGCCCCAAAATCGGCGAATCCATCACGCCCCGCGCTTGTAGGCCAACCGTCGCCGCGAACGTCGTGATCTCATCCACCACCCGCTGTTGCGCCGCTTCGTCGCGCACGATGCCGCCTTTGCCGACTTCTGCGCGGCCCACCTCAAATTGTGGTTTGATGAGTGTGATAACTTGGGTTGAGCTTTTTAAGAGCGGCGGCAAAACAGACAAAATCAGCTTGAGCGAGATAAACGATACATCGCACACTACCAAATCAAATTTATCGTAGAAGTCTTCCGGTTGCAGGAAGCGCGCATTGACGTGTTCACGCACTTCGACGCGCGCATCCTGGCGAATCTTCCAGGCCAATTGCCCGTGTCCGACATCAAGCGCGACGACTTTCGCTGCCCCGCGTTGCAACAAACAATCGGTAAACCCGCCTGTCGAAGCGCCTACGTCAAGGCAGGTAAACCCCGCGACTGCGACCTGGAAATGCTCCAGCGCTGCCGCCAGTTTCAGCCCGCCGCGACTGACATACGGCATCGTTTCTTTGAGCGTGATTTCCGCGTCTACCGCAATCAATGAGCCTGGCTTGTCGAGTCGTTGCTGCGCCGAGAAGACTTGTCCCGCCAGGATCAACGCCTGTGCTTTCGAGCGTGTTTCTGCCAGCCCCCGCGTAACGAGCAGTTTGTCGAGGCGTTCTTTGTTTGGTTTTGCTGGCAAGTTATTTTTGAATGGGCAATGTCGGTTCATCGTCCTCTTCGCCTTTCAGCAAGAGGTTGATGTATTGCACGGTGCCTTTGTTGATGACCCCTTTGTTCGTGCGCTCTGTCCAGATGCAGAGGGCGCGCGACAGCTTTTGGTCACTCTCTGTGAGGCGGAGTACGAACTGGTCGAGTTGTAGCTTGGTTCCAGACATTTCCATCTCCATCTCGGCGAATTCCAGGTGAATTTCCGGGCAATGGGTGTTTTTTTCGAGTTTGGCGGTCAGGTTGCTGACGGCAAGACTGGCAGGGATTTCAGCGAGCGGTTTGTGCAGAGCTTGGGCGATTTTTTGCCGTTCAAGTGCGGGCAGGTTATACACCAGATTGCCCGTCAAGGTGCCGTCGTAATTCGCTGACGCGAGCGTGAAAATGGCGCTGCCTTTGATTTCGAGCGCGTTAAGTTTGGCGAGGGTGATTTTGCTGGTAGTGGAAATGGTTTCGGTTTTTCTGACTTTCTCCTGCGCTACGGCTGGCGTAAGAAAGAGGATGAAGATGAGAAAATAAAACCGCAACATACTACTAGATTGAGACATGGCATCCGCAGTGTAAAGCAAGCGTGACAGGCGATTCATATTCACGCTTTCCATCCGCGTCGAAGTAATGAATGCGATGTGAATATGGATCGAAAACGACTACGTCCTGGACGCCGTGCAGTAGATAAAATGGCGGCCCCAGCTCCAAATCCTTTGCTTCATAGCCACGACTGATGATTTCGATGACCGCCACTGGGACTTGAGTTACAGCAGACTCTGTTTCAGTTGGCTCCTGGCAGAAGAGCGAAATATCCGGGCGTTTATCAGAACCATCTGGAAATTTAATGTGCAAATCAGCGTAGTGAACACACGCACAGGAGGAGGTAGTTTGATCGCTCACCAGCGTAATGCTTGCGCGAATGTCATCAATGGCTTTCTGATGCGTAAGATTTGGGTGCGCCTCCCAAACCGGAAGCCCTCCAATAATTTCCAATCGAATGCCCACGTCATCGGCGCGTTGGAATACATCATCAATGCTCATTATTTCCTCAGAAAATGTACAGCAAACCTTCCTGTTTGCTGCGGTATTCACCAACGATTTGCTTGGGGAGTCAGCAGCAAACTGGAAGGTTTGCTGTACATTCATTTCTTTAGCGCACCGACGCGAAAATCTTGCCGTCCAGCACCGCAATCGTATCCTTCACCCGGTTGAAAATCGCATCCGCATCAATGCCGTATTTTGCGTGCAGGAGTGATTGACTGCCGTGCGGAATCAGCACGTCGGGCAAGCCTAAGCGAATGATGCGCGGGCCAGTATACAACGCATTATTGGCTTCGAGCATTTCCAGTACGGCACTGCCGAAACCACAATTCAAATAGGATTCTTCGACCGTTAAGATTAGGCGATGCGAGTTTGTCAGCGCGATCAGCAAATCCTCGTCCAGCGGTTTCGCAAAGCGTGCATTGACGACCGTCACGCGAATGCCTTCCTTTGCCAAGCGATCTGCGGCTTTCAGCGCCGCGTAGGTGGGGGTGCCGAACGCGAAGATTGCTACATCGCCGCTGACATCGGTGAGCAGTTCGGCTTTGCCGATGTCGAGCGTGTGCAGCGTTTCGTCCATCTTTACACCGAAGCCGTTGCCGCGCGGATAACGCAAGGAAGCCGGATGGCCGGACTCAACCGCCGTCAACAGCATATGTCCCAATTCGTTTTCGTCTTTCGGAGCCATCACGATTTGGTGCGGCATAATCCGTAGGTAGCCGACATCCAACAAACCGTGATGCGTTGGGCCGTCCGCCCCTGCGATGCCGCCGCGATCCATGGCAAAGGTCACGGGCAGATCCATCAGACAAACGTCGTGGTATATCTGATCAAAGCCGCGTTGCAGAAAGGTCGAATAAATCGCAACGACAGGCTTGAAGCCTTGTGTTGCCATTCCGGCGCAGAAGGTGACAGCGTGCTGCTCGGCAATGCCGACGTCAATGGCGCGCTTCGGAAATTCCTTCATCACTTTACTTATGCCAGTGCCATCGGGCATCGCCGCCGTGACTGCTGCCACCTTTTCGTCCTTGCGCATAATGTCAATCAAGGCATTCGCAAAAACGGCGGTGAACGAGGGCGCAGGGGAAGCTTCTTTGATGAATTTACCGGTTGAGACTTCATACGCGGAGGTGCCGTGCCAAGCGGCGCGATCTGCTTCGGCGGGCGCGTAGCCTTTGCCCTTGACCGTCAGCGCGTGAATGATGACGGGATGCGTCTCTTTCTTCGCTTCCTCAAAGATGTCGAGCAAAGCTTTGGTGTCGTGACCATTGACCGGGCCGAGGTAGCGGAAGCCAAGTTCCTCGACAAAGACGCCGGGGACGAGCGTGGCTTTGACCGCGTCCTTCACATCTTTGGCCGCTTGTAAGACGAGATCACCGATACCAGGAATGGCTTTGATGATTTCTTCAAAATCGTCTTTGAGCCGATGATAGGTTTGCCCTTTGCGCAGCCGCGTCAAATAACCTTCCAACGCGCCGACCGAAGGCGAAATAGACATTTCATTATCGTTCAGCACGATGATGAGTCTGGTGCCCAGATGTCCCGCCTGATTGATTGCCTCGCAGGCCATCCCCGTC
Source organism: uncultured Acidobacteriota bacterium (assembly GCA_963794955.1). Lineage (GTDB taxonomy): Bacteria > Acidobacteriota > Blastocatellia > RBC074 > RBC074 > JAFDVL01. The sequence continues at coordinate 119,539 of CAWCGF010000021.1, forward strand.
ATGATCGAAGAATCGCCAATCACCGCAACAACGTGATTCTTGGCTCCCGCTATGTCTCGTGCCACTGCCATGCCAAGCGCGGCAGAAAGTGACGTCCCGGCGTGCCCGGCTTCAAATTCGTCGTAAATGCTTTCGTCACGTTTGAGGAAGCCGGAGAGGCCTTCGTATTGCCGAATCGTATGTAATTGATCGCGGCGTCCGGTCAGCATTTTGTGGACGTAGGCTTGATGGCCTACATCCCAAACCAATTTGTCGTGCGGGGTCGCAAAAGCGTAGTGCAACGCAATCGCCAGTTCGACCGCGCCAAGGCTCGCGCCAGTATGTCCACCGATTTTGGAGAGCGTTTCGATCATGTATTCGCGCGCTTCGGCGGCGACTTGGGGAAGCTGTTCGGGTTTTAGTTTGCGAAGGTCTTGCGGGTCGTCAATTTGTTTGAGTAAATTCATAGCAATTCCTGAGTCACATTTCGAGAGCAGCGCGAAAAAAGCTACTTCAATCTATTCCAGGGTGGCGGGATTATAGCAGGAGACCCTTAAAAAAACACGGCACCCAAAAGGAGGAAAATAAACGCGAGATGATTATGACAATACCGTAAATATTTAGTATGACCTAGTGGCTTTTACACTCGCAGGTTTTTGGCCCTTGGCTTCCTGGACAATCGCAATGCCCGCACTCGCGCCGATCCGGGTGGCACCTGCGGCAATCATTTCGCGCGCCGCAGACAAATCTTTTACGCCGCCTGCCGCTTTGACACCAATGTCAGCGCCAACCGCCTGTCGCATCAACGTAATGTCAGCGACCGTTGCGCCGCCTTTGCTGAAGCCGGTTGAGGTTTTGACGAAATCCGCGCCCGCTTCTTTGGCGAGCAGGCACGCGCGCGTTTTCTCTTCGTCGGTCAAGAGCGCCGTTTCGATAATGGTTTTGACGATAGCGCAGGATTCATGTGCGGCTTCGACGACAGCCAGGATGTCGCGGAACACAATGTCATCCAAGCCGGATTTCAGCGCGCCGATGTTGATGACCATATCAATTTCGGTTGCGCCATCAAGGATCGCGCGCCGCGTCTCGTACGCTTTGACGTCCGGCAACGTTGCGCCGAGCGGAAAGCCCACCACGGTACAAACCTTGACGGGCGAGCCGAGCAACAGCAACGCTGATTGTCTGACCCAGGCCGGATTGATGCACACCGACGCGAAGCTGAAGGTACGCGCTTCATGGCAGAGCTTTTCGATTTCGGCTTTGGTCGCATCGGGCTTGAGCAATGTGTGATCAATGTATTGGGCGACTTCGGCATTGGCCGCCGCCGCTTCGCCAAACGCGAGGCCGATGCGGGAAGCTCCCGCTTCCAAGGCGCACGCGAGCGTGTGCGGCGTGCAACCGCAATGCGCTTCGCCTGCACCATTCAAGCGAGCGAAGACTAAGTCGGTGATTTGTTCGATAAGTGTGTTGAGGTCAGTGTTCATGGTTTGCTTTTGAATGAAGTTCGCGTGCTGCAACAAGAAAGTCAAGAAACTGAATCCGATGTCCGCAGGTCGGACAGTAGGTATCTTTGGTGATTTCGATTTTGCCCAGTTCTCCGACCAATTGCATTTGCTTGAAGCCAATGTCTGCATTGTGCGGAAGACCGAAGAATTCTGGATGATATGAACCAAAATCAACCATGCAAAAATTGCAAAGCACCAACGTCAAATCGCCAAAGACTCGCAACTCCGCGTATGTGTGCTTGCCTGCCAGCGCATGTTCGATTTCCTGTTCCAAATGCCCGCACTCAAAGCACGGTGCGACTTCTTTGGTTTCGATGAAACCAAAACAAACTGGGCATTGCTTGTGTTTCATTCTTATTTCTTCGCCTTTTTGGTTTGCCGTTTGCGTTTGGGTTTTTCTTCTTCTTCGATAGGCGCGGGAAATTCAACCCGGTCGTAAATTTCCGCCAGCTTCAATGCGCAGTCAATCGAAGCGATGTTCACACTGTCCGCTAAAGCCGTGACCGTTGCCGCCAAGACCCAAAAGCCGCTTTTGTCGAGGTGGAAATATTCGACCAGGGGTTCTGTTTGCGACACGAGCAAATAATCCGTGAACGTCGGGATCCATTGGCGATAACGCCGAAACTTTTCGCCGCGATCAAACGCTTCGGTGCTTTCTGATAATATTTCGATAATGACGGTTGGGTTCAACAGCACATCTTTGTGATCGTCGTGATAAAGCCGCTTGCCGCATGCGACCATCAAATCCGCATACGAAAAGAAGCCTTTCAGCGTGCGCGAGAATTTTGGATCAGGGCCGCTGCGCACTTTCATATTGGGCGAAAGCGCCGCACAATCACGCCCTTTGAGTTGATTGCGAAATTCAGCGGCGAGGTTAATTGTGATGATGGAATGCGGATCGGTCTCGCCCACCATTGCATAGATGTAGCCGTCAATATACTCGTGCCGTTCGTCCGCGTCACGTTCTAAGGCCAAATATTCTTCTTCTGTATACAGCAAAACCTTTTGCGCTAATCCCATACGATCCTTTCTCACGATTTATTCCTGCTTTTTCGCTGGCTCGCTGCTTGGTGTGGCGATTTCCTGTTCCAGTTTGTCCAGCCGCGTTTTCAAATCATTGAGCGTGGCGCGTTCCAATTCCAATTCAGATGCAAGTTGCAATTCGCGCTCTGACAGCCGTTGTTCTCGCTGATTGAGTTCTCGCTGTTGGGCATTGAGCGCGTTGACCTCGCGAGGGCTGACCTCGCCCACTTCTTTTCTCTTTTCGGCTTCAGCCAACGCGTCTTTGATATTGGTTTGTCTCGCCCGAATTTCACTGAGTTCGTCGCGCACATTGCTTAATTGTTGTGTGAGGCGAACGACCTGTTCTTGCTGCGACCGCGTACGTTCCAACAGCAATTGCATCTGCTGCGCACTCGTGCTCAGTCGTTGCACTTCAATGCGGAGTTGGCGCACTTCGCTAATGAGTTCCTCAAACTTTTGTTCGGAGATGGATGATGCAACGGTTTGCGCGGATGTTTTGGACGAAGCCAAAACGCAAATCGCAGTGACAAAAAGCAAACAGAATAATTTCTTCATAATTGACTTCCTCCTTCCGAAGCTTAACAACAACTCTTTCTGGGGCGCTCCTCGTCCGGCGGCTGTCCGGTCGTGAAGCCGTGCAGCACAGCGCGAACGATATGCCACAGATGCTGCACAGATTGGAGCAGAGAACGTTTCATTACTTCAACACAACCTTTCGCATGATGCTTTGGAACAAGGAGAGGGGCAGTAACCAACGAAGCGCCAGCAGCGGCGCAGAATTCGCTTGATAGCGCAGCTTCCACGAATCATCTGTTGCCGCCCGGTAAATCACCGCGGCGACTTTTTCCGGCCCCGGTGCGGTCTTGCCAAACTGGTTCATATTCCGCATCGCTTTGTTCACGTAGGCATCATAAACCGTCAAGCCCGGCTTTGACATCACATCCATCGAACGATCATAGAAATCTGTTTTGATCGCGCCGGGTTCGATGATTTTGATGCGAACGTTAAAAGGCCGCAACTCGAATTGCAGGGATTCCGAAAATCCTTCGACCGCCCATTTTGTGCCGTGATACAGACTGTAAAGCGGAAACGTCAACCGCCCGCCCATCGAAGCGACGTTGATGATAACGCCACTGCGCTGTTCACGAAAATGTGGGATGACTTCGCGGCACACGTTCATCAAGCCAAACACATTCGTATTAAATTGCCGGTTGATTTGTTCGTTCGTCGCAGCCTCAAACGGCCCAACTAAAGCATAGCCCGCGTTGTTCACGACCGCATCAATCTTTCCGAATTTGCGAATCGTGTCATTGATGGATTGGTTGATTGAAGCGAGGTCAAGCACGTCCAGACGCATCAAGGTGATATTGCTGTGCTGCGCCCACTCGCCTGCTTTTTCGGGCGTTCGCATCGTCGCGACGACATTCCATCCTTGTTCAGCAAAGTAAATCGCTGTTGCTTGGCCAATACCGGAGGAAGAGCCAGTAATCAGAATTGTTTGGGGCATAAACACTCTTGCACTTAAATTTTACATCCTTGTTTGATTTCCAGCATCTCAATAGCGTTTTGGGCTGCTGTCGAAATGTAACGGTCATTTTCTTGCACCATTTCTTTCACTTTTGGAGCGAGTTCAATAATGTTTCTTTGCCAGATTTCGTCACAAGACTGACCGCGAATATAGTCATTTGGGCTTGTTAGGCCATCACGCAATCTTTCTTTTGATTCATTAGGAAAGGCGTAAACCAAATATAAAAATGCTTGTGATCCTAACTCGCGCTCCAATAAACACCCGTGTTGTTCCACAAGGTCTGCAACTTGGCCTTTGCCCAACGTGTATTTTTTTATGCGGCGAAGCCCGAGTAGTGCGCCATATTTGCTCTGAGGGTCGTTTTTCTCAAATGCCTTCGTAAGCAAATGAATTACTTCGTCATCAGCTATTTTAGGATGTGACAAATCAATGAGAGCCTGGAACTTCCGTTTTCCTTTTGAGTGGCGCGCGTAATTCTTTAGAAACTGAATTCCTTCAGGCCGTTCCCACAATTTTTTTCGTAACGCATAATGGAACTGAATGGTTGACTCAACCCAATCAGGAGGTTTTCCTAGCCACCATTTTTTTAATTGCTCAAAGGAAGCTGTATTAATAGCCTTTCGTATTTTTGTCTCAACTCTCATTACCTTAAAGCGTTGGGTGCATTGTGTGCCACTTCGTCGCCTTTTCATACGCGAGCGCGACACGCAGCGGCGTGACTTCATCGTACAACTTACCTGTAAACATGATCGCTTGCGGCAGATTGTTGATGAAGCCGCAGGGCAAGACGGCTTGCGGGTGTCCGGTCAGATTTGTAATCAGCAAGCTCGCACTGCCCGGCGCAGGCGAAACGAATGCATCCCAGTTTTGCATGAGCTTGTCCATCTCACGCATCAGCAAGGTGCGCGCGCGTTGCGCACGCAGATATTCAACGGCAGGGATGAAGCGCGACGAACGAAACGAATTCGGCCAATCGCTTGGTGCCTGGCCGGATAATTGATTGATCCCACCATCGCGCGTCAAATCATCAAAGGCCGTCGCCGCTTCGGCATTCAAGATAATGCGCAAACCATCGGTCGAAAATTTCGGCAACTCCAGCGGTTCCAATTTTGCGCCCGCGCCGCGCAACGCGTCCAATGCTTCGGCGTAGAGTTTCTTGCGGGGTTCATCATTGCCGCTTTCAAATTCTGCTTTCAAATAGCCGATTTTCAACTTGGAAATATTGGTGTCGGGCGTCCAATTGAAGGGCACATCCAAGGATGTTTCATCGCGTCCGTCTGCGCCGTAAATCGCGTCGAGCACGAGCGCGCAATCTTCGATGCTGCGACAAATCGGGCCGATCTTATCCATTGTCCAACTGAGCGCCATTGCGCCGTAACGACTCACGCGCCCGTACGTCGGACGCAATCCCGCGACGCCGCAGCGCGATGAAGGCGAAACGATGGAGCCAAGCGTTTCCGTGCCGATGGAAAAGCCCACCAAACCTGCCGAGGTTGCAGATGCTGAGCCCGCCGATGAACCGCTGGAACCCTGCCGATCTTCCTCTGGTTGCCAGGGATTGCGCGTCATTCCGGCGAACCACCTGCCACCCATTGCTAATGCTCCCATCGAAAGCTTGGCAACCAGTACCGCCCCCGCGTCGCGCAAACGCTCAACGACGGTCGCGTCGTAATCAATCATCTGCTGGCGATAAGGCTCTGCACCCCAAGTGGTGGGAATGCCTTTTGTTGCAAACAAATCTTTCACGCCGCACGGAATGCCGTGCAACGGGCCGCGATATTTGCCCCGCCTAATTTCAGCATCGGCTTGCTGGGCTTGTTGGAGCGCAAGTTCTTCGGTCAGGGTGACGACGTTGAGCAGCTTGGGGGAATACTGTTTGAGTCGCGCCAGATACATCTTCGCCAACTCAACCGACGAAACTTTTTTTGTGCGTACCAGCTCGGCCAATTGCGCGGTGGAGCAAAACGCGAGTTCTTCGAGCGAGCTGTATTTCGGGATGTCCACTTTGCTGAGCTTAAGCTTGCCGCGTTGGGGCGCTTGGATCGGCAATTTCTTTTCGGGCAAGGCCGGATGAAACGAAGTTGCCAACGGCGTGTCGAGCGGCACGTTGATTTTGCGCAGCGATTCGTAATTCGCGAGATTGCGATTGACGTTATTAAGCGCCATCGCTTCCTGGGCTTCGGTTAACTCAATGCCGATCAACTGCTCAGCAGTGTGCAGCATTTCTTTGGTAATTTTGCCTGGTGCTTGTGCCGGTGTGGGTTGGGCCAGGCTTTCTGGACTGGCAAGTGTCAAACTGGCTGCGCCCGCCGCAGGCAGGGTTTTCACAAAGGAACGACGGCTCAGTTTAGGGGATTTCTTTTTATTCACGGGAACACTCCTTGAAGTAATCGCTTATGCCAATGCGGCGTGGAAGAATTCTTCCAGCTTGCGGGGATCAAGTTTGTTTTCGGTGCGCACACTGCTGCACAAATCAAGACCAAACGGCTGCACCGCGTCGAGTGCGGCTTTCACGTTATTCATGTTCAATCCGCCTGCTAAAAAGACCGGCACTTTGGCCTGTTGCACGATTTGACGGCTCAACCGCCAATCGTGAATACGGCCTGTGCCGCCTAATTCTTTGATCGCCAATTTCGGATTGCCACTGTCCAAAAGCAGCGCGTCCACTTGTTCTGAAATGCGCACAGCTTCCGTGACAGAAGCGGCATCAATGACGTGAATCACCTGCACCAGCTTGACGCCCGGCAATGCGGCGCGCAATTCCTGATACGAACCTTCGCTTAGTTCGTCCACGATCTGAATCGTGTTCGTGCGCGTGCGGTGATGATGCGCGATGATGTTGGCAGCAGAGGTTTCGCTCGTCAAAAGAAAGGTACCAATCGGCGGCGGAACGGATTGCGCAACCTGCTGAATCAATTCATCGTCAATTACGCCGGGGCCGCTTGGCATCTTGCCGACCAAGCCGAGCGCCGATGCGCCGCAGGCAATGGCAGTCTGTGCTTCTTCCAGTGAACTGATGCAGCAAATCTTAATTCTGGGCTTCATAACTGTAACGCTGGAGATTTCTTCGATCATCGTCAATAGCTTTAGCTCGGCATCAAACTCCGCGCTGAACATGAATGGTTTGCCTTCCAGCAAATATTGGTAAATGAACCAATCCGTTTTGGGCGTAGGCACCTTCAGCACATCTTCAAAAGCAACCCATTCCAATTGACCTTCGTTGCAGGGCGGCGGCGGGATGTAATCAATATCCGCAACGTAAACAAAACTCGTCCAGTTGTAATTAGTCGGAGACGTTTCCACCAACACGCCGCAAAATTTCATCGCAGGGACAGTCAATCCTGTTTCTTCGCGTGTTTCACGCAACGCTGCCTGCATCGGGCTTTCGTGCGGATCAAGCTTGCCCCCGACGGGTGTGTAGTTGTCTTTGTTTGGTTCTTTCAGTCGTTTCAGCAATAGAAACTGCTGCCCGTTTTTTAGCACGCAAAGCACGGCTGTTTTTTTGAGACCGTGTAGAATTTGCATAACAGCGTATTCGGCCCCTTGGCTAATTTATAATCCAACTACGCAAATGTACTGATCCCAGATACGATCTGCATATTCATTTGCATATTGTTCGGCATAAGCTTCGCCACGACTCGCACGAGATTTGTAGCGCGTCGTCATGCGGTCGTGGTGGTGGCCCAATTCATGTAATAACACATGGAGTAATTGAAAGGCTTTCGCCTGTGGCGAACTGAAGCGAAGCATAACCTCGTTTTCTTCTGGGATTGCAGGAACACCGATCCGACCTAGCAAATCTGAGTGTGCATCGTAGTAAGTGCGCGAGACCGTGCGCCATATTTCGTGTTCCCACGCGCATAGACCCACAATCCCGCGCCGATGCCATCCGTCACGCATGGTTGAGCCTTTCGCTAGGACTATCGTGTCCAGGCCAACAGCAAGCTCATCCCAGTCAGGAAGCAAAGACAGGAATCTCACAACATCACGACGTGTAACTAGATGACGAAAGCCTCGCCCTGGTTTCGAGCGGTCAATAGTTAGTAATGAAGGGTCTTTGGTCTGAAGCGTTCGCTGTTGATTTGTAACCCGCAGGGGCTTCCCACCAACAGTCTTAGGATCAGATTTGCGATAATGTGATTTCATCAATAATTACTCTTATTATTGAAGAGGCCGAACTATGATTTGAAGTCAAATGTGCCTGCAGTCACTGCTGCCGCAATGTTGGTGATGTCGGGTGCAAGCGCGCGGTCTTCTTTAAGCGGCGCAACCAAATGCCGCAGCTTTTGGTAGGCAAGCTCAATGCCACGCGCAGGCCGCAGCGGTTTCAAATACTCCAGGCCTTGCGCGGCGCACATCAACTCAATCGCCAAAATCTGTTCCGTGTTGCGCACGATTTGCTTGAACTTCAGCGCGGCGGTCATACCCATCGAAACGTGGTCTTCCCGATTGGCGGAGGTTGGCAGGCTGTCAATCGAAGCTGGATGCGCGAGGATTTTGTTTTCTGCGCACAATGCTGTTGCCGTAACCTGCGCCATCATCATCCCCGAATTGATGCCTGCCTCTGCGACCAAAAAGGCAGGCAAGCCGCCCGATAAATCAGGATTGACCAGACGTTCAATGCGGCGTTCGCTGATCGCGCCAAGTTCGCTAACGCCAATCGCCGCGTAATCAAGCGCCATCGCAATCGGCTCGCCGTGAAAATTGCCGCCCGAAATGACTTCGTTGGTGTCGGGAAATACGAGCGGATTGTCGGTCGCCGAATTGAGTTCGATTTCCAGCACGCGACGCAATTCGTGCAATGTATCGCGCGCCGCGCCATGTACCTGCGGAATGCAGCGCAACGAATAGGCGTCCTGCACGCGCGGATCGTTTTCGCGGTGCGATTCGCGGATTTCGCTTTCTGCCAGCAGGTCGCGCAAATGTGCTGCAACCTCACTTTGCCCGCGCTGCGGGCGCACGTCGTGAATCAAATGGCGAAAGGCTGCGGGCGTACCGCGCAACGCTTCAAGCGTCATCGCGCTTGCCACATCTGCGGTGCGAGCTAATTGTTCCGCATTCAGTAAAGCCAAACCGCCAACGGCGCACATGCCTTGCGTACCGTTGATGAGCGCAACGCCTTCTTTGGCTTGGAGTTCGAGCGGCGTTAGTCCTGCACGTCTGAGTGCGTCACCGCCGCTCATTCGTTGTTGCTCAAAAATCGCCTCGCCTTCGCCGATCAACACACATGCGAGGTGTGCCAGTGGGGCCAGATCGCCGGAAGCTCCTACCGAACCGCGCGAGGGAATCACCGGATGAACGCCACGATTGAGCATTTCCAGCAAGGTTTCGATTACCACAGGCCGCACGCCGGAAAACCCTTTGGCCAACACATTTGCTCGCAAGCAGAGCATCGCGCGGGTTTCGGCAACGCTCAGCGGTTTGCCTACGCCACAGCAATGCGAACGCAGCAGGTTGATTTGTAATTGCTTGAGTTGCGCGGGTGGAATAACGATGTCGGCAAGTTTGCCAAAGCCTGTGTTGACGCCGTAAATCGTGCGTCCTTCGGCCATCAACATTTCGATGACCGCGCGAGAGGCGGTGACGCGCGTGCGCGCCGCTTCGTCAAAAGAAACCAGGGCGCTGTCGCGCGCGATGCGAGCGAGGCGTTCAAGCGTCAGGTTATTGCCGTCCAGAGCAATCATCACAAACACAAACAGCAGCCTGCTAGAGGCTGCTGTTGATGGCAGGAGGCGGTAAAAGCAACAGGCTTAGGATTGCAATTCTTTGCCCGGTTTGAAGCGAATGGTTTTGCCTTCGGGAATGGCGACTTCGGTGCCCGTGCGTGGGTTGCGTCCGATGCCACGCTTGCGAGGTTTGACGACAAAGACGCCAAAGCCGCGTAATTCAATTCTCTCGCCGCGCTTGATGGCTTCTTTCATTGTCTCAAAAAGCGCCTCGACGGCGATTTCAGCTTTCATTTTTGGTACGCCCGTGCGCTCTGCGACGTTGTTAATGATGTCCAGCTTGATCACAAAATCCTCCGTAAAATCTTTGGCGGGGATCAGTTTCCCACTACTGCCAGCTTAATTTGTATTCGTAGAAGCGGAAATTCAACGAGTTTAACGACTTATTAGAGCGGTGCGAATTATAGGGAGGCGATTTGGGGGTGTCAAGCAAAGGATGATTGACGACGCGCGAATCCTTGTCTTTTGCTGTGTGAATTGGGTAGACTCGCGCCTCTTTATCACCTTGACTTACCCAGGAGCTACAATGAGCGTTAAATCGGATCGCTGGATCTTGCGGATGTGCCGCGAGCATCAACTTATTACTCCGTTTGAAGAAACCCTGATTCGTGACGTTGATGGACGCCGAATTATTTCTGCCGGCCTGTCGAGTTATGGCTATGATTTACGCCTCGCCTCTGATGGCTTCCGCGTGTTTTCCCCAATTGCCAGCGCCGAAATTGATCCCAAGAATTTCGATGAAAGTTCGTTGGTTGAGTCACCGCTGAAAACAGCAACAGATGGCTCAAAGTATTGGTTGATGCCGCCCCATACTTATGCGCTTGGCGTAACGGTGGAAACCTTCAATATCCCGCGTAACGTGATTGGCATTTGCTTGGGCAAATCCACGTTTGCCAGATCAGGCATTATCGTGAATACCACACCGTTGGAGCCGGGCTGGAAGGGACGATTGGTTTTAGAATTCTCGAATTCCGCCGATTTGCCCGTCCGCATTTATGCCAACGAAGGTGTCGCGCAAGTGACGTTTTTTGAGTCGGACGAGGATTGCGAAACTTCATACGCAGATCGCAAAGGAAAGTACCAGAATCAGGAAAGCATTGTCACGGCCAGATTGTAATTGAAATAAGGTTGCGATCCCGCTGCAGTTTGTCCGGGCAGCGCAGCAAACCTTCGCTACAACTGGACGCAACATTCTGAATGACTCCGTGCCTAATCCGTTTTTTGGGGTGATTGCTTCGGGGCCGCTCGCAGCGCGCACCGTCACACGCGGTCAATTGCTGCGTCCCTATCCGCATTTCACCGGCATCATGGCGCTCAATCGCAGCCTTGGCCGCAGCCGCTATGATGCCTTTCAACTTAAAGCGTCACGCCGTTTTGCCAATGGTTTCAGCCTGATCGTGTCGTATACCAACGCCAAGCAGCTCGATCAAATCCGTTTTCTCAATGATGTAGATACGGCGCTGACCAGGGAACTGAGTGAGTTCGATATTCCACAACGACTGGTTGTGAGCAGCAGCTATGAATTGCCCTTTGGCAAAGGGGAACGCTTTTTGGGCAATGCGAGTGGTTTTGCCAATAAGCTGGTCGAAGGCTGGCAATTCAACGTGATCTATCAGGCCAATAGCGGTGTGCCAGCTGACATTAGTGGCGCAGAAAGCACGGGTCAAAGCGCGGAAATACCTAACAGCGAACGTAGCGTAGATCGCTGGTTCAATACTTCCGTGTTTCGTCAGCGGCAGACATTGGAGTTGGTCGGCCTCGCACGTTTGCCCGATGTGCGCAGCGCGGGCCGCAACAACTTCGATCTGTCGTTGTTCAAGACGACGAGTCTGACGGAAAAGCTGCGCTTGCAGTTTCGCGCCGAGTCTTTCAATGCCTTCAACCAGCCAGAGTTTTCTTCGCCGAACGGTGGCTTTGGGGGAGCAAATTTCGCCAAGATCACCAGCACGAACACCTTCGCGCGGCAATATCAATTTGGCTTGAAGCTGTTGTGGTAAGGAGGAACGACGATGACACAACTCACCCGGCGTTTGCTGTTACAGGCCGGACTCGCAGCCAGCACAGCCTCTCTCATTAAAATGGAGGCGCATTCGCAAGCCTCCTCACCCGCAGCGGATTTTGGCTTCGCTGCTGTTGGTAAGCTCGCGCCGCGCACGTCGCTAAGCATCAAGGCTTCGTCCCTCGGCATTGGCTTTGAAACGCTGGATCGGAAGGTTTTTGAGCCGGAAAAAACTTATGCGCCTCTGGCATCGCTCGGCGTGAAGTGGGCGCGCTGCCAAACGGGCTGGGCGCGCACGGAACGAACGATGATGAATTACAAGGGCGTGCTGCACGGCAAGGATTACTCGCCAAAGCCCTCCTATTTTGCTCGGCAAAACGTCTGCGCTTTATTTGACGCGGAAACCAAGGCGGCAGATTTCCTGCTGCGTTCTGCAGGGGTGCAGGATGAGCCGGTCTTTGCCGCCAGTTTTGTGCGTCGGGGCGCGCCGCTCTTCGTGCGGTGGATGCCAACCAGCTGGCAACTGGACAAGCCTATGCGGTGTAAGCAGATGAGCATAGGTTTTGCGGTATTTTGAAAAGCTCAGAGTTCAAACTTTAGTTTGCCCAACGCCGCGCTGCGCGGGCATTGGCACGCTGAAGCGTGAACTCTGAACGGGAAGCAAAATCTTACTCAACTTTTGCTTCCCTGCTTAGTTATGTAGAATTATGGAGCGGCAGAGCTGCGCAGATGACGGAGCCGGTTTTAATTGATATGCTGAGCGGGCAAATTTACAAACCGGAAAAAGCGACGTTCAGCGATGGCTGGTGGAAGATTGAAAATCTGCCGCTGACCGATTATCCGCTTATCGTCACCGACAAATCAGTGGTACAAGCATAATCTGAGAATTGGAATTGAGAATTGACAATGTACCGATAAGTGGATGGTGCATGTGTAACCAGAAAAATTTATGCTCAATACGTTTCGCCTGAAAGCTCTGTTCTTCGTGCTCGCACTGAGCGGCGGTGTGTGGGCGTTGGCCAATGATTTGCCGTTCAGCCAGGAGCGTCTGAATCATTGGGCCTACAAACCCGTGCAGAAACCGCCTGTGCCTGCAAGCAAAAATCGGACGTGGGTGAAAACTCCGGTGGACGCTTTCATCCTCAGGAAGCTGGAAGACAGCGGACTTGCGCCGTCCGCGCCCTCCGACAAAGTCACTCTGCTACGCCGCGCAACGTTTGATTTGACGGGCTTGCCGCCGACGCCGGCAGAGGTCGCAGCTTTCGTCAATGACCGTTCGCCGAAAGCCTTTGCGCGTGTGGTAGACCGTTTGCTCGCTAGTCCGCGTTATGGCGAGAAGTGGGCGCGGCACTGGCTGGATTTGGCGCGCTATGCGGAAACAGATGGTTTCAATGGAGACCACACGCGCCCGCACATCTGGCGTTACCGCGATTATGTGATTCGCGCATTCAACAGCGACAAGCCATACGACCGTTTCGTCAAAGAACAAATTGCGGGTGATGAATTATGGCCAGACGACGCGGACGCGCTGGTGGCGACGGGCTTTAATCGGCATTTCCCTGACGAATGGAATGCGCGCAATTTGCGGCAACGGCGGCAGGAGATTTTGAACGACATCACCGATACAGTCGGCTCGGCCTTGCTGGGTACGACGTATGCCTGCGCACGTTGTCACGATCACAAATTCGATGCGGTGCTGCAAAAGGATTATTACAAGCTGCAATCCTTCTTTGCAGCCATGCGAACGAAAGATGATTTCGTGCTGGCGTCCAAAGCCGAGCAGGCGGATTACGCAGCAAAACTGGCCCTCTGGGAAGAAAAGATCAAATCAATTCGCGAGCAAATTGCTGTCGTCGAAGCGCCCGCATGGAAGTACTTCGATGAAGATGCGCTGGAGAAATACCCCGAAGAAATTGATCAGGTGTTGACGATGCCGCCTGCCGAGCGCAGCCCGTTGCAATGGTCGTTCTATCACATGGCACGTTGGCAATATCAGTTTGCTCCCGGCGAAAACGGCAAGAACATCGAAGCCAGATTGAAAGGCGCGGAGAAAGAAACATGGCTGGCCTTGCGCAAACAACTGGCGGCTTTCGATGCGATCAAACCCAAGCCGCTGCCGCTCGGTTCAGGCATTACGGACATCGGGCGCGAAGCTCCGGCGCATCACTTGCTTAAAGGCGGAACCTACGATGCGTATGGCGCGGAAGTGCAACCGGGCGTGCTTTCAGTGATTGATCCGCGTCCGGCGACGATTACGCCGTGCGACAAAGCCGAAACGACGGGGCGGCGCACGGCGCTCGCCGAATGGCTGACCGATCCGAAAAATCCACTAGTCGCGCGTGTGATGGTCAATCGTTTGTGGCAGCACCATTTTGGGCGCGGAATTGTCGGCACGCCCAATGATTTCGGAATGATGCGCGAAATGGAAACGCATCGGGAATTGTTGGACTGGCTAGCCGCGACCTTCGTTGAGCAGGGCTGGAGCCTAAAAAAAATGCATCGGCTGATGATGCTCTCAAACGCTTATCAGCAGTCAGCCGTCTTCAACGAACAGGCTGTGCAACGCGATGCCGACAATCAATGGCTCTGGCGCTATCGCCGTCATCGGTTGACCGGCGAAGAAGTGCGCGATGCGATTTTGCAGGTGAGCGGCACGCTCAATTGGCAAATGTACGGGCCTTCGATATACCCCGAAATTCCGCAAGAACTGAGCGGCGGATGGAAACGGGACGAACAAGCAGACCAGCAAAACCGCCGCAGCATTTATGTCTTCGTGCGGCGCAAGCTGCGCTTCCCACTGTTTCAGGCGTTTGATATGCCCGACACGCACGAAAGCTGCGGACGACGTAACGTCACCACAACCGCGCCGCAAGCCCTGAATTTATTGAATGACCCCGCCATCCTGCGCGCCGCGCAAGCCTTCGCCGGGCGCGTTGTGAAACAGGCAGGCGGCGACCTTGATAAACAAATTACGCTGGCCTATCAGTTGGCTTACAGTCGTGTGCCGACCGCCACTCAATTGCAAGCGGCGCGTGCTTTTATCCAGCAACAAACCGCCTTTGCCCGCGAACGGCGGAATACCAACGCGCCGCTCGCGCTGCTCGTGCCTGGGGCTGTGGGCGATGAGGCTGAGGCTGCTGCGCTGGTTGATTTCTGCCATACGCTCTTCAACGCGAATGAGTTTGTTTACGTGAACTGAGAGACGAATGATGAAGAACGAAAGAGAGTTTCATGCTGATGTGCTGCGCCGCCGTCGCAACTTCCTGCAACAATCCAGCGCCGGGCTTTCTGCCCTCGCGTTAGCCGCAATTCTTGGTGAAGACGGATTCGCCGCCGATGGCACGAAAACACCGCTTGACCCGCTCGCGCCGAAAAAGCCGGATCACCGTGTGCGCGCAAAATCCGTGATCTGGTTGTTTATGGAAGGCGGCCCGTCGCATTTGGACACTTTCGATCCGAAACCCGAACTGCTCAAACTCGCGGGCAAGCCGATGCCGGAATCGTTCGGTCGTCCGATCACGGCGATGGGCACGGGGGGAAATACGATTATGCCGAGCCAGCGCGTCTTCAAGAATTACGGGCAAAGCGGCATCCCGGTGAGCGACTGGCTGCCCAACATCGCCAAGCATGTAGACGACTTGGCCGTGCTGCGTTCCTGCTGGGCGGATGGCTTGAATCACGTCGGCTCGGTCTGTCAGATGAATACCGGCTCCATTCTGGCCGGACGCCCTTCACTCGGCGCGTGGGCGACCTATGGGTTGGGGACGGCGAATCAGAACCTGCCGACATATGTTGTGCTGGCGGATGGCGAAGGCATCTTTGGCGGGCCGAACAACTGGAGCGCGGGCTTTTTGCCTGCGGTTTATCAAGGGACACAATTTCGCACGGGCGCGAATCCGGTGCTGTACGTCAAAACGCCTGCCAACATTGGCGACAATCAACAGCGCAACAAGATTCAATTTATCACGCAACTGAATCAGGGATACTCCGCCGACAAACCCGAAGACACGGAATTGCTGGCGCGACTCAACTCCTACGAACTGGCCTATCGCATGCAAGCCGCCGCGCCCGAAGCCGTTGACTTGACGAAAGAATCCGAAGCGACCAAAAAACTCTATGGCATTGGCAACCCTGTGACCGACAAATATGGCACGATGTGCTTACTCGCGCGGCGTCTGGTCGAACGCGATGTGCGCTTCATCCAACTCTACTCCGGCGCGGGCAGCAAATGGGATTCGCATACTGATATGGAAGGCAACCACGCAAAGATGTGTGCTTCCAGCGATCTGCCCGTAGCGGGTTTGCTGACCGATTTGAAAGCGCGCGGCTTGCTCGATGACACGCTGGTCATCTGGGGTGGCGAATTCGGGCGGACGCCCTTCAACGAGAAGGGCGACGGACGCGATCATAACCCGTGGGGCTTCACGATGTGGATGGCAGGCGCAGGCATCAAAGGCGGGCAAATCATCGGTGCGACGGATGAAATCGGATTGAAGGCGATTGAGAAACGCGCGCACGTCCACGATATTCACGCCACAATTCTGCATCTGATGGGGTTGAATCAATTCAAAACCGCATATAAACATAATGGGCGCATGGAAGTGCCAACATTGGTGGAGGGGCGTGTGATTCGTGAACTGGTTTCATCAGCGCAATCGTGATGAGACTGCCGCCCCCTGCTTGCACAGGGAAGACTGCTATGAAGATGATATGGCAAACTTTTTTTTAGTAATTGTGTTGTTTACCTGCCTTCCCCTGACCTGCCTGAAAGAAACAAGCGCGCAAGTAAGCCGTTCCGGTTCTCCGGCGGTTTCCAACTTGCCGACGTTATTCGTGATTGGCGATAGCATTTCGATTCAGTATGGCCCGTATCTGGAAAAATATGTGCAGGGCGTCTGGCGCTATGACCGCAAGAGTGATGATGGGCAAGCCGCCAAAAACCTTGACGTACCTGTCGGTGCCAACGGCGGCGATTCTCGCATGGTGCTCGAATATCTAGGGCTGAAACTGAAGGATAAAGGCTTTCGCCCTGATGTGTTGCTTCTGAACTGCGGCTTGCACGACATCAAACGCAACCCACAAACGAATGTCATTCAGGTCACGGCTGACGATTATCGTCGCCATCTGGAAACCATCATTCAGCTTTTGCAGGCACGTGGCATCGCACTCATCTGGATGCGCACAACGCCTGTGGAAGATGAACGTCACAACAGCCGCTCGCAAGCTTTCAAACGCTATGCCCGCGACCTTGACGAATATAATCGCCTTGCCGATGCGGTGATGGCGCGCCACAAAATTCCGGCCATTGATTTATACACCTTCAGCAAAACCCTCGGCAGCGAACATTTTATTGACCACGTTCATTACAACGAAACGGCGCGTGCGTTGCAGGCAGCGCACATTGCGGGCTTTCTGCGTGCTTACGCCGCGCCTGCACAAAAATAAGCTGGGACGAATTCATTCACATAACAACAATTATGAAAGCAATCTTAATCAAAGACCTCGCCTTGGATTCTGTCACTATACCGCATCTATACGGCGAACCGAGCCAGCACATTATCGTGCGCCTGCGGGCCGAAGATGGTACGACAGGCTGGGGTGAAATCTCCGACGTCTCGCATTTGCCTGCGATGATGCCGGATGTGCGCGATCTGGAAAGCTGTTTGGGCGCGTTGCTCATCGGGCGCGATGCAATGAATCTAAATCAGATCGAAGACGCTATGCAGGAGAACTTTCCCGGCTCGCGCTTTCACGGGAAAGCCGTGCTGGCACGCGCTGGCGTAAGCATCGCCGCGCACGATCTGAAGGCGCGGCTGTTAGGCATCCCCGTTTATGACCTGCTCGGCGGCAAACGGCGCGAGCGGATTCCGATTTGTTATCCGATCTTTCGCCTGAAAAGCCGCGCTGATGTGGCGGATCGTGTGCGGCTGGTCAAAGAGCAGTTTCACAAAGGTTTCACTGCGTTTCGGTTTTATTTCTGGCCTCTGATGATGCCGAATGGATCACGGGCAGTTGGCTCACAGTAGATGGCGGACGTGATGCTGCATTGGTTGACTTATCAGATTTAAGAGACGAGTAAACACTGAGGCCACCAACTATGAAACTGAACTGCACGGCCTCTGGCGAAAGAAACAAATGGAGCAAAACGAGGGACTGCCTATATCTTCAATGACATCTCTGTCTATGACGCACCCATTGTCAGGGCAGACAAAATTGATACCCAATCGCTGATAGCCGTTCATCGGAGAGATAGAAATGATTTTCTATGGTTTTAATATAGTCTTTGCCGAGAGGAGTTGTAGGTGGGGAAAAATCGCCTGGAAGCGTTTAGCGATGGTGTGATTGCCTCCGTTATTACACTTATGGTCTTGGAGATGAAGATTCCCCACGGAGAGGACCTCGCTTCGCTGCGGCCTCTGTTTCCTGTCTTTGTCAGTTACATCCTGAGTTTCGTGTAAATCGGTATTTACTGGAACAATCATCACCATTTGATGCACGCCATTTGACAAGTGAATGGGCCGACGTTGTCTAAAACAAAACAGGGAACGTGAATTTATGGATGCACGCTCCCTGAAACAAGGACTTTTATTCGTTTATCTGTAATTCCGCTAGCAGACGGGGGTGATGATGGGAATTGTAATCGTCGAAGTCGTTAGCCCCGTCTTATGTAAGGTGCGAATGCCTTTCCAAGTGGCTGTACGTGGCGTCATAATCAACCCGACCGCCGCGCCGACGTTGAACTTCAGCAACCCGGCCTGGCCTGACTTGATGAGATTGCCTAGTCCGTTCGGTACACGTGGGCTCGCAGTGCTGATGGTGGCCCGTGCCTGACACGTACCAATTAGCCAGTTATTGAAACTGCCGAACACCTCCTTTTCGTTGAAGGCTTGTCCGGTGCCCACTTGGCCCGCACCGCTCATTTGACTGGTCGTCAAATCACCGCGCAAACCTACCGTTACAATTTGCTGCCCGGCGGCATCCAGCGGACTTTGAATCTCCACCGCCAATTGGCTTGGCACGGCATCGTAGCTACCGCCATCGAAGAACAAGGTTGCAACCCCATTGCCAATAGCTGCTACCGCGGCGGAGTTTGCCCGGAAAGCTTCAGCCCCATAGTTGTCTACATAATCCCCGTCACGCACAAACGCATTGCCAATCAGCGAGTTATTTCGAATCGGATTCCCGTTTGCATTCACTGCCACAGCCAATAACCAGCCAGTCATTTCAGGATCATATTCCGACGTCTTAAACGAGAAGCTGGCGTTGGGGGTAAGGCACAGAAATAGATCGGCCTGATTACAACTCGTGCCATCAATAAAGAAAATATGGACGATGGTTTGCTGCTCCCCAATATTACTGATGCTTAAGCGGGTATCGTTCTGTAACGCCACATTCGATGTGTAATAGGGGAAGACCAGCACCGAGCCAGCTTTCTGATCACTGATCGCCGTATTGGCGGGTTGATTAAGTGACGGGCAGTTGAGCAGGGTGCAGGCTGTTACCATTGCATTGGTGTCAAACATGCCATTGTTGTCTATATCCAATTGTCCGGTTGAGATGATACAAAGATTCGTTCCCAGCGGTGTTCCATTGGCAACCCTAACTTTGTAATCAACCACCACCGATTGCAGCGCTGGGATAGTTCCAGTAACTGTCACTGCATTATTGGTGATGGTGCAGTTGCCAAGAGAAGAAACACACGTGCCCGGGACACCGCTGAGGGGGGCGAGAATGGGGGCCGTGAAGGAAAAGCCAGCCGGATTATTATTAGGATTTACTAGTTCTGCGTGAACATTCAAGGTGTTGTTGTCACCCGTACAGATAAGGGGGTCAGAAATGCTGGAATTAAAGCCAGCAATGGTGATAAGAGTCGAAACGGTTTGTCCATCCACTGTGGTCGAAGCCGAACCCATACCGCTCATGGTTGCCGTATAGGTGGACATAGCCAGGCCCGAGGTCGTAGTGGTATTAGTCGGCGCGACCGTGCCGAGCGTTCCCGCAAATGCTACTGGGGTGCCGTTGGGGATGGTGCCGGAGGTATTCGCGTTTGCTGAGTTGATGGTAAGGTCAGCGGTTAGGTCGGAATTTCCGCCCACCGAGAGCAGGTTAGGTACTGCCGTGAGGCCGAGCACCAGCCAGGGAGTTGCATCAGTATTACCGGTTATACCATTCGCTGTTCCAGCACAACCGGTGCCTCCCGCACCTGGGCCGTAATTGCAGCCCCACCAGTTATTTTCGGCGTTCACCAGCGCCGCTCCATTCCAAACGATGCCGTTGGTATTACTTACAATGCGGTTGAAATGCGCCTGCGTTCCGGTAGCGGAATGCCCCGCACCAGCTACGTCACCAAAGAAACCACGCTCCGTGTCTCGGAGGTTATTGCTGGTGATAGTAGCGTTGGTCACCAGCCCTCGGAATCTAATCCCGTTGCTGGTGGCGGCATCCGTGCCAACAATGTTGTTGCCAGTAATGACCGGGTTCTCAATTGCGCCGAGAACTCCGGTCGCGTCGGTCGTATCGTTCAAGAGTGCGATACCGCTCCTGCCTGCTCCCAGTTGAGTAATCACATTATTGGTGATTTGAACGTTTGTATATTTGCCAAAGCGAGAGGGGCCGGACACAAACATAGGGGCTGTGTTGAAAGTAATTGCCGTGGCGTTCGGGCTGTTGATCGTGTTATCAGCCACACGCTGCAAAGTCGTAACGTCAATTGACTCGTAGGTCATGTTGAAGTAGGACGAACTGGTCCCCGTGACGGAGATTGTATTGTGATGGAAATCAGTCGAATTCAGTGGCTCCTCAATCAAAACTCCGTTAAAGGCCACGTTGGTGATTTCATTGTGGTCGAAGACAATTGCTCCGCGAGATCGGTAGGAATAAATGCCGTTGTCGCCGGAGTTAACCCCAAGGATTTTGTTATTTGAAATCGTTGCAGTTGTGGCTGGATCAAGGGGCTTGGCGAAGATGGCGACTTTGGTTCCTCCGCCTGTGCCGGGGTTCGTTACCGTAAAGCCCGAGAACAATACGTTTCCCGTGTCGCCTAGCGGTGTCTCTATACGCACTAATCCCCCTGTGGGAGGAGCGGCGGCCAAACCGTCAATGATCGTTGTGGCCGCACCAGCGCCAATGACGTTCAATGACTTGTTGATTAAGACCTGCGGTCCGTTGTACGTCCCTGCGGCTACATTGATCGTGTCACCCGCCATGGCTTGGAGAATCGCGTAATTGATCGTCAAACACGGCGCACCTGCCATGGAGCAGTCGGTATTGTCCACGCCAGTGGTCGCGACGAAACGGCTAGCGAAGAAAGCGGCTTTGGCCGGGCGCATGAATTTCAGTTCCTGGCTGGCAACAAGCGCAACCAAGCCGATTAACATAATCAAGAGCAGCCAGCGGCTTAGCCAGTGCGAGTAACGGGTGTGTGAGAAAGTTGTGAGGGCACGCATACTACATATCTCCTGTCGGTAAGATCGGCCTAAGTGAGGACGATGGTGTAAGCTAATACAATTTGGCAGAAACTGGAGCTTAGTTTCGCTACCAAAACTGTTTGTGACTTAATCGAAATGGCGTTTAGAAAACAATTAAGGTAAAGACAATCCTTACTCCAATTACCAAGGCTGGGGGCGATAATGTGCTGAGGCAAGAGTGAGGACGACTCTAACGGTTATTTATCTAACTAAACTATAGAGGGAAGTGAGAAGAGTTCCCCCGCAGAATAACCTTACTGCCCAATGATAATCAGCAAGACAAGACATTCTGGGGATTCTATGGCAAAAGCGACATAGTAATCGCTAAGCTTTATAAAACATAAAACCGATCCCTCGTAGCTGTCAGGGTTCTGTGATATTTGTGATTTGCCGGATCTGAGAAAACTCAACAGCGTTTGCGAATATAAGAAGTTTCTTAGAACAGGTCAAGCCCTTTCTTTTAAAAATGACCAAAATATTGCGTGGGACAAGGTTTTTTCTTTTTCTACCGGGCAAGATTACGGTTGAGAACGACTGGTCAGAATCTTTTCGCGTCCCGTCAAATACAACAGCACGATCAACGCAACAAACGGAATCAGCGACAACAAATTCGAGTTATCGCCCGTGAAAAATGGATTATGTGCCCGCGCCCATTCTTCAATTTTTAAATTAGTATCAGTCAACACGCCTGCTAAAAACGCAATCACGATGCCCGCAATCGCGCCGCCTGCGATGTAGCCTGACGCCATCAGCACACCAGGGCTTTTATCGGTTTCGGCGTTGAATTGTTCTTCGGTCAAATTCTGTGAGGCGAGCTTTTTGCGTAAATACAAATCCACTGTCCACCGAATCGCACCACCAATAAAAATCGGTGACGAAGTCGAAAGCGGCAGATACACACCGACTGCAAACGCGAGCGAAGGCACACCCGCACACTCCAACATTACTGTAATCATTACGCCCAACAACACCAGCCCCCACGGCAGCTTTTGATTCAGAATGCCTTTGATGATGTAGGACACGAGCACAGCTTTGGGCGCGTCGAACTTCGGTACGGAAGAACCGTCAGGCCGTTTGTCTACGGTGCCGTTGATGCCGGGATCAACCAGATACACGGGTGTGCCTTGCTCGTTGACCAGATACTTTTTCGTCTCGCCATTGTTGTCGGTGTAATGCCAAACAAGGTAGGAATTGCCGTCGGCTTGCGGGCCTTTGATGGCTTCGCGGTCTTTTAGTTCGGCCACGTTTGCGCGTAATTCAGTGGCGGCTTGCGGCACGTACACAGTTCCCGTGTCATTCAGCCGCAACAAAATCGGCCCCAGCACAATTGCCGATGCCAGCGAGCCGAACAGAATGGCAAGCTGCTGATACTTTGGCGTCGCGCCCACCAAAAAGCCTGTCTTCAAATCCTGCGAAGTCGTGCCGCCATTCGATGCCGCGATGCAAACAATTGCGCCGACCGACAACGCAGTCACGTAATACGGTGGTGATGTCCAACCAATTAGCAGGAAGATCAAACACGTCAGCAGCAACGTTGCAATCGTCATCCCCGAAATCGGATTCGACGACGAGCCGACTTCGCCCGTCAGCCGCGAAGAAACCGTCACAAACAGAAACCCGAACAGCACAATCATCACTGCGCCAAGCAGGTTCATTTGCAACGAGCGAAACGCCATAATCATTACCATCAGCGCGACGATGCCGACCGCGACCCATTTGATGGCGATGTCCTGCTCGGTGCGCGGCACCTTGTCGCCTGTTGCGGTTTGTGAACCGCGCAGGTCGTTAATGCCGCTGCGAATACTGCTCCAAATCGTCGGCAGTGAACGAAACAAGCTGATGATCCCTGCTGCCGCGACGGAGCCTGCGCCGATGTACAAAATATACGCGCCACGAATTTCGTCGGGTGACATGTCTTTGATTGGCACCGTACCGGGCGCGAGCGGTTCATTCAGCGCGCCGCCGAAAAATTGAATGGCTGGAATTAGTACCAAATATGCCAGCACGCCGCCGCCCACCATCAACCCTGCAATGTATGGCCCGATAATGTAGCCGACGCCAAGCAGTTCAGGCGAAATCTCGGCGGAGATAGAACCGCTTTTGAAGGGCGCACCGAAAATACGTTCTGGCACTTCTTTCCACAGCTTGAACGCCGACATCGCGGATTTGTACGCCAAGCCGATGCCAAAACCCGTGAAGATTGTCTTCGCACCAATCTTGGTTTTGCTGATCTCGACAGAGCCAGACTCTGCCGCCGCCGCGAGCGATTCATCATCTGCTCCAGCCTTTAATACTTCCGCGCAAGCCGTGCCTTCCGGGTATTTCAACACGCCGTGTTGTTGCACAATCAACGCGCGCCGGAGCGGAATCATCATCAGAATGCCAAGTAATCCGCCCAACACGCCGACCAGCATCACGTTCAGCAATTCGAGATTGAAGCCCAGAATCAGAATGGCAGGCATCGTGACGCCAAAGCCAAACGCGATGGATTCGCCCGCTGAACCGGCGGTTTGTACGATGTTGTTTTCCAGGATCGTGGCATTGCGCAAACCGATTTTCGAGAGCAGCCGAAAGAGCGTAATGGAAATGACCGCAACTGGAATCGAAGCACTTACTGTTAGTCCTGTTTTCAGCACCAGGTACAACGATGAAGCGCCGAACACAATGCCGAGCAGCGTCCCCATAATCAGCGGAATCAGTGTCAGTTCACGTAGCTTGGTTTCAGCCGCAATGAACGGACGAAAGAGGATTGTAGGTTTCATCGCATTCGCCATAGAGTCTCCAGTTTATGCGTAAAATCAGGCCTTTACCTCGATTTTGTGATTGCGCCCTGTGATTCAATTTGCCGTAGCTTTTTCTTTTCCAACGCGCGGTAACAATCCGGCAAATCAAACTTCGCCAGCACATTTGGCACCAAGCACGACAAGGGCCAATTATATCGTTCGGATTCGGCAATGTCCGTGTATGAAGTCAGCGCGTTCTTCAGCGTGACCTGCACAACGTTATCAGCCAGCAATGCTGCGAACGTCGCCGGGATTGCGCCGCGCCCTTTCGCGGCCAAATGAATTTCGGTGTGTCCGTAACTCTTGAGCCAATCCAGCGCGCGTAATACATCGAACGTTTTTTGCCCGACGTAAGGACGATCCAGCATCAGCGAATGCCCAGCGTAAAAATAATCGTTGCCGTACGGCAGAAAGAAATGATTTTCGCCGCATGTGTTCGGCAGCGATTCGCCAATACCGCGCACATCGCAAGTGTAAAACGCCGCATTCGATTCGGCGTTGAGCAATTCGCGCAGCAATGGCTCTTCGCGTAGTTCGGTATCACTCGACAAATGCGAGACGTACAGCACGGCGCGCTTCTGCCCGGTCAATGGGCGCGAGTAATGCGTCACGTCAGACAGGCGATAGACGATGGCCTGAACGTTGGGTTCGGTTTCGATGGCATAGGCGGTGAATTCTTTGGTTGGGTATTGCCGTCTGGAAACGCGATTCAGAATGCGCGCATCTGGTGTTCCCGTACGCGGTGGCAATTGCAAAACTTCTGTGATGGCTTGCTGCAATGCCGCGCCATGCAAGCTTTGTCGCTGCTTCGCCAATGCTTTTGATTTCTCCACCGTGAATGAAAAGGCGGTGCGCGACTTCAACTCCGACACTTGTCCGCGCGGCGTGCATTGGAGCGTTTCGTCCTTTTCGAGCGTTAGCGTCGGTTCGGTTTGCGCGTCCGAAATTTTTGTCGCGCGATTAAACCAGCGATACATCGCTTCGCGGTTTTCTTTTGTGTAACCGTGATAGGTTGGCCCTGTGAACATCGCAATGTTGTCGGGCACGCCGAGCAATTTGTACAGATGTTTGAGCCGCGCATACGCCTCTTCGGTGCCGCGCACATCAAAGAAGTCTTTTTCCTGCGCAATCAGAATCACGGGCTTCGGTGCCATCGCCGCAATGAAATCGTCCTCATCCAAACCCATTGCCAGCATTTTGAGTGGATATTGTTCGCTGTCAGCGGGCAACTCATTCTCGAGGTTGCGCCGCAGGGTTGTCACAAAACAATCGGGCGCTGCCATTGTCCAACGCTCATCCAGGCCGCATAGCCACGTTGTCGTCGTGCCGCCACCAGAATTGCCCGTCAACCCAATATGTTTCGGATCAACCTCTTTGCGCGTCAGCAAATAATCTAAGGCCCGAATGCCGTCCCACGAACGCCACGCGGGAAAGTTTTCACCGACTAGCAATTGCTGATTGCTCACGTACAAATGCTCCTGTACGCCGTTGCCGATTTTCGATTCCAGCTTTTCGTTCGGATATTGCAGCCGCTCGCCCTGCCCGATTGGATCGAAGATCAATACGACATAGCCGAGCCGAGCCAAGCCTTGCGCAAAGGATTGATAGTTCTCGCCAGCTTTTGCATTGGCCAGATGCCCGCACGTGGCCACAACACCAGGCAACGGGAACGTCCGATTTTTCGGGATGTACAGATTGCTCGTCACTAGAAAGCCAGGGCGACTCTCGAAAATCACCTTTTCAATCTTGTACGCATCGCGTTCCACCGTGCCTGTGACTTGGGCATTGAGGGGTGTTTTGGCGGGCAGCGGGCCAAAGCACGAACGGATTTTGGCCTTGACTTCACGCACGTAGGCTTGGGCTTGGGCTTTGGTTTGCAGCGCGAATTTTTTCTTGATACCCGCCTGCTCAATCTCGCGGACACGCGCGACAAAGTAATCCTGCATCATGCGCGGAAAGCGATTGAGCGGTGGCAGCGATGATGACTGCTCTGCCGTCTGCGCCAGTAATGGGCTGGCGGCAAGGCCAAGCGCGCTTAAGCTCGCCAATTGTAGTAGGTCACGACGAGAGATAGACGAATGATACATTGCGTTTGGGCTTTTGGGCTTCACTGGAAACCTCCTCAGAAAGAGTAGCGCAAGCGTGCCGAAGTTGCGCTGTTACGAAAAGGGGCGTGTTGGAAAGTAACGCAACCTCGGCACGTTTGTGCTACTCGCACCACAACTTTTCCTTACGATGAATTTAGCGTTTGATAACAACACCGCGCGGCGAATTGTTCCATTCACCATCGGCAAAAGCAATGCTGCCGTTGACGACGACGCATTTGATGCCGGTGGCGAAACGACGCGGGTGCGCGTATGTCGCGCGGTCTTTGATTTGGCTCGGATTGAGCAAAACCAAATCCGCAAATCCGCCAGGACGAATGACGCCGCGATCTTTGAGGCCAAAAATCTGCGCCGGATACGAAGTCATTTTGCGCACGGCTTCGGCCAGCGTGAGCGTTTTGTCTGTCCGCACGAACCGCGCAAAGATTTTGGCGAATGCGCCATACGCTGCCGGATGCGGTAAGCCGCGCCCGTAATCTTCGGCATCGGTGCAAAATGCACTGAGCGGATGCCGTGCATATTTGCTCAGCAGTTCGCGCGCCTCCTGTTCGCCACTGACTTCAAAAATCAGCATCGAAACCTGTCCGCGTTCGGCGATCAGCAAATCCGAAATCGCGTCGAATGGGTCCTTCTTTGTGAGTTTCGCCAATTCAAGCAGGCTGCAATTTTCGTAGCGTTTGTTTTTGCGACTCGCAACGTAGCCAATATAAATCGCGCCCCACCCTGTCGCGCGCACCAAATTGTGAGGCCAGCCATTCGGTGAACAACTTGATTTGCGCTCGGCAAGATCGCGCCGAATGCGCTCGCGCGTCTTTGAGTCTTGCAGCCGCTCAAGCAACACGTCTACACCACCTTCGAGCGCCCACGGCGGATAAAGCGCAATCATCATTGTCGCGGCGGCGGTATACGGAAACATATCGAAGCTCACGCGCACGCCTGATTTTACAGCCTCTTCCTCCATTGCCAGCACGCGATCAATCTTGGCCCAATGCGCGCGACCGACGGCTTCGTTGTGCGAATGATGCACGCGCACGCCAGTGCTGCGACCGATGTTCAGGAGTTCTTTCACCGCCGGAAGCAATGTCTCGCTGGAGCCGCGAACGTGACTCGTGTAAATGCCATCGAAGTCTTGTACGACTTCAGCCAATGCCTGTAATTCGTCGCAATCGGAATACATTCCAGGCGGATAAATTAGCCCCGTCGAAAGTCCCAACGCGCCGTCTTTCATCGCCTGTGTTGTCATCGCTCGCATGGTTTTCAATTGTGAGCGCGATGGTTTTCCCTTTGCCAAGCCCATTGCCGAAATGCGAATCGGGCCGTGTGGTGCCAGCGTGGCGATATTCAAACTCAGCCCGTTCCCCGCCAGTTGATCCAGGTATTCGCCGAGGGTGCGCCAGTTCCAGGCCACAGGTTCCGGCGTCATCCACGCATTGACCGCGCGCAAGTTGGTTTCCGCCTCAGAATTGCCAAGCGGCGCACACCCTAACCCGCAATTGCCGATAATTGTAGTGGTGATGCCTTGCGCGAGTTTGCCGCGCAGCAATTCGGCCTGGCGTTCAGGCGCGAGCGGCAGAATCAAATCGGCGTGCGAATGCGGATCAATAATGCCGGGAATGAGCGTGAGATTTTCCGCGTGCATGGTTTTCCGGGCTTTGCGGGAAGGCAATTGACCAAGCGCCACAATGCGATTGCCTTTGATGGCAAGGTCGGCTGGATATGCAGGCTGGCCAGTGCCGTCAAGAATCGTGGCATTGGCGATGACAAGATCGTACATTTTTTGCAGCCATTCGCTGTTAGCCATTCACTCTTAGCCACGTCTCTTCTCGGGCTACCGGCGAACGGCTTTTCTCAAAATTTATTGCTCCGTAATTCCTTCAATGAATAATGCGTCCCGCGCCAATCAATGCCGCCACGAATCGTAGCTCTTAACGCTGACTTCCAAAGAATATAAATAAATAACAACGTGGCGAACGGAAAGCCCAGGGCATACCAAAAACGCAAACCTAAAAAGCGAGCGTTATCACAAAAGCTTACGACCAAAACCACCAGCGCCGCGAGGTTGAGCCACCGCGTTTTTCCACTCGTCAAGAAAACGGCGGCCAACGGAAACAGGTAGAACGTCAATACAGCAAGGGTCGAAGCCATGACCAATAACAGACTGTAGCCGACACTGGCAAAGCTGTTTTTCATCAATCCGTCAATTAGCTCTTTGATCGAGTGATACCAGGTTACGCTCATCAGGCCATTGCCCCACATCATTTCCTGTTTGCCGCCGTGTTGCTTAATGAGTTTGCCCAGCTTCATATCATCGTCAGGCCGCATGGCGATGGGAATATGCCCGCCGATGCGGTAATAGAAATCGCTGCGGATGAGTTGAAACGCACCGATCCCCACGTGCCAGCGATTTGGTCGTCGCACCCGCCAGGGACGGGCGTACAGAGCGAAGAAAAAGCCAAACGTGGCAATGAAGATATGCAAAGGTAAACTCGGACTTGTTTGTTCCGGCAAGCAGGTTAGGTGATCCAATCGTTGCTTCAACAGATAATTCACCGCTTTGCTAATGGCATCCGGTTGCAGCATGACATCGGCATCGGTGAATAAGAGTAACTTGCTCTTTGCCTGGCGTGCGCCGAAATGCAAGGCGTGGTTTTTGCCCAGCCAGCCGCGGGGTAGTCCTGTAATCTCCGCGACTTTCAGGTGGGGGAAGGCTGTGCTCATCCGCGCCAGAATCGCTCCGGTCGCATCGGTGGAGCGATCATTTATGATGATGATTTCCAGGTTGTCATAATTTTGTTGTAAGACGGATTGCAACGCGCTTTCGATGGCGCGCTCTTCGTTACGCGCTGCAATGACGACCGAGACTTTGGGGGGATTGATCGAAACCAGGCGCGGCACGTCGCACAATGATTTGATAGTGCGATTGCCAATGACTAACTCAAGACCAAAGCTTACGAAAAACAGGAAAGTGATGATGGCGAGTAGAAAAAGAAAAGTTTCCACCAGTGTGATAGCTTCCGCTTCAGAATGAGACGATGAAGCGTGACTATATCACACTGGTGGCACGCGTGAGGTACGTGATGAAATGGGGTGAGGGTAGAAACTAAGAAAATGTATGGCACGAATCAGTGCCGTATGTTTTGCAGAAAAGCAGAAGAGATAAAAGCGTGAAGGAGTTGGAAAAGACGTGCGGTGGCCCCGAAACTGCCGCCGCCGAACAACCCAAACTAACCACTACGACGACAGTCAACCGAACGTCTTTTCACGTCAATAGGTATTGCGAAAGCTATGCCAAAGCGATAGCAAAACTGTCGTCGCGCGGTTTAGCTAATGTTTACAAGGGGTTGAGTGATGGGGCTGAAATCTGGCCAGTGGTCAGCCCACACAAAAGCTGACAGAGTCTGTCACTTTAACGTGACGAATTCTGTTGTTTCGCGGGGGCGCGCCAGCTTTCGCTAACACTCCCCGCGAAAATTCATTTTTCTGAGGGTGGCCTGCGCGTGGGGCGTTCCATGCTGCCTCTGCCATTGTTGTTCGACGGTGGCGCTGGACGCGCTTCTTGCCGTGGCGCTTCCTGGCGCGGAGCCGATGTAGGAGGAGGTGTTGGTCGCTCGTAGCGTGGTTGTTCACGGGGCGCTTGTCGCTCCTCACGGCGAACTTCACGCGGCGCTTCCTGCCGTGACTCACGCGGCGCTTCCTGTCGCGGCGCGGCACGAGGCGCTTCCTGCCGCGGCGCTTCTTCAACGCGGCGCGCGGGCGCTTCACGACGTTCAGTTTCGGTACGACGTGGTGCAGACTCGGGTGGAATCGCCTCACGCCGATTTTCTTCGCGCCTTTCGCGCCTATTGTTGTCGCCGAAGATAAATGGACGCGGCGGACGCTCGACACGACTGTTATTAGACGGCGGTTCTGTCGTTGGCGCAGGCGTAACGGGGCGTTCCATCCGGCGCGTTTCTGCGTTGGGATTCCGCTCCGGGTTATTGCGATCACGGGAATAGACTTCCCGATTGCCCGCCCGATTCGGCCAACTATCCGAGGGCGTCACGGTGCGGTTTGTCTCAGCATTACGAGGGGTGCCATTGCCGCCGCTCTCTCGACCGCTATCCCTGCTGCCGTCTCTGCCGTTGCCTTCTCGGTCGTTATCTCTGGTGGTTCGGTCTGGTCTTGCCGTTCGATCTGGAACATCGGAGTTGCGTAAGCCGGGTGTGCCGTTGCCGACCGCACCGCTGCGCTTTTCATTAGGCGTAATCATGCTGCCGCCGCGTGTAACGTCACGAGAGAAGACTGCGCGATGCGCCGTTGCCCGCCGTGTCGGATCGGCTGCCGGGTTGACAGTTGGTTGTGTATTAAGCCCCACCGCCGGACGGAAACTATCGCCACGCACAGAAGTGGCCGAACGAAGAATAGGTTGTTGCAACGGCGTATTGTCAATATTGTTGACCGCCACACGACGCGTATCAAAACGTCGCCCTTCCAGACGGCTGATGCCGCCGGGCGCATTGTAGTTCCGATGGCTATCAATGCGCGTGTAGTTGTTATTGACAATGGTCGTGTTCCCGCCGCGCCAATGTGGATTGTTGTAACGCTCGCCGGGGCCAAGTGGAATCCAACCGACAGAATCATAGCGGCCATCGCGGTATCCATCTCGATAACCATTGTTGTAACCCCGATTATTTCCCCAACCAAACCACGTCACCAGTGCCGGTGCCCACGAAACACCAACCGAGAAACCGCCGCGCGGCACCCAGCACCAACGGTTGTTGTAATGCGCCCAACGGCCATAGTGATACGGCGTCCAACCCCAAGGCTCCGTGGAAATCCAGGTCCAGCCCCAATCGGAATACCATTGCCAGGCACCGACGCGGTATGGCGACCAGCCACTTGCCACCGAGCGCGGCGACCAGACATAGCCATGATCTGCGGTATACCACCAATCGCCGTGGCGATCTAAATCATATACGCCCGGAATCCCCTGTGGTACATAGCGCGCGCTGAGTGAATCAGCCTGAATCGCCAGTTCATCATCCCGCCGCTCATGCCAGCGATCAAAAGCATCTTTGTCCTGCAATTTGGTCAGTTGATAGAAGCCCGGATCGTTGCCCTCTACGATCATGCGGCGGCCTTTTTTGACCGGAAACGAATTAAGTTCCTGATTGTAAACTTCCGCCTCGCCGCTGCGCACGCTCACTTCTGTCGTGCCATCGTCTCGTACGCTGATGCGATAACTGCCAGGTTTGAGCAATGTCACCGCCACGGTCGGTGTGTTGACTGCAAAAAACACCGGGTCGTCGGCGTTCGCATCTTTCACGTCCACTACGTCGAATTGGCGACGATCCAAGCTGTCTATGCGAAATGTCGCCGTCCCCACGGGCAAGCTGATTTGGGTGAAGGCCGTTGTGAATTGCGCGATTTTGAAACTGGTGTCGGAAGCGAGGCGCACGATGTTGCGCCCGGTCAATTGGATTTCGGCGCGGCCTTGTTGCCCGGTGAAAACCTGATCGTTTTCGCCCAGCGGCGTGTTGGTCGCGGCGTCATACCAGGAGTTTTGATCGTCCTGCTTGGCACGCCGATAGCTGACCTCACCTTCGATCACGCTGATGCGCGCCATGCGAATGATCGGGGTATCGGCTAGGGTGAGAGCGAATAACGAGAGCAACAAGGAAAGGGACAAAAGAAAGCGGCTGGGTGTCGAGGGTGTCATCATATTCGGTTCTCCATTGGAAAAGGAGGATTGTCAAATCTTCGCAATAATCACTTCCGCGCGTCGCAAGATTTATGCCGCGTTTCATCGAAAAGAAAGCGCCTTATTCCACGCGCCTTTCAATCCACTTCAGCATTTCTGGCAGGCAAGGCATTATACCAAAACGTTGAGCCGAGAGCGCAAATGGTGAAGTCTCTTCCCAGCATTTGCGTTCAGCGCCCAGGCCTCAGCGTGTTAGCCGCGCCAGCAACGCGCTAACGCGTGAACGCTGAGCCTTAATTCAATGCTATTGCCAGCAGCACGCTAAAGTGTGAATTCTGAGCCTTAATTCAATGTCATTGCGCTAAGGGAGGAGTCTATTTTTCTTTTCCCGGAATGAGCTGTAGTTCACTGCGTAAAGAGATGACGGGAGTGGTGTTCGAGAACGCTAATCGTTGTCCACGCGCTTGCTGCTCGCCTTTGTCCACCGAACCAGGGCGGCCCGGCGCTGTCAGAACATTGGGCGCGATGACGGCTTTTAGGTTTTGTGGTTGCGCGACTTGAAGCTGAAGCGCCGCGCGCGGCATCCCGAAACTGAAACGATTCGCGGCAAGTTGCTTAATGCTTTCATCCGCATGCCACAACGAGGTGAAGATCGCCGGGCTTTTGGCTGCCAATTCATCACTGACGATAAAACTCTGTCCACGCTTGAAGGCAAACGTCCGCACAAAGCGCGTGAGGCCAAGTTCTGGTTCGTATGCGGCAGTCGCGTCGCCGCGAATTACGACGCCCGCAGTGGTCAGTTTCGCGTCCAAAATCTTGATCTGATTCAGTCGTTCATACGGTACGCCAGCAAAAGCATCATGCCCTTTGCCTTCGCGCGCCTGCCCGCGTCCGTTGATAAGAACGCTGTTATGATGCTCTGTCATTGGCACACCAGCATAGCCCGTGTCGCCCGTCAAATAAGCGCCGTTAGCGTAAATGATAAAGCTATTGGCATCCGGGTGCGCATGTCCAGCGGAAAGACGCCAGTCGGGAAATTGTTTCAGCGCCGCTGCTGCGTGATGGCCTTCAGGCGGCCCGCATTTGAAGGCGAAAGCGGTAGCGTTTGGCGTCCAACTCTCGCGCCAGTAGACCACATCATGATCCGTGAAGTAATGCGAGGTTGCTTGTTTTTCAAGAGGGACGGGCTTCACGGTTGGGTCATACCAAAGCAGCGACCAGAAGTCTTCCGCATTGGCGTGATTGAATCGTTTGAGCCAATCGGCTACGCCTTGCGCTTCGCCGTCCTTGAACCGTTGCGCGGTGCGATACAACAAATTGTAATTGGTATGAAAGCGACCGTTCGGATGCGTGCGTTTGTATTCTTCGCCCTGCCCGGCGCGGGTCAACGCCCCTTCAAAGATGTCACCAAAATCAAAGACGTATTGCCCGCTCGGCAACATCGAATGCGCGACATATTTGTGCATCTGGCGCAAACCCGGTTGGTTGTAGAGGTCTTCGCCTGTGGCATGCGCCTGCGCGTCCAGGTAATGAACGATCCACGGCGTCGAGAAAATCCAGTACTCAAAGCCTTCATAGTAATAACCGTCAGTCGAGTACGTCGCCAGCACGCGGTCGTAAATTGCTCGTGATAGCGCAGCCCACTGCGGCGCATCGGCAACTTCGTCATAGAGCGCGTATGCGGTCACCGCCAGGCCCGCCATCGGAATAAAAACGTGATTCTGGCTGTACGAATACGTCCGTCCTGGCTTTGGTTTGTAATACTCAAACAGCAACTGCGCGTGCTTCGTCAGCTTATCCCGATAGCGCGCGCGTTCCGCTTCACTCAAATCGTGATAGAGCAAATCATAGCCCCAGCCCAAGCCGTACAACAGATGCCCGGCGGCCAAATCCACATTTGGCTTGCTGTAGGTGTAGCCCCAAACATCGTAACTCGCCGCCGCCTCCATATACTTTTTGGCGGCTTCTAGATACTTCGGCTGACCTTCAATGCGATAGGCCAACGCGGCTTCAGCAATGGCGATGGCGACATCGTTCTGTGCTCGGCGTTCCTGCGCGGGTGCAGGCGGCGGCTCTTTTAGCAAAGCACGCAGGTTTTGCAACACTGCTTGCCAACTTTCGCGGTGCGTCGTGCGGGCACGTTGGCGTAAGGCCGATAGTTCAGCTTCGGTCACGTAAACACGCGGATGCACACCGCGCAGTTCAGGTTTCAACGTCGAATTTTTTGTCCGCATCAACTCAGTGAGCGGATGCGTCCCTTTCGCTCTCGCACTGTCTTTCGGGCCGAGTGCTTCGCGCGCGTCCTGCGCGTAGCCGGAACCGAGTAAGAGCCAGAGCAAGAAAATGGGCAGGTGATAAGCTGTCAGATGTGAGCGCATAAAGCTGATAACTCAAGAAAGAAGTAAAAATGTTTCGATATTCAGCGCCTTGCCAGCAAGAATCAGCCAGATGGGATGCTGGTGGTGGACATTTGAGTATCATTAGAAGGTTAAGCGTAAGCCAAATTGCAGCTTGCGCATCGGCCTGGCTGATCTGATCACACCAAAAACGGTGGAGGTCGTCCCCGTAGGAACCGCCGCTCCTGGCGCTCCGAGACTCACCATGTTGAAGGCGTTGGTGCCCTCGGCCCGGAAGCGCAGCTTGAAGCGTTCACCCAGGCGGAAATCGCGGGAGAGCGCCAGGTCAACGACGCGATAGCCTGGCTCATCGAGCAAATTGCGTGGTGAGTTGCCATCAGTGGCGACTCCGGTCACAACCTTGTTCTGAACAAAGGCCGCCGTGTTGAACCATTGCGCCGCCGTGGGATTGGCGATGCGTGGATCACCAATTAACTGGGCGCGGTCGGTGGCTACGCCGTCCAGGTTGGCGTCAACGTTACCGTTGGTGATGGTGAAGGGCAGCCCGCTGCGCAACTTGATGATGGGCGAGATGCTCCAGCCATTCAGAATGTTCCGCACAAGGGTGTTACTGCCCGAGTAATAATCAATCTGATAGTTCAAGTTCAGGCTAAATACATGGCGCTGGTCGGTGTCGGCACGACCACGATCCAGAAACAGTTTGCTGTAATTTTGCGCCAGTCCCTGCGTCGTGCTGTTATGAAGCTGCGCACTGCTGAGCGTCTTGCTGAACGTGTAGAAGCCATTGAAAGAGACACGCTTGTTCATGCGCATCTGGCTGGTGAGTTGCAGGCCATGATACGAAGCGGACTGGTCTGAGTTCAGTTCCAGCACAGCACCGAATAAGGGGTTCGGACGTCTGGAAAGTATATTTGCGCCAGCACTGGTGGCGGTGGGGGTCAGTAGCGGATAGTTGACATCGCGTCCGAAGGGTAAGCGACTGCTGACAGTGCCAACATAAGCCGCGCTCACCATCAGTTCGTTGGTGAGCTGACGCTGGACGGAAAGGTTCATCTGGTAAGTGCGTGGCCAATCGAAGCCAGGGGCTACGGCGAAAAGCCCGCCACCTGTAACGAACGTTCCGCGATAGGGGAACGGGTCGCCACCTGAGAAGTTGTTATAGGGTTTGCTCAGCGACGCTCCCAGCGGCACTCCCGCAGTGTTCGTCCTTTGATTGATATTGGTGAAAGTCAGCCGCGTGGAAAAAGGCTGAAAGTTCGTCATCGTGTTCCACTCATTGCCCGAAATGCTGCCGTAAAAAATTCCGAACCCGCCGCGAATCGAAGTCCTGCCGTTGCCAAACGTGTCCCAGGCAAAACCGATGCGGGGAGAAAAATGGCGGTAACTCACCGGTATCCCGCCCCGTTCCACACCGGGATCGCCATAAAACTGGGCACCCACCGGAGCAATCGGGTTGACGGTAGATTTCAGACCGGGAACATAGTTGACAACGCGGTTATAAGGATCAGTGGGAGGTGTCTGCACGTCCCAGCGCAGACCAAGATTAAGGGTCAGGCGCGAGTTTACACGGAAATCATCCTGCGCAAAGAGCGCGGTGTACCAGGTATTGGTATAGCCTGTGACGGGCGCGTCTTGTGTGATCGCACTGGGAATGCCCAGCAGAAAGTCCGACAGGGCATTCCTGGTTGTCCCATTATTGAAAGTAAAAACGCCGTAATTGTTGAGCAACGTCTCCTGAATATCCTTGTTGAGCGAGAGTTCTCCGCCCAGCTTGATGGAATGGTTGCCCCTGTTCCAACTGAACACGTCGCGCATCGAGTAGAAATTCGTGCCGGCGACCGGGCCACCGATGGCGTTGGTCAGCGTGAAAAATCCGGTGACATTAATCTGCGGCAGCGACGGTGCCCCCTGGATTTTGAACGCCGAGCCCAGGTCTGCCAGCGAAGTCTGAGGCTGGTTCACGCGACCGCCAAAATTGCGAGTGTAGGTCAACCAGGCCTGATTGATCTTGTTAGGGCTGATAATCCAGACATCGCTGAGGTTGAGGTTATGTTGCCGCCATTTGAAGTCCCGTGTGGCCCAGGGCAAGTTGCCGCTGCCCGCTGGCTCGTTGGTGAGTCCGGCAGTGGTAAAGTAATTTGCCGTCAGACGGTGCGCTTCGTTGAGCTGATGATCTACCTTCTGCAAAAATTCGTCGGTGTTGAAGGGAACGGAAAGATTGCCCTGCCATCTGCTGCCAGCCAGGTTGGCGGCAGGAATGAAGTCTTTGATGATCTTCACCGCGACCGGATCAAGTCGGCTGGGACAGATGACACCACTGACGCCATTGCAAACGAAGGTTTGACCCGTTGCCGGATCAGTGGGTTTGGTGGCAGAGGCAGTGAAATCGCCGACCCTCTCCAACGGAGTAGGAACGATGGCGTTGTTGAGAAAAGCGTTGGTGGTTTGGCGCAATCCTGAGTAAGAGAAGAAAAAGAAGGTCTTGTCGCGCCTGATCGGGCCGCCAATGGTGCCGCCAAACTGATTGCGACGAAACGGCGATCTTGCCAGTTGGGAACCCCAATCATTCGCATTGAACACCGTGTTGCGTGCAAACTCAAAGAGTGAGCCATGAAACTTGTTAGTGCCAGACTTGGTGAGTACGTTGATGACTCCGCTGGCAAAACGCCCATACTCCGCATTATAGCTGTTGGTCTGAACCCGAAATTCCTGAATAGCATCCGGGTTAGGCAGGACATTACCCGTGTTGCGCAGGTTGGTCATGTTGGAGCCACCGTCGAGGAAGTAATTCACTGATCCGGTTCCCCCGTCGGTACCGCCGTTAATCAATGTGCGCTGTTCAGGGAAGCCAAAGACGATCTGCGCGGTGCCCGTGGAGTTGGAGGCGACGCCGTTGTTGTTGGACTGGACGCCGGGTGTAAGGTCCAGCAAGGCGTAAACGTTGCGCTCAACCAGCGGCAGATTGGTAATTTCTTCGGACTCGATGGTGCGTCCGAGATCAGGGGTACTGGTATTTACCGCAGGCGGTGCCTCTGTGATGGTTACGGTCTCGCTGACCGCGCCAACAACAAGCGAGACATCAACGCGAACTATGTCATTAACCTGAAGGACGATACCTTCACGGCTGGTCTTCTTCAGGCCGATAGCGGTGACATCAAGCATATAGTTGCCTACCGGGAGAAATTCCAGCCGGTAGGAGCCATCTGCACCGGAACTCACCGTCCGGTTAAGGCCGGTGTCAACATTGCGCGCTGTGACTTGAGCGCCGGGCAGAATCGCGCCGCTTGAATCCGAGATGGTGCCGACAATCGTGGCCGTTGTGATTTGCGCGCCGACTGCCAGCGGAAGGGCGAGCAGCAGTGCAATGACAGCAATCTGAATCTTCCATAAACCAAAATTTCTGATGTTTAGCATATCAGTAACCTCCAGGGAGAATTTTGGCTGAACAGGCACACGTCCCAGCCAAGATGATTTGAACTGATTATCAAAGTTGGAAATTGAGAAGGGCGAATGCCTGCTGTCTCAAAGTGCTTAGCTATATTGATTCGTTTTAGAGCATTAACATTCCGCCGTTGACCTCAATGGTTTCACCGCTCAGGTAACTGGCTGCGCCCGATGCCAGAAAGGCGATGACCGTCGCTGTTTCGGCAGGCGTTCCGACACGGCCCAAAGGAATGTTCGCCGCATAAGTCTTCATCGCTTCTGGCGTAGAAAATTGATCGTGGAAAGGCGTGGCAATCACTCCGGGCGAAACGGCATTAACGCGCACACCAAAGGCAGCTAATTCTTTTGCCAATCCCTTGGTCATCGTGATCATTCCGCCTTTGGCCGTCGAGTAATGAATCGAACCGAGCGCACCGCCATTGCGTCCGGCAATCGAAGTAACGTTGATAATCGCGCCAGTTTTGCGCTCCATCATCGAGGCGGCTACGGCTTGCGAGCAGAGAAAGGCGCTTTT
Source organism: uncultured Acidobacteriota bacterium (assembly GCA_963794955.1). Classification (GTDB taxonomy): domain Bacteria; phylum Acidobacteriota; class Blastocatellia; order RBC074; family RBC074; genus JAFDVL01. The sequence goes on from CAWCGF010000021.1 coordinate 157,649, forward strand.
CAAATTGAGATTCATCACGTCATCCCAGCGCGCTTCAGTCAGTTCCAGCAGGCGCAGACGTTCGACCAGCGAGCCTGCGTTATTGACCAGAATATCCACCGGGCCAAACGCTTCGACAGTCGTGGCGACCAGTCGTTGCACGTCAGCAGAATTGGTTACGTCAGCCTGCACGATAATGGCTCGCCCGCTTGCGGCGATGATTTCCTGTTGCGCGGCGGCTGCACCTGCTTCGTTGCTGTGAAAGTTAATTGCTACAGCCGCGCCCTGTTCGGCCAGCGCCAGCGCCGTCGCTTTGCCAATGCCTGAACCTGCGCCCGTGACGAGCGCGACCTTGCCTGAAAGATTGAGATAGTTATTCATAGAAGTTCCTCACCTGAGTTTTGTATTTTGAGTATTGAAATTAGGGACGCGTTTGATTGGCCCCGCCAGCAATAACAGCACCATCGTTCCGACCGGAGCCAGAATTCCGGCGGCTGTCAGCACCGGCGTGTATGAAAAATGATCTACCACCCAGCCGGTTGCCAGAATGAAGATCATGCTGCCAATCCCAGCGCCGACTCCGCCTAGCCCGGCGACTGATGCGACTGCGCGATCCGGGAAGAAGTCGCTCGGTAATGTCTGCACGTTGTTGATCCAGAACTGAAAGCCGAATAGCACGACACCAATCAGCGCCAGCGCCACCATTGGATCGCTGGCACGCGCCGCCAGAATGCCTGCGGGCATCAACGTTGCGGCAAAGATAATCGTCGCCTTACGCGCACGATCCACTGACCAGCCGCGTTTGATCAGATAACCCGAAGTCCATCCGCCCAGCAAACTGCCTGCATCAGCCGCGACGAATGGAACCCACGCAAACAGTCCAATCTTTTTCAGATCAAAACCGTGTACTTTGAAGAGGAATAACGGCAGCCACGTGATGTATAACCACCACACCGGATCAACTAGCAACCGCCCCAGCAATATTGCCCATACTTGTTTGTAGCGCAGCAACTCGCGCCACTTCAGCGCCGGGGCAAGCGATGACTGATTCTTCTTATCTTCCTGTCTCGCCGTCTCGTCATCTGGTTGCTGTCCCTCGCGGATCAGCCGATATTCTGATTGTGACAGCCAGCGATGTTTTTCCGGCGTCTGGTACACGCTGAGCCAGAGCGCCAGCCAGAGAAAGCCTAGTCCGCCCGTGATCAAAAACGTAGCCTGCCAACCGTACTGCAATTGCAACCAGACGATCAGCGGTGGCGCGACAATCGAGCCGATAGCTGCGCCGCTATTGAAAATCGCCATTCCGAAGGCGCGCTCCCGAATCGGGAACCATTCGGCCACGGTCTTGGCTGCGCCCGGCCAATTGCCCGCTTCGCCCAGACCGAGGATAAAGCGAAAAGCGCTCAATGAACCCAGGCCACGCGCTAAGGCATGCGCCATCGCCGCGACCGACCAGACGATGATTGAAACGGTAAAACCGCGCCGTGTCCCGATGCGGTCATAGAGCCTGCCGGACAATCCCTGACTAGCCGTGTAAGCGAGCAGAAACCAGGTGCCGATGCTGGCATATTCCAGATTCGACAAATTCAAATCCGTCATGATGATCGGCGCGAGTACCGAGATGGTCAGTCGGTCAATGTAGTTGATGAGCGTCGCCAGAAAGACCAGCCCAACGATCCACCAACGCAAGCCAATGATGGTACGGCCTGGCATGATTGTTCTCGCGTTCGGTTTCTTCCCCTGATCTTCTGGTAACGTTATCATAAAGGTCTACAAAAATTCTTCACTACGTTTTCACTGCCACAGTTGGCTACCGCAATTACTTCTTTCCGTTGGTAGAAGGCCGCAAGACTAATCGGCATTCCAGCATGATGTCGCGTCGTTCGGGTGAAGAATTGCTGCTCAGCCGTTCGAGCAACAACTCTGCCGCGCGTTTGCCTTGCACCGTGGTCATTTGATCCACGGTGGTCAGCGGCGGCGCGCAATAGGCCGAAAGCGGCACGTTGTCGAATCCCGCTACAGCCAGATCGTCAGGAATTTTTAAGCCTGCGTCCGTTGCCGCCAGCATCGCTCCAATGGCAGTGTAATCATTACGCGCAAAGACAGCCGTAGGCGGTTGTTTCAGCGCCAGCAGTTTCTTCATCCCCTCGTATCCGTCCGCCTGCGTAGAATAACTTGGCCCATCAGCTTGTTCCGGTCCGACAATCAGAGTCTTTTGAATCGGAATGCCGTTTTCACGCAGCGCATCCAGGTACCCTTGAAAGCGGCGCAGCCCCGCGCCATTCGTGAGCGTCGCGCCAACAAACCCGATGCGCCGATGGCCTTGCGCCAGCAAATGCTCGACGATTTCGTACCCGCCTTTCCAATGATCGGCGGTCACGCGATCCACTAATGGATGATTGAAAGTGCGTCCCACCAGCACCATTGGCAAACCGCGTTCGATCAGCACGCGCAATAATTCATTGCCCATTTTTGTTTCGCGGGTCGCCACGATAACGCCATCCACACGATGCTCGAAGAGCGCCCGCAAGGCCGTTTGCTCGCGTTTGTTGCTGCGCTCGCTGGTGGTAATGAAAGACGAATAACCTTTGTCCAGCAGGGCGGTTTGCATACTGGTGGCAAGTTCTGCTGAGAATGGATTGGCGATGTCTGGGAGTAACAATCCTACGACTTGGGTGCTTTGCCGTTTGAGGCTGCGGGCCAATCCGTTCGGGTGATAATTCAACTCCGCCACAATGCGTTGCACTTTCGCGCGGACTTCAGCGCTCACATAACCGCTCTCGTTGACCACACGCGAAACCGTCATCGGCGAAACACCTGCTTGCGCGGCGATATCCAAAATCGTCGGATGCTGTTGGCCCTGGCGCGTTGCTTTCGCTTTGCTGGTCATCGCTGGATCGCTCGTAAAATTGTTTGTTTGACTTGATGTGATAACGTTATCACATTCCTCTTTTACCCCTGATGAGCAGGAACTGTCAAGCGCGATTTTGGCGCGGCAATAATTTTCCCCGGAATAATTTGGCGGCAACCTCGGATTAGACGGGTGGAGGATGAACGCTGCAATGCTTGATGCGATTAAGAAACATTGGATGGAATACCTAATCGAAGCCGGTGGGCTGGGATTGTTCATGGTTTCGGCCTGCGCGTTCGGCGCGTTACTCGAACATCCGAGTTCGCCTGTCCGCCAGGCCATTGCCCATTCGTTTACGCGGCGCGCGCTGATGGGAATAGCAATGGGATTGACGGCAATCGCCCTCGTGTATTCGCCCTGGGGCAAACGATCCGGCGCACATTTGAATCCGGCGGTGACGGTGACATTTTTTCGTTTGGGCAAGATGGAAAAACCAGACGCGGTGTTTTATGTGCTGGCGCAGTTTGTAGGAGGCCTTGCTGGGGTCTTGTTCTCATCGGCATTGCTGCGTTCGGCGCTCGATCATCCGGCGGTGAATTACGTGGCGACCGTGCCGGGCGAAGCCGGAACGTGCATCGCGTTTATGGCTGAAGTCGTCATCACATTTCTTATGATGTTTATGGTGCTGACGGTTTCCAATCAAGCGAAATGGGCGCGCTTTACCGGCCTGTTCACAGGCGTGTTACTTGCGCTTTACATCACGTTTGAAGCGCCGTTGTCGGGGATGAGTCTGAATCCGGCACGCACCTTCGGGTCGGCCTTCGGCGGGAATATTTGGACGGCTCTTTGGATTTATTTCACGGCTCCACCACTTGGCATGTTGCTGGCGGCGGAAGCTTATCTGCGGCTGGCAGGCGCGCATAACGTCTTTTGCGCCAAGCTGCATCACCATAACGATCAACGCTGCATTTTTCGGTGCACCTTTGGCAGTCTCCTCAATGAGGACAACAGTACAGTACCCGGAGCGGTAGCGACGGGGTTAACAACAGGAAAGTAGGGAGAACCATCTATGAAAAAACTCTTTTTCGCCATCGCTGTTATCGCAATGATGGGCGCAACCTTCAGCGCGTTAGCGAATAAAAAGAACAAAGACCAGGAAGTCAAATTCACGGTTAAGGTCGAAAACGTTTCCAGCCCAGATTTGCAAACCGCCTCGGACGACAGCAAATGGCCGTTCGCGTTGTCGCCCGGCTTCTGGGCCGTTCACATGCAAGAAGTTCGTTTCTTCAACAAAAACAAAGTGATGGGGCCGAATGGCCTGGAAATGCAGGCCGAAGACGGCAATCCGTCCGGCATGGTGGATTTCCTGATGGGGCATCACAGCGGCCCAAATGGAGAGATGCTACACGGCGTGTTCAATACACCGAACGGCGCAGAAACGCCTGGCCCGATTGGTCCCGCTGGCACGTTTGAATTCAGCTTCAGCGCCAAACCCGGCATGAAGCTTTCGTTGATTACGATGTTTGGGCAATCCAATGATTGGTTCTACGCAGCCGAACCCGGCGGCATCAGGCTCTTCAATAATGGCAAGCCGCTGAGTGGTGACATTACCTCACGTTTCTTCCTGTGGGATGCGGGCACAGAAAAAGACGAAGAACCCGGCATCGGGCCGAATCAAGCGCCTCGGCAAAAAGCTCCGAACACAGGCGAAGCCGAAAATGGCAAGGTGCATAAGGTGAAAGACGCAAAGTATCAAGGCAAAAATAGCCAATTCTTCCGCGTCACAATCACGGCGCAATAACAGCCTGCGCCAAATCAAAAGGCAAAGGGCAAAAGGCAAAAGTAAATTCGGAAGGCTCCGCCGCTTTACCAAAGAAAAAAATAAAGTGCCGACCTTTTGCCTTTTGCCCTTTGATTTTCTCTGAAGGAGGAACTATGCAAGCACTCAAAATACTTAACAAACTATTAGTCGTGGCAATGACGCTGGTCACTATCGTCGTAGCCGCCAAAGGCCAAACCGCCGACAAGAAATCCTTAACGCTCGACGGTGCCAGGAAAGTCATCGAAGCCGCCAAAGCCGAAGCCAAACGCCTCAACGCACCCGGCGGTGTCATTGCGGTCGTAGATGACGGCGGCAATTTGATGGCGCTCGAACGGCTTGATGGTACGTTCGCCGCAGGCGCAACCATTTCCATCGGCAAAGCGCGCACGTCGGTTTTATTCAAACGCCCGACGAAAGCATTTGAGGACATCATCAAAAATGGTCGCACCGCGATGGTCGCGTTGCCCGATTCATTCTTCACCCCGTTGCAAGGCGGCATCCCGATTTCCGTAAGCGGGCAAATCGTGGGCGGCATTGGCGTAAGCGGTGCGGCGTCAGCACAACAAGATGAAGAGCTTGCCATTGCAGGCGCAAAAGCGTTGGAAGCAACGGCGACCGCTGCCAAAGAAGTCAGCTACTTTGAGAAAGACAAAGTCGCTGCCGCCTTTGCAAAAGGGGCGGTGCTTTTCGACAACAGCGACAAGTACATGGTTCACGCGTCGCATCGTGACAAAGCAGGTGTCGCCGAACTGCACGAACAAGATGCCGACATCATTTACGTGCTGGACGGCTCGGCCACGTTAGTGACGGGCGGCACCGTCGTTGATCCGAAACCAACCGCAGCGGGCGAAATTCGCGGCAAGGAAATTCAAGGCGGCGAAACGCGGCAGATTGCCAAAGGCGATGTCATCATCGTGCCCGCCGGTACACCGCATTGGTTCAAAGAAGTGCCCGGGCCACTGAATTATTATGTCGTGAAGGCACGATGAGGAGGAACGTGAGTCGGTTCGGTGGCTCCCCCGCCGCAGGGCGGCGTTTGAATGTAGGCAGCTCATTTATGGCCTGCTACAAATCGCGAAGGATTTGCGCGTCGCGTCGCGACGATTGAAATGGGAGCGGCGAATTCAATCGTCGCTACGCGACGCAATGGTTTTTCCCCCACGAAACAGGCCATAAATGAACTGCCTACATTCAACCGTCTTTACGAGACGAAGAAGCGGAGATGGTGGCTCATTTCAGGAGAACGTTATGAAATGCTGCAACAACAAAATTACTCTTGGCTTCATCATTGCGCTGGCAATCGGAATGTTGACAGCCTTCGCCCAAGCGCAACCACCCGTACCTACGGGCAAGCCCGCAGCCACGATTGATCTCGCCACCAACGACGGCGTGGCGCTCGTCAACGGCGTATGGCGCTACAGCGATACGCGCATCACCGAAGTGGATTTCAAAGCGCCTAGCGCAGACAATCAACCAACGGGCCAGCCGATTCGCACCTACGATTACGAACCAAAAGCAGGCGTCGCAGACTTTGATGATGCCAAGTGGGAAGTCATCGCGCCGACCCGACTGAGTGATCGTCGTTCGACCGGGCGGATCTGCTTCAACTGGTATCGCCTCAAACTCACGATTCCCGCGCGCATCAGCGACTTCGATACCAAAGGCGCAACCATCGTTTTCCAAACCGCGCTCGATGATTACGCTGAAGTTTGGGTAGATGGCGAACTTTCGCGTCACCTCGGTCAAATGGGCGGTTCGGTGATTTCAGGTTGGAACGCGCCGAATCGTTTGGTGATTGGGCGCGACGTACAGCCGGGGCAGCAAATTCAACTCGCGGTGTTCGGCATCAACGGCCCTATCTCGAATCCGCCGACCAACTTTATCTGGGTGCGCGAAGCCAAGCTTGAATTTTATCGTGAAGCGACGAACGCTCCATATTCATTGACGCCGAGCGAAGTCAACGTACAAATCATCAAGCACGATGCCGAGGCGATTGAAAAGATCATCGGCCCCAATCCCAAGATTTTCAAATTGGCCGAGGGTTTCAAATTCACCGAAGGGCCGATCTGGATTCCTAACGGCAAGTATCTGCTCTTCAGCGATCCGAACAGCAATGTGATTTACCAATACACGCCCGATGGTAATGGCAAACTGGAAGTCTTTCGCACGCCGAGCGGTTATGCAGGCGCTGATATTGCCGAGTACGGCCAACCCGGCTCGAATGGTCTGACACTTGACACTCAAGGCCGCTTGACGATCAATCAACACGGCAATCGGCGCGTGATTCGCCTCGAATCAGACGGCAGCGAAACTGTGCTCGCCGACAAGTTCGAAGGTAAGCGGCTCAACAGTCCAAACGATCTGGTTTACCGTTCGGACGGCGCATTGTTCTTCACTGATCCGCCGTTTGGTTTGCCGAAGTTCTTTGACGATCCGCGCAAAGAACTGAATTTCAGCGGCGTCTATTCATTGCACAACGGCAAGCTGCAAGTCGTGAGCCGTGACTTCACCGGCCCCAACGGCCTTGCCTTTTCGCCCAATGAAAAATATCTCTATGTCGGCAATTGGGACGAGAAGAAAAAAGTCGTGAACCGCTATGAAGTCAATAACGACGGCACGTTGCGCAACGGCAGGTTGTTCTTTGATATGACTTCGGCAAAGGGGGAAGATGCACTCGACGGCATCAAGGTAGATCAAGCAGGCAATCTGTACGTTTCTGGCCCCGGCGGTTTGTGGGTGCTTTCGCCAGAAGGCAAACACCTCGGCACAATCATCGCGCCCAAGCACGTTCACAACATGGCGTGGGGCGATGACGACGGCAAGACGCTGTACTTATGCGCCCGCAGTAGCTTATACCGGATGCGGCTAAACTTCGCGGGCACGACTGCGCTGAAACCTACCATTTCATCAAAGCTTGACTGATACCCGATTCCTGATGTCTGATCACAAAATCGCTGTTTGCGGTCAGGCATCAGGGATCGGAGGCGAGGAATCAGGTAGGACTCACTCCTCCTATGAAAGTCGTCTTGCTCTTATTGGAAATAGGCTTTCCCCCTTCCATCCGCCCCAAGTTTAACGACAATGTGGTAATGCGACAGGCACGAAAATCGTAATGGTTGGACGGAGGCTGCCGTCACACTGCTGGCATTTTTCCTATGGCTGGAAAATACGGGTTGAGCGAACCCTATCTCCCTCGTGGGCGTAGTATTTGGCTGGCGGGAGTGCGGGTTTGGGAAGATAGCAAAAAGTGAGCACGTCAAGATGGAACTGCGCGACAGCGAGAGGACGACGAACAAATTGATAATGCGGCACCGCACCTTGTTGTTGGTATTGGCGTTCCTGGGCTTCATCAGCATTGGTTTGCCGGATGGCTTGCTCGGTGTGGCGTGGCCTTCAATGCGTGCGTACTTTCAGTTGCCAATTGATGCGCTGGGCGGCTTGCTCGTGAGTTACACCGCAGGGTATTTGCTTGCTAGTTTTAGCAGCGGACGATTGCTCTCCCGCTTCAGTGTCGGAGCATTGCTCGCACTCAGTTGTTTAGCTACAGGCATCAGCTTGCTCGGTTACGCAAGCTCGCCCTTTTGGTGGCTCGTGATTCTCTTCGGTACGCTGGCAGGCTTGGGTGCCGGCGCGATTGATGCGGGATTAAATACTTACGCTGCCACGCATTTCAGCGCGCGGATGGTGAATTGGCTGCATGCGTTTTATGGCATCGGTGCTTTGAGCGGGCCTTTGCTGATGACCAACGTTTTGGCGACCGGGCATGTATGGCAATGGGGCTATGCGCTAGTCGGCGGTGGGCAACTGGCCCTGGCCGCGTGCTTCGGCTGGACGCGCGCACTGTGGAATGACCGCATAGAAATTGCATCGGGCACCGCTACCACAGAATCTGCCGCTCCAAGTTTGAGTACGTTACGTTTGCCCGTCGTGTGGTTGAGCGTCGCCATGTTTTTCGTATATACCGGCACCGAAGCCGTGGCGGGCGCGTGGGCGTACAGTTTATTCACCGAAGCGCGCGCGATGCCGCTGATGACGGCGGGTGCCTGGGTTAGCTTTTATTGGGGTGGATTGACGGTGGGGCGCATTCTTGCGGCGCTGCTGGCCGGACGCGTCGCGGGGCAATGGCTACTGCGCGGTTGCATCGTAGGGCAAATCGTCGGCGCAGCATTGTTGTGGCTCGGCTTTTCGGTGGGACTGGTGTTGTTGGGGCTGGCTTGTGCGCCGATCTTTCCTTCGTTGATTGCTGCTACGCCGCAACGCCTTCCGTCAGCGCACATGGCCAATGCCATAGGCTTCCAAATCGCGGCTGCTGTGTTGGGGCAATCATTGTTGCCTGCGCTGGTGGGCATGTTGGCACGGAGCTTTGGGCTGGAACTCGTCGCGCCTGCGTTGCTGGTTGCGGCAGTGTTGTTGTTTGGGTTGCATGAGATATTGCTGGCGCTGAGCCGCAAAACCTTGCACGAAGCCATCGCTTGAGTGAAAAAGTGGGCTGTGCAAATAAAATTCCGGTAGTTTCCTCCTGCCTTTTACCAATCATCGGGAATAAAGCGCGCCCTCGTTGGGATTTTGATTTCGGAGAGACTAAGTGGATTCGAAATCTTGAAGGAGAGCTATGAGACTGAAAGACAAAATCGCATTGATCACCGGCAGCAGTCAGGGCATCGGGCGCGGCATCGCAGAACGCTTTGCGGCAGAAGGCGCAGATGTCGTCATTAATTATTCCGGCAACGCCGAACGCGCGCAGGAAGCCTTGCGCGCTGTTGAAGCCGCAGGCCGTCGCGGCTTAGTCGTGCAGGCCGATGTGGGCAGCACGGCGGGCATCAGGAAGTTATTCGCTACGGCGCTCGAAACGTTTGGCCGATTCGACATTCTGGTCAACAACGCCGGCGTCGAACGGCACGCGCCATTTTGGGACGTGACCGAAGCGGATTTCGACCAAGTGCTGAACGTGAATTTGAAGGGCGTGTTTTTTGCGACGCAGGAATTCGTCAGGCACTTGTTGCATACGAAGCGAACAGGCAAAATCGTCAACATCAGTTCGGTGCATGAAGAATTGCCGTTCCCCAATTTCACCGCGTACTGCGCCAGCAAAGGCGGCGTCAAAATGCTGACACGTAACTTAAGTATTGAGTTAGGCCCGCTCGGCATCACGATCAACAACATTGCGCCGGGCGCGATTGAAACGCCGATTAATACGAAGCTTTTGAATGATCCGGTGAAGTTGAATGCGCTGCTCAGACAAATCCCGCTCAAGCGGTTGGGACAGCCGGGCGATGTGGCCAGCGTGGCCGTGTTCCTGGCGTCGGACGAGGCCAATTATGTGACAGGTTCGACGTATTACGTGGATGGTGGGCTGACGTGGAATTATCAGGAGCAGTAAGTGGCCATTGAAATGTACAGCAAACTTTCCAGTTTGCTGATAACCCGGCAGGCGACCGTTGCGGAGACAACAGTAAACTGGAAAGTTTGCTGTACATTTTCTGATGAAACTTATGTTACCCATTCGTGGTTTGTATGAGATTGCGATTCCGGTGAAAAACCTGGCGCGGGCAGAGGCGTTTTATCGGGAAGTACTTGGTTTAGAAGTTGGAATCAGAGACGAAGCCAGAAACTGGGTCTTCCTGCGAGCGGGCGGGCAAGACGGGATGGTCGTCTTGCAGGAAACGCCCGGCGAATGGCCCACGATGCATTTTGCTTTCGCGGTGGAAGAAGCCGATTTGGAACACGCTACGGCAATGCTGCGAGAACGAGGTGTAGCGACAGACGGGCCACATTTTCATGAATGGATGCCCGCCAGATCGGTGTATTTCAGTGACCCGGATGGGCACGCGTTAGAGCTTTGTGCAGTGGTTAGGACGTGAAGGGGATTGTATGTTTTGGGCGCAAACATTGGTGTGGTTGCTGAGCATCTATGTGCTGGTGGGCATCGTGTTTGCGCCTTTCTTTGTTCTGCTTGGAGCTAGGCGCATTGATCCTTCGGTCAAGCAATCTTCGTGGGGCTTTCGGTTCATGATTGTGCCTGGTGTCGTCGCCTTGTGGCCCTTGTTGGCGTTGCGATTGGTGCGTGGCGTTCATCATCCGCTCATTGAACAGAACGCGCATCGCAAGGCGGCAGGAAAGGGAAGTCAATGATTCAAGCGCGCCGACAAACTCATCGCATCATCATTATTGCGTTGGCTATGATACTGCCAATTTTGTTTATACTTGCAATGCTTGTCCGTAAACCTATTCCTTCAAATCCTCGCTTGCCTGTTCCAATGGAAGGGAAAACGAAATGAGTGTTGGATACAAAGCCGTTGACTGGAATCGGCAGAAGCGCATTTATGATTTGGCACTGGTGGCGGGTATTGTCATCTATCTCAGCTTGTTTGTTGGCCTGGGTGCAGTCATCAATCCGAACGCTACAATTGAAACCCTGTTGATTCGCGGCTTCGGTACCTGCGCGATTTTGTTGCTGCACATTGTATTGTGCATCGGGCCGTTGTGCCGATTGCAACCGCGCTTGCTGCCGCTGTTGTATAACCGCAGGCATTTGGGCGTGACGACATTTTTGCTCGGCGCTGCGCACGGCGTGTTTGCCCTAATTCAGTTTCACGCGTTGGGCAATTTGAATCCGTTCGTGAGCTTGTTTGTCAGCAACACACGCTATGACAGTTTGGCGAACTTTCCGTTTCAGCCGCTCGGCTTTGGCGCACTGGTGATTTTGTTTTTGATGGCCGCGACGAGCCACGATTTTTGGTTGGCGAATTTGACTGCGCCTGTCTGGAAGGCGTTGCACATGCTGGTGTACGTCGCGTATGGCTTGCTCATTGCGCACGTGACGCTGGGCGTATTGCAAGCGGAAACGAGCTTGATCTTAGCCGCTACCTTAGGCGTGGGAATGGTCATTGTGTTGAGTTTGCATTTGCTGGCCGCCCATCGTGAACGTGCGATAGACGCGGTCAGGGCGACGGTTGCGAAGGATGGTTTTGTTGGGGTTTGCCGCGTTGAGGAGATTCCAGACCATCGCGCGCGCATCGTTTCACTGTCGGGCGAACGAGTGGCCATCTTCAAGTATGACGGCAAAGTCGCGGCGCTCTCAAATGTCTGCCAGCATCAAAACGGGCCGCTCGGCGAAGGCAAAATCATTGACGGTTGCGTGACTTGTCCGTGGCACGGCTTTCAGTATGTGCCGGAATCAGGCGCTTCGCCTGCACCTTTTACTGAGAAAGTTCCGACGTTCCAGGTCAAGATCGTAGACGGCAAAGTCTTTGTGCATCCGCAACCGAATCCGCCGGGCACCTTTGTCGAGCCTGCTTGCGTGACAGCAAAAGAAATGGAGGCCGTGCGATGAACGAAGGGGAGCGCGAAGAGTTTTACATCGGCTATTTGCCAACCGCGCCGCACAAGACTGGTAAGCTGATTCGTAATATTTGTCTTGTCTTATTTGGCATCGCCGTAGTTATCGCATTGGTCTTGATATTCGGGTTGCAAAAGTTGCCGCTCAGCGTCTTTGAATTTGGGCAGTACCGTGATTTTACAGGCATCGTACAAGCCAAGCCGTATCCAAGGTTGCTCGTGCGCGAGGGTGCTTCGCTCGCGCAATATTTGCTGGTGGCAGAAGGAAAGCACGGGGCAGAAGTGACGAACTTCGATGGTAAGAATGTGACGCTGAAAGGCTCACGAATTTACCGCGACGGAATGACCATGATCGAAGTCGTCAGCGGTTCGGTGCAACCCGCGAATGACACTGCAAAGGCGCAACTGGAAACCGAAGATTTAGGCACATTCACGCTCGTTGGTGAAATCGTAGACAGCAAATGTTATTTGGGCGTGATGAATCCGGGCAACACTAAGCCGCATCGGGAATGCGCCGCGCTTTGCATCAGCGGTGGGATTCCGCCCATGTTCATTGCACGCGATGCGGTGGGGAATAAAGTCGCGTTACAATTGGTGTCCGCCAAAGGCGAAGCCGTCAATCAGGAAGTGCTGGAGATGGTGGCCGAACCCGTTGAAATTACGGGACTGGTGTCGCGGGAAGGCGATCAGCTTTTCTTCAGAGCCGATCCGCAAACATACAAACGAATGCAGTGAATTTTCTTTTCATCCACGAAGTCACACGAAGGGACACAAAGTAAAACCCCGAAGAGAAAGCGATTCAGTTGAAATGTTTGAGGCCTAACCTTGGAGCGCCTTTCTTAGTGACTCTTCGTGTGGCTTTGTGGATGAAAAAACAGGAGTAACAAATGTTCGACTTTTCCAATCGTGTCGTCGTGATTACCGGCGCAGCCGGCAATTTAGGCGTCGTGACCGTGCACGCGTTTCAGGCCGCTGGCGCAAACCTGGTGCTGGTGGATCGCTCGCCGGATCGCTTGCAAAAACTGTTTCCCGAACTGGCAGATTCTGCCCAACATTTCTCTGGCCACGGGCGTTGACCTCGGCGACGTTGCGGCAGTGGAACGAATGGTCGAAGAAACCGTCAAACGGCTCGGCAAGCTTGATGTGCTGGTCAACACGGCGGGCGGCTATCGTGCTGGCACGCCGTTGCACGAAACGCCGCTCGCAGACTGGGACTTTTTGCTAAACCTCAATGCCAAATCGGTATTGATCTCCTGCCGCTCAGTCATCCCGCAGATGCTCAAGCAGGGCGCTGGCAAAATTATCAACATTTCTTCGCGCGCGGCACTGATGGGCGAGGCAAATGCGGCGGCGTACAGCGTTTCCAAAACCGCTGTCGTGCGGCTGACCGAAAGTATGGCTGCTGAACTCAAAGCCCACGACATTAACGTTAATTGTATTCTGCCCGGGCATGATTGATACGCCGCCGAATCGACAAGCGATGCCGGAAGCGGATTACAGCCAATGGGTTGCTCCCGCAGCCTTGACCGATGTGATTTTGTTTTTGGCTTCCGATGCTGCACGAGCGATGCACGGCGCGGCCTTGCCGGTTTTCGGGAAGGGATAACACGAGACACGCGGAACATACGGAAAGAATTACGAATGGTAGCGTTCCGTGAATTCCATTTATTTTGCTACGAGATTAAAGCTCAGGATAACTTCATTCTTCACTTTGATCGAACCCGCAGCGGCGGAATAAGGGGTGATGCCGAAATCGGTTTGCTTCAAAATATACTTGCCACTGGCGCGTAGTTGTTGCGGCGTCGCGGCAATTGTGACGCGCACGGCGATGCGTTTGGTTACGCCGTGCAAGGTTAGGTCGCCGTTGACAGTCAGGCTGGCCCCATTGACATTGCTGACGCCAACGGAGCGAAAGGTGATTTTCGGAAACTTGCCTGTTTCCAGCACGACGTCATTCGTAGATTTTGTGATCGTGGCGCGATCTTTCTCACTCACTTTGTCGAGCACGGTGAGCGATTTGGCTTCGATGTCCAATGCCAGCGAGCCTTGCTCCGCGCCTGCTTCCGGCACCACGACGCGCCCGGAAAATGACCGCACGGCAATGTTGTGATCGTGGGCGAGAAAGCTGAGCGCCCCTGCTTTGCCGACAAAGATAGTGAAGCTGCTTTCTGCCGCGACGATCTGATACGTCCTGGCCTGCGGCCTGGCCGGAGCAACCGCAATGACGGCAGGGTTCTTTGGGCTTTTTTGCCCTGCCGCCACGAGCGGGGCGAGCATCAATCCCACCATCAACAGCAGCGTTACGCACAGTAAATAATTCTTCATCTCCATCTCCGTTCCTCTTCAAAAGTGAATCACAATGCCGCCGGACGTTAGCACATTATGCTGACGATTGCTGAGGAACAGTGCATTGAAGCTGGGATTGCCGGTTACGAAATCGCGCACTTCACCACGCAAACTCAAATAACGAAACACGCTCAGGTCAACCCCACCGCCATAATTGAAGACACCCGTGTTCGTTCCGATTTTGCCAGTGTTTGGTTGATTGTTAGTGCGGAAATCACTTTCGCGGAAACGCGCAAAGCCGCCGCCTGCGGCAACGTAGGGCGAGACACGCCAGCCCGGCACGAATTTTAGCTTGAGACCCGGCGTCAAAAACAGCGAGGCGTAGTCGCGTGGAATCAGCGTATTCGTGGATTTGACTTCGACCAGCGGCGTGGCGGCAAACAGCACTTCGATGTGCAGCGAAGCGACTTTGGCAGCCACGATGCGGCGGGCGTAGTTGACTTGATAGGTAAGCCCTGAACCAATGTCTGCCTGGCTTCGTGCGGGCAACTGAAGCTCGCGGCTACCGGTAGAAAGCGCGCCTAGGAGCAAGCCGACTTCATTCTTGGATTCGGATTGGGCAAAAGAAAAGCTCGCCAGCGCGAGCAGAAAAAAGATTATCGTTAGTATTTTCATAGTCCTCCTCTGCGGATCGTTTTTGTTGTCCTCGTGTGTTATATCGCTCGGCCACGAGCAAATATTCCGAAGATTTTTTCAGAGGAGGGGAGTAGCGAATTTATTCGCTTTGCTTGGTTGTCGAAGAGCAGCAAATGAATTTGCTAGTACGTGCAGAGGCTTCATTCAATTCCATTGCGCCTCCAGGCAGTTATTTGTAGCTGACAAGCACACGCTGTGGCGACTTGATTAACTGATGCACTTCGGTGCGCACGTAGCCTGCGTTACGAAACATCTGATCGTAATTGCCCACCGTATATGCTTCGCCAGCAGTAGTCGAAGCCAGCATGACTAACCCAAACGTGGCCAGCGGCGGAGGCGAAATACGGTCTTCGTTGGGCGCAAATTCCAATGTCACCGCGCGTCCGCCTTCGTTCAGTGAGGCCAACGCTTTTTTCATCAGCATCTCACACGTTGGTTTATCGAAGTGGTGGAAGAAGTTTGTGAATAACACCAGGTCATAGCCCGTGCCATAATCCACGTCAAAGGCGCTGCCCGGCAACATGTGAAAGCGGTCGGCGACGCCGAAATGCTCGGCGTTTTCCTGTGCCACCGTGAGCACGCTTGGCCAGTCTACGGCGGTGATTTCAGCCTTGGGATTATGTTTGGCGAGCACTACGCCAAAGATGCCGTGTCCGGCGGCGATGTCCAGCACGCGACATTTTTCGCCTGCCGCAGCGCCAACGATCTGGGCGATTTCTTCGGCGGCTGGAAACATCATCGGGGTCATCGCCCTTGCAAAATCCACCCACATTGGATGCTCCGGTTCCATTGAACCTGCGCCGCCTAATAATGTCGTGCCGCGTCGCACCGTTTCCGCTATGTCCTGAAAGGCATTCGTGATGTATGGCGAATTTAGAAAATGCGAGATGGAGCCAAAATAGGCGGGCGAATGTTGATTGAGAAATATCGCGCTATCTGGTGCTAGGCCGTAGTTTTCGCCGTCCTTCGTGAGAAAGCCGATAGCGGCCAAATAATCACACAAGATGCGCGTGCCGCGTGCTGATGCCTGGCAACGTGCGGCCAGGGCTGCGACCGTCGTCGCACCTTCCGCAATGGCGGTGAATAGCCCCAGGTCTATCGCGCCTTTTAAGGCGGCACTGGCTTGATAAGCTGTGATGGTTTGAAAAATGCGTTCTGGTGTCGGCGGTGTAGCGCCGGATGGTTCGGTTTGATTCATAAGTTAATCTCCTGGTAGAAAATCTGGTTAAGGCTTTGCCTTACGTTTCTTCGTTATAGGAAGGGAGACGGGCAATATAGCCTGCTTGCTGTCAATGTGCCAGCACACGCTTTGCCGAATCAACCGGGATTGCGTAGAATACGGCACCGTTCGCGTCTATCAATAATTACTTCCCTGACGCTATGGCGTGAGGCTTCCGCCGCAATGAAGAAAAACCATTGTCTCCATTATTAGTAATAGGGGCACCAGGCATTGGCAGGTAGCCGCTTCTATGGTCATTCCAGGTTACGAAATTATTCAAGAACTGGCTCGTGACGAGCGGCATGTGCTTTATCGCGGGCGGCAGGTGACAGCGCAACGCCTGGTGTTACTGAAAGTGCCACGCCACGATCCGCCCAGTCTGGTCGCCATTGAGCGCCTGACGCGCGAATGTGCCTTGCTGCGCGAACTCGCGTTAGATGGCTTGCTGCGCGCAGGCGAACTGCTACGATTTGCGTCGCGTGCAGTGTTGGTGCTGGAAGATAACGGCGGTGTGCCCTTGCCTCGGCTGTTGGCGTCACGACCATTGGAATTGAATCGCTTCTTCCGCTGGGCCACGCAATTGACCGCACTCCTGGCAAACTTGCACCAGCGCGAGATTATTCATCAACAGATCAAGCCGGGGAGCATGCTGGTTGACCCGGTGACGGATCAACTCTGGCTGACGGATTTACATTGTGCTGCGCGTGGAGCGGGCGAGAGGTTGCGCTTGACCCCAACGGAAAGCGGTTCGCTCGTGTACCAATCCCCCGAACAGACTGGTCGCATGAATCGTGCAATTGATTACCGGACAGATTTCTATTCGCTCGGCGTGACGTTTTATGAATGGCTGACAGGTCAGCCGCCGTTTCGCTCAACTGACACGCTGGAACTGATGCACTGGCATCTGGCAAAACCCCCGCTCGCGCCTGCTGCAATGAATCCGAACATTCCCGCGCCGCTCGCAGAGATTGTGCTGAAACTCCTGGCTAAAAACGCGGAGGAACGTTATCAGAGCGCCGCCGGTTTGCAGTTCGATCTGGAGTATTGTGCGCGCGAATGGGCGGCGAAAGAACGCATCGCACCGTTTCTGTTGGGGCAACGCGATGTCTCAGATCGGTTTCTCATTGCGCAAAAACTGTATGGCCGCGAGCGCGAGACTGCCGCATTGCTGGATGCCTTTGAGCACGTTTGCGCCAGCCGTAGCACAACGCCTTCGCTGATGCTGGTGACGGGTTATGCGGGCATTGGCAAGACGGCGCTCATTCAGGAGCTGTATCAACCCATCGTTCGGCAAGAAGGCTATTTCATTGCGGGCAAGTTCGATCAGTTCGTGCGGAATGTTCCGTTCGGTGCCTTATTGCAAGCCTTTCGTGCGCTGACAGCACAATGGCTGACCGAAAGCGAAGAACGGCTGGCGGGGTGGCGTGCGGAATTACGGGCGGCCTTGGGGGCGAACGGCGGCGTACTTGCGGAAGTCATCCCGGAAATTGAATTGGTGATCGGCAAACAACCACCCGCGACGGAATTGGGGCCGACAGAGGCGCTAAACCGGTTTCAGTTGGTGATTCAGAATTTCGTCGGCGCTGTGGCACGACCAGAACATCCGCTCGTCATCTTTCTCGATGATTTGCAATGGGCTGATCCGGCAACACTCAGTTTGCTGGAACCCTTGCTGGTCAGCCGCGAGATTCCGGCGCTTTTTTTGATGGGCGCATTTCGCAGCAACGAAGTGGATGCTGGGCATTTGTTGACGCGCACGCTGGGCAAACTCGCCGTCGCGGGCGTCGAGTTGCGGCGCGTGACCTTAGGGCCGCTTGCCCTGCCCGATCTGACGCAGCTTATCCGCGATACCTTACGAGGCGAATTGCCAACGGCAGAACCGCTCGCGCAATTGGTGTTGGCAAAAACCGGCGGCAATCCATTCTTTGTGATTCAATTTTTGAAGACGCTCAAAGACGAAGGCTTTCTCCGCTTCGATTATGCCCAAGGCCGCTGGACGTATGAACTCAGTGCCATTGCCGCAGCGCCGCTGACTGACAACGTCATTGATCTGATGACGCGCAAATTGCAGCGGCTTTCGCCCAAAGCCCAGCGCGTGCTGTCGCTGGCCGCCTGCATTGGCAACCAATTCGACCTGCCGACTCTGGCGCTAGTCAGCGAGCAAACGCCGGAAGCTGTAGCCAATGATTTGCACGAAGCTATTAAGGAGGGCTTGCTTCTTCCCGCGGTCAGCGAACGCGAGTTGCAGACGGAAGATCATCTCAAATTTCCAGTTTCCAATTTCCAGGCCTATTCGTTTCTGCACGACCGCGTACAGCAAGCCGCCTACGCCTTGATTCCCCAAGCAAGGAAACGCCCCGTGCATTTGGCCGTCGGTCGGTTGTTATTGCAACAACCTGACCTCCTGGACCAGAAACTCTTTGACATCGTCCATCATTTAAACCTCGGCAGTGAGTTACTGAGTGAAGAAACTGAACGTGATGCTCTGGCGCGGCTGAACTTAAGCGCGGGGCAAAAAGCCCGATCAGCGACGGCTTATGAAGCGGCGCTTGGTTATCTCCAAGCCGGGCAGTCACTTTTGACCGACAGGCACTGGCAAGCGGCTTATGAGTCTGGCCTTTGCGCTGCACTGTGAAGCGGCGGAGTGTCAGTATTTGTGCGGCCATTTTGATGAAGCAGAGGCGGAATTTACCCTGCTGCTCACGCGTGCGACCAGCGATTTGGATCGCGCCAGAGTCTATCGCTTGCGCATGGTGCAAGATGAAAATCAGGCGCGGTATGGTGATTCCCTCGCTAGTGCCCGCGAAGGATTAGCGCTCTTTGGGATTGCCTTACCGCTGGCCGAGGCAGAAAAAGAAGCCGCGCTGGAACATGAAATGGCAATGATTCAGTCGCTGTTGGCGGAACGTTCAATTGCCTCGCTCAGTACGCTACCTGTAATGACCGATGCTGCGATGCGGATGGCAATGGGCATCCTGACCACCGCCTGGTCGGCCTGCTACATTTTAGGGGAAGCGACTTTGGCACGGCTGATTTCGGCCACGATGGTGCGCCTGTCGTTGCAGCATGGCAACACCGAAGAATCGGCTTATGGCTATGTCACACACGCGATCAATGTCGGGCCCGTGCGCGAAGATTATCAGGCGGCATACGAGTTCGGATTGCTGGCGTTACAGATCAACGAGCGGTTCAATGACAAGCGACGACGCGCCAAAATTCAGCAGCAATTTCACGCCCACGTGAATCTGTGGCGGCAACCGATGCACACGTGCATTCCACACGCGCAGGAGGCCTGTCGCAGCGGGCTTGAGTCCGGCGATTTTCTTTATGCCGCCTATGGTGCAAGTACCGAGTCCTGGCCAGCCCTGCTCGCAACGCAAGACCTCGCGCAGTACGTGCGTGACCTGATACCGAATTTGGCGCTGGTCAAGCGACTTAAGAACACGCCGTTTGCCGACTCGCTCCACCTGCTTATCAATTGGGCGCGCGCGTTACAGGGTGTAACGGACGCGCCGCGCTCGCTTTCCGTCGCCGGTTTCGATGAAGCGAAATATGTCGAGACCTACCGCGACAATCCGTTCTTCACGATGTTTCATGCGGTCGCGCGGCTGCAAATTTGTTATCTGCTCGGCGCGTATCGTGAAGCCTTAGCGATGGCCCAGCGCGCGCGCGCAATTGTCCCACATTTGGCGGGAACGATGTGGCCGGTCGTCTTCGATTTTTGGCATGGGCTAACGCTCGCAACGAATTACCCTGAAGCGACGGAAGCGGAACAGGCAGAGTACCGCGCCACGATAACAACGGCGCAACGAGCCATGGCCGTGCGGGCGGAAAGTTGCCCTGCTAATTTTCTCTGCTGGTCGTTGTTACTGGCAGCAGAAGGCGAACGCATCGCCGGACGCGAACTGGCGGCCTTGGATTATTATGAACGGGCAGTACGCATTGCCAAGGAGCACGACCACGTGCAGCAGCAGGCCATCGCGCATGAATTGTATGCACGCTTCTGGCTTGGCCGCGAACAAACACAGGCCGCCGCTGTGTTTCTAACCGCTGCGCGCAACGATTATGCACGCTTGGGTGCAACCGCCAAGGTGGCCGTGTTGGAACGTGATCACGCCGATTTATTGTGTCTGTCAGAGAGTGAAGTTGGTTTGCCACGGGCAAGCGAAGCCGCAGCGGGGACACTCGACCTTTTCAGTGTGCTGAAAGCGGCGCAGGCCATCGCGGGCGAGATGCAATTGGAAAATCTCCTCGCCAAATTGGTGCGCATCGCCTGTGAAAATGCCGGAGCGGAGCGCGGCGTGTTGTTGTTGCTGCGGGAGGGCGAGTTGTCCTTAGAAGCGGAAGCGCGACTGGGCGAGGCTGCCATCACATTGCCTGCGGCGGTGCCCTTACATAAGGCGCAGAACCTGCCGACCAGTCTGGTAAATTACGTGCGCCGCACGTCGGAGAGCATCATCCTGGCGGATGCGCGCCACGACCATCGTTACCGCACCGATAGCTATCTCGCCGCACAACAACCGCGCTCGGTGATGTGTGTTCCTATTCTGAATCAGTCCCGCTTGGTTGGCGTACTCTACCTCGAAAACAACGCAGTGGGTGACGCCTTCACCCCCGACCGCATTCAAGTCATGCAATTGCTCTCGGCACAGGCGGCCATCTCGCTCGAAAATGCACAGTTGTACGGCGAGATGAAACAAGAGGCGGGGCGACGGCAGCAGGCCGAAGGAACGCTGCGTTCCATTGTGGAAGGCACGGCGTCTGTTACCGGCAAAGACTTCTTTCTCTCAATGGCACGCAATCTGGCGCGCGCGATTCCCGTACGTTATGCCTTTGTGACGGAGTGCGTGAATCCAGAAAAAAGCCGCGCGCGCATTTTGGCTTTTTGGGATGGCAATTCGTTTGCGGAAGAATTTGAATATGATGTAGCGAAAACGACTTGCGAAGCAGTCTACCGAGGCGAAACCTGTTTTTATGCGCGTGAAATTCAAAAGCTGTTTCCCGAAGAAACCGCGCTGGTGGGTATTGGCGGCGAAAGCTACATTGGTATACCGCTGCTGACAGCGGCAGGCGAGTTCATTGGGCATTTAGCGGTGATTGATGTAGCGCCGATGGATACGCCACGTGGTTTGGATGTGCTGAAAATCTTTGCCGCCCGTGCCGGGGCGGAACTGGAACGCAAGAAAGCCGAAGACAACTTGCGCGCTGCGTTGCAGGAGGTTGAGCGGCTCAAGAATCAGTTGCACGCCGAAAACATTTACCTGCAAGAAGAAATTCGCAGCGCCAATAACTTCGAGGAAATCGTTGGCAACAGCCCCGCATTGCTGGAAGTCTTGCAACAAGTCGAGCGCATCGCTCCGACTGATGCGACTGTCTTGATCCTCGGCGAAACGGGCACGGGGAAGGAACTCATCGCGCGCGGGATTCACAATCACAGTCCGCGCCGGGAGCGCCCTTTGGTCAAAGTGAATTGCGGTGCGATCTCTGCCGGGTTGGTCGAAAGCGAACTCTTCGGCCATGTCAAAGGTGCCTTCACGGGTGCCAGCGACAAACGCCTTGGACGCTTTGAACTGGCCCACAGCGGCACTTTGTTTTTGGATGAAGTCGGCGAATTATCGCTGGAAACCCAGGTCAAATTGTTGCGCGTGTTGCAGGAAGGCGAGTTCGAACCAGTCGGCAGCAGCAAGACAATCAAAGTGGATGTGCGCATTATTGCGGCAACCAATCGGAATCTGGCAGAGGAAGTGCGCGCTGGCAGGTTTCGCGCGGATTTGTATTACCGTCTGAACGTCCTGCCGATTCGCAATCCGCCGTTGCGCGAACGACGCGCGGATATTCCACACCTGGCCATGTTTTTCCTCTCGCGGTTGGCGCGCAAATTTGGACGCCAGCTTGATGGCATTGCCAACGAGACAATGGAATTGCTGGTGAATTATAGTTGGCCGGGCAATATCCGCGAATTGCAGAATCTGATCGAACGCGGTGTTGTGCTTGCCTCCGGCACTATTCTTACGTTAGACCGCTCGCTCCTGCTTGCCACAACTCCACCTACCACTGCACTGCAGGAACTGGCAGTTGCTGCTCCCGCTTCATTGCCTGGTCCTGTCGTTGCCGCGCCGTCTGCGCTGGAAGATGTCGAGCGGCAATATATCCTCGATGTGCTGACCCAAGCCCGTTGGGTGATTGAGGGCGAACATGGTGCCGCGAAAATTCTGAACCTGCATCCCAATACCTTGCGCAGCCGAATGAAAAAGCTGGGCATTCAACGCCCCAGATAAAGAAAGGGAGAAAGGGAGAAGGGGAGAGAAAGCGGTTTTCTCCCCTTCTCCCTTTCTCTCCTTCTCTTGTCACCAGACCGCACTGCCAGTACATTGTGGCTGCACATTTCACAAAAAATCATTACACGCAGTATCAAACACTGGAGCGAAAGACATGCCCTGGACACAAGTTTACTCCCCTGTTGCTGGCAACATATTGATCTCGGCGCTCGTCGCCGCCATCCCTGTCGTAGTTTTGCTGGGCCTGCTCGCCTTCTTTCACATGCGCGCGCACCTCGCTGCCATCATTGGCTTAGCCGTCTCATTATTGATCGCCATCGCTGTATATGGCATGCCGGTTTCGCTGGCGCTCGCCTCGGCTGGCAATGGCATTGCCTATGGATTGTTCCCGATTGGTTGGATCGTGCTGTGCGCGATTTTTATTTACGACATCACGGTCATCACGGGCAAGTTTGAAATCATTCGCGCGACGATTGCCCATTTGGCCAGCGATGATCGCATTCAGGCACTTATTATTGCGTTCAGCTTTGGCGCGTTTATCGAAGGGGCTGCCGGGTTTGGCACGCCCGTCGCCATTTCTGCTGCGATGCTGATTGGCCTGGGCTTCAAGCCGCTGCTGGCTTCGGGTATTGCGTTGATTGGCAACACCGCGCCCGTCGCGTTTGGTGCATTGGGCACGCCGATCATTGCGTTGGCGCGCGTCACCGGCTTGCCCCTGGAGCAATTGAGCGCGATGGTCGGACGCCAACTCCCGTTCTTTTCCGTCATTGTGCCGTTCTGGATGATTTGGGCGATGGTTGGCTGGCGCAAGATGTTGCAGGTGTGGCCGGCCTGTCTGACGTGTGGCCTGTCCTTTGCCATTGTACAATTTCTGATCAGCAATTATCACGGCCCGTGGATCGTAGACATCGCGGCAGCGCTGGTTTCCATCCTGGCGTTATTGATCCTGCTGAAATTCTGGCAACCGCGCGAAACGATGCGCCAACATCAGAATGAAATTGCCGATGCCAAGCCTTCCAGCCGCGAAGCGATGATTGCCTGGATGCCGTGGATCATTTTGTCGGTCGTCGTGTTTGTGTGGGGCTTACCGCAAGTCAAAACCTTCCTCAACAATATCAGCCTCATCAACATCACCGTGCCGTACCTGCATAATCAGGTGCTGCGGGTGCCACCCGTTGTCGCACAGGCCAAAGCCGAAGAAGCAGTGTTTGCTTTGAACTGGCTTTCCGCAACTGGCACTGGCTTGCTGTTGTCAGGGCTTATTGGTGGCCTATTACTAGGCTTGAGTCCGATCAAGCTCCTGCGCATCTTCGGCCATACGATCTGGCGCGTGCGGTATTCGTTGCTGACGATTGCCGCGATGTTGGCGCTGGGTTTTTCAACGCGCTATGCTGGACTGGATGCGACGATGGGCCTGGCGTTTGCGAGCACAGGCAGCTTGTTTCCGTTCTTCTCGGCGTTGCTCGGTTGGCTGGGCGTGGCGTTGACGGGCAGCGATACTTCCTCAAATGTGTTGTTCGGCAATCTGCAACAAATCACCGCCGAGCAGATTGGTATCTCGCCTGTGCTGGCTGCCGCCTCGAATTCTTCCGGCGGCGTGATGGGCAAAATGATTGACGCGCAATCCATCGTCGTCGCTGGCGTTGCCACGGGACAGGAAGGCAACGAAGGCGAGATTCTGCGCTATGTGTTCTTTCACAGCCTGGCGTTGGCGATTCTGGTCGGCATCCTGATTTACTTGCAGGCCTACGTGTTTCCCGGCGTTGTGCCGTCGTAAATAAGTTTTACAACAGGCAATAGACCGGAGATAGAACGGATGCAGCGGGATGGAATCAGCTAAAGGTAAAGCGCTTTCCTCCCGCCGTCTGCGAGCGTCATTGCACTCGCTCGCGGCAGGCGGGACGCGTCTGCGCCTCCACGCGCTGCGCGTCTCTCATCGCTTCTTGAAAAATTTCGCGGTATGATGCCAGGCAGGCGTGAGTCTTCATGACCTGCTTTTTTATTTTGAGGTATCCCCATGAATTTATTCTTTCTTTTCCAAAATGCGCCCAGCCCCGAAGATGTGCGGCGCTTGATACTGCCAATTTATCGCAATGGGCGTGAGAATTTAAGCTATCTGACTTCGCTGGATGGGGCGGATTTGACGGTTATCATTTTGTATTTTTCATTGCTCGGTTTGCTGGCCATCTTTGGCTTATATCGCCTGCGGATGGTCTATCATTTCTGGCGCTACAAAGATGTCAAGCCGCAGCCGCTGCGCAAATTTGCCGAAGACGAATTGCCGCACATTACTGTGCAGCTTCCGCTCTTCAATGAATTGTATGTTGTCGAGCGGTTACTGGAAGCGGTGACAAAACTGGATTATCCGCGTCACCTGCTGGAAATTCAGGTGTGCGACGATTCGACGGATGAAACGGTCAAGATCGCGGAAGCAGCAGTGGCGAAGTATCAAGCAGAAGGCCTCAATATTCACTACCTGCATCGCAGCGACCGCACGGGTTTCAAGGCGGGTGCGTTGGAAAACGCGATGAAGACGGCAAAGGGCGAATTGCTGGCGATCTTTGATGCCGACTTTTTGCCGAGGCCGGATTGCCTGCGCAAGATGGTAGATTACTTCAGCAACGAACAGGTCGGAATGGTGCAGATGCGTTGGAGTCACATCAATGCGGATTACTCGCTGCTGACGCGCATTCAGGAAATCATGCTCGACGGGCATTTCGTCGTGGAGCAGACTTCGCGCAATCGCACGGGCGCGTTTTTCAACTTCAACGGCACGGCTGGCATGTGGCGGAAAAAAGCCATTGAATGGTCGGCGGGTTGGCAACACGACACCTTAACCGAAGACACCGATTTGAGTTTTCGCGCGCAGTTAATGGGGTGGCGGTATGTGTACTTGTTAGACGATGATGTGCCTGCTGAGTTGCCGGTCGAAATCAATGCCTTTAAGGCGCAGCAACGCCGCTGGGCTAAAGGCTTGGTGCAAGTCGGATTGAAATTGTTACCGCGCATTTGGAAGCATCCACAACTTTCGCGCGGGCAAAAAATCGAATTGTTTTTCCGGCTCAATGGCAATCTGGCCGCGCCGCTGATGATTGTGTTGAGCTTGCTGCATATTCCGGTGTTAATCGCGCGCTTCAATCAGGGGCTGTTTCACATGCTGCTCTTAGACGCGCCGCTAATGATTTTGTCTACAGCATCGGTGGCCGCATTTTACGGCTCGGCGATTTTGTATCTGCACCCGGACAAAAAGCGGCGGCTATGGCTGCTGCCAATTGTGATGGGGATGGGGATTGGTCTGGTGTTCTCGAACACGCGCGCAGTTTTGGAGGCGTTGTTCCGCATCAAGTCGAGCTTTGTTCGCACGCCGAAATATGCGGTCAAGCAAGCAACGGAAAGCTGGTTAAAGCAGGCGAGCAAATACCGCCGCAAGCATGGGTTGTTGCCTTACGTTGAGTTGTCGTTCGCGCTATATTTCGTGGCGGCGATTGCTTACGCGATTCGTTCCGAGATTTATGGCACGATTCCCTTCCTGATGATTTTTCTAGTCGGCTATGGCTATATGGGATTGATGTCATTGTTTCAGGGAACTGCGCGGTCAGTGATGCAACGACTGCGGAGATGAGTGATGGAAATTTAGGGCGAGGGGAGTTATCGGCGTCATGAAAATCAATGACTCTGATAATTCCTATCACGCCCCTACCGCTCAGCGCTTTTTTAAGATTGTGAAGTCGAAAGTGAAAATGCTACACTCCGCTACCCCTTAGTTGCCCCACCCAGATACAGGCCAAACAATCCAGAGCTTGGGCTTATGAGAAAAAACGATCCGATTGATGTCGAAAGTGTAATTCTTGATGCGGAATTGCTCATCAAATACCACTTGCCAGATCGTGGGATCGTCGCTTTGGAAGGTGCGCTGGATCGGCATCCGACCAACATTCGCTTGCGGGAAAAATTATTAGAGCTTTACATCAGCCAGAAAATGCTGGATCAAGCCGCCAATCAGTGCGTTGCGCTGTCGGGATTGTATGTGAGAGCCGGGAACTTTGATGATGCCAATCGGTGTCTGATGCAGGCGCGCAGTCTGAATCCAGAGGCCTCGGTTTCCTCCAAGTTGCAAGAATTACGGCGCATGCAACTAGCGCATCAGCGACTGACTGCGCCACAGGTGCAGGTTATCACCACGCCTGCACCCCAGGCGAATCAACCCTCTGGACCGACCCCCGTCTTGTCGGGGAATTTAGCCGATCTCAGCATTTTTGATGTCGTACAAGTTCTCGAAAATAATCACCTCACGGGTTCTTTAGTCATTACCAAAGAACAAA
The DNA here is from genome assembly GCA_963794955.1 of uncultured Acidobacteriota bacterium. Classification (GTDB taxonomy): domain Bacteria; phylum Acidobacteriota; class Blastocatellia; order RBC074; family RBC074; genus JAFDVL01. The sequence goes on from CAWCGF010000021.1 coordinate 184,440, forward strand.
TGAGCGGGAAAGTCTATTTCACCAATGGCGAGATTGTGAATGCGGTGCTGGTTGACGACGCCGGAATGCAGGCCTTCAAGCTCTTAGTTCAGATGGCGAATGGTAGTCAGTTCGCCTTTCACAAATCTCCGGTTCCATTTGCCCGTCAAATTACGGCTGCCAACAATACCTCCCTCATCCTTGATTTGTTGCGCGAGTACGATGAAGAACAGCACGCCGCCGCAGGCGATTAGCGCCTGTCGCGCAACTTTTTCGCCTGCCATCACGTTATTCCGGTAGTTGTGTTACGCTTTCACTCCAACTAATAACGGAAAGGCGAAGATCATGTATTGTCCAACCTGTGGTGCGAATCAGCCGAATGACAAGAAGTTTTGCCCGACCTGTGGCACGAATCTGGCAGCCGTCACGGCGGCGCTTAGTGGCCAACTAGCCTCAGCCCCAGCAAGCAACTCGTTGACTGTAGCGCAGGCGCAAGCGCGGAAGAATATGGCAGCGGCAATTTACAAAGGCGCACCGGGGGTGGGCTTATTGCTTGCGGCATTGTTCATCTTTTTGCTGCTCCCGCCTGGTATTTCCGTCTGGATTTGCTTTGGTCTGATTATTGGTGGCGTTTCGGCGTTAGGAAAAGGGGTTAGCCATTTCTATCTCGCCCGCACCGAATTGCAAGCGGCAGAACTCGAAGCGCAAACGAGGTTGCACTATGCTCCTGCTCCCGCGACCGCGATTCCTGCGGCTGCCAAGACAAACTCTGAAACACTCCCCCCCTATCCGCCACGTAGTGTGACGGAACATACGACTCGGCATTTGGGTTAGGTTATTCTGGCTGGCGGCGCTTTTCGGCTTCCCGATAAATAGCTGGATCGAAAGAGCGTGTCGTGTGGTCACTAATGCTCGAAATAGGTTCTTGCGGGGTAGCGAGTCTGGGCGGTTGATAGGATGGGGTCGGCTGCGTTTCGACTTTGGGGCGGTGAACTGCATCGCGGAAGAGGCTGACAACTCGCGACAACTGCCAACCCAATAATCCCGAAACTCCTGTCACAAACATCAACCCAAAAATAAAGGGGAGCAGCAGGTTCTCATCGCGCAGGCCTCGGTCAGCAAAAGAACTAAAGGCCGTAAAGCAAGCGATCAAACCAATGAGGCTGAAGAGCGACACCGCCCAAAACATTCCGGTGAGGCGGGGGCGCGGAATGTGAACTTCGACGTTGTTGGCGGACGCGGTCATCGTCGCGCCGCACCGTTTGCAGTAATTGATTTTTTGCGCATATTCCGCGCTACAATTTGGACAAAACATGAGCGCCTCCTTGAAAGATACGTGGGACAGGTTGCTAACCTGCCTTACAAGAGCCGGACAGGTTGAGAACCTGTCCTACGACTTACCAACAAGATTAGTTCGCGCGCCTCGTTTATTTTTCCCACAATTCAGCGCACAATGTCGCACAGAAAAACGCGAAAGGGAATCGAATGCTCTTCAAAATTGCTCCATCACAACCCAAAGAAGTTGATCTGAAAAAAGTCTATGATGCGATAGTCGTTGGCTCCGGCGCAGCCGGCGGAATGGCGGCGTATGTACTAACAGCACAAGGCTTGAAAGTATTATTGCTCGAAGCCGGGAAAAAGATTGATACGACCGCTGAACTCAAATCAACCGAATGGCCGTATGAACATCCGCGTCGGGGCGACATGCCGCCAGATCGCCATGCAATTACGCCGAATGAGTACAATATTCGCCAGCCACCGTATGCCAAGGATTCCAACTACAAACACGTCCATTCGTATGTTCAGGGTTGGAGTGGTTCCGATTATTCCAAAAATCTTGTCGTAGAGGAGAAAGATCATCCATATACCGGGACAAACTACGCCTGGGTACGCTCACGGGTGCTTGGTGGCAAGACGAACATCTGGGGCCGCTTGGCATTGCGCATGAGCGATTATGATTTCAAAGCCGCGTCGCGCGATGGTTATGGGATGAACTGGCCAATTGAATACAAAGACATTCAACCGTATTACGACAAGGTGGATTTGTTACTCGGCATTTCCGGCCATAAAGAGAACTTGCCGCATTTGCCTGACAGCCTTTTCCAGCGTCCGTTCAAACTTAACCCTTCTGAAATGAAACTGCGGCATACGCTGGCCGGAATGGGACGCACCCTGACGCCATATCGCGCCGGCGTGATGACTGAAAAACTTAAGCATGCCAAATACCGCAGCCATTGTTTCGGGCGTGGGGCTTGTGCGCGTCGCGCCGGAGGGTGTGACATTCATGCCGCTTTTGATTCGCCTACGGGCTTGCTCTCTCCGGCGCAGGACACCGGCAATCTGACGATTCGCACGAATGCGACCGCTGCCGAAATTCTGGTTGAGCCGAACACCAGCAAGGCACGCGGCGTCCGTTTCATTGACACGGACACGATGAAAAGCTACGAAGCCAAAGCTAAGACGGTAGTGATCGCGGCTTCCACGCTCGAATCCGCGCGTTTGTTACTACTCTCAAAATCGCCACAACATCCGAACGGCATCGGCAATGGAAGCGGACATGTCGGGCACAACTTCTGCGAACACGTGATGGGGCCGGAAATTACGGGCTTCGACAAAGAACGCGTGGGCCAGCCGCGCACCAATGATGACGGGCGTCCGGGCAGTTTTTATGTGGCGCGCTTTCGCAATTTGCAGGAGCGCAGTAGCAAGTTTATTCGCGGCTATGGCTTTGAAGGTGGCAGCGGCACACGGATGTTTCCGCACACAGATCATCTCGGCTTCGGGAAAGACTACAAAAAGAAAGTCCGTGATTATGCTGGCGCGATTGTTAGCATGGGCGGGTTTGGCGAAGCGCTGTCGCGCTATGAAAATCAAGTGACGCTTGACCCGCAAGTAAAGGACAAATGGGGCATTCCGGTCTTGCGCTTTAACTACAAGTTTGGCGACAACGAAAAGAAAATGTGCGAAGACATGGCCGAAACGGCGAGAGAAATGTTCGCTGCCGCAGGCTTTGAAATCCTCGGAGCCAGCAGCGACATGCTGACCGAAGGCTGGTCTATTCACGAACTCGGAACGGCGCGGATGGGGAGTGATCCGAAGACATCGGTGCTGAACCAGTTCCAGCAATCCCACGAGGTCAAAAATTTGTTTGTCGTAGACGGCAGCAGCCACGTCAGCGCAGCGAATCAAAATCCCACCTGGACGATTATGGCGCTGGCCTGGCGCTCGTGCGAGTATTTGACGGAGCAATTGAGGAAGGGGAATTTGTGATGACGACAAAAAAATCTCAGCGCGTAACGCGTCGTACCATGCTCAAATCAACGGCGACTGCTTTAGTCGCTACGCCATTGTTAACGGAAATAATACATGCGCAAAAGCCAAAGGTTTTATCGCCTCGCTTTTTCACGCCGGAAGAATTCGCGCTGGTGGACGAATTGACCGAAATCATCCTTCCCAATGATGAGCATTCTCCCGGCGCACGCGCCGCCCAGGTCGCGGCGTATATTGATGCGAGGCTGGCCGACGCGTTTACGGATGAACCCCGCCAACAATGGCGCACGGGTTTGCAATTGATTGACGCGCTGGCAACCGAGATGCACGGCAAGTCTTTTTTGCAAGCTTCCGAAGCGCAACGCGTCGCCGTCGTGGCGCGTATCGCACAAGCGGAACACCAGCCGAATAAGCCAGAAGAAAAGTTTTTCCTCATCCTCAAACAGCAAACGATTCAAGGCTATTACACTTCGAAAATCGGCATTCATCAGGAACTGGAATACAAGGGGAATGTCTATCTGAAAGAGTATGTCGGGGAAGAAGTGAAGTAGTTCCATTCTGCTTCAGGGTGAGGAGCACGGAAGTAGCTTGGATCGTTTTCCTGTTCAATCGTAACCAGTCTTGCCATCAAGTAATACTCTCCTGCTAAAATCCAAAAAACTGAATAATCTTCATAATTCTGAATCACTCCTTCGCGGCGGGAATTTGGCGGCGTCTAGTAAATCAAAGAACTAACAGCCTTTAGCTCCTTAAGCGAAAGGCCAACTCAAGTGGCTTGTGACTTGCACTTAAATAGGCGGTTTTGATGGTATCAAGATTTGAATCGTCAAGTTTTAGGCAAATCCATTCATCATCACAAGCAAACAATGCCAAGTTCTGATGTTCGTTTAACTACTTGATAAGCGGTGTGCATTTACGTCCCGGTAAATCAATCTGCCTATCTCCCCTATTCCTTTGGAGGATTCTCATGAAACAACCAAGCTTCGCAAGCATCATAAAGAATGTTGTAACTTTGCTGTTCTGTGTTGCGCTGTTTTCCCTGCTGGCGTTTGCCCAGGAAAATACTGGCAGCGTACAGGGCACAGTGAAAGATTCATCCGGCGCTGTTGTGCCGGGCGCAAAAGTTACCCTGTCGGGAGCAGCCTTAGTCCGAGACCTGGATGCGACAACCGATAATCAGGGAACTTATATTTTCCCGAAAGTCCCTGCCGGAACTTATAGTGTGACGGTTGCTCAAGCCAACTTCAAGACGGTCAAGAACGAAGAAATCAAAGTTGTGCTGGGGTTTGCCAGCAACGTGGATGTTGTGCTGACAGCAGGCAACATTTCCGAAGCCGTGACGATCACGTCAGCAGGCGACACGATTGACGTGACGTCCAGCAAAGCAGCCACCAACATCACGCAGGAGTTCGTGGACAAAACGCCGAAAGGACGTCAATTCCACTCGTTGTTAGTGGTAGCTCCGGGCGTGCGCCCTGAACCCAAGTCTGGTAGCTTCGGCGTTGGCGGTTTCCAGATCAACGGCGCGAGCGGTTCGGAAAACACCTTCGTCGTGGATGGCGTGGACGTTTCTGACGTGCGTCGTGGCGCGCTGCGAAACAATGACTCGCTTCCGTTTGAGTTCGTCAAAGAAGTCCAGGTTAAGACCGCAGGTTTTGAAGCCGAATATACCGGCACGATGGGCGGCGTGGTCAACGTTGTGAGCCGCAGCGGTTCCAACGAATTTCATGGCGATGCCTGGTTGCAGATGAATGGTGCAGCCCTGAACTCACGCCCGCGTGGGTTATGGAGGCGCACAACGGCGGACGTGACTAAGAATGAATTCTTCCGGGCCAAAGAAGATGAATATCGCACGTTCTTTCCCGGCTTTACGCTGGGCGGGCCGATCATCAAAGAGCGCCTCAACTTCTTCACCGGTTACACCGTTGACCTCAACCGCACGGAACGCACCACTGCCTTCGCGGCTGGCACGCGCACAACGACACAGCGCGTGGTTAGTCATCGTGGCGTCGCCCGTGTTGATTATGCCCCGACGCAAAAATTGCAGATCAACACTTCGTACTTCTGGAACCCGGTCAAGCAGGTTGGCGCACTCATCGGCAATGATCCGAGCGTTACGGCACCGACCACTGATTTTTCAACTCGTGGTGGTTTTGTTCCCGCGTCCAATTACACGGCATCCGGGGTTTACACGGTCTCTCCCAAATTGATCTTAGAAGCTCGTTACGGATATAAGTACCTCAACGACAAGAATCTGAATTACGGTCTTCCCTCTGTACCCTTTTATACTTGGACTACATCAACCGCCGCGGGAACGGGTGGGGCGGCCCCTTCGATTGTCTCGACAGGTAAACTAACCCAGGCGCAGTATGATGCGATTCCAGTGGCTTTTCGGCAAGCAAGTGGCTACGCGAACACCGCTACTACTTTAGCTGTTATCAAAGACATCACGACTCGCCACAATGTCTATCTAAATGCCATCCATCTCACCAATTGGTTTGGCCAGCGTCATAGCTTCAAAGGCGGCTATGCCTTGAACCGTCTGAACAATGACGTTTTAACTAATTATACCCAGGGACGATTTAATATTGCTTGGGGCGAAGCATTTAGCCGTGGCACGATCCAGAATGTGAAGGGCCCTTATGGTCACTACACCTGGCAGGATGGCGTGCGCCTCAACGCACAGGTCAACAGTCGCAATCAGGGCTACTATGTGCAGGATTCCTGGCAGGTGCTGAAAAATCTGACTATCAATGCGGGCATCCGACTGGAAAACGAATTCCTGCCGCCTTACACCAAGGAAGGTGCTGGGGGAGCGAAAGTGGCGAATCCGATCAGCTTCGGCTGGGGGGACAAGGTGGCTCCTCTGATCGGCGGTGCGTGGGACGTGCGTGGCGATGGCAAATGGAAAATCAGCGCCAGCTACGGTCAATACTTCGATTTGATGAAGTATGAATTGGCGCGTGGTTCCTTTGGCGGCGATTACTGGCATGACCACGTCTACCTTTTGAACGATCCTGATATTTCCAAGCTCAATTTGGCGAATCCAGCCGCTTTGGCGGGCGGGACACCGAAGGTGATTGATATTAATCACCGTACGGTGCAGATCAATGCTCAGGGCCAACTGGATGGTATTGACACCGACATCAAACCGATGTCGTCGCGGCAATACTCGGTGGCGCTTGATCACGAGTTCAAACCGGGCTTGGTCTTCAATGTGCGTTATACCCGCAGCCGCTTAGTGCGCGGCATCGAAGACATCGGCGTCCTCGACGTAAATGGCAGCGAGGTTTACACGATTGGCAATCCCGGCTTCGGTTCGACCGATGCCAAAAAGTTCACCACTCCGAGTGGCGTGCCTCTGACGCCGAAAGCCGTGCGCAATTACGACGGCGTTGAATTCCGCGTGGATGGTCGTTTCAGCGAAGGCATGTTACGTCGGCTCAATTATAACGTTTCCTATACCTACAGCCGCCTTTATGGGAACTGGGGCGGCTTGGCGAACTCCGACGAGAATGGTCGTTCCGACCCGAACGTGAGTCGCGCGTTTGACCTTTCGGTCATCAACTTCGACTCGAAAGGACAGAACGTCTTCGGTTTGCTGGCGACGGATCGTCCGCACACGGCGAAATTCTTCATCAACTATTCACAACCATGGGGATTCGGGTGAAACGCTGTTCTCCATCAACCAGCTTGCTTTCAGCGGTACGCCACTCACGTCCACTGTAGGGTTCATCGTCCCGATCTTCTATAATGGTCGCGGCGATTTGGGCCGCACCCCGGCGTTTACGCAGACGGACGTCTTGGTTTCCCACTCGATTAAATTGGGTGAGCGGGTCAAGATGACGTTTGAAGCCAACGTTGCCAACCTGTTCAATCAGGGAGCCGTGACGAACGTTGATCCAGCTTTCAACCGTAGTGGCAGCATCAATATTTCTGATGCGGCTTTCTACAAGGGTGGTTGGGATGTCAATACCTTAGTCAACCCGGTTACCGGTGCGGTTCCGGCGCGGAACATCAACTACAAATTCCCGACGCAATACCAAGGCATCCGTGATGTCCGTCTCGGCATGCGTGTTGCAATTCTAAGTTTTGCTCGGTGCCGAGTTGAACTAAAACCTGTGGGGCTGTTTGTTCAGACTGGACAAACAGCCCTCATTTTGTTTTCCATCAAGCGTTTTTACGAAGGAGTAAATAGTGGCGTGGATTATCTCAGCAAGCTTATGCGCGCAGAGCAGGCAAAGGAAGCCGAGCAGCAATTTTTACAGTTTGATGGCGGCAAGACGGTGAATGGCTTTGGCTATCATTTGTCGTTGCCGTGGAAGCTGAAGAGCTACAAAGCGCCGAAGCTGAAGAAAGAGCCTAAAAAATAATGCGGGAGGATAACGGAAGGGTAGTCATTAAAAAGTAATGCTGCGGTTTTGCAGCCGCGTAGCGGCGACCTGAATGTAGCCTGGCGTTTCAACGCCGGGAAGGTCTGTCGCTCCGCGACAAAAACGAACGGAGCCTTACCTTTTCATCACTACCGACGGAAGAATCAAGGCTTCCGTTTGCTGAGTTGCTTTAAGCTCTGAATCCATTCCTTGACCTTTTCCGGGTTTTTGGCCGCAGTTGATTCTTTCAAGTACCGCTCTAACTCGGCAATCGCTGCGTCATAGCGTCGTTGCTTTTCATAAATGCTCGCCAGATAGAAGCGTGCTTCCGCCACGCCCGTCCCACCTACTTTCAAGGCTTTCTGGAAAGCGGCTTCGGACTCTGTCAACTGCTGCTGATTGCCGTACGCGACGCCCAGCATCATATGTGTGTTGACGTTGCTGGGATCGAGGGTGGCGGATTGGTTCAAGCTCTCGATGGCTTGGGCAAATTGATTCAGCTTCAAATACGCGACGCCCAGCGAATAGTGGCTTTTGCTGGCCCGATTGTTCACGCGCAAGGCTTGTCGCAGCAGCGGAAGCGCCGCCTCATATTGCCCGCTTTTCACATATTCCATTCCCAACCGATCCAGCGCGTCGAAGTAATCGGGGAACATCTCGATAGCCTTTTGCAGCGCCACCAGCCCTGCTTCCGCTTTATTCTCGCGCAGAAATTTTACGCCACGTTCATATTCCGTTCGTGCCGGGGCTGGAACCTCCTGAGCAAAGACGGTCGCCCCGGCCTTGGGCGTTTCTTTGGTGGGTTTAGGTTTCAGCACAAAATCCAGCGGGTATTGTTCGACGCCCGCGCCACGCACGCGCAATGCTTGTAACTCAATCCAACCCGTGCCTTGTTCCTGATACGGCGTCCCGGTGGTTTCGACATTGAATTGGTAGCGACCAGGACTCAGGCCCCGCACGAAAAACTGACCGCTCGAATCCACGAAGATCGTGCGGATAGGCTGAAAGTTTTCGTCCAGCACCAGCACCCGCACCCCCGGAACCGCGCGCGCCGCCGTGTCGCGCACTGTTCCGACAATCGTGAATTTTTGGAAGAATGCGAGGTTCAGAAATAACGACAGCAATAAAATTGGCTTGAGCATAAGTGTCCTCCCAACGGCGCTCACGGTTTTTTATCTTCACGGGTAGCAGGCTTCACGATTAAGTCGTCCGCGTTGGTTCGGAACTCTTGATATTTGATGAACTCAAATACGACTTCCCAATTCAAGCCGTCGAACAAATCAAAATTGCCATCCGCATTCAGGCGAATCAGGGACGGGAACCAGAGGCCATTCGAGAGGCGTTCCTGTTGGTAAATCAGCGCTGCCTCGCTGCGTGGTGCCGTAGATTGGATCAGGTCGAAGGCGGCTTTCGACGCCGGCCAGCCTTCCATCTTGATAACAGTTTTGTCTTCAGCGTCAATCCAGATCGTCCCGACAATCTTCGCCAGATAAGCGTGTTTAGGCGCCAGGTTCATGCCTGTGCGCGGGCGAAAGCTCAAGGCTATCGCAGGCCGATGGTTCATGATTTCAGTGCGCGGCGAGAAGAATTCACAGACCTTCAAAACCGTCGTGACATCAATCGAAACGTAAGACGGCTTGCCTTGAAAGATGCCGACAATGCCTGCTGCAATGTAGCCTTCGGATAGCATTGCGGCTTGTGGCTTGTGCTCTGCTTCTTCGAGTTCTTTGACGGCGCGCTTGCGTTCATCAGCGACATGTTTGGAAGCGATCCCATTTGTGCTGAGTTTGATCAGAATATGCTCGCCGCGAATGGGATATGCCTCAAAGATTTGTTCTTCCGTCCCTACCGATTTTCCGTGCGCGTTCAGTATGCGCTTGGTTTTTTTTAGTTGGTACGTGTAATCGAATAACTTGCGATGCATTGCGCCGCCGCTCTTCTGGCTCTTTTGTAGTAAATCAATGTATTCAGCCGACAGCGGCGGCACGGGCGCAAAGGTCAGCGGTTTGGGTTCAGGCAATGCCTGCCTTGCGTCGGAGGTGTTTTGTGGGATAGCTCGTTCAATTTCCTGTAAGGGCGTGGGCAGATTGTTTTTCGTCGCGGGCAACGACGCGACAGCCGATTTCAAGGCTTCTTTTTGCTTAAGGTTTTCGATCATTGCCTTGATCTGCGCCGGGTCTTTCAGATTTTTCGCGTCTTTGAGATAGGCTTCCAACTCTTGTCGTGCCGCGCCATATTTTTCCTGTTTGTTGTATAAGCCTGCCAGGTAGAAATGCGCTTCAGCAGCCGCAATACCACCAATTTGCAGAGCTTTTCTGAGCGCCGCTTCTGATTTACCAAAGGCCCCGCCCGTGCCATACGCCAGCCCCATCATCATTTGAGTATTGGCGCTGGTCGGCTCGATTTGAATGGATTTTTCTAACCAATCAAGAGCTTCTTGCAATCGGTTAAGCTTAAGATGCGCTACGCCCAAACCATACATACAGCGGGCACTTCGTTTGTTGACCTGCACGGCTCGCGTAAGCAGCAGAATAGCCTCATCGTACTGACCGGTTTTGACATACTCAGTGCCCAGGGTCTCAAGTGCTTCATAGTAATCAGGGAATAACTCAAGCGCTTTCTTTAAGGAGGTCACGGCGTAATCCGATTTGCCATGCTTTAATTCTTTGGCACCCTTCTCAAATTCTTTGCGCGCAGATTTAGGGACATCCTGCGCAAAGAGGGGTGTTGTTGCTCCTGGCGGGACTTTCCCTTTTTTGAATTTGAGCGTGAAATCTATGGGATAGACTTCCGATGCGCCCCCCACTCTTCTAAGTGAAGACAGTTCAATCCAGCCGGTTTGTTGCTCTTCATAAGGTGTGCCTGTCGTTTCTATCCGAAATATGTACTTGCCCGTTCGGACGCGGGTTACTTTAAAACGTCCTGACGAGTCCACAAAGGCTGTATAAATTGGCTGGAAATTCTCGTCTTGCATCGAAATCCGAACGTTGGCTACAGCTTGTCCTTTAACGTCTTGCACAGTGCCGATTATCTCGAAGGAGGTAAGTTGAGCGAAGAAGGCGAAGAATAAACCAAGAATCATCATACGGGTACAGCCTTGCAAATGTGATGGTGTTCAGCCTTGCTCAATGGGGGATGCCCGTTGCCAGACCGCTAACCGCAAGCAAACGCGAAGGGCAAGAATTTCTTTGTCATCACCTTGGAAATCTTTCTGATTTGATTCCATCTGCGATGATGCCGTCTGGTTTCTGTAAAGAGAGGCCTAATGCATAAATGACGTGTGTAAAAGTACCATGAGGGAGGCTCATTATACCAGCGTTGTAAAGGCTTCTATCACGGCCTGCCCACCTCTTGCCGCGCACCTCTCGCGAGCAGCCTGATCGCAGACTCCGTCACATCTTGGCTGCATTCTTGCCATCAAAAGTTGATCTTTCCGCCCGCCGTCGCACAGTCTTTATCATCGCTTTGTAAGATACGACCCATAGCCTTCTCGTATCTTCTTCCCTGTACCTGACTAGTCGCATTTGAAGCAACACCGATTTGGCAATCAGCAAAGATGAAGCCTATGAACTATTTCGATTTATCTGATTATTCGCAGCGCAACAAATTCCTCTGGCGGATGGTTAGCTTGAGTGGCGGCGCGGTCCTGCTTTTCAGTGTGACGCAACTCCGCACCTTGTCACCGGCACAGATTTGGCAAACGCTCTGTTTATGGCTGGTCATTGGCTTGCTGGGACGCCTGGCCTTTGTGATGCCGAGCAGCTCTGGCGTGATGGTTCCCACCGACGCGTTACTTTTTCTGGCAGCATTTTCCCTGGGCACGCCTGTCGCAACGATTGGCGCGGCGCTCAGTGGATTCCTGGCCGCCGCTTACACCGCGCGCAAAAATCAGGAGCGCGTGTATCAAGCGGGTAGTCAAGCCGTCGCCACTTGGCTGGCTTCGACCTTGATGTATGCGGTGACCAATCACCATGCGCCCATACCGTGGCGGGATATGACGGCGAAGCTGCCGCCACTGGAATTGTTTTTGGCGGCGGCAGTTGTAATGATTACGGCGTACTTTTGTTGCAGTTCCGCCTTAACGGCATTATTTCAGGCGTGGAAACAGAATCACCCGACGGGTCAGTTTTGGCTCAATCATTATTTGTGGTCAGCCCTGCATATTGTGGCGACGGGATTTATTACGACTTTTGTTTTCATGCTCGCGCACAGTGTTAGCCCACTTTTTTTGCTGGCGATGGTGCCACTCGTAACCACGAGTTTTGCTATCTGCTGGATGTATTTCACTAAAGTCGAAGCCGCCTCCACCAATTTAGCTGAGGTCAATCGTTTGCATTTCGCTACGGTCGAAGCGTTGGCGACTGCAATTGATGCGAAGGATCAGGTCACACATGAACACGTGCGGCGCGTGCAAATTTATACGGAAGGCATCGGACGAATTTTCAATTTACCTGAATCCGAAATCGAAGCCTTGCGTGCTGGCGCGTTATTGCACGACATCGGCAAGCTCGCCGTGCCCGATCACATTCTTAACAAACCGGGAAAATTAACGCCTGCCGAATTCGAGAAAATGAAAATCCACACCACCATCGGCGCACGGATTTTGGAACGCGTCGGCTTTCCGTATCCGGTGGTTCCGATTGTGCGCTATCACCACGAACGCTGGGATGGGAAAGGCTATCCCGAAGGCTTAAGTGGCGCGAATATTCCGCTCACTGCCCGCATTCTTGCGGTGGTGGATTGCTTTGACGCTGTGCGGGAAGATCGGGCTTATCGCGGTGCCTTCTCGCGCGCAGACGCCTGCCAACTGTTGCGCCAACAGAGCGGCAAACATTTCGATCCGGCAGTTGTCGAGACTTTTCTGACACATTTGGCGGAATTTGAGCAACGCGTTATCGCCGCCGGGCTATCGCTCGAACCCGCACAAACGAATCTGTTTTTGCCCGAAAACGAAGACGACAAAGCCGCCGTTCCCAGCCGGGTCAGCGATCAGCCGGAATACCTGGATCAAATCGCCGCCGCGCATCACGAGATGTCGTCGCTCTATGAAATTGCTCGTACCTTTAGTACGTCGCTCAACCTGGAAGACACAGTTTCTATTTTTGCCAATAAGCTGAAATACATCATTCCCTTTGAGACCTGCGCGATTTATCTGTACGACGAGCAAAAACAAACGGCGCGCGCCGAACACGTTATTGGCAAATTTGCCGAAGCGTTTATCGGGCGACAGGTTAGTCCCGGCGATGGCGTGACAGGTTGGGTACTGGCCAATCGCAAGATGTTTTGCAATGCGCATCCCGATCTTGACCTCGCCGCGCTGAATATTGACGCGGAAGAATTCAAAACGCTGGCGGTTGCGCCGCTGCTCAAAGGCGAACAGTTGATCGGCGTGATTGCGCTGTATTCGGAAAAGCTGTTGCGCTACAGCACCGATCACATCCGCATGCTGGAAACTATTTCAGGCCTGGCCGCCGATTCGATTTATAACGCATTGCATCACGCTGAGACGCGCGAGTTTGCCTTGACGGATCCCCTGACCGGAATGCCCAATGCACGTTCGCTTTTATTTCAATTCGCGCAGGAATCGAATCGTGCCAATCGGCAGGACACCCCCTTGTCCGTCCTGATGATGGACTTGGATAACTTCAAGAAAATTAACGATACCTATGGCCATCACGCGGGCAATGAGTTCCTGATCGGCATCGCACAGGTCATAGCCGGGGAACTGCGCAGCTATGATTATTTAGCGCGTTACGCCGGCGATGAATTTGTCGCGCTCTTGCCCGGCGCTACCGAAGCCGACGTGGAAGATTTGATGTGGCGTGTGCAGCGCGCGGTCGAAAACTTCGTCTTGCCTGGTCACCACCACTCGCTCGTCAAAGCCGGTGTCAGCTTAGGCACGGCGCGCTACGGCCACGAAGCCAATTCGCTGGAACGCTTGCTCAAAATCGCCGACCGCCGCATGTACAAAAATAAGCAACTGCGTCGCCAAAACGAATTTCTGCTGGAAGCCGGCGAGTTCGGCGATGCTGTCGCGCAAGTGATCGCAAGGAGCTAACAACAAGCCTGCGAAATAGTCCTGCATTCCTCTTTTGCCATTCATTTACCCCGCCTATACACTGACCGCTTTTGCGCTTGTGTCGGATTGATCTTAATATGATCAAGATGTTAGCAAGCGTGAAAGCCCAAGCCCAGGTCGCCATCAACGAAATCCCGCGTACTTCTGGCGTGTACGAAATTCGCTGTATTCCGAATGGCAAGTTTTATATTGGCAGTGCGGTGAATTTGCGAGAACGGTGGCGAAATCACATTTACAATTTGAATATAGGCAATCATCGAAATATTCTCTTGCAAAATGCTTGGAATAAGTACGGAGAACACGCCTTTGTTTTTACCATTTTAGAATTCGTCGAAAGGGGAAATCTCCTGCAAGTCGAGCAGCGATGGATTGATAAAACGCGTTGCACGGATAAAAAGATCGGCTTCAATTTGTACCCGATAGCAGGCTCGCCAGGAGAAACCCACGCGCAAGTTTGGAAAGGGTTTATTGATCCCGAAGGAAGGGAAGTGATTATCTATAACTTGGCAGCATTTTGTCGCACTCACGAATTAAATCCTCAGGCGCTGATGCGATTGGCAAAAGGAACGAGCAAATTAAAAGGGCATCAAGGCTGGTCGCATAAAAATAGTATCCGCAAGCGAGATTATGTAAAAACCTACGAAGGCTTTATTGATCCAGCTGGTAACGTAGTTGCTCCAATCACAAATATGGCGGCATTTTGTCGCCATCACGACTTAGAAAAAAGTCACATGCTGGCTGTGATGCGTGGCAGGATTTGTAGCCATCGCGGCTGGACACACATCAACAGCAGAAAGCCGACCATCAAAGTTCATACTGGCTATATCAATCCCGAAGGACAACATATATTAATCACCAATCTGGTGGCCTTTTGTAAAGAAAATGGTTTGCAAGTTATGCACATGCATGACATCCGAAAAGGCAACCGCAAGAGCCATAAAGGTTGGACTTGGAAACCGGAAAATGAGTAAGCAAAATAAACCACCCAAATTCACAAATCGCCTCATCAATGAAACCAGCCCGTACTTAGTGCAGCACGCGCATAATCCTGTAGATTGGTATCCTTGGGGCGATGAAGCCTTTGCCAAAGCAAAGCAGGAAAACAAGGCAGTGTTGCTTTCCGTTGGCTATGCCGCTTGCCACTGGTGTCACGTCCTCGCTCATGAGTCCTTTGAAAATGAGGCCATTGCCAAGTTGATGAACGACCTGTTCATCAACATCAAAGTTGACCGCGAAGAGCGGCCTGACATTGATTCGATATACATGAATGCCGTGCAAATGATGACAGGACATGGCGGGTGGCCGATGACGGTGTTTATGACGCCCGAAGGTGTTCCGTTTTATGGCGGCACGTATTATCCGCCCGAAGATCGCCGGGGCATGCCGGGCTTTCCGCGTGTGCTGCTTTCCATTGCGGAAGCATATCAAGAGCAACGCGAACAGATCACCCGCAATGCCAACACGATCATCGAACAGCTTAACAAGCTCAACGAATTCACTGCCGCCGATGAACTCAACGTTGAGATTTTGGATGATGCCGCCCAGGGAATTATGCGTGGCTTCGATACGGAAAATGGTGGGTTTGGGCGCGCGCCGAAATTTCCGCCTTCAATGGTGCTGAGCTTTTTGCTGCGCCAATCCCAGCGCACGGACGACAGTGCGTTGCAATCTGCTGTCGAGATGACGCTTATCAAAATGGCGAACGGCGGGATGTATGATCAACTCGGCGGCGGCTTTCATCGCTACTCGGTGGACGAAAAATGGCTGATCCCGCATTTCGAGAAAATGCTGTACGACAACGCACTGCTCAGCCGCATTTATCTGGATGCGTATTTGGTCACAGGCAGAGTGTTTTATCAGCAAATTGCCACTGAGATTTTGGATTACGTCGTGCGCGAAATGCTGGACGCGAGCGGCGGCTTTTACTCTTCGCAGGACGCCGACAGCGAAGGCGAAGAAGGCAAATTCTTTGTCTGGCGACCGGAAGAAGTTGCATCGTTGCTCGGCACAGAAGACGCACAGCTTTTCAATCGCTATTTTGATGTCACGCCACATGGTAATTTTGAGCACGCGATGAGCGCCTTACACATTGACACGGAACTCACCGCCGTCGCCAAAATCATGAAGGTCACGCCCGAACGCCTCGCCGCCGCCATCACGCGCGGCAAGCAGCTTTTGTTTGAAGCCCGGGAACACCGCATCAAACCTGCGCGCGATGAAAAGATTCTGACCGCTTGGAATGGTCTGATGCTGCGCAGCTTTGCCGAAGCCGCACGCGTTTTGAAACGCGATGATTACCTACAAATCGCCATTAACAACGCCGAATTTCTGATCACCCAACTCAAGCGCGATGGTCGTTTGCTGCGCACGCACAAAGACGGTCAGAGCAAGCTTAACGCTTATCAGGAAGATTACGCGTATTTGATAGACGGCTTGTTATCATTGTACGAAGCGACGTTTGATGAACGCTGGTTTGTCGAAGCGCGTGCGCTGGCAGACACAATGATCGCGCTGTTTGGGGATGAGAACGAAGGCGGATTTTTCTTCACCAGCAACGACCACGAACAACTCATCTCGCGCGCCAAAGAGTCGTACGATAACGCCACACCCTCTGGCAATTCCGTCGCCGCCGCCGCCCTGCAACGATTGGCAATGTTCACGAACGAAGCGCGCTATCGTGACTACGCCGAACGCACGATGAAGCTATTGGCCAATCAAATCTCACGCTTCCCCAATGCGTTTGGACACTTGCTCTGCGCCCTGGATTTGCATTTGAGCAACGCCCACGAAATCGCTCTTGTCGGTGACCGCAACGCTGCAGGCACCACCGCGCTGATTGATGCTGTATTCAGCCGCTACCTGCCGAATAAAGTCGTTGCCTGCGCCGCGCCGCAGGCGGCTTCCGCGATTCCATTACTCGCCGACCGCACGCAAGTTGATGGCAAGGCGACGGCTTATGTTTGCCACAACTATTATTGCGAAGCGCCTGTGACAGAAGCGGCAGAATTGATCGCTAGCCTGAAGTAATTCGCTCACATCCGCTGACGCTCGAACAAATGACGGACGCATTAGTCAAAGAACTAATCAATATCTATGGCGAACGAGAAGTAAGTCCGGCTTACTCGCTGGGGGCTATGCCCTGATTTATCAACAGCTTGTTTCGTGAACTACTGATTATTATTTATCGCAACGTAAAACTAGGGTGGGAGATTGAAGTCAAAGCTTTTGACGTATTAGCTAGCCACACTTACTTTGCAACCAAAGAAGACAATGAAAGGTTTCTCTGTTCTAGGAAGTAATTCAATTACCTTACCTCTGAGGATGGGCAGAAAGTCAGGAGATGCGGGGGCCGCTACAATGTGTTTGGGGCGGTACAGATGTTGAATCACGGAAACTCTCTTCCAGCCGGGCAATGGTCTGCGCCATCGCAGGCGGCAACGGGGCGAAGAAACAGCTTTCTTCTCCGGTCGAAGGATGCCGAATCGTCAACGAATGCGCGTGCAACAATTGGTGCTTTAACTTGAGAGATGGAATCGGTTGCAGCGCGGTCGGGTCGCTGCCTTTGTACACTGGATCGCCGACAATCGGATGACCGAGGTGGGCGCAGTGAAGGCGCAGTTGATGGGTGCGTCCGGTGAGCGGTTCCAGTTCGAGCAACGTATGCTCGGCAAAGCGTTGCTTGACGGTGAAGTTAGTTTGGGACGGATCACCGCCCTCCGGCAAAATGCACCATCGCGGCCACCCGCCTGGATCGCGGCCAATCGGTGCATCAATTGTGCCGGTGTCTTCTTTTACGACTCCATGCACAAGTGCCAGATAAAACTTTTTCACGCGGCGGTCGCGGAAGGCTTTGGAAACGATGCGGCTGGCGCGTTCTGTTTTGGCAATCGCAATCACGCCTGACGTATCGCGGTCGAGCCGATGCAACAGAATTGGGCGCGGAGCCGCTTGGCCTGGTTGATGAGAACTATGCAGCAAGTGCCAGGCAACGGCATTCATCAGCGTGCCGGACTTTTCGGATTTGCTCGGATGAGAAAGCAAGCCCGTCTGCTTGTTAATGACCAGCAGGTCTTCATCTTCGAACAAAATCTCCAGAGGGATATTTTCCGGCATCGCGGAAGTCGGTGCGTCGGGATCAAGCAGGATCGTGGCTTGATCGCCTGCTTGTAAAATCCAACCGGAAAAGGTGGTGCGTCCATTGACGCGTGCCTCGCCGAGTTTGATAGCAGTGCGCAAGCGGGTCAGACTGATGGCGGGGAAGTGCAGGGCCAGGAATTGATCGAAGCGGAACCCTTTGGTTTCGGCAACAAAGGTGAACGTTTGTCGTTCTCGTGGAGGGGCATCAGAAGGCATCATTACAGCGGCTGTCGTCCGGCGAATCCGGCTTCCATATCGTGCCACCACTCAATACGGTCTTCACCGAGCAGCCAGCACAGGTATACGATCTGACCATCACGCAGGGCAGGGAAGTCGCACAGCCCACGCTCCAGGTCTTTGATTTCAACGCCCAGGCTGGAGATCATTTGCAGGTGATCCATCACGCGAAAGAGCGCCCAAGCATACTGTTGTCCATAGGGCGTTCCGCCGTTTTCGGTCGCGTGTTGCTGCGCGCGTTTTGCTTCCGTCGCCAGGCGTTTCAACACGGCGCGGTCTTCCTTCAGCGCGCCGAGCAAACGGCGTAACTGCGGCAACATGGCATTGGCTTCTTCCAGCGTGAACAACTTCATTTGCGATACCGCTCCTGGCGCGGCAAATATTCTTCGTAATAGAACAACTTGAACGCATCAATCACGCTGCCTTCAAATTGCGTATCCCGGCCTGCTTCCAGCAAGGCGATCACTTCGTCCAGCGGCATTGGGTCACGATAATGCCGTTTCACTGTCAGCGCATCGAAGACATCTGCGACAGCAATGATCAAAGCACAAAGGTGAATTTCTCCGCGTTTCAAACCGCGCGGATAACCTTTACCATCAGGACGCTCATGATGGCAACTGGCGACGTGCGGAACTTCGGTTAAATCATCGCTGAATTTTATCTTCGACAAGATGCTCAGCGTGTATTCGGGATGCAGTTTGATTTCCTCGTACTCGGCGGGGGTCAGCGATGACGGTTTGCATAACACCTCGTCCCGCACGCCGATTTTGCCGTAATCGTGCAGCAGCCCGGCGTAGTACGCCAACCGTTGCTCGCTCGCGGACAAATGCATATAGCGCGCAATCGTGGCCGAGTAGTTGGCTACGCGGCCTGAATGTCCCGCCGTAATTTCATCCCGCGCATCAATTGTCAAAGCTAAGGCCTGAATCAGATTTTCGCAAGCGCGTGCCTGCTCGGCTTTGGCGTGCAAGGCTCCCAGCACGGCTCCAGCGTGATGCCCCAGCGCCGTGAGCATCTCCATTTCATCGCGTGAAAACGCGCGTGACGTAGAGCCGAGATAGCAAACGCCATAAATCTCTTCGCTCGAAGTCAGCGGCACACAGACATAAAATAATTCTGTCTGTTGGACGGGCAACGAGCCGCGTCGTGTTTCACCCGTGGCGAAAACTCCTTCGATGAGATTGGTTGGCAGCATCAAGGGCGCTTCTTTGCGGTGCGGTCGTAGGCGTTGGGTACCGCGTTCATAGAGCCAAACTTCTGCATAAGAAGCAATGCCCAGGGCGCGTGCTGAACTGACTAAACATTCCACTACAGCAGCCTCACTGCTGCATTTCATCAGCGCCTGATTCGTTTGATTAAGCACTCCCAAACTGATGGTGGCAACTGCGGTAGCGACGCTGGCGCGATAGTCTGGCAGCCGTGTCAGAAGGCAAGGTCAGAATCGCGCCGTATTCATCCGTTTCATCAAGCTGGCTGATTTTTTGCAATTCACTCAAGGCACTCGTTGGATAGGGCGGAGCAAGTTGCACCACCGCAACGGGCTTCGGAGCGTTAATTTCATAGGTCATTTAAGTAGCTTTCCCACGTTGCCAGCGGCAACACTGTTATAAAACTTCATCATCAGTCTAAAAATATCAATACTTCAGAGGGGTAAAAGAGTCACCGCTAACTTCTCTTCGGCTTGCTTTCAATCGCAACGGCTGAGGTAGAACAGGGTGAAGCAAGCTGAAATCGCATCCTTTAGGGACATCAATCATTACTTTGAGGCATTTTTTTTACACAGGCAAAGTCAGTTTGCGAGATTTGTTTATTCAAGTCAAGTAATGGATAGAAAACAACAGTTTAATTTGCCAATGTTAAGAAGAAACATTAGGTTTTAAGATGTAAAATGTAGAGCAAACTTTCCAGGTTGCTCCTATTCTCCCCAGCGTTATCTTGTTACAACGGGAGCAACCTGGAAAGTTTGCTCTACAATTATCGTAAGCCGACAATATTCAGCACGATGAGCAATGCGCGCTGTGTCCCAATGTGACTGTCGGTGGTGTCGAAGGATTCGTTCAAGGCATGAGCGTTTCGCCCGCTGCCACCGCCGCCAATCGTAATCGCCGGAATGCGCAGACTCATCGGAATGTTGGAGTCGGTGCTGCTCGCGCCAACCAGGGACTTGAGTCCCAGCGATTGATCCGCAGCCATAGCGGCTTGCACGATAGGCGCATCGGCAGGCTGGTCGCCCACGGGACGCTCGCCTACCAGCTTGACCTCGACGGTCAGCTTTTTCTCGTGTTGCCAAAAATCATTTTCCTCTCGCAGCGCCACTTGAATCGCCTGTTGAAATTGGGCATCAAGCCTAGCCAGGGCGGCCCCGCTTTCACTGCGCATATCTACTTCCATCCAAGCCGTGTGCGCGACCGAATTCACCGATGTGCCGCCTTCGATGCGTCCGATATTGAAAGTAGTCTTGGGCGTTTTGGGCACTTCAAAGCGGGCAATCTTTTCCATTGCACGACCAAGCGCGTGAATCGGGCTGGGCAAACCAAAGGCACCATAGCTGTGTCCGCCTGGCCCGCGGAACGTCACCCGATAACGATTGCTGCCCACGCCCGCGTTGGTCGTCCTGGTTCCGGTGCCATCTACGGAAATGAAATGCGTGATGCGGCCTTTGAGTTCCTGCTGGAAAAGATGCTTTACTCCGCGCAAATCCCCGAGACCTTCTTCGCCCACGTTGGCCACGAAAAGGATCGTTCCCTTCGTGGCGATCCTGGCTTCATTGAGCGCACGCGCCACCGTCAAAATTACGGCCAACCCGCGACAATCGTCCCCAATGCCAGGACCGCTGAGGATATTGCCTGTGCGTTTCACCTTGACGTCTGTGTCTTCAGGAAAAACCGTGTCGAGATGCGCGGCCAGCACGAGCGTCGTCTCATTGCTGGCACCGGGACGTTCGCCGATGACGTTGCCTTCTTTATCAATGCGGACATTCTTCAGCCCGATTTCGGTGAATCGTTGTTGGTAATACGCGGCGCGCTGCTGCTCGTGGAAAGGCGGCGCTGGAATTTCACAGGTTTTGATTTGCTCGGCAATCGTTTCTGGTTCGATGGCTTTGATGTACTCCAACGCGCGCCGCACCGATGGTTGCGCCGCCGCCGCCGATTGCGCGCGCACTGAAATCGCTCCGATGAGAAGAACCACAAGTAAGGTTAGTAGGGAAATGGTTTTCATATTGGTCATTGGTTATTGGTCATTGGTTGAGAGTCTAGCAAAAACATCAGGGCGAATGACAAGTGACCAATGACTATCGTCTCCTAAATTTGCTGACGGCTTTTTGTGAGATGCGCAGATCAATCTGTTGGTCTTTGGCGAATTGCTGGAAGATTGCATAAAACGCATCGCGGTCACGGGCCGAAATCACTGCTGCCGCGTCCGCCGTTTCCAGCACATACGGATAGCCGTTGCCGACAATCACTTCCGCGCGGATAAGGTTAAGTACTTCCTCCAGCCAACCCTGCTCAGCAATCCACAACGGAATTTCCAAGCGCGCGGGTGGCAGGTTCGAATGCGTTTTGAGATATGTGAAACCGATGCCGCGCCGATATTCAGCGAATCCTTCCAGCACGCCTTGCTGCTTTTTGTCGGCGCTGCCACGAGCGCAAACAAATAGCGGCGTGCGGTCGCCCCATTGCAGCAAGCCGTTAACTAATTGCGCGTCATGGATTTTTTCAGACTCTTGCAAGCTGAAACAGTTTTCCAGCAAATGCGTCAGGTCGCGCGCGTAGCTGGTGTCTACATAGCCAATCAGCGGCACCCGCGTTTCTTCCGAACAGCGCAGCAATTCCAGCACGAGATTAGTGTACGCGAGGCGCTGTTCCTGTTGTAAGCGATCCACAAAAGAAATCACGAGCGAGCTGTCAAATAAGGCCAGCGGACGCTTTTCCAGGTGGGCCTGATGCGCGGCGATTTCTCGCATCAGGCGGCAGAGCGTGTGGATTTCCAATTCGAAGCGGCGCAGATTGACGGCTTGCTCGGAAATGTTACGCTCGCCGTTATATTCGATCATTAGTTCCTGCGGCGCGAGCACTTGAAAATCTACGTCTTTGACATACTGCCCGGCCCGCGTGTGGGCATTCACAAACCATGCGACTTGCACCGCCGCAACGGGAATGCTGAATTCTTTGACGGGCAAAATCTGACTGCCATCTGCTGCCAAAGTGACGTGATTCAATAATGCCTCGCACGCCCAACGCCGCGCGTCTTCGTGGTTGTGGAATTCCTGTGGAAAATGGATTTGCAATTGTGGCGCGGCATCATATTCCGCTGTCGGCAGCGCGCCCGGCGTGGCGATGGTCGCAACCGATTGCTGAATCTGTTCGCGTGACAGCTCGGCGAGTTGGCGCAATGCTTCCTGATACACCGCCGCCTCGTGCTGTGCATCGTCGTTGTAATTGCGAAAGCCTGCCTGCCTGGCTTCCAGTTGCGCAAAGATTTTGTCGCGGAAAAGCATAATTGGATGATCGAATGGGGATTCTAGCTTGTGCGGCAGGCAGGCTCAAAGCTGCGGGCAATGAAAATGCGCTTTTATCCGGCGAAACGCTGCTTCCTCCCACAAAAAATCCTCGCAATCTTCCCCCGATTATGCGAAACTGCGCGCCGTCTTTTGCCGTTGAACCTTAGTCTTTGTGCAATTTGATTCAGCCAGAATTTGATTGCCGTTTCACAATGGAACCGAAAGCGGTTTCTGCGGGAGACGCTGTATGCATATTTCAGCAGAACAATTCGCCCGCGTTTGGGAGTTGTATAATCACGGATATTACCTGCAAGCCTATCGCGCTGCCCTAACAATTGGCCCGCTGGCCGAATGGGAAGGCACCGCGGCAATGTTGTTGGCTGGGCGATTGGCAAATAACCTCGGCTCGTACTCGCTGGGGCGCAAGCTGCATTCGCGAGCATATCGCTTAGACCCCGGCAACGGCGAGGCAGCGTACTACAAGGCCAGAGTGATCCTGGAACGGCGCGGGCCGCTCGCGGCGTGGAATTTTTTGCGCAAGGTGGGCACGACGATCAACGCTTCCACTACGGTGCAGTCCGATTGGTTGGGGGCTCACGCGGTTGTGCTGGGAGTTTTGCGCGATTTCGATGCGGCGGAAGAGTGGTTGGCGAAAGCGGAGAAGCTTGATCCGGCGAATCCCTGGATTTGGATTGAGCGCTCGCATCTGTACGAGTTAGAGGATAAGTACGAAGAGGCTTTGACGGCAGCCAATCATTCGCTTGAATTACGTCCGTACTTTCGTCCTGGCGTACAAGCAGCGGCGCAAATGTTGGTGATGTTGGGGCGCGATGAGGCGGCGCTGGCATTATTGAACGACGCTGCCACGAAAATTGAAAGCTGCTGGTTGATGGCGCAATTCGCGCAATTGCAAACCGAACTTGGTTTGCACACGGAAGCGCGGCAAAGCATCGAGCGATTTGCTGAACTCGCGCCGTTGCTCGACAAAGGTGCGGAGCAATGGCTGCATGCGCGGCGCGCCGATGCAGCCTATTTGTGTGGCGATTATGAAGCGGCACTTCACTTCACGCAGCTTTCAGAAAGTCCATTCCACAAACTTGTCGCTGAACGGATGGAGGCCGCCGGAGAAGAGGCGAAGCGCGTGATATTGCCGGTTGGTTTTGTGCGCCAACATCACCTGACTTGTGCCCCGGCAACGCTCACATTTATTAGCCGATTCTGGCAAATGCCGGTGGATCACTTGAGCGTGGTCGAAGCGATTTGTTATGACGGCACGCCCGCACGCAGCGAACGCGATTGGGCCGAAAAGCAAGGTTGGTTTGTGCGCGAATTTTGTGTGAACTGGGAAGATACGGTGAAGCTGATTGATCGTGGCGTTCCGTTTACGCTGACAACTGTTGAGCCGGGCAATGCACATTTGCAAGCGGTGATTGGCTACGACAGTCGTCGCGGCACGATCCTCGCGCGTGATCCGTACGAACGTAGTTTGGTGGAGTACGCGGCGAAAGAAATGCTGGAACGCTACGGCTCGTCTGGCCCGCGCGGCATGGCGATAGTGCCGCTGGCCCAAAAGCATTTACTGGAAGAGTTAGAATTGCACGAAGCGGCGTTGTACGACGGACTGTATCAAGTGCAGCAGGCCTTGTATGCACACCAACGCGCCGCCGCAGATGCGCCAATCCAGGCGCTGATGAACGTTGCGGAAAATCATCGCTTGACACATCAGGCACAGCTTGCGGTGGCCGAGTACGATTGTGATGACGTGCGCGTGCTGGCGTGTCTCGAACAGTTGCTGACCTTGTTTCCTGAAGATGCGAATTGGCGGTTATACAAGCTCTCGGTGTTGCGTCGCCTGGCGCGTCGCCTGGAACGGCTGGCATTGCTGCAAGCCATTTATGAGGACAAGAAATCACATCCGCTGTTCTGGCAAATGTATGCTGACGAATTGAGCGACGACGGGCGCGAACAAACCAAAGTACAAAAGATGATGCGCCGCACGATGCGCTATGGCGTGACCGATGCGCATAATTTTTATTTGCTGGCCAATCAGTTCTGGTTGCAACGACGCTTTGTCGAAGCGAAAGAGTTGTATCGCTTTGCCGCGTGCTTGAAAGATACGAATGAAAATTATGTGCGTTCGTACTTCAGCGCCGCGCAATATTTCCACGAACAGGCGGAGGCGATTCGGTTTCTCAACAATCGCTTGCAACGCTTCGGCAAACGTTCGAGCTATCCGGCGCGCACGCTCTCTTGGGCGTACGAGCAAACGGGGCAGCAACCGCGCGCCTTAACCATCCTCAAAGAAGGCTTGGCGTTGCGGCCTGACGATGCTGATTTGATGCTATATGCCATAGACGTGTTGGCGCGACTCGGCAAATTTGACGAGGCCGAGGCTTTGCTTGCACAGGCCGAGACTAAAGCACGGCATGTGGACTGGCTGCATTCCAAGGCATTAATTGCCGCGTATCGCAGCGAGACCAAATCGGCTTTGTCTACATGGCGACAAGTACTGGAAGCCGAACCGTTGAATCTTGGCGCGACAGGCAACCTTGCGCAGGCGTTGGCAGACACGAGCGGGGAAGAGGCTCCGATTGCCTTCCTGCGCGAACGTGTGGCGCAGTTTCCGCACAATCTGGCGCTGCATCGGCTATTAGTGGATTGGTCACGCAACGATCCCGCTGCCTTTCAACAAGCCATCCGCGCGATGATCGAAGTTGATCCGGTAGACGCGTGGGCGCGCCGGGAATTAGCGATGGCGCTGCTGGCGCAACAAAATTACGAGTCCGCTTTGGCTGAAGCAGCATTGGCACAACGGCTGGAGCCAGCGCAATCGTACGGCTATAGCGTGCTGGCGCGCATTTACACGGAAACAGATAAGCTGGACGAGGCGAAGGCGGCGTATCGTGAAGCCATCAAGCTTTCGGTAGATAACGATTATGCGATTGCCAATCTGATGTCGCTTTCGCATGCGGCGGCAGAAAGGCGGGCGGCACTACAATTTATCAAAGACGAATTGGTGCGCCAAGTAACGTTCGGCGATGGCTTGCTGGCGTATCGTGAATACGCGCGCGGTACGCTCAACGCCGACGAATTGCGCGAGGTATTGCAAGAAGCATTACAGACGCGTCCCGATTTGTGGCAAGCGTGGTCGGCGCTGATGCTGCAACTGATTGACATGCAGCAATACGATGAAGCCTTGAAGCTAGCGGAGCAGGCGGCAGAATTCTTTCCGCTCGTGCCGCGCATCTGGTTTGATCTGTCGCTCGTGCAACAGGCGCGGTTGGATCGTGAAGGCGAGAAAGAGGCGTTGCAAAAGGCGCTGGAAATCAGTCCAAGCTGGGGCAAAGCAGTGCGGCAATTGGCGGAGGTGTATACGAACTCCGGCGAACTGGAAAAGGCGCGTACGATGTTGGAACAAGCCATCGCGCAAACGCCGCTGGATGCGTTCAATTACGGCTATTTGGCGGAGGTGTTGTGGCGTTTGGGCGAGAGGGAAAAGGCTATCGAGCGGCTCCAGCGGGCGGTGACCATTGAGCCGGGCTACGATTGGGCTTGGACTAATTTGCGGGCGTGGCTCAGAGAACTCCAACGCGAAGATGAGGTGATTGCCCTGGTGCGTAGCGTGGCAGAGAAGCGTGCCGGTGAAGCGCGTTCGTGGTTGCTGCTGGCGGAAACGCTGAACCGAGTGGCAGACTTGCCGGAACGGTTGCGCGCCCTGGATCGTGCCAATGAACTCAATCCGCGTTTGTTGGAAGCGCATATCAGGCGCGCGCAGTTTTTAGCCGAAGCCGGGCGTTTTGACGAAGCGCGCACGGCCTGTCGCCCAGCAGTTTTCAATGGTGATTTACCCCTCGGGTTGCGCAATGCGGCGGCGTTGGTGGAGGCCGAAAGTGGTAATCTCGAACAAGCCATCGAACAAATGCGTGCGGTGGTTGCAGAAGAGCCGAACAACTACGAAGGTTGGAGTCGCCTGGCGGATTGGACGCGAACGGATGAAAACCGGAAGCAGGAATATCTGGAAGCCGCCATCGAACTCGTGCGCATTGCGCCTAACTACGTTCTATCCCTCGGCTATTTAGGCGACGCGCGCAAGCTCAATGATGATCGCGCGGGCGCGAAAGAAGCCTTCAAACGCGCGTTCACGCTAGCACCCGATTACGATTTCGGCGGCTTCAACCTCTTCGATTTGCAATGGGAAGAGCGCGAATACGAGGCCGCTGAAGAAACCCTCAAGGGGCTAAGGCAACATATCGGCGGTGCGTCAGTAACTGTGCGCGAAATTAAATGTGCCGCGCAACGTGTCGAAGTCGAGGCGGCGGGGCAACATTTGCGGACGCTTTGTCGCGCGCCGGATGCGACTCATGATTTGCTTGATTATGCGGTCAATATTTTTATCGAGAAGCTGTGGGGCGAACCACTGGATGATATTTTGCAAGAATCTTTGGATTGGCCGGAGACTAACGCAGCAGTGGGTATGGTATGGGTCGAACGTTGGTTCGACAGTAGCGATCACCAACGCTGCCTACAGCGATTGGTCTCAGCGACTAATAAACAGGCGGCTTGGCGAAGCGCGGCGGCGACGTATTTGGAAAGGTTAGCACAAGCCAGGCGAACCACAGAGGCGCGGCAGTTCATTCAGAAGTTTACAGATGAGCTGCGGCGCGACGATATGACTTGGGCATGGTGGGATATGCCTTGCTCACTTTGCGGCAAGACGAAGAGGTGATTCATTGGCTGGCAGACTGGCGGGAGCGATTAGCGGCGCAGCCCTGGATGTTGTGGAATGGCGTGATGGCTTTGCGTACGCAGAAACGCGAACGCGAAGCGTACGAAGTGAGCCAGCACGCGTTGCAATTGCCGCCGGATCATGTTTCCGCTGCACATGGTGTTTGGGTGGCGTTGGACGATGCCTTAATGGGTGATGCCGAATCAGCCGCTGAACAGTTGCGAGGTTTGGATTATGACGGCTTGCCGGAATGGCAGCAGTTTGAGTTTGAGACGGCGACGGCGGTCATTGACTTCGCGCGTGCGCAGCAAAACCAATTGAGCACAGGGGTGAAACAGTTGCTAAAGCTCGGACGGTTGCGCAACACACAGCGCTTTTTCTGGCGTAGTAAGGCCTTGTACAGGGCGCATCAACGCGCGCTACGCCTTGCCACGGCGTCAGAAAATGTATTCATTAAATCGTGCGCCTTCACGATGCTTGGTTGGCTGGCTATAAAATGGGCTTTCCTTCGCTCTGAAAGCTGAGGCATACTTGCGGCTCTTGCGAATGAAATGTACAGCAAACTTTCCCGTTTGCTACTGCCTTCCT
>CAWCGF010000022.1:0-269194 GCA_963794955.1 uncultured Acidobacteriota bacterium
TGTAATCAAAAGTGAGACTCATCGCTAGACACTGCTCTCGATCTGTAGAAGATGAGAAGATGAAGTAAAAATCCACCTGAAGGGGCAAAGTGATGAAAAAGAATTTGGAAGAACGTTTGAGAGCACATCCGGGCTTGTATGAACGGATGAACCGTTTATTGGAAGTAGTGGAGAATGCGGCGGGCGATGTGAATAGAGCTGCTGAAGCGGAGCGGCGCGTAATTGAAGAGTTGCGCCTGATGGGACAAGAGGCTTTGCAAGGCTGGGCCGAACGCCGTCAGGAAGTTGTGGAGCAAGTGGCGGAAGCAGATTCGGCATTGAGTCGGAAGGAGGAAAAAGGCTCTATTGGTACAGTTGTTACGGGAAAGTCTCGGTCAGCGAGCAGACCTATCGTCGTGGGCGTGGAGGGAAACAGGTACGGCCTTTTGTTGAAGGAGCGGAGATTGGCTGTCGAGAGTATTCGCAGCCTCTGCAACGTGTGCTGACCGACTTTGGTGCGGAGGCGTCTTTTGGCAGAGCGGTCGAGCAATTGAAGGAACATTACGGAATTGAGGTACCAAGTGGAGCAGTGCGACAGATCACCGAACAACACGCCGAGGCGATGCTTGACCAACAACAAGTCCTGACAGAACTGACTGAGCAAGGCTACCCATCACAAATCATCGGGGAAATGGACGGCAGTATGGTGCCGCTGGTGGCGGTCAAAGAGGATGCCAGCGTGGATCGCCGCAAAACCCGAACAGTTAGTTGGCAGGAAGCACGATTGGCTTTGGCGCGCGTGCCTGGTGCTGTCACCGCACGTTTCGGCGCGACGATGGGATCGGTGAATCAGGCTGGCGACCAATTGACGGATTGTGTGATTCGATTGGGTGGCGGTGCAAAAACGAAGGTTCATTGCGTGGGTGACGGAGCGGGTTGGATTGTGGAACAAGTCGAACGCTGTTTCGGCACGCAAGGTAAATATCTGATTGATTTCTATCACGTCAGCCAGTATCTGGCCGCGGCAGCCAAATCTATTGCGCCGAACAAAGAGCGTCAATGGCTGCATCGGCAACAAGATGATTTGAAAGCTAATCGCCTGAAAACGGTACTCAAGAGACTGGCTGGGCATCTGGAGCCTGCCCACATAGCGTCGGCAGAAGCTCCGGTCCGAGCCTGTCACCGTTACTTGAGCAATCGAACTGAAAACCTGGATTACCGTCGAGCGTTGCAAGAAGGCTTGCCTATTGGCTCAGGCGAAATTGAAAGCGCCCATCGCTCAGTAATTCAGAAACGACTGAAACTCGCCGGAGCTTGGTGGAAAAGAGACAATGCCGAAAAGATGATTGCCTTACGCATCGGGCGAGCAAACAAAGAGTGGCAATCATACTGGCAAAGATACTGTCAATCAGAAGCTCGAATTTGAGTCTCACTTTTGATTGCACCCTAAGGAGACCACCGAGTTGACAAAGCAAACGAGCCTTCCTCGTGCGGCACTTGCCCCGCCACGAGTGCGGAGAGGTTTTGCGCCAATCCGCTCGTGCGGTTAATGTTTCGTAGGAGCGCGCGCCATGAGGGTTGTGGTTTTCGAGTGCGTCCGGCGCGCGCCCGCTGAACGTGTCGTTCGGTGATTCTTTGGAAAATACAGGCTCAAAAGAAGTCGTATGAATCGCGCTATTAAGCTGATACTGAAATATTTGCTGGTCATCCCATTCATTTTCGTGGCGTCTTTGTGGTGTTCGATGCGGCTACTGCAAGATATGCACAAAAAAGAGATTCACAATGAATCAGATATTTATCCTTACGGCGTTATTGTGCAATCGGCAAGGGGCATAAATGTGCTTTGGGGACGCGCAGAACTCAATCAGTTCCTGGCTGAGAACAAAGATGTAAGATTTCTTATTCAACCCAGCGAAATGGTGCAAGTGCAAAATTATTGTCTTGAAAGGGAGCGTTCCATTGGGCTGCATGCGGGTCCCATTCTCAATGCGAAACAGGAAATCACTTTGACTATCGAATCAGGGCCAGGGCTATACTCCTTCATCTACGAGGCAACCGTCAGCGACGCAAGGCCCCTGTACACGAACCGCTACACGATTGTGGATGGAGTCCTGCACTTTAGTATCGCGGGAGTAGTTACGATGGCATTACTATTTGCCATTAAGAAAGCACGACAACAATGACTGGTCGTGGCATAAGAGAGCAACACCGAACATTCATTCACAGGAATGCCCCAGCCAAGCAGGCTTGGCGGTTGACGTAAAGCAACAAGAACGCGTTGAGAATAAAGGGGTTATGTATTTGTTGCTCAGGGCGCGCGCCACGAGATGTGTGGCTTTCGAGCGGGTTCGACCGCGCCCGGTGAACGGTGTGTTCGACCGCTTCGCTTGAAATGTTAAGATTGAATTGATGAACAAACGTACGGTTAATTTTGGGTTTCTCCTTGTCGTCGGCATCATCGCTTTCGGCTGGTTGATTGCTGAGTTGTTGCGCATATTTTTTGAGGTCAAAAGCCAATCCGGTCTTTCGGCAGTTGTTTTCGACGGCGTGATACAACATAAAATCGGAGAACTAATGGTTGCCGTCCCGTTCTTTGCCGTTCTCGCCTTGAGTAATTTGTGGTCGCGGGAAAAGCTTTCTTTTTTTATCCGACGAACGCGATTCGTAATGATTACGGGCGGATTGCTCAACGCTTTGGCGTGGTATACCTTGCGCGAGAAAGTCGGGGCGGATTCTTTCTTGCGGATATGGTGTTTGGTAATCTTTGTTTTTGGCTTAGTCGGCTCTTGGCTGTTGTCGTGGATGGTGAACCGAACAAAGAATGAAGTCGAAAAATCCATTTAACCAAAGTTTCGCTTTGCCACGCGGCGTCGAACAATTCAATGGACGTGAGGGCGCGGGCAGCGACTTTCTTATCAACGTCGCTTATTAAATTTTACATTGTTAGTGGCGGTTTCGCCCCACGTCAGTTCAATCGTTCGGCGGCTTTCATTCTCAGTAGAAAACAAAGCAATCGAAGCCAGCCACCAAACGTTTCTACAACAATACTGGGACTGTGATGATAATACGTGGCAAGAAGATATTGGTGCTCATCATCGCGCTGGCATTGCTCCTTGCCTGTATCGTCGCGTTGAGACTGCGAAGGGACAAGTCGCTTGGCCCGAGTGTGTCGGAAACTTCGCGATTAATCGGAGGCCCGGCCTTCGAGGTTCAGGTCGAGATGCCTGCCTTCAATTCAGGGCGCGCACCTTGGGAAATCCCTGGCGTTATCTTGGGTTACGATCACGGACCGCGGTTCGATCAGGCAAGTCCCGGCACCCATGTCGGGAAGATAGCAGCAGATCATATCGAGCTTAGCGCCGACGGCGGCTGGGACATTTTCATTGAAACAGACCGCGAAGGACGGCTCACTCGAGCAACATACGTCGCATTTCCGGTAAAACTCGGGGGCAGACCGCTGACATTCAACTGTCGCCCCGCTGATCTGACTGTTGGTTATCTTCACACCACCACGCGCACGGGTTCTGATGGACTCGAAGGGAGCTTCCAATTGGAAGTCGTAATCTGCAAGAATGCTGCCTCAGGAAAAACTGCAGCGTGGCCCTACAAACCGCTCAAGGTTCGTGGGAACTTTGCACGATTGAAAAAGCACGGAGAAAGATGAGTCGCCGCCGAACAAATCGTTGGGCGCAAGCGGCGGCCAAAAGCAGTGACAAGTGATTGGCCGCCGCCGCGTCAACTCAACCGTTCGGCTTGAAAGTAAGGACGCTCAAATATGAACGAAGATCCGTGGCAAGCTGTCACGCAGGAAAACTGCAAGCACGTCGTTGGCCCGTTTTATCACGGCACCAAAGCGCACTTGGCGATAGGCGCGCTACTCTCTCCTGGCTACCCCTCCAACTACGAGGAAGGCCGAGTCCTCAAAGACCTTTATTTCTCTGCCAACTTAGAGCCTGCCATCTGGGGAGCAGAGCTTGCGATGTCGTTTGCGCGTCTAGCAGGTCGTGGCCGCATCTACATCGTCGAACCAACCGGAACATTTGAGGACGATCCCAACCTCACCAACAAGCGATTTCCTGGCAACCCTACCAAGTCATATCGTACGCGCGCCCCACTTAGAATCGTCGGCCTGATCGAGGACTGGCAGGGGCACCCGGAGGAGATGATTCGTGGGATGATGGATTCTCTACTCGACCTTAAGCGCCGTGGCAATATGCTCATTGAGGACTAGCTTCGCAAAGCCTGACAACGCAATTGAACCGGAGCGGAATCAGCTTGCCTATTATCGGGGACTTGTCGCATGAGGCGGTTGTCTCCCGCCCGGTGAATTCGGGAGTTAGGCGGACCTCGCAACCTATCAAGCATGGTGACCCAAGGAGACGATATGAACGTTGAGGACATTCTTGCAACTTTCAAGACACTCGGAAAACCGCAAACGGCGGCGATCTACCAACGCCATGGATGCGGCGGCAACGTCTACGGCGTGTTGACCGCAGAGATTACGAAGCTCAAGAAGAAGATCAAAGTTGACCACGCGCTCGCCCTGGAACTCTGGAACACGGGCAACGCCGAGGCGCGCATCCTTGCCCTCTTGATCGCCGACCCGGCGAGACTGTCACGTGCCGACGCTGACGCTCTGGTAAAGGCGGGACCGGTCCGTTTCCTC
Source organism: uncultured Acidobacteriota bacterium (assembly GCA_963794955.1). GTDB lineage: Bacteria > Acidobacteriota > Blastocatellia > RBC074 > RBC074 > JAFDVL01. The sequence continues at coordinate 4,646 of CAWCGF010000022.1, forward strand.
GGCTGCTACCTCGCCGGTCTTATCGCCCGTAGCGCCATTGCCGACGCGACGATGCGCGCCTGGATGAAGTCGAAGGAAGAAGGTCAGCGCGAGATGGGATACGGAATCCTCGGAGTCCGCTTGCGGGACCAGCCGGAGGCGATCAGCGATGCGGACGCCGAGCAGATACTGGCGACGATCGAGAAGGAGATTCACCATTCTCCGAATTGGGCGCGCTACGCAATGAACGGTGCCCTCATTTCAATCGGCGTCTTCAAGCCGACGCTGCGAACGAAAGCGATCGAAGCTGCAAAGCGAATCGGCAAGATTGAGGTAGATCACGGTGAGACTAACTGCAAGACGCCGGACGCGGTGTCGTCCATCGAGAAAGCATCGAAGCAGAAGCGATGTCCGTAAATGCGATGCTTTGCCCCGCCGATATATGCCAGCGGCATTGCGGATGGCAGGTACTTGCCGCAGAAGGTATTACGCAAGCTGCTTGCAGAAGCTGCAGGCCGATGCCACTGAAATTAAGCCGCGTTGAGTTATCAGGCGATCTCTAACAACGGCATGCTCCCGACCGCGAATCGCGCGGCTTTCTTCCGCAAGACTTGCCACTCCCGCAGGTGAATGCGCGGCGGGCGATGCCGGGCGTTATGTGTCTGACGGAGCACTGGCTTACAATAGATAGCATGGCATTTGACTATACACTCGACTTCACCACCATCGACTTCCGAAAGCACCCTGAGCGTTACCGCATTGGCAAGGGAGAACAAGGAGTTTTACTTGTCGAGCCATACAAGAGTGAGATACTACCTCACTGGAGGTTTAAGACGCCTCAGATTGCCCGCAAGTCAGCAAACAGGATTTACAAAATGTTCCTAGAATACAAAGCGAAGCAAGACTTTGTTGGAATGGATATGGCACGCAAGTTCTTGCAGATGGGCTACACGAGGTCGAGGCGGTACGCCAATCACAAGACAGGGCGAAAGTACGCCAAAGGGAGCAAAGACGTGTTGCCACGAGAAGAAGATATGGAAAAAGCAGAGTCAGCCAAGTTATTCTATGAGAAGTGGCAGAGGGCAAAATCGGATAAGAAATATTTGGAGTTCAAGGCGAAGCATCTAGAAATGTATGAGAAGAAGGAGTAGAACAGTGATATAGCCGAGACGACACATAACAAACGTGGGCATTGGCGCGCGGGAAGCGAGTTTCGTATCTATCCATCAGTCCTTCGTGCCGCGCCCGATGATGCGAGCCGTTATGCCGCTTCGCCGTGTCACCTAAATTCGTGGTTGAGAATTGTGCTGGAGTTTCAATAGTTTGAGGTTATTCATCATGAAGAAAATACTATTGCTTGCGCTTTTTGCTTCGCTCCTGTTCTTTGGCTTTGAGCGAGTGTCAGACACTCAAACAAAACCTGAAACGATTCAATCCGAGCACGATAAAAACAAACCTAAAATCGTTGCGCTCAGGTCCGGTGAACCCGATGAACTGACATATGACGCAGGGACAGCAAGGTTTTTAGCTTCGAGTGAAGTTACAAACGGTGCCTGGTCGCTTGTCGAGTTAACGGAAAAGCCTGGCTTCAAAACGCGCCTTCACCGACACAACTATACGGACGAAACCTATTATGTACTGGAAGGAGTGTTGACCGCTAAAATCGCCGACAAAACTTATGAGTTGCCTGCCGGCTCATATATCGTGATTCCACGCGGAACGCCGCACGCGCAAGGGAATCTTGGGAAAGTCCCAGTCAAAGTTCTGTTAACCATGACACCGGGCGGATTTGAGAAATCTTTCCGAGACAGGGCAGAGCTTATCAAGTCGGTAAAACCTGACAATCCCAATTTTACAAGGATGCGAGAGGAGCTGATGACGAAGGGAAATTACGACCGTGAGTATTTAGGTGATTGGGATACGCAAAAATAAATGTAAGGCGAACGTCGCCCTAATCACGGGCAGCATAACCAATCGTTGGAATGCAGCCGCCTAGTCGCTTTCCAAATGGATTCGCAGCGGGCCTTTGTTCGTCCATCCCGCGGCGCGGTCAACTTCGTCTTTAGGTTATATCAACAAAATATTGACTATGAGAACACGGGTTAAACGGCACATCAAGGTTCAAGGCAACCGCAGCCCGTTCGATGGCGACGAGATGAATTGGAGCAGCCGACGCGGGCATCATCCGGGTAGTGAACTTCCAGTTTAGGAGGTGGAGGAACGCGAGCCGGCCATGGTGCAAGCTGGGCAGTCAATGATGATGCCGTCTCAGGTGAGGATGACAGGTTACAATTTCAGCAGCAAAGACCCGTTGCGGTTAGCGGCCTGTTATGTGAGTGATTCAGACACGCCGTTTCTTGACCCGAGACACTAGCCTCTGGGGAAGTCAGCGTCTCTGGTTCGAGATGAGGCTGCATCTAACAACAGAAGGCACCCAACGCCCGATGAGCAAGCCTATTATCAATTACGGCAAGAGGGCGTTAACATTAAAAAGCAGGAGGTGGTCAGAATGCTCTCGCAGACGATCTCACATTACCGCATTCTAAGTAAACTCGGCCAAGGAGGAATGGGGGAGGTCTACCTGGCAGAAGACAACAGCCTCCAGCGCAAGGTCGCCCTGAAATTTCTGCCTGCCCATCTGCTGGCAGATGACCAAGCCCGCAAACGTCTCATAAAAGAGGCCCGGGCCGCAGCCAAGCTCGACCATCCAAATATCTGCGCGATCTATGAAGTCGGCCATCAAGACGGGCAAGATTTCATCGCGATGCAATATGTCGAAGGCGAGACGCTCGCCTGCCGCAGCAAGCTAAAGCCCCTTGCTATCAAAGAGGTCTTGGAGATTACCGCACAGGTGGCCGACGCGCTGGCGGAGGCGCATGCACAGCGTATTATTCATCGTGACATAAAACCAACCAACATAATGCTCACTCTCCGTGGTCAGGTTAAGGTGATGGATTTCGGGCTGGCTAAGACTCTGCCGCAGCGACAACTCATGGATAGTCAGGCAAAGACGGAGTCTTTGTTGAGCGAGCCAGGGATGATCTTAGGCACATTGCCTTATATGTCGCCTGAGCAGGTGAGCGGCAAGGCGGTCGACGCGCGCAGCGACATCTTCGGCTTCGGGGCGATGTTGTATGAGCTGGTGAGCGGTCATCTGCCGTTTGCCGCAGAAAGCGCAGCGGCGACGATTTCAGCGATATTAACGCGGGAGCCGGTGCCGCTCGCGCGGTATTCACGAGAAGTGCCAGCCGAGTTGGAGCGGATCGTAGGTAAAGCCCTGCGCAAAGACCGGGAGGAGCGATATCAAGCCATCAAGGAAATGGCGCTGGACTTGAAGAGCCTGAAGGAGGAATTGGATTTTGAGGCTAGATTGGAACGCTCGCGGCCGTCGGATGTGAGCAACGAGGGCGGAGGAATTTCTACCGCCGGCAACAAGCTGACCGCTGTTACAAGTCCAGAACTGCCCGCATCCACAAGAGAGACAGGCCGGTCGAAAGCCAGGTTGAGCAAGCAGCTTATTACCAGCGCCATTATTCTACATAAGCGCACAGCGGTTAGTGCTCTTGCCCTAGTCCTCGCGGTTTCAGCAGCCGCCTTCTTTTATTTCAACTATTTCAATCGGGTACAAGCGCTGACGGAAAAAGACACCCTTCTGCTGGCCGATATAGTCAACACGACCGGAGAACCTGTCTTCGACGGGACGCTCAAGCAGGCGCTCGAAGTCCAACTGGGGCAGTCGCCGTTCTTAAATATTATTCCAGAGCAGCGTGTCCGCGAGATGCTACGTTACATGACGCGGTCGCCCGACGAGCGGGTGACGAAGGAGGTTGGGCGGGAGATTTGCCAACGCGAGGGCATCAAGGCGTTGCTCATAGGCTCGATAGCGAGTCTGGGAAGCCATTACGTGATTACGCTGGAGACCCTGAATGGCCAGACCGGCGATGCGCTAGCGCGTGAACAGGTCGAGGCTGAGAGCAAGGAGCAGGTGATTGGCAAGCTGGGGGAAGCCTCAACGAAGTTGAGAGAGAAGCTGGGCGAGTCGCTTGCCTCGATTCAGAAGTTCGACGCTCCGATTGAGCAGGCGACGACTTCATCACTTGAGGCGTTAAAAGCCTTCACCCTGGGTAATGAGATGCATTGGGCAGGCAAGTCCTTTGAGGCGATTCCCTTTTTCAAACGCGCGGTCGAGCTTGACCCCAACTTCGCCCTCGCCTATCTAAAGCTAGGCGGAACGCATTATGACATCTTGAAAGATGATCTTGCTGCGGAATACGCAGAGAGAGCGTTTGAATTGCGGAGTCGGACGAGCGAGCGTGAGCAATTCTACATCGCTACTTTGTACTACGCCTTAACAACCGGGGAGATTGATAAAAGCATTGAAGTACTGGAGTTGTGGAAGCAGACCTACCCGCGCGACGTTAGAGCCCGCACCAACCTGTCAAACCGGTATGCTGCTACCGGTCAATACGACAGAGGGGTTGAGGAAGCTGGTGAAGCCGTTCGTCTCGATCCTAACCTGAGTGCCACGTATTCTCACTTGGGAAATTTTTTCCTCTGCTTGAACCGTTTCGACGAAGCCAGAGCAGTTTTCGAGCAGGCGGTGGAAAAGAAGCTCGATGCTATCGATCTTCATTCTACAATTTATATTCTCGCCTTCATTCAAGGAGACGAGGCGACAATGCAGCGGCAGGTTGACTGGGCAAAAGGGAAGCCAGTTGAGGGTTTGTTGCACTACCATCAAGCCCGTGCCGCGGCATTTTCCGGACAAGGCCAAAAATCTCAAGAACTTTTTCGCCGCTCGGCGGAAGCCAACGACCGATACGGTTTGAAAGAAGGCGCCGCGTGGGGTCAGGCAGATTCTGCGCTATTGAATGCGGCTTTCGGGGATTGTCAGCAAACGAAAGAGAGTGCGGCGAACGCCCTTAACATCGTACGGAGCCGACAAGCGCTGATGCTTAGCGGAGTCGCCCTCGCCCTCTGTGGCGAAACCAACCGGGCGCAGTCTCTCGGCGACGAACTCGTTAAGCGATACCCGAAAGATACCTTCGTCAACACCAGTTGGCTGCCGATGATTCAAGCCGCCCTCGAGATTAATCGCGGCAACACGGAGCTTGCAACCCAGTTATTAGGGGTGGCGCGTCGCTTTGAGATGGGACTGGAAGTTCAGGCTTGGCCCGTCTATGTTCGCGGTCTGGCCTACCTGCGCGGACGAGCCGGCGCTGAGGCGATGGCCGAATTCCAAAAGATCATAGATCACAGAGGCGTGGTCGCTATCTCTGCTTTATACCCGCTCGCGCACCTCGGTGTGGCGCGCGCCGCCGCGCTTGTTGGCGATACAGCAAAGAGCCGCAAGGCATACGAAGAGTTCTTCGCGCTGTGGAAGGACGCCGATCCGGATTTGCCGATCTTGATTGAGTCGAAGAAGGAGTATGAGAAGGTAAGATGATATGCCGCCGCTTCGCGAATAAAGAATATGCCAGACATGTTAACTACCAACAGCTATGACATGACGCCCGAACGCTGGCAACTGGTAAAAGCAGTCTTCCAGTCGGCGCTCGAGCGTGACCCGCAGGAGCGCGCCATGTTCCTCGACCAAGCCTGCGCTGACGATCCGCAGCTCAAGAACGAAGTAGAAGACCTCATTTCATCCTATAAACAGGCAGGGGGGCGAGCAGGCAGGCGGCTCGCTTGAGACAGCGGTCATGGAGGTGGCCGCGCAGATGTTCGCCGGGCAGACCGGCGGCTCCTGCCGTCGGACAAAAGGTCGGCCATTACGAGTTGGTCAAAAAGATCGGGGCTGGCGGAATGGGCGAGGTCTACCTGGCGCAGGACAGCAAACTGGCGCGCAAGGTGGCGCTCAAGCTCCTATCCTCGCATGTCAGCCAAGACAGACAGCGGCGATCGCTTCAAGCAGGAGGCGCGCGCAGCCTCGCGCTCAACCACCCGAACATCCTGACGATTCACGAGATTGGGGAAGAGGCGGGACGTCCCTTCATCGCCACCGAATTTATCGAAGGTGAAACGTTGCGCGAGCGCATCGCGGCAGCGCGCCTGACCATCAACGACGCGCTCGATGTGGCTGTGCAGGTGGCGACGGGGTTGAACGCGGCGCACGAGGCAGGCATCGTTCACCGCGACATCAAGCCGGAAAACATCATGCTCCGGCGCGACGGCTACGTGAAGATTCTGGACTTCGGCCTCGCCAAACTCATCAACCCGCACGCCGACGGCGCGGAAAGTTCAATCCAGGTCAAGACGGACGAGGGCGTAGTGATGGGCACTCCGCGTTACATGTCGCCCGAACAGGCGCGCGGGCAGAAGGTGGACGGTCGCACCGACATCTTCAGCCTGGGCGCAGTGCTCTACGAGATGCTCGCCCTTCGCGCTTCCTTTGAAGGGGCGACACCGGGAGACGTGATCGTTGCGATCCTTGAGCGCGAGCCTCCGCCGGTTTCGCGCTACGTTGAGGGCAACACAGGCGAAATGACGCCTTCCTGCGGCGTACCGGTAGTGGTGGGATGGTAGATTTTGTTGTGCGAGAAAAACCGCCGCGAACCATTTGCAACGCAAACGGCAACCACCGACGACAGGCGGAAAGTACTCTTGAAAAGGAACGGAACTTGACAAGATGGTAAGGAAAAATCTACTGTCAGTAATGTTTTATCTGAAACGATAATTTCCTATAAGTCAGGCGAAATAAAGCCTGAGGCGGTGACGGAATTCTATTTGTTGGATGATAGTGTGACGAACATTTTGCGTAACGCAGGGTTAAAAATTGATTCACTATAAATTTTAGCTTGCGTGAATCCGCTTTTGTCTCCGTCATCTCAATCGTCTGGCATCTTACGAGGAATCGCAACAATGCAACTAATCTTTGATCCTCAAGCCTGGGTAGCCTTCCTTACGCTTACCGGGCTGGAACTCGTGCTGGGTATCGACAATATAGTTTTTATCTCAATCTTGGCCGACAAGCTCCCGAAACAGCAGCGCATACTTGCCCGTCGCATCGGGCTCTTTCTGGCCATGTTCATGCGCATTGGATTGCTGTTTTTACTTTCCTGGTTAGTGGGCCTCACTGCTCCATGGTTCGCGGTTCTGGGGCAGGAAATTTCAGGCAGAGATTCTATTCTTATTGTTGGCGGCTTGTTCCTGTTGTGGAAAAGCACAAAGGAAATCCACCAACTTCTCGAAGGCGAGCGCGGGGTCGCTAGTTCGAAAGTAGAAGCCACGCTGGTTGCGGTCATTACTCAGATTATCCTGATCGACGCGGTGTTTTCCCTGGATTCCATTATCACCGCGGTGGGGATGGTCGAACACATTGAAATCATGATCGCAGCAGTAATCACTTCGGTGGCCTTGATGATGCTGTTTGCTGGGGCAATCGGTGATTTTGTCTCTGCGCACCCTACCGTCAAGATGCTGGCATTGTCGTTTTTGTTCATGATTGGCTCAGTGCTGATCGCCGACGGATTTGAGCATCATGTTCCCAAAGGATATGTATATTTCGCGATGGCTTTTTCACTGACCGTTGAGATGCTGAATCTGCGCTCCCGGAGGGCGAAAGCTAGAGTGGTCGAACTCAACGTCCGATATGAAACTGATAAGGGGTAGGCCGCGTGTGACGACGCCGAACAAATCGTGGCAGCGGACATTTGACCCGCCACCCATTTATGCAGCCGCAAAAACAGGCATCGTTTCAAATGCCGCTGACCTCAGGCGTTAGACCCTATTAGTAGCACAGCGCAATTTCAGGTTGGAGTTAACGATACGCTTTGCGTGTGGTAATCGCGGTGCAATGGAGTGGGTTATGAATGGAACGCTCAAAGAAGATACTCCGCCTATGCCAGCGACAGGAATGAACTTCGGCCCTTTACGAGCTGTGATGATTGTGGAATTTCGCGAAGAGAAGATTCACCGACTAATGTGTTCGACTAGAGCCGCGCGAGCGGGTTTCTCATGGTTTCACTCACGTTCGACATACCGTCCGGTCAACACAGGCGTTGGGCTGCAGTTCAAATTTAAACCGACAGCTAAGATAGAGACGACGAGCATGCCAGGGTAAAATATTGTAGAGGCAGCAAGGCTGTAAAATGTTTGAAGTGTAAAGGAACTGAAGGATGAATGATAGGCTGAGGTTTTTCTTGAACCGCATTGGCGAGCGGCTCTGGGTCAGACCGCTGATATTATGTGTGCTGGCAATTGCCGGAGCATTCGTTGCGAAGAGCGCGGATTATACTGAACTCGGCCAGTTTGTTCCTGACATTACGGCGCAGTCCATCAAGACCCTGCTCTCCGTCATCTCTGCAAGCATGCTGGTGATCGCTACCTTCGCTGTTTCATCCATGGTCTCCGCTTATGCGTCGGCAAGCAGTATGGCGACGCCTCGCTCTTTTTCGCTGGTTCTCGCTGATGACGTCTCTCAAAATGCCCTGTCAGCTTTTATCGGCGCTTTTATCTTCAGCATTATTTCACTCATCGTCGTCGAGAATAACTATTACGCCGAAGCGGGACGCTTCACCTTATTCGTTTTAACGTTGGTGGTTTTCGCTGTTGTGATCATCACGTTTGTGGGCTGGGTCGATAGCGTCGCCCGACTAGGGCGTTTGGCGACGACCATTGATAGGGTGGAAACCGCAACCGCTGCTGCCTTGAAACGACGCAAGTCGGCTCCCACCCTTGGCGGCGTAGCTGTAACGTTGCAGCGGGATAACGCACAGATTGTATATGGAGAGTCGGTTGGGTATGTGCAGCGGGTAGATGTTCCAGCGTTGCAGCGGTATGCGGAAAAAAACGGCGCGCGTATTGAGGTGGCGGCGCTACCGGGCACTTTTGCGGCACCGGGGCGTGCCCTTGCCTATGTGACTTTGGACGCTGGAAGTTCGGCACAGCCAGATAAAAGTCAGATAGCGCAGGCCTTTTCGATTGGCGACAGTAGAACGTTTGACGAAGATCCGCGCTTTGGCTTCATCGCTTTATCCGAGATAGCCGGTCGTGCGTTATCACCTGGGATCAATGATCCCGGCACGGCCATTGATGTGATTGGAACTGTAGTGCGGCTGTTCACCGGTTGGAGTCAACCCATTGCAAGCGATGACAAACAACCGATCCAATCTGACCGCGTTGCAGTACCAGAGTTGCAAGTGGCGGATATGTTTGACGATGCCTTTGGTGCCATTGCCCGTGATGGGGCTGGAACGATTGAGGTCGTGGTGCGGCTCCAAAAGGGTTTGGAGTCGCTCGCTGCGACCGGAGATGAGGATATGCGAAATGCAGCCAAACAATACGCCCGTCGGGCACTGGCTCGCGCAGAGAGGAAGCTGGAATTTCCTGATGATTTAGCGAGGGCGCAACAGTCGGCGCGGTTCGCTGATTCCTTGTAAGGTATTTGGAATTGATCGAAGGCGGACGAGTTTGGCTCTGCCGGAACGCCTGCCCGCAAACGCCGCCGATTGATATTCCGCCAAACCACGCATCGCTGATGCACCGGCACGACACGGACATACTATCAATATTTGTGTCTGGAGGTGAAACGAAAGGCACGATTTACGGTAAGTCGCCGAAAGAAGACAGATTTGCGGTCGGCGATGTTCGCTTCCGCTCAGCCGGCTTTACACACTCGACCGAAAACATCGGCGCGAATATGTTTCGCTCTGTCATCCTCGAATTTAATTCGTCAATGGGCTTAATTCAGCCGACCACACCCGGCGACAAGCATTACTGCAACCCCGACATGAAGACGGCGTGCGTGACTGAGAAGCATCTCTTCTGCACGCCCCGATTCTGCGTGCAGGAATTGAGCATTGCACCGGGTGCCCTGTGGCGCAACGCAGACTAAAAGCCGCAATATCCTGAAACGGAAGACCGGCGAGGTTGAATATTTTCCGGGCGGTAACTCCCGTCAGTGGTGGAATGCCACTAGCGAAACAGCGCGCATCATCGCCGTCGTATTTCGCTAAGTCATATTGAATCAAGTAAAAATGTTACTTTCTCGGTTCCGTCGCTCGGACTGATTTTGATTAGGGTAGACAAATAAGGTTTCTAAATTGGGGACGACGACTCCAACACTTTCTTTCATCCGTTGCAAGCGCCAGTCGCGCACTCTTCGTTGTAAGGTGCGGATCTGTTGGTGGGGAAACTATCCCGGATGACGAAGCTGCAAGCGCCGCAAGATTTCTTTCGGTTCCAGGCTTGGTTCTGCCAGCAATTCCCACTCGATTTCACTCCACACTCCGGCAAACGGGTCGCGTCGCGTCCGCCACGTCCGATTCCGCGCCGCCTCACTATAGCGTGTCGCTTTCTCATTTTTCCGGTAATACCGCATTTCTGGTTGCGGGACTTTCTCTTCCTTGCAGACAACCGATTCCTTCTTTATTACTCGTGCTACCGTTAAGGCCCAGAACGCTTGTTGCTTCCGCTCAATCTCTTCATATAACCGCAGCGGATCCAACTGCTCATATTCTTGCCGTAATTTTTCTTTGTGCGCTTCCGACACCGCTTCACTTTTCAATAATCTTTGATAAGGCGTTTGTGCTGGTTCATATTTCTTGCTGACTTTCGCTCCTGCTCGTTTTTTGCTGCTTAATTTCATGGAGGGCTGAAAGTAATTTTGATAAAGCCGCAACACCCCATACAACTCACCCAATTTTTCACAGGCCGCACTGCCTTCGTAGCGGTCGTATCCGATCATGCGTCGCACCACCGCGCCATTCTTTTGCTCGACGAAGCATTGATCGTTTTTCCGATAGGGCCGACTGCGTGTAAAAGTCAGTTCCTCTTGCTGACAATAGTGCAACCAGACCGCATTCAGAAACTCGGAGCCATTGTCGGTATCCACGCCCAACAAGGGAAACGGCAACAACGCTCGTCCTTTTTTCAACCCTTCCAGCACTAGTGGAGCTTCCTAAAAGTTCTCCACCCAATTATGAGGGTGGTACAATGACGGACTGAAGTCATCCTTACAGGAGGAACAAGAGATGCCGTATAAAACCGCCCCGCCGCTCGCACTTTCCGCCCGCGTGCGGCAGATATTGGAAGAAATCGCGCGGCAACGCAGCACCGAATATCGTCTGGTCGTGCGCGCGTCCTTGCTGCTGGCGATGACTGCCGGGGCTGGCAATCACGAGTTGACCCGCCCGCAAAAGCTGGATCGTGGCACCGTCCGTGCTTGGCGCGCGCGCTGGCTCGAATGGACGCCGCAACTGACCCGCGCCGAAGCCGCTGCGAGCAGCGCAGAAGATTTGCGCGCCCTGGTGGTGACGGGCTTGCGCGATTTGCCGCGCAGTGGCACACCACCGACGTTCACCGCGGAACAGATCGTGCAAATCATTGCCGTCTCGTGCGAGGCGCCCGCTCAGAGTGAGCGCCCCATCAGTCACTGGACGCCCCCCGAATTGGTGGACGAAGTCATCAAACGCAAGATTGTTGAGAGCATCTCGGCCTCCAGTGTCGAGCGTTTTTTAAAATCAGGCCGATCTCAAACCGCATCGGATTGAATATTGGCTGAACGCCCCGCAACGCCACACCGCCGAGTTTGACACGCAAGTCAAAACCGTGTGCGAGCTTTACCAACAAGCAGCGACGCTGCACGCCGCGGGGATTCACTTGGTCAGCACCGACGAAAAGACCGGGATTCAGGCGCTGGAACGGGCGGCGCCTAGCCAGTCCCTGCAACCAGGCGAAGGCCGTAAAGCGGGTCGGGTAGAACGCCAGGAATACGAGTACATTCGCCACGGCACACAATGCCTGACGGCCAACTTTGAAGTGGCGACCGGCAAGCAACTCGCGCCCACCATTGGGGCGACGCGCACGGAGCAAGATTTTGCGGCGCATATCGCACAGACTGTCGCCACGGCCCCGGATGACCAATGGATTTTCATTACGGATCAACTCAATACGCATCAATCGGAGTCCCTCGTGCGTTGGGTGGCGACCGCGATTGGTCACACGGACGACCTGGGCGAGAAGGGCAAAGCCGGCCTTCTGCAATCCCTGCCGACACGGGCGGCGTTTTTAGCCGACGTCACACATCGCATCCGCTTTGTCTACACGCCCAAGCATTGCTCGTGGCTCAATCAGATTGAAATGTGGTTCAGTATTCTGGTGCGTCGCTTACTCAAGCGCGCCTCGTTTACTTCTACGGAGGCCTTACGCGAGAAAATTCTGGCCTTCATCGCCTACTTCAATCAGACCCTCGCCAAACCGTTCAAGTGGACTTACAAAGGGCGACCGCTGATGCTTTAGCTCTGGGTGGATCACTTCTGAATTGCTCCACTAGGTTTTGCGCTTTGCACAAGATTGCCAAACATTCTGTCCAACCGCTGGCGACATCCACCAGCGTTAATGTGTTGAGAAATTGTCCGCTCACGCTTGCGCCACAATGCGCCACCAAATCCGCTTCCAGAAAACCCGGCTTCACTTCTTCCCATTCGGCAAAGGTGCGAATAGGAATTTGCGACTTGAGCAATTTCCCGCGTCGCGTTGTTCCTTTGCGGCGGTTTTCCTTCTTTTTGATCTCGCGCAGTAACCGATCTGCCGTGGCCGGGCTGAGCGCTAACACTTTTTTTCGGACTTCCGGTTCCAATTCTAAATGCCCGAATTTTTCCAGTGCCGGAATCAACTCCGTCAACAACGGAACCAACCGTTTGCCGCAAATGCGATTCGCGATTTGCCAGACCTGTTCCACTACTGCTTTGACCGCCGCATCATATTTGACCTTCCACTCGCGCGGTTTTTTCTCAACGCTGGGTTCTGCTCGTAAAATGCGGATCGCTGCTTTCCGATGGTAGCCGGTGACCGCTACATATTCGTCCAGGATTTTTTGCTTTTCTAAATAGCTGGCTTGTTGATACCGACTGCATAAACTGCTCGTTAATTCCTGTCGCGATTTTAGACTCATAACTCGTTTCATCCTTCCATGATTGACGATCTCCGTTACTCCGCCAAGTAACATTTATTATGCGGCAATGCGATTTCTAATTGTCGCTCATCAGCGAATCCATTGAAAAGACAAGGAGCGTAAGGCAGCGCGCGTGACCTTTGCTGTTACTTGATGGTGTCATGTATTGATTATTTTGCTTTATTGCTGCATTACTATCTTAGAAAATTTCGTTGCAACTTCGTGCGATGAATTTTGTTGTATACCGCAATCTGTTTGAAAAGGAGCGAAAATTATGGGTAGAGGCGCTTGTCCAGCAGTGAGAACGTTAGACCTTGCGTTAAGAAGTTCGATCCCTTTTTTGGGAGGCACGTATACGGAAGCGAACGGGACAAGTTTGTCTCGCTTGCAAATCAGCGGCAATCCGCGTCATCAAATGGGCGTTTGCCTTGATATTATTCTTTTTTCAGCGCCCTGGAGCTATGACAAGAGTGTTGACTGGCAAAAGGAAAAAGCGCTAGGCGAAAATCTGGTTCGTGCTTTTGTTGATCTGAAGGATGCCATGAAATGGACAGAAATCATTTTTCAAGATCGGTTGTTCTGGGAACCGGAATATTACAAATATTATGGGGCGGATCGAAAACACTTCACCCACATTCATATTGACTGGATGACCAACAGCCTCAAAGGCAAAGGCAAATCGGAAGACGAGATCATCAAAAATTCTCCGCAGGCCAATAACACCAGCTTTACCGCTCCGCTGACCGCACGGTTGGATCGCATCAACCAGCAGTTCAATAATGGTCAGTTATCCGCCATTAATTTGGCGACGATTCCCAAGACCTACAGCCCTGACGTGAATCCCGTCGGCGATTGGCGTGTCGTGGTGGATCAGTGGACATGGATTTACAGTTTCGACGCCAACGGTAATGTGACCTGGCGCGATCCCTATAACAATCAAACAGGAAAAGGGAAGTGGCAGATCGGTCCCGGCGCAATCTCGCTTTCCTGGGCGAACTCAACCACTATCGAAAGCTGGTCTCTGCCGATCCAACCTTCCAAACAAAAGGGCAGTGCCACGATGAAGGGCAAAACCTACGCTGTAAACGCCGTTAGGATATGAGTGGCTGCTGAATCTCCTGAGGCCCGCACCGAAAGCCAGTAGGCACAGGCCTTATGTCTCAACTTTTGGGTCAGGTCTCCCTACCAAAGTAACTTCAGCCCGAATTGAATCTGACGTGGCGTATTCGCCTGGGACGTGATTTGCCCAAACGATGTTGACGTCACGCTAGTGTTCGGCCCACCAAAGCGTGGTGTATTGAAGGCATTCAACGCTTCGGCCCGGAATTGCACGCGTAGCCGTTCCAGGGGCGTGAAGACTTTGAAGAACGATAGATCGTAGTTGCGAATGCCGTCATTGCGAAGGTTCGACAACGTCGCGCCCACATTACCGAAGGTGAACGCGGCGGGCTGGCTGAACACGCTTGTATCGAAATACTTGGTCAACCGATCTTGCACGCGCCCCGACAATTTAGGATTGCCCCCATTGGTGTTCGGACGTGTCAGCGGATTGAATAAGCCTGCCGTATTGTTCGCCGAAATGCTCAGTGGTGTACCGCTTTGATAGGTCGTAATGCCGTTGAATTGCCACCCGCCGATCAGCATATTCAGCAACCAATGGGAATCACGGCCAAACTTGCGACCTTTCCCGAAAGGTAGTTCATACAAATAGCTGATAACGAATCTATGGGTAATATCTATACCGGCTAGCGCGCGGCTGCTGCGCAAGTTGTAGCTGTTTTGATGATTCAGCCCTTCTTCAATGTTTTTCGCCCAGGTGTAATTACCGTCAATCATCATCCCACGCGCCAGACGTTTGCCGAACGTAACTTGCAGCGCATGATAGTTCGATGATGCACCGCTCGAATACAGCGGGAAAATGTCAGTGAATTGCGGATAGGGACGCAACAACTGTCCCCGACTTATTGTAGGCGAAGTGAAAAATCCCAGTGTTCCCATTCCGAAAAATGGGTTCGGCACTTGTTGGTTCAAAGCTGATCCAAGCGACAGGTATTTGGGGTCAAGCTGATTCAGACTCAAGCCGCCTTCGCCATTGCGCGAAAGCTGCAAGCCGCGCGTGCCGACGTAAGCAACTTCAAGATTCACTTGTCCCGGCAATTCACGCTGGATATTGAGATTCCATTGCTGGCCCCACGGCGTAATCGTGTTTTGCAACACCGCTTCGAGTCCGCCACCGACTTGCGTCAATAATCCATCCGCTGCACCGGGCAAGGCACGGAAGCCTTGTGGATACGGATTGCGCAGCAAATTGAAGGGCGTGATGCCATCCACCGTCGTTTGCCAGGGATATTCGATGCGGAAACCGAACGGCCCAATGGTTCCTTGTGCGGCTTGATTCGACGGCCCGTAAATATGCGAATAACCGGCACGTATCACCGTCTTTGGCGTCAGTTGATACGCCAGCCCCAAGCGTGGTGCCAGATTGTTTTTATCCCAATGGTACTGATGCCGACTGTTGCCATCTACGCCCACGAACACCACGCCGCCTTTGAGATTGGGGAAGGCTGGAACTTTCGCTGCGAGTGGTGACACCGCATCAGGATCGAAATAATTCATGCGGTTGTAGCGTTCGGTGCGCGGCGTGTCGAGATCATAGCGGATGCCTAAATTCAACGTCAGCTTCTGCGTTAACCGCCAATCGTCTTGTGCATAGAGCGCGAAGTAATAACTTTGCGAGGCGACATTCTTCCAACCTTGAATCAGCCTTTGCCCCGTCGAACCCGTACCGAGTAAGAGCGAAGCGAAGCCGTTGCCGGCACTGCTGCTGGCGGTGTTCGGATTTGGCCCTTGCGTCATACTGGCACTAAAGCCGAATTGACCGGCATTGCGCGCTTCCCACACATTCACGCGGATCGGACGCGCCTCGAAACCGTATTTCGCGTTGTGTTTGCCTTTGGCATGGCTCAGGGTGACAACCGTCGGATAGCTCATGAATGCATTGTAGCGATGGTCACCGCCGCCTAAGCTCACGTAGCCTGAAGCCGTTATGGCGGGAAACATTTGCCGATCTACGACGCCATCAATCGAAGTGGGCAACCCTAAAATTGAAGGCTTGAAGCCCAAGCCTTGATTCGAGAACACGAACAGCGTGCGAGCAAAGCCGGAACGCGCCGTAAACACCATCGAAGGTGATAGTGTGTAGTTGTATTCCATCACGATGTTGTGCGCGATGTTTTCTTGGATAATACGGCCTTCCGCAATGGTCAGGTCACTGGGGAATGCCACGAGCGGAACGTCCTGTGTGTAGCGATGAGAATAGCGTCCAAAGAACGATTGGCGATCATTGATCTTCCAATCAATCCGCCCATCGTAGTTGTCCAGGTTCGTTTGCGTCGAGCCGCTGTTGCGATAGTTATTCGCGCCTGTGTTCGCATCGCCGGGCTGATTTGCTTTGGGATAATACTTGAGGATATTCAGCGCGACGGGATCAATCATATTTACCGGAAGCTTGTTGTTCGCAAACTGATCACGAATGAATCCGCCCGCCGGATTCGCGCGCGTCGAGAACGGATTGAAGATGCGAATCAGCGCACCGGATTGATTGAGTGTCTTGGAAAAATCGCCTTGCCGTTCCAAATCGCTTGGCACGGTGAAGACGCTGGTGGCGAAGTTGCGTGCCCGCAAGCCTTCATACGATCCCATATAAAACAGCTTGTCGCGCTTGATCGGGCCTGTGACATGCCCGCCAAATTGGCTACGCTTGAAGCTGCCGAGCTTTTGCCCGCGCCGATTGTCGAACCAGTTGTTTGCATCGAAGTACGAGTTGCGCAGGAACTCATACGCGCTGCCGTGTAATTGATTCGTGCCGGATTTGTACACGACGTTCAGCACGCTGCCCAGGCTGCGCCCGAATTCCGCTGGATAGGTCGCGCCCATCACTTTGAATTCCTGAATCGCGTCAACGGACGGGAAGACCGAAATTCCCGTGAAGCCGTTGACAGTCGGAAAAGAAGCTGTCAGCCCGTCAATCACCGTATCCATCATCGTCGCCCGCGCACCATTTACCGAATAGCCCATTGAGTTGTAATTGTTGCCGATGCTGCCCGAAACCCCTGGCGTCAGGAAAATCAGCGAGTAGACATTGCGTGTATTCAGCGGCAATTCCAGAATACGGCGATTGTCCACAACTTTGCCCAGCGTGGTTGATGTCGTTTCCAGCACGGGAGTCTCGGCTGTTACTGTGACCTGATCGGTTAAGGCTCCGACCTCCATCGAAAAATCCACGACGGCAGTTTGCTGAATCTGCAACGTGACTCCACTTTGCACTGCCGTCTTGAATCCCGTCAGCTTGGCTTCAACCTGGTACTCGCCAACCGTCAAAGGAGGCGAGACAAAATAGCCAGAGCCATTCGTCGTGACAGTAAATTGACGATTGGTCTGTTGATGCGTCACTGTCACTGCCACATTAGGAATCACCGCGCCGTCTGTGCCTTTGATGGTTCCTACGATGCTGCCGGTGTTGGATTGCGCAACGACACTAATCGCTGCGCAGACAAGCCAAAAAAGACCTAATGCTTTTTTCATAGATGCCTCCGATGGTAAGGTGCCAAAAACTGTGTTGAGAACCTGACGTTTTGTCAGAAGCGCAGTATATGTCACAGTTTTTGGTTACAAAAGGCCATGGCCTCACGGCTGCGAACTTTCTTGTTTTTTCGGCGGCTTGATTCTAGTTGCCAGGAGTCCGGCGATGATGGCGCACGCGGCCATGAACCACATCGCTGCCTGGAAGTTTCCGGTGCTGGTTTTGAGGTAGCCCACAATATACGGCCCCAGAAAGCCGCCCAAGTTCCCGACGGAATTGATCAAGCCAACAGATGCTGCTGCTGCCGCGCCTGTGAGAAAGGCGGAAGGCAAAGTCCAGAACGCCGGGTGATAGGAAAATCCACCGCCGGCCAGACAAAGGGAAATAATCGTAATGGCCAGGATGTCGCCCGAATACACACTCATTGCTAAGCCCATCCCGGCGATCAGAATCGGGATGGCCGTATGCCATCGTCGCTCCTTCGTGCGATCAGACGAGCGCCCGATGAACAGCATAGCGAATAATGTCAGCACATAGGGCAAGGTCGTAATGACGGTGCGCCAAACAATCGAGACGTCTTTCAGCGTTTCGGTGATGGACGGGATAAAAAACGTCAGGCCATAGTTGGCAGTGACAGCAAAAAAGTAAATGACCATCAACAAGAGAATTTGTGGATGGCGAAACCCTGCCAGAATGCTGACGTGTCCTTCCGCTTTTTTGGCCGCGCGTTCCCGCTCCAGCTCGTCAAGGAGCCATTTCTTTTCGTCATCCGGCAACCACTTCGCCTGGTGCGGTTTATCCGTCAGGTAAAAAATTGTGATAATGCCAAGGATGACAGAGGGAATGCCTTCCAGGATAAAGACCCAACGCCAACCAGCCAGCCCGCCCCATTGCACGGTTTCCATAATCCAACGCGAAATGGGGACGCCGATAATTGAGGCCAGCGGAATCCCGATCATGAACTTGGCTTTGGCCTTGGCGCGATCTTCGTAGCGAAACCAATGCGAAAGATAGACCACCACGCCCGGGAAGAATCCGGCTTCGGCCAACCCCAGAATAATGCGCAACCAATAAAACTGATTTATATCGCTCGCAAAATTGAGCCAGGGCGTGCCGATGAATCCCATCACCGTCGCCACGATGCCCCAGGAAATCATGATGCGAGCGATCCATTTGCTCGCGCTCCATTTTTCGACGATGAGCGTGCCGGGGATTTCCAGCACGAAATAGCCGATGAAAAACCAGGCGGAACCCAAACCAATGACGGCATCGCTGAATCCCAATCCGCCCTCGGCGAGCGACTTTTTCATGCCGATAGCGGCGACGCCGATGTTGGTGCGGTCAATGTAGGCGATCAAATAAAGCAGTAATAAATACGGTAACAAGCGCCAGGTGATGCGACGACGCGCTCTTTCTCCGACTGAATCGGCGGCGTTTGCCGCAATTGGTTTATCTACCGAAACCGGGGTCTCCATGAAATTATCTCCTCAGAAAATTGTACGACAGGCGAGCTGCCTGTCTTGGGCTTTCATTGGTTCCGAATGTGGACAGGCAAGCCGCCTATCGCACATCGTCAACTCCTAAAAATTATTGCATCTCACGCGATTTACTGAGCAGCGAAAAATCGAACAGGGAAACGCCAAAATACAATTCATTTGGCTGTCACTATCACCATTTTTCGTGCCGAGAAAGAAATGCGTGCGTTAAAAAGTGGCGGGAGTATAGCATCGCTCGCCACATTTCAGAACCCGATACGGCTGATTTAGGCGTTCGCAATTCATTATAAATTCTTCCGGCGTTTCAGTATTGAACGTGAACATTTCGTAGTGCATCGGAATCACCAGGCGCGCGCCAATCTCCTTGGCAAAAGCTGCGGCTTCACGCCCCCAGAAGTTACCGGTGACGCGCCGCTGTGGCCGACGGCCATTAATCGGCATCAGCGCAATATCTATTGTCCGCCCCTTGGCATATTGCGATAAGTTCTCTGCCATCCCAGGGTAGGGAATCGCATCACCGGGATGGAAAATCGTCCATTGGTCAAAACTGATGAGATACCCCAGGCAGCGGTAATTGCCGTTTTCATCTTGCTCCAACGCTTCGTGCGCGGCGGCCAGCCCCGTGAATGTAAACCCTTTCGTCTGTACTGACGTGCCATCGTTTACGCCGAGCGGCCAGGCTGGATCGCACTGCAAGCGCTCGGCGACAAAGGCACGATTGGCTTCCGGGATAATCATCGTCAAGTTGGGATTAGCATGCCGCAATGGTCGCAGCGTTTCGTGATCAAGGTGATCGGTGTGATTGTGAGATGACGTGACGACATCAATAAAATCCAATCGCGCCGGATCAATGGGGCAGTCAGTCATACGAATGTGCGGCTTGTCGGTGGTCGCGTATTTTTGGGTCAGTGACTCGGACAGATACGGATCAAGCAGCAAGTGTTGATTGCGCCATTGCACCAAGAAGCCCGATTGTCCGAGCCACCATAGGTGCAATTCGTTCTCGTGCTGTTGTGCGGCTTTGATGTCTGCCAGCAAGTCATCATTCATTAAGACAGGATGGATGAGTTTGGATTGTTCGCTCATGGCTTTTGTAAATACTTGGCTAGGTCACGCGTGTGTGCCGTACGGCATCAACTGCAGCAGCGGCTAAAAAATCTTTGCGCCTTTGTCACTTGCTTCCTTTGTGATAAAAATCATTCCCTATGAATCACGATCAAATGTCACACAGCGAAATGCTAGAACTACGCCGTTGGAATACGCCTACGATATACAACGGCTGGGAGCAAATCACCAAACACAATGCAGGCCGCGATGCCGTGAACCTCGAACCTGTGACAGACTTCATGCCACAAATGGGCGCGATGGTTGGACGCGCGATTACGGTTGTAGTTGAACCGGGCAATCCCGTACACAAGCAAACCAGGCAAAGCGCCTGGAGCGAATATCGGCAGTATGTCGCCAGTCTTCCGGGACCCAAAATCGTCATTGTGCAAGACCTCGATAAGCCGCACACGTACGGCGCATTTTGGGGCGAAGTAAATAGCAATGTCCATCGCGCGCTTGGTTGCGTGGGCACGATTGCCGATGGCGCGATTCGGGATGTAGACGAAATGGCGTACGCCGGATTCAAAGCTCTGGCCCGACGGATGTGCGTGGGACATGCTTATAATTGGCCGGTACGTTGGAACTGCGAAGTCGAAGTCTTCGGACGCGGTATTCAGCCGGGCCAATTGATTCACGCTGATAAACACGGCTTCATTGTGATTCCGCCCGAAGATGAAAAAGGCTTGCTCGACGCCGCGCGATTTATGGATAGCAACGAATGCCGCACGGTAATTGACGCTGCCCGCACCAGCGCCGGAAAATCCACTGAAGAATTGCTGCAAGCGATGGACGCCGCCGGGAAAGCCTTTCGTGTCGCCCTGCAAGAGAAATTCGGACGCCGCGGCGAATTTTAATTTTGCCCTGGAAACAAGGCCACGACGCATCGTGTCGTGGCCTTGTTTCCAGGGCAAGCCCACCTTCCTCCTCCTTCGCCAACAAAAATACTTTTGTCCTCTTTCTTCCTCTTGACAATCTACAAGAGCCGGGTTTATTTTCCTCTTGTAGATAATCTAGGGAAGTAGGTGTACAGCAAACTTTCCAGTTTGCTGCTGGCCTTCAGCGCAGGCCGCTGGTGAATACCTCAGCAAACTGGAAAATTTGCTGTACATTTCGAGGAGAATTCTATGCCTAAACAGAAATCTGATCTTTTACAAGGGACGCTCGATCTCTTGATTTTGAAGACGCTGGCGTTGGAGCCGATGCATGGCTGGGGGATTTCGCAGCGCATCCAGCAAACTTCTGAAGGCGTGCTCAACGTCAATCAGGGATCGCTGTATCCGGCACTCTATCGGTTGGAAGAACAAGGCTGGATCACTTCTACGTGGGACGTTTCCAGCAACAATCGCCAGGCGAAGTTTTACGAATTGACGAAAGCCGGGCATCAACAATTGGCGGAAGAAAAGGCGAATTGGCAACGCCAATCCGCCGCCATCGAGCAGGTTTTACAAGCTAGTTAGCTGAGGAGATCGTTTTATGGCAAACAAACTCTGGCGACGTCTACGCGCTTTGTTTACAGTTAATCGAATTGAACAAGACCTGAATCGTGAAATGCGCCTGCATTTGGAGATGGAGACCGAAGAAAACATTCGGCGCGGGTTATCTCCTGAAGACGCGCGCCGGATGGCTTGGCGCAATTTCGGTGGAATGGATCGTTACAAGGAAGAATGCCGCGATGTGCGCCGCAATCGCTGGCTCGAAACCTTTGCGGCAGGACCTTCGGTTTGGCGGTCGGGTGTTGCGACGCAATCCGGGTTTTACGCTGGTGGCGGTGCTCACGCTGGCGCTGGGGATTGGGGCCAACACCGCGATCTTCAGTGTGATTTATGGCGTGTTGCTGCGCCCGTTGCCATATCAAAATGGCGAACGTTTGTTGGTGTTGCGTCAGCAGGCACCGCAGGCCGGTGTGAATGATATGAATTTCTCGGTTAAGGAAATCGCGGATTACCGGGAACAGACCGAGACTCTTGATGAAGTTGTCGAGCATCACAACATGACCTTCACGCTTTTCGGCAGAAGCGAGCCGGAATTGATTCGGGCTGGCGTAGTTTCGGCCAATTTCTTTGAGGTGCTGGGGGTGAAGCCATTGATGGGGCGTACGTTTCTGCCCGCCGATGACCAGCACAGTGCTGATGCGGTGTTGGTGCTGAGCCACGATTATTGGGAGCGCAGTCATCACGGTGATCCGCACATCGTGGGCAAAGTCTTTCCGATGAACAACCGTCCGCACACGGTCATCGGAGTGCTGCCGCCGATTCCCGAATTCCCCAATAAGAACGATGTTTATATGGCGACTTCCGCGTGCCCGACGCGTGCCTCGGATGGCTTCAAAGAAAATCGCAATGCGCGGATGATGGATGTCTTCGGGCGGCTTAAGCCGGGGATAAACCCGGAACAAGCACAAGCCGATCTGGCTAATATTGCCGGGCGTCTGAAGCAACAATATCCTGATAATTATCCTGCCAATCGTGGATATCAATTAGTCTCCGCGACCTTGCGCGAACAATTGACCCGCGATGCGCGCCCAACGTTTTTGATCTTGTTGGGCACTGCTGGACTCGTGTTGTTATTGGCTTGTGCGAATGTCGCCAACCTGACGTTGTCGCGCGTGATACGGCGCGAACGGGAGATGGCATTGCGGAGTTCGCTGGGGGCGAGTCGGGGGCGACTCATCCGGCAGTTGCTGACGGAAAATACTTTGCTCTCGCTGGCAGGCGGCGGGCTGGGGATTTTGTTGGCGGCCTTCAGTTTGAATTTGCTGATCGGGTTTGCCGCCCGCTTCACGCCGCGCGCTGCGGAAATCAAACTGGATGGGTTGGTGCTGCTTTTTACATTGGTTGTTTCGATCTTGACGGGCCTGGTATTTGGGCTGTTGCCCGCGCTGGCGAGCGGGGGGAATCTGGTTGCTGCACTGAAGGAAGGTAGTGGGCAATCATCAGCGGGAACGCTGCGACAACGAATGCGCAGTCTGCTGGTCGTTGCACAGGTGGCGATCTCGTTCATGCTGTTGATCGGCGCTGGATTGATGATAAGGAGCTTTCTCAAACTGCAACAGGTCAGTCCGGGCTTCGATCCTGATAAAGTTATGGTGATGCGCGTCAGCCCGAACTGGTCGAAATACAATACGTCCGCGCAGTACCGCGATTTTGCCCAGCGGATGGCCGAAAAAGCGAAAACAATGCCTGGCGTGATGACCGCCGCAATGGCCACCAATTACCCGCTCAATCCGCAGGGGATGGCTAGCGGGCCATTCCGTCGCGCTTTCATCATTGAAGGACAGTCGGTCGCCGAAAGCGAACTTGCGCCGAATGCCGATCCTCGCAATATTAGTCCCGATTATTTTCTGACGATTCGCCAGCCACTCAACAAAGGGCGTTTTTTCACCGAGGCGGATCACGAAAAAGCCTTGCCTGTGGCGATTATCAATCAAAGCCTGGCGCGCCATCGTTGGGGCAATGACGATCCGCTTGGTCGGCGCATCAGTTTTGATCGCGGTGACAATTGGGTGACGATTGTTGGGGTCGTTGGCGATAGTAAAAGTTACGGACTCAATCAGGAACCGGTGGATGAGGTGTATGTTCCCATCGCACAAGCTGGTGGTGCAGGGTATTTGCTGGTGCGAACGACGGCGGAGCCGTTAAGTATTGTGCGGCAGGTAAGAAGCGCCGTTTATGAAATTGATCGTGAAACTGCCATTGACCACGTCAGCACGCTTGAAGCAGAACGGAGCGAAGCCCTTGCGTCGCCCCGCCTGACCACCATTTTGCTGGGCTTATTTGCAGCGCTCGCGTTGGTCATCACGGCGACTGGCTTGGCCGGAGTCATCGCTTTGTCGGTGAGTCAACGCACGCACGAACTTGGCATTCGCCTGGCGCTCGGCGCTTCGCCGCATCAGATTTTGCTACTGGTTTTACGCCAGGGACTGCAACTCGTTCTGCTTGGCTTAGGACTGGGCTTTGTCGGCGCGTTCGTGCTGACACGGGTGATGGCCAACTTGCTTTTTGCCGTAGCGCCGACGGATCCGCTGACCTGGCTGGCGGTCTCCCTGGCGCTGCTGGCGGTCGCCGTGCTGGCCTGCTTCCTGCCGGCGCGCCGAGTGACCTTGATTGATCCGCTACAAGCATTACGTAGCGAGTAGTTAACTTCCAACCAGAAGGAGTGCCCATGAAACGAAGAGACTTTGTTGTTATCGGTTCGACCGGCTTACTGGCAATGGCTGGATACAGTCAGCAGGACAAAAAGCAATATGTTTGCCCACCCTGCGGTTGCAGCGAGGACGGCAAGCAATTTGAGCAAGCCGGTACGTGTTCTGCTTGCGGGATGACACTGATCGAGAAGACAGCCGAACTCGATAATCTGAGCGCGATCCCCGGCTTTCTGAAACTCAGCGACCAGGTCTGGACGGGTGGTCAACCGACACTCGACCATCTGCAAAAGCTGAAGGACGAAGGCGTCAAGGTCATCATCAACCTGCGCCCGCACGACGAACATAACGGAGAAGTCGAAGCCGCACGGGCGCAGGAGCTTGGCCTCAGTTATTTCAATATCCCGGTGGTTTACAACCAACCGAAAGCAGAAGACGCCACCGCGTTTCTGAAACTCACAGACGAGCGCCTGAAAGACGGGCGCGTTTTTATTCATTGCGCCGCCGCGATTCGGGTCGGTGCTTTCTGGCTGATCCGCCGTGTGCTGCGCGATGGCTGGACGTACGAGCACGCGTTGGAAGAGGCCAACAAAATCGGGTTACGCAATCGTCCGCATCTGGTCGAATTCGCACGCAGCTACTTGGCAGGTCAGCCGAAAAAGTAGACCGACGAGCAACGAATTGTTTTCCGTCCAATTGTGAAGATCGCAAAATTTGCCGTACTATGACGCCGCTGACATATTTCTACGGCAAGGAGCTTACTTCACTTGGAGCAAATCGTTTTTCTTGACCGCGATACGGTGCGGACCAATTTTCGGGTACCGAATTTCGCTCATCAATGGATTGATTATCCCACCACAGCACCGGATGACCTGCTGGCGCGGTTGCAGAATGCGACCATCGTCATCACAAATAAAATCCTTTTGCGTGCGGACGTATTGGCACAGCTACCCAAATTACGCCTGATCACGTTGGCGGCCACGGGCTATGATTGCATAGATGTGCCGTATTGCCGCGCCCACAACATTGCGGTTTGCAATGTGCGCCATTATTCCAGTCAATCCGTTGCCGAACACGTGCTGATGTTGCTGCTCGCGCTGCATCGCAATTTGGTAGCCTATCAAACCGAGGTCAAAAAAGGAGCCTGGCAACGGGCTGCGACCTTTTGTCTGAACTCGCATCCGATCCGGGATTTACACGGCAGTACGCTCGGCTTGGTTGGTTACGGTGCCATCGGGCAGGCCGTCGCCGAACTTGCTACTGCGTTTGGCATGCAGGTCTTACTGGGCGAACGGAAAGGCGCGCACAGTATTCGTGCCGGGCGCATTGGGTTTGAGCAGTTGCTGCGCGCGAGTGACTGTCTCTCATTGCACTGCCCCTTAACCCCGGAAACACGCGGGATGATTGGCGCAGCCGAGTTTGAGCAGATGAAGCCGAGCGCGATTTTGATCAATTGCAGTCGTGGAGGATTGGTAGACGAAGGGGCTTTGGTAGTGGCTTTACAAACCGGAAAGATTGCAGCAGCGGGAATTGATGTGCTCAGTCAGGAACCGCCGCAGATGGGCAATCCGCTCCTCGAAGTTGATTTGCCGAATTTGCTTGTCACACCCCACAATGCCTGGGCCAGTGCGCTCTCACAACAAAACCTGACTGACCAACTGGTAGACGTCCTCGAATCATTTATTGCTGGCACGCCTAAGAATTTAGTGTCCTAAAGTTAGGAAGCCATTTGCTGTGCGTACGACAAGCATTCGGGGACAAGTCCCAGAATTTGTTGCATCTGACCGGGCGTCAAATTCAATAATTTTACGGCTGGGCTAGTCAGCCATTCACTTTCTGGACGTGGGGTGATGGGCGCTCCGCCTTCAGCTTGCGGGTCAAAATGTTCCTGCACCAACTCATTACAAAGACTGGCTACAGGCACATACCGGCTCATTTCAACATCAGATGTTAAGGCCCGATGATTGGTGATGGATTCCAGCACGCTGGTGGGAAGTGTCCATTTCTTCGCGACGGTGGCTCCCACTTTTTGATGATAGCTGGTGATAATGTAATCAATTACCGCTTTAGTGGTGTGGCGATACTGCGGCTCTTTATGCATCAAGTCCTGGATAAGGGAGTACAAAACGATTTTGCCAAAATCAATCATGAGGCCACAAAGAAACGCCTGTTCACGATCTATCTGCACAATGCCCGACATTGAACGAGCGAGTAAAGCGCAGGCCAGCGAGCGTTTCCAAACCAGTTTCTTGTTCTCCAGGAAAATATCCCGTCCGGTGACGACACTCCGCAAGGATAATGTTAAGACCAGATTCGTGACGGTTTGCGCGCCCAGCAATTGCACGGCCATCGAAACGGATTCAATCGTGCGCCCGCGATTATAGAAGGCGGAATTCGCGTGTTTGAGCAGTTCCGCCGTGATTACCTGGTCGGTAATAATCACCTCGCTTAAATCACGCAGCGAGAAGTCATCCTGGCGCGTAATGCTCATGATTTTATTCGCCACTGTGGGCAGTAGTGGGATTTGGAAGTCTCCCTTCAGTAAGCGCGTGACGATAGCTTCGCGCAAGCCCTTCACTTCTTCTGGTTTAGGCTCTGCCGCTTTGGCCTGGGCGGCGACGGCGACGATTTGTTGCAGCCCATCCATCACTTGCGGCGCGAGCTGAAAGGTCTTCACGATGACTTGTTTGGCGCTCAATCGTTGATTGAGTCGAGCGATTTCCTGGGGGATGGCGTCATCTGAAAAGTTAAATTCGCCTCTTTTCCATTTCAACGTTTCGCTGATGATGGCTTCCACGCTCTCTTGACTGTCCGTCGAAAAGTAAGCCGAAGACGAGGCTGTGATAATCGCCCCGGTATCAAAATAAAACTGTTGCTTGGCTTGAGGGTTATTTACCAAGAGCGTGCCGGTTTTTTGGACCAACTCAAGCCAGAGGAAAAGGTCTGACATGGGCATCGTCTGTATTTCACCGTGTAGACCCATTGATTACTCCTTGAAAAAATCCGTCATGTTTCGCATGTGGGTTAAAAACTGTGGAAGACCCAGATTTCATTGAAAAGAAAAATGCAGATAGGCGGTGGAAAGGAACGGAAAACGTTTCACGGGGCGAGCCTATAACAAAACCGGGTACTTTATACTGATTTTGTCACCTAAATGTCAATTATCTTCTTTATGAGGTGGGTAATTGATAAAACCCACTCGTTTTATGCGGGGCGCAACCATTACTTGGCGAGTTTGAAGCAACGCCACAAAGGGAAGGAGAAGCGGAAGGGATGTCCCTCCGTCGCTCCTTCCCGCTGCCGTTGCGAGCTTAGTTTTTTGCCACTTTCCCTCTTTCCGTCATGTTTACGGGGTCCCATTCCGCAATTCGTTTTTCAAAATAACTCACATTGCTAAGCAACGCTGGAGCCGCTGCGCGGAAGCCGAACGTGGGGTCTTGCAATACCGGTTTGCGCGCGCGAACGCCTTGGATGAAGTTTTTGACATGTTCATAATGCTGGTCGTAATTGTTCTTCGTCACGAAATTCATGTCTGCCGGGATTTCGCGCAACGGGTTCGGATTGGACGGATATTTGGCGGCATACTCTTTGCGCATTTCATCTAGCATCGCGCGCGGAAACGCGCCATTGGGAGCCGTGGGATTTGTCGTTTGTTCGCGCCGAATCACTTTCACGCCTTCATCCAATTCGATGACGCCGCCATCGCCCACGAAGCGAAACGTCGTCGGGCCATAGCCTTGCGTGCTGCCATCGGCGAAGTTCACTTTGAAGTTCACAGTGAACGCCGGATGCTTGTCCGTCGCGTCATAATCAAACAAGCCGAGCAATTGATCCGGTACGTCGCGTCCATCATTCCAGAAGCGAATGCCACCTGTCGAAAACACTTTGCTCGGCCCCACTGCATTCGTAATTAAATGCGTGCCACTGAACAAATGCACAAACAGATCGCCCCCGATCCCTGTGCCATAGTCCTGATAATTGCGCCAGCGGAACAGGCGAATCGGTTCAAACGGACGTTTGGGTGCGCGTCCCAGGAAACGATCCCAATCAATCGTTTGTGTCGAGGCATCGGTGGGAATCGTGTATTGCCAGGCTGCTTCGGAGCCACGCCGGATGATGGCCGATTCCACCAAATTCAATTTGCCGATAACGCCTTTTTCAATCAGTTCCTTGGCTTTGTGGTAGATGATGCCGGTGGTGTACTGGCTCCCGACTTGCATAATGCGCCCGGTTTCCTTGTAGGTTTTTACGACATCTGCGCCGTCGCCCAAGCGCTGCACCATCGGCTTTTCGCAGTACACATCTTTGCCCGCTTTCAGCGCTTCCGTCGCGATTTGCGCGTGCCAATGATCCGGCGTAGCGACGATGACCGCGTCAATATCTCTACGGGCTAAAATCTCACGGTGATCGCGCGTCGTAAACAGGTGATTGCCGAAGCGTTCTTTTGCCGCCGTATGGCGACCGTCGTAAATGTCCGCGACGGCGACCAACTCAACGCCCGGCACACGTAATGCAGCAGCCGTATCGCTTGTACCTTGTCCGCCCGCGCCGATTAAGGCGAGGCGAATGCGGTCATTCGGGGAAACTTGCGGGAGCGGTTCCGCTTCAGGCGTGATGTCAATGGGTTTGGCTTCAAGCCGTGTTTTGCTGGTGATGATGGCAGCAGAAGTTGCGGCAGTAGCCTTCTTCAGAAAGTTGCGACGAGACTTTTGGTCAGAATTTTTCATTGAGTTGCTCCTAGTTTAGAGTTGATGACGGCGCAGATCATAGCATAAGGTGAGCGCGTAATTAACCTTGAAGGAGAACTACTTTGCAAACTCGATCAATCGTCTTTGTCCTATTCGCCCTCCTTGTTTCAAGTTTGGTTGAGGCCCAAATCAAGTTTCAGGAACATCCCCTCGCCACGGATTTGCAGGGCGGCTATCAAGTCGTGGTTGCCGATCTCAATCGTGATCGCAAGCCCGATTTAATTGCGCTGGCGAGCGGGATGAAAGAACTCGTGTGGTTTGAAAATCCGAATTGGACGCGCCACGTCATCATTAACAATGCAGCGCGGATGATCAATTGTGCGGCGTATGATGTAGACGGTGACGGCATCCCGGAAATCGCGCTGGCGCAGGAATTCGCCAACAATCCGGCCAATAGCATCGGCATCGTTTCGATTCTCAAACACAAAGGCGATCCGACGGCGTTGTGGGAAGCGACAGAAATTGACCGCTTGTCCACTTCGCATCGGCTGCGCTGGGCCGATATTGACGGCAGCGGCAAAAAAGTCCTGGTGAATGCGCCGCTCGCAGGCGCAACCGTGCAGCCGCCGGAGTACCGAGGCAATGTGCCGCTGGTGCTGTATCGTCCCGGCGCGTGGAAGCGTGAGGTAATGACGACTGCGCTCGAAGGGGTCTTGCACGGCCTCAGCATTGTGGATGTGGATCAAGATGGTCGCGAAGATATTTTGACCGCCAGCTTTGTTGGGGTTGATGCCTTTCGCTTCGGCAAAGACAATAAGTGGTTGCGCAATAAGTTGGTGAAAGGTGATCCCGCGCCCTGGCCGAAAAGTGGCGCGAGCGAAATCGCCGTTGGAATGCTCGGCAAAGAACGATTCCTGAGCACCATCGAACCGTGGCACGGCAATCAGGTAGTTGTCTACCGCTTCGGCAAAACTGACTGGGAACGCTTGGTGATGGATGACAAATTGGTGGATGGGCACACGTTGTTGACAGCGGATTTGAACGGCGACGGGCGCGACGAAATCATTGCCGGGTTTCGCGGAGTAGGCCGTAGCGTGTATGTTTATTCGTTCGACACGAAAAGCAAAACCTGGGTGAAACAAGTTTTGGATAACGGCGGCATTGCGGCGGCAGCTTGTGCGGTCGCGGATTTGAATGGTGATCGCAAACCAGATATAGCCTGCATTGGTTCTGCGACGACGAATCTGAAGTGGTATGAAAATCTTGGAGTTGAGAGGAAATAACCGTTTAGGGAATAATTTTACTGATCCCTGACGACTAATAATTTATGTATTACGACAGAGTCTAAAAAAGCTGGTTCTTGTTTGGCCTGCCGTACAAAAGAGGTAATCAAATAATCAATCGGATTATCAGATGACTGAAGCAATAGAACGGAATAACCATTTGTTTACCTGGCATTACCTGGATTACTCATCTGCCGAAAATGCGCCACAATTTGCTCGGCTTTTTGCTGTCCAACAAATGGGCGTAACTCTGCCACACTCGCTTGGCTTACTTTTTTCAAGCTGCCAAAATTCCTGAGCAAGCGTTCCTTCAACTTGTCGCCTACGCCCGGAATCGAAGTTAGTTCAGATTTGAAATCACGCATTGATCTTCGCTTGCGGTGATAGGTCACGGCGAAGCGGTGCGTTTCGTCACGGATCATTTGCACCAGGCGCAGCACGAGTGATGTCTGTTCTAAATACACAGGATCGTGTTCGCGGCCTTTGACCAGCAGGTGGCTGATAGCTTCGTGTTTGCCGCGTGGTTTGACGATGCCGACCATGGGAATGTCCGCTAAGCCGAGTTCGTACATTGCAGCGGCGGAAGCGGACAACTGGCCTTTGCCGCCATCAATGAAAATCAAATCGGGAAGCTGCTTTTCTTCACGCAGCAACCGCGAGTAGCGGCGATGCACAGCTTCACGCATCGAAGCGAAATCGTCTGCGCCTTCGACGGATTTGATGATGAATTTGCGGTAGTCGCTTTTCTTCATCTCGCCATTTTCGCACACGACCATCGCGGCGACGTTGTCGGAACCTTGAATGTTGGAGATGTCGAACGATTCAATGCGTTGCGGCACTTGCGGCAAGGCAAGCACTTCCTGCAAGTCCAGCAGGGCTTTGGAAAAATCCGGCTTGATGACGCGGAAGCGTTGCTCAAAGCCGAACTTGGCGTTCTTCTCTACAAGGTCAATTAACTCGCGCTTTTTGCCGCGCTGCGGGTCGAGGATATGCACGCGTTGCCCGCGCTTTTCGGTCAGCACTTGTTCGAGCAACTCGCGGTCTTCCCAGTCTACGGGGACGTGAATTTCCAGCGGGATGTAATTGCCAATGGTGTAATACTGCTCCAGCACCGGGCCTAAAAACGCGCTGGGGTCCCAACCTTCTTCGGGCAAATCTTCCCAATAAAATTCGCGGCGTCCGATGATTTTGCCTTCGCGCATGGTGAAGAGTTGCAGCGCGATTTGCTTGCCTTCGCGGTAATAGCCAAAGATGTCAATGTCCTGATCGGGCATCGTCATCATCTTTTGCTGTTCGCTGCAACGCGCGCATCGTGCGCAACAAATCCCGGTACTTCGCCGCCTGCTCAAAGCGCAATTCTTCTGCCGCTCTCAGCATTCGTTCTTCCAAACTCGTCGCCAGTTCCTTGTCCTTGCCTTCGAGCAATAAGCGCACATCGTTTGCGACTTCGCGGTATTCTTTCTTGGAGCACAGATCGCTCTGACACGGCGCGAGGCAGCGCTTGATTTGATATTCCATGCAAGGCCGCTTGGCGCGTTTGTACATTTCGTAGACTTCGTCGGAACAGGTGCGCAGTTGAAATTCGCGGTTGATGAGCGAGACGGTTTTATCGGCTAACGAAGCGGGCAGGTAAGGGCCGAAATACAACGCGCCATCTTTTTCGAGCTTGCGCACCTTGTACACGCGGGGAAACTCTTCCTGCACCGACAAGCAAACATGCGGGTATTGCTTATCGTCCTTGAGCATCACGTTGTACTTGGGCTTGTGCAGCTTGATGAGGTTGGATTCGAGGACGAGTGCTTCTTTTTCGTTGTCGGTGACGATGATTTCAAAATCGCGGATGCGCGAGACAAGTTCCTGTGTCTTCGCATCCATATTGCGCGAGCCTTGAAAATACTGGCGCACACGATTGCGCAAGACTTTCGCCTTGCCGACGTAGATGATTTCGCCTTTATGATTTTTGTGCAGGTAGCAGCCAGGTTGCGCAGGCAGGTTTTTGATTTTCTCGTCGAGCGTCATACCCGCTCA
The DNA here is from genome assembly GCA_963794955.1 of uncultured Acidobacteriota bacterium. Lineage (GTDB taxonomy): Bacteria > Acidobacteriota > Blastocatellia > RBC074 > RBC074 > JAFDVL01. The sequence continues at coordinate 36,845 of CAWCGF010000022.1, forward strand.
TTTTAGCTTACTTTTGTTGTTTGCGTCACAAAGCGGCTCTGTGCCATTCAACCGGTAGGAATGGAACCTTACCCTAAAAGATGAGGAACTGGTTTCACGAGATCGCGGTAGCCAGAGATCATCGCAGAATGGTTGCTGGAGATATTGATCCGAACCGGAGTAACTGAAAATGGTTTGGGCGGTATTATTCTTAAATGCCGATACAATCTCTGCCTTTGCGACCCAACCGCTTTGCGCATCAATCCAAAGTTTGCCAGCAAGCATTTCTTTCGGGAAGACAGGCTTTTGCTCGTTGCTGGGGGCTGGCACAAAATCTACGACATACATTTCCCGCGCCAGAAATCGCTCGCGCCGGAGATTGGAAAAGTGCGAGTTCGTCAAGCTCTGAAGAATTACTAACCCACCATCCCACTTAATTTTCTCCATCCCCTCACTTGGGGTTAGCGGTTTGCTTTGTTTGCCAGCATTCTTATAGAGCCTGTCAATTTTTTCCCGTTCTCGGTCTCGCTTTTTTTCGCTCATAATCAGGTAGCCGGGATGTGTGATCAGTAACTTCGATTTGAACTTGATACCGGGAGATTTCTCATTGTCCTCAATCAAAATTTCAAGCGGAAAGTCACGGTAAAAGCTAACGTCAAATATTTGTTTGCGGGTGTATGAGTAGGAACTGCCGGTCATGTTTTCGGCATCACGTAGCTCGTAGGTATCCAGGAATTCGCAGCTTTTTTGGTAGGTAATCTGACTATAATTTCTACCAATGATTTCCTGCCTGCTTTTGGCAGTGTTGATAATTGATTCCAAAGTCGGCAAGTCTTGCTGGGCTGATGCAGGGATTTCAAATTTGCTGTCGGCAACAGGCGGGGTTGGCTTTTCAGCTTGAGGTTGCGCATTGCTCAACGGAGCGATAATCCCAAGTATTAAGGCAAGAACAGGAAGTGATTTGTGCGTAAGGTGGAGGAACGGTAGTTTGTTCATCTGATACCCCCAAGCCAAGTGTTAAGCCCTGCACTATTTCGGCCAAATCTGCGAGCTAGTGCAGGTCAGCGGCTGGCCGTTCAATTGGTAGTTGCAATATGTGATCGTATCGAAGCGTTCCCCTCTCCAAAACGTGCTGCGGAGCGGTCTTTCGGCGCTGGTGGGGAGCCAGAGTCCATCACAAATGGGGGCTTGTGTACGGGTTGCACTGGTATACAGCACGATGGGAACGTGACGGTTTTGCATCTTTTGCGTCCCGTGCACGAGCATATACACGACAAATTGCGTTTGTGCATCAACGTAGATTGTTCCTGCTGCCTGCTTTACAAAATTGTCGTCGCCATAATCGCGTTCGGGCGCAGGCAGGAAATCAATGGCATAGCACGCGCGTCCTTCGCGCGTGGCGGGCCGGATATTGCTGAACTGGGCATATTGCAGCACCGCCATCACATCGCGTCCCCAGGCTCCATCCAGCTTTTTCAAGCCTTCGTTGGGCGCGCTCTGCGGTTTATTTTTGAAAAGCAAATCAATCTTACTGCGCGCCTCCCGGATGCGTTTTTCTCTGGCCTCGACTGGGTCAAGCGGCTTGCGCAGAAAGCGGCTATTGATGTCATTGTGATCGTCGGCGGTGATGATTAACATGGGATAGGTGCGATAAAACATCACATCGAATTGTTGTTGACGATCAAAGTACGTGCAATCCTCTGGTCCAGAAGAGTTCTCGATACAGTAACTATCGGTGAATTTGAACAACCGTTCGTAGGTGAACTGATCGTAGTTGGTTAGAATCTTTTGCTGATGGGCGCGTGCTTGCGCGATGAGGTCTGTGATCGCAGGCAACCCGGAGTAACTGCCCGCTGGAAGCTCAAATTGCGCCAGCGCCAGCGGTTGGTTGTAAAGGATTCGTTCGACCTTGATTTCGTACTCGTCAGTCCCGCGTTTCAGGCGAATCGTGTGCGGCTCCAAAATGCCGTTCACGGCGCGATAATCATCGTAAAAATACGTTTCCGCCAATTTGCCAAACGTCAATTCTTCGCGTGCCAAACGCCCATTGGCCTGATCGAAATACGCCCGCACGTCCGTATCGAAATCGCGCAGGTTGAAGCGCACGCCTTGCAGCACACGACCGTTGACTTGTTCTTCGCCTTCAAATTTGACGCTATCAAAATTCGCAAACAACGTGATGCCTGCGCTCACCACGGCCAGCAAAGCTTTCGTTCCGCCGGACATCCGTTGATGCTCATCGTGAAACCAGTAGCCATTGCGATAGATAGCTTCCGCATAAATCAGATTCGCGTCTTTTTCGTTGAAAAGTGTAAGCGGCGTAGCAGATGTCAGCCCATAACCAGTGATGCCGTTGAAGCCTGCCTGCTCAAATTCATTGCCAATGGCAAGGCGATAATAAAATTGCGAGGGGTATTGTGTCAGCAGTTCATAACGACCCGTCGCGCCATCGTGCAGGCGCTTGACCGAGGCAAAAACCTGCCGTGAGGTAATCGCTTTGAGCTTTTCCTTGCCACCCATCGCCGCAACGCCACGATCCAGAATTTGACGTGGATTGGGTTCGACGGGTTTTGTTTGCGCAAGTGGCCCAGTGGTTATGGCAAAGAGAAAACCAACAGCGGCCAACACGTAGGTGAAATGTGAGAAAGAACGGTTATGCATATCATTCTCCGTAAATCAGTTTTGAGAACCAGTGACGCTAACGCTAAAATACCACGCTAAGATAAAAGAACGAATCGTAAATTTCCACTATGAACTTCCCCTTTCAACTGCAACCTGATCGCAAATTCGATGTCGTGGGCTTCGGTCTCAACTCCGTAGACCATTTGATTACTGTGCCGCGCTATCCGGCGTTCAATACCAAAACCGCGATGAGCGAACATCATCAATGTGCCGGGGGGCAAGTCTCCTCGGCGATGGTCGGGGCGCAACGTTTAGGCTTGCAGGCCAGCTACCTCGGCAAAGTCGGCAACGATCACGAAGGCAAAGTCCTGATTGATTCTTTGCGCGATGAAGGCGTGGATTACAGCGGCGTGATTATCGCTCCGGGCGCGCGCACGCAAAGCGGCGTCATCATCATCGAACAGCTTTCCGGCGAGCGCACGATCATGAATTACTACGATCCCGGAACAAAAATTTCGCCCGATGAACTTCGGTATGAATTGATTTCGCATTCGCGCATCTTGCACCTTGATGGCTATGACACCAAGGCAGCTACGGTTGCTGCCAAATGGGCGCACGAAGCGCGAATGCCAGTCACGATGGATTTGGACACTGTGTACAAAGACCTGGGTGAATTGCTGCCGAATGTGGATTGCCTGATTACGTCGCAAAGTCTCGCGGGCGAACTGTCGGGCATTTACGACGAGCGCGAAGCCCTCCATCGCCTGCACGAACGATTTGGTTGTTATCTGGTTGCCATGACACAAGGCGCACGCGGATCGTTGGCGTATGTCGAAGGGCAATACCTTGCTACGCCGGGGTTTCGTCCGCCTGTGTGCAAAGATACGACAGGCGCTGGCGATGCGTTTCGTGCGGGCTTTATTTATGGCTTGGCGAAAGGCTTGAGCATCGAAGAAACGCTGCGCTGCGCGAACGGCGTAGCAGCCTTGAGTTGCCGTGATTTGGGCGCACGAGCCGGATTGCCAAAAGCAGAAGAGTTGCAGAAATTTATTGGGTGATGCATGGCGTAGAGGCTTCGGCCTGGGTTTTCAGGGGCGCAAGCCAAAAGCCAGATTGAAGCCTGTACGCCGTGCGCTTTCGCTGAGGAAGGACTGTTATGTCGAAGAAGTTTTCTCGCATTGCGTTAACACTTGTGTTGTTAGGGGGGCTGTTTCTCACGTGTTTTGGACAGGAACAACAAAAGCCTTTTACCAAGGAAGAGGTACTGCTCCGACTCAAACCTGTGCCGGGGAAACGTAGTGAACAAGGTAATCTTGCAGGCGAAATTGAGACACGTGGTATTGCCTTCAAAGCAGATGAGACTACGCTCGCGGAATTTCGCAAAGCGGGCGCACGCACCTTTGTGATTGATGCCATTCAACAAGCCGAAAAGGATGCCAATCGCCCCAAACTTTTGCCCAACACACCCGCTGAAACGCTCAGCAACGCCTCCTCCGATGCCAAGGCACCGGTTGTCCAAACCGAGCCGCTGTTACTCGAAAAAGCGCGTCGCCACGCGGCCCAGTTCCTTGATGAATTGCCGAACTTCATCGTAACGCAATTCATCACGCGTTCGATTCGCCCGCCGGGAAAGAAAGATTGGGAGGCTGAAGACACGCTCGAAGTCGAATTGACGTTTCAGGAAAAGAGAGGCGAAAAATTCAAATTGCTAAAGATCAATAACAAGCCGACCGGGCAAACGTATGAAAACATTGGCGGCGCGACCTCAACGGGCGAATTTGGGTTGATGCTCGCCGGGCTGTTTGATCCGCAATCACAAGCGGCTTTCAAAGAAGTGCGCAAAGAAGCGTTCAATGGCCACCCCACGGTGCTGTATGAATTCCGCGTGAAAAAGGCGAATTCTAATAATCAAATTACGGATAAAACGTCGGGGCGCTCCGTGACCTCGGCCTATTCAGGCACGATATGGGTTGAAGCCGAAAGCGGGCGTGTGTTGCGCATTGAGCAATCTGCCGAAGATATTCAACGCGGCTTCCCGATTACGATGGCAGAAAGCGCCGTCGAGTACGAATGGGTCACGATTGCCGGCGCTAAATACCTGATGCCTGTTTATGCCGAAGTCATCATAGGGCGAGAGGCGGATCGCTTTTACTCGCGCAATGTAATGGAACTGAAAAACTATCGTGTCTTTGATACGGACGTGAAGATGATTCTCGAAAAAGAGCCACCGAAGTAGGCATTGGTCATTGGTCACTTGTTTTTGCTCTTGCCTGCTACAACGCCTAGACCAATGACCAATGACCGATGACAAGTGACCAATGACCAATGACTGAGTTACCGATTCTATCCGCTTCATATTTACCGCGCGTGATTGCGTGTCCAGCCAGCCACGTCCTGCCCCAAATCAAGCTCGAAACGGGCGTGGCCGCCGAACGCGGCACCAACATTCACACCTTTCTCGAAGTCGCTTTCAATGAAGGCCGCGAGGCTGCCTTGGAAAAGTTCTCTCCCAAATTGCCGGGCATCAGTGTCGCGCGCGAGATTGATTTGGCGGCGCTCTGGGCGGAACTTGATGAAGGTCTGGCGGAAGCGACATTTGCCTTTCACCCTGGAACGCAATCGGCTCGTTTGCTCGGCACAAGCCTTGGTCGCCAATACGAAAACACGGGCGAGATTTTGGGCACCGCAGATTTCGTCGCCAAACATCGAATCACACAGCAAATCGTCGTTGTAGATTACAAGACTGGCCTGATTCCGGTTGATGCCGCAGCCAGTCAGCAGTTAGCTTTTCTTGCCCTTGCTGCCCATCTGCATTTCGGGGCGGCAGAGGTCGTCGCGCGCATCGTTCAGATTCGAGAAGACGGCACGTTCTATTTCAATGAACGTGAATATGCTGCCGAAAATCTGCGTGAATTCGGGGCTAAGTTGGGCGAGTTGCAGCAAGTCCTTGCGGTGTTCGCCAAATGGCAGGCGGCGGGAAAAGCCTTGCCGGTGAATATCGGCGAGCATTGTCGCTATTGCCCGGCGATTGCCTCGTGTCCCGCTGTGACCTCGGTCTTGCAAAAGCTGCAATGGGCCACTGAGCGCGATAATATTACAACCTGGAATCTCAGTACCTTAACGGCTCAAGAAGCAGGCGCATTATGGGAACGATTGCAACTCATCAAAAAAGCGTTGGAGGTGCAGGAAGGGGCGTTGCGCGATTTTGCCCGCGAGAATGTGTTGGAGGTTTCAGGGGGCAAGCAAATGATGCTGGGCAAACAGGTGTATTCGCAAATTGCACTGGGGCGTGCGCTGGAAATCATCAGCGAAGTTTGCGGCCAGGACCTCGCCGAGCATTTGCTGACTTCATCAAATGCCAAGTTGCCCAAAACCGAATTGGAAGCCGCGCTCAAAGCCAGTGGCTTGCAGGGCGGGGAATTGCGACAGGTCTTGGCTGTCCTGAATCATGAATTTGAAAAGCAGGGGGCGCTGACTCACGCCACGCGCGAAGTGATGCAGCCAGCCGAGAAAGTGCTCAAGTTGCAAGAGCTTTAAGAAGTCCTTGCCCGCCAGCTTTCCTAACTTGTTGTTTGGCAGGGGCTATTGTAAGTTCTTCTTCATCCCTCGGAAGGCATTGATAGCTTTGACGACATAGTTGTCAATGCCCTTTTCTTACCTGTGATTTTGGGGCGACGATGAAATTCGGTACTTCCATCGAAATCCACTTTAACGAACTGATCCAGGAATATGGACGTTTCCTGCGTCAGGCAATTATTCGTGTGTGCCCGAAAGACCTGGGCCTGCAATACGACGAAATCGAACAGGAAGCACGGCTGCGCCTGTGGCGCGCGCTGGAAAGTGAGAGAGAAATCCACGACCCGGCGTCTTACCTCTATCGGATTGCGGCGACGGCAACGCTGGATGCGGTGCGCCGTGTCAAACGCAAACGCGAAGAACAAATTGTGACCGATGCAGAAGCCGAAGCGGAAAACGTTGACCCACACGTCCTTGTCTCGGATCCGCACCGCGCGCCGGATCGTGAAGCCGAGCGGCGGCAAATCGTCGCCAAAGTTAAAAAAGCGATGGCGCGCCTGCCCGACAATCGGCGTACGGCAGTACGCTTACATTTGGAAGGATTGACCACACAGGAGATGGCGCATTTATTAGGTTGGAGCGAACCAAAGGCGCGCAATTTAGTCTATCGCGGACTGAGCGATGTGCGCGAAGCATTGCAGGCCGCAGGAATAGAATATGCACTTGAGCGATGACGAACTGAAAACTCTCTGGCAACGGGAAACCCAGCCACAAACGCGAACCGCCTGCCTGTCGTCAGAGCTGTTGGTGCGAGCAGGCGAAGGCGGCCTCACCGCGAATGAAATGACGCAAGTCGTTCATCACATCGAACAATGCAGCGACTGTGCCGAAGAATATCGCCTCACTGTAGCCGTCAAAGATTGGGCAACCGAAGCCGCTACAACGCACGCTGATGCGTTCGTTACGCCGGCCAGCACGCCGAAAGCAAAAGACCGTTGGTGGCGAAAACTCTTGCTTCCCAGTTGGCGAACCCCTGCATTTGCCTTGGCTGGAATCGCGTTGCTATGCGTGGCCTGGTTTGTGTGGTATGGCGTTGGTAACAAAGAACTACAACCCGAAATCGTCAGCATTCCGGCAACCCCTACACCTACGCCTGCCACGACGCCCCTTTCGACACCGAGCACCACGCCTGAAGCGCCTCTCATTGCGCAATTGCAGGATGGGCAACGACTCATCACCTTGAATCAACAAGGCGAATTGACTGGTGTAGACAGTCTGTCGCCTGCGCAGCAGCAAATGATCAAAGCCGCGTTGATGACACAACGCATCGAACGATCCCCAATGCTCGCCGGACTCAAACGGAATGGCAGTGCCTTGATGAGTGGTTCAGATGAGGAACTAAAATTTGCGGTTATCGCGCCTATCGGAAAAGTCGAACTAACAGATCGTCCGACTTTTCGCTGGGCGGCGCTGCCAAACGCGACGAATTACACGGTTGAAATCTACGACGAACAATTTAACCTCGTCACGTCCAGTCCAATATTGACCGCAACTACGTGGACAATCCCGCAACCGCTCAACCGCGGCGCGCTTTACGCCTGGCAAGTGAAGGCCAAAAAAGATGAGCAAACGATCACTTCGCCACGTCCGCCCGCACCGCAAGCCAAGTTCCGCGTGCTTAGTCAGGTAAAGGCGAATGAGATCGCACAGGCGCGGCGCACTGTTAGAACTTCACCTTTGATGCTGGGATTGTTGTATGCTGAGGCCGGGTTGCTGGACGAAGCTGAAGCCGAATTTCGTGCGTTGCAACAGGCGAATCCAACTTCCCCGGTAGCGCGACGATTGCTGGCAAATGTGCGCGCCTTGCAACGTTGAGCTTCATTGTTGATTGCCCACCAAGACAAATCCCGCCCAATAAAAGGGATGACTGGTTGCCGGTTGTTTGAGTAATGACAAGGACGCTTGCCGCAATGCTTCGGCTTTGTTTGCCTTCCTGGCTTGCAGGCTGCGATGAAACTGTAACATCAAATCGCGCGTGCTGGCCGCTTCGACTTTCCATTGACTGATAACTGTCGAAGGCACGCCCGCGACAAACAAGGCCCACGATAACCCGATCATTCCTTCGCCTGCACCGAATCTGCCGCGCGCGGTTTCGCACGCAGAAAGCACAGCCAAATCAGCCTGCAAATCCATTTGCATCATCTCCCAGGCTTCGAGCAATCCATCTTCACCTTTATCTCCCTGTGCGAGGACGAGATGAGAATACATCGGGGCCGTATCGTCCAGAATGCCGTGCGTGGCAAAGTGTAGAATGTGGGCTTGATGGGCATCGCTCTTTACCTGATCTTCGCGGGCTGTGGGGCCAAAATAGACCTTGCTGCGCGCCGCGCCATACAACTGCCCCAGGGCCTTTACTTCCTGTTCAGCTTCGGGCAACGGAGCAAGTTTGCCATCGCGCTGTGTGAGCGGTGTGCGCTCCATCGTTTCGGAGCCACGTGTCGGATTACCAAGCGCGAGCAACGTTGCTGCGCTCATCTGCGACGGGCGTTTGCGGCGCGTCTTCATTTCGCGCAAGACCGTCAACGAAGGAGCATACGAGATGGCGCTTGTTTCCAGCAGATAGCGATTGTCGGCAGTGAGCAACGTCTGAAACGGCAATTCCCACAGTTTGTCATCCGGCACGATGATGAGTTGGGTCTTGCCTTGAAGCTGCGCCTGGGCTGGTTTGAGCAGGAGTTGATAGAGTTGGCGGGCAGCGGCGCGAAAGCCAAGGTCGCGCCCGGCAAGCTGTTTGCGAAGGGCTTCGATCTGCCCGGTCAACTCCGGGCGTTTAATCGGGAGAGTATAAACCTTCACCTCCGCGTCTGTTTTACCGGCCATCTTTGTGATGACAAATAGATGTGTCTGATTATCGGTTACAACATATTCCAGCAACGCACTCGCCGCGTCCGGCAACAGCGCCGCCAGTTCTTCCGTTTTGATGACGGGAGCCTCACCACGATGAACTTTCAATTCGGGATGGGCTACATAGAGGCCGGTTTCGAGCGCTTCATACTCCAGCCGGGCTTTCGCAAGGTTGGTTTTTAACTCGCTCACACGCGCTGGGGCAGGCTGGTTACGTCGTAGTTCGTTGGTGAGTTGCGAATTGAGTGCCGCCAACCGAAGACGCTGCTCTTCCTCTTCCTTCTGCTCTTGCGATGAGAGCGATTTGCGGAGGCTGGGGCGACCTACCTGTAGCACATCGAGCAGCACGCGTGCCTTCGATTGCTCGGCAAATGTCAGGGCTTCGGCGTATTGCTGTTGCGAGACAAGCAGATCAATCAGGCCGCGCCACGGCGAGAGTTTGTTTTCCAGGAAGCTTTGCTGCTGTTGGCCGCCCCCGGCCACCTGATAGCGCAACGATTCAATGGTAGCGATGGCAGCAAGAAAACTCTGGCGTGCTTCGGCAGGCTGCTTAAGCGCACGCAGCGCCCTGCCGACGCTTTCCTGCGCCACCCAAAGGTCTTCGGGCGCATTGATCTCTTCTGCTAATCGCGCCGCGCGGCGGCTGACTGCCAGCATCTCTGTATGATTGCCCTGGTCTCGGTAGAGCAGGCTCAGATTATTCAGCGTCCGGGCAATGCCTACGCGGTTGCCGCTCTCTTCGCGTAAGCGGAGGCTCTGGCGCAGTGGTTCCAGCGCGAGATCAAAGCGCCGCTGCCGCCGATACACGTCACCGAGATTATTCAGCGTCATGGCGATGCCGCTTTTGTCTTTGGTTTCCTCAAATCGCTTCCGGCTTTTCTGAAACCACGCCAGCGCTGGCTCATACTGCCCCTCGGATTTGTACACGACGCCGATATTGTTTTGTGATGTAGCGATTCTGGCCGGGAGGTTGAGTGCTTCCAAGACCTGCAAGCTTTTCCGATAGTAGGTCAGCGCCTGGTCATAACGACCCTGCCGACGGTAGATCAGCGCAATGTTATTCAATTGGACGGCAATGCCTTCTTGATCGGCGGTGCCACCGATCTCTTCGTTAATTTTGACGGACTTCTGCAAGCATTCCAGTGCCTGCCCGTATCGCCCCTGTTCAAGATGCAATTGGCCGAGATTCATGAAGACCAGCGCCAGATGCGACTTCTCATTGATCGCTTCATCGAGCGCCTGGCTTTTCAGGTAAAACGCCAGCGCCCGTTCCTGCTGCCCCTGTGCAACGAGGAGGATGCCGATGTTATTAGCAAGGCGGGCAGCGAGGCTTTTATTCCCATTCGCTTCGCTGATCGCCAGCCCTCGGTGATAGACCGGCAACGCCTGCTCGTGCGTACCCTGTAACCGGTGGACATTGCCGATCATAAAGAGCACGCGCGCCAGCACTTCCTGGTCGCCTGTTTCTTCACCAATGGCGAGGCTCTTCTGCAATAGATCAAGGGACTGCGCCAGGCGGTTCTGCCCAAGATACGATGCTCCCACATCCGCCATAGCGATGCCCAGCCCCTTGCGATCTCCGATCCGTTCCGCAATCCGGGCGGCGAGTTGATAGATTCTGAGCGCCTGCGCATATTCGCCTTTTTCGGTGAGAGGATCACCCAGCCTTTTCAGCGCAGCCAGCAGCGAACTGTTCATCCGCTCTTTTTCCTGTGCGAGCAACCGCTCTTGTTCTTCTTCTGTCGTGGCTTTCACTAATGCCTCAGCTAGCGCGGTTTCCGCCGCCGTCGGCTCGCGCACGGCTGTGGCGGCAGGCGCGGGAACCGATTGTGATAAGACAGGGGAAAGGGAAATCAAGACGATGAAACAAAGCAGAATGCCAGACGGGAACTTCATTTTTTTCTCCAACCAATTGCTGCCCAATTGCTGCCAAGCTTGGGGAGTTGCTTTTCAGTAGTTTGTTTTATGCGCAGGGGAAACGACGCATTGCGCTGCTCGGAAGTGTACGCCGCCTGGCGAAAAAAACAAACCTCCCTGCTGCGCAAAAATTCGTGACCGCGTGAGAGAACTTTCTCCCGCCCGGCGTCTGTTCTCCAGCACAAAGTACAGGCAACTACAAAGCGATGGCGGAGGATTCTCGGTCGTGGCCTTGCTGTGCCTGCATTCATTCAGGAGGCATCATATGAATCGTCAATCACCATTCCTTTTTTCTTTGCTGCACAGCGTGTTCGTGCTGTTCGCGCTGATGGCGCAGGCACAAGCGCAACAATGGAGTTCCGCTAACCCGCTCAACACGGCGCGTGTGCTGCACACCGCCACCTTGTTGACGAACGGCAAAGTGTTAATGGTCGGAGGCATAAGTACTGCGGCGGCAGTGACGGCGGAGTTGTACGATCCCGCGACGGGGAATTGGACGGCGACAGGCAATCTGAACACGCCACGTTACAACCACGTCGCCCTCCGCTTGCCGAATGGCAAGGTGTTGGTCGCCGGTGGCGAAGGCACTGACCGCAGAAATTTGAGCAGCGCCGAATTGTACGACCCGGCGACGGGTGTCTGGACGTTGGCGGGCACGATGAACGCTGCTCGTGAGATGCCGAGTGCGACGCTGTTGCCGAGTGGCAAGGTCTTGCTCGCAGGCGGTGAAGCGGTGGACAACGCCGTGGGGAACACGACTGAGTTATATGATCCCATCACCGGAAGCTGGAGTTTGACAGGAACGATGAGCGCCGCGCGCGAAGGGCATACGGCCACGCTGCTGCCGAACGGTAAAGTGCTGGTTGCCTCAGGTTTTGGCGGAACACTTACCAATCCGACGCTACACAGCAGTTCCGAACTTTATGATTCGACTACTGGAAGCTGGACGCCGACAGGTAGCCTTGGTACGGCGCGTCCTTTTTTGAAATCCGTGCTCCTCACAAATGGCAAAGTATTATCTGTTGGCGGCAGTAACTTTGTATCAGCAAGCTACAACACAGCGGAATTGTACGATCCTGCTACCGGGCAATGGAGCGCTACAGATAGTATGGCGGTCGCCCGTCAGGCGCACACGCTGACATTGTTGTCAAATGGACAAGTGTTGGTGGCGGGAAAAACTGTAGGGCAAAGCGGGGCAGAATTGTATGACCCAACAACCGGAAGCTGGGCCACGACGGCCAATCTTTCTGCTAACGTCCGACTGAATCACAGTGCGACGTTACTCTTAAACGGCAAAGTCCTCGTCGCGGGAGGCAATGGGCCGCTCGCCAGCGCAGAACTCTACGACAGCGGCGAACTTGTGGCCGCGACTGTTTCATGTGCCAGTTACCTGGTTCAAATTGCCCCCAAAGCAATAGTTTCGGTGTTCGGGCAAAACTTTTCGACCCAGACGATTAGTGCGCTAAACGTTCTCGCGACGACTTCTATGGCTGGTGTGACAGTCAAAATCAAAGACGTCATGGGAGTCGAACGGCTGGCACCGCTCTTTTTTGTCTCGCCGCAGCAAATCAATTATCAAATCCCCGCTGGCACGGCGCCGGGGCAAGCCATTGTCACTGTCACCGCAAGCGATGGGCGTCTGCATAACGGATTGATTCAAGTGGATGCCACTGCCCCCGCCATCTTCACCGTAAATCAACAAGGCACAGGAGCCGCTGCGGCGCTTGATGGCATCAGGTTAGTTGGCGCGCCTTTCAACGCCACGCAACCCAATGGCGAACCGAGCTTTCTCGCCTTCTTCGGCACTGGTTTGGGCGCGGATGTGACAGATGCTGATGGCGACGTTAAGGCGAATGTCGAAGCCAGAATTGACGGGCAGATTGTGACAGTGGTGTACGCCGGACAAGCGCCATTCTTTGTCGGCTTGAATCAAATCAATATTCAACTGCCTGTGGGCATTGGTTCCGGTACGCATACGTTCACGCTCTCACGCAACGGTGCCGTCAGTAATCTTGTGACCGTCGCGATCAAATAATTGGTGCGCAAGGTGAGAGAAAGTTCTGTGCGGAGTCGTCATCACCTCGCAGGCGAAAATTCACAGAGAAGGAAAACGATCCTACGCCTGGTTTTTACGCTTCGCCTGTTTCTCTGACGCACACGGGGTGCAGAGAAAATGAAAACTTTCCCCGTGAATAAAAACAAATCAACTTCAAGGTCTTTACCGGAAGAGGAGGAAAACTTATGAAACGCATCTCAATGATTTTTATTGCCACTCTCGCGCTCGCACTGCTGGTTTATGCCCAGAGTCCAACGCCCCAAGTAACAAGCCAAGCAAGTCTGACAAGCAATGCCGCCGCTTTTCAGAGTCAGAAGATCAAATTTCCGAAAATCTCGATCTCTCTTACGTTTGGGAGGGCAAAGAAAAACTGCGGGGGGTGGGGAATATGCAAGATCACTGTCGGCAAACTCAGCGCGGCCAGAACTGTCCAAGCTGAGCTGAGCCGGACTGAGGATGGGAAGCTGGAGCTTAGGCTGCTGGAAAAGGCTTCGGAAGAAGGTCCTACATTATTTGTTGATGAGGACGTCCCACTAAGCGCGGACATTGCCAAGCAATTGGGCGTTAGAAACGCGACCATCCAGCGGGGAGAATATGCGTTTAGCAGCAGCAGGTCTCTCCTGAATGCTCGGTTAACAAAATAACCGTTACTCACCATACCCAATCAACTTTGATCTTCGCGGGAAGGTCATTTATCGCAAAAGGAGAAAGACTCATGAAACGCATCAGTGTAAGTATTCTAGCCGTTTTGACTTTGGCGCTGCTGGTTTCCGCCTACAGTCGAACGACGCAATCAGGAGCAAGCAAAACGGGAGACGTGACAGCGCAGACATCAACCAGCCAAACAAATCAGCCTGCAAAGGCCAAGAAGGTATTGGTGAAAGAACTGCCCAAGACCATACAAGGTCTTACGCTTGACAACGGAGTGTTCAAGCTCAAGCCGGGTTACAAGTTCGTGCCGCAGCCCAATAACACAGTTGCGGTTGCTTTGCAGGCGGGCGGCGGTGGCGTCACGGGTAGTTTTGACTGTTTCTGTGCGAAAGAAGGTGGCGGCGGCTGTAGTGCTAAAACCGTAGGTGGAACCATAAGCTGCGCCAAGAGTAAGACAACGCCCTGCAGCGACGATTGCATATTAATAACCACAATAGATGGAAATAAATCGAGACTGGCAATCTTTTAAGGCTGCACTGGGATTCGCCTCAATCAGAAGGGGTCTCGGATTCCGACAGTATGCCGTGGCCCTAGCCAGGGCCACGGCATACAGAATGCAAATGCACAAGGAGACATTATGAAAAACGAACCAGACCGAGTTCATACAGGATTTGCTCAGCGTGGATTCACGCTGATAGAAACGCTCGTCGTCATTGCGATCATCGCCATCCTCATTGGCATGCTGCTGCCGGCGGTGCAGAAGGTCAGGGAGGCTGCCGCCAGACAATGTTCCGGCGACTACCTCAAACAGATGAGCCAGGCGCAAAAGAATCACTTCCTGCAGCATCGCGCTTATACCGCATCCTTTGAGTCACTCCATCTTAAGCAGCAGAAATGCGGGTACAACTACTCCATCCAATTGGGCGATAAAGGCCAGAGCTTCGTCGTGCGCGGCGTCCCGGCAGCGCCTGGAGTTACGGCCAGTGAGGATTGCAGCCTGGATCAGACGAACAACCCGATTGTCTGGAAACCCAATCCGCAAGCGGACGAAGGACGGCGTCAGATGTTTGCCAGCATCAACGCGCGCGTTCCGAGCCTCATCAGTTCTATTCGTTCCAAGAATCCAACCACCAAGGAAGAGATGGTGCGCGGACTGCAAACCGGCAACGCCGCCCAAGATGCATTCAGAAAGCTCGATGCCAATGGTGACGGATCAGTGACGATCACAGAGATACTGAACTTTAGGAACGATAAAACCGGAGCCTTAAACGAATTGTTGCCACTTATTAAGCAGCGAATGCAACTCGGCCTCGCCGGAGAGGAAATCAATTCCATCCCCGGCGTGACGTTCAGCGCGCTGAAACGCCCGGAACGATTTTCAGAAGCAGAAGCCAGAAAGATTATTCCTTAGCGTGAGAGAAAGTTCGCGGCTGAGTCGTCATCCCCTCGAAAGCGAAAAAGCAACCGTCAATAGCATTGACGCCAATGTTGGGCCGGAGTGCGACAACGCCCGACTTATCACAATTAACCGTGATCTTCGCGGGGAGATCGTTTATCACAAAAGGAGAAAAACTCATGAAACGCATCCGTTTAGTTATGACCGTCGCCCTGGCATTGTCGGCGCTGATGGTTGTCTACGGCCAAACTCGGAAACCAATAGAGGTGACAGCTCAGACACTAGCCACCCAACCAACAGACAAACCTTACCTCATAGACTTAACTCGCAAAGGGAATACTTACAACGTGGCTGCCGATGCTGTCAGCCGTGTACAGGTCATTACCTCTAAGGGCAAGCTGGCGATGAGTGATCTGGTAAAGAAGCTAGGTTTGACCGGCAGCAAATTCCTTTTCGGAACGCTTAGTGATTTGAGCGCCGTGGACTTTGGCTTCCCTCCTGGGGGCGGCACTTTGTCTCCCGACGAACGCACTACCGCTGCCAAATGCGACTCGCTCGTCTGCACCTGCAATGGTCGCCAGGATTGCAGTGATTTAAGCAAGACTGGGTGGTGTGGGGAAGCCGCTGCTTGCGGTATTGGTAAAGGTGGCAAACCCGGTAGATGGGGCTGCACCTGCACCAAGCGGTAGAGATTGCAGTGATTTGAGTAAATCTGGCCAGTGGGGAATGTTCGACTCCGAATCCACGGATAAGAAAATGACAAAATCGGGTTTACTCAATATTGATTGGGCTTACCGCGATTTTCGGCGATTTGCACTTTTCACCACAAAGGTGAAGAGTGCAAATCGCGCGCAAGCCTGTATTTATCGGGCGAAATCGTATTTCCAATTCCTTGGCCCGGTATTGTCAGCCAACGATGAGGTGAACTATGCCCAAGCTTATCATCACATCTCGCTACCAGCGCGTTCGGCGAATCGCACCCGCCATCGTCCTGGCGGTGCTGTTGGCTTGCGCTGGCGTTTGGGCGCAAGCACCGCTGACCGTGCATCCGAGCTTCGCCGGGAAGCAAGCGATTGCTCCGCTTGAGCCGCTGGTGCTCCGGCTCAACCGTCCACTGGCAGCAACCGAGGGCAGATTAGCTGTTTTCATCGGCGAGACGGACATGACCGCGCTCTTTACTTCTACGCCAAACAATCTCAGCTATGCCCCCAAGTCGCTTCCCTTGCCGAAGGGCGAAACCCCCATGACCATTTATCTGGTTTCTCCCGCTGATGACTGGAAAGAACTCACGCGATTCACGCTGCGCGTGGCGGGCAATCAAACCACAGAAGCGCCCGCAGCAGAGAATGCGAAGGCGCGCCGCTTTGGGTTTGATAAATTCAACGCTGCTCCTTCCGTGACAGTCGGCGTAGTCGCGCAACCACGCGAAGTGCATTTCCCCGCTTCCAATCGCCCGGAGCGTCCGACCTACACCGATCTCACCTTGCAAGGCAGTCTTCAAACGAACATGGCGCGCGGGCTTTTTAACTCACAAGGAAATTTTGATGTCGTGGGTTCGAGCTTTCAGGGACAGGCGCTGCGCTTCGATACCATGGGGAATGCCGCGCCGAACATTGATCTGTCAAACTATCTGGTGCAGTTCCAGTTCAAACAAGCCAAAGTCACTTTGGGCCATGTTTCTTTCGGAGCCAATCGTTTCCTGATGGATAACTTTTCCAGTCGTGGCATCACACTGACCGTACCCGTCAATCGGCGGTGGGATGTTGCCGTTGCCGCAATGAATGGCAGCAGCATCGTTGGTTGGAGCAATTTCTTCGGCCTCGACCGCCGCAAACATCAACACGTCAGCGGCACGGTGGGCTATGAGTTTCTGCCCGAACGACGTGGTGGTTTGCGCCTGGAAGCCACGGTGTTGCAAGGCTCGTTACAGCCGATTAGTAATTTCAATCAAGGCAATATCACCGACGCGGAACAGAGCAAAGGATTCGGCTTTCGCTTGCAGGCGAGTAACAAGTCACAACGGTTGCGCGCCGATGCCGGGTTTGTGCGCAGCCGCTTCAACAACCCCAACGATCCGACGCTTACGCAGGGCCTGACGGTTGCGCTCGCGCGCGCCGCAACGCGCAATGCCCATTATGTCGAAGTCGGTTATGATGTATTGCGTGATTGGAAGCTAACGGAAAATAAGAAGGCCAATCTCACCGTTAATGTCCGGCACGAGCAGGTGGCTCCGCTGTTTCGCAGCGTGGCTGCCGATGCGCAGGCCAACAAATTCCAGCATCAAGTTGAAATGGTCGGGAGCATTGGCGAGTTCACTTTGACGGCCTCGAATTTTCATTTCAACGATAATCTCAACAACGTCCCCTCTATACTCAAAGCGTTTACCCGTCGCCAGAATCTGATCCTTGGCGCGCCGCTGGCTTCGTTCTCACGCAAGCCAGCTAAGCCGTCGTGGTGGCTGCCGACGTTGAGTTACAGCTTTGATCGAACGCATCAATTTGCGACCGAATTACCGTCCAATGCGGGCTTCAAGCTCGCGCAGCTTCCCAACCAGATCAGCACCAATCACAGCTTTGCCACCGAGTGGCTAGCGGATCATTGGTCGTTTGCCTATCGCTACAACCAATCCTTTCAGAATAATCGCGCTGAGGGGCAAGCCTTGCCGATTCCCGCGACACTCGGCAATGTTGTGCAGAGCTTCACGCTTGGCCTGAAAGTAACCCCGTCGCTTGATCTCAATTTCGAGTTCAGCCGCGAGAACCTGCAAAGCCTGGATAGCAATGCCAACAAGGATAAAGAGCGCAATGATCGCACGTTGCGTTATGGGGGCGGCCTCAATTGGCGCATCACGCAAAACTCCGCGCTGGTGCTCAATGTTTTCGACACGGTCGGAAGCTCACGCGGCGATCTCTCACTCAGCAGCAGGCAACGAAACCTCGGCTACGATGCGCAATGGTCGCATAGTTTCGCGCGCGAACAAGGTCGTCTCAGCAAGGTGAAGGCGCAGTTTTATCTTCGCTATGCCAACCAGTACGCGCGCTCATTGGACTTTCTCTTTGGCATTAACAGTCTGACGCGCAGCCAGACGCTGAACACGGGACTAAACTTTACGTTCTTTTGACGAATACCGTGGCGTCGGTTTCCAACCTGTGTTGCACCGATGAGCAAAATTAACGCACATAGGAGAGACAGACGCCGGTACGGTACGAGGAGCGGTAGCGACTTGGTTATTGCCTGACGCGCGCCGTGAGTTCACTATGTCGCTACCGCTCCTGGTACAGCACCAATTCTGAAGGAGGTAACTGTGAAAAAACTTTGCTTAACCATTTTGTTCCTGACGTTCCTGTTGGTCAGTTGGTGGTCGAGTCAGGCGCAGCAAAACCAGAGCATCCGAGTTAGTCCGAATGGCGTCAACGTCAATGCCAATGGCCCCACCGTCGTGCAACTTACGTTTGGGCCGCTCGGCAATCAAAAGCCCGCGGAAGGCTGTTGGTGCGGTGAATTGATGTCGGCGGCACCGGATGCAGGACTCAAATGCAATCCAGCCAAATTGTGGGGTTGCACGCCCGCGCGTTTCGATCTGTCAACGCCGAGCGCCAGAAGCAGCTTTACCGACATTATGACGATTCCCGGTTCGGTGATGCGGCGCGCGTATCAAGCCGCGGAAGGAGGAGCTACATCAAGCTATTTTTACGTGCGCAGGTTCACCAACACGAGCGGCGGACGGGATGAATATGTTCCTGTTACGTGCCGCATGGGCAGCGGCGGTGCGACTACGCCTTTCGCGCTAACAGAGGTGAAATTATCATTTGCCGACGACAAGCCAGTGCTGAGCGTGAATCCCGGTGAGAAATTGCCAACCATCAAAGCCGAGCTTACTTACAATGGCACAGGGCGACTCAAAGGGCGCTGGGAAGTGGTCAAGCCGGGCGATAAACAGCCAGACGTCCGCGACCTGCTGACCGAAGCCACCTTGCCGCTGGAAGAGCGCGGCAGGCAACAGCGTTACCTGCAAGTCAGCACCTTCAATCTCCTCTTACAGCCCACCGGAAAATTTGTTTTACCGGGGCCGGAGGTTTCACGTTTGCCAACCGCCGTAGCAGGGCCATACCTGATTTTGCTGAGAATCGAAGCCACCGATGACAAAGAAGGCGACGCGAACCTGCTCAACGTGGGTGGGCCCGGAGTGGTTCACAATGGCGCGGTGGCGGGCTTTCCGCTGCCGGTGCTGCGTTATTATGTCGGCGGCGGCAGCACAGCTATGATGCCGACCATGGGGCCAATAACGCTTCTACTGCCGGGTGACAACGCTGTCTTATCAGCCACTCAACCGCTTGATTTTCGCTGGTCCGAGAGCGCGGGAGCGACTCTTTATCGCCTCGAAGTGGAAGACCTGGCGGGCAACTCAGTGCTGGCTGCGATCTTGCCATCGGGGAGCGGAGGGTATCACGCGCCACCGTGGCTGAAAGACAAGGCGGCCAACAAGCCGCTGCGTTGGCGCGTGCTGGCGCTCGACCAGGCCGGAAAGCCGCTCACGGAAACTTCCTGGCATCGCTTACGATTGATCCCGAGCCAATAGGAAATGCTTACGGAGCGCATTTGCGAGAGGGTCGCGCTGGATGCCATCACAAGGGAACTTGCGAGGGGTGGCGAACAGTTAACAACAGTCAGGCGCGATACAATTCAGCTTTAAGTTTGGCCCAAACATCCACCGCGCGCGATCTGGGAAAGCGAACGCTAAACATTCGCCCCGCTGGCCGACAAATGTTTCTCATAGGCTTTGGTATCGAGAATCGTTTTGATCTCACGGATAATGGTTTCTATTTCGTCATCGGTATTGAAGAAATGTGGACCCACGCGAATGCCCGCGCCGGGGCGATAATCTACCAACATCTCACGCGCCGAAAGCTCGCGCACGACTTCACCAGCAAACGGCACATCCAGAATCACTGAGCCAGCACGTTGATTAGCATCGCGCGGGGAATTGATGCGCCAGCCTTGCTCCTCGGCCAGTTCGATCAGTTTGGTCGTTTGTTGGATCGAGTTCGCGCGAATCGCCTCGACGCCGATTTCGTTGATAAGGTCATAGCCACTTTCGGCGGCGTATAAGGCCGGAATGGCAGGCGAGCCGTGCAGGTAACGATGAATGTCTGTGGCGTAATCAATCTCTGAAGCAAAAGCGAAAGGCGAGCGCTGCGCAGCCCAGCCTGTGACCTTCGGCTCGAATTTGGTGTGTAAATCAGGCCGCACGTACAACCAGCCTGCGCCGGGGCCGCCACAGAGCCATTTCACCGAACCGCCCGTGGCAAAGTCTACGTTGAGTTCGGTCACGTTGAGCGGCACTGTACCGGCGGATTGATACGCGTCCAGCACGACATACGCACCAACAGCATGGGCTTTTTCGATAATCGCTTTGGCATCCTGAATGAAGGCACTTCTAAATAACACGTGTGAAATGGGGACAAGCAGCGTTTCTTCGTCAATCGCGTCCAGCATTTTCTGGGTATCAATCGTGATGCCGTCGTCGCTCGGAACGGTGACGATGCGCGCATTCGTCGCTTTCGCGTGTGCTTCGTAGACGTACATCACGGACGGGAAGTTCATCGCTTCATAGACAATCTTGTTGCGCTTGCCCGTCAGATCGAAGCACGAAATGATGAGCGCCTGACAGACCGAAACATTTTGGTGCATCGCTACGGTGCCGGGCGGCGCACCGATGATGCGACCGAGCTTGTCGCCCACGGTCAGCGGCATTTCCCACCAACCCTCTTCCCACGCCCGAATGCCGCGTGTGTCCCAGGCTTCGGCGTAGTCATGCAGGCGGTCGTAGGTCGCCTTAGGCATAGCACCGAGCGAGTGGTTGATAAGGTAAACCGTCGTTGCGAGGATCGGAAATTGCGCGCGATAAGACAGTAGATCGTTCATAGTTTTGGTCACCAGTTCACACAGATTTACGCAAGGATTGACGCGGAATTACGGCTTCTTCCAGATAAGCAAAGAAGCCGTTGATATCAACGAAATCCGGCACGATATGCTCTGCGCCCTGTTGCTGAAGTGCTTCGGCACGAGCAGCGCTGCCAATGCCGACAAAAGGCAGTTCCAGATTTATAGCAGTCTTTACATCCCATACTCCATCCCCCACCGAAACGATCCGTTCAAAGTTGGTCTGTTGGTAATGCGCTGAGGCTCGTTGCATAGCGGCAGTAACAATGGTTTCGCGTGCCGGGCCATCTTCGGCAAAACCCGCAGGTTTGTGCTGCAGTTGAATGTTAGCTGCGCTCAATTTCATTTCCGCTGACGCGCGCCAGCAGCCTGTGGCCAAAGCAATAACCCAATCTTGCTTCTTCGCCAATTCCACCAACATCGCAGCCGCGCCTTCGACTTCGGCAAATTGCGAAGCATCGCGCGCGTGATGTTCTTGCAGCAATGAGACGAGGCAATCCCGCAAGGAGATTTCTTCGTGCTCATGCGGCGCGCGGTCATAGTGTGCCTGATACAGATGGCGCGTCAGTCCCGTATCGCTGACATGCGGGCAGCCATGCCAATCGGCTTCGGGCGAAGCGATGCCATTGGCGGCCAGGGCGCGCTCGAAGCAAATCGAATCCACGCGACTCGTCTGTGTCAGGGTTCCGTCAATATCGAAGATGATAAGTTTCATGGTAATCAGCCTATGTTTCGCTCAACAAAGATCGCGCTTCCCACAATTCGGGAAAGAATTTTTTATCCAGCGTGTGTTTGAGATAGGACGCGCCGCTACTGCCGCCAGTGCCCAAGCGGATGCCGATGATGCGCTCAACCATTTGAATATGCCGCAACCGCCAACTCACTAACAATTCATCGAATTCGGTCAGGCGTTCGCACACGTCGAGCCAATCCCGATAGGTGCGCTCTTCCTGATACAAGGCCAGAATCGCTTTGGCGCGTAGGCGAAAGCGTTCCTCTTCACTTGTCTCCGCTCCGGGCGCAGCCATCACACCGGTCGCAGCAATTGCGGCAAAAAACACATCGCGCAACGAAGGCTCGCGCAAGCGTCGTGCGAGCTTGGCGTGCATTTCCGGGTCGGGTTTGTGATGTTGTAATAGCTTTTCATCCTTCAACCCACAGAGAAATTCAATCTCCCGAAACTGCTCGGATTGAAATCCGCTGGCAGGTCTGAGCTTACCGCGAAAGGCCAGGAAATGCGTGGGCAACATCGTCTCCAAAATGGTGAACTGCTCAACTAATACGCGCATGATTTCCGTACAGCGACGTAGCAACCGTGCGGCTTCATATACCGCGTCGCGCGATTTCGTGTCTTGCGCTGCCAGTTGCAAATTGGTGACGACGGCATCAAGTTCGTGGAGCAGTTGCTTGAACCATAATTCGTAGGATTGATGGATGATGATGAATAGTAACTCATCATGATGCGGCGGCGTGGATTGCGGCGCTTGCAAGGAAATTAGTTCTGAGACTTGCAGGTATTCGCCATAGGTTAGGTTAGGTTGATTGAGTACTGCCATAAGCGCGGATGGTATCACAGCCTAAAAACGCTTTTACAACCACTTGATCCAGCGGAAGAAAATAAATAGCCCTAGTGCAGTCAAAGCCATCAGTCCTAACGCTCCGTAATAGCCATATTGCCAGGCGAGTTCCGGCATGTGCTGGAAGTTCATGCCATAAATGCCGGACACCAGGGCGGCTGACATCAGGATGGTAGAGAGCGCCGTCAAACGCTTCATTACCATATTCATCCGGTTGCCTTGCAAGGAGAGATACACGTCCATGGTCGAACCGAGCAGGTCGCGCAGGGTATCAATCGTGTCGGCAACGCGGATGAGGTGATCGAAAATGTCCTGAAAGTAATACGACACTTCACGGGGGAAAATGGGATGTTCACGCCGCAAGAGGATATTAAAAACATCACGTAGCGGGCTGACCGAACGACGCATTTTCAGCAATTGCTTTTTGATTTGGAAGATGTCTTCTATCGTTTCTTCATCCTGCTCGTTAAAAAGCCGATCTTCCAAATCATCCATACACTCGGATAAGGCATCAAGCACGGGGAAGTAGTGATCCACGAGCGAATCCATAATCAAATAGGCCAATAAGCCTGCGCCTAGTCCTGACAAGTCTATCCAATTACGCCACAACCGTTCGCCTTCAGCCAAGGCTCTAATGGGTAGGCGGTGGACTGTGACGACATAGTTTGGCCCCAAAAACATATTCAATTCGCTCAACCGCAATTCATTGGTTTCGGTCAATTCCGCTTCGTATAGAACGATGAAGTAGTAGCCATGATAGTCTTCGATCTTGGGCCTTTGGTGCGCGTGCTGGCAATCTTCAATAGCCAGATGATGGAATTGGAATTCCTCGCGCAAATGTTCCCAATCGGCGTCTGTTGGGTTCGCAATGTCTACCCAAAGAACATTCGACTGATCTTCTCGCAACAGGCTGATTTCATTGCTATTGCTCACGGGGGAAAAAGTTTTTTGCTCTCGATTCAGGAGGATGGTGGAAATCATAGTTCGCCGCAACATTCACAAATTCTGTAAAAGCTGGCTACAATATAACGACCAGCAGGGAAACGCGAAACAGCACGACGATTTTTATGGAAGCAGCGAAAAAGCTGATCTTAAATGCAGATGATTATGGCGCTTGCGAAGCGGTCAACAGCGCGATTGAGGAATTGGCTTTGGCTCATCTGTTAGGCGGCGTTTCAGTCCTCGCCAACGGCGAAAGATGGGAAGCGTCTGTCGCTTTTTTACGCGCCCAGCCGCAGGTCAGCGCCGGAGTTCATCTGAATCTGATCGAAGGCCAACCACTGGCTGACAGGGCAACAGTGAGGATATTGCTGGGAAAGGATGGGCACTTCGCCGGGCGGAATTCCGTTCTATTCCGCTGGCTGCTGCATCCATTGGCGGTTGCACGAGCCGTCGAAATCGAATGGCGCGCGCAAATCGAACGCTTGTTGCAAGCCGGGGTTCGACTCTCGCACGCCGATAGTCACCAGCACCTGCACGCATTCCCGCCTGCTTTTCGTCTCGCCGTGAAGTTGTGCCAGGAGTATCAGATTCCTGCCCTGCGGCTCCCGCGCGAACGGAATCAACTCAAAAATCGGCAACTTCCGGCACTGGCGCTGAATGCGAATTTGCTGCTTGGGCAACCGCATCTCAAACGATCTTCTCTCCGCTACAACGATCATTTCCTGGGCTTCAAGCGCGCGGGGGAATACGGTTTGGCTGAATGGTTGGTTGACCTGGAAACGCTGCAAGCTGGTGTTACGGAGGTGGCCTTGCACCCCAGTCGGCAAAACCACACCCCATACCCAACGCTGCGCGGGAAGGATGAATGCGCGGCACTGCTGAGCCGTGAATTCCACGCCCAACTACAAAAACTAAATATTCAGTTGATGCAATGGAGCACCATTTGACATCCGGTTGAGGGCTTGTTTGCCGTACCTATGCTCAGGCAATGTACGGCCAGGGATAGCCTTCAAAACGCGGCTGAAATTGTTGGCTGCCGATTCTGAGAGTTGAAGATTTCTGTTGTATACTGCGACTTGCCTCCTTGATCGCAACAGTTGTACGCCCCAGCAGGGCATCATTGGAGTTATCATGACAATGGTCCTAAACCGATTATTTGCCAGCCTTTGTTTATTAGCATTCTTGATTTTCTTTTCTTCTGTTACACAAGCACAAAATTCTATCTTACAAATTACCGCGCTCGACGAAGCCGGAAAACCCATCCCGCAAGTCAACATCGAATTAAAAAAAGCCGGAGCCGTGCTAGCCACGGCGCTCACGGATGAGAAAGGCCAAGTCTCCTTGCCCAAACTGGCCGCAGGCACGTATGAAATCGAAGCTAGCAAGGCAGGATTTGAACCGCGCACAAAGGACGATTTGCTCATCCTTGCGGGAGTGACGAATGAGCTTGAATTGTTGATGGTGCCCAAAGTGAATATCACGGATGCGGTGAACATTTCGGCTACTTCTGCCGCGACAAATCCTGTCGAGCAGGGCGCTTCGGTTTCCACCGACATCGGTCGCCAGCAAGCGAAAGACACCGCCTTACGTCCGCATACGGTCGCCGATGCGTTGCCGCTGGTGCCGGGTGTCGTCCGCGATCTGCAAGGACAATTGCATATCAACGGCAGCGGCGAAAATCGCAACGCCTTGTTAGTGAATTCGATGGATGTGACCGACCCGGCAACGGGCCAATTTGGCATGACGATTCCGGTGGATAGCGTGGAAGTGCTGAACGTCTACAAATCCCCGTTTCTGGCGCAGTACGGACGCTTCACGTCCGGCGTTGTTTCGGTCGAAACGCGGCGCGGCGGCGAGAAATGGAACTACGAATTGAACGATCCGTTCCCGGAGTTTCGTTTTCTGCGGCGGCATCTGCGCGGCATCCACTCCGCCACACCTCGTTTGACGCTCAATGGCCCGCTGATTAAGAACAAGCTCTTCTTTTCGCAGGGCATTGAATATGCGCTGAAGAAAAATCGTGTACTTTCGTTGACCTTTCCTGAAAACGAAACCGTCAATGAATCCGTCAACTCATTTACGCAGCTTGACTACCTTGGCGTGAAAAACCATTCAATCACGGGCACGGTTCACATCGCGCCGCGCCACGCGAAATTTTTCAATCTCGACTTCTTCAATCGTCGCCCTGTCACGCCGAACTTTGCTGGGCACGATTACACTACGACCTTCATTGACCGCTGGACGTTGGGGACGAACTTGCTCGAAACCAATTTGTCAGTGAAACGCGCCACGCAAGATGTTTGGGCGCAAGGACGCCAGGAAATGTTTTTGGCTCCGACCGGCAACACTGGCAACTACTTCAACGAGCAGGACCGGAAATCTTCACGGTATGAATGGCAGGAAATCCTCTCACTGCGACCGCTCAGCGCCATTGGTTCGCATAATATTAAACTCGGCTCCGACATTGTCAGAACGCAAAACCAGGGCAGGTTTACGGCGCGCCCAATCAACATCATGAACAATGCCGGGCAACGGCTCAAACGCATTGAGTTCGCAGGCGGCGCTGCTTATGACCGCAAAGACTTGGAAGTGTCTGCCTTCGGGCAAGATCATTGGGTCGTGACGCAAAAACTCGCCGTGGATTTTGGCTTTCGCGCCGAGCGGCAGAACATTACGGAAACCGAACGGTACGCGCCACGAGCTGGCTTTGCCTGGACGCCGTTTGGCAATCAGCGGACAGTGCTGCGCGGCGGTTTCGGCTTGTTCTATGATCGCGTTCCGCTCAACGTCTATTCCTTTAGCAGCTATCCCGATCAGGTGATTACCACGTATGGAGCGGGGGGCGCGATTATTGATGGCCCGCGGCGCTTTTATAACCTAACGGATCAAGCCGCGAAATCCAATTCGCCCTTTATTCGCGGCAAAAGCAGCTTAGGCAATTTTGCCCCGCACACTTCCACCACGGTTTTT
Source organism: uncultured Acidobacteriota bacterium (assembly GCA_963794955.1). Classification (GTDB taxonomy): domain Bacteria; phylum Acidobacteriota; class Blastocatellia; order RBC074; family RBC074; genus JAFDVL01. The sequence continues at coordinate 63,318 of CAWCGF010000022.1, forward strand.
GAAATTGAACAGCCGATCAATGAACATCTGCGGATTCGTGCCAATTACCAGAAAAGCAATTCAGCAGGGCTGATTTTGGTGTCGCCCAATATCGTTAACGGGCGCGATGCGTTGGTGTTGAGCGGCAATGGCAAATCGCGGTATCAACAATTTGAACTCACTTCCCGCGTCAGTTGGAAAGATGGCCAGCAACTTTTCCTGTCGTATGTTCACAGCCGCACACGAGGCGACTTGAATGAATTCAATAACTACCTTGGCAGCTTCCCCGTTCCCGTCATTCGCCCGAACCAGTACTCGAATTTGCCGGGCGATTTACCCCATAGGTTTCTGGCTTGGGGGATGGTGAAATTACCGTGGGAATTGCACTGGTCACCGCTGGTCGAGATTCGCAATGGTTTCCCCTACGCCGTCGTGGACGCGGCGCAGAATTATGTAGGTGTTCCGAATAATGACAAATATCGCTTCCCGAAATTCTTTTCGTTCGACAGCCGGGTGCGAAAGGATTTCAAGCTTAACAACAAATACTCGTTGCGCGTTTCGTTGAGCGGATTCAACATTACCAACCACTTTAATCCACCATCACTGCACAACAATATTGCCGATCCGCAATTCGGCTTGTTCTTCGGGCAAAATTCGCGCCGCATTCGGTTGGATTTTGATGTTCTCTTTTAAGCTGGTAGAAGAGTTGGGAAAACAGATTTCTGAAACTCCTGGCGCTCCCGGCTCGTCCTGAATATGAGGCATTTGGTTGCTGCTCAATAAATTACTAATGGATAACTCCATGATTTTTGCCTATCTGGGCGTTCCTCTGATTTTTTTGCATGGTTTGGTTATACCGCTCTCTTGGAAAAGCCCCTCTTCTTCTCTGTTCCTCCCTTATTGTATTTTTCCTAATCACTGTTATTAGTCCACCTGCCCTGATGGATGATGTGGATGCGGTTACGGCGCAGATTGCTCGCACGATGGTAGAGTCGGGCGATTGGGTGACGCCGCGGTTGAATGGCGTGGCGTATTTTGAAAAACCTGCGCTGCGGTTCTGGATCGTCGCGGTTTCTTACTTGATCTTTGGCGTCCAGGATTGGGCGGCGCGGATTCCGATTGCGTTGTCGGCGGCGGTGTTGTGTGGGTTAGTGCTGGTCATCGGACGGTGGGCGTTTCCTGATGAAAACAAGGATGCGGGCGCTTTATCTGGGATTGTCCTGGCAACCAGTGTCGGGCTTTTTCTCTTCACGCGGATTTTGCTGCCGGATGTGGTGTTGACGCTGACGACGACTTTGGCAATGTGGTCGTTATTACGGGCTTTAGACGAGGAGGAAGATTGTCCCCGTCTGTGGGCAATGTGCTTTGCGCTTAGCCTTGGCCTTGGTTTTATGCTGAAAGGGTTGGTGGCGTTTGTCTTTCCGGTGGGGACGGGATTGGTGTATTTGCTCGTCACGAAACAGCTTTGGCGCAAAGTCACCTGGCAACGCATCCGCCCGATAAGTTGCATCGCGCTTGTGACCCTCATTTGCGTGCCTTGGCTGGCGCTTTCGATCTGGCGCAATCCTCCTTATTTCGATTTTACGATGAAGAGTGAGCTGGGGCAGTATCACGGTTTTTTCTGGTTCTTTTTTCTGAATGAGCATCTGTTTCGCTACTTGAATATGCGGTATCCGCGCGATTACAACACGGTGCCGCGCGTGGCGTTCTGGCTTTATCATTTGTTGTGGCTATTCCCGTGGAGCGCCTTTTTGCCTTTCATCGCTCAATTAAATTTCAAGCCGCTGGATCGCGCCGGGCGGACGCGTTTGTTTTGTCTGTGCTGGATTGGCTTCACGCTGCTGTTTTTTACATTCTCCACGACACAGGAATACTATTCGATGCCATGCTATCCGGCTTTTGCGTTGTTGATTGGTTCCGCGCTGGCCGCCGAACGTCCGCAACACAAATGGGCGATCCGTACGGTTGGCGCAATTGCTTTATTAGCCGCGTTGGCTTGCCTGGTTACTTTGTGGCAGGTGCGGAATATCGTCAGCACGGGGGACATTGCGAGCGTTTTATCTTCGCAAGCTTACACGCTGTCATTAGGGAAAGTAGCGGATTTGACCTTTACGTCATTGGCCTGGCTACGAGTGCCCTTGGCTGTAGCATTGGGTGGATTTTGCCTGGGCGCGCTAGGTGCATGGTGGAAGAAAGGTCGCCATGCCGTGGTCGCTTTTTCGATGATGATGCTCGTGTTTTTCATCGCGGCCTGGATGGCAATGAAAACGCTGAATCCCTTTTTCGGCGCGCGCGCGTTGGCCGAAGCCTTGAAGTCCGCACCAGCGGGGCAGTTGATCGTGGACGACCAATACTACACATTTTCGTCAGTGTTCTTTTATGCCAATCGGCACGCGTTGTTGCTCAATGGGCGAAAGGTGAATTTGGAATATGGTTCGTATGCGCCGGATGCACCAGATGTTTTCATTACCGATCAGGAGTTACCCCATCTCTGGCTACAATCTGACCGGAAATATCTCACGGCGCTAACCGGTGAACTGCCTCGGCTGCAAGGATTAGTGGGGAAGGATTGTCTCTTTGTGCTGTGTGAAGTTGGTGGGAAACTGCTCTTAACCAATCAGCCGTTAGCGATTCAGCCTGGCGTTGCCGCAGGGCAAGAAGCTGAAGGTCATTGAAAAAATGGTAGACCGCAATCGTGGTAGTCAAAAGCATTGCGGTCTACCCATTGAGGACGAACCCCAACTTTAGAAAACAGGGACTTTCAAAACCACACTGCTGGTGCGCGTACAAGTTAAGCCGCGAATTCCAGACCAGCCAGCATTATTGCGCGGCGTTATCAAGATGCCAGCCCCGCCAGCCGTATTAAGCCGTAGGATGCCCGCCGTTCCAGGCGTAATCAGACCACTTAATCCGCTGGTACTAAACCCCGCAATGCGCGGGCTGGAATTGGTAATTGTGGCGATGCCTTGACAGCCCCCAAAAATAAAGGCGGAGAAGCTGCGAAACACTTCATTCGCACTATAAGCCGCGCCGGTTCCCAATTGTGAGCCTCCTGTTAGGTTTCCCTCATTGATGCTTCCATTCATCCCCGCGAGGACGATGGTTTGCCCGGGCGCGTCATTCGGACGTTGCACCGAGACGGCGAATCCGGTGGGCATTGCATCCAAAGCGCCGCCGTTAAAGTTCAACGTAAGTTCTGCGCCAAATGGGCCGCCAGCCGGGCAGATCGGGGTGTAAGCGTTGAAGGCGAGCGCGCTGTAATTGCCCCGCGTTTCACCACTGCCAACGCCAAAATAGCCTGCTGGAGCTTTCACAAACGCGCTTCCGGTCAAGCCTCCATTCTGCACCACACAACCATTTTGATCTACACCCACAACCAGTAAATAACCCGTTTCAAATGGCACGTCAAAATACGCCTGCAACGTGATCGTCGCGTTTGGTGTCAGGTAGACAGACGTGTCCGCTTGCGTGCAACTGCTGCCTTCCATGAAATACAGATGCGCTATCACAGAACTGGTACTGAGATTGCTAATATTCATAATCGTATCGGCACTCGCACTCACATTGCTGGTGTAATAAGGGAACATCAGCACAGAACCAGTTTTTTGCTCGCTGGGTTTATTTTGCGCAAGGGCAAGAGTGCCAAACGTAAAGAGTAGTGAGATTGTGAGTAGGCTTTTGAGCCAGGAAACTAACTTCATAACGAATTCCTCCCAAGTAATTAGTCGCAACAATTGCTCAGATCAGCAAGTGAACGTGAGGGAGCAATAGGATCTTCAATAACGTAAATTTTCAGGCAGTGATTTCGGGGATTGATGTGCGCAGTGTACCATCGAACAAAACAAAATCAAGCCCTAAAATGTATGAATTGAGGGGGTTATGGTTTAATTATGTTTGCTGAGTTCTAACACTACCGCAATTTGCTTGCGACTTTTCCAGTGTTGTCTAGACTTTCCATTTCCCGCCTTGTACTCTCTTGCCGCAAGCAATAAAACATCCCCAAATGCAAAATAGTCAGGGACAACGAACAATCACTAACGGCTTATCAGGAGCGCGGTGGCAACTGTTTGCGTGCGACGAGGCTGCCTTGCAACGCTTGCAGCAGGAAACCGGTGAGCCGTTGCCCTTGTTACGCTGCTTGCTGAATCGGGGGCTAAATGAAGGCCGGCAAATTCAAGACTTTTTGCAGCCTGATTTTACCCGACATCGGCATGCGCCCGCATTGTTGCGGGATATGACGCACGCCGTCGCGCGGCTGCGGCAGGCGATCATGAAGCGTGAGCGCATCTTGATTGTGACCGACTTTGATGTGGATGGGACGACTTCCAGTGTCATTCTTTCCAACGCCCTCAAGCTGATCGGCGGCGATTCCAGTCTGGTTTCCTGTTACGTGCCAGATCGGTTTACGGAAGGCTATGGCCTCTCCTCCGCTATCGTCGAAAAGGCTGCTGCTGAAGGGTATGGGGTGATTCTGACAGCCGACATTGGGATCAAATCGCACGCTGAAGCGCGCCTGGCCCATCAGCACGGCATTGACCTGATCATCTGCGATCACCATTTGCCCGATGGCGAGGATGTGCCAGCGGACGCGTTTGCTGTACTGTGTCCCAAAGGTTCTTCTGGCACAGGCTATCCCAATAAAGACTTGGCGGCCTGTGGCGTGGCCTTGAAATTGGCAGATGCCTTGCTGGAAGATCATCCAAAACAAGACCTCATTATTGCTTCATTGGCGAAGTTGACCGCGATTGGCTCCATCGCGGATATGGTAGATGTAAGCAATACCGAAAACCGCGCCATCATCAAATTCGGCTTACAGGCGTTGGGGCAGCCCAGCAACAATCCAGGCTTGCGTGCCTTGCTGGAGATTGCACAGGTGAAGCATCCGGTCACGACGCATGACGTTGGGTTCAAGCTCGGCCCGCGCATCAATGCCGCAGGTCGCATCGCCCATGCGAACACCGTGCTCGCGCTCTTTGCGGCGAAGACCGATGCCGAAGCGCAAGCCATTGCGCACGATTTGGATAAACTCAATCACGAGCGGCAGCAAATCCAGCAAAATCTCGTCAGTAAAATTTTGTCCGAAGTCGGTGCTATGGAAACAAAGGATCGCGTCTTGCTTTTCTCCGGCTTCGAAGCGGAAGGCTATCATCGCGGTGTGGTCGGCATTGTCTGTTCCAAGTTGGTTGAGCAAACGGGACGCCCGGCATTTGCTTGTGCCATCAATGCAGAAGGCCTCGCGCACGGCAGCGCACGTTCGATCAAAGGCTTTCACCTCGTCGAAGCGATGCAGTCGTGTGCGGAGCTTTTGGAGAAATTTGGCGGGCACCCAATGGCAGCCGGCTTCACCATCAAAGCGGAGCGGCTGGAGGAGTTTCGCTTTCGGCTCAACCGCTATGCGCAAGAGGTTTTAGGTGAGGAAGAGTTAGGGCGAACCCTGACAGCGGATGCAGAAATCACGCTGGAGGACATCACGCCTGCTTTTATTCAATCCTTAGCACGGTTGGAACCACACGGCATCGGGAATCCCGCGCCTTTATTTCTGTTGCGTGATGTGCCGCTGCGATCCATCCAGGCGCTGAAAGAAAAACATCTCAAGTTGTATATCGGGACGCAGAAGAAAAATCTCGAAGCCGTTTGGTGGCAAGCGGCGCAGCATCAGAGCGCACTCACGCAAGCCTCCGACATCAGTTTGCTCTGCCGTCCCGAAGTGAACGAATGGAAAGGGCGCGTTACTTTACAATTGAAAATAAGCGACGTAGCAATTTAGAAAGTTCTTTTCTGTCTCTCTATGAGTTCGCAGCCATTGCATCCGCACGGCTCAGTGCGCTCAGGCTCCTATCCCTCAAGCGTTTCAAACCGAGCGAGCGGCACATCGCTTAACACACGACTCCAGTGCTCGTAGTATGCGCCTGCCTTACGATATGCGCCGTGCGAGGCTACTACTTTCTTGCAATCCACCACCAAGACTTCAGGGCAGTTGTCTTGGACAATCTTCGGATGTTCGGGGCCTTTCAACCCCAAGGCTCGATCAAAATGCGGGGCGGAACCGAGGCGATAACCGATCTTGAGCGTATTATCCTTTTCACTGTGATACACGATACAACGACGGCATTCCTGCAACGCGTTGTTGAATTCCCGTTTTGGTTCGGTTGACTCATCGTCCACTGCCGGAGCTGTCAACATCAAGTTATCTACGAAGCCATCAGTGCCAGCGGCTAAGGCTTGTAAGGCGACGCGCGCCCCGAGGCTATGCGTTTGGACGTCAACGGTGCGGGCATTGCGAGAGGCCATCTCTAAAAGGCTGCGGAAATGTCCGGCTGAACGATTCGCAAAGGGGATGGCAGGAAAGAAGCCCAACGGGGTTTCAAAACCGGGCCAGGTAAATCCCAATACGAGACTGTAGCCCGTGTCTCCCATCAGCTTCGCATCTATCAGTCCTTTGAGAAGCTCTTGGTAAGATGCGCCTACATTCTTGAGCGGATTCCTGAATCCGTGGACGAGGATCAGGACGTGCTTGCCCTGCATTTGCTGGGCAAGATTCTTTTCGTCGAGTTCTTCAAATGAATCAAGTTTGGGCAGCAGTGGATAGTTGCGAATTATATTGTGAGTTGCGAACTGACGACTGTTGGAAAAGTCTTTGCGACAGCTAATTAAAATCATGGAATTCCCTCCTTCTGACTAACCGAGTTGGCGGACTGTAGCCTAGCGATAATGCTTCTCGTACTGTGCGAGCAGTTGCAGTAGCTTGGCTTTCTTGGGTTGCGTGACCTTGGCTAGGTTTGTCCGCATTTGAGCAATCGCGGCTAAGGCGACTTTGCGGATTTGCTGATCTTCTTTGGAATTGCCTTTGGGCGTCGCCACGTTCTTCATCTGTTCGTTGATGCTTTGCAGTGTTTGCAGCAAATCATCCAGGGCTTCATTTACGTGTTTGCCCGCCGGATAGAGTTGCAGATATTTACCCTTCGTATGGTTGGAATACATCGTGGCACACGTGTCGTCGCCTTCGCATTCGCCGGGCAAGGGCTGTGTCGCAGCTTCCCACGCGATGGTTTCGGCTATGGGCAAATCGGCGTATTTCTTTTGCAGATTCCACAACTTATCGGCCTTAACCAACCACACACCACCAGGTTCACTGTAGACGGCATGGACCTGGTTGGCCTTGATGAAGCGTTGATATTCAGGCTGCTGCAACTTATCCGACTCGATGTTATTGAAGGCCTGTTGTAAGGCGATCCAGCGCCAGAGTTCTAATTCCGCGAGTGTGGCACGGTCAGTTATTTCGCTGGTCACACTGACGAGGAAGCGTGTCAAATCAGCGAACTCGGCAAAACTCGCTTTTTCTGCTTTGACCTTAGTGCGGGCAATGGCCTGGTAAATTTCGCCGCGCCGCTTTTCATCAAAGCGCGTGAGGAAAACACCGAAGACCCAAGCCTCTTTCCCGTTCGGCAATGCAATGTGATACCAGTAATCATTCTTATCGCCGACCTGCGCCGCGCGTTGTTCGTTATCCAATTGCTTGAGTAATGTGCCGATGGGTAAGCGCGCCACCTCTTCGCTACTCGTTGCAGGCGTTGCTCTGGCACGGACGCCGGAGGCGTTGGTGAGCCAGTGTTGGTTGGTTTGCGCAAAACCGTTGACCGTGAGGAGCATAAGAGCGAAGCGGATAATAGCTAGTAGCATAACGAAAAGAATATAACGCCAGCCAGTCAGTTTGCAGGGCCTCCCGGCCTGAGCAGTTGTGATTGCTGGATGCTTTGTGTGGGAAGGCCACGCAAACTGATCGGCTGGCGTTTCCGCCGATCAAAATTCCAATTTCTTCAAATAGTCCATGCTAATCTTAATGCTTTCCAGCGGCGACATCGTGGAGCGATCCTGTTCGACAAAGTAATATTTCACGCCAGCTTGTTTGCTCTGGGCAAAGATGCGTTTGAAATCCACATTGCCGCGTCCCAGCTCAACCGTGACCTCTTTGGTGCTGGGATTCATGTCTTTCACGTGGAAGGCAATAAACCGTCCGGGATACTTGGCGAAGTAGGCCAACGGGTCTTTCCCCGCGAAGGTGATCCAGCCTAAATCCAGTTCAATTTTGACCAGGTTCTTATCGCACTCAGTCAAGATCAAATCCATCGGAATGATGCCGTCCGTTTCTTTGAATTCAAAATCGTGATTGTGGTAGCCCAGTTGGAGTCCCGCTTTTTTGCAAGCCGCGCCCGCTTTATTCAAAATAGCGATAGCCTTTTTGTAATCCTCCAGCTTGCGTTCATTCGGCTGCAAGAAAGGGCAAATGATCAGTTTGTGCCCCATGATTTTCGCCGTATCAATGGTTTTGTTGATTTCTTTGTCTAAGACCGCTAATTGCACATGCGCCGAGGGAGCCGTGACGCCAAGGCCATCAATAAAGGCTCTGACTTGCTTGGGGTCTTTGTTGCCATAACCTGCGAATTCAAATTCTTTGTAACCCAGCGCGGCCACGGCTTTGAGCGTTCCCTCAAAATCTTTCGCCATTTGTTCGCGCACGGTGTACAGCTGAATGCCAACAGTTTTGATTTGTTTGGCCAACGTCAGTTCCGGCAGCGTAAGCATTGCGCTTCCGGCAGTCGCCAGCGCAGTGGTTTGTAAAAAGTTGCGACGTGTAAGCACGATCAGGTTCCTCCTCAAAGTTTGATAGTAAGTTTCGTGAATATTGCGCAGGTCTAAGCTACTGCCAGCGCGCGCGGATTGCAACATTGCCAAGGTGAATCTTGAATGCTAGATTGCCGCTGGACGCATAGACACGACAAAGAATACCGAAAAAGAAAGGACTCGGCATGCTCCGACGAATTACCTCGACACATAAAACCTGGGCGACCGTACCGCTACGGTTGGCACTCGGCATCATCTTCATTGCCCACGGCGCACAAAAAGTATTTGGCGCTTTTGGGGGACGCGGGCTAAGCGCCTTCATTAGCGCACAGGCTCCGCTGGGGTTGTGGCCTTCGTGGTTGTGGATGGGGGCGGCAGCGTTGGCTGAATTGGTGGGCGGCCTGTTGGTCTTGCTTGGGTTGTTTACGCGGCTCGGCGCGCTGGCAATTGCCGGGGTGATGGTGACGGTGATTTTTGGCGTTCATCGTCACGCGTTCTTTGTCAGTCAGGGCGGAATGGAGTTTGCCCTCGCCTGCCTGAGTATTGCGATCACGCTGATTTATTTAGGCGGTGGCAAGCTTTCGGTGGATGCAAACTTGCGTATGTAATGCAATTTTTCGGCTGAGAATCCTGGAAAGAGCAGGGGATTGGCAGTCTCCCTCTTTCGGGGCATATGCCGAAAAGTTGTATGAAAATTCGCATCAAACCATTATTGGGTGGGCTTACGACAATCATGGTTCCACAAGTGGCTGGGACGATGGGGCGGCGCAATTACCCTTGTGTTGATGCGGAATATTATTACCGAACGTGGTTGAGTCATGTTTGCCTGGCTCATCACTTTGGGTGCTGGGATACGCCGGAAACGGTGTTGGAAATTGGACCGGGAAATTCGCTGGGTGTCGGGCTGGCAGCCTTGCTTTCCGGTATCAATAAATATTTGGCGTATGATGTGAATCCGTTATTGAATGAATTGGGTGAGGCATCGCTTTTATCGGAGATCGCCGATTTGTATCGAGTAAAAGCCCCCTTCGCTACCGCCGACGCTTTACTCCCGACGGCGGAGTTGCCATCGCAGTTGTTCGCTGCCGAGCGAAGAGCGTATTTCCTCTCGCCTGATTGGATAGATCAGATCAAGTATTCGCTGGCGAATCGGGGCGAACTGATTGATTACTATAATGATCCTGATGAAATAGCCATGCACACGGTGGATTACATCTTTTCGCAGTCGGCGCTGGAACACGTCGAAGAATTAGATACAATGTATGAGTCCATGTGGAAGTGGTTGAAACCTGGCGGCCTCATGACGCACAGCATTGATTTCTCTGCGCACGGGACCAGCCGGGACTGGAATGGGCATTGGACTTGCCCGGATTGGCTTTGGCGACTGATGCAGGGCAAGCGGCTCTATTTCCTGAATCGCGTTCCGCTTTCCCAGCATCAAGCCCTACTTGCGCACCACGGATTTGAACTGAAAGGCGTTCATTCAATCAAACGAGCATCCACGCTTAAACGAGCGGAACTCGCGCCTCGCTTTCAGCATTTGTCGGAATCGGATTTAACCACAACGTCGGCTTTCCTAGTCGCACGAAAGCCGCTTTCGTAACCTTGGTCACTATGAAAAAACAGACTCTTTCGCGTCGCGGTTTTCTGCAAACTTCGGCTTCCGGCGTTATCGTCTCTTCGGCGCTTTCCTACGCAAAGGTGCTGGGCGCAAATGACCGCATTCGACTCGGAGCTATCGGGACGGGAGGTCGTTGTCGCAGGGCTTTGATGGGCATTAGCAAAACGCAACCCGATGCTGACCTGGTAGCGATTTGTGATGTGTACGAGCCGAATCTACTGCAAGCGGCGGAAGTCGCACCGACCGCCAAACAGCAGCGTGACTATCGCGCCTTACTTGATGATAAGAACATTGATGCCGTGTTGATTGGCAGCCCTGATCACTGGCACGCAAGGATGACAATGGATGCTGTGAAAGCAGGGAAAGACGTGTATGTCGAAAAGCCGGTCACCCATTCGCTCGCGGAAGGCGCAGAGCTAATTCGCGTGGTCGAGGCCTCTGGGCGTGTTGTGCAAACCGGCACGCAACAACGAAGCTGGGAACATTACTTAATCGGCAAGCAACTGGTAGATGCGGGCAAGCTTGGACAGATCACGTTTGTGCGATCCTGGTGGTTTCAGAACTATGCGGCTCGCCCTGCGCCCACCAAACTTCAAACCGACAAATTGGATCGCAAAGCCTGGCTCGGCAGCGCGCCGGAGCAGGAAGTAACGCCGATGAAATATCAATGGTGGCGTTGGTATTGGGATTTCGGCGGTGGCGCGTTAACGGACTTGATGTCGCACTGGATTGATGTTGTGCATTGGTATACGGGAAGCCCTACGCCAAGCTCCGTGATAACGAATGGCAATCGCTACATTTTGGCTTGGGAATGCCCTGATACGATTACGTGTGTGCTGGATTATCCGAAGAATTTCAGCGTGACCTATCACGGGATGATGGCCTCAAGCATTGATGATGGCGGCATGGAAATTCGTGGCACTAAAGCGACCATGAAATTGGATCGCTCGCGCTTGGCGATCTATCCCGAAGGCAGCGAATTGATTGGCAAGCTTGGCGAAATCGAACCGGAAATCCTGCTTCGCTCCACCCACGATGGCACGATTGATCACGTACGGAATTTCCTGGATTGTGTGAAGAGCCGCAAGAAACCAAATGCAGATATACGCGTGGCGGTGGATTGCGCGAATGCCGCGCATATCGGCAATCTGGCGCTCAAAGAAGAACGCAAGGTAAAGTGGAACGCCAAGATCGGTAAAATTGTAAGCTAATTTGGCTTTGTCTCGCTGGCGGGGATTCTTTCTGCGCGCATCGCCGCGTGATATGCGAACGACGCCAGTACGATGGCACATTGTTTGAGGTCTTCTGCTTTCACGCGCTCGAATGTATCCATATTTGTGTGATGCGTGCGGATGTCATAATCCACATAATCCTGCACAGGATTGAAGCCCATCATCCCGGCGCGTGTGAAGCTTAAATGATCGGTGTTGCCGATGCCTTGTAGGATATTGCGACGCGCGCCTAAATCCTTGAAAGGTTCCAACCACGCATCGAAGATCGGTTTGACCGCCTGGTTGTTTTCCAGATACCAGCCATAAATCGGCCCTGTGCCCGGATCAAGATTGAAGTAGCCCGCAAATTTTTCGCGGGCTACTTTGTTCGCATCGCCTGCCAGATGCTTTTCGACATATTTGCGCGAGCCGATCAATCCTTCTTCTTCACCACCCCAGAGTGCCATTCGAATCGTGCGACGCGGTTTGGCACCAATTGTCTTCAATATGCGCATCGCTTCCAATGCGACTGCCGCGCCGTCGGCATTGTCCGTAGCGCCGGGCGAGGAATGCCACGAATCCAGGTGTGCGCCGATCATCACGACTTCCTCGCGCAAATCGGAGCCAGGCAATTCGGCCAGCACGTTGTAACCATTTTGGTCGTCGGTTAAAAACTTCGTCTGCACATTCACGCGAAGTTTGACCTGCACACCAAGCTCGATCATCCGCACCAGCATGTTGTAATGCTCGGCGCTCAAGACCACGCTCGGCAACGCTGCTTCGCCATTGTCGCGCCCTAAAACAAAGAGCGTTCCGTGTTCGCCGCGATTAGGTCGAAGTACGACGCCCGCGCCCGTTTCGCGCAAGAGCTTTGCCATATTTTGCGGCGTGATGAACGAAGCGGAACCTGCGGGCGGACGCGGTTGTCCGATGGCTACGGGATAATCGAAAGACGTGGGTTGCGGACGATCCGCACGCTCGAACGAAGTTTGCAACGGCTGGCTCATCACTATCGCGCCTTTCAATTGCCCGCGCATTTGTTCGAGCGCGTCTGTCGTTTTGTTGCCGAGAAACAACGGCGCTGCTGTCAATTCGCCCGCCGTCGCAGCCGACCACGCCTCGGGGTAGCCGCTGAGCGGCATGTAACGCGGCTCAATCATTTCGAGGTTGAATTTCTCCAACGCCCAGCCACGCCCAAACTCCCACGCTTCCAGGCGTGGATTGTCCAGACCCCATTCTTGCAACTTGCCTCGCGCATATTCGGCGGCGGTTTTGTACGCGGGCGTCGCGGTCAAGCGCGGGCCGATGACTTCGGTGAAATGGGTGAAGGTGCTATGCACTTGCGAGCGAGTTAATCCTTCGTCGCGTATTTTGGCGATGAGGGCGCGATCCACTGGTTCCTGCGCGAGGGCGGGTAGCAAGCTGTGGAGAAGGAGTAGGGCTGCAAGGGCGGATTTCATCGGGGTGAACCTTTCGATAGAACCGATGCGCTAACTGCATCAGCAAGAATTTTAATTTCCCGCGTGCGATTACGTGGCGGAGTATACCGTCGCCGTTGTAGGAGGGCAAACTGAAGCGTACCTCGCGTGCATAGCTCAACACTGCACGGCTCTGCTACGCCATGTGACGCTTATGTGATTAGTGTTGTCCCGCGTTGTTCGCTGCTATCGGCTAATCGTAATGCGAATCAGAGTGGCGTCTTTATTCTGATAAATCGAAACCCAGAATTTTTCTTCGCTCAGAACTTTGCGCGCGGTTTTCGCGCCATTGGGGAGTTCCATAACCTCGGCCTCGCCGACTACATCTTTCCAGGCAGGCGCATTCTTCGCCTCCTGAAAGGCTAACTGAATGGCTTTTACCTCGCCGTTTTCATAGCGCACAGTCATCGTGTCCTCCCCCGTGAGCTTAAAGTCCTCACTGGCTTCATTGCCACTTTCGGGCTGGCCCAGGGCCGCGTGAACTTGCTCACGTTTCAAGCCCAATTTGACACCTTTATACTCGCGTAAAACTTTGGCCGCTTGCAATGAAATCTCAGGTGTGGGCGGAGGTGTTGCCGCAGCCGTCTCAATCCCACGAACTACAGCGAAAGAAAGGCCACAGCCAAGGCCGAGTGCGAACGCCATCTTTAATGGTCGGTTCATACCAGACTCTCCTTTGTCAGAAGTCAATTGTGCCCTTGTTTTGCCGGGTGTCCGCTATCCCTTGTCGGCTGAGATTTTCCAATGGCTTGCGCGACCATGAGTTGCAAACGCAAGCATTGACTCATTTGCTTGCTTGCTGCTCATTGCCTCTCTGAAATGGTTTCACCCGACCTCTTGGTCGCATCATAACCGATTTCAGTTGGGATTTCGTCAAATAATCTGCCGCTTAGCTGTTTTCATTCAGGTTCTGCTGCGTGACTTCGCTATTAAGTCGGCGGGCAATTTCCTCGGTTAATGGCATGATTGATTTCCGCTCAACGGCAGAAATCGCGTGTGCGTGATGTGCGATACACAAATTTTCTAACTGCTCTTTGTCTTCGACCAAGTCCGCCTTATTAAAAACCAAAATGCGCGGGATTTGATGCAATTCCAACTCTTCCAAAATGCGCTCGACCGACTGTAAGTGATTTTCCAGCAGCGGGGAAGACGCATCCGCCAAATGAATCAGCAGATCGGATTGCTCAATTTCTTCGAGCGTGGCTTTGAAAGCCGCGAGCAAATCTTTCGGCAAATCTCGAATAAAACCGACCGTATCGTTGACGATGATTTCCTGTTCCTGTGGCAAGCGCAAGCGGCGCGAAGTTGGATCAAGCGTCGCAAACATCCTTTGCTCAGCGACGACTTTGCTTTGGGTTAGTGAGTTGAGCAGTGTGCTTTTGCCCGCGTTCGTGTAGCCGACAATAGACACGACGGGCATTTCGCGGCGGGCGCGTTGGGCGCGGCGTTGCGTGCGAGCTTCGCGGACTTTATCAATTTGTTGCTCAAGATGCGTAATGCGGTCGCGCACGCGGCGACGATCCACTTCCAGCTTGGTTTCGCCGGGGCCGCGTCCGCCGATGCCGCCCATCAAGCGCGACATGGCCGTGCCGGAGCCGGACAAGCGCGGCAGCAAGTATTTCAATTGCGCGAGTTCGACTTGAATACGGCCTTCGCTGGTTTGGGCGCGTTGGGCGAAGATGTCCAGGATCAATTGTGAGCGGTCGAGAATCTTCAAATCCGTCGCGGCATTGATAGCGCGCACTTGCCCCGGCGAAAGCTCGCGGTCAAAGACGATCAGATCCGCGCCGGATTGCAAACAGTTGATGATGATTTCGTCCAGTTTGCCCTTGCCCACGAGTGTCGCAGGATCGAGCTTCGGACGCCGCTGAATGATTTCGTCCAATACCATCAAGCCGCCGGAAGTTGCGAGTTCGCGCAGCTCTTCCAACGACTCGCGCGCTACAGCCAGCCCGTCCGTGGTAACGCTGACGAGAATTGCACGCTCGCGGGTGTCCGAGGCCTTGCGTGCCCCGCGATTGCGGAACATTTCTGCTTCGAGCGATTCGATCAGTTCGAGGAAATTTACGTCCAACAGGCTTGGCGGTTTCGGCTCAAGAAACTGATATTGCGGCTGCAACGACTCGCCGTTTTCGTTGTGTATGCTGGTGGTGGGTAAGATATGCGCGGCTTTGACCAAGCCCGGCAAACCGGTTTTCGGATCAACGTCAATTACTGCCATCAAGTCGAGCCTGAGCAACGCCAAATCGGTCAAGTCGTCCTGTGTCAACGGTTCGCCGCGCAGATGTGTGTGCAGGCAGCGCAAGCCGTTAAAGCGCGATTCGGCC
Organism: uncultured Acidobacteriota bacterium; assembly: GCA_963794955.1. Lineage (GTDB taxonomy): Bacteria > Acidobacteriota > Blastocatellia > RBC074 > RBC074 > JAFDVL01. Next base: position 78,556 of record CAWCGF010000022.1, read on the forward strand.
AAACGCGAGCGGGCTTGCGCGGGCAATACGATACGCGAGGCATCGCCAACGATGACATGTTCGACGTGACCTTTGCGATCAATCAGTACGCCGACCTGTCGTTTGATCTCGTGCGAGAGTTCACTGAGTTGGCGTGCAAGTTCCTGCGTCGTGATTTCCGTCGGCGGCACGCGACGCGTGGCGAGCTTTTCCAGCCGATGGATCTGATTTGCTTTTAAGCCTTTTGTGTTGCCTTCGATGTTGTGAATAACCTAAACTCCTATTTTGCTGTGGCGCAAACTACCAGTTCGCCGCCGCATTGAGATTGTCTCTGTTGCTAACTAACCAGCCCATTTTTGCCGCAAACTCACCGTTTGCTTTACCGTGTGGAGGAACTATGCACAACCGCATCGCTAAACTCAACCTTACTCTTGCCATCTTCTTTTTTGCTGCCCTTACAACGCACGCGCAAGCGCCTGCTAAAAAGATGACCAGGGATGATGTCTTTCGTGCCATTGCGGCCCAGGTGATCACGCACTCTGAATCGCCCGTCACCAGTATTATCGGCGCGTTGGACGAAGTGATCGAAGTCGGCGAGATCACAGTTTCCCCAAATGACGGGAAATTTTCGGCACTCGTCAAAGAAAAGGCTCCTGCTACGACTAAGTCTGTGAACAGAGAAATCCCTTTGATTTTTACCTTGCAACCAGATAACACCTGGAAATGGGAACAATTCAAGAACGATTCAAAACTCTACCCTATCGAAAAACTTTTTCCGTATGCCAAAGACTTCCTGACCCAGGGCCGCAATGGTGTGGATGTGTCATGGAAAAAATATCTTGATGCACTGACGGCTGAGGGCGAAGCCGCTTTCAAAGCCCTGGATACAGCGAAGGCTGTAATCAAAAAAGACCCGGAGCCGCTCGCCGCCGTCAAGACCGCCCGCGAATCGCTCAAAAAGGCGAGGGAAAGTAATGATGTGGACGCGCTGAAAACCGCCTACAAAGACCTGACCCAAGCCGTCGAACCCATCGCGAAATTGACGGATGAGTTTCCCGACCTAAAGGCGAATGATGCATATTTGCGGTTGAACGAAGGATTGGAAGCGACGAAAAAACAGGTGAAAGCATCGCGCGAAGCATACCTGAACAGCGTGAATCTTTATAACGACCGCATCCTGCGCTTGCCGTTTACTTTAACTGCCTTTGGATTTGGGTTCACTAAGTTGGAGCCACAGGTAGATTTGGAGCAATAAAGGTCAGCCTGAGAAAAAGGTTAGCCTGCCAGGGATGACATTGCCAGTCCCCCAACGACAATGCCACTTCAAGCAGGCTCGACCTTATTGCAAATCAGAAGATTCCCGATTCATGGATAATTACGTCGGGAACAAAATTTCGGATTTTTGGTGGGATAAATAAGTCTTCGATTCTTGCATCAGCCGACGCGCAATTTCCGCTTGCAACCGGATGTACCCACGCTCCATTGCCCAGCGATGATTCCATTTAAAGACAGGCTTCAAGAGTGGCGACAACCAACGCAGCAAAGGTTTATCCGCGCGCAACCGCCAATCAAAAGCGATAAAACATTCTTTCCCTTGTTGTGCCAGTTGCCATATACCACGACCATTAAAATCACCCGCCGCCGCAATGGCGATGGTGTGCGGGCGTTCGCGTCGCATCGCTGTGGCTGTCCAGCGTAATCTGTAAGGCAACCAGCCTTTCGTTAGCAACTCCACTTGATCGCCAATGCCATTGGGATCGCCCGACGGGATGTGCTCCGCCTCAAGGTAAACATCTGGCCACCAGCGCACATAGTCTTTGCCGTCCTTCAAGATGTCGTAGACCAGTTCGATTGGGGCAGTCACGCGCCATTCGGTCAAAAACGCATATTCATTTGCGGGCATTGTTGTTCCTCCTGCTGAGTATTACGGAGGTGGTTGGTGGTTGGATTTCTTGCAGAAGGAGGGAAGGGGAGAGTTATGAGCGCGAAGCTATCTTGTCTCCCCCACTTCTTAAACTTGCCCCGCTTCCACCAATTTCCGCCGCCGCGTGCGGGTTTGCAAAAACTCGCGCGCTTCTTTGTACAGGCGCTTGCGATCATTGTGATTCGACATTGCGCCTTTCAGGATGCGGAAAATCGGCTTCGGTCGGAAGTAATATTCGTCGTAGAACTTATGCACCCATTCCAGCATTTCTGCGCCAGACAAATGCTGAAAGTTTGCCATCGGCAATTGTTGGCCTAATTCGTCAGACATCTTTGTGTTCATGATGATGCCCTGATCGCGGAACCATTCGTACATTTCCGTACCGGGGTAGGCGTGGGCGACGGAAACCTGTAACGTTTCCGGGTCCATTTCCTTCGCGTAAGCAATTGTCTCCTTGATCGTCTCGCGCGTTTCGCCGGGCAAGCCGATGATGAAATCGGCATGCACTTTAATGCCAACTTTTTTACAGTTTTTGACGAACTCCAACGAGCGCGCCGCCGAGATGCCTTTCTTGATGTTCTTCAGGATTTGCTCATTGCCGGATTCAAAGCCGACGATGAAGAGGCGGCAACCTGCATCTGCCAAGACTTTCAGCGTCTCATAATCCAGATGCGAACGCGACGTGCTCGACCATTGGAATTGCAGCGGCTTAAAGGCCTTCGCCATTTCGAGCATTCGTTTTGGATTGTAGGTGAACGTGTCGTCATCAAAGAATATCTCTTTCAGGCCATCAGGCTTGAAGGCTTCGAGCGCATATTCTACTTCGTTGGCGACATCCTGCACCGAACGCATCCGCCATTTATGGCCATCGAAGGTTTGTGGCCACAAACAAAACGTGCAAAGCGCCGGACAGCCGCGCGTGGAATAAAACGCGATGAATGGATGCTGTAAAAAAGGCACATTGTAGTTTTTGATGTTCAGGTCGCGTTTGTAGATCGGCGTTACCCAGGGGAATTGGTCGAGCATTTCGACCGGCGGATCAGGCGGCGTCGAAACCATCTGATTTCCCTTGAGGAAATGTACGCCGGGAATTGTTTCCAGCGCTTCGCCATTCGCAAATCGTGTGACGGCGTAATCGAATTCTTTGTGCGTCACGAAATCAATCGCTTCGCTCGCGTGCAGTGCGACTTCCGGGTGCGTAGTCACGGGCGGGCCGACGAAGGCGATCTTCAAGTCGGGATTCAGACTCTTCATCATCTCCGCCAGTTTTACATCGTTCCCGAAGCCAACGTGGGAAGTGAACAGAATGACGAATTCGTAATCCTTGGCAATCTGTGCCGTTTCGGCGGGGCTGACGTGGGCTGGCGGGGCATCAAGTAAGCGCGAGTTTTTGATCAGCGCTGCCGGATAGCCGAGCCAGACCGGAAACCAATAACTTTCTATTTCCCGCGTGGCAGGCCAGCGCGAGCTTGCGCCCCCATCGAACTTCTCAAACGAAGGAGGATTCAGTAAAAGTGTTTTCATGGACATAAGCAAATATGAGTTAATTTTGCATCAGTTAAGAGGCGGCAAGACTAACGAGCTTAAGCCGATTTCGCAAGTTGGATGGCTATTCTTTGGTATAGGCGATGCCTAAGGCTTTCGGTGGCCGCGCGCGGCTGATGAATCCTGCCAGCACGACAATCGTCAGCACATACGGCACGATTTGGATAAACTGATTGGGGATGTTGACGGTGCCTTGCATGCGTATCGCTACGGCTTCTGCAAAACCAAACAGCAGGCAAGCCAGCATCGTTCCGACCGGGTCCCACTTGCCGAAGATTAAGGCGGCTAAGGCGATGAAGCCGCGTCCTGCCGTCATATTGCGCGTGAATAACGAATTCTGCCCAATTGAAAGATACGCCCCGCCCAATGCGGCCAACGCCCCGGAAATCAGCACGCCAGCATAGCGCATGCGCGTGACGCTGACGCCTGCGGTATCTGCCGCTTCGGGGTTTTCGCCGACGGCGCGCAGGCGCAACCCAAACCGCATCCGATAAATCACGAAGAAGGTGATAGCGACCGCCACGAGCGCGAAATAGACCAGCGGGTTTTGATTGAAGAACGAAGCCAGGAGCGGGGACGACTGGTCATTAAAAAACTGCCAATCCTGCAAAGTTTGCTCGCGGGGCAATTGCGGCGTGTTGCCCGTAGTGCCAAAAAATACGCCACAAAGCAACGCGGGTACGCCTAAGAACAAGATGTTGATTGCAGTGCCACTGACGACTTGATTGGCGCGATAGTTGATGGTGGCAAGCGCATGAATCGCAGCGACCAGGACGCCTGCTGAAACCGCTGCCAGGATGCCGATCCAGGGGCTATGCGTGTAAAAGGTTACGAGCGCCGCGGTGAATGCGCCTGCCAGCATAATGCCTTCCAGCGCGATGTTGATGACGCCGGAACGTTCGCAATACAAACCACCGAGCGCCGCCAAAATCAGCGGCGTGGCTAATCGTAACGTGGAAGCGATGAGGGTGAAATTGAAGATGTTTCGGAGCATGGGGAAATTAAAAGGCAAATATCAAATGGCAAAAGTGGGATTCTGAAGAAGGGTTTCAAGTCTGAAAAAAAATAAAGTGCCGACCTTTTGCTTTTTGATATTTGCTTTTTGCCTTTTGATTTAATGTGTTAGGGCATACATCACATAATTCACGCCAAACTTATACGCTTCATTTGTCCCAATCGGATCGAACGGATTATCCGACCACTGCCAATAATCGCTGACATCGTTGTTAAAGTTGATGACCATCATCAAGCGGCCTTTGTCGTCTTCGAGGCCCCAGAACTCAGGTTTCATCGGGCCGAAATTGCCATAGGGAGCCGGTATATCCAGGGTCTTGATGGAAAAGAAGCAATTGAAAATCGGGTGAGAGATGTCGAGCTTTTTCAGGCGCAGCTCTGGGAATGTTCGTTTAATTTGTGATTCAAAGTTATACCACTCGCGATCCAGGCGAAAATCATCAACCAGGATGAAACCGCCACGTAAACAATACTCGCGCATTCCCTGCATTTCCTGATCGGTCAAATTCATCCAACCGACTTCGCACAAATACGCCATCGGATATTTGAGGATATCAGGGTCAGTGAAACTGTAGATAGGTTCGTTAACATCCAGGTGAATGTCGAGCTTGGAAAGCTCGGAAACAATCTTGTTGAGATGCCGCCCTGCGCCCGGCCAGTCATGTGACCAGGGGAATCCTCCATCGCCTAAATGCGAGAAGGAATATCCGTACATGCTCACATCAAATCGGACGCGCGCCATAATGAATTTGCCGGACAAATCCGCCTGGTCTTTTGGCACTTCGTAGTAGGTGGGAAGCCCTTCCGCGTTTTTCTTTTGATGATCCCCGCCTCGATTGCCGCGACGTTGCGCGAGAGCAACGGTGGAAATCAAAACAAGAATGATCAGGCAACCTAAAAGTAGGCCCCGGTCGGCTTTTCAGAAATTGTTGTTTTGCGACGCCCATAACCACCTCAATTGCTTTTTAACTTAAGTAGCAACTCTAATGCTTTGCCATAACTTGGCGCGAGTTCCAACGATTGCAATAATGCTTTGCGCGATTCGGGACGATTGCCATTCGCAAACAGCGCGCGGGCCAGATTGTAATGCGCTTCGGCTAAATTCGTCGGCTTTAACGCCAATGCGACTTGGTATTCGGTGATCGCCGGTTTGATCTCGTTCTTTTCCAGTAACAAATCGCCCGCCAGTGAGTGCATCGCGGCATCAAAGGGACTGAGGTAAAAGCTAAGCCTTAACGCCTCCAACGCTCGTGTTTTGTCACCCAAGGCGATACGCAATTCGATCAGTTTCTTCACGGCCTCATAATTGTTCTCGTCCACTTTCACCAGGGCTTCCAGCACATCAGCCTGTGCCTGTTTCTCGCCGCGCTTTTCATAGAGCGCCGCGAGTGCTTCATAAGGATTCCCCTCCTCCACAAAGTAAGGGAAAAGTTCAATCGCGTGTTTTAGGTAACCAATCGCGCGCTCCGGGTTTTCGTCTTTGGTCAGCACCCCAGCACGAAAATTGGCGACAAAGTCATCCGGGGTTGCGGCCACGGCTACGAGGGCGGTTTCTTTGTTCGGTTGCGCGCCCGGCTGACGTTTCCAGAGCGACTCTCCGGCTTTGAGATATTTGCCGATTTTGCCGCGAATGAATTCGTTGAAGTTACGGTCGAAATCTTCATTCGTGGTGTTCAGTGCCGTTTGCAAGGCATCCAGGTTTTTTGCACCTGCCTTGTATTTCGCCAGCATCGCAAGGATTTTCTCGAAGCCATATTTCTCAGTGATAAATTCACAAACCTGCGATGCTTGGAAGTATGCAAGCGGGACTGATTCTGCCGATTTGGGACGCAGAAATCCGCCGTCCAACTCTGCAATCTTGAACCAGCGTCCTTCGGCATACGCCTTGAGCGTCATGATATTCCAATCATCGCCCCAGCCCGGACGCGCACGACGTTCTTCATACACGCTCAAACCTTCCGAAAACCAACGCGGAATCCGGTTGTCCGTGGTTTGCAAGGTCATGACATGTGCGAATTCATGCCATAGCGTACTGCCCCAATTGAATTCGCCGGTTTTACGCGCTGACGGAGAATCAAGGGTTACAACTTGGCCAAAGCACACGCCCAGCGCACCAAGTCCCGGCAAGCCGAGCGTGCGGACGGCAAAGTCTTCGTGGTTTTCATAAATTTCAATCGTGATAGGCGAGCGGGGGGTGAATTTGTATTTGGCACTCAGGTTCTGCAATGCCTCCTCCAGCAATGCTCCGGCGTAGGGCGTGATGAAAGGCGTTTCTTTTGGGGATGCGCGTAACAGAAATGCCCCGCGATTGACAGTTGGATATTCTGCCAGCACATCCAATAAATCGAGCGTGTTTTTGGCGCGGACATTGAAGGGGTCGCCCTTAAAGCCAATTTCTATGGCCGCTCGTCCTTCTGCCACTTGGCCCAGACGCGTCAAGGCAATGCCATAACTTAGGTGTGCGTCCCACAGGTTAGGAGAAAGTTCGATGGCTTTCTTAGAAAACTCTGCACCCTCGGCATAGCGACGCGTGTTGGTAGCGAAATGCGATAGCGTTTCATAGACCTTGCCGTATTTCGGATTGATCGTCATCGCCGTTCTGATTTCATTCTCGGAATCCGTCTTGCGATCTTGCAACCAAAAGAGCGCCGCTTTCAGCGCATGCGCTTCCAGCGAATTTGGATTGATCTTCAACGCCGCTTCTAAATCATTGATCGCTTCGGGAAAGTTTTCGGCTTCTAGGCGCGTGGTGGCTCGCAGCGTCAGCGCCTCGACATAGTTGGGGTTGATCTCCAAGGCTTTAGCCAGTGCCTGCTGCATTTCTTCGCCGCCTTCAATTTGTTTGTTGGCCGCCATTCCTAAAAACGTGCGCGCGGAGTTGGGATTGATTTCCAACGCTTCTTTGTAAAAATCAGCGGCTTCGGCGTAATTGTATTTTGTTGTGTACAACTCACCACCGACGAGCTTGGCTTCAATGAATTCGTCATCTTCATTGCCAGCTTCTATGATGACATCGTTCGCATCTTTATACTTTTCCAAATACGTCAGCGCCTGTGCAATGAGTGTCAAATCTTCAGCCGAGTTCTCTTTATCGCTGTTGTAAAGTCCAATAAAAGATTTGAAGATTGGTTCCGCCTGCTCGGCCTTCCCTGTCAGCACGAGTAGTTCAGCGCGTCGAAAGTCAGCCCGATATTTCACTGTATCTTTGGCGACTTTGCTGATGCGGTCGAATTCGTTGATGGCCTCGTTGTAGCGACCCGTGATGGCGAAGACTTCAGCTAACGCCAACTTGGCTTCCGGGCTAGGGAATTTCGTGGCCGCCGCTTCAGCGTCTTTGTATTTGCCGGTTTCGAGATACGCACGCAGCAGTCCCGCTTGCGCCAGTCGCTTCGTTGGGATTAGCGACCAAGTGCCGATTTAAGGCGGTGATCGCTTCGGCATAGTTGCCTTTTTTCAGTTCCTCCAGCGTGTCCTCCAGCGTTGGTGCCTGCGCCGCCGCACAAGCCGTGAGGAGTAACAACACCACAGCAATCATCGAAGTCACAGAGTTCAATTTGATAGTTTTGAAAAATTCTAGGAGCATTTACGACCTCTTACAAATTCCTCGGAGACGGCAACGGGGGGGGACTGAAACCTGTCGCCCGAAATCTGAAACCTGCTTCATTTTTGTTTTGCTTTGATCTTCTCGTTCAGTTCCGCTAATTGCAGCAACAGTTTTTCCAACGCATCCTCATACTCTTCCGGCTTCATTTGCGCTTTGCGCACCTTCAATTGCTCCACCTCATTTTCCAGCCTAATGCGTTCGCCGTACACTTTTTGCAATTCGGGGTCGCCGCCCGCCAATTGATAGAGCAGGGAATCAAAGTACGTGTTTTTGGCTAACCCGCCATCGGCTTCGCCGGGCTTTTCACTACCTTTGCCATCGCCATTGTCATCAAGCAGCGCGTGTTCGGTGACGAGGCGATTTTGGCCTTTGTAAAACTTTTCCAGTTGGAGCGTGGTGTAATTAAAGACTTCGAGCACGGAGAGTCGTTGATTCTGATCCGCATCCGCCTCTTTGCTCGTTAGGCCTTTGATGAAATATTCGCCGAAATGCGTAGCGTTGGTTTCCTGCCCGCTGCGGGTGGCAGTGATGTTAATGCGACCGGATTGGGCGAGCGCTTTGATGAATTCGCCGCTCGCGCTCGCCATATTTATGACCACGACTTGTTTGGCCGGGATAGCTTTGACGAGGGAAGCGTATTCGCTGGCGTTAATGTCTGGGCCGACTAAATTGAACTTCGCGTCTTTGCCATCAAAGCTGCCGTGCCCGATAAAGAAAACAAACACCAGGTTTTCCGGCTTACAACTGCTGCGCAGTGCCGTGAAGGCTTTGCGCACTTCGATGGCGGTGGCTTTGCTGGCTTCCGTACTTTCCGTCAGCAACGTCACATTCTCAGTGGCAAAGGCCAGTTTGTCTGTGAGGGCAGTTTTGAGTTCTGCCGACCATCGGGCGAATTGCTTGGAATACTCCTCCTCACCCCCGACGCCGGAAATAATCAGGGCATATTTGTTGGGATCAGGCACGAGCTTCGGCGTTGGTGTGGCAGTCGGCGGAGCGGTTGTCTGAGCTTGCGCTGGTGCTTTTACAGATTGCGCACAGGCTGGGGAAAATAATAAGCAGAGTGTTACGCCCGCCACGAAGAAATTTTTCATTTTTTTATGCCAACCCCTTTCTCTTGCGCAAGAACCATTCGGCACTCGCCAGTCCGATTAGCAGCAAAAGGTTAATGGGCATATCCCACAAATCCAAACTGATGCGCTCCGAGTTTTTGCCTTCGAGATACGTGAGTTCTTCGATCAATTCATTGGCTTTGCTGAGCGGGAAATACTTGCCGCCGGTTTCTGCTGCGATGCGTTTGAGTAGTTCGACGTTTTGCGCAGCATCGTGAAATTCACGGTTCAGTTCCGTTACTAAAAAACTGGATTGCGCCGTGCCGAGCGTTGCGCCGGCTTTACGCGCCGTCATTTCGATTTTGTATAAGCCTTGCTCATCGGGTTTGTACTCGGTTTGATAATCGTTTGCGTCGGCTGATTCTGCCGGGAAATTGAAGGCCATCGGCATCTCTATTGTTTGCCCAGAGGGCTTGGTAATGCGTGCCGTCACGGTCGCGTCTTTGACGGCCTCAAACTTTTTGTCATGCACCTCGCTGCGGATGCGAACGGGGTCACCTGCAGCATAGACATCGCGCTCTGACAATACCTCAATCGGGTTCGGCGTCGTGCTAACCAAGTAGCGCAGTGTCTGCCGCCAGAAGTTTTCGTGCGATGTGTTCTTGGATTCTAATTGCATCCGCCAGCGCCATGTGTCATTCGTTAAGAACGCCATCGTCCGTCCGCGCCCGTAACGTTGCTCCGCCAGTAGCGGCACGGTGCGTGCTTTATCTTTGGCATTGCGCGCTTCGAGGATGACGGTAGCGCCCGGTTTTATGGCGGTCAAATATTCAGGAATCGTGATCGGCGGCAACCCGTCCCATTCTTTGGCAGATTGTTCGCGGTTATCGGCCAACCGCGTAATTGCGTGTTTGGCTCCCCGCTGCGTCAAGGCCGCTTTCCAAGTGCCTGGCTCCATTACCTCCGAGCCATCTACCCGATCATCCAGGATGAATGGCAATAAATCAGCAATTGGGGTATTGGCATATTTCCCTGCGTCAAAAGCGCGGCTACCACCCAAGGCGAGTAAGCCGCCGCCGCGCCGTGCTACAAATTGTTCGATCATCCGCAATTGCTCGAAGCTGAAGAAGTTGGCTTCAATCGAGCCAAGCACAAAGCCTTGATAGCTAAACAACTCTTCCACCGTGAGCGGAAAGCCTTTCTCCAACTGATTAGCGTTTTCCACGCCTTGCCGATAAAATTTGCCATCAGCGGAACGCAACGAAGAAACCAGCACCACGTTCTTTTCATTCTTGTTCAGCGAAAACCGCATCTTGCCATATTCCCAACGCGGCTCGCCTTCGATGTAGAGCACCTTGGGTTGTTCGTTCGTGATCTCAATTAACGTTTCCTGCGCGTTATCTTCGGTGGTGTATTCACCATCAAGCGGCGCGATATTGAAGGTATATTTGTGGGTGCCGGGCGATGAGGGTACGAATTCCAACGTGACGGTTTGCGCTTCGCCGCCTTTAATGTCGAACGCTTCGGTCTTGAGCGAATGCCCATCTTCGCTGACTTGAATCGTCACTTTGCCACTCTCAAATCCACTTAACCGGACTAGCGCATCGGCGATCACCGCCGAACCTGTCAGAATGCGACGCGGCGTATTCACGCGCACCATTTCCGCATCCTTGAATTTTTCCGTACTCCCTGTGCCGAGGGTAAAGACAGGCAGGTTTTTGGCGCGCAACTCGCGCAACGCTGCGCCGATGTCACGCGGTGCATTCATTCCGCCGTCGGAAATCAACACCAGTGCCGCGAGCGCATTGCCTGATGAATCCTTCACGGCTTGTTGTAACGCCACGGCAATATCCGTGCTGCCGCCTTCCGCTGTAAGTTGATTGGGATCAGTGAGCTTGGTGAGGTCGGAACCGAATTTGAAATAATTCGTCTTGAACTTGGCGTCCAGCCCCTTGGAAAAAGGACTGCTCGTGTTGAGCAAGTCTTTGACCGCCTGATTGCGCGTGGCTCCATTTTCATCGTTGAGTTGCATACTGCGCGAGTCATCGCCCAGCACGGCAATATAATTCGCTTTGGGGATGACTGACGAAACTACTAAAGCCGGGCGCATCAGCAAGAGTGCCAGAAAAGCAATTAGTACTACTCGCAACGTCGCCAAACTGATACGCGGCAGCGAATCGAGCTTGATGGTTCCACGGAAATAGAGAAAGTAAATGAGGCCGACAGCCAGGAGCACAAGCAACGTCAGCACAAAGAACGAGGGGCGCGCGATCAAACTCAGTTGACCTTTCGCAAAGATCGAAGGCTTGTACTTGAAGAAGAATTGAACCAATTGATCCATGACGCTTTACCAGTTGGGACTTTCGCCTGTGGTAGCGCAAACTGCCCTGCTGCGGAATGAAGATTACGCTCCCGTAAATGGAGCCGTCATTATAGCGAATCCGAGTCTCCTCTGTCGCGCTCAGTTATTATTTTCCGTTTATTTTTGCCTAGGCTTGGGGAGGCGCAACGTTTGCATTACGAAACCAGGCCTTGGGTTAGCGGCATTCTTGACACTCGTCAGGGTCTTAGGCACACTCGCCTCAGATGGGATAACCGTCAACTAAAATGAATTAATACCCAGGTAATTTTCAGAACATCAACGCTAGTCACAAGCCTACCACTTGGACTACAAATTTTATGGGAGATTACGATGTCCATCGCAGATTTTAAGCCCCAATTCATGAAAGTCGGCGTCTTGACCGCCGCTTTACAAGAACTCACACCACGCGAAAAACGCGATCCCGATCCTGATTTGGCCATTGAAGAGTGGGCACAATTCGCCAGCGAACTCGGTGTCAATTACATTCAGCTTTCGGCTGCAGTCCACCCGGACGAAGCCGATATTCCGCCCGAAGCGATGCTTGATCCTGTCGCCAATACATTGGATTTGCGCCAACCGTTCACCAAAGACCGGGCCAAACGCGTGCAGGCGTGTTTGGAAGCGGCCAAGGTTGGCATCTCGGATGTTGGCTATTTTGACAACATGCTCCATCACGATCCCACGATTCGGAAAACCAAACACGACTTTATGATTCGTGCCATGGATGCGGCGGTCGCGCTTGGTGCCGAAGCGGTGTGCGGCTTTGTCGGGCGCAATCAGCAATTGAATATGGATGCGAACCTGGTTGATTTTGAAGAGAGCTTCATCCCGCTGCTGAAGGAATGCAAAGCGCGCGGCTTGCAGTATCGTAACGAGCAATGCCCGATGCCCGGCTGGGTTCCGGGCGACAATTGGCATAACAACATCGCGTATACGCCCGCGACCTGGATCGCCTTGCATCGCATCTGTGAAAAACATGGCGTCGGCGATCAGTTCAGGATTCACTATGACCCGTCGCATTCGATCCTCATGGGACAGGACACGCGTTCGATGTTTCAGTACTTGAAAGACGAAGGCTACAACTTTCTGATCGGCGGCTTTCACGTCAAAGGGCAAGTTACGGATGCGCGTGGCGTATCGGCGTGGGGCTACGGCGGACAAACCGTACAGCGCGGCGATATGGTCAACGGCACGCCGTCGGAAAATCCAGCCGACCTGCTGAATGCGTGGAAGAAACAGGTTGTACTGTGCGAACACGAATTGCCCGGCACAGCGAAGCACGATCCGCTGGCCTATCTGCAAAATCGCACCGTAGATTGGTTAGATCATCAATTGGCGGCGCGCGAACTCTTGCAGTTGGATGTAGCGAACACATTCCTGATCGTCGAGCACGAATACCCGAAAGCGCGCATTCAGGACAAAGACAAACTGAAACCGATCCTGCAAGGTTCCATCGCGTTCACCCGCAAGATTGACGAGGCGGCGGCATGTATGTTCGCGTTGCAAAATGAAGTGCTTGCGGCGCAAGGCATTCCTGTGCAGGGCATTGGGCGGCAGGCGTATCGGTCGTAAAGAATATCAAGACAGGATTCACAGGATTGACATGATTGGTTCAAAATCGTCTTGTCCATCTTGTAAATCCTGTCGAAGGGGATGAAGCACGTATGAAAACCCAAATTATTTTGTTAACTCTTATCACGTTGGCTGGATTGAATGTCTGTAGTGTCGCACAACAAAAAATCCGCGTCACCTACATCACCGAATCCAAAGGCTTCAAGCACGGCGTCCTGCCCGAATCCGAAAAGATCATGCAGGAACTTGGCAAGCAAAACGGCTTTGAGGTGACGATCTCGCAGGAGTCGGCCAAAGTCATTACTGCCGAAAATCTGAAGAAGATAGACGTGCTGATCTTCTACACAACCGGTGAATTGCCGTGGAATGACGAACAGAAAAAACTGTTTCTCGACTTTATCAAAGGCGGCAAAGGCTTCGTCGGCATTCACAGTGCGACTGACACATTTTACAAATGGCCGGAATATGGCGAGATGATCGGCGGCTACTTTGACGGGCATCCGTGGACGTCAAATACAAAAGTCGCCGTCAGGAAGGATGACAAGAATTTTGCGGTGACCAGGCATTGGGAAGATTCGTGGGAATGGTTGGAAGAAACCTATCAGTACAAGCAATTCAACGCCAAAGAATGCAAAGTCGTGATGAGCCTGGATATTGCCAAAACGGATATGACCAGGAAAGGAATCCGAGGCATTCACGCCGTTGAAGGTAACGCCAACATCAAGCCCGATTCGTTCCCGCTCGTGTGGTATCGCACGTACGGCAAAGGCCGGGTGTTTTATTCCGAGCCGGGGCATAACTCCGAAGTGTGGAATCATCCGAAATATCAAACGATGATTGCGAACGCAATCAAGTGGACGGCGAAGAAATTGAAATAGTTGGATGGCGACCTAATGACCTGTCCTAAGTGTAACGCCAACGGGGAGTACGCTGTGTGATGTCTACGACAGCAGCACCAGGGGGACGTTGGAGACGCAAAAATTGGATGCGGTGAAGACGAGGATTCGCAAGCTGCTCAAATGGTTGAGCAAGGAATTTCGGGTGCCGGAGGTGTTGTCGCAGCAGGGATTTCATTTTTTGAATGGTAGGCAAAATTCAAGGGCGAGATCATTGCTGACCTCGCCCTTTGTTTTTGGCTGAGAACGCGTCTCAGGTTAGTTGCTCTTACCCAATGGGATAATCGCCATCTGAGGCCGACCGAGCGTGAAGTTCGTGTCTTTGATGAGTGCGCGATAGACCGGAACGGCCTGACCATCAATCATCTGATACCCAATTGCTTCTGACTCTGGCACTATTTCGAGCGAATGTGTGGCTTCTAACCTACTGGAATCGGCGAAGCGTTGGCGCGCCGCTTGACGCAATTGCTCCAGCGAAGTTTCCACTACACTTTCAGTAGCCGTCGCTGCGGCTGAAGTGACTCGGAGCAGCGAACTGCGAACGCGAGTTGTCTTGCCGTTGCGGGCATCGAAGGTGACTTCGAGGTGACCAGCTTCAGGATCAATGAACGGTACGCCATTAATCAATTGGTCAATGATGACCGTTTTTTCTACCGTGCGAGTATTATCGGTGAAGCCCTCAAAACCGCCGCTTTCTTTGGTGTCACGAATCATCCCGACGCGAAATTTCTGACCGTTGAGAACGCTCAACTGTCTCGCTAATTCGGTTGCGCGGCTAATCAATTCTTCGTCTGCCACTTCGTCATTACCAACGGCTGGAATGTCGGACATTTCCATCAGCATCTCGAAGTTGCCATTCTTTTCCACGATCAAAGTTGCATTGTCTGTCTGGACGGCACGGATTCCCATTGGGCGTTCTTGAATCAAACCGGTATCGTCAAGGTTGATGCTGAGGGATTGGCTCAGTTCCAGGACTTCACGGTTTGAGTTGCTGCGCTCTGCGACTTGACGAGTGCGCGCCTGACTCGGAATCGCCAGGGGCTGTTGGCGTACGGCGTCGGGACTATCACCATCAGCTTCTGCTGCATTGGCGGTGGCAGCCGCGAAACTCGCTGCGCTGCGGGCGGAGTACCAGCGCCATTGGCCCCAGTTATTCGCGGCTGCGCCAGCATACAAATATCGTTCATTGTACAAGCGGTCAGTGGCTTCGGTCTGGTTTGCGCCGAAAGCTACAACCGCGGGACTTTGTCCCGTATTAATGCGCCAACTGGCATCCAGAAACGCAGTGGAGAGGCTTTTGCCCTTGTTCCATTCTTCCCAGAAAAATTTGCCATAGTTCGGGTTGTCAATCGAAACCGTTTCATAACCAAAGACCATACGGATGCCTTTGGAACGCACGCCCCACGTAGAATAGGGATTGTTCCCGCCGCTCACCATCACGCTGTTGCAGGTGTCCCAGAACATATAGCGCAGCCGTTCATCGCCATAGCTGTTATAGTTGCCGCCCAGCGCCATATTTGACGACCGTGCGTTCCACCCGTTGTTGCTCCAGTTCGCTCCCATCGGCACAAAGAAGTTGTTGGGAGAAGACATGCCACCGTGACCGGAGTGAAACATCACACGCACGCCATCAGCTCCCAGATCAGTTCCGCCTGATGTCCATAGATCGAAGTTGTAGCTGGCAAAATCGTGGAATTGCCACACGGATACGGCGCTATCACGACGCGCGAAGTTTGGGGTGTACCAGGTTGTGAAGTAGTTGCGGAAGCCATCAGCGGATTCATGTGTACTGGAAAGATTCGATTGCATTCCCTGAAAGTTTTCGACGCTGGTGGTGCCGACCATATCGGAGACGCCACTCGTTGACTCTATCCGCATGGGAGAATTCTGTTGACTGGAAACGATGTAATCGCCTGATAGTCTACCCTCACCGGCTGGATTCGCCCGATACACTTGGGGCAATGCCTTGCGCGTTAACGTCTCAGTCTTCATTCCCGACTCTTCTGCGACCTTCTCACGGGTTGGCAAGTTATCCTGTGCCGTGGCTGTGCTGACGTGGCCGACGGAACAGAGCGCCGCGAGTAACAAAGGCGTTGCCAAGGTTTGGCGGATGGAAAAACGAGATGGTTGGTTCTGACGGGTTTGTGAATATATTTTGGTGTTGTTGGTCATACTTTCTCCTTACCTTGCTTGATGATTATTAGTTGTTCTTGGGAAGAGCGTGGCTCACATTAGCTTGCTCTCAACCAGGTAAGAAGAAATGCAAAAAACCTTTCACTAGCCGTTACGTGTCAGTAGCCCAAGCGTCAGCAAAGGCCCCGTTGAGCAAGCGTATATTGCCGCAACAGACGCTTCCTTGAGGCAGCCCTTGCTAACGCGCGCGCCTACTGACACAGCGTAATACAATGGAACCAATCTAGGATTTCATGATTATGATTTGAGCTTGGTCTGTAGCTCAAACAATTTCGTCAGTGCTTCGACCGGACTCATTGCGTTGAGGTCGAGGCTGAGCAACGCTTCGACCAGCCACGTGACTTGTTTGGGCTGCTGCGGTTTCGTTGGAGGGGTTGGTTGCCCCTTGGATTCGTGTTCGTGCAAGAGCGCCCGCGCCCGCCGAATCACCGGTTTTGGCAACCCGGCGATTTCGGCGACGTGAATGCCGAACGATTTCTCGGCGCGTCCCGGTTCGACACGGTGCAGATACTCAATGCGAGGACCGGTTTCTTTGACGGCTAAATGAAAGTTTCGCACGCGCGGCAGATAGTCGGCGCAATCGGTTAACTCGTGATAATGCGTGGCGAACATCGTCTTAGCCGCAACTTTGGGATGGTTGTGCAAATACTCAAGGATGGATCGCGCGATGGAAAGGCCATCGGCGGTGGCCGTACCACGCCCGATTTCATCCAATAAAATCAGGCTCTGCGGCGTCGCATTGTGCAAGATTACCGCTGCTTCAATCATCTCGACCATAAAGCTGGAATGACCTTGCAACGTAAAATCTGTCAAGCCAACCCGCGTGAAAATGCGATCCAGAATGCCGAGTGTTGCGGCTTCCGCTGGCACGAAAGAGCCAATTTGCGCGAGGATGGCAAGCAATGCAACCTGCCGCAAGTACACCGATTTGCCCGCCATATTCGGCGCGGTCAGCAGCATGATTTGCGTGTTGTGATTGTCCAGATGCGTATCGTTCGCGATAAACTCGCGGCCTTCCAGCCGTTGCTCAATCATTGGATGACGGCCATGATGAATGGTCAATTCATTGCCTTCGGTGAGCGTTGGGCGCACGTAATTATAGCGTGTTGCGACTTCGGCAAGCGTGGCAAAAACATCCAGCCGCGCGATGCCAGCCGCGACTTTGCTGATGCGTTCGTGATGGCGGCTGAGTTCGTCACAGACCTGCCGATACAAACTTACTTCCAACTCTAAAATGCGTTCTTTCGCATTCGCAATCAACGCCTCATGTTCTTTGAGTTCAAGCGTGAAATAGCGTTCGGCGTTGACGAGCGTTTGTTTGCGAATGAAATCTTTCGGCACCAAATGCAGATTCGGTTTCGTCACTTCGATGTAGTAGCCGAAGACTTTATTGTAGCTGACTTTGAGCGATTTGATGCCCGTGCGGCTACGTTGGCGCGCTTCAAATTGGGCGACGAAATCGCGCCCGCCGCGCAGGATGTCACGCAATTCATCCAGTTCTTTGGCAAAGCCTGCCCGAATAATATTGCCCCGCTCGAAGTCGGACGGTGGGCGCTCCGTAATTGCGCGGCTGGCGAAATCCACCAGGTCTGCACATTGTTCCAGCGGCGCGATAAAGTAAGCGGGCGCTTTGGCCTTTTCGAGCGTCGTACGAATTTCTGGCAAGGTGCGTAGGCTTTGCATCAATGTCACGATTTCGGTTGGCACTGCGATCTTGCGGCGAATGCGACCCAGCAACCGTTCCAAATCCATCACACTGGCGCAGGCTGCGCGCAATTTCTCGCAGGGCGCTGGCCTCTTCACAAACCATTCGACTGCATCCTGCCGCGCACGGATTTCCACTACATCCAGTAACGGCTGCCGCAGCCAGCGACGCAGCAACCTGCCACCCATCGGCGTGAGCGTCAAATCAATCGTGTTAACGAGCGAACCCGTTGGCGCGCCGCCCGTGAAATCCCAACTCTGAAACACTTCCAGATTGCGCAGCGCGTTCGGATCAAGCCGCATGAAATTGTCCGTGCGATAGCTTTGCAGTCGGGTCAGGTTCGCCAAAGCATCGGGTTGCGAATCACGCAAATACGCGATGATTGCGCCTGCCGCTTGAATGGCGAGCGGTTCGTGTTCGAGGCCAAACGCGGCGAGAGTTTTGACCTGAAAATGTTCGAGCAAAGCATGACGAGCGCTGGCGAGTAACTTGTCATCCAGTTTGGTAATAGAGCGGATTTCAAAGGTCGGCGGTTCGGTGCTGCGTGAGAGCAATAATTCCGCCGGGGCTTGTCGTTCCAATTCAATTAGCGCCTGTGCGTTGTCCAATTGCGTAGCGGAAAACTCGCCCGTCGAAACATCCACAAACGCGAGGCCGGAATGCCGTTCGCCTTGCACGAAACTGGCCAGGAAATTATTGGCGCGGCCTTCGAGCAAGCCGGGTTCAATGACCGTGCCGGGCGTGATGATGCGCGTAACTTCGCGTTCGACCAGCCCTTTGCCGGGCAGTGTCACTTGCTCGCAGATGGCGACTTTGTGGCCGCGTTGGATAAGTTTGGCGAGGTGATTTTCGAGCGAGCGAATCGGCACTCCGGCGAGTGGATGATACTGGCCTTTTCCGAAATATTTGCGCGTCAATGCGACGCCGAGTTCGCGCGCGACGACACGTGCATCGTCGTCAAAGCATTCGTAAAAATCCCCGATTTGAAAGAGAAGAATAAGACCTGGATAACGGCGACGGATGTCGAGATATTGCTGACGAAGGGGCGTAGACATGGGGCGAATAATAACTGATCCAGCTTATTTTCGGTACGCTCCGCAATCATTGTCATTGATGGTGGTGATGAGCGAAAGCGCGAGTTTATAGCTCATGAATACAAAGTTCGGATTTACGCGCGCCGCTTGATCGTTTTTGCTATGGTAGATTTTGGGCCAGTCGGCGGACATGCCGACAATGGAAATGGCCGGAATTTTTTTGTCCAGGAAGGAGGCAGAATCTGAACTGGCATTAGCGACAAAGATCGGCTCAAACGGGACTTCAATTTTCTTCGCCAACTCTTTGCTGAGTTCTGTCAGCTTTTTGCTGGAAACATTCGTGAGCGATTGCGGGGTGGTTAAGCCAATCCCGTCCACATTGACCATCGCGCAATACTGGAGGCGATCTTCTTTCTTAA
Source organism: uncultured Acidobacteriota bacterium (assembly GCA_963794955.1). Classification (GTDB taxonomy): domain Bacteria; phylum Acidobacteriota; class Blastocatellia; order RBC074; family RBC074; genus JAFDVL01. Next base: position 97,852 of record CAWCGF010000022.1, read on the forward strand.
TCTGCTTGGCCATTGCTTTGGAACCGACCAGGCCTTCTTCTTCTTTGCCGAACCCTACAAATAATAGCGTCTTTTTGAGCTTCACGGCTTTGAGCGATTGGTAGAGTTGCGCGATGGCGACAATACCCGTCCAATTGTCTGCCGCCCCGCACGAGCCTTCCCCCGTTAAATCGTAATGCGCGCCAATGACGATTTTCTCATCTGTCTCGCCTTGTTTGCGGAGGACAATGTTTTCGACGCCTTTGATCTTCTCGATAGTAATGTCGGCTTCCGGTGCGCCCATTTTAAGAAATAAGGCTTTGACGGCAGGCAACCGCTCCTCGTTCTTGCAGGGAACGGTGGTAAAGGAGTGACGGAACTCATCAAGTGAAGCTACCGCGACTGAGGGGACAGCCACGTCAGTGGTCTGAGCCAACGCGGGCAAGAAAGCGGTAATAAGAACAAGAACAAGACGCACCAGTGTCATTATGATTTTCCGGTTTTTTGTAATTTGAACTGTTGGTAATAATTCCTGATAAAGCTCTTCATCCCGAACTGGAAGCGGCCCAAGCCGGATTTTCTCGCTTCCGCAATGGCTTGGTCATCGGTCCATCCTTCATAGGCAATGCGATAACAGGCAATGATAGTGCCGGTGCGATCATCTCCATTTTTACAATGCACAAAGACAGGAGTATTGGCGGGGTCGCGCATCGTGGCGAGGATTTGATTGATTTCCGCCAGCTTGGGACCATTCAGTGAGGGCAAGGGATAATGAAAATATTTCAGTCCCACTTCCTGCGCCGTTTTTGCTTCATTGAAGGTGGCATCACTGGCACCGCGTAAATTGATAATCGTTCTGATCCGCATTTCGACCAGCTTCTTAATTCCTTCCGGCTGCGGCTGTGCGCCTCGAAAGATCGTCATGTTGACCAGATGAAGGTTGGGTAATTCTAGTTTGTTCGCTGTGGTAGAAGCGGAGAACAAGAGGGTGAAAAGGAGTGAGAAAGAGAGAAAATGTTTCATTGTTTCCTCGTTAATTTCATCAACAAAGCCTGCTCAGTTTTGAGCGATTCATATAATCGTTGCAATTCGCCCGTGCCAATCAGTGTGACACGTTCGATGATTTCATGAAACGATCCGCCAAGTCGTTTATCAGCGAAGCGGCGGTCGCGTTCCTCGGCAATGACTAAAAACAACTGGGAGCGTTGCGTATCGTATGCGTGCTTGAGACGCGTCAGCGCGCTATCTACGCTGCCGGAGATTTGTACTTCAAAGACGTGACTCAAGCGGGGGGCAGACAAACTGTCGCGCCATACTACATCAAAATGCTCATATTCCGCAGCAGCAAAGCGCCCCAACATGCCACCAATTTCGACTAGCATCCGTTGCGCCTCCTGATGACTCACCGTTCGTATGCGCGCTTCTCGGTCTGGCTCCGACGGCATGATCTGCAAGGACTCACCCTCGACGCGCAAGACCCCTTTGGCGGTAATTTCCCACGCTGACCCCTGCCGCCGCACTTCGCCATTTTCCAATAATTGTTTGGCCGTCCGTTGCACCACGCGATGCCAGCGATGGCGTCCTGCTTCGGTTTTCTCGGCTAATTCCTGGGCTGTGAGTTGTGGGAAATAGCGTGTGAGTCGGTCGTATAAATACCGCGGCTGATCGCGGCCCCCGGTCGCTTTCAATTCTTGTAAAATCGGCAATTCAAGCCGGGTAGATTCTGGGTAAGGCATGGGTCGTACGTCATTGAATGGGTATGGAATCATACCCGATAAGAGCTTGGTAGCAGCAAAATCATACACGAAGTAGACCGAAGACAAAATATCTCAGCCGCGATCTGCAAGATTTCCGCTAGAGATCAGGAAGAAAAAGTAGGTAGTGCAACCATCCATAGTTGCGGTGCTGGGAGGGAGGGCGTGGTTGTAAAAGCGCTTGGCGCTCGACCGTTGCGGGCCAGGACTAGCTGCGCTAGTCCGTGGGTTTATCAGGCGGAGGGGCGCTGGCGTGAAAGTCTTCATAAAACCGCTGTGTATAACTTTCCAGCAAGCTTTGGACGCGCGCCGGGTCAAGCGAGGCGACGACTAAGCCGACATGCTGTTTCTTCTCTAAGCGGAAGACAATTTCGGAATCGAGATATGCCGATGTGTCGGGCGCTTCCTGTCGTGCCAGCGAGATAATAATGCCAGCATAGCGTTGAGTGGCAGCGGGGGGCTGATAATCGGCGTGCAAGATTTCGACGCGTGCCCATTCCGTCCAAAGATTGATGCCACGAGCGGCTTTGACGATCTCAGCGATATACGCGCCGCCAACTCGCGCCGCTGTTTCCAGAAAGTAAAATTGTCCGTCAGCATTACCTTTGATGAATTCGGTATGCGTGACACCGCGCACTAGGCGGAACGCTTTGATGAGTTCACGATTGAGGGTTTGCAAGGCCTGTTCGTCCGCTGCGCCGCGCTCCACACCATAGCTCGTAAAAATGCCACCGTCGTGCATTACTTCCAACGGCGGTGAGCCGTATTTTTGCACGTTGGCAAAAACGACTTCGCCTTCACTGACCACCGAATCTACGTGGAAAATCTCGCCGGGAATGAATTGCTCGAACACTTTAAAGGATTGCTCGTCACCGATTTCATCCAGGATGCGCCACAGCTCTGCTGGTTCGTGAATTTTCTTGATCCCGATGGCCGATGCCGATGTGCGCGGTTTGAGCACCCAAGGCGGCGGTACGCGCTCCATGAATTCGCGCAATACGTCATAGTTCAAGACTGCCGAAAATGCGGGCACACGGATTCCTGCATTTTTGGCTTGCACGCGCATCGCCAGCTTGTCGCGGAATAACCGTGCTGTGGTGTCGCCCATGCCCGGAATGCGGAGATGCTCGCGGAGATTAGCGGCGATTTCGATGTCGAATTCATCCAAGGCGATGAGGCAATCAATTTTGTGGGTGCGTGCGAGATAACTGATGGCGTGGGTGATGTCGGGCTGCTTCGTTAAATCGGGATTGGGCATCACGAAAAATTCATCAATACACTCCCGTGGCCAGATCGCCGCATCTTTGAGCTTTTCGATGGTGACGAGAATGACCCTGCAACCTTGCTGTTTAAGTTCTCGAATTAAGTCCTCGCCTTTTTCATAACTGGCGATGCAGAGAATTGTGTAGGGATGCTGGGTCATATTTGCTGGAGAGAGGGGAGGGAAGGAGAGAGGGAGAGAAAAAGAGAAGCATTAGGCGCTACTCTCTCACTTTCTCCCCCTCTCTCTTTCTTACTTCTTGTCGCCTTCAGGATTGGCTTCAGACTTGACTTCAATATTGTTGTTGGAGAGAGTCGTGCCAATATCACGCTGCAAGGTGGCAACTAATTTATTGTAATCAGTGAGCGCACGAATGTACTGGCCTTTCGCAATGGACAGTTCATTTTGGCGCTGCAACACGAAGAAGGTGGTGGTGAGACCGGCTTCAAAGCGTTTTTGTTCTCCATCCAATTGTTGCTGCGCGTATTGTTGTTGCGCGCGGGCCGCTTCAATACGCATTTTGGCAAACTCAATGGATTGGACATCGTTGCGAATTTGGGTTTCGATGTCTTGGGTTTGTTTTCGTACTTGCAAATCCAACTGTTTGGTTTGTTCTAGCGCACGGCCTAAGTTGGCTTCAGCGGAGCGATTCTTCCAGGGGATTTGGATCGTAAAGCCGAATTGCACCGAATGATATTTATTCGAAAAAAGATTTTTCAAGGACGTGCCATAGCCACCCCGAAAATCGGCATCCACCGAACTGATCGGAAGACCATCTGGGCCTAGGATGATACTGCCCAACGCGTCCCGCCGAAAGGTTGCACCAGTGGGGGTGCCGCCTAGTCCTGACGGGCTGTAGGTGACAAATGCATCCACCTGGGGTTTAGTTTGATTACGAAAAAAATCAATATTGGTACTGTTGATGTCTTTTTGCAGATCGAGTTGCTTTAACTCCGGGCGATTTTCCCGTGCCAAACGCAAGGCCTCATCCAAGGGCAAGGCAATAGGTTGGATTTCAAAGGATTCTACAGGAACGATTTTGGCTGTCCAAACGTCCGAACCTTCTCCGTCCGCAACCAACTGCTTCAAAGTGTTCTCCGCCTGTGCGACCTGATTCATAGCCGTGAACACCGAAATGCGACGGGATTCAACCGAGGTAGCAGCCGTGACGACATCAATCGGGGCTAACGTTCCTACCTCGACCTGGCGTTGATTATTCGTTAATTGGGTTTCGGCTAATTTCACGGCATCGCGCTGAATCTCTTCATCTCGAATCGCAAATGCTAAGTCCCAATAAGCCTGTTGCACCTGCGCGATGATTTGAATGGCGCGTTGACGGAACTGCGCATCCGAAAGATCAAGTTGCTTCTTGAAAATTTTCACTAACCGCCGATTTGCATCTATTTTGAAATTTCGCATGAGCGGTTGCGTATAACTGAAGTTCAGTGAGGGTTGATACTGCGGGTCAAAGTTACTGCGATTACTATTGGTGCGGTTGTTATTGAAGTCAAATTGCAGCAAGCCGCCGGTTTTTTCGATCTGACGATCCACCCCGAAGTTATAGAGGAGCGTTTTGATCGAGATCACTTTGCCGACCCCGGAGATTACGTTGCCGCCTGGCGTCGTGATGTTAGCCGACGGAGTTGCATTGGCAAAACGCTGGGGCGAGTAGGAGAGTGTGGAAGTGAAGGACGGATCGTAGACGCCTCGTGAACCGTATAAGTCATACTCCGCCAACCGCACGTTTTCCCGTTCGAGTTGAATGTCCACATTGCGTTCCAGCGCCGTCACAATAGCCTCACGCAACGACCAGTTGAAAACTTTATTGGGATCAATTCCGACAGTGCGTTGTGGGATGGCGCGCGGTCGAATATCTGGGGCCTGAATCGGGCTTGCGGGCGCAGCCGGTGGCAACGGGGTCTGTGCCAGGACGTTCCAGCTTGCCAGAAGGCAAACAGTAAGAGTGATAAAGCGGGACAAATGTTTCAAACTTTGAATCATGACTTCTCCGATGAAATTGAGTTGCAATTTTCTGGATTCCAGCAAGTTCCCCTTACGAACCTAAGTTGGCGCTGGTTGCAAAAAAATGGCATTGGTCATTGGGCACTGGTCATTCGTTGCGTGTGCAGGAGAATCTTTGCCAGGGACAAAGGACAAATGACCAGTGATCAATGACTAGGTACGATAGTCGGCATTGATCCGAATATAATCTTCCGTCAAATCGCATGTCCATTCGGTGATTTCAGCGTCGCCTTGCTGTAAATCTACGGTGATGGTGATTTCGTTGCGCCGCAGGATTTCCAAGGCTTTTGCCTCATTAAATTGCAGGCCGCGCCCCTGTCGGGCAACGAACAGATTGCCTAGTTTGATGTCCACTCGTTCAATATCAAATTTGACCCCGGCGCGACCGGCAGCCGCTAGAATGCGTCCCCAGTTGGCATCCTCTCCGGCTATTGCTGTTTTGACCAGCGGGCTGGTGGCAATGGTTTCGGCGATGCGATGCGCCATTTTTTCATTAGGAGCATGCTTGACCTGAATCGTGATTAGCTTTCGTGCGCCCTCGCCATCCCGCGCGACGGCAATGGCCAGGTCGCGGCAAACCTCCGTCAAGCCTTTGACGAATCGCTCATAATCCGCGCCTGCGGCCATTTCAATCGCCGGATTGCCCGCCGCGCCATTGGCCAACACCGCCAACGTGTCGTTGGTCGAAGTGTCGCCGTCTATCGTCACGCGATTAAAGCTCAGATTGACGGCCCGCTTCAGTGCCGTTTGCAAGGCCTTTTTGCTGATTGCCGCATCGGTCATTACAAACGACAGCAATGTGGCCATATTGGGATGAATCATTCCTGCGCCTTTTGCCACACCAGAAATCGTGACGCGCTTGCCACTCAGTGTGAAAGAACGAGAAGACCATTTCGGACGCGTGTCCGTGGTCATTATCGCGGTGGCTAAATTGGCAATTGCCGTGCCGGGCTGGCGCGCAAGAGTAGGAACGGCTGTCCGTATCCCGGTTTCCAGTTTGTTCATGTCAAGCTGCACCCCGATGACGCCAGTTGAACAGACCAAAACTTCACGGGCAGCGCAATGCAAAAGACTGGCGACCAATTGCGCCGTCGCGTGTGCATTTGCGTGGCCTTCGACTCCCGTCACCGCATTCGCACAGCCGGAGTTCACGATCATCGCGCGGTGCGTTTTATGCCGTAAATGCGTGCGTGAAAGCAGGACGGGCGGCGCTTGGACGAGGTTTTGTGTGAAGACTGCTGCGGCCACCGCCGGACGCTCGGAATAAATGATCGCCAGGTCTTCCCCGGCCTTTTTCAGTCCGCATCGGGTGGTTGCCGTTAGGAAATTTTTGGGTAAAACGCTTTTCGTGTTTGGCGCTTCGCTTGCGGTCGGCACTTGAGAGGTTGTGAGTTTAGCCAAGTCTGATCATCCTCTGTTCGATTCTGGGATTATTGTGTTCGGAAACGCGCAGTGTAGTGGATCGTCCCTTTTCTGTAAATCGTAGCTGCGTCATTTGATTTCCACGACGGTTTCCAGCTTGACCGTTTTGGGTGGCAAACACAGCGTGTCATTGCAGGTCTGATAACGAACCTGGAGCACTAGCTTCGTCACGCCGGGCTGGGCTGTGTCAGCGATTTTAAGCGGCACGCGGAACGTTACGGCCTTTTCGTAAAACTGCGTCTCCACGCCGAAGTTTTCGTCAAATTTGCTGATTGGCATAGGTTGTCCAAGCTCACCTGCGAAAGCAAAGGCTTGCTCATCGGGCAGCAAGATGCGCGTGGGGCGCGGGCCGTTCGGAATTTCTTCGAGCGCATAGAGATGCCAGCCGTCTTCGATTTGTGCTTGGAGTTGCACTGTGAACGGCTCGCCTTTTTGATAGGTCTTTTGCGCGGTGGTAAGCTTTAGCGACCAATGGATCGGATTCACTGCTTCATCCTGCTGCAAAGTGGCATTAATGAGCGTTGCGCCTACCAGAAATCCCCACAGTAATGTTTTTAACGTAGAAAACATTGCGCTCTTTTATCTTCAGTCGTGCAACACAGGTAAAGACTTTTTGATTTGCGGCATTGGCACCTGGCTTACCTCAAAGGCTTCTGGTTGCACATTCTCAATCAAATCCAGCACCATCGGCACTTCGTCACAGCTACTCATTTTGGGGCACGTCACACAATCCATCCAAACCTTGCGCGGCATGGATTCGTGTTGCACCACCCGAAAGCCTAGCTTTTCAAAAAAGCCCTGCACGTAAGTGAAGGCGTAGACTTGCACCAAGTCATTCTCACGGGCTTCTGCAATGTTGGCTTCCACTAAGGCGCGCCCGATGCCTTTCTTGCCCGTATTCGGGTCAACGGCTAGTGACCGTACTTCCGCCATATCGCCCCACGTGAAATGCAAACCGGAACAACCCAACACTTTCTCTTTGCCAGCTTCATCGGTGGCGGTGGCGACGTAAAAGTCCCGAATGTTTTCGTAAATGCTCAGCAGCGAACGCGGTAGCATCTGTTCTTGCCGCGCATAGTTGTTGATGAGCCAATGAATCTGCGTGGCGTCTTTGGTTTTGGCTCGGCGAATCGTAAAGTCCATAGTATCTCTAGCATCCGAAGCATCCAGCATAGCATCCAGCGAGTTCCACGCGCCTGGAAAACCACGGTGGCATCGGCGCGCTATCACAAATGCATTATAGATTATCCTTTGTTTCCTCGACCAGGACTTCTTCCCAGGCTGTCAGCATTGTGTCAATCTCAGCCTTGGTGATGATGTAAGGGGGCAGGAACCGACAAGTGGTTTCATTTGTGCTATTCATCAGAAAGCCGCGTTGCAGCATCTTGGCAGGGAAGTTTTTGGTTGGGAACGTCAATTCAACACCTACCATCAAGCCTTTGGCGCGCACTTCTTTGATGACCGAAGAATACGACTCCTGCAATTGCAGCAACTTTTGCTTGAAGTGCTCACCCGTCTCGTTTACGTGTTGCAGCAAGTTGCCCTCGTTTAACTCCTCGAAGAATTCCAAACTCAAACGACAAGCGAGCGGCCCGCCTCCAAACGTAGTGCCGTGATCGCCGGGGCTGAACCCGTCCACGGCTTTTTCTGCCACCACGATAGCGCCCAGCGGAACGCCGAGGCCAAGCGGCTTGGCGACGGTGAGAATGTCGGCTTGAATGGGCGAATGTTGATAGGCGAAAATCTTTCCGGTACGCCCCAATCCGCATTGCACTTCATCTACGATTAGCAACGCGTCCACGGCGTCACAGGCATCGCGCAACGTTTGTAAATACTCCGCTGAGCGCGGGCGCACACCGCCTTCGCCTTGAATTGTTTCGACGATGACGGCAGCGGTGCGTTCATTGATGGCGCTCCGCGCTTCGTCGTGATCGCCAGCCGTGATGAATTTGCAGCCGGGGACTAACGGTTCAAATGGCTCGCGGTATTTTTGCTGTGCGGTGACTGATAACGCTCCCATTGAGCGCCCGTGAAATGATCCTGTCAGCGAAACGAACTCATACTTGTTTTCACGCCCTTGTCGGCGCTGCCACGCGCGGGCGAGCTTCAGCGCAGCTTCGGCGGTTTCCGTGCCGCTGTTGCAAAAAAACGCCCGCGCCAAGCCCGATGCTTGCGTGAGTTGTTCCGCGAGCAGTCCTTGGTACGGATGGTAGTAAAGATTTGATGTGTGCATTAATGACGCCTGTTCGCTCAATACACGGCGGATGCGTGGGTGATCATAGCCCAGCACGTTGACGCCAATGCCGGAAATAAAATCCACATAAGCGTTGCCATTGGAATCGTACAACGTCGATTGTTCGCCGCGCACAAACAGCACGGGCTGCCGCGCGTAGGTCGTCATGATGTATTTGTCTTCGAGTTGTTGTGTTTGGTTGAGATCAAATCTTTCTGTCGTCATTTTTGTTCTGTTGTAAACCTCCGATAATGGAATGCAAATGGTTACGCACGCACCCGCGCGTCAGCAAGGGCTGCATTGAGTAATCGTATATTGCCTCAACGTGCGCTTCTTGAGGCCGCCCTTGCTGACGCGCAGGCCACTGACTCGCCGCGATTTGTTGGGCATAGTCAATTGCTTTGCGCACGGGCAACGCGCCGTTGTCCAACTGGGCGCGCAGCTCTTCGCCCGTCAGCAGTTCAGCCACGATGTACGGATTGCCTTCGTATAAGCCGAAGTCATGCACGGTCAAAATGTTGGGATGATTGAGCGCCGAAGTGGCCTTCGCTTCCTGCTCAAAGCGACTCAGGCGGTCGGCATCTTGCGCGAATTCGGCAGGCAGGACTTTGAGCGCGACCTCGCGGTTCAAGCGCGTATCTTTCGCGCGATACACTTCGCCCATCCCGCCTTTACCCAGCGGCGCGAGGATTTCGTAGTGATCGAATTTCGTGTTTGGGGCAAGGGCCATAACGCTCATCAAGGGTAGTGCAGGCGTCTTCAATTGCCACTAGCTTCAGCTAGTGGGACAGGAATCTTGCAGCGGCTTCAGCCAAACTTCTGAGAAATGTCTCTTTCCAATGAGCTTTAGCTGAAGCTGGTTGGAGGGGAATTCTTTTTCTTCTTTGGCTAAAGCCTATAATTTCAAATCGCACGCCACTAGCTGAAGCTAGTGGCAATTCAATAATTCAAACTGATCACTCAACTCGCCGTTTGCACCTGCTTCACATAATCGCCACTTTCGATCAGGCTGCCGGTCGCCACCCAATCATTGTAGAGATACATCCAGCATTCGAGTTGACGTCCATCCGCCAGCGTGATTGCTTCGGCGCTACGGGCAAATAAACTGGCTTCGAGTTCGCCGGGAATAAAGCCTTCATAGACATCAAGAATGTCCAGCGTGTTGTGCGATTCTGGCAATTCATAAACCTCGCCGACGATTTTGGTCTGGAACGCCGCTCCGACAATTGCACCGGGGTACGCGCCAAGATTGAAAAGCTCACCCTGAATTTGCCCGGTGCTAATGAAGCGCAAGCTTTGCATAATGGCTTGCAGTTCGGGCGAAACTTGCTTGACCAATTCTTTCCGCAAAGTGCCATAGACAAAAAGGTATTCGGGCATATTACGAAATTACCGTGCCAATCGCTTCCTGATGTAGACAGGCGCGGAGCAGGGAATTCTCCTCGGCTGCGCCGATAATTAGAATTCGTTTGACGCCAGCCTCCAATGCGGACAAGCAGGCACGCAACTTGGGCCGCATCCCGCCGTGCGCGACACCGGAATCAAGCAATTGCTGAATCTGTTCACGGTTTAGGTTCGGCATCGTATTTCCGTGTTCATCTTTGACGCCGCCGACATCCGTGACAAAAATCAATTCATCGGCCTGGCACGCGGGCGCGACGGCTGCGGCCATTTGATCACCATTGATGTTGTGATAGCTGAAATCGTGAATGCTGAGACCTAAACAGGCAATTACCGGAATCGCGTTAAGGCCCAGGATGGCGTCAATTAAGCGTCCATCAGAGCGCACGATTTCGCCGACAAATCCCAAATCTATGCCATCTTCCGCTTTGAGTTTGGTAGATAAAAAGCTGAGCGCATCGGCACCTGTCAAACTCACTGCCGGGATTTTGATACGCGATAAATCCGCGACCAAATCCTTGCCGACTTTGCCGGCGAGTACCATTTGAATCACCTCACGTGCAGGTGCGTCGGTGATGCGCAAGCCATCGTGAAATTTCGATTCAATGTTCAGGCGGCTCAGCATCTCAGCGATTTGTTTCCCGCCGCCATGCACTAAGACAATCTTCTGCCCATTCTGCCGCAGTTCGCTGATTTGAAAGACCAGTTTGAGGCGGAGCGCGTTATCAATGAGGACGCTGCCGCCGAGTTTGATGACTGACTTCATAAAATGCCTTCTCGTTCATCGAAGCCTAATGCCACATTGGCATTTTGCAAGGCCTGGCTGGCCGCGCCTTTGAGCAGGTTGTCTTCAGCGGAAACGATAACTGCCTGATTTTCACTTACGACACAGCCGATGTCACAGAAAGGCGTGTTGGCTACGAATTTAATTTCGGGCAGTTGCGCACTCGTAAATAGCCGCACAAATGGTTTGCCGGAAAATGCCTCGTGCCAGGCTTGATGAATTGCTTCGCGCGTAACTCCGGCCTGCAACCGGATATAAATCGTCGAAAGAATCCCACGATTGATCGGCAATAAATGCGGTGTGAAGATCAATTTGCTCGGCGAAAATTCGATGCCCAGCCCTTGGGCGATTTCGGGGGCGTGGCGATGCTTGAAGATGTTGTAGGCTTTGAAGCTCTCGTTCACTTCGACAAAATGCGTGCCGACATTAGGGGCTTTGCCCGCACCCGAAACCCCGGACTTGGAATCGCAAATAATCGGTTGCGACAAATCTATTAAGCCTGCACGCAGCAAGGGGAGCAGCGGAATTTGTACCGTTGTCGGATAGCAACCGGGGTTAGCGATCAGTTTCGCGCCGCGTAATTGTTCATAGGCAAATTCGGTCAGGCCGTAGACCGCTTGCTGGAGCAAGTTGGGATCGTGTGACTCGAAGCCATAAAACTTGGGATACAGCGAAGCATCTTTCAAGCGCCAGGCTCCGCTCAAATCAACCACCGTCGCTCCTGATTTTAGTAACTCCGGCACGATTTCGTTGGAAAACTCATTCGGCGTGCCCAGGAAGACGAGCGAAGGCTCAAGCTGCGCGACGGTTTTTTCGTCAAACGGTTGGCATTGCAGGTAAGTCTGGCCCAATAGCTGTGGATGCACAGCACTAAGCGGCAAGGTTTCGGCGGAGCGTGACGCGAACGCGCCAACCAACTCAAGGTGTGAATGGCGGAGTAAAAGCTTAACTAACTCAAAGCCGGAATAGCCCGTGGCACCAGCAACAATTGCGCGTATTTTCTGACTCATATTCGTCTCTCGGCACTCTTGTTAAAGAGTCATTCCAAGCCAATTAAGATGGCTCGCCAAAGAATCCCGAAGTTTACACGCGAAGAGGCTGGTTGACAAACCGCTTTCCGACGCTATAATTTGCACCTTTTGTCGGAGGCGAGCTTATGCTTATTGTGCTTACTCACTTGCCCGCCGATGGGCTAAAGTTCGAGCATCAATACGGGGCTGAGGAATTGGATTTAGCCCAACATGAGTTTTTGCTACTGCAACCGCCACAGATTCAAGGCCGGGTGACGATGTTGGGACAAGAAATGCGCGTGCAGGGGCAGATCACCGCAGAGCTTGAAGTGGTTTGTGATCGTTGCCTGGCAGCGGTGGCTTGGCCGGTCGCAAAAGAATTTGATCTTTTTTATGTGCCGGAAGACCCGCAAGCCGAAGCGAAAAGCGAAACCGAATTGCTGGCGCGGGAACTGGATGTTTCGTTTTATCAAGACGACCGAATTGATGTTGATGAATTAGCGCTTGAGCAACTGGAACTGAGTTTACCGATCCGCATTTTGTGTCAGGAAGACTGCCAGGGCTTGTGCCCAGAGTGCGGTACGAATTTGAATGTTGAACCCTGCCAATGCCCGCCTGCGATTGATCCGCGTTGGCAGGCGTTGGCAGATTTGAAAAGTTGAAAAAAGAAACAAGACAAATGGACGGCAAGCTTGCCAGTTTGCTGTCCATTTTTAGAGGAGTTATTAATGCCGAATCCAAAACGACGACACTCGAAATCACGTGGCCGTATGCGCCGTGCACACGATGCCCTGAAAACCGTCCAGTTGGTGAAATGTTCCAATTGTCAGAATCTTCGTATGCCACACCGCGTTTGCCCGTACTGTGGTTATTACGGCACCCGCCAGGTAATCGAAATTGCAGAGCTAACCAGCTAATAATCGCATTGAGGATGAAGGATTGAGTCTGAAGATGAGAAAATCTTTCATCCTCTTTCTTTGCGCATTACCCCCGGATATGCTCACCAGAATTGCTGTTGACGCTATGGGCGGCGATCACGCCCCTATCGCCGAAGTTGAAGGTGCTTTGATGGCTGCACACGAACTGCAAGTCGGTGTCGTGTTGGTCGGCCCTGAAGATCGGATTGTGCCGGAATTCGAGCGCCACGGCTATCATTATCATCCCAAATCCCGCCGCGTTTACAGTACGCAACCCGCCAAACGCTTACCTATTGAAATCGTTCACGCCACCGAATTCATTACAATGGAAGAATCGGTTGCACAGGCGATGCGTAAGAAAAAGGATGCTTCCATTCGTGTGGCTGCCCGCTTGGTGCGCGATGGCAAGGCGCAGGGCTTAGTGAGCGCCGGCAACACCGGAGCGGTGATGGCTATCTCGAAGCTCGTGATCGGCACGCTGCCTGCCGTGGATCGTCCCGCGCTGTCTGCCGTCTTTCCCACGCTGGGGGATCACGGTTGTGTGCTGTTAGATGTCGGCGCGAATGCTGAATGCAAGCCGGAACAACTCTGTGAATTTGCCGTGATGGGGGCCATTTACTCGCGCGCCATTCTGGGTGTAAAGAATCCGAAAGTCGGATTGATGAGCATTGGCGAAGAGGAAGCGAAGGGGAATCCGCTCACGAAAGAAGCTGGAAAATTGCTGCGTGCAGCGCCGGTAAACTTCGTTGGGAATGTGGAAGGACGTGACATTTACACTGGCGAAGTTGATGTGATAGTCTGCGATGGCTTTACCGGCAACGTGATTTTGAAAACCAGTGAAGGCTTGATCGCCGCCATTATGGGCTTGTTGAAAACTGAATTAGGGCAAACGCTGCTGACTCAGGCCGGTGCTTTACTTTCCCGTCCGGCCTTTCTCAGTGTGAAAAAGCGGTTGGACTATTCCGAATTCGGCGGCGCACCCTTATTGGGAACAAAACAAATCGTCGTGATTTGTCACGGGAGTTCCAATGCGAAGGCGATCAAAAACGCCATTCGTGTGGCCAAGGAATTTTACGAAGCAAAGCTCAATGAGCGCATTGAAGGCGACATCAACGAATTGGCCAGCAAGCTTTCATAGCGGCTGGCAATATCAGTATGAGTCAATACCAAGCAATTATTACCGGAACGGGCCGAGCATTACCAAGCCGGGTTCTGACGAATGACGACCTGGCACATATTGTAGAAACCTCTGACGAGTGGATTACGACCCGCACGGGCATCAAAGAACGTCACCAAGCCACCGCTGATGAATGCACTTCAACCTTTGCGACGGCAGCCGCGCGTCAGGCCCTGGCGCGTGCCAATATCAATGCTGAGGACCTGGATTTAATCATCTGTGCCACGGTCTGTCCTGATCAGGCCTTGCCTTCCACCGCCGTTCTCATTCAATCACAACTCGGCGCGAAAAAAGCTGCTGCCTTTGATCTGGTGGCTGCATGTTCAGGCTTTCTTTATAGCCTGACGGTGGCGAATCAGTTCATCGCGACGGGATTACATCAGCATATTCTGGTTATCGGCGTCGAAGTTCTGTCGCGGTATGTGGATTATTCCGACCGTGCTACCTGTGTGTTATTTGGCGATGGCGCAGGCGCTGCGGTGGTGCAGCGCTCCCCTGATCCGACGCGCGGCGTGCTTGCCACACGCATTCAATCGGATGGTGACTTAGCCTCTGTGCTGTATATTCCTGGCGGCGGCACGAAAATCCCTGCCTCGCGCGCATCGGTCGAGAGCGGTCAGCACTTCATTAAGATGAAAGGCAATGAGCTTTTCAAAGTCGCTGTCCGTTCGATGGAGGATACGGCGCGGCGGCTACTGGATGAACAAAAAATGTCGGCGAATGATATTGATCTATTTGTGCCTCATCAGGCGAATCAACGAATCACGGATGCCGTCGCGGATCGGTTAGGTGTTCCGGCAGAAAAGGTTTATTCCAACATTGAGCATACCGGCAATACTTCTGCGGCTTCCATTCCAATCTGCCTGGATGAGTTAGTGGAAGCCGGTCGCTTGCAGCCCGGTACGAATTTGCTGATGACTTCATTTGGTGCGGGCGTGACGTGGGGCGGGGTATTGATGCGATGGTAAATTTGTCATTTGTCATTTGTCACGGGTCATTAGCAAGGACGGTTTTGTTAGACTCTCGACAGATGACAAATGACTAATGACAAATGACAAAAGTAGCTTTCATTTTCCCTGGCCAAGGTTCCCAACAAACAGGAATGGGGCGTGAACTCGCTGAGCAATTTCCTGAAGCCAGAGTTGTCTTCGATGAAGCGGATGAGGCGTTGAATTTTAAGCTCAGCGAACTCTGCTTTAACGGGCCGGATGAGGAATTGCAATTAACCGCCAATACGCAACCCGCGATTTTAACGGTTTCGCTCGCGGCGTATCGGGTATTAGCGGCACGCGGGATTCAGCCGGATTTTGTCGCAGGGCATAGCCTGGGTGAGTATTCGGCATTAGTTGCCGTCGGTTGTTTATCACTAGCGGAGGCGTTGCGGACGGTGCGTTTGCGCGGGCAATTCATGCAGCAAGCCGTGCCCGTTGGAGTCGGCGCGATGGCCGCAATTCTCGGAATGGATGCTGACAAAGTTGCTGTCGCCTGTAGTGAAGTGGCCGGGAGTGAAGTTTGTTCTCCGGCCAATTTCAATACGCCTGTCCAAACTGTCATTGCTGGAGACAGAGAAGCGGTGGAGCGAGCTTGCGCGAAATGCCTTGAACTAGGTGCCAAGCGCGCGATTCCCTTGAAAGTCAGCGCCCCTTTTCATTGCGCCTTGATGATGCCTGCGCAAGAGCAATTGACACCTGTGCTCGCAGCGGCTACCTTCAACGACTTTGCCGTGCCGTTGGTGAATAATGTGGATGCTGAGATTATTGCAGACGGTGCCGTCGCGCGGGCTGGTTTGATTCGCCAGGTGTCTTCTTCGGTACGCTGGACGGAGAGCGTCGAACGTTTGCTGGCGGCGGGCGTGAGCACTTTTGTTGAAGTCGGGCCAGGCAAAGTTTTATGCGGTCTGGTGAAATCAATCAGCAGAGAAGTCACCTTGCTGAACGTCGAAAATAAAGCGAGCTTGGAAGATGCAGTTACCAAGCTTCGTCTGACAACGGGCTACAATGTTTAGTTTAGCAGGACAAATTGCACTCGTGACTGGCGGCTCGCAAGGTATCGGTCGCGCCACCGCCTTAGCTTTAGCCGAGGCGGGAGCTGACGTGGCGGTGATGGCGCGCTCCCTCGATAAATGCGAGATGGTGGCTGAAGAGATTCGCGCTCTTGGTCGTCAGGCGTTAGCCGTACGCGGTGATTTGGGGAACGAAGATGAAATTAAAGCGGCGGTTGCCAACGTCGGCACCAAGCTGGGGCCAATCAATATTTTAGTGAACAACGCGGCGATCACACGCGATGGCTTGTTGCTCAGGATGAAGCGCGAGGATTGGGATGCGGTGATCAATACGAATTTGACGGGCGTCTTCTTGCTTACCCAGCAAGTCCTGCCCATGATGACCAAAGCTCGCAAAGGACGCATCATTAATTTGACTTCGGTTGTTGCGCAGTCTGGCAATCCAGGCCAGGTGAATTATATATCCGCTAAAGCGGGACTCATCGGGTTTACGAAAGCAGTCGCACGGGAATATGCCTCACGCAACGTAACAGTGAATGCTATCGCGCCTGGGTTTATCGAAACTCCGATGACAGCGGGGTTGCCCGATGCCGCCAAGGACGCAATGCTGAATCAAATCCCGCTCAAGCGTGCTGGGAGCGATCAAGATGTCGCTTACGCTGTTGCTTTTTTAGCCTCGAATGAGGCAGGCTATATCACGGGTCAAGTGATTAATGTTAATGGCGGTATGTATATGTGATTTTAGATTTTGGATTTCAGATTTTAGCATGGCTGGGAGTTAGCCCCGCCCCCATCAGAATAGCTTGTTAGATGAATCCAAAATCCAGAATCCAAAATCTAAAATCCAAATAAATCCCAACGGAGGAACAAACTAATGTCAGAATCAATCGAAGAGAAAGTTAAGCAAATCATCGTGGATGAACTTGGTGTCGAGGAATCCGAAGTGACCGCCAACGCGCGTTTCGTCGATGACCTCGGCGCGGATTCATTAGACAATGTCGAGCTTGTGATGCGATTTGAAGAAGAGTTCGGCGTCGAAATCCCGGATGAGGACGCTGAAAAGATTCAAAGCGTACGCGATGCTATTGAGTACATCGAAAAGCATAGCAAATAACAAGGTGACTGTATCAAACCACGAAAACCCCTGGGTTGCATTCGGCTAGGGTGTTCAGGTGCAATGGGCTTTTCGTGGTTTAGCTGTTTCCGCAATTAAGGAAGACAAGCCGTGAGTAACGTGTTAGCAAAAAAGCGAGTGGTGGTTACCGGCATTGGCGTTGTCAGTCCGCTGGGGAACACCACGGAAGAAACCTGGACCAGTTTACTCGCTGGAAAAAGTGGCGTGGATTATATCACGCGTTTTGATACCAGCCAGCACACGGTCAAGTTTGCCGCCGAGACCAAGAATTTCGATCCGCTCAATTTCGTGGAGAAAAAAGAAGTGAAGAAGATGGATTATTTTATCTTCTTCGCCATTGCTGCCGCACAAGAGGCGTTGGCGGATTCCGGTTTGCAAATCACGCCGGAAATCGCCGAAGACGTCGGCGTGTATATTGGCAGCGGGATTGGTGGGTTCGGCGTGTTTGAACGAGAGCACACGAAAATGCTGGAAGGTGGGCCAGGGCGGATTTCTCCCTTCTTCATTGTCGCCTCCATCGTCAATCTGGCTTCTGGGCATGTCTCCATCATGACTGGTGCCAAAGGCCCTAATTCCGCCACGGCGACGGCTTGTAGTACCGGCGCACATTCGATTGGCGATAGCTTCAAAATTATCCAGCGGGGGGATGCGGTTGCCATGATTTGTGGCGGCAGTGAAGGGGCGATCACGCCGATGGCCGTGGGCGGCTTCGCTTCGATGCGTGCGCTTTCTACGCGGAATGATGATCCCCAACGTGCTTCCCGGCCTTTTGATAAAGCGCGCGAAGGATTCGTGATGGGGGAGGGCGCAGGCATTCTCCTGCTGGAAGAACTTGAGCACGCCAAAGCGCGGGGCGCGAAGATTTATGCGGAAGTCGTGGGCTATGGCATGACCAGCGATGCGTTTCATATCACGATGCCGGATATGGATGGGCCGCGACGCGTGATGCTCAAAACGCTCAAAGATGCCGACGTGTCGCCGGAAAAGGTTGATTACATCAACACCCACGGCACTTCGACTCCGGTGGGTGATGTCAATGAAACGAAGGCGATCAAGGCTGCCTTTGGCGATCATGCCTATCAACTTGCCGCGAGTTCGACGAAGTCCATGACTGGGCATTTGTTGGGTGGGGCAGGAGGACTAGAAGCGGGGATTACCGCTTTAGCGATTCACAATCAAGTCATTCCCCCTACGATCAATTACGAAAATCCCGATCCCGAATGTGATTTGGATTACGTGCCAAACGAAGTGCGTGCTGCGCAAATTACTTATGCTCTATCGAATAGTTTTGGCTTCGGTGGGACGAATGCAGCATTACTTTTTAGAAAATATCAGGACTGAGAAATCTGGGGTGGCGTGCTCCCTGCTCAGCAGCACGCCACGCGCTTTTAATTGACAGCCACGACAAGGTTCTGTCGTTCTTCTATGCGCTGTTCAGGCAAGTCTGGCTGTGGCGCGGCCAGTACTGATGCCGCAAACAGCACCAAACTCACCCATACTAAATCCGCGACGAACAGATGAATAAGCTGCAACCACACGGGCGCGTGCAGCATAAGATTCATTCCTCCTAACAACAACTGCAGCACGAAGCAGCCAATTTGAATTTTCGTAAGCGTAAAAATGACAGGCGTTTTACGCAGGCTGCCAATAATGACCACCGCGCAGGTCATCCCCAATCCGAGCAATACTGCCGCAACCGGATGCACCCAAATCAAGCTTTCAAGAAAATGACGTGGTGCCAGGTCGCGCGCTAATCCCTCAGCCATAGACTGCACCGGAAAGAGTGTGGTACCAAGGGCAGTAATAGCGCCAGATGCGCTCAAGAAGATCACACTGAGCAGGCACGCGAGAAGAATGATTCCCGGTTTTGCGTTGCCTTTCCATTGCAACGGCCAGCCGATTTGCTTTTGAGTCGTTCCCCACCAGGCCGTCAACGCCAGGGAAGCCAGTAGGATTAACGTGTTCGCTAAATGGATGGCAATCACGATTGCGCGCGCGACAGAATCGTTTTCCGCCACCAACCCTTGCTTCACCAGTAACGCGCCTAACAGCCCTTCGATCACGATAAAAACAAAGGCGATCATTGCTCCAGTCCGAACCGCATGCCCTTTAGGATAGCTGCGAAATGCCCAAATCAATAAGGCGATGACGGCAATCCCCGCCAGACCCGAAGTCGAGCGGTGCGTGAATTCTATGATTGTTTTAAGGCTGGGATTCAGGGGGATAATTTGCCCATTGCAATCCGGCCAATGCTCGCCGCAGCCCGCGCCAGATTTACTGGCACGCACATACGCCCCCCACACGACGACAAAAATGTTGTAGAGCAAAACGCCCCAGGCATATTTGGTGAAACGATTCATAGGATGATTAAGGAAAGATGACTCCTTCATAGATGTCACTCAGCGTAAGATCACAATTCAGACTAGGAAATGACAGTACACTGCTCAATCCACTGATCTCTTCCCGATGCCAAAATTCGCCATGCCGCGAATATCGGGTAACGTGATGTGCGGTTTGTGAGACTAATAAATATTCCCGTAATGCCGGAGGCGATTGGTACGCGAGGCGCTTCTCGTTGCGATCCACTTTTTCCGTGGTAGAGGATAAGACTTCAACGATGAGGATCGGATTCATTAAGACCTCGATGCCTTGCAATAACTCAAATTTCATCTCGCCACAAACAACGCTGACATCGGGGTAACGAAAGGGCGGTAACGAGGGCGTGAGAATTGGCATCCCTTCTGTGAACGCACGGCATTTCGTGCCTTTAAGTTTTGCATTGAATTCACCATGAATATTGCTACTAATGATGGCGTGTTGCTTTGTCCCGCCGCTCATACAAACGATTTCACCTTCCCAGTATTCGTACCGAGCTTCGCCGACCTTCACCAGGGCAAAATATTCTTCCAAGCTATAACAGTGACGAGGTATGTCTTGCAGATTTGCAGCCATAATCTTCCTTTCAATTCGCGGGCACTTTTCTCATATGATACCAATCGAAGCCTAACAGAAACAGTCCTTGCACGACAACACCCCAACCCGTCCCCAGCCACCAGGTATCCTTGCGCCCCCACGTAAACGCCAACACCAATCCTACTAACACGTAAACGACATCCAGTGGCATCATCCACCAAAGCAGATTGCGCAGTTTGCTGGTTTCCTTTTCGATGACTTCGGGCGTCGTTGGATCGTCTAACTTGCCGCGTCGTTTTGTCGTCAGGACAGCGCCGCCGACGGCAATCGCCGCATTTATTAAACCCCAAGTAATGGCTTGAATACCAAAGCCGCGAAAAAATGCTTCCATCCAGAAGAAGACTAGACCTACGGTAAAGCTCACCATGCTCCACCAAGCCAAACGACGCGATAAGATAAATTGATATTGCCAGATGTTAATTCTTTTGTTCTTTGTCGCCACCTGTTTCATAATTGGCCTTACAGTCAGAATCCAAAGGATTGCTTACGAGCGATGATCAGGAAGAGCGCTAAGTATGTATTGCCCTCGTTGCGGAACACAAGCGAATGACTCCACGAAATTTTGCCGCAACTGCGGGTTGGCATTAACGCCCCTGACCGGATATGTTGCCAGTGGTGGCACGTTGCCGCTGCAACCTGAAGCCTCTGAGTCGTCCTATTCCAAGCATCCTTTGGTTCAGGCGTTTCTGGCCATGGAGCCAAAAAGGCAAATGACCTTTTCCATCCTGTTCTTTGTTTTTTTGATTCCGCTATTGGCCATATTGGGTGGGATTATCCCTCCCCTTCGTGCGCTCGTCCCCCTTGCCGCCCTGGGGATGCCACTCGGCATTGTCTGGTCGGTTATGCGTTACAAGGCAATGAAGCGGCACTTGCAGGAACAGCACTACCCTGACTATGCGCAATCTGTTGCCCCGCCTTCAGTGCCGCAACGCCCTGCTTATCAGCCGCCGCTGGCGGCCACACCTACTACCAATCAGCTTGAAGACCCGCGGAGTTATCAAACGCCTATTCCTAATAGTGTGACGGAAGAGGAAACCCGACGGTTGCCCGACCGTCCGCGACGAGAAAGTACTTGAGTTGGGAAAGAAGTATGGAAACCAACCAAAAAAACTTGAAAAGAGCCTATCAACAATCGCACCGACAAATGGGAGTCTTTCAAATTCGCAATCTCAGCAATGAAAAAGTTTTCGTTGGGATGTCACCGAATTTGCCGGGCATTATCAACCGCCATAAATTTCAGCTTCAGATGGGCAACCACCAGAATCGCCAATTGCAACAAGATTGGAGTGAGGCGGGCGGCGATAAATTTGCCTTCGAAATTCTCGATGAACTCACGCCCAATGAGGATGCCAGTCGAGACTATCAAGAAGAATTATTGTTACTGGAAGACCTATGGCTGGAGAAGCTTCAGCCGTATGGGGAGCAAGGCTACAACGAGCGCAAGAAAAGTCGCGTGGAACGGTTGCGGTTTATTATGCAGAACCGAAATCGAGAAGAGCGGTGATTTTCTGCTTACGCAAGTGAGGGGGAGACAGGCTCCTATTCTTTCCACTACTCTCTCTCCCGATTCTATCTCAAGTACGGCTAACTCTTCATTTATGCTCGCTTCCAATTGACTCGGTCCCAAGACACGCGCTTGCCGGAGCGAAATGATTCATTCGCCAGATGCGCGCCTACCAAAACCTTGTTCGCCAATTCCACAGGCGAATTCGGTTGTTTGCGGCTGCGCATGCAATCCAGGAAGTTTTGCATGTGCGGTGTGCCTTCATCGGTGATGGGCCAGCTTGCGACTTCTTTGCGCCTGGCATCGTAGCGCACCATCAGGCCGCGCTGATTCTCCTGCACGATGCTGCTATCTAGCCCGTAAAATACGTCGCCAAGCTGCATTCGACAATATTTGCAGCGAGTATACGATCACATATTCCTGAAGCCCTACAGTTGATCGGGGTCAAGGCCGAGTTCGCGTAGTTTGGCGGCAAGGCGGGTGGCGCGGGCAGCTTCTTCGGCGGGCGTGCGCAAAAACTCTTTCGTGCGGGGATTGAAGAGTCGTAAGGTGGTTTCCGTTGTCACCAACTCCAATCCTAACTCCTCACTCACCACGCGATTGCCGGTCACTATCTCTTCCACGAAGTCCGAGCCGTGCAAGCGAAAGGCACGCAGTGGGGCGCGCAGTCTCGCTTCTGGATCAAAGACGAAATACTCCCGCACACCGAGCCACGCATATAAATCCTTTTTCTTCCCGAAATCCTCTTTGCGCGTCTTGCGCGACGAGATTTCCAACACGACCTGGGGAACAGGTTCTTCCCAGAACTTGTAAATGCGCCGTTCGTGTTTGGCTGCACCCCATACCACAAACACATCGGGCGAGATACTGACTTTCGGGTTGTTCTCTTCGTAGTAGCACATCAGATTGCCAGAGACATAAACATCCGGTTGCGCAGCAAAATAGATGGCTAGCATTTCGATTAAATGGCTGATTAAGTTGCGGTGCTGATCGGTTTCGCCCATTGGTTGTCCATCCGATTCAGGGTATTCAATGGCTTTCAGAAGGTCTTTTTGTCGTGCGCTCATAACGTACCTCTGCGTGGAGCTTAGCATACGGGGGAAGAAGCCCACAAAGTGCGAATCTGAACCAAGTCCTCTGCACCAATCACGCAGGCGAACAACAACGAAGCGAATACACTTGGCTGATTAGTAGGAGGATGAGCCAGGCTTATCCGTTTACGCGCGTTTCCAATTCACCGGGTCCCACTGCACGCGCTTGCCGGAGCGGAACGATTCATTGGCGAGGTGCGCGCCGACTAGTACCTTGTTCGCCAACTCAACTGGCGAATTCGGTTGTTTGCGGCTGCGCATGCAATCCAGGAAATTTTGCATGTGCGGAACGTTCTCATCCGTGATCTTCCAGCTTTCGACTTCTTTGCGTTTGGCGTCGTATCGCACCATCATCCCACGTTGATTTTCCTGTACGATGCTGCCTTCGAGTCCATAAAACGCGCCGCCATCCCCTTCCTGTCCGTTCATGAATTGCACCATAAATACAATCGCAAATGTGCCACAATCCAAAATGGCATGCACATTGTCAGGGGTTTCCCAATCCATGTTTTGGTATTTGCCGCCATTGCACGTGACTGTGCGCGGGCCGTCTGCGCCGGTGATCCACATCGCTACGTCGAGCCAATGCGGGCCAATGTCGGTCATTAAGCCGCCCGCATAATCCCAATACCAGCGCCAGCCTGACGCCCGTTTCGGATCATAGGGACGCTTCGGCGCGCGCCCTAAAAATTTCGTCCAATCAATCAGTTCGGGCGCAAAGAGTGTTTGATCTTTGGCGCGTTTGATATAAGGATCAACCGGGCGGTAGCGAAAGTCCCAAATGCGTACAAAGCGGATTTCACCAATGCCACCCGAAGCAACGATGTCGCGCGCTTTTTTGAAATGCTCGCCGCTACGTCGTTGATTCCCGACTTGCACGATTTGCTTGGAGCCTTTCACTTTTGCCACCATGTTCTCGCCTTCTTCAATCGTGCGAGCAAGCGGCTTTTCAATATAGGCGTCTTTGCCTGCGCGCACGGCATCCAGCAGGCAATCGTGATGCAAGTGGTCAGGCGTAGCGATGATTACACCATCAATATCTTTGCGGGCGAGCAAGTCGTGATAATCCACATAAGTTTTTTCGGCTGGCGTGGCGAGCTTCTTTTGCATTTGATAGAGAAAGCCTTGGTTGACATCTGCAAGCGCCACGATGTCCGCGCCCAGTTTTTGCGCGGTGATGAGGCGACCGGAGCCGCGATCTCCGGGGCCGATACCACCGAGGCGAATACGATCATTCGCGCCGATAATACGGGCATAGGAATGCGCTGTCATCCCGGCGACAGCTATGGTTGATGAAGTGAGTTGCATGAATTGGCGACGATTGATGGATTGCATAAATTACTCCGTCTTGGGATTCCTTCAGAGTTGTTTGATTCTAATGTTGCGGAATTCGACTAATGAGCCGTGTCCCAAAAAGCCGATGTGCCCGGTTTTGTTTTTCAAGCCAGGATGCTTCTTCAGTACCTCCGGTTCTTTCACCATATTCAAATCGGCCTCCAGAATAATGACGCCGTTTAGCGTGACGCGAATCCGGCTCCCGTCCATCATGATTTCTTCTTCGTTCCATTGACCGGCTGGTTTCAGGAAGCCCGTGCGCGCGGGGATCACGTCATACACTGAGCCGTGATGCTGTTCGGATTTGATCTTGCCCTTATACTTCTCGTGCTGGTCGTCGAGAATTTGAATTTCCATCCCCTGATACGCGGCATCGCCCTCAAGCGGCGCACGGATGCCGACGCCATTGTTGCCGCCGGGTTCGACTTTGAATTCAAAGCGGAAGGCAAAATTGGCATATTCTTTTTCCGTATATAGATTCCCGCCCCCATCGGCAGGGCAAACAATTGTTCCATCTTTGACAACGTAGCCGGGGCCATGGCCGCGTATGAGCTTCCAGCCTTGCAAGCTCTTGCCATCAAAAAGGGCAACAAATCCTTTTTCGTCATTGGCTAGGTTATTGGGAAGTACAATTGCACTCATAAGTAACCCGCAAATTAAAAGTGCCATTTGCTTTATCATCTGAACGTGTCCTTTACGGTTGGTTAGGTTAGACAATTAATGCGAAATTCCGATGTAGCAATTCTATGGGCAGACTGCCGTATGTCAAGCTTAGCAGGAGAGGTTTTATTGAATCTATCCAGTCCTTGTAATTCAGGCACTGACAAAATGAACGAGCGAACAAGGAAGCGCCACTTTGAAATACGGTCGTAGTAAGGGCATACTACTGTGCATCACGACATTGGTAAATACGACAGCCATTAGGCTGAGATAAATGAGAAATACTTAGTAACGATAAGGACTCTTACTCAATAAACCATCTCCATAAATTCCAAATGAAAAATACGATACTCTGGTCGTTTGTTATAGGCTTGATTGTTTCTTCCTCCTGTCTGGCGCAACAGCCCGAAGGCCAATTCTGGCGCAGCTATTGGTATCAACGCGGTGCCGAGTTTGGCAATCCAAGCTTTGCTAAGCGATTTTATGTTAACTCCCCAGAGGCTGCCCTGAATCCGTTGTATAGCAACCGCGTGGAAGTCCGCGAGAATGGGATGATGCTCATCCCGATCCAGGAAGACTTACGCCAAATTTATCGCGCCGAACTTTATTTAGAGGTGTGGGGGGGGAACCCCGGCACGGCCAACAAGCGCGTCACAATCAATGGGCGCAGTACCTATCCTCTGCCAGAAGTTGGTACGGCGGTTAAGAATTGTACTTATCACTATCCCACGATTTATTTGCAGCCGACCGATTTAGTGAATGGCTACAACGCGCTGCAATTTGCGTGTGACCGAGGGCAGAGTTACTGGGGCAACTATCTCGTTGACAATGCCGCCTTACGCTTTGAGATCAAGCGCGATCACGCTGATATTAAAAAAGCCGGATTGTTTGGTTTCAATGCGCTTATCAAGGCTGAAGCCATTGCCGGTAATCAAGAAGGAATTCGCCTGAAGCTCTCCAGTTCGGATGATGCGGTGATTGCTTCCGTTGATTATCAAGGCTTCTATTATGGCTATGATGAGAATGGCGACACGATCACCTATGGCTGGCATGGGATGACGAAGAATAAAGAGCCGCTGGCTTTCATCGGAACCGCGACTCAATATCCTTATGCAACTGATTGGGACACAGCTATGTTGCCAGAACAGCAGGAGATGGCGGTGCGCGCGATTGTGCATTTTAAAAATCAGCCGGAATTAACCTACATCACACCCGTCATCGGTGGTTTATTTGCAGTCAAACCAAGGGGCGTCAAAGTTGCCCTTTACCCGGCGCGTGATCTGCCCTCGCCTTTCTTATCGCGCGCCAATCAGCCGAAAGCTTGCACAATAACCATAGATATTGAGCCGGAGCGCATTGAACGCGCAGAGTTGCAAATCGTGATTTGGGATGGCGGGACCGGCAACAAGAAAGATCACTTTCTGCTCAATGGTCATCCCGTTGCTCTTGCAGGAAAGGGGGAGCACGAGTTACTCTATCGGCAATTAGCCATTGAACCAAAGTTGTTGAAACGCGGTCTTAATCGAATTGAATTACTTTCAGACACCGATCATCATGGCTTAGAAGTCATGTTGCCAGGCCCGGCGCTAATGATACGGAGTAGATAATGAGAAATAGAACGACCCCCTTTGCCCTATTGGTTTTATTATTTGTAACGCAAGCGACCATAGCACAAGCGAATTGGTGGGATGCCAAGTGGTTTTATCGCCTGCCCCTTTCTGTCCAACCATTGAAAGGCACGCCGCAAGAGGCCCAGGCTGCTATCACGATCAATTTCACTGCGGCGATGAAGGCTGCCAATCTGCGCGCCTCGCTTAACCCGAACTCGCTGCACGTTATTGAAGTCAACGATGCCGGACAGGTCATTGATGACAAAGTGAGTTTTCAATTTACCCCCGAGCGTGATTTCCATCCCAGCAAAAAAGCTCAGGGCACACTTTCCTTGAAGCTCAAAGGAACTACCGCTCAGCCTCGAAACTTTCAGCTTTATTTCGACACGAACAACGCGGATGACTCGCTGGTCCCGCAACCCTTACGTAATATTAATTACGTTCGGAATTCTCGCTATGCGGATGAGAGGGATTTGTATGTCCAATTGTCTGGGATCGAACCTCGAATTGTGACAGCCCCCAGTAGCGCGCAGAAAGCTGAGCACTCAGAACGAAACCTCGATACAAAATATTTGCCATCCGTGCCGAACTATCTTGGCAAACCGGAGCATAAATTCTTTGCCGGTTATTGCACTTGGTATGCGGCGCGGAAATGGAAAGAATTTACTGGCTCGCCTGTAACCTGGCATGGTGATGGCGGCAGATGGTTTGATAATGCTGCGGCAGAAGGACGAAAGGTGGCGACTGACCCGCAAGCTGCGGTTCCCGGCGCGGTGATTGTTTGGACGCGGGCCGGTCACGCTGGGCACGTCGCCTTTGTCGAAGAAGTAACCGAAGAAGGAATTCGCATTAGTGAAATGAATGCCCGTGGGCTATGGGTTGTAAGTGATGCCTTTTTACCCTTTTCCAATTTGGACAAAGGCTCAAAATACAAATTCAAAGGCTACGTTTTACCAGAGTAATTGAATCGGCAGACGCCGTGAGATTTATCAATCAGAGGTTGTCTGGTAGACTCTTCCTCGTCAAAGAATTTCCCATTCATCTATAAGGCTCGAATATGAAGATCAAAGCAAAATTTACCACCTCAACACTTGTTGCCTCGGTTTTAGCGATCACTTTTCTCGTTGGAGCATTCGTTGTTGATGCGCAACAAAAAGCCCGCTCAGCACAGGTGATGGCAAAGGCTGCACAAAGCTTTTTGGCCTCACTTTCGGCTGAGCAAAAAGCCAAGGCTACTTATAGCTTTTCGGATGACCAGCGCTTCGATTGGCATTTTGTGCCGCTCGATCGCAAGGGACTTCCGCTTAAGGAAATGAATGAAGCACAGCGCACCGCAGCGATGGAATTATTGAAGACCTCACTCAGTGCGAAAGGCTACTCGAAAGCTACTTCGATCATTTCATTGGAACCGATTCTGGCGCAGATTGAAGGCCCTGGTCGCCGCTTCCCGCGTGATGCGCAACTTTACTACGTCACGATTTTTGGCGATCCGACCAAAAACGACTCGTGGGGTTGGCG
The DNA here is from genome assembly GCA_963794955.1 of uncultured Acidobacteriota bacterium. Classification (GTDB taxonomy): domain Bacteria; phylum Acidobacteriota; class Blastocatellia; order RBC074; family RBC074; genus JAFDVL01. The sequence continues at coordinate 125,640 of CAWCGF010000022.1, forward strand.
CTTTGAAGGGCATCATATTTCGCAAAACTTTACTGTCGCAAAAGGAAAATTCGTAGTTGATGCACCTTCCTTCTTTGGCACTAACCCAGCTTTAGTTGTTGCTGATGTCCCGCAAAAAGGATTGCGCGTTTTGGGCGGCGAAGAAGATTTCGGGCGCGAGCTTGTCAAGTCCTTAGATGAGAAGCAAAGCAAGCTGGCCATCTATGATCCGAAAGCACCGGGGGATATTCTGAGTTTCGATAAGCGTCAGGCAGTACCTCTAGAGAAGCTTGGGATCAAAGCCAGCGCGTTGACCTCCAAACAATTTGCGATGTTGGAAAAATTGGTCGAAGAATATATTGCCAACGTGCCGGTGGACGTTGCGGCTTCGCGTCGGGCAAAATTTAAGAGCGCGAAGAAAGATGAAATTTATTTTGCCTGGGCTGGGCCAATGGACAAAGTACCAGGTGGTTATGTGTTGGATGCGCGGGACATGAACCCAACTGCCGCCGCTGCCCAAGCGCGTAATTTTCAAGGGCATTACTATCGTATCCAAGCGCCCACGTTTATGATTGAGTACAACAATACCCAGAATAATTCAAATCATATTCATTCCGTGTGGCGAGATTTCAATGGCGATTGGGGCCGCGATTTGTTGGCCGATCATTACCGCGACACAAAACATGAAGTCGCCTTGTTCTATCCCGCAAAACCGCGCAACTAAATAAACAATGTTGGGGGATCAATGTGCAATCGCTGCCAATAGATTCATTGATCCCTCAAATAAAATCCTCCCTCCAAACCAACCCCAATCTCATTATCGAAGCTACACCAGGAGCCGGAAAAACTACGCGTGTCCCTCCCGCTCTACTTGATCCGCAGGTTTCTGCTGGAGGGGAAGTTTGGGTGCTGGAACCACGGCGTATTGCGGCCAGACTATCGGCGCGACGCGTAGCGGAAGAAATGGGAGAAAGGCTGGGAGAGACAGTTGGCTTTCAAGTTCGTTTTGAAGAAATCAGCAGTCCTCGCACGCGGCTACGATTTTTGACGGAAGGCGTTTTGACACGTCGGCTCTTGAGCAATCCCTCATTAAAAGGTGTGGCCGCCATTGTGCTGGATGAATTTCACGAACGTCATTTGCAATCGGATTTGGCCTTGGCACTCTTGCGTCATGTGCAGGTCAGGACTCGACCCGACCTGCAAATAATTGTAATGTCTGCCACCTTGGAAGCTGCGCCCCTCGCAACATATTTGGGCAACTGTCCAATTCTGCGATGTGAAGGTCGGCGTTACGAAGTGTCGGTAGCTTACCAGCATGAGTATGATGCGCGCCCTCTCGCTGAACAGCTCACGGAGGCGATACGGAAAACTCTTGCTGAGCAGTCGAGTGGCGACCTGCTCGTGTTCTTGCCCGGCGCTGCTGAAATCAAGCGTACACAAAAAGCTTGTGCCTCACTTGCAGCGCAAGCAAAGCTCTTAGTCATTCCGTTGCACGGTGAACTGTCAAGTGGTGAACAAGATGCTGCTGTCCGTCCTGCTAATCAACGCAAAGTGATTCTTGCGACAAACGTGGCCGAAACTTCGATTACGATTGATGGAGTTGTCGCAGTGATTGATTCCGGTTTGGCACGCGTCGCAGCACAATCGCCCTGGTCTGGCTTGCCGACCCTTCATGTTCAGCGTATCAGCCAGGCCTCGGCGACACAACGTGCTGGTCGTGCTGGTCGCACTCAAGCCGGGAGATGTTTGCGTCTTTTTACGCAGATGGACTTTACCACGCGACCGGCGTACGAAACGCCAGAAATCCAACGACTGGATTTAGCAGGAGCAATACTTGATTTGTATGCTCAGGGAATTAAGGACATCTCTCGGTTTGATTGGTATGAAGCTCCATCGGCGCAAGCAATCGAATTAACCGTGTCGTTGCTGCGAAAACTCGGAGCCGTAAATCACGCAGGCGAAATCACCGACGACGGAAGACGGATGATTCGCCTGCCGTTACATCCACGCCAGTCCCGCCTCTTTCTGGAAGCTGAAAAGCGTGGTGTCCCCAGGCGCGGCGCGCTGATCGCCGCGCTTATTGGCGAGCGTGATCTTCGCACCAAAAGCTTTTCAGTTGCATCCAAAAAAGCCGCCCATTCAGGCGAGTCAGATTTGTTTGAGCAAGAAGCGTTGTATGAGTTGGCACAAGACCTGAAGTTTGATCCAGTTCGTTTGCTGGAACGAGGGATCAATCCCGAAACAGCACGCGCCATTCAGCGAACCCGAGAACAAATTATGCAGCGATCTGGGCGACCATCGTCTGATAACAGCGAGGACAAGAATCGTTCAGATGAGAGCATTCAGCTGGCAATTCTAGCCGGGTATTCAGATCGTGTTGCAAGGCGTCAAGAGTCCGATAACGCCAGGGATGCCTCTGCTTCCATGAAAACTTTGTATTTGATGAATGGTGCGATTGCGCAGTTATCGTTTGAAAGTATCGTACGTGAGTCAGAATATCTGGTTGCTGTTGAGGCCGAAGAAAAGAAATCACAACGCACCGCTATGACCGTGGTTCGCACTGCTAGTGCCATCAAGGTTGACTGGTTATTGGATATGTTTGCTAACGCGATTGAGGAGCAAGTTCAGATTGAGTGGAACCCGATCAAAGAATGCGTCGAAGTGCTAAGCCAACTTTGCTATGGGAAAATAATTCTTGATGAAAATCGGCTCTCTGTTGAGAAGGTGAATGAAGCAGAGAAGCTAAGAATTACAAAAACCTTAGCTGAAGCTGTGGCCAAAAAAGGCTGGCAATATTTTCTTGATGCTGGTGAAATTACTCGCTTGCTCGCACGCTTTGAGTTTATCAACATACACTTTCCTACCTCGAACTTTCCAAGCCTTGAGGAGCCACAAATCCTGGCGTTGTTGGTGAGTAATTGTCATGGGAAAAGCAGTTTTGCTGAAGTAAAAGCGTCCTTGAACATAGAAGGTGTGTTACGTCAGTTGTTGTCTTCTGAGCAGCTTTCATTTTTCATGCGGATGGTACCTGAGCGGATTCACGTTGCCGGTCGTAAAAATTTGCGCATCAACTATGATCTAAACAAACCGCCTTGGATTGCCTCGCGCTTACAGGACTTCTTCGGAATGACTAGCAGCCCTACTATTGGGCAGGGAAGTGTTCCGTTAGTTTTACATTTGCTGGCACCAAATCAACGCCCTGTCCAGGTAACATCTGACTTGCCCGGTTTTTGGACGCGCATTTATCCGCAAGTGCGACGGGAACTAAGTCGGCGTTACCCAAAGCACTCCTGGCCGGAAGACCCTTTGCATCCAACGACAAAAGGAGTACAGAAAAAATGACGATAAAGCTTTATTGGGAAGTCCCCTCTCTGTCCACCTTCACGGCGCGCATTGTCGGACGGCCAACACAAAATGGACAGTCTAGTATCGTGCTTGATCGTACTGCTTTTTATCCTGCTGGCGGCGGGCAGCCCTGTGATTTAGGGCTAATTGATTCCGTCCATGTAATCGCAGTCACGAGCCAGGCTGATGGAACTATTCTGCATCAGCTTGAAGGGGCTGGTGATTTCTTGCTAGACCAGGAGGTTGTTGGTCAGATAGACGTGGCTCGCCGCCAGGAGTTGACGCAACAGCACACAGGACAACATATTCTTTCCCAAGCCTTCTTTCAGTTGTTTGGGGCTGAGACGCGTGGATTTCGCATCAACTCAACTACTTCTGAAATTGACCTGACGCTTGATTTCTCTCCCGAATCCCTTTCTCGAGCAATTCGCCAAGCTGAAGACCTCTCCAATCGCATCGTGTTTGAAAACCGAAAGATTCGAAGCAGGTTGGTTTCTCCTGAAGAGGCAAGTCAATTACCGTTGCGCAAAGAAAGTTTTATTACCGACTGTATTCGTGTCGTTGAAATTGAAGATTACGACTGGTCGGCGTGCGGTGGCACGCATGCCGCGCGCACAGGTGAAGTCGGATTAATTGTGGTCAAGGGGTGGGAGCGTGCGAAAAAGATGACACGCGTAGAATTCTTATGCGGCGTTCGGGCTTTGCAAGATTACCGCTTCACCAATACGACGATAGATACCATTGCACGAAAGTTTAGCGTAAGTCAGGACGCTGTTGTTGCTGCAGTGAGCCGCTTGATTGAGGATAGCAAACAACTTGAGCGACGTAATCGCTACTTTAGTGAGGTTACCGCCAAAGTCGAAGCTTCCACCCTGCTTGAAAGCGCCACTCCCTCAAGTGGCTTCCGCGTCATTGCGAAAATATTCGATGATCGTTCTTTTGATGAACTCAAGCAGCTTGCTCACCAATTAGTCAAAACAGCTTCAGTGATCGCATTGCTTGGGGTGATTGATGGGAAAAGCGCCCGCCTTGTCTTTGCTTGTGCTCCTGAAGTGGCAGTCGAAATGGGAACCCTTATGCGAGAAGCTTGCCAAAGCCTGGGCGGCAAGGGAGGTGGTACTTCCGCGTTCGCTCAGGGTGGATCTGAGAATGTGCTTGAAGCGGAAAAAGTATTGGAGGCAGTAGCACAAAAGCTTCGCCAAAATAGCGAAGAGGCAAGATAAATTATCTTGCCTCTTCGTGTATATCGGAAATCTATGCGAGCCTAGTTGCCGCCGGGCTTATCATTCTTTTTGAGAGTTGGGCGTTCATTCTTTTCCGGTTCCGTGCTGGTTGGTGCGGTTGTACCAGCATCCGGGTTTGTCCCATCTGGCGAATTGGGTTGGCGTCGTTTAAGCGTTGGGCGTTGGTTGTCGCGCTCATTCGCGGTGCCTCCGGCGCGGGCGCTCACACTGCGCGCATTGGTAATGGAAACCAGCCGTGATTTGACACGATTGAAATCAGAAGTGTTGATCGTATATTCACTACGATCTGGGAAGCGTGCGAGCAAGGCTTTCACTTTATCAATGCGATCATCTACTAATGGATGAGTGCTGAAAATTTTGGCGATAGTGCCAGGTTTCTTTTTTTCCTTTGTTTCCAGCTTCTCAAAGAAAGTCGCCATTGCATTCGGATCATAACCTGATGCCCACAAATATTGGATAGCGAGCATGTCCGCTTCTTCTTCCGCGCCCCGTGAGAACTTTAGAAAGCCTAGCGGGATGGCCAATCCTAATCCTTGTTGAATCGCGTAGCCTGTCCAGCCTCCCCCAAAGATATAAAGCGGAAGCATGCCGTATTGTACCAATTGTCCTTTCGTGTCTTGCTCCACCCCATGTCGCGCAGCAACGTGAGCGATTTCGTGTGCCATCGGGCCTGCCATCTCTGCTTCATTTTCCGCCGCCAGAATCACCCCTTTATTAACGTAGAAGAAACCACCCGGTAAAGCAAAAGCATTTATTTCATCAGCATCTATCACTTTTATCGTGAAGGGCACTTTTGAGTCAGAATGGAGAACTAAATTCTGCCCGACGCGATTGACATATTCGACTATGATCGGGTCTTCGATGAATTTACCTTCGCGATCTACCTCAGCCGCGAGACGGCGACCCAAGGCAACTTCTTTATCCAAGGAATAAAAATTGAGTTGCCCTTTGTTAATATCGCGTTTCCCAATCAATTCAGGATTTTCTTTGGTAGAAAGCACTGAATTTTTGCTTGGCGGTTGTGCCGTTGATTTTGTTTGGGTGAACGATGTTCCCCCTAATAAAATCATTGTGCCAATGACAAGAACGATGCTGCGGGAAAGGGTAGTCATAACGAATCTCCTTAAACTTTCACAATTGACTATAAACAACTAACGCTATTGAAGCTAGGCATATTCATTATAAGCACAATAAATGCAAAGGTGTGCAGTCAATTTAATTAAATTTTCTTAGGAAAAAATAGCCCGCTATAAGCATCTAGCGGGCGGGAAGAAGATTGAAAGAAAGCTTGATTTAAAAAACTTAGTATTCACCCGGTTTTTTCTTAGGTGGCGGGGGAGTAGGGGGTGGTTTCTTTTCTTTCTCGACTACACGCTCCGGCGGTTTTTCGGGCTTTTTATCCTCTTTTTTATCTCGTCCCTGTGCGGCACAACTGAACAACAAGCTCAGGCTAACCATCAGAGTCAAAAACAAATTAGATAGATTTCGTCTCATATCGTGACCCCATTGGATAAAACTAAAGGGGATGTTATCGTAAATGTCATTTTCTGACCAATAAATTGCTGACCGCTTTATCATTATTCCTGCCCAGCACAGCAAGTTGTGCAAATGCGGTGCCAAATGAAATTTTAATGCCAGGCTCGGTAAAGTTAACTTCAACACATTGGTTAATAAGGCGTTTCCAGATGGTAACACTTTATTGCTCCGCCGCTGTCACTGGCCCCACACGCCTGAATACGTGCGGATAAAATAACGTTTTGGGATAGTTCCATTATTGAGATGGCTTAGTGGAAATTGAAAATGGCCATTTTTTTTGTATCGCTGACCAGACAAAAAAAGCTCCGACTCCTAGCCCTAAAACTCCTAGACCATACCAAAGCAACTTGGTTGCTGTAGTCAAAAACACAAAACCCCAACCAAGTAACGCCAGCAAGCTTGGCAAGGGATAGAGCCAAATGCGAAAAGGTTTTGGCATTTCTGGTTTATTTCGTCGCAACAGATGCACCGCCACGATTTGCCCAATGAACTGCACCAAAATCCGCGTCACTAATAATGCGTCAATGACCGTTCCAAGCGAAAAGAAACTGCAAGCAATGGCCAGCACTCCGATAACAATCAGCGAAACATTGGGGAATTGACCACGCGGATGTAAGCGGGCAAATACGCGGAAAAAATAACCATCACGCGCTGCCGCAAAAGGAATCCGAGAATAACCAAGCAGTAAGGCAAAACATGATGCAAAACCCGTCCACAAAATCATCAGCGTAAAAGCAGTAGCGATCTTGGACCCATAGATTCGCTCCATAAAGACCGACACGACAAACCGGGAAACCGATTCATGTTCTGTGGCTGGAACGAACTCCCGCCAGGAAACAACTCCAATAATGGAGAGATTGATTCCAATATAGATGATAGCGACTGCGAGAATGCTGATGATGACTGAACGAGGAATTGCTCGTCCTGGGTTTTTGACTTCATCGCCGAGGTAACAAATGTCGTAGTACCCAAGATAGTCGTAAATCCCTACGCGTGAGGCCGCGCCAAGTCCCAGAAAAAAGCCCATCGAAAAGTTGAACGCTCCAGGCGGAAAATCGAAGGCACGGTGAGCCTGAAAGTTGAAGGCCCCCGTGAGTATGACAATCGTTACAGTCAACATCATCCCGATCCATAAAAACACCGTCAGCTTGCCGATATGAGTAATGCGACGATAGAGGAGGGCAATATTTAAGACGCCAATTGCTACCACCACCAAGCCACGCATCAGTGGCGTCATGTCTTTCCAGATATAACTGAGATAATCAACGAATCCGATATAACCAGATGCAATTTCCAGTGGGCCACTTAAAATAAACTGCCAAATAAAAAGAAAGGCCGCCAGACGACCAAAAGTTTCCCGACCAAAGCCCTCTCGTAAATAAAGATAGGTTCCTCCTGACCCCGGCAATGCCGCTCCTAATTCGCTCCAAACCAGCCCATCAGGGATTACAATCAAAACGGCAATCAACCAACCGAGCAATGCTTGCGGCCCACCCATCGCCGACATTAATAGTGGGATGGTGATAAATGGCCCTACTCCAATCATGTTTGACATGTTGAGAGCAGTTGCCTGTAGCGTATTGAAGTGTCGGATCAGAGAATGGGGGCTTTGTGTAGGTTGGGACATGAGATAAAGAAAAAGAGCAAGTCATTCGGGGCATCCAGAAGACTTGCTCTACGCTCAAGGTTATTTGTTTGCGGTTGCTGCTAAATAGCTGGCAAATTTGAGAAATAGATACTACGTCGGCGTGCCGACTTTGCTAAACCTTCTCGCCACGTTTTCGCATATCCGCTAACACTGCTTCGATCCCGTTTTTGTCAATCGTCTTGATGCCGCGCGGCGTGACTTTCAGCGAGACCCAACGTTTTTCGCTTGGAACCCAGAACCGGTGGCTTTGCAAATTCGGTTCAAAGCGCCGCCGGGTACGATTGTTCGCGTGTGAGACGTTATTTCCTGACATGGGCTTTTTGCCCGTTACCTGACATACTTTTGCCATTGTTGTGACTCCCTTTCTCTCAGTAAAAAATGACTGCCAAAATAAAGCGGGCAATATAGCAGAAAATTCTCAGGATGGCGAATCGTTTTGCTTTGTTTCATCAAAGAAAGACAATTGATTCAGTTTGGCGCTGGGCTTCTTCAAATGCCGTGCGAATTTTGGCTTGCCCGTTAAGTCCAATTCGTTTTGTTCGAGGTTTGTCAAAATCTCCCGTGCGCGTTCGACGACCGAGCGTGGCAGCCCTGCCAATCGCGCGACTTCAATCCCATAACTCTTGCTTGCGCAGCCTTCGACAACACGGCGCAGAAAGACAATTTCGCCGTCGCGCTCAGAGACCGCAACTTGATAGTTCCGCACACCCGGACGCAACTTCTCCAGTTCAGTCATTTCGTGATAATGGGTAGCGAAGAGCGTTTTGGCGGAGTGTTGAGGGTGGTCGTGAATGTATTCTGCAATCGCCCAGGCAATGGAGAGTCCATCAAACGTCGCTGTTCCGCGTCCGACCTCATCAAACAAGATCAAGCTACGTGGTGTTGCAGTGTTCAGGATATTTGCTGTCTCCGTCATCTCCACCATAAACGTCGAACGTCCACTCGCTAAATTGTCCGACGCGCCGACACGAGTGAAGATGCGATCCACGATGGCGAGTTTGGCTGCGGCAGCTGGAACAAAGCTGCCCATCTGAGCTAAAATGCTTAGTAATGCGGATTGCTTCAAGAAAACGCTCTTGCCGCCCATATTCGGCCCAGTGATAATCAACAGCCGATCCGTCGTGTTATTTAAATTCAAGTCGTTCGGCACAAATCGTTCCCCAAAAGTCTCGACCATTGGGTGCCGCCCTTGCTTGATTTCAATCTCATCGCCTTCGTGTAGTTGAGGCCGAACGTAGCCGCGCCGTGCCGCTACTTCTGCCAGCGCCACGGTCACATCTAGCAAGGCAATTACCCGCGCCACACCCTGAATGCGCTTGATATGTTGTGCTAGCTTCAGCCGGATTTCTTTGAAGAGTTCGATTTCCAGTGCGATGATTCGCTCCTCCGCACCTAGTACTTTGACTTCGTATTCTTTCAATTCCGGTGTCGTGTAGCGTTCGGCATTTACGAGTGTCTGCTTGCGCTCGTAGTCTGTTGGGACTTTATCGCGGTTAATGTGGCTAATTTCGATGAAGTAGCCGAAAACGTTATTGAATTTAACCTTAAGCGATGCGATGCCGGTACGCCCCCGTTCGCGTGCTTCAATGGCGGCAATGTAGCTTTTTCCGCTCTTCGCTAAATTCCGTAACTCGTCCAACTCCGCATTATATTCATCCCGAATGATGCCAGGTTCGTTCGCGGAAGCGGGAGGGTCATCTGCAATTGTGGTATTGATCAAGTCGCTCAAATCATTCAAGTCGTCAAAATTCTCTGCCAACGTTTGCAGCAAGGACGCCTGCGCATCCGCAATTTGCTTTTGCAACGCGGGAAACGTCTCAATGGATTGCCGCAGCGTTTGCAATTCGCGCGGCGTGATGCGCCCCAACGTAATCTTGCCTGCCAGTCGTTCCAAATCTGCTAGTGATTCCAGCAACCGCCGTACCTGATCGCGCTTGATGCTGTTCTGTTTGAATTCGGCAATAGCGTCCAACCGCATTTCAATTTCTGCCAATCGCACCGAAGGGCGCAGCAGCCATTGCCGCAACAACCGTGCGCCCATCCCCGTCATTGTGTCGTCCAGCACACCGAGCAACGAGTGCGCTTTGTTGCCATCATTTGCCTCGACAATTTCCAGATTCGTCAACGTTGTTGCATCCAGGATCAAAAACTCGCTCGACTCGAAATAGGTAATTTCGGTTAGATGCCCCGCCTGTGCTCGCTGTGTCTCATTAATGTAATGTACCGCAGCGCCTGCTGCTGACACAGCAAAAGATTTGCCCTTCAGGCCAAAACCATCCAACGCCGCTACGCCGAGTTGTGCAAGTAATAACCCCTCCGCATGTTCATATCCAAATAACCAATCATCCAATGGCGAGAGCGTGAAATCGTTAAATTCCTGCGAACTTGCATCTGATAACGTATTCGAGTTTTCTGGAGAGAGATTATTAAGAGGTTGGTTGAAAGTGGTCTGCGGTGTAGTGAAATGTGTTTTGCCCTTGCGTCCGAATAACGGCGCGAGCGAGTGGGGGAAGAGCAGTTCTTTCGGCCCAAAGATTTCGAGTTGCTCTCTGACTCGTTGCCAGGCTTTTTCATCGCGAAACTCCGTGGCCAAAAACTCACCCGTCGAAAGATCTAGTAGCGCCAAGCCCATTCCATCGCCAGCCCCACAGACTGCTGCGAGATAGTTGTTCTGCTTGCTTTCGAGTAACTGACTTTCCAGTGCCGTCCCTGGTGTGATGACGCGTACGACTTCACGTTTGACAAGTTTTTTGGCGGCAGAAGCTTCTTCTGTCTGATCACAGATTGCGACGCGAAACCCTTTGCGGACTAGCTTGGTAATGTAGCTTGAAGCTGCGTGGTACGGTACCCCGCACATTGGTACCGGAGAGCCAGTTTCCTTATGCCGTGCTGTGAGCGTGATTTCCATCTCGCGCGAGCCAATCAGTGCATCGTCATAAAATAACTCGTAAAAATCTCCCAGCCGGAAAAAGAGCAAGGTGCCAGGAAGCTGTTTCTTGATCTCATGATATTGCCGCAGCATTGGGGTTAGGGGCTTTTCGGTAGTTGCCATGCTTTTGAGTTTTTGTCTGGTTCTGAATCTCAGGAACTGAAAGCACGATGATAATGCAACTTCATCCATAGTCCAATCGGTGCTACACTGCCGGGGCGATAAAATCCTACAAATCTTCTGATGATAACGAGCGAGAGGTACGAATAGTTGGTAACTGAATACGTTTTACATTCGCGCAAGGTATTGGCTTTAGACACCTCTTCCTCCAAGTTAAGCCTTGCTATCTCAACTGATGCTGAGCTTCTGGCATCCGTTGTTGACGCCTCGGGCTTACCACATTCACAACAGCTTTATCCCTTCATCCAAAACTCCTTGAGAGACTTACAACTTTCGGTTTCGGATATAGATGTATTTGCAGTGAATACCGGGCCAGGCAGTTTTACTGGCTTGCGAGTTGGCCTTGCCGCTAGTTTAGGCTTAGCATTCACTTTGGGGAAACCCTTATGGGGAATTAGCGCGTTGGATGCCTTGGCTTACGAAGTTGGATTAATTGCAATGCCCATTGCCATTATTCTTGATGCGGCGAGAGGCGAGTACTTTGTTGGATTTCGCCAGCTACAATCTGAATTATCAATCCGAGTAATAGGCGAAGATCAGGTGATTTCTCGTGCGCAAATTCCCCAAGCCTTGAATGCTACTTTGGGCGATGTTGAGACAGTCTTTATCGGGGCGGGCGCTTCCGTTCTATGGCATGAATTAGCTGGAAATCGTCAATGGATATTAGCCGAAACGCCCGCTTTCCTTACCTCAACCATAGCAAAATGGGTAGCCAAGCAATCGTTAGTTATTTCCCCTTCCAACGTTGAAGCTTATTACCTCCGTCCCTGTGATGCAGAAATCAAAAAAGCGATATGAGTGATTTTCCTCCTGAGTTTGTCATCGCCAGGTTACAAAAAGAAGACCTGCAAATGGTTGTACAACTTGAGCAAGAATGTGGATTAAGTTCATGGGGAAGCATAGGCTATGAGCGTGAATTGTTGAATCCACAGGCTATTCTGCTTTCTGCATATCAGGAAAAATCCTCTGAAGCTATTGGTTTATTTTCGGGACGCCTGATTGGAGAAGAGTTTGAGCTTTTGAGTATTGCTGTTCATGAGCAATTCCGAAAAGTGGGGATAGGCTCGGCTTTATTGGTCGCAGGCTTACAGGCGATGCGGGCGCAGGGGGGCTGTCGAGGTTGGTTGGAGGTTCGTTCGATGAATTTTTCCGCGATTAAGCTTTATGAGAAATTTGGATTTCAGACGGTTGGAGTACGACGAAATTATTATCATCATCCAAAGGATGATGCCTTGGTCATGCAATGGGGAAATAATTTCGAAGAGGAAACTCCTAGTGGATCGTCAGGCGCATAATCCTATTGCCATTGAACGAAGTTGGTACTATCATGCAGACAGTGTGAGGATCAATTTGCTGGGATCCTCGTTATTCGTAAAACCAATCACATCATCAAAGGAGAGACGCCTATGAGTGTTCTAACAAGCGAAGTGGCTTTGAAAGATTACTTGCTCAATCACGATTCTCAATATCGAGAACTGGCGACTGAACACAGTAAATATGAAGAACGGTTGACCGAACTAACATCATTGCTTCATCCGAACGAGGATGAATTGATCGAAGAGTCTGTGCTGAAAAAGAAGAAGCTGTATCTCAAAGATCAAATGGAAAATATCGCGATTCAGTATAAAACCGCTACTACGGGTCACTAAAGCTAGTAGTGTGGATGTGATAATAATCTCTACCGGATTTGCTTGAGCACCAAACTCAAGTCATAATCAAAGACAAAGCAACGGGGACACTAATCAGTGTTCCCGTTTTTATATCAGATAGGTTGCCGAGACTATTTAAGGCTGCGTCTGATAACAACAAAGAAGTGCAAACTAAATTAGGGTAAGTTCTTTATGCTCCGAGATGCATACCCGTATCTTATTACGTTGATTCTCCTGGCCGTAGTTGCCGCTATGCTGGGTTATTGGTTCTCGCCTGGGTTTTACCTACTGCTGGTAATCCTTCTTTTGTTAGCCGCGTTCATCGCCTTCTTCTTTCGCAATCCTCCTCGTGTCATTTCGGATGACCCCAACCTGGTGCTTTCTCCGGCGGATGGCCACGTCACCATTGTAAAGCCGCTTAATAATGATGACCCTGCCGCCGGGATGTTAGTAAGTATTTTTCTGTCCGTCTTTGATGTCCACATTAATCGCACGCCCATCGCTGGTCGCATAACCAAGATCACATATCAGAAAGGGCAATTCCTTAATGCCCTTAACCAGCGATCATCCATCGAAAACGAGCAAAATATCGTCACGGTGGAGAATGATAAGGTTACTGTGACTTTTACGCAGATTGCGGGCGTTATAGCGCGGCGAATTGTGTTCTGGAAGAAAATCGGCGACACTCTCCAACCAGGTGAACGAGTGGGGCTAATTAAATTCGGTTCACGTACGGATCTGTTTTTACCCTCACAAGTAGATGTCGTCGTCAAAAAAGGGGACCGGGTGATTGGTGGAAAATCAATTATCGGAACTATTCGTCAATGAGTGCATCTCAAGAGCCAAGCCGATTGCAACGTAGAGGCATACGAAAAGGCATTTATGTCGTTCCCAGCCTGTTTACTATCGGGAATATCTTCTGTGGGTTTTACGCCGTTATTAACTCCCTCAAAGCCTGCCAAAACTCGCAGCAGCCCCAACTAGTCGCCTCATTTTTTGAAAATGCCGCGTTGGCGATTGGTTTGGCCTATCTGTTGGATGGACTGGATGGGAGAATAGCTCGCCTGACGGGGGCCACCAGTGAGTTTGGCGTTGAATTGGATAGTATTGCGGATGTGATAAGTTTTGGGATTGCGCCAGCCGTGCTTGCCTACACCTGGGGCTATGGAACTCTTGCTGGTGCCGAGAAATTGGGCTGGGGCGTTTCATTTTTCTTTTTAATTTGCGGTGCCTTGAGACTGGCGCGCTTTAATGTTCTAGCCCGTGCTCCTCGCTTTGATACCCCTGGCACAACCCCCAAGTTGGACAAACGCTATTTTGTCGGGCTACCAATTCCAGCCGCCGCAGGACTCACCGCAGCTTTTGTTTATTTCAATCCCCAACAATTGCCTGGTTCGAGCGGGATAACGAGGAATTGGATTTTGATGGCAGTCGTTTTGCTCGTGTCTATTTTAATGGTAAGCACTTTTCGCTATGCCAGCTTTAAAGACCTTGGCCCGCGCAGCCAGCAACCTTTTCTAGTTTTTCCTTTGATGGCCGTATTGCTCTTCAGTATTTATTATTACTCGCGCTGGATGTTTTTATTGATGGCGGTCGTCTATGTTTCGCATGGCCCGCTTATGAAGATTTGGGGGATACTGAATCGGTTTCGACGGAGCCCCGCTGCATAACCTTTTAGCTTGGCAGCCTGCTAAGGTTTTCGCGTATTTGTGACCTGCTATCCTCTCGCGTATACTCTCTCCTCATTTCCAAACACGATCAATAAACCAGCTTGAGGAGTCCCTAAATGTCTGCTGATTTTGAAACCATAGTCATCCTGGACTTTGGTTCGCAATACACACAACTCATCGCTCGTCGTATCCGCGAATTGAATGTTTATTGTGAGATTCATCCCTACAACCTTCCCCTGGAAAAATTGCGCCTGATGAAGCCCGCCGGAATTATCCTTTCTGGTGGCCCCAGTTCGGTTTATGAAGAAGGTGCTCCCCATTGTTCAAGTGAAGTCTTAACTCTTGATGTGCCGATTCTGGGCATCTGCTATGGGTTGCAATTGTTAACGTATTTTCTCGGTGGCAAAGTCGAACCCTCCTTACAACGTGAATATGGTGCGGCACAACTTAAAGTTGTGGCTGAGAGTGCTTTGTGGAAGGACTGGCCCGCCGAAACGCAAGTTTGGATGAGCCATGGTGATCACGTCACGCTTCCTCCCGACGGCTTTACGGTGACTGCTAGTTCGGGAAACGCTTTAGGGGCGGCGGAAGATGCCAGTCGGCATTTATATGGTCTGCAATTTCATCCCGAGGTTACCCATACTGCACACGGGAAAATTGTTTTGCAGAATTTCGTAAAGGGAATATGCGGGTGTAAAGGAGATTGGAATTCGGCTTCTTTTATCGAATCCACTGTGCATCGCATTCGGGAACAGGTAGGTGATGGAAAGGTGGTTTGTGGTTTATCAGGTGGTGTGGATTCATCCGTTGCAGCCGCTCTGGTGGCGCGCGCCATTGGGGAGAACCAAACCTGCTTGTTTGTAGACAATGGATTGCTCCGCAAGGATGAGTTTGAACAGGTTCTGGATGCCTTTGCTGCTTATGGGAAATTAAAGGTGAAAGGGATTGCTGCCGGAGAGCGATTTCTCACTGCTCTCAAAAATGTGTCTGACCCAGAGCGCAAACGAAAAATCATTGGGAATGAATTTATTGAAGTCTTTCAAGAAGAAGCCTTAAAACTTGGTACAGTTGATTTTTTGGTACAAGGGACTCTGTATCCAGATGTGATTGAGTCCGTTTCCGTCAAAGGCCCTTCCGCCATTATCAAAAGCCACCATAATGTTGGCGGCTTACCTGAAAAGATGCACTTGAAACTGATTGAGCCATTGCGCGAATTATTCAAAGATGAGGTGCGGGCGGTGGGAAGGGAATTAGGGTTACCCGATGGTCTGATTGCGCGGCAACCATTTCCCGGTCCCGGCTTAGCAGTGCGAATTGTGGGGGAAGTAGATGAGGATCGGGTTAGATTGTTGCAAGAGTCTGATAATGTCGTCCAAGAAGAGATTTGCCGTGCTGGTTTGTATCATAGTTTATGGCAAGTTTTTGCAGTGTTGCTTCCCATTAAAAGCGTTGGTGTTATGGGAGACTTTCGAACTTATGAACAAGTCATCGCTATCCGTGCAGTGGAAAGTTCAGATGGGATGACGGCCAGTTGGGCGCATCTTCCTTATGATCTGCTCGCCAGGATGAGTAATCGAATTATCAGTGAAGTGCGGGGAATTAACCGAGTTGTTTATGACATTAGTTCAAAACCACCCAGCACGATTGAATGGGAATGAAATGCTTAAGGAACTTAAGCATTTCATTATTACGAGTCGAGCTGCTTAAGTCGTCCTTAACTGATTGATTAAAGCGTTATGAGCAAAGAATTTGTCCACCTGCATTTGCATACAGATTACAGTTTGTTGGATGGGGCGATTAAGATTGGTCCATTAGCTAAACGGGCCGCAGCATTGCAAATGCCTGCCGTTGCGATGACTGATCATGGGAATTTATTTGGTGCCCTCTCGTTTTATCACAAAATGCGAGATGCAGGAGTGAAGCCAATTATTGGTATGGAGGGGTATATCGCGCGTGGTAGTCGGCACGATAAGGGAGGTGGGCCTTCCTTGGGGCCGGGCGAGCGAGCTACCAATCATATCGTCTTATTGGCTAAAAATCTGACGGGGTATCATAACCTGGTCAAACTTTCTTCTTTTGCTTTCACTGAAGGGTTTTGGCGCAAGCCACGATTTGATCGCGAACTCTTAGCACAGCATAGCGAAGGCCTCATCGGATTATCGGCTTGTATCAGTGGCGTGCCGCAAACGCTTTTACTACAAGATAAGTTCGATGAAGCGGCGCGAGCAGCCTTGGAGTTTGAGGAAATACTAGGGAAGGGGAACTACTTTCTAGAAATAATGGATCACGGTTTGGCCCCACAGGTGCGAATCCTGAAGCCAATGGCTGAATTATCGAAGCGTACCGGCATTCCCACCGTGGTGACGAACGATTCGCATTACCTCAATGCAGATGATGTTAAAGCGCACGATTGTTTACTATGCATAAGCACCGGAAAGACCATTAACGACCCCGGACGATTATCCTATGGCTCACCGAAATATTACTTCCGTACCGCTGAAGAAATGTGGGCAGATTTTGGCGAAGAGCCAGAATGGTTGCTGAATAGCTTACGGATTGCGGATATGTGCAATCTGGAATTTCCTAAAGCAATAGATCAAGTACCACATTACCCTGTCCCTGAAGGTTTCACGATTGAAAGCTATTTCGAGAAAGTAGCGCAGGATGGATTTAAAGAACGCCATAGAGAGATATGGCAACACATGGAAGCTACTGGTTCCATGCGACACTCGCTTGCTAAGTATCAAGAGCGTTTGGTGCATGAAATTGCAACCATCAAACGAATGGGATTTCCTGGCTACTTCTTGATTGTTTGGGACTTCATTCGCTATGCCAAGGATAAGGGAATCCCGGTTGGGCCTGGACGTGGTAGTGCTGCCGGTTCATTGGTTGCGTATTGCATGAAGATTACCGATGTTGACCCCATGCAGTATGATTTACTCTTCGAGCGATTTCTTAATCCAGAGCGTGTAAGTATGCCAGATATTGATGTTGACTTCTGCGTTCGCGGACGCGGAGAAGTCATCAATTATGTGAGCGATCTATACGGTAGGCAAAATGTCGCTCAGATTATTACTTTTGGGACGATGGCCTCACGCGCAGCGATTAAGGATGTAGGTCGCGCCTTGGAAATGCCTTATGCGGAAGTTGAAAAGGTAGCGAAGCTGATCCCCCCTCCAATCCGGGGCCGCAATGTGTCCATTGAAGATGCGATAAAGTTGAATCTCGACTTAAAGCAACTTATAGAAAAAGATGAGAAAGTTGCTGAATTAATTGATATTGCTCGGAAGCTGGAAGGCGCTTCGAGGCATAGCTCAGTCCATGCTGCTGGTGTAGTGATTTCCCCTAAGCCGATTTATGAGCTAGTGCCCGTTTGCATGAACCAGAATAATGAGTTAACAACTCAATTTGTCATGTCAGACCTGGAAAAGACTGGCATGCTGAAAATGGATTTTCTGGCGCTGACGACCTTGACGATAATAGAAGACTGCTTGAAATTCATGGAGCAGGATATGGGGCAGCGGCTTGATTTATCCAAGATTCCTTTGGATGACGCTCCTGCCCTCAAGTTATTCGAAGATGGTTTGCTCAATGCAGTCTTTCAGTTTGAAAGTTCCGGGATGGTGGAGATTTGCCGGAAGCTTAAACCTGAAAGTCTGGAAGACCTTTCGGCATTAAATGCGCTCTATCGTCCTGGCCCGTTGGATGGCGGGATGGTTGATGATTATATTGAGCGAAGACATGGCCGTCGTAAAGTGATTTATATCGTCCCTCAGATGAAGGACATCCTGGAAAATACCTATGGAATTTTGGTGTATCAGGAGCAGATCATGCAACTCGCGCAGAAGTTGGCTGGTTATTCGCTCGGCGAAGCGGATTTGATGCGTCGCGCAATGGGGAAAAAGAAAAAGGAGGAGATGGCCAAACATGAGGCAAAGTTTATTAACGGTGCGATGGAGCGTGGGATTGCCAAGGAGAAAGCCGAGAAAATCTTTTCGTTAATGGCGCAGTTTGCCGACTATGGGTTCAATCGCTCGCATTCCTTCGCCTATGCCTATCTGGCCTATCAGACAGCATATTTAAAAGCCAATTACCCAACGCATTTCTATGCTGCCGTGCTCACCAGTGAAGGGGATAATACGGAGAAAGTTGCGCGCTACATTGGCGAAATGAAAAGCAGGGGCTTTGCCTTGCTCCCGCCGTGTGTCAATTCCAGCAATCAGGTCTTTACTCCCGTTGGGCAGGCTGTGCGGTTTGGCCTGGCAGCAATTAAAGGAGTGGGGGAAGCAGCAGTGCAGGCAATCATCAAAGCCAGAAACCAGGGCGGGCTTTTTAAATCCATTTTTGATCTGGCGGAAAGAATTGATTCGCGCTCGGTCAATAAGCGTGTGTTTGAAGCCATGATAAAGTCCGGGGCTTTGGATGCGTTAGCGGCTGGGCAAGGCGAAAAAAGATCTGCCCTGTTGGCTGTTTTAGATCGCGCCATAGAACAGGGGGCAAAAGTTCAGCGGGATCGGGATTCAGGACAAATCGGGTTCTTTGATATCCTGGACGTCACCCAAGCTGAGCCATCGCTTCCTGCTACGAAGCCCTGGACAAGAAAAGAGCAATTAAATTTTGAGAAAGATTCGCTGGGATTTTATGCGAGCGGCCACCCGCTCGAAGCTTATGCGGAAGCCTTGCAAGGGCTGGCCAATGTAGATGGCAGTAATGTTGGGGAGCGCCCTCATGGGGAGCAAGTGGCAATGGGCGGAATCGTAATAGATTTAGCTGTTCGAACCACGAAAAAAGGGGATCGCTTCGCGCTCTTCCGCCTGGAAGATCAATTCACTTCGGTCAAAATTGTTTGTTGGCCAGAACAATTTAATCGCTATAAATCGCTGATTGAAGCCGATAATGCCTTACTGATAAAAGGACGACTGGAAGTAGCGGACGATGGTGGGGTGACCATTATTACGCAGGAGATGCAGCCCCTGGATGGTGCCCGCGCCAATGCTGCGCGTGAAATGACTATCAAAATCCCCGAAGCGAGCTTAACCGCAGATCGCCTCTCTTCACTTAGCGATCTCTTTAACACCAACGCTGGCCATGCTACGGTTGTATTGGAATTGCTGACGCCGACTCAGCAATTGGTAAAGATTCGCCCAAATCAATTTTTACGCGTGAAAATTTCCTCTGAGCTAGAGACCAAGATTAAAATGATCTGCTCTGATTGGGAAGTTAGCTTTATTCTGAACTGAGGATTATGCAAACA
Organism: uncultured Acidobacteriota bacterium; assembly: GCA_963794955.1. Classification (GTDB taxonomy): domain Bacteria; phylum Acidobacteriota; class Blastocatellia; order RBC074; family RBC074; genus JAFDVL01. The sequence goes on from CAWCGF010000022.1 coordinate 145,074, forward strand.
GAATCACATCTGAACCTTGTTTTGCCAGGTACGCGGCAACCCATGGAACGCGTACAACTTGCGCGCCATGATCGCCGTCCGTATGCTTTGGATTATATCGAACGCATTTTTACCGATTTCCGCGAGCTGCACGGGGATCGCAGTTTTCGCGATGACCCGGCCATTGTGGGAGGTACCGCCAGACTGGACGGGCGACCTGTGATGGTGATTGCCCATCAAAAAGGGCGGCATTTGCGTGAACGCCAGGAGCGCAACTTTGGTATGCCTAAACCGGACGGGTATCGTAAGGCGTTGCGGCTCATGCAACTGGCCGATAAATTTTCCCGCCCGATTATTACCCTGGTTGATACGCCAGGCGCTTTTCCCGGTATTGACGCAGAAGAGCGTGGCCAAGCGCAAGCCATTGCTTTGAACCTGCGTGAGATGGCGCGCCTTCGTACCCCGATTATCGTTGTTATCACGGGAGAAGGCGGATCAGGGGGCGCTTTGGCTATTGCTGTCGGTGATCAAGTAATTATGTTGGAAAATTCGATCTACTCGGTGATTACGCCCGAAGGCTGTGCCGCAATTTTATGGAAGGACGCAAAAGAAGCCCCGCATGCGGCGGTAAGTATGAAAATAACCGCGTCCGATCTCAAGCAATTAGGCATTGTTGATAAGGTGATTGCGGAGATAGGCGAAGGGGCGCAAGAGGACTGGGATGTGGCAGCTAACCTGCTCAAAGAAACAATCCTTTCCTCCTTACAAGAAGTAGAAAATCAATCAGCTACAGTTCGTTTACTGGCGCGCTATCAAAAATTCCGGGGAATGGGAAAGGTGATTGAGCGGTAGCAAAGCGTATGTCGGCGCGCCGACATACGCTTCAAGTGGTTTCTTTAGAAGGGAATATCTTCATCCGATGGTTGTCGGTCATCGGGTCTTTCTACAACCGGAGAAGGTGACGCCGTGCGGGGCGAGGCAGCGGCTTGATTTCCTTCCTCGCCTCGTGATCCCAGGAAGTGAAGGTCAGTAGCTGTAACTTCAAGCGACATTCTTTTTATCCCTTCCCTGTCAGTGTATTCACTTTGTCGTAAGCGGCCTTCAATATATACCTGTTTTCCTTTCGCTAGATATTGATTAGCCGTTTCAGCCTGTTTTCCCCAAAGTGTTATTTTGAACCAAGTAGTGATGTCCTGGGCATCGCCGCCCGCAGTTCCTGAACGTTTTTCAGTGGTGGCGACGGAGAAATCGCACACGGCTTGTCCCGTTGGTGTGTATCTTAGAACGGGGTCTCTCCCTAGATACCCGACAATCGTGATTTTGTTGAAAGATGACATAAATAACCTCCCTCTGAAATTGGTGAAATTAATTTGGGCGGGGGCGAGATTTGGCTGATTTGGGGGCAACCGGCAGATTGGGATTTTCGCCGAGCCGTTCCAGTTCTTGCCGTGCCTGCGCCGCTTCAGTGGAATTCGGTGCACCGTTGATAACCAGCCGTAGTTCTGCCACTCCTTCTTCGCGTCGTTCAAGGTAGAGCAGTGCCAGCCCTTTCTTAAAACGAGCAGCAATTATTTTATCTCCACTCGGATAAGATGTTAACAGGCGATCATATTCTACCAGGGCTTCTGCATACCGCATCTGCATGAAAAGACCTTCGCCTACCCAAAATTGGGCGTTATCTGCCGCTTCAGTCGAGCCATATGCCTCAACATAACGGCGGAAATTGGCGGTCGCTTCGTCGTACTTGCCTTGTGTGTATTGGGTATAGGCAAAGGCGTAAAGTTGTTCTGGATTCTCAAAACGTGGCGGTGTCGCCTCTTTCTTCCGCTCTTCCTCCTGCTTCTGTTTCGCTTGCTGGGCCTGCTGCTCGATTAGTGTTTTGAGCGAATTGATTTGTGAGGAGATGTTATCTAACCGTTTATCGTTCACACCGGCTTGTTCCGCTAGCCGATTGATCCGGGTGGCGGTACCTGTGAAGCTATTGCTTTGCGTTGTTTGCGATAACTTAATCACCTCTTCAATCGAGCCTAAGTTCCGTAGGGTTAACTCAGAATTGTCGGTGGCTTTTTGCATTAAGGCGACAGTTTGCCCGCTGGATTTATCAAAGGACTCTTGGAGATCTCGCACTTGCTTTTGGAGTACGAGCACTTCTCCCTGGAGCCGAATGATCAAGTCTTTGTCGCTCGCGCTGCTGGCGCCCATAGCCAGAATGAGAACGCCACAAAGTAAAAAAGGGACATATTGCTTCATAAACTCCTCCAGATTTATGGGCAGGTTAAGAGGGATATTTTCTAATCCTATCTTGCTGCCAGTCTTAAAAAGGGGTGCAATTAGCTTGCTCCTGCAAATATAATCACACCCTTGACTTGATGTAAAATCACTACGGCTTAAATTCGCGCAAGGTATCTGCTAGACTGGGTCGGTAAGAGGTCATTATTTTTTAAATCAACGGGTTGATAGACAGCATGTTGAAGTTACTAAGTATTTCAAACCTGGCTGTGATTAGTTATTCACAAGTCGAATTTGGGACGGGGTTAAATATTCTAAGTGGGGAAACAGGTGCCGGCAAATCCATTATTTTAGCGGCCTTGGGCTTATTGTTGGGCGACCGTGCTTCGCAGGATTTGCTGCGCACGGGCGAGTCAAAGGCCGTTGTTGAAGGCGTCTTTGAGATTGAAGGAAATACGCCGCTTTGGGAGTTATTAGCGGCGGCAGGGATTGATGCGGAGGGGGGCGACTTAATAATAAAGCGTGAGATTGTAGCGAATGGCCGCGGCAAGGTTTTTGTTAATAATCAAGCTGGGACACTTAATTTACTCAAAACTATTCAACCGCACATCATTGATGTTCATGGACAGGGCGAGCAACAAAGTTTACTCTCGACTCACACGCAAACCCAGTTACTTGACGCCTTTGCTGGCAATGAAGCAAAGCGGCTGGAAACCACCGAGTTATTTGAGCAGATTAGCGCGCTAGTGAAAGAACTGGAAGTCTCGCGAAAGTCCGAAGCGGAGCGATTACAACTACTTGATCTCATCAGTTACCAGATTAATGAGATCGAAACGATCAATCCTTTGCCGGGCGAAGATGAAGAATTGGAGAGCGAGCGACGATTGTTAGTCAATGCGGAAAAGCTTGCGAAGCTTTGTACTGAAATCTCTCTATTACTTTATGAGGAAGATGATGCCGCAATGGAAAAGATTGGATTGGCGCGGCGGCGGATGGATGATTTGGCACTTATTGATCAAAAATTTGCGACCCAGGTCGAGCAATTGTCGAATGCTAAGTTTCTTTTAGAAGACGTTGTCTTTTCCATTCGAGACTTTGCCGACAAGATCACCTACTCACCTGTTCGCCTGCAATCGCTGGATGATCGCTTAACCGCGTTAGATCGCTTGAAGCGTAAATATGGAGGGACGATACTTGTTGTGAGCGACCATTTGGTCAGGATGAAGGCGAAGCAGGATGAGCTACAGCACAATGAAGAATATGAGCAGTCACTATTGAAGAAGCTTGATAGCGCTCTGCATGCATATAAAAAAGCCGCGATGGAATTAACCAGGCATCGGCAATCAGCAGCAAAAAAGCTCGAAGCGCAATTAAAGAAAGACCTTTCAGATGTCGCATTAGAGAAGTCACAGTTCATTATTAACTTTAACCTGGCAGTTACCAGCGGAGCTATTCTTCAACTAAAGCAGGAACTTGCGGTTCATTTGCAAGAAGTAGGGTTTAGTCGGTTAGGTAATGAAACAGTTGAGTTTTATTTTTCAGCAAATAAGGGAGAAGATGCTCGTTCATTGTCTGCTGTGGCTTCTGGCGGGGAATTATCCAGGTTAATGTTGGTTCTGAAAACGAATATCGCACCAACGCCCTACCCACGCACTTTGGTTTTTGACGAGATTGATGCTGGTATCGGGGGGCGTGTTGCAGAAGCGGTCGGCTTACGACTAAAGAAACTAGCGAAGTCAAATCAAGTTATCTGTGTTACGCATCAAGCCCAAATAGCTCGTTATGCCGATATACACTTACAGGTTGCTAAGGAGATTAAAGGACAACGCACAGTGACGCGAATTATGCGGCTGGAGGTTGAGGAGCAGATTCAGGAGCTAGCACGCATGATCGCGGGTACTAACTTGACGGAAGTTACGCTAAAACATGCAAGAGAATTATTGCAGCATAGCTGAGAAGATAGATTAGGAATACGACATAAGCCGTTGCATTGTAAATGATTATTGCAAATCCACCTGACGCTGACTGGCTTTATTAGTTAAAGTGAAAACTAAGATAATGTTACACGTGAAATAGGTTTGCCAATAAATAGAGAAGGTTGGTTGTAAATGAAAAAGGTTTATATTGAAACGCATGGCTGTCAAATGAATGTACACGATACAGAAAAAGCCGCTTACGCCTTATCCGGTGTTGGATACGAAACTGTTTCTGACCCCCTTTCTGCAGATTTGATTTTGCTTAATACTTGTATGGTACGAGAAAAACCTGAACAAAAAGTTTTTAAGCGGATTGAGTCGCTAAAATATGACCTGGTAAAAAGTGGAGGGAAAAGCGCGACTTTTGGCGTAATGGGATGTGTGGCCCAGGCCGAGGCCGAGCGAATATTTGACCGCAGTAAAGAAGTGCGTCTAGTAGTCGGAACTCAGTCTATTGGTAAGCTGCCAACTATGATTGAACAGCTAAATCAGGGCTTTCCTCGAGCGATTGATGTGGCTTTGACAAAAGATGCTGATTTTTTCGACCTGGGAGCAGCAAATAGACAATCGCTACAGGTCGCTTTTATTTCGATCATTGAAGGCTGTAATAAGTTTTGTTCCTATTGCATCGTACCGTTTACTCGCGGTCGGGAGCGAAGTCGTTCAGCAAGTCATATCCTAGCAGAGGCGAAAAGTCTGGCCCAACAGGGATTCAAAGAGATTCACTTGTTAGGGCAAAACGTTAATAGTTATGGGCTGAGCGGGAAATTCAGAGGGAATCAGCCTCCTAAGAACGGAGTCTCTACAACAGCAGAAATTACGTTTTCGGCACTGCTAGAACTGTTAGCGCAGGAAAGTGGGATTCCTCGTATTAAATATACCACTTCATATCCTCGTGATTTCGATCAGGAATTAGTGCGAGTCATGGATCAATATGAGAACCTGTGCGAATGGATACACCTTCCGGCACAGTCTGGTAGTGATAGTGTTTTGAAAAAAATGCGTCGTGGCTACACCAAAAAGGACTACCTGGATAAGATCGCTATTATTAGAAGTGCCAGCAAAGCTTATTCAATTACGGGAGATATTATTATTGGATTTCCCGGCGAGACAGAAACAGATTTCCTGGCAACTATGCAGTTGGTTGCAGAAGTGGAGTATGATGGCATCTATATTTTTAAATATTCACCCCGGCCAAACACCGCCGCTCTAGCTTATGACGAAACCGTTACAGAAGAAGTTAAAACAGAAAGATTTATGCGGTTAGCTGAATTACAAGGTCGCATTCAACAGCGAAAATATCAAAGTTATTTAGGAAGGGAAGTTGAAGTATTGGTTGAAGGAACTAGTGCTAAATCTGCTGAAGAATTTACGGGACACACTCGATGCCAGAAGACAGTGAATTTTCCTAAAGATGGAAGTGGTTTAGGGCAAATAGTTCGTGTGAAAATTGATAGAGCAGGCAAAAATAGCTTACATGGTAAAATAGTATAAGCTAAGGCTTTAACAGAACTCTGCTAATAGATGAAAGTAGGTAAGTTATGGAATTAGAGATGAGAATCAGAGGTCTATTAATGGACCCCACCACCAACTCTCCAATTGTTATTCTAAAGGATGTTAATAGTGAAGCTATGTTACCTATATGGGTTGGGCCATTTGAAGCTAACTCGATTGCCTCAGAAATAGAAAAAATCTCCCCTCCTCGTCCCATGACGCATGATTTACTGAGGAATACGATCAATCTATTTGGAGCTGAAATTAAGCGAATAATTGTGACGGAGCTTCGTGATAATACCTTTTATGCTGTCATTGAGATTGAGTGGCAAGGGGATAGACTCACGCTTGATGCCAGACCAAGTGACGCAATTGCACTAGCATTACGGGCTGACTGCCCGATATTTGTAAATGAAGAAGTTGTAAAATCTTCCCAAAATGCCGGACTGTCAGAAACAGACGATATTAGTGCCTTTGCCACGGAAGATGAAGATGTAGAGTGGCCAGAAGAATTAGATGATATTAGCGATTACAAAATGTAATCGCTTGCTTGAAAACTGGCTTCGTGGCGAAGAAATGGGGCGAGGTTGGTAGATTTTAAGCAATGCTGCTACCTTGAAGTTGACAAGCCCTATTATCTTGAATAGGATGCCCGCTAGCTTGTTGGTTCAATTTAACCGCACAAATATTATCTTAATTTCTGAGGGTAGATAATTGCAAGGGATAGCGATTGCCATCGCGAACCAGAAAGGTGGAGTCGGTAAGACGACTACTGCTATTAATTTAGCGGCTGCGATGGCGTATAAGGGCAAAAGGACGCTGCTAGTAGACTTAGACCCGCAGGCGAATAGTACTATTTCCTTCCTTGATCTTCACGATATTAATCTCTCCGCTTATGACTTTCTAACTGAGAATGATGTTGAATGGTCTGACTTGGTCCGTCCCGCTAAAGTGGAAAACCTTGAACTAATGCCTGCGAGAATTAGCTTAGCGAAGGTGGAAGGGAAGTTAGTAGGTGAATTGGATGCGCCCTTTCGGCTGAAGGATCGGTTGGATAATATCCGTCGGAAATATGATGTTATTATTATTGATACTCCACCTACCTTGGGATTGATTACCGTAAATGCATTGGTGGCGTCTACTCACCTAATTATCCCCATTCAATCCTCCTATTTTGCTTTGGAAGGTACAGATGACTTATTGGAGACCGTCCAGCGTATTAAGGCACGGCCTAATCCCCAATTAGAAGTTTTAGGTGTTTTGGTTACTTTACATGATCGCCGTACGACCTTGTCGAAAGACATTTTTGAGCAAATTCGCCAGGTTTTTGGAAGCAAGGTATTTGATACTACTATCTCCCGTTCCGTACGGTTAGAAGAAAGTCCTGCTTATCGAGAGTCTATTTTTACTTTTGCCCCAGGGTCTAGCGGGGCCATTGAGTACGCAAAACTATGTGACGAGGTATTACAACGTGTCAGTTAAAAGAGGTCTTCCTACCACGCTGAAGATGCGTCATGATCGGCATTATGTCGAAGAACTTTCGACTCGTAGCGGAGCGCCTGTGGGCCGCATGATTGCAATTGATCGGCTTGAGCCAAACCCTAATCAGCCCCGCATCGAAATCGGCGATTTAACGGATCTGATTGCGTCCATTAGTGAGAAGGGGGTACTGGAACCCCTACTTGTACGTCCCTCCGAAGTTGGCGGACGCTTCATGATCATCTCGGGAGAGCGACGATATCGTGCCGCGCGTGAGGCGGGGCTACGAGAGCTTCCCTGTATTGAGATGGACGTGGATGATCGAGCTGTCGCTGAAATCGCCCTTATCGAAAACCTTCAGCGCAAAGACCTGACTCCTTTTGAGGAGGCGGATGGGTTGATGGTTTTAGTGGAGCGGTTTGGCTACACTCACGAGGAAATCTCACGCAAGATCGGAAAATCTCGGTCTTCGGTGACAGAATCACTTACTATTGCCGGGCTACCTGCCGATGTAAGAGAGCTATGTCGGCGTGCCGACATAGCATCTAAGTCTTTGCTTTTACAGGTTGTAAGGCAGCCCGGTAAAGAGGCCATGGAGGGCTTCGTGAAGCGCATCAATGAGCGCGGGATGACGCGCGATGATGCGCGAAAGGCAAGAGGGACTAAGCAAGGGCGGTCGCAACCATTTGTTTTTCGTCATCAATCCCCCGGACGGGAGTTCACCCTTGAATTGAAATTCCGCCGGTCTTCAGTTGAACGAGAAGAATTGATTCAAGTCTTGGAATCAATCCTCTCGTCCATCCGGGAGGCTGAATGAACTGTCAGGCTACTTTTTCGATTTACGCTGCTCTTCCTCATAGCGTTTCTTAAGCTTCTTTGACCACTTCTCAATCAATGGCTGGAAGGGCTTAAATAGCCTGGAACGCCATCCGCCATTTCTTTCCCGCCAAGCTGCAAAATACTTTTCCATATAGGTACGAATTACTTTTTCGTATTGATGTTTTTTTATCCCATGGGATAGGGTCAGATGATAATGCTGGGCTTGCAGGGAGTGAATGATACCCACTAAGTTAACTTTATAATTCAATCTTGCTGCCAGTTTCTGAAAAAAACCTTTTGAGGAAGGAAGTAAAACACCTAACGCAATCTCGAAATATGGCTGCTCATTGCCAACACGGGGATGATACATGCCGGGTAATTCAGAAGCGTTGGGGATTTGCACGCGTTGCTGCTGCGGAGAAATGAAGTCTACGAGGACTACTCGATTTAATCCCCGTGTATGCTCGCGGGGAATCACATCTAGGGCACTGGTAATTATTTGTTCAGTTTTTGCAGGTAGAGGGATAGTTGCTTGATTGTCGATTTTAATAGCCATAATTGTGTTTGTTGTTGCGTTACTGGTTAAGCGGGCAAGAATATCTTGCATCTGATAATAGCAATGCTTTATATTTCGAGTCTACTGCGTTAAACCTGAAAATGTAAATACTCATTTGATAAGGGTCAAGCCCAAGGGATACTTATTTATGGAATCTGGTGCCACATATTTTGCCGAATATCTGGGATACTTGCGAGTAGAAAAGGGATTATCTGAAAATACCATCCTTGCCTATCAACGTGATCTCCAAAAACTTCAGCAGCAAATGGCTCGAATTGCCAAACCGATTTTACTGATTGATCGCAAAGACCTTGTAGAAATAATGGCAACTTTGCAAGAGCACGGCTCACATGGCTCTACCATTGCCAGGTTCATCTCCGTCGTTAAAGGGTATTTTCGTTTTCTCCAACGAGAAGGGCTAATAAAGCTGGATCCAACAACTTACTTAGAAGTACGAAAATCCTGGCAATCATTGCCTAAATTCCTAAGTTTGGAAGAAGTAAATGAGCTTCTAGCGCAGCCTGACCTCTCGACTGACAATGGTATGCGAGATCGTGCAATTCTGGAAGTCTTCTATGCAACAGGGCTAAGAGTATCCGAATTGCTGGCCCTGAAATTGGCGGATGTGGATTGGGAGAATGGCCTGGTCGTTTGTTTTGGAAAGGGAAGTAAGCAGCGTAAAGTTCCCTTGGGCCGTTCAGCACTGGAATATCTCCTGCGCTATTTACCGGCCCGCCAGCGTATTTTACGGGGGACAAATTCGCATCGTCTTTTTATTGAAACAAATGGGCATGCCCTTTCTCGCCAAAAAATATGGTTAATCATTAAAGATTATGGACGACGCGCAGGCATCGGTTACATAACACCACACTTGTTGCGTCACAGCTTTGCAACGGTTTTATTGGAGCATGGCGCTGATTTGCGCTCCGTCCAGCTTTTATTGGGACACGAGGATATCGGAACCACTCAGATTTATACCCATGTAACGGATGAGAAAGTGCGCGCCTCCTATCGAAAATTTCATCCTCGCTCCTGACTGACTATCTCTTCGGGCAAAAACTTGACTTCGCAAAACGCGTATGCGATGCTCGCGTCTATTTTTCACACCTCGTAGCTCTAAAAAAACTCACAGGAAAAGCGGCATTGCTTAACTAATAGTGCAAGAGAGGGCGAGACGTAATAAATTTTGAAGGAGATATTCGAATGAAATCAGAGGGGAAATTCTTATTCACATCCGAGTCTGTAACCGAAGGGCATCCTGACAAGATTGCTGATCAGATATCCGATGCGGTTTTAGATGAAGTATTAACCCAGGATCCAACCGGACGGGTAGCTTGCGAAACATTTATCACGACAGGCTTGATCGTGGTGGGCGGGGAAATTACGACGAATGCCACCTTAGATTACGCACGATTGGCGCGGGAAACAGTTAATGGCATTGGCTATAATCGCGCTAAGTATGGCTTCGATGCAGAAACCTGCTCAGTGATTTGTACGATTGATCGCCAATCCCCCGACATCGCCATGGGAGTTGATACTGGTGGCGCGGGTGACCAGGGGCTAATGTTCGGCTATGCCTCGAACGAAACCAAGGAGTTAATGCCGCTCCCGATTCAATTAGCGCATCACTTGACCCGCAGGTTGAGTGAGACTCGCCGTCAGAATATTCTTGGTTATTTACGCCCGGACGGAAAATCGCAGGTTACGGTTGAATATGCGAATGGTCGCCCGGTACGTGTTGACGCCGTCGTAATTTCTTCCCAGCACGGGCCAGAGGTTGAAACCGAACGATTACGTGAGGAGATACTTGACGAGGTTATCAGGCCCACTGTCCCAGGAGAGTTACTGGATAAAAACACCAAATATTATGTGAATCCAACAGGGCGCTTTGTTGTGGGAGGGCCAATGGGGGATACGGGACTGACTGGGCGCAAGATTATCGTTGATACATATGGGGGCGCAGCGCCTCATGGGGGGGGGGCGTTTTCAGGGAAAGACCCGACAAAGGTTGACCGTTCGGCTTGTTATATGGCGCGCTATATTGCTAAAAATATTGTAGCTGCGCAGATTGCTGACCGTTGCCAAGTGCAATTGGCGTATGCCATAGGAGTTGCTGAACCGGTCTCAGTTTATGTTGATTGCCAGGGTACTGCCAAAATAGATGAAGAAAAGCTGGCAGAGATTGTGCGAGCGAATTTTCAATTGACGCCGAAAGGGATTATCGATTCCTTGGATTTAAGGCGTCCAATTTATCAAAGGACGGCAGCCTTTGGCCATTTTGGCCGAGAAGAAGCAGGATTTTCGTGGGAACTAACCAACAAGGCTGAGCAATTGCGTAGCGATGCCGGACTTTAATGAGGAGGTTATTTTGGATATTAAATACGAGGTTAAGAATTTAGACCTGGCAGCAGAAGGTAAGAAGCGAATTGAATGGGCCGAGCAGGAAATGCCAGTGTTGCGACTTATCCGGGATCGTTTTGAAAAAGAGCGTCCGCTCGCTGATTTGCGATTGGTTGCTTGTGCTCATATTACGACTGAGACCGCAAATTTGGCGCGTGCCCTCAAAGCGGCAGGAGCCGATGCGGTGCTGATTGCTTCAAATCCCCTAAGCACGCAAGATGACGTGGCGGCTGCCTTGGTGCGCGAATACGGCATCTCGGTGTATGCTATGAAGGGTGAGACCACCGATATGTATCGCCGCCATGTTCAGATTGCGCTTGATCATAAGCCGCATATCATTATTGATGATGGGTCTGATGTGGTGGCCACATTGGTGTCTGAGCGCCCCTCACAGGTACCGGAGGTAATCGGAAGTACGGAAGAGACCACCACTGGTATCGTTCGTTTGAAAGCCATGTTCCGCGATGGCAGGCTGAGTTTTCCTGCGATTGCGGTTAACGATGCGCAAACGAAACATTTCTTTGATAATCGTTATGGGACAGGGCAGAGCACGCTGGATGGGATTATCCGTGCCACCAATATATTATTAGCTGGAAAATGTTTGGTTGTTGTGGGATATGGCTGGTGCGGTAAAGGGGTAGCCATGCGGGGGCGTGGGATGGGCGCAAATGTGATTGTTACGGAAGTGGATCCGATTCGCGCACTAGAAGCCACGATGGATGGCTTTAGAGTTATGCCTATGACATCTGCCGCTCAAGAGGGGGATATTTTTGTAACAGTGACGGGCAATCATCATGTAATAGACACTCAACATTTCTCAGTCATGAAAGATGGGGCGATTGTTTGTAATTCAGGGCATTTTGATGTGGAGTTAAATTTAGTCGGGTTGGCAGAAATGAGTGTGGCGCGTCATCAGTTACGCCCCTTTGTCGAGGGCTTTGAATTAAGAGATGGACGACGAATTATTGTTTTAGGGGAAGGACGCCTTATTAACTTGGCTGCTGCTGAGGGACATCCTGCTAGTGTCATGGATATGAGTTTTGCTAATCAAGCTTTATCTGCTGAGTATTTAGTCAAAAACCGAGGCAAATTACAGCCTGAGATTCACTTGTTACCTAAAGAAGTTGATGATGAAATTGCTAAGCTGAAGTTAGCAGCAATGAAAGTGGAAATTGATGACCTGACCCCAGAGATGGTGGAATATCAGAATAGCTGGCAAATGGGGACCTGATAGGCTCAGGGGGAATTTAGTAGAAAATAAAAATGCCGCAGCATCGCCTGATGCTGCGGCATTTTTATTTTCTCAAGCGGAAAGAGATAAAAATTCCTGAGGCAGTAAAGAGGGCAAGTGGTCCCCATACGGATAAGCCAGGAGGCAAGAAAGCTTGACGGCCCAGGCTTTCAAAAAGAGAAGCACTTATCCAATAAGCGAGTCCGATAATGATACTGAACCCGATTCCAGCTAGTGTTTTACGTTGCGAATTCTTGATCGCTAAAGGAATGGCAAGTGCAAGAAGTGGTAGACAGGAAAAGGGGAAAGCTAGTTTCTTTTCGAGGTCTACCCGCAGTGATGTAGTAGGCGCATTCAGTTTGGACAGATAGTGAATATGTTGACGAAGTTCATAAAATCCCATCTTACTTGCCTCGTTAATCACCCGGTTGAAAATTGCATTGGTATCAGGAATACGTAAGTTTTGAGGAAGTGTAGGGGTTATAGGTCGAAATTCTACCTGAAGGTCAGAGTTGAGCGTCATTTTCCAGCCTTCAATAATATTCCAATCAGAATCGGTAATAGGAGTCGTTTTCTTTGCCTGGATGATTTCCTGTAGGAGACCAGTGGCTTTGCTTAAGTTGTAAGCAGTCGTGTTAAGCAAAGCATTATTGCGATTGTCGTAGTGATAAGCATAGATAGTGCCATTTTCTCCCTGTACCCAACGTTGCCCAAGAGCAAGGATTGCTTGTTCGGTTTTCTTGCCTTTTATATGATTGAAGCGTGCATCCTGCTCTTGATTAGCGGTTGGCAGTACCTTTTCGGAAAGCCAGAAGAGGCCCACTATGGTTAATAGTACAGTTAGAATAAAGGGTAATGCAAGTTGGATATAGCTCTGCCCTCCCATCAGCATAGCGGTGATCTGATGGCTACGGGAGAGGGTTCCATGGGTAATTAATACGGCTAACAGTAGAGCAAAGGGGCAAATGTAATAAAGTATTTGGGGAGACAAATATAATAAGTAAACCCCTGCATATTGCCAGCCAAGACCACTGCGAGAAAGAGAGGGAAGTAGATCAAAAAGCGTAAAAAGTAGCGAGGTTGAGAGCAAGATAGCGGCTGATAAAAAGAGGAATTTTATGAGTTCGCTGAGCAGTAGATAGTTAATAAGACTTGGAAAAAAAGGAGAATAGAGTCTCGCTAAGATTTTGCTTAAACGGGAGCGGGCGGTCGTAAGCGATTTATTAATAATATGAATAAGACGAGCGGGGAACCAGCCAGGAATACTTTTCCAGTGCTCATAGTTAATTCCTGAGGGGAGAAAACTGGGTGGGGCGTAATTTAGATAGGCATACGCGGCTAGGCCGATGATATTTGGCAGCCATACTCCAATCCAAACAGGAACGTCTCTAGACAATGCTAGATTCTGCCCGGCCAACAGGATAAGATAGTAAGTTATTGCCAGACCAAACCCTAGAGTGAAGGCGACAGCCCGGCCAGTCTGTCTGGTGGTCTTAGTTCCAAGTGGGATGGCTAATAAGATCAGTGTAAAACAGGCCATAGGCAGTGAGAGTCGCTTGTGCCACTCAACTTGAGCTTGTAGTTTTTCAAGCGAGGTTTCCCCTCTTTTGCTTTTTTCAAACAATTGCAGAAAGGGTAATTCCTGTGAACTGCGAGTCCTGTCTATAGATTGAGCTACCGAAGGCATCTCGGATGAGAGTTTTATCTCCTGGTGTGCAAACCTCACTACGGTTTGCTTTTCGGGCATTAGGTCCGAAAGAGTGACGAACATACCGTCAATCATATCCAACTCGAGTATTATGGGAGAGATTTGCGTCATTCTAAGACGTGCACGATTAGCAGTAAGAACAATAAAATCAGGATGCGATTCAGATGCCTTTCGAACAATAAAGACGCCTTGCCAATCACCTGATCCTTTTTCGATGTCACGTATATAAATTAAATAGTTAGGAAAATGTGTATTAAAGGACTGCGGCTTGATTGGAATGGTTAGGGCTAGTAAAAGCAATTCGTTCTTGGCTAATTTTGCGTCGGATAGCCTTTCAGGGATAATCTTTATGGTCAAATAAGAAGAAATCCCGACCCCGATTAAACCGCAAAATAGTAAAGGGGAACATAGCCGTAGGAGGCTGATTCCGCTGGCCTGTGCTGCAATCACTTCGCTATCAGAGGATAGCCTATTTAGAGCCATTAAAGCCCCAATGAGAAGCGAAAAGGGTAAGGTGATAACTAAGACGCTGGGCAGGAGTGAAAATATAACTCTAAGGCTTAATATAAATGAAGCAGTAGAGCTGAATAGAAAGTCGGATTGTCGCGAAACCTGTTGCGCCAGGATTAATGCTGTAAGGATTATTAAGGTAAGTAGGACAAAGGGAAGCGTCTCAGCTAATACATACCGGAAAAGGCGAGGAGAGGCTTTAATTCCAAAAAACATAAATAAAACCCCTGCCCCCTTGGCGTCCGATAATGAATCTTATGTAAATCTCACTCTTCTTGATAACTTACCTCTTCCAGAAAATAGATTAATTTTATAACATAGGCGAAGAGATATTCTCAAATTTCCTCATTTTCTTTCCCAAGGGAAAGAAAATGAACGTAACAGGTAAGCAGTTTGACACGTATAGATAAACAAATAGAGTTAGCTGTGAATCAGGATTCAGACGATACGCTGGTTGACCGCATACTTGCAGGTGAAAGCTATGCTTTCGAAGTTCTTGTTGAACGATATAGGCGGCGTGTTTTTGCTATCGCCAGGCACTTTTTCCGACAACCTGAGACAGTCGAGGATATTGCTCAAGAGACTTTTTCCAAGGCCTACTTTGCTTTACATAATTACCAGCGAGGTGCTTCGTTAGAATATTGGATTGCGCGGATTGCTGTAAATAATTGCTATGATGAATTACGTCGCCGTAAGTCAAGAGGCGAATTAACCGTATCAGACCTTAACGAAAACGAGATGGACTGGATTGACAGCAAACTGGCCTCGACTTCATTAAAACGATTCAATCAAGTAGCAGAGAAAGAGACAGCATTAGAGATTACCGAAAAGTTATTAGGTAAGCTTAGTCCAGAAGATCGAATTATCCTTATTTTGCTACATGCAGAAGAATATTCTGTAGCTGAAATATCAACCCTGATCGGATGGTCTGAGGCAAAAGTGAAAATTCGAGCCTTTCGAGCGCGACATGCGATGCGTAAACTCTTGAATCGGCTACACTTAACTGAACAACGGAAGGAGCGTCAAGCTGCTGCTATTCCCTTAACCTAACGCAGCCATAAATACTATGAAAGATCAATTCACTAAAAATAACCTTAACCAATTCATGGTAGATTTAATTCGGACTTATTCTGATTCAATACACGAAGAGACTTCTTCGCCTTCACCATATTTCATGACTCGCTTACAGGCCAAAATACGCGAAAGACAGGCTGCGACGCAATTTTGGGAGACAGGGATTATTAAGGCACAAAATTGGCTTGTAGCATTTAGCTTGATAGCACTTCTCTTTTTCGTAAGCAATATTGTTCTAGCCGAAAAGCAGTCGGCCTTAACCCAAGATTCGATAACTGAAACCCTCGCGCTCGGTGACCAGGAGTGGGAACACTTCAGTGAGGATTCCCTTCCCTCCGGCGAAATCAGTAAGAATAGATGAGGTTGTATATGAGTCTTAGTTCTAACAACGTGAAAAAAAAGGCCTATTTGATTATTATCTCGGCTTTTGTTATTGGCATTGTTACTGGCGGACTCTTTATGAATCTACTGGTAGGAAGGTCTTCTGCCATTAAACGCTCAACTACGTCAATGGATAATTTAGCAAATGAGCTACAGCTAGATCAAAGTCAGCGTACCCAGATCGAAAAGATATTTCAGGAATCCAGACAACGTTCTAAGGAAATTGTGAGGGTCGTGCAGCCACAATTAGATGAATTACAGATGCAAACAAGAGCCAAAGTACAAGCAATATTAAGACCTGAGCAGGTTTCCCAATACGAGATATGGAATCAGAAGCGGAACAGTCAGAAGGAGAAAGGCGAAAAGCATTGACCCCTCATAATTATGTAATAACGAGGGACCAAAGACTTTTCTAGAGGTCCCTCGTTATCTATCTGTTAATCTTCTTCATCCTTTAATCTTCTTCATCCTTCCTGATCCGACCTTCTGCTTGTGCTTGCTGAACAATCTTCTGAGAAATATGTGAAGGGGCCTCATCATAATGCGAGAACTCCATATGATAAGTTCCGCGCCCTCCTGTAATTGAGTTCAATGTCTGGGGGTAATTGAGCATTTCAGACATTGGCACTTGTGCCTTGATGACCTGTTGCGTTCCACGCGAATCCATTCCTTGTATTCTACCGCGGCGCGAATTCAGGTCACCCATAATATCCCCTGAGTTATCTTGGGGAGCGAGAACTTCAACCTGCATTATCGGTTCAAGTAGTATTGCATGAGCTTTGTCAATAGCTATTTTAAAGGCTTTCCGTCCTGCCATTTGGAAAGATAGGTCATCCGAGTCTACCGTATGGTAGGAGCCATCAATCAGTTGGACCTTAAAATCTACCATTGGATATCCTGCCAAATATCCTTTTGACGCAGCGTCTTTGATGCCCTTCTCGACGGCGGGCCTCCATTGAGCGGGAATTGCGCCTCCAAATATCTTATCTTCGAACTCGAAGCCCCCGCCACGGGGTAAGGGCTGGAAAATGCATTTACAATCACCAAATTGACCTCTTCCACCGGATTGTTTTTTATGCCTTCCCTGCGCTTCAACCTGTGCCTTTATCGTTTCTCGATAGGGGACTTTGGGAAGATGTAGCTCTACTTCGACACCATACCTGTTCCTTAATCTTTCAACGACAATTTCAATGTGTTGTTGGCCCGACCCAGCAAGCAAGAATTCTTTTGTTTGTTCATCGCGTTCATAGTGCAACTGGGGGTCTTCTTCAAGGATTTTATGGATAGCGCCAGAAAGCTTATCTTCGTCATGTCGTGTTTTAGGAACTATTGCGTATGCAAGGGCAGCTTCAGGATAGATAGTTTGTGAAAATGTTATCGGACTCATTTTTTCAGAAAGTGAGTGTCCTGTCATTGTCTCTTTTAATTTTGATACAGCAACTATATCTCCGCTATGAGCTTCGGAAATTTTCTCCAGCGTTTTCCCGAGAATATAATGTAAGGGGCCTAATCTCTCATTTGCGCTTTTATTTACATTGTAGAGATTAGCGTCACTCTTTAAGACACCTGACTTAACTTTTAGGATAGTAATACGACCAAAAGTCTCAGAAATAGTCCGAAAGACATAGGCTGAAGGTGCCTCTGTGCTCTTATCTTCTGGAGCAGGAAAAAACTTAATAATCCCTTCCAATAAGTTCGTAATCCCCTTCAGAGTCAAAGAAGAACCAGCAAAAACCGGGGTAAGATTCCGCCCTGCAATAGCAGTTTTAATCCCCTGTAGCAGTTCATCTTCTGTCAAGGTTCCATTTTCAAAAAACTTCTCCATTAAGCCATCGTCCGATTCTGCCACCATTTCGATCAACTGTTCTCTTGCTTCATCTAAATATCCCCGGCCTTCTTCAGGGAGAGAAGCCTCACGAGCTTGCCCTTTGTCATCAAATTCAAACGCCCTCTTGGTCACCACATCTACTACACCACGAAAGTCTTTTTCCCGTCCGATGGGCAAGGTTAAAGGCATGCACTTACGCCCAAAGGTCGTTCGGGCTTGCTCCAGGACTGCCCCAAAATCTGCCCGTTCTTTATCGAGCTTATTGATAAAAACACCTATCGGCAGGTTAAGCTCACCTGCATATTCCCAAACCTTTTCCGCATTTACCTCTACGCCGTTAATGCCATCCAACACCAGCAACGCCCCCTCAGAAACATTTAAGGCCGGACGAGCGTGGGCAATAAACGATGTATAGCCGGGCGTATCAAGTAAATTTATTTTCTTGCCTTGATAATCAAGGTAGGCAGGAGAAAGATTCAAGCTAACTTTATGTGCAATTGCCTCTTCGTCGAAGTCTGTCGGGGCCGTGCCTTCGTCTACTTTCCCCAAACGAGTGCTAGCTCCAGTGACATAAATCATAGCGGCAATGAGGGAAGTTTTCCCAGCATCCCCATGTCCTACCACGCTTACGTTACGGATGTCCTGTGTACTATAGACTTTCATAGCTAAGAAAGCTCCTTTCCATTCTGGATCATTGTGGCTTATCAAATTGTTGATGGAATAAGTTGTTGCGTTTCCAGCGGTCATAATCACCGCCGCCAGAAATACTAACACAGGCAGACAAAGCTTTGAAATGCCTCCTTGGGCAAATTTGACAAAGTCTTTACGACCACTTTATAGTGGGCTATCATTTATACTCACACGCAAGCAATTGTGGTATGACAGTCACCATAATTTATCAATAGGAATTTTCAGGCTCGGTCATGCTCAGAATCGAAAAAGTTTTTATCCAAGGGTTTAAATCATTCTGCGATCCCACGGAAGTCGTCTTCGACGCCGAAGGAATCACAGCGGTTGTCGGTCCCAATGGGTGCGGCAAATCCAATGTGGCTGATGCCTTGAGTTGGGTGATCGGCGAACAACGCGCCAAAGCACTGCGCGGCGGCAAGATGGAGGATGTGATCTTTCAAGGCAGTCGCAATCGCCAACCCTCTGGTTTGGCTGAGGTAATGCTAACCCTTAAAGTTTTTACTTCATTTGAAATTCGCTTCTCAGATAAGCCTGATGTTACGGCACCACAAGCACAAGAAAATGCATTAACACCGCCCACACCAACGAAACCGTCTTCAGCACGTACCTACCAGGAGGGGGAAACCATTACGATTGCTCGTCGCCTTTATCGCACAGGCGAGAGCGAGTATGAAATGAACGGGCGGACTTGCCGGTTACGCGATATTCAGGATTTGTTTGCTGGCACTGGCCTGGGCGCTGCACATTACGCCATTATTGAACAAGGACGAATTGGGCAAGTACTTT
This sequence comes from uncultured Acidobacteriota bacterium, assembly GCA_963794955.1. Lineage (GTDB taxonomy): Bacteria > Acidobacteriota > Blastocatellia > RBC074 > RBC074 > JAFDVL01. The sequence goes on from CAWCGF010000022.1 coordinate 164,214, forward strand.
CGGCTAAACCGTTGGATCGTCGTTCGCTGATTGAGGAAGCTGCAGGAATCTCCAAATTCAAGATGCGACAACGGGCTGCCGAATTAAAACTTGAGGCCGCACGGCAAAATCTTTCTCGCATCACTGATATTATTGCTGAGGTAGAACGGCAAGAGGCAACGCTTAAACGTCAAGCCGCCAAAGCGCGCCGCTTTCAACGTTTACGAACAGAGATGCGTGAGTTAATGAAAATCGTTCTGGTAAGCGAGTATAGCCAAACGCAACAAGGCATTCAGGAGCTAGCAGAACAACGCGAGATCATCACACAGCAGGAGACGGAAATCGCACGCCGCATCAGTGAGACAGAAGCTGTGCGCCAAGCCACTATAGCTTTAACTAATCAATCCGACCTGAACCTTACTACGGCTCGCACACTAGCAGCAGAATCAAACTTACAGATAGAGAAGGCACGCCAGCAGCAAAATTATCTACAAACACAAATTACAACTCTAACGCAAAGAAGTCAGCAATACTCTCAAGATCAGCTTGCCATTAGTGAACGACGTCAATTGCTCCTTCAAGAAGGCGAGCGACTACGAGAAGAATTGCGTGTTATCGAAAATGCCATCAATATTGAGGCGAGCCATCTCTCACAAGCCGAAAAAGTCCATGCGGAGCAATCCTCTCAGGACTACTTGATTGAGAAACAGCTTGAGATGGCGCAGCGACAGGTAACTGAAGCTGCGACTCACCGTGAACGATGGAGCCAATTAGCTCGCCAATTTGCAGATGCAGTTGATCGTTGCCAGAAAACAATTACCGGGTTAGCCACAGAACAGCAACGAGCTACAGAACAAGCACAGAAAATTAATCAGGAACAAGGCGCGGCGCTTGAAATACTTTCTCAAACCGAGCAAGAACACGGACGGATACGGGACGATCTCTTTCAAATCAAACAGCAACTCTCGCTCAAACAAGTAGCAGTAAGAGATAGCGAAAACAAGCTTAATCATCTCCAAAAACAATCCTTAACGGTCGAGCAAAGACATAAATCTTTACTTGAACTAGATGAGCGAAGGGCTTATTTCTCAGAAACTGTCCAGGCTATCATTCAAGAATCAAAGAAACATAGTGAGGTAAATTTTAATATTATAGGCACTTTAGCCGATTTTATTAAGGTATTACCTAAGGATGAAGTAATAGTTGAAGCCGGACTGCGAGAGGAGTTGCAGTATCTTCTTACTCCTACGTTCGATGACGCCTTGCGAGCAATTGACTTTCTCAAGCGCGAACAACAAGGTAGGGCCACCTTTCTTGTTCTAAACTCAATCCCAAAAAACACGGCAAGCCCTGGTGAAGGTAGCACCGGAAGTCAAATTGTTCGTCTTATCGATCTTTTAGGATTGAAGCCTGATTTACGTCAGATCATCCAACAAGCTTTACCGCTCCTATCTCAGACGGTTGTTACAGACCAGTTACAACAAGCGATTCAGGCATCCATCAGCACTAACGGAAAAGGTAATTCCTTCCTAACTGCAACAGGGGAATTTGTCAGCGCGGGGCACATTATTTCCGGGGGGAGTCTCTCTGAACAGGGTCGTGGCATCCTAGCCTTAAAGCGGGAAATCGAAGAACTACAGGAACAACTCCTTATGCTTACTCAGCAAATGAGCCAAGCTGAGGAAACTACCACATTTCTCAGAAGAGAGGTGGCACAGATTACGGAGCAAGGTCAGGCTTTAGAAATTCAGCAACATGAGATTGAAAAAGCCCTCGTACAACAACGCGCGCAATTAGCCCAGCAAGAACGAGACCAGGAACGCACAGCCACCCATTTACGTGTCATTGAAGCAGAACTTGACCAAATCCAAATAGAACGGACTGCGGCTATAGAGAAATTACAGCAGGCAGAAACCGCTTTGCAAAAGGCAGAAACCGCCTTTATTGAAGCCGAAGCGCTAGCTACTTCCACTGGGGAGGCGATTCTCCAAATTCGACAGGCCGCTACTGAAAGAGTACACGGACTCTCAAGTCGGCGCGCCGACTTTGCCGCTAAAGCAGAGCGCCGTAAAGGGTTACATAACGACATACGGCGCTTAGAAAACGAAGGGGAGGACATTAACAATCGCCTTAGTCGCATTCAAATGGAAGTGGTTGCAACAGAGGAGCAAGTTCGCTCATTACGCGTATCACAAACTAATCTTGATGATGAGCTAAAAACTGTCGCAGAAATTTACCAGACACAGCTAGGGGCAGTTGAAACCCTTGGAGCAAAGCTGATAGAAGAGAAAGAAAAACTCACTTTCCTCGAAGCTACACTTGCGGAGGCGCGCAATGAATTAACCGCCCGCCGGGAAAACCGCACTGAAATTGACATCCTGCGCACTAAGTCTGTCGCCAAGCTTGAGCATCTAGCCGCAGCTTGTAGCTCCGAGTTGGGGGAAAAGATAGAAGATATCACACTGCAGTATAACCAACCCACTGATCCCAACTTAGTCACGTCTTCTTCGACAAAGATGGCGCAAGCTCAAGCTGATGATGAAGAATCGGAAGAAGCTGAGCTTAATGAGCCAATACACTTTTCGCAACCATCGGCTGATTTTGATTTGGAGAGTGCAAGAAAACACCTTGAAATATTACGAGGAAAAGTTGAGAGTATCGGGCCAGTAAACTTACTAGCTTTACAGGAGTTAGGAGAACAGGAAAACCGCTTGGCCTTCCTACTGGAACAGAAGGCCGATATTGAACTGGCTGTCACCGATACGCTGTCAGTTATAACAGAATTGAAACGACGGTCACGCGAACGTTTTATCGAGGCCTTTCACCAAATTAATCGAAACTTCGGGGAGATGTTTCTAGAGCTATTTGGTGGTGGTCATGGAGAAATGCGGCTCATTGATGAAAGCGATGTCCTCGAAAGCGGAATTGATATCATCGCACAACCACCCGGCAAACGGTTGCAAAATGTGTTGCTGCTTTCTGGTGGAGAGAAGGCGATGGCGGCGCTGGCATTAGTGATGGGGATTTTTAAATATCGCCCTTCCCCGTTCTGCTTATTAGATGAAGTAGATGCTCCCTTGGATGATGTGAACATCGGTCGCTTTGCCGACAAAGTCTTGGAAATGAGTCAACATACTCAATTTGTGGTAATCACCCACAGCAAACGTACAATGGAAGCAGCAAAGACGCTTTACGGGGTCACGATGGAAGACCCTGGTGTTTCTAAGCTAATTTCCGTGCGACTGACTTGACAGTTCAGACAGTCAGAACGATAATCGCGGCACTCCTGCTGGGAGGTCGTCTAACGGTAAGACTACGGACTCTGAATCCGTCTATCGGGGTTCGAATCCCTGCCTCCCAGCCAAACAATTTCTCACCGGATTTTTTCAATCCACCACAGTTCAAGCATCTGGTTATTGCCGTTAATAATGCCTTGGCGTGTTATTCCACCTGGAGGGGGAACTAATACAGTTAGGCGATCAAATATCTGTCCTCGGATTTCGCTGGTTTGCTCATTAAATTGCCGACCCAGTAAATGCCATAAGGTAATAGCATCCCTTGTGCGCGCATCAGATAGCAAAACATTAAGTAGTACGGACGTTTCTTGTGATGGCGGTAGTGGTTCAAAATCAAGCTTAGTTAAGGTGGCTTTGAATAGCATGGAAGCATCCGCAAAATAGGGCGTACCAACACCAATCCCCTTGCGCGTTGCGCACATTGCTCCTGCAGGGATACTGGACTCTCGCCCATTCAGCAGCAACGAAACCCAACCAGAGGTAACATGCAACAAACTAGCGCCATATTCATCTACCTCCAAGGTATAGGCACAACCAAGATCAACTGCAGTAGCAGAAGGCGTATCTACGAAAAACAAGCGCGGTGGCGCAATGATAAAAGCACTCATTTTCCCTTTCATCAAATTGATCCGATGCTCAGTCTGGGTAGTTTGCACTAGTTGCACTCGCGAATTTGGATCAATATCCACAAATCCAATTGATGCTACCTTGACCTGCGCGCTTGAAGCGTTATCAGTCTCAAGCCATTCTCCAACAGCTAGACTCCCACTGCCCTGAATCTGCGTATTCCCAATCTTTGGTGCCCCGGTTATTCGTGCCACTTCCCAGCTTCTCTTTCCCATTTCAATGCCAACAATATTTTGCTGCCGTATCGCATACCACCCCCCTATCAATAAAATCCCGATCACCCCGGCAACTAAAACTAAACCGTATTTCCACTCCCCCACTCGTGGCCTTGCGACTTTTTGAGTTGCGTTTAATTCTTTCACGATCACTGGCCAGAGAGAAGATGGCGCGGGAGCTACCTGTAAGTATTTGGCTGCACTTATCCCAATGGTTATTTCTTCAAATGCTATCCGACAATTCTGGCAAACGGCCAGATGTTCCTTAACACGGAAAGCTTCTGCCTCGGGAAGCTCTTCATGAGCATAGGCCGACAATAATTTGGTGACGTGCTTACTAAACATCTGCTCCCTCCAGTGATCTGCGTAAATGCCCCAACTGCTGCGCTAACGCCTTATGTCCTCGGTTTAGCCGTGAGGCCACTGTCCCCATTGAGCATTGTAATACTTGCGCGATCTCTTCATAAGACATTCCTTCGATATACTTTAGCAGAATTGGTAGGCGCAATTTTGGTTTGAGCTTACCGATGGCCTCCCTTACGACTCCAGCGACTTCAATATGATGATAATTGGTCTCAATATTTTCACTGGTTCGTATCATCATAACTTCCAGTGCATCACCAAATGGAATCAAACGACGCCAGCGGCGCTGTTCATCAAAACAGGCATTGGCAACGATGCGATAAAGCCAGGTATTGAAGTCTGACTGCCAGTTAAACTTCCCAATATTCAAGATTAGTTTCAAGAAGACTTGCTGCGCAATATCATGCGCGGTCGCATCATTCCCACTAAAATGGAGTGCGATGGAATACACACGATCTTTGTGCTTTTCAAATAATAACTGAAAAGCCTCCCGATCTCCCTGTTGACAGGCGACGATAAGATGATCGTGTTCAGTCTCCAGACGCGCCAATTCGTGTGTCATCACGGCAGCTTGCTCCATTCAGTCCTCCAGTTGGTCATCGCTTTATTAGACGGACGCTGGATTAGGATTCTTCCTTTTCCCTAAAAACATTTTGCGTACTTTACCCTAACCTTATTAGCCGTTATCGGACGCAAGCTTGGCAGTCAGGTAGCGCGAAAGAATAGGTCGTAAACAATTTTCCTATTCCTATTTGGGGGCTTTTTTGTCATACTGACCGGGTGAATTACCTCAAGGCTTTTTAGTCGGATACCTATTATGGTATCCCGAACTCTAATATTTACTGTTTCTGGATGATGAGATTGAAGGTGCCCACTCTTATTTCTTCCTCTCGTCATAATTGCTGAGCTTTCCTCACAAACGTGCCCACTCAGAAAGCTCAGTTAATAACCCTTTTGTGACCCCAAAATCGCTTGCTGATACAGCAGGGAGTTGCCTCATGAACACACAAAAAAATTCTTACCTGTTAATTTTGCTCTTACTAACTTACAGTCTGACCCTGGCACAATCCAAAGCTGAAGAGCCTTTGTCACGAACCTCAACCCAGTTGGACAACCATGACCAGGATAAAGCATTGCAGGGAATGAATCAGGCAATTGCCAAGATGACAAATCCTGCGGGCAAATCACAGCATGCCACTAGCGCCACAAACAGTAAATCTTTTGACCCGCGCCTGCCTTTAATACTGAATGATCGTGCCCGGGTCTATTTGTCCAAAGGCAAGTATGCGGCAGCCATTAGCGATCTGGATTTGGCAATATCAATTAATCCCTCGCTCCCACAAGCTTGGCACAATCGAGGCTTATCACGTTACCATAGTGGAGATTTAGCTGGTGCTTATTCTGACTTCTCGCGCACCATTGAATTAGACCCTCGTAATGCGGAAGCCTTCTTGCAGCGTGGACAACTAAGGCAGCAAGATCACAACCTCATTGGCGCTTTTGCCGATCTACAATCCGCCCTTGAAATCAATACCAATTCCCTCCCTGCCTTCCTGGCACGTGGCACATTGTTCCGTGATTTGGGAAAATTTGAGCAGGCAATAGCCGATTTTACTTATTGCTTAAAACTTGATCCGCGCTCAATCGCTGCTTATAACCTGCGCGGCAACACCTTCAAGGATATAAGTAATAACAGCGCAGCGCTGGCCGATTTTGACCGCGTCATAACCATCAACACCAGGCAAGCTGAATTATGGTGCAATCGCGGAAATGTACGGTTACTACAAGGTGATTTGGAGGGAGCATTTGAGGATTATAGCCGTGCGCTCCAGCTTAAGCCACTCGCTGCCGCCTACAACAATCGCGGGGTTCTTAATCGCTCACAAGGTCGAGTCAATGAGGCAATGGCAGATTTTAATCAAGCCCTCATCGTCAACCCAAGCTATGCCATGGCCTATTATAATCGGGGTCAATTATGGCAACAACGCGGGGATACGGTTGCCGCCAGTAAGGATTTGTTGAGCAGTCAAACCTATTCCGATGACCAATTAAGTAGTGCTATTGGCGAGGCAGTTTTCACCTATGATCTAGCCGGTATCAGGCTGGGTGCTGTTAATCCTGGCCTGGCGGCGGGCAATCCAGGCAAGCCCAAAATGAAATCACTTTCACTCAATCCGTAAACTTTTTGACGCAATCCTGAGCGCAACTTTTCTTTCCGGCAGGAAGCTGTATAATAGCCGCGTAATCTTTCTTACGTTTCGCTAAGTAATATCTGGTAATCATCTACGAATAGTTTTTACCGTGTCAGTAACCGGTAAAGCAGCGGTATCCACTTGTTCCCATCACTGTAATCCCAATAACCACTGTGGTTATTGGGCTGGAGTAGCGTGTGTGCGAATGACTCTCAACGGAGCCATTCGCACACGCCCTGCTTGTTGTAGTTTCCAATGTAACCAGATTCCGCTCAGGCGGAATCGCAAGAAGGAGAAAACGTATGTCTACATTGCTACTTTTCCTAGCCATAGATGCCACAGGCTTGCTCATTTTTCTGGTGATCGGAGCCGTTGCCGGGTGGCTGGCGGGGAACCTCATGAAAGGTGGCGGCTTTGGCTTAATCGGCAACTTGATCGTTGGCATTATTGGCGCGTTTCTTGGCGGACTGATCTTTAACTGGCTGGGCATCAGCCTGGGCATTAATCCCCTGTTGGCCTCGTTGATTATTGCGCTTATCGGTGCCATCGTCCTCTTGTTTCTGGTGAGCCTAGTGAAAAGGGCTTGAAGCCGAACAGAGGGACTACAAACTTACAGCGATGAGTCGCCTTTGTCCTGCCCCCCACCCGACTCATCGCTGCAACCTTGTCACGAGAGCTACCCTTAGATTCTATTTGCCGGTAAATTGTGGGGGACGTTTGGCGAGAAAAGCAGCCAGCCCCTCGCGACAATCAGCGCTTTTATAACAACGGGCGACAGCTTCTTGCAGCCGCCTCTTTTGCCTCTCCGAATAAATCGCTGGTTGTAATGCCAGCTTATGGGCAGCTAATGCGAGCGGAGCAGTTTGGGCCATTATCAACGCATAGTCCCGTGTCCGAGCTTCTAATTCGACTGACGGTGCCAAACGATTGACTAACCCCATTTGGTGCGCCTCCTTAGCATCCAGGGTGCGTCCCGTCAGTAAAATATCAGCGGCATTCCCCAACCCCACCATCTGCACTAACCGGGCTACACCAAATTCTGGCGGGTAAGCCACACCGAGTTTCACCGCCGGAATGCCAAATTGCGCCTGTTCACTAGCAATGCGCAAATCACAGGTCAACGCAAGCAAAACGCCGCCCCCCAGACAATGTCCATTAATCATTGCAATCACCGGTTTGGGGATCGTAGTAATCGTTTCCAACAACCTCAAAGTAAACTTCGCCTCCTCCAATTCCGAGTGAGTTAGTTGCGCTTGCAACTCGGCAATGTCTGCCCCAGCAATAAATGCTTTGTCGCCTGCTCCTCGTATAATAATGACCCGAATGCGCTCGTCCGCCGCCAACACACCAATAATCGCCGCCACTTCATCCCACATTGCTATCGTCAGGGCGTTCCTGGCTGCCGGACGATTGATCACCACCCAGGCAAGCGCGTCTTCGATGCTCACCAGGATTGGTTGTTCGTTCTTTTCGGGCTTCACAATTTCCATGTCGACCTTTGGCGAAAGCAGCATAATCGCCCTGCGCCTGACAAGCTGTTTCCCCATCGCTTCCGCGAGCGCCGACAAGCCGTTGAAGGGGCGGACTATCAGTTAAAAATCAGTCTATAGCTTGAATTTTACTACCTCTTCCTAACCCTATTTTTCTGGCTCATCTACGATTTCCTGAGCGATCACTTCCCGATGGTAGGTCGCATCGCCAAACATAATCTCGGACGACTTGAAACGTTTGTAGTACAGATGCAGATTATGTTCCCATGTGAAGCCGATGCCGCCGTGGACTTGTATACCGTTGTTGCCGACCAATCGTCCGGCCTCTGAACAAAACACTTTGGCTGCTGCGACGGCCAGCTTGGCTGAGGCATCGCCTTCTGATAAAGCCCACGCAGCATAATAGACCGCCGAGCGCGAGCTTTCCGTCTGCAACACCATATCGGCACAACGATGCTGCACGGCTTGGTAAATGCCGACGGGTCTGCCGAACTGTTGGCGCGTTTTCACATATTCGACAGATTCATCCAGTACCCATTGCATCCCACCGACCATTTCACCGCACAGTGCTATAGTGGCAATTGCTGTAGCCTGATCCAGTGCTTCTTTAGCACGATAGCCGGTTTCCAATGCATTGGTTTGCGGGACAGTGACATTATTGAATTCCACACTGTATAGCTTACGCGTCGCGTCAATTCCAGGGGTCATAGTGATCGTGACACCTTCAGCGTTAGCTGCGACGGGGAGCAATACCAAGTCTTCACCGCTGCGCGCTACGGTCACGATCAAGGCTGCCACACTAGCATCTGTGACGTAATCTTTGCGACCGTTAAGTATGTAGGCATCTCCACTTTTTTCAGCTTGCAGTTGGACAGCGTCAGGGTTCCAACTATTGGAAGCTTCCACCAGGGCGACTGTAGCTTTCAGTTCACCAGTCGAAATCGCTTCGAGGTATTGTGCCTTCTGACCTTCGCTGCCCGCGCGCGCGATGACAGCAGCCGCCCACACCGTTGAGATAAATGGACTGGGCAACATGGCGCGTCCCATTTCTTCGGCCACAACGGCGAGTTCGACGATGCCTAAGCCGAGGCCGCCGAATTCTTCCGGCACGATCAAACCTGTCCAGCCCTGATCGGCAATCGCCTCCCATAGCTTTTCGTCGAAGGCAGTATCCGTCGCCATCAAGCCCCGCACTTTTTCATGCGAGCATTCGCGCGCGAAAAACTCGCGCGCGGATTTTTGGAGAAGTTGTTGAGGTTTCGAGAGATCAAAGTCCATAGGTTGTCATTGGTCACTGGTCATTGGTCATTGGTCAGAGGCAAAATTATCGTACAAGTGAAAAGGACGAATGACTAATGACGTATCTAATAGCTTTTAGGAAGGCCAAGCACCCGCTCAGCCACAATGTTGCGTAAGATTTCGCTCGTACCCGCTTCAATCGTGTTGGCACGGCTGCGAAGGTAATCATGCACCCAGTCGCCGTCATCGAAGCTGTGCAATTGCGCGACGGGACCAAGAGCTTCCATCGCGGCTTGTTGCAGGCGTTGGTTCATCTCGCTCCAATAAATCTTGAGGATCGAACCTTCCGGGCCAGGGATTTTGTTCTTGCTCATTTTCGAGAGCGCACGATTCGCGTTGTGGCGGAAGACCTCCAGATCAACATAAATCTGGGCGAGCTTTTGCCGCGTAATCGGGTCCGTCGCAGCAATCTTGCCGTTTACGTGCGTCTCACGCGCGCGTGTAATCAGCGACTCCAATTGCCGCTTGAAGCGAATGTACATGCCGCCGCCGAGATTCGCGCGTTCGTTCATCAAGGTGGTAATTGCGGTTTGCCAGCCTTTGTTGACCTCGCCAAGCACGTTCTCTACAGGCACGCGCACATTATCGAAGAACACTTCGTTGAAGTCCGATTCGCCGGTGATTTGACGCAGTGGGCGGACGGTGACGCCGGGGGATTTCATATCTACGAGCAGGGCCGTAATGCCTTTATGTTTTGCGGCGTCGGGATCAGTGCGAACGAGAAGTAATATCCAATCAGAGAAATGCGCAAAGCTCGTCCAAATCTTTTGCCCATTGACAACGAAGTGATCGCCATCCAACACCGCCTTGGTACCGAGCGCGGCGACATCGCTGCCCGCGTTCGGCTCCGAAAAGCCCTGACACCAGATTTCTTCAGCGGAAAGAATCTTTTTGATATAGCGTTGCTTTTGAGCTTCGGTGCCAGCGGCAATAATCGTCGGGCCAATGATTGCCAAGCCAAGTGAATTGATGAGGCCCGGTGCGCCTGCTAACGCGAATTCTTCCTGGAAGATCGCTTGTTCAATCACAGTTGCGCCGCGCCCGCCATATTCCTTCGGCCAGGAAATACCGGCCCAGCCGCCTTCGTATACCTTGCGTTGCCAAGCGCGCAGATACTCAAATTCAGCACGCCGACCATGTTCCGTCGAAGAGTTCCCCTCGAACTTTGGTGGCACATTCGCCTGCAACCACGCGCGAAGCTCGGCGCGAAACTGTTGTTCTTCTGGAGTAGGTTTTAAGTCCATAGATTCCTCTTAAGCCGTTAGCCATTAGCAGTTAGCCATTAGCCAGAACTTGCTTGACCAATAGCTAATCGCTAACCACTAACGGCTGTTCATTGTTTGCAATAATATCTCCGCGACATCCATCACTTTCACATCGCGGTCGCCTTTGCGCGCGTTAATGCCGTCTTCGAGCATCGTCGTGCAGAAGGGACAACCGACAGCGACGATGTCGGCTCCGGTGTCAAGCAATTGTTGGGCGCGCGCTTGATTGACGCGCTTGTCTTTCGGCTCTTCGACAAAACTCATGCCGCCGCCGCCGCCGCAACAGAAGCTGTTATTGCGGCTTTGTTCGACTTCAGTGAGGTCGCGCTTAGAAGAGATTTGCACCAACTCGCGCGGCGCATCGTAGACACCGTTGTGGCGTCCCAAATAACACGGATCGTGAAACGTGATCTGCTTGTCCAATTGTGTTGCGGGAGACAGCTTCCCTGCTTCGACCAGCTTCGCCAAATATTCGCTATGATGAAATACTTCGTAGTTGCCACCATACTGTGGATACTCATTGCGAAACGTATTGAAGCAGTGCGGGCAAGACGTGATGATCTTTTTGATCCCATAGCCATTGAGCTTTTCCGTATTTTCTTTCGCCAGCATTTCAAATAGAAACTCATTCCCGATACGACGCGCGGGATCGCCCGTGCATTTCTCCTCTCTGCCCAAAATCGCAAAGTTTACCCCTGCCTGAGTGAGTAATTGCGCAATGGCACGTGTGACTTTCTGATTACGCTCAATCAAAGCTCCGCCGCAACCGACCCACATAATCACTTCGGCATCGCGGGCTTCCTGGATAGTCTTCACGTTCAATCCCTCTGCCCAATCAACGCGCGTGGCTTGCGTGCCTTTGAAGGGATGACCACGCGTTTCCATTGAGGTCACGGCGTCTTGCATCGTGTCCGGGAAATCGGCTTCTTCCATCACGAGAAAGCGGCGCATATCCACAATCTTGGGCATCTGTTCGATGAAGACGGGACATGCTTCCACACAAGCGGCGCAGGTCGTGCATTGCCAGAGCGCCTCGGTTGAAGTAGAAGGCACAGCGCCAATAATTGGAGAATCCATTGCGGGTTGCGGGTTGCGGATTGCGGATTTTAGCAATCCCTGCAAATCTAGAATAATGTCGCGCGGGGAGAGTTCTTTGCCGACAGCGTTCGCCGGGCAAACAGCCGTGCAGCGCCCACATTCCGTGCATGCGTCGAAATCAGCCAAATCCTTCCAGGTAAATCCAGCCAGCGAATTGACGCCCAACTTCGCGCCCGTTTCCATCGCTTTCTCAATATCAAGGAACTTTAGAGTGGCACCAATCGGTGCGAGTGGAGCCGTATAAATATTGAGCGGTGCCGTGACCACATGTACCATTTTCGTGAACGGTGCCCAGGCAATAAAGCCAAAAACCAAGATCGAATGAAACCACCAGGTAAGGGCATGAAGAGTTTTCAAGGCGGTGATAGGCAGGATCGCACTTGATGCCTGAGCGATCAAATAACCGAAGGGCGACCACGCGCCCCAAGGATCGTTCGTAGCGGCAATCCGCAAACCCTCAATCACGAACCCTGTCAACGCAAGCACAAAGATCACCACCAATATCCACACCGCCTCATCCGTATACACCAGCTTTCGCGGCTTCGTTATCAGACGCCTGTACGCAGCCAAGCCGACACCAACTAAGACGAGCGCGCCGAAGATGTCTACAATCAAAGATTGAAAGTAGAGATAGAAGGCCCCACGCATAATCGGCAAGCCAAAGTCATACTCAAGTAAAACAACAGTTGTGGCAATAGTGAGGACGATGAATCCGGTGTAGATGAAGGTATGAAAAACTCCGGCGAATCTTTCGCGCACAGTTCGCTGTTGCGCAAGAGCATGAATCAGGACGAGTGTGATCCGCTCAGCAGGACGATCAAACCGATCCAGGGCTAAGCCTTGCCGCCACGCGGCGACGCGCTGATAAAATCCGAAGGCAGCAATGCCGAGCGAAACCACCAGCAGCGGATACAGTAGCCATCCGTAGGAAATATTCCAATAGATTTCTCTGGTTGCAGTCGAGTAATCCATGCTTACTGATTAGCGGCGAGCTTTTCTTTCAGCAGTGGAATCACTTTTCGGTAGTCTTCCACGATGCCAAATTTGCAATGCTTGAAGATCGGTGCGTCTTTATCAATATTGATGGCGGCAATTACTTTGGAATCGGACATCCCTGCCAAATGCTGACTTGCGCCGTGGATTGCTATGGCCAGATATAACTGCGGGGCGACTTTCTTCCCGGTTTGCCCGACCTGCCACGTGGGTGGGCACCAGCCGGAATCGCAGGCCGCGCGCGAGGCCGCGAGTTGTGCATCCAGCAAGGCAGCAACTGCTTTTAAGTCCTCAAAAGGCTCCGAGCCGCCGAGTCCGCGTCCGCCCGAAATAATGATTTGGGCATCTTCCAGGCGGACTTCGCCGGTCGCTTCTGATTTGCGCTCAACAATCCGTGTGCGCGCTTCTGGCAAAGTTATCGCAGCCTGGCTCACTGCCACTAATGAGCCATCACGCAATGGTGCAGGATCAAAAGCCCGCGCACGAATCCACAGTACAGCGGGAGATTTTTGTAAGGCGATGACAGCTTCGGCCTTGCCCCCGTAAACACTGCGTCGCACACGAATCTGACCAGCGTCGGAGTGAATCTCAGTCACATCCCCGACGGCGCTGCCGCCCAACCGATGCGCCAAGCGCGCGGCCATCTCCTGACTGTAAGTATCATTGCTCAGCAAGACCGCTTGCGGATTCAAGCTCTGACAAATTTGCGTAGCTGCGCTCAAGTATGGTTCGGGCTGATATTCATGCAGTTCGCTTTGATCGGCAATGGTGATTCCATCGGCGACATTTTTGATAGCCTCAACCATTGCATCATCGGCTGCGCCGATAATCACAGCTTGCAATTGTGCGCCTAACGATTCCGCTAAACGACGCCCTGCCCCGGCCACGCCTTGTGCCGCACGATCAAATCCATTTTTTGCGAAGAGACAAATGACGATATTCATACTCAATAAAGTGGCATGTAGAGCAAACTTTCCAGTTTGCTCCTGTTTCCCCAACGTGCTACCTGGGTAGTACCAGAGCAAACTGGAAAGTTTGCTCTACATTTTCCGAAGCCCCTACTAGATGGCGCGTCTGATACTTAATATCCGCTCGGCTAATTGCGCAACTCGTTCTTCCAATGTGTCACCGCTCACAAATTCGCATGCAGACTCTTTGACTGGAATACCGAGTTCAGCCACTTCATAGTACGATGTAGCATCACTCAGCCCAAGATCAGCCAATGTCCATTTCGTAAGCGTCTGCCGAAACGACATCATTACGTCACGTGTTTTCGGCACACGCGGAACATTATGCTCATCATTAGTAATGCTGATAACAAGCGGGGGTTGTGCTTCAATCACTTCAAAGCCAGAATCAGTTTGACGCTTGAGTTGAAGGCCGTTATCAGACGCTTGAATAGAGTCAACAAACGCAATATAGGGCAGGCCGAGTTCTTCGGCCAATAGCCCCCCAGTTTGCCCGACACCCCAATCACCCGATTCGCGTCCTACCAGAATCAAGTCATAACTACCGACTTTGCGAATGGCGGCGGCGAGGGTTTGCGCAACGGTCAAAGGATCAGGATGGGCTGCGCCTGTATTCAGCACCTGCACACCTTCGTCCGCTTTCATGGCCAACGCCTTGCGTAAGGTATCTTCCCCGGATTCGGGCGAAAAGCTGAGGGCAGTGATTTTGGCCCCAGCCACCTTCTCTTTAAATTGCAGCGCCGTTTCGAGCGCGTTTTCGCAGAAGATATTCGTGACCAGGTTCGCCGCACCGCGCACCGCTTCTTTCGCCACCGGATCAACCTTGAAATCGCGCACGGGAATTTCAGGATCAAGGATTTGTTTGAGGCAAACAATGATGTTCATACTTCGTCATGGGTCATTAGTCATGGGTCATTCAGGTCATTGGCCAGCAGCAATACATATACAGGCTGCGAGTAACGAATGACCTGGGACAAATGACTATTGACCATCACAATTGCATTGATTTTATTTCGAGGAATTCTTCGAGTCCGAATTTGCCGAACTCACGACCATTGCCGGATTGCTTGTAGCCACCGAATGGAGCGAGTGGATTGAACTTGCCGCCGTTGATGTCTACCTGGCCTGTCCGTAAACGTCGGGCGACACGTTTGGCGCGTTCGGGATCAGATGACCAGACGCCGCCAGCTAATCCATAAACCGTGTCGTTAGCAATGCGGACGGCATCGTCTTCGTCTTCGTAGGGGATAATCGAAAGCACCGGGCCAAAGATTTCCTCCTGCGCAATTGTCATCTGATTGTTGACGTTCGCAAACACGGTCGGCTGGACGAAATATCCGGTAGCCAATCCTTCGGGTGCTTCGACGCCGCCAGTGACGAGCGTTGCGCCTTCGTCAATTCCCTGCTGGATATAGCCGCGAACGCGTTCACGCTGGGTAGCGGAAATCAGTGGCCCAAGCCGAGTGCCATCAGCTTTCGGGTCGCCTGGCTTGAACTTTTCGGCGGTGGCTTTGGCGATTTGCACCGCTTCATCGTGGCGTGCTTTGGGCACAAGCATGCGAGTGTGCGCGGAGCAAGTCTGCCCAGAATTGAAATAACAATTCGCTACGCCACTGCTAACCGCGCGGGTCAAATCAGCATCGTCCAAAATCACATTTGCCGACTTACCGCCTAACTCAAGGGCCACGCGTTTGATGGATTGAGCGGCAAGCTCGCTGACGCGCTTGCCCGCGCGCGTAGAACCAGTGAACGAAACCATATCCACATTGGGATGCGCCGCAAGTGCTTCTCCCACCACGGGGCCAAAGCCCGTGACAAGATTGAAAACGCCTGCGGGCAAGCCAATTTCATCAACAATTTCAGCCAGAAGAAAGGCGGTCAACGGCGCGACTTCGCTCGGCTTCAACACAACAGTGCAACCTGCGGCTAAAGCGGGAGCAACCTTGGCGACGACTTGATGGAGCGGGTAATTCCAGGGCGTGATACAGGCCACAACGCCTATTGGTTCCCGCACGATCAATGAGTTATTCACCTGCTCTTCAAACGAAAAGTCGCTGAGCAATTGCACATACGAATTAGCGACAGCAACGGGCAAACCCGCTTGGACCGCTGTCGCCAAAGGCATCGGCATGCCGACTTCGTCACTAATAAGGTTGGCAATCTCTGCCTGTCGCTCTTTCAACTTCCCGGCGATAGCTTGCAGGTACTTGGCACGCTCGGCGACAGGCGTTGCAGCCCAAGTGCTAAACGCAGCCTTGGCCGCAGCGACAGCGGCATTGGCATCTTCGGCGGTGCCTTCAGGAATGCGTCCCATCACCTCTTCCGTCGTGGAATTTATGACCTCAATTGTGTTTGCTCCATGCGGAGTCACCCATTGGCCATTGATGTATAACTTATCGTGAATTTTGCTATTTGGAGAACTTGCTACAGCAGACATTTGTTTCACCTTTATTGACAGTTATGTGGCGGAGGGCTAACCTTACCGACCGGTAGGTATGTTGTCAAGTCTTCCTATTTTTTTTGCGCTTTTCCACTCATTCAAATGAAAGGATCATCATGGAATTTGAGTTTTCCCCGAAGGTCAAAGACCTGCAAGCAAAGCTGTCAGCTTTCATGGACAAATACATTTATCCCAATGAAAAACTCTTCTACGAACAAATCAACGAGGGCAATCGCTGGAAGACTATTCCCTTGATTGAAGAGCTAAAACCCAAGGCGCGCGCCGCTGGGTTGTGGAACCTGTTTCTGCCCGTGGAATCGGACCCGGAAGGCAAATATGGCGCGGGACTCTCCAACCTGGAATATGCGCCGCTCTGCGAAATTATGGGACGCGTAGGCTGGTCGGCGGAAGTCTTTAATTGCTCCGCCCCAGACACAGGCAACATGGAAGTGATCGTGCGCTACGGTAATGAAGAACACAAAGAACAATGGCTCAAGCCGCTGCGCAATGGCGAGATTCGCTCTTGCTTTGCGATGACCGAGCCGGAGGTGGCATCGTCAGACGCGACGAATATTCAAGCCAGCATTGCGAAAGAATCCAGCATTGAACGAGACGGCGATCATTACGTCATCAATGGCCGCAAATGGTGGACATCAGGCGCAGGCGATCCGCGCTGCAAAATCGCGATCTTTATGGGGAAGACTGATCCTAACGCGCCCAAGCATAAACAACAATCTATGATCTTGGTACCGATGGACACGCCGGGCGTCACGATCAAACGAATGCTGACCGTGTTCGGCTACGATGATGCACCGCATGGACATGCCGAAGTAAATTTTGAAAATGTGCGCGTCCCTGCTTCCAATCTTTTGCTCGGCGAAGGGCGCGGGTTTGAGATAGCCCAAGGACGCCTCGGCCCAGGCCGCATTCATCATTGTATGCGCACCATCGGTCAGGCCGAACGCGCATTGGAAGCAATGTGCAAACGCGTGAAATCGCGGGTCGCCTTCGGCAAGACAATTGCCGAGCAGGGCACGATTCGTCACGACATTGCTGAATCCCGGATTGAAATTGATATGGTGCGCTTGCTGGTGTTGCGCGCGGCGTATTTGATGGACACGGTCGGCAACAAAGTCGCGCGCGGCGAGATCGCGCAAATCAAAGTCATCGCGCCGAATATGGCGTTACGCGTAATTGATCGTGCGATTCAAGCCCACGGCGGTGCAGGTGTGTGCCAGGATTTCCATCTTGCTAATGCCTGGGCGCATCAACGCACTTTGCGTTTGGCCGATGGGCCGGACGAAGTGCATCGGGAAGCCATTGCCAAATTGGAATTGAGAAAATATGAAGCTTAAAGACAAGGTCATCGTCGTTACCGGAGGCGCGCTCGGCATAGGGCGGGCATTATGCCAACGCTTTGCGAAAGAAGAAGCCAAAGCAATTGTCGTCGCTGATATTGAGATGGATAAAGCGCAAGAGGTGGCAGCCGAAATCAATGGATCGGCTATCGCCACGAATGTTGCAAACGAAGCCGATATTATCAAGCTTGTGCAACAAGTCACAGAAACCTACGGCCAGATTGACCTGTTTTGTTCCAATGCGGGGATTGCCATCAACGGCGGCGAAAACACGTCGGATGACGACTGGGAACGAATCTGGGGCATCAATGTCAAAGCCCACATCTACGCGGCGCGCGCCGTTTTGCCGCAGATGCTGGCGCGTGGTGATGGCTACTTAGTACAGACGGCCTCTGCCGCTGGACTGCTCTCGCAAATCGGTTCCGCTACTTATTCCGTGACAAAACACGCAGCAGTCGCATTTGCTGAATGGCTTTCCATCACCTACGGTGACCAGGGCATCAAGGTTTCGTGCCTGTGTCCGCAAGGCGTCCGTACACGGATGCTGCTCGGTGCGGATGGCAATGCGGATAACTTTCTGGTCGCAGGTTCGGTGTCGCCGGAAGAAGCAGCGGAAGCGGTGGTGCAAGGAATCGCGGAAGAACAATTCCTAATCTTGCCACATCCAGAAGTGCTCGACTATTTCCAACGCAAAGCCAATGATTATGATCGTTGGATTCGCGGCATGCGGCGCTTACAAACCAAAATCCAGGGAGCCACGAATGCCGGAAGTTTCTGAACAACAAATTATCCAGGAGTTTCCCAATTACTATGATTTGTATATCCCTGAAGGTGATACTCCTAAGCCTTTATTGATTGCCCTGCACGGCTACGGCGGCGACAAGACTTCGATGATGAAGTTGGCGCGGCGTATCAATGAACTGGACTACGTCATTGCCGCCTTGCAAGGCCCGCATCAGCACATGCTCATCCCCAAAACGCGGGATGAAAAACTGAAATTTGGTTTTGGGTGGCTGACCAATTTCAAGCCGGAAGAATCTGTCGAGATGCATCATCGCAACCTCCGTAGCCTGATCCAAAGGCTTACAAGCAATGGCGTCGCGGATGCACGCAATGTCTTTCTCCTTGGCTTTTCGCAAGCGGTGGGCGTGAATTTTCGCTTCGCTTTTACGCATGCCAATTTAGTGCGCGGCGTTGTTGCTATCTGCGGCGGCATCCCCAGCGATTGGGAGATTGCAGACAAATATGAAGGCGGCGAAATTGAAGTGCTCTATCTTGGCGCGGAGCAGGATGAGTTCTACACGCCTGACCGCCTTGCTCAATTTGCGGAAGCGATGAAAATTCGCGCCCGATCCGTAGAATTGCAAATGTTCGATACGGGTCACGAAGTGCCTCGTGATTCTTACCCCGTCATTGACCAATGGATTAAATCGAAAGTGAGGAACGCATGAAAATAGTAGCTCTTATGCTCATCTTGCTATTGCCCGGAATGGCGCTCAGCCAAGCTCCCGAAAAAAACACACCCACCATGACCAAACAAGAACTCGATAAAGCCATCCAACTGTTATTGGATTCCCAACAAGAAACCCTGGACGCGATTAAAGGATTGTCTGATGCTCAGTGGAACTATAAAGCTGCGCCAGAGAAATGGTCTGTCGGTGAAGTCGCTGAGCATATCTGGCTGGCTGAGGGGTTGTTATTTGGTGCGGTAGAAAGAGCGCTCGCTACTGCTGAAAATCCCAATTGGGAAGAACAAACCAAAGGCAAAAACGAACGACTGGAACAACTGCTCCTCAATCGCAATGGCAAAGCGCAAGCGCCGGAGCAAATCAAACCGACAGGGAAAACTCGCGCGGAAATAATGAAAGGGCTGGAAGAAGCGCGCGCCAAAACGCTTAAGTTTACGAAAGAAACGAAGCTGGCGTTGAAGTCTCACACACAAGAACATCCCTTCAAAGTATTTGGTATGCTCAATGCTTATCAATGGTTGATCTATATTCCGCTGCATAACCTGCGGCATAATCAACAGATACTTGAAGTCAAAGCTTCGCCCGGCTTTCCGACAAAGTAAAAGTAAAAAAGGGCGAATGATTCATTCGCCCTTTTCCTAGATGCTTCTTGAAATGTTAAGTAGGATCGTTGCTTCAATCTTTACCTTCATTTCACATTTTCTTGCTCATCTATTATTCAATGTATGTGGTTGTTGTAAGACACTAAATAACTACGGGGCCAATTATTGGTTTCCCATTAAAGTAGCGCAGGATGGGGGAGCGAATGTAGGTATTGTAAGTGTTGCCGTAATAACAGCCATTTTGTGTAGAGTTCGAATACCTATATAAGTCCTTTGGGCAGCTAGGAGTGTGCTTTGAGGTGTCATAATTAACCCGACTGCTGCACCAACACCAAATTTCATCTGTCCAGTTTCCATATTCGGGATAATATTTAATAACGGATTGGATAGGCGTGGTGATGTAGCTGTAATCACAGCAGTTGCTAAGCATCCGGGAGCTAAGAAACGGCTGAAACTGAAGGGTATTTCGTTTTGACCAATCACACGACCGACTCCAACTTGTCCTGCGCCAGTTACAGCAGAATTGTTAGCGTTATTAGGATCGGCGATAGTCATGTCCCCTGTTAATCCTGCGGTGACGATCATTTGCCCTGGGGCCTCACCCGCATTCTGAATTTGTACGGAGAACTGGTTTGGCACTTGATCATAGCCATCCAAAGCGCTGCCATTAAAGACTAATGTGGCTGTCCCCGCACCAGCATTATAAGGAACGCCAACCGCTGCAAAGCTCTCTGCCGAATAGTTCCCGATATACAAATTAGTACCAATAGTTGCATTGACAAAGGCGTTGCCTATCAGTGAATTTTGTGCAATCGGTTCACCAAGAGCGTTAACTGCAACAGCAATAATATAGCCGACATTCAATGGATCCATATCGCTTGCGAACATTGTAATTCCGCCGTTTGGTGTCAAACAAATAAAGCTATCTGATGGATTACAGGTTGCCCCTTCGAGGAAAAAGAGATGGACAAAAACCTGTACTGAATCGCTAGTGTTACTTATGGCAATTCGAGCATTATTTGTTCCAATCGTATTGTAGTAAGGAAACACCAAAAGTGAACCCGGCTTTTGATCCGAGACAGCGATGGTTTGCGCGAACGAGGGAATGCAGGCCAACGCTAATAACAACAAACAACCCAGCGTGAAAAGAACTGGCTGAAAGTAAGTGTGACTCTTTGGCCGATAAGCGCTGGTATTGTTGTGTGATTGTGAAAAGAACTGAGTGTTCCATCGAAGATCATTATACATTTTTCAAACTCCAAGGTGTGTAGTGGGCTGGCTGGGCCAAGACCTGCCGACATTAAAAAATCGGTCATGTCTCAATTGCGAAGAAGGAGAGATATCCCCATCCTGACTGGCTGACAGACAAAACCTGCGGCCAGAGAATGAGCGGCATCACGTTTGAGACACGACCGTTAAAAACGGTGCGTTGAAAACGCGAACCGAAACTCACAACTTTGCTTATTCTGAAGTAGGAACGTATTTTGCCGGATACGTAAGCCATTGCTGGCTCAACTGCGATGCATACTAGCTATCCATTCTAGGAATGTCAAACTATTTTTAACGTTTTTAAAACATTTTCATTGCGTGATTATTACATGACATTAACTTCGTCTTTCAAGATGCTCCGCTTGGCTTGGATTCCAATTGCCATTTCAAATTGACTCCCACTGCTCATTCGGCATACAGTGATTTCAGCTTGTGAATTTTGCTGGCTGGTTTTTGCAAGTAGGGACTCATCTATGGCAATCCAAAGACGTTCTACTGGTGCACGCTATCATCAGCGTGATTCTCTTTTCCGCCGCTTTTTTAGAGCATTCTTTTCCCCCTTCCTGCTGATCCCCTTACTCCTGCTTGGATTAGTCGGAGGTGGCGTGTTGTATTACTACTACGAACGCTACTCAGCGTTGATTGATGCGGGGTTGCGAGGGGATATTTTTGTTCGCTCCTCTGGTATTTATGCCGCCCCTATGCCCATCCGCACGGGAAGCTCTCTCAAAGCCAGTGATTTAATTACGCAACTCAAACGGATTGGGTATCTCGAACGGGGCACGACCAAAAATGAAAAGCGCGGCTTATACGCTATACGCGGCAACGTGATGGAAATTCAGCCAGGCAACGATGCGGTGATTGATGGAGAAAAGGCTTTTCGTTCGCTGCGTGTTTCTTTTGGTGGCAATGGTATTCAAAGCCTCACCGACCTGAAGAGTGGTGAGCAACTTTCCGTTGCAGAACTTGAACCTGAGATGATTTCTTCGATTCTGAATCAAGAACGAGGAAAACGAAAAAACATTGAATACAAAGACTTGCCTGAACATCTAGTTGAAGCAATTTGCCTCATCGAAGATCAGCAGTTCTTTGAGCACTATGGCGTCAACTGGCGCGGCATCTTACGAGCCGCCATCCGCAATACGGAAGAAGGTCGTATCACAGGAGGTGGAAGCTCCATCACGTCTCAGCTTGTTAAGAATTTCTTTCTGACGAAAGAACAGACTTACAAGCGGAAATTGGCAGAAGCATACATCGCGGTGCTGTTAGAGCGACGTTTATCGAAAGAACAAATCTTCGCGATGTATTGCAATATCGCCTATCTCGGCCAACGGGCGGGGTTTTCAATCAATGGGTTTGGTGAAGCGGCGCGTTCGTACTTTGATAAAGATATTTCACAGTTATCCCTTGCCGAGTCCTGTATGTTAGCCGGCATTATTCGCAGCCCCAATCACTACGCGCCCTTCAAATATCCTGACCGAGCCAAAGACCGGCGCGATTTCGTAATTCAGGCGATGTTAGAGGCTGGAAAAATTTCGCAAGCAGATGCAACCATCGCCAAAATCTCACCGCTGGGATTAAAAAGCAGTAGCGGCGGACGCTTGGATATTTCCGAAGCGCCTTACTTTGTGGACTATCTGATGAAGCATATTGAGCGCAATTATGATGACGGCTCAAATTCAGCGAAGTCCTTGCGCTTTTACTCGACGATTGATCTGGGTTTGCAGCGAGCCGCTTATCAAGCTGTTACACGACAGATGACCAGCCTGGAAAAAATCTTCGCTAAGCGGAAAGGAGGCGTAGCTGGCTTGCAAGCTGCCCTCGTCGCAATGAATGTCAAAACCGGCGAAGTGCTGGCCATGGTCGGGGGCAAGGATTATCAATCCAGCCAGTTCAATCGTGCCACCGAAGCGAAACGTCAACCGGGGTCTGTTTTCAAGCCTTTTGTTTATGCGACCGCGATAAATACAGCAGAATTGGGTGGAGAGGTTATCACCCCTGCGACATTGTTTATGGACGCGCCCAAGACATTTAACTACGGGTTCGGGGAGGAATACACACCTGGAAATTTTGGTGACACCTTTTCCAATAAAAACATCATGGTGCGAGATGCGCTGGTATTCTCCAAGAACGTTGTTACCGTGGAATTAGCCGAGCGGGTCGGGTTTTCAGAGATTGCGCGATTGGCGGAAAAAGCGGGTTTGCCACGACCTCCAACCTACCCTTCCATGGCGCTGGGCGTAGCTGAAGCCTCTCCCTTACAGATTGCCTCAGCGTATACAATGTTCGCCAATCAGGGTCGGCGTGTTGCCCCAATCCCGCTGCGACGGGTAACCACCGCCACAGGCGCAAACGTTGATGTTCCCAAGAAGGAGTCTCGCCAAATTATCTCACCACAAGTCGCCTACGTGATGACTTCAATGATGCAGGATGTATTGAATCGAGGGACAGGCGCGCGCGTACGCCAAATGGGCTTCAAGGCAACTGCCGCAGGCAAAACAGGCAGTTCTCGTGATGGGTGGTTTGCCGGTTATACGGCTAATCTGGTCTGTGCGGTTTATGTAGGGTTTGATGATAATGCCGATCTGAAAATGACTGGCGGCGAGGCTGCTGCGCCAATCTGGGCTGATTTCATGTCGCGGGCCTTGTCACTGCGCCCCGAACTCGGCGGCGAATTTGAAGACCCAGGCGGAATTATCGCCTTGGACATTGACCCAACGACAGGGTTAGTCGCCCAGAATACCAGCCCTACTACTCGTCATGAATTATTTATCGAAGGCACTGAACCAGGAAACAAGGCAAATGAGGAAGAAGAGCAGGAGGAGCCTGTGACGCCAATACCTGAAGCGCAAAAACCCGATCCGCCTGAATCGTCAACTGCTAGTAAAGGACAAAGAATCAGTACCAATATTAGGGATGAGTTGGTCAGCGATTACACTCGGCGCAACAGCGCTATTTTTGAAATCTGCGCGGAGACGGGTTTACTTCCCAACGAGAACCTATGTACCCGCACCATTCGTAAGCGATTCAATTTGGGAGCCGAGCCACATAAGTTTTGCAGTAAATCCACACATTCGCGTTGACGTAGCAGAACAGATCGGCGCTCAGTGATCACGTTCAGCATGTTTATTAATGTGGCAGCACGCTGAACGTGATCGCTAAGCCTTAGACTGGAACCTTGATGTTGTGACAAGTCAGGATGCCCTGATTCCGAATATACAACTTCCCCCCGCTTACAACTGGATGCGCCCAACTCGGCTTTCCTTGATCCGAGATTTCAAAGCGACCTTTTTCTTTATAGCCCGTCGGCGTAGCTTCGGCTAACCCAGCCATATTGTTTTCGCCCAACAGGTACAGATTCCCGTCGGCATAAGTCACCGTGCCTTTGCCTACGCTGCGATCCTTCCACATCACTTTGCCGGTAGCAAATTCCATACAGGTCAGCATCTGATTCGAGAATCCATAGAGGTATCCGTTCACTAACACGACACCGCCATGATGATTCATCATATCGCGTGTGAAATAGATTTCCTCCGCCTTCACTTCCCCGCCCTGTGTTTTCAAGCTTAACAAAGCTGCGCCCGTGTCATAAGCCGAAGTATAAAAAACCTTGTTGTCGTGCAGGATGGGCGTTGTAATATTGGCTGTGCGATTGGCTACGCGCTCATAGCGCCACATCAATTTTCCATCCGTCGCACGCACGCCCACCGCAGCGTCAGAAGTAAAGCCAAAGATCGTTCGCACTCCACCGACATCGGACACGATACACGAGGAATAGGCCGCTTCATCGCTCAGGCCTTTCGTCTGCCACACCGTTTTGCCCGTCATTTTATCCAGCGCGACAATGCCCGCATCCTTGCCACCAGGTGAGACAATTAGATTATTGCCATCCACCAGAGGAGATTCGCTAATGAGCCATTTCGGATTACTGCCGCCAAAATCTTTAAGGATATTGCGCTGCCAGATAACGCTGCCATCAGCCAATTTCATACCAGCCAAATCGCCGTTTTCTGACAGCGCATAGATACGGTCAGCATCAACCGTCGGCGTGCCGCGCGGGCCATCGCCGCGGCCTTCGCGCAAACTGGAGCCAAGCGCGCGCGTCCAGACGGTTTTCCCATCCGCTAAATTCAGGCTGTACAAAACACTTTCTGTGCCTTTTACCCCTTGCACATACAAACGATTGCCGACAATCGCCAGCGAACCATAGCCAGCACCCAAACCCGAAATCGTCCAATCCACCGAAGGCCCTTTTTCCGGCCAGGATTTGAGCAAGCCTGTTTCCGTTGAGATGCCGGTGCGATGCGGTCCTTGCCATTGCGGCCAATCACTGACGATGGCATTGCGGCCCATCGTGCTCTGTACCAAAACTAAAATAAAAACAAAGGTTATCAACTGTTTCTTTTTCATCCTAATTCTCCAGGTTATGCGCAAACAGGCGGACGTTTGTTAGCCCAGGGGCGCGCAACTTCAAGTTGTGAAGCCAAGCGAAATAATGTCGCCTCATCACCAAACCGAGCAGTAAAATGGCTGCCTATCGGCAGTCCTTCCTCATTCCAGTATAAGGGTAATGAAATGGAAGGCTGCCCGCTCATATTAGTCAGCGGCGTAAACGGGACAAATTGCGCAGCCACGCGCATCCCCGCATTCGGATCATCAGCGGGACTGTCCATCGCGCCGAGGGGCAACGGCGGTAGCCCTAAAGTCGGCGTCAACCAGACATCGTAATCCACCATGAAATGTGCAAGCTGGCGCGCCGTGCCTTGAAGCCATTGCACTGCCGAGAGATATTGCGCTGCGCTGATTTGTCTGCCAATTTGGTATAAGCTCCAGGTTCCCGCTTCAAATTTCTCTGCTGTCGGTGTTTTACCCAACAACTGCGCGTAGCCATCTATCGTCCACGCCAGACCACCACCCCACAAAGTCATGAACATGGGAACGATCTTTTCGGTTTCAAGATTTGGCGCGGCCTCAACCACCTCATGCCCCAGATCAACACAAAGCTGCGCGGCATCACGAACCGCAGCGAGGCAATCTGGATGTAATGGCACGCCTGTTGGCGATTCTGTCGAGAAGGCAATGCGCAACTTGCCCACGGCGGCACCGACTTCTTGCAAAAATGGCCGCGACGGAGGGGGAGCGCAATACGGATCGCCTAAATCCGGGCCTGCCGTGGCATCCAACAACGCCGCCGAATCGCGCACAGTTCGTGTCACTGCGTGCTCGGCAATCAAACCACTGAAGGCATCCCCCAACGCCGGGCCTAGCGGATTGCGCGCCCGCGTCGGTTTCAGCCCCACCAAACCACAACACGAAGCTGGTATGCGAATCGAACCGCCGCCATCATTCGCGTGTGCGAATGGCACCAGGCCAGCGGCAACGGCTGCGGCTGAGCCACCGCTCGACCCGCCTGGCGTATAATTCAGATTCCAGGGATTGCGCGCAGCCCCATAAAGTTTAGGTTCGGTCGTCGGTAACAAGCCATATTCCGGCGCATTCGTCACGCCACAAATCACCAGCCCGGCCCGTTTGTAGCGCGCGACCAGTTCAGAATCGAATGGCGCGACAAAGCCCTGCACAAAAACCGAGCCTTGATCGTTTGGCATACCTGCGCACCAGCCTGCAATATTCTTCAGCAAGAAAGGGACGCCTGTGAACGCGCCTTCCGGCAACGCACGATTCGCGTCGGCTCGCGCTTCGTCGTAGCGTTTGTAAATTACCGCATTGAGTTGTGGATTTACGCGTTCGATGCGCTCAATCGCAGCTTCGACCAATTCGATGGGGTGGACTTGTTTGGTGCGGACGAGTTCAGCTTGCGCGGTGGCGTCGAGCCAGGTGAGTTCAGTCATTGATGGTATGGATTCTCTTTCACAAGGTTTTTCCTCTTAACAAAGAAGGGTTAGCAAAAAGCGTAAACAGTATAAACAGTGGCTGACCACCACGCAATTCTCTCCGCCTGCTGCTCATCTCTGCCCCCCTTAACTAGGGCGAAGCTGTTCTGTCGTTGTGACCCAGAGTTATTTGGGAAACACTCCGCCCGTACAGTACATATTGATTGGGGACTAAGCTTGACAACCCTGTAAATGCTATCGTATAAAGCCCCCCATAGAGTATTAACAAATAAAACATCCTCCGAACTCAAGGCGTAATACCGGCAATTACGTTAAGAGAAATGGCCTCTTGACGCCATCGGGCGTTATTGCTGAGGTCAAAGTTACCTCACAGAACAACTATTATCGAAAAAGGAAAATATCATGAGATTAACTGACAAAATTCGTGCCTGGCGCGAGCCGGCATTCCGCAACACTCTCAGCGAAGCTGAGCGCATGCAGTTAGGAAACCCGGCGGGGATGATCGAACTAACCGGAACCGCGTTGGATGCGGTGGCTGGCGGAGGGGGATCATCCAAATCCAAATACAAGGGCAAATCAAAGAAGTCCAAGAAGTCCAAAAAATCTAAGAAATCCAGCAAATCAAGCAAATCCAGCAGGTCAGGTGGCTCTAGCCGCTGTTAATGAGCGACCTTGATTCGTTGTCAACGCGGCGTGCAGGGATCAGTTGATCCCTGCACGCCGCAGTCATGTTCAAGGCACTGGTAGCTTCCACAGCAGGTGTTACTTTCCACGCTGATTCGTCAGGTTATACTTTCCACCGCCCGCATTAACCTGCGTCCCAATTCCCCGGCGGAATACAAGACAGCCTGAAATCAGGGTTCAGCGTAAAGTGAGTTGAGATGCCACGGCATCTGGCTGGTCATTACCCCATCACCTTACTCGATGCCTGCCAATCCAACCTCGCGAAGCTGAAGGCACGCAAGACAAGTTACTGATTAACAAATGAGTATGCCCCCGCACGATCATTTAGCCTGGTATCGCGCGACGACACTGGCCGAAAGGCTGGCTGCCGGAACTCCGTCCAACACAACGGAACCAGCGGCAGAAGACGATCTGGCCCGGTATCGCATGCAAAGCTGGACGTCACAGTCGCCCTTTGACGATGGAACCTATTTTGCGCAACGGCTGGCGCTCGACGGTTTGAACGAACCACAATTGCGGCAACTCCTTGTCGAGCCGATTGAAGCTGTGCGAGAGCGGTTCCCAGCATGCCCGGCGTGGCTTTCTGATCTTGTTGCTGCCCTTTCTCAACCGTGCCAGACAGATTATCGGCCCTTCCTCTCAGACAATCTGAAAAGCAAACCGACGATCGGATTCCTGACCGCAGCGGCTCCGTTCATTGAGCAGGCACTGGCCCGCTTCGATACGGGGATCGCAGCGCTGACGGCGAGCGCCGCGCCACTGCCGTTTGATCCGAACACAATCAAAAAGATTCTCTTTGCCAATTTGCCTGACCACCTGCTTGCCATGCTCAACCGCACGATGGCGCTGGAACTGAACATTGCACGGCTCAGCGGAGAGTTAGAGGGCGTGACCCTGCAAGAGCGGTTCCAAAGCTTCATTACACGGCTTGACCAGCCCGAACATCGGCGGGCATTCTTGCAACAGTATCCGGTACTGGCCCGCCTGCTGGTCGAGCAGTCGCAACGATGGGTGAGCGTCAGTCTTGAGTTTCTCACTCGTCTCTGTCGGGATTGGGATGAGATCAGAACGGCATTTGCCTATGAAAGTAACGGCGACGCCCCCGGCGTACTGGTCTCCCTCAAAGGTGGCATTGCGGATACGCATCGTGGTGGACACTCCGTTTTCATTGCAAAATTCAGTTCCGGGCTTCGTCTTGTCTACAAGCCGAAATCGCTCGGCGTGGATGTCCATTTTCAGCAACTCCTGCAATGGTTGAATGCGTGCGGCGCAGAAATGCCGTTCCCGACCTTGACCGTACTGAATCGTGAAACCTACGGCTGGGTAGAGTTTGTGAAGGCGCGTGAATGCGAGACTGTGAGATGAGGTGCGCCGCTTCTATCGCCGAACAGGTGGTTACCTTGCTCTGCTTTATCTTCTGGATGCCACAGACTTCCATTCAGGCAATCTCATCGCGTGTGGCGAATTCCCCTACCTCATTGATCTCGAAGCGCTCTTTCACCCGCGCCGCAGCCGCCATAGCCGTCCCGAAACTGCCGACAGACTGGCCCGACGTGCGATGTCTCATTCTGTCCTGCGCATCGGGCTGCTACCAGAATTGGGCTATAGCAACAGTGAGGCATGGCGGCGTAGACACAAGCGGCTTGGGTACGGTTGACGATCAGATCACGCCATACCCACATCCTCATTGGGAAGAGACCGGGACAGATACCATGCATCTGGTACTTAAGCGCAAGCCCATGCGAGCGGACAAGAACCGCCCGCAACTCGCGGGCCATGGGGTGAACGTGTTGGATTATCGAGAGGAGATTCTTGCGGGCTTTCACCTCCACTTACGCGCTGCTGCTCACGCATCGGGACGAGTTGCTGTCCGATGACGGGCCGCTGATGCGCTTTGCCGACAGACGAAGTCTGCGTGTTTCTGCGTTCGATGCGAACGTATCGGCGTTTGCTCCGCGAGAGCTACCATCCTGATATGCTACGTGACGCGCTTGACCGGGATCGTTTTCTCGATTTGCTGTGGGTCGAAGTCGAAGATGACCCAGACTTGGCCAAAGTGATGCAGGTCGAACGCGAGGAACTTTTGCGGGGAGACCTTCCGCTCTTCACTGCGCGCCCTGCTTCGCAAGACCTCTGGGTCAATATCACTGAACGTATTCCAGATTTCTTTACCGAACCAAGCCTGTCCATTGTCCGGCGGCGGCTACGACAATTCAGCCATGAGGATTGCGAACGCCAGAAATGGTTCATCCAGGCCTCATTGGCGACGATGCAGACGGCAGAATGGCCAATGGCTACGACGTCCGTGCCCGCCGCGATGAAAGACAGCCATCAGCTACGACAAGCAGCACGTGCCATCGGCAACCGTTTGGAGCAGCTTGCCTTTCGTGAACAAGATGAGGCGACGTGGATTGGCCTGAGCCTCGAACAAGATCGCTATTGGTCTATTTGCCCATTCGGTTTGGATCTGGAGTCTGGGCTGCCCGGCGTAGCCTTATTCCTGGCTTATCTCGGTGCTATCACAGAGGAGAAGCCATATACGACGCTGGCACAATCCGCGCTGACGATGATGCAGCACCATATCCAGGAATGGGGAGATGAAATCGAAGTGATCGGCGCGTTCGATGGATGGGGCGGGCTGATGTATGCCCTGACGCATCTCGGCGTGCTCTGGAATCGCCCTGACCTCATCTCCGAAGCAGAAGCCATTGTTGGGCGATTGCCTGAGTTGATTGACTGAAGATGATGTGTATGACGTTTATGGCGGCGCGGCGGGGTGTATTGCCGGGCTGCGCTGCCTGGCACAGGTCGCGCCTTCTGCTCAGGTAACGGCGGCAGCGATTCAATGCGGCGATCATCTGTTGCTCAAGGGAGGTGCGGCAAAACAGGAAACGGGCTTCGCACGCGGGACAACGGGCATTGCGTGGGCATTGCGGACACTTCATGACTGGACAGGATTGGAGCGTTTTCGCGTGCCGGAAGATGGCGAATGGGAAGCTCACGTACGCGCTCAGGCGGCGTCTATGCTTGCATTTGATACGGAACAAAGGTGGCGTTGCGGAACGCCATTGGCCGTGGAGACACCGGGTTTGTTATCAGGGTTGGCGGGCATCGGCTATGAATTACTGCGCTTAGCCGAGCCGGAACTTGTGCCGTCTGTCCTTGCGCTGGAACCGCCTGTCATTGATGTGAGAAGAAGCACAGAAAGGAGTCGTCATGGAGCCGCAGAAAACTGAGGCCAGGAAAAACAAACCGAAGCTGCATGTCGTCCCGCCGCCGCTGTTTCGTGAAAGTGTCGTCGAAGCGCAACGCGAGCAGGCGCTCGGCACGGTGCTGCTTATCCAACCGCTCCCCACTCGTCTCCTGACGCTGGTGGCGTTCGTTGTCGCCGCGAGCCTGATCACCCTGACCTTCTGGGGTGCATACACGCGCAAGGAGCGGGTCAAAGGCTTTCTCGTGCCGACGCAGGGGCTGATCAAAGTCTATCCGCGCGAAACAGGCACGGTTGTCGAAAAACAAATTGCCGAAGGTGAGCGCGTGGCCAAAGGTGATCCGCTCTTCGTCATCGCGCTGGAACGTCCCGCTGGCGAAGCGATGGAAGCCCAATCCACTGCCATTGCCCGCTTGCGCGAACGCCGGATGAGTCTGGAAGGCGAACTGCGACAGATAGATCATCTGGCCGAAATCGAAACCCAAACCCTGCAACAGCGCATCAGCGCGATGGAAGCCGAACTCGCACAACTCGGCCTGGAAATCATGACGCAGCAACGCCGCATCGCTGCGGCGGAAAGCTCGCACGCGCGCTTTCGCAAGCTACAGGCCGATGGCATCGCATCAGAAGAACAGATGCAGGAAAAACTGAAAGACCTGTTGGCCGAACAAGCCAAGCTACAAGAACAGCAACGCACGCAAATCAGTTTGACGCGCGAGCGACAAACGCTGCGAACGCAAATCGCCTCCACCAATCTCAAAGCGCGGACGGAACGCGCCGCCACCGAACGAAATCTTTCCGTACTGGCACAGGAACTGAGCGAGTATGAATCGCGGCGCACCTATATTGTCCATGCGCCAGCGGATGGCATCGCAACGGCCTTGCTCGCGGATCGTGGATACGCGGCGAATCCGAGTCAGCCGCTGGTCTCGATCCTGCCGCTGGATGCTACGTTGGAGGCGCATCTGCTGGTTCCATCACATTCCATTGGCTTCCTGGCGACAAATCAAGCAGTGTATGTGCGGCACGAAGCGTTCCCGTATCAACGCTTCGGCAGTCATCAGGGACGCATCGCCGAGATTTCCAAAACGCTACTGCTGCCAGGCGAGACCACCTTGCCAGTACAGCTTACGGAGCCGGCGTATCGGGTCACAGTCACGCTTGATGCGCAGTCGGTCAAGGCGTATGGGCAGGAATTTCCGCTGCAAGCCGGGATGTTGCTGGACGCGGACATCTGGCTGGATCGGCGCAAACTATACGAATGGCTGCTGGATCCAATTTACAGCGTGCTGGGACGAGTCTGAAGGGATGAAGGATGAGGGATGAGGGATGAAGGATGAGTTCATGTTTCATCACTCATCCCTCCGCAAATATGAATACTACGCTCAATTTTTCTGGTCGTCGCAAGACGCCATTGATTCTGCAAACCGAAGCGGCGGAGTGCGGACTGGCCTGTCTGGCGATGGTCGCCGGCGCGCACGGCTATCGGACTGATCTGGTCACGTTGCGGGGAAAGTACCTGATCTCGCTCAAGGGCACCACGCTCAACCATCTCATCAGCATCGCCGCGCAACTCAATCTGAACTCGCGTCCGTTGCGGTTGGAGATGGAGGCGCTGTCCCGTCTCCGACTTCCGGCCATCCTGCATTGGGATTTGAATCACTTCGTCGTCCTCATTGAAGTCAAACGGCGCAAAGCCGTGATCCTCGATCCCAATGTCGGACGTCGGACGTTGAGTTTGAGCGAACTCTCGAAACATTTCACAGGTGTCGCACTGGAACTAACGCCGAATGAAAAGTTCAAGCGCAAGACCGAAATTAGCCGCATTTCAATCCGACAACTCATCGGGCGAATGCCGGGCCTCGGGCGAACATTATCCCAACTCTTTCTGCTGGCAGTCGTCGTGGAAGTATTCGCCATCGCCAGCCCGTTGTTCATGCAACTCGTTCTCGATCACGCCGTGATTGCGGGGGATCGAGATTTGCTCACGGTGCTGGGGCTGGGATTTCTACTGCTTACGCTGATCAAAGTTGGTGTCACGGCGTTACGCGCCTGGGTGGCGCTTTATCTAAACACGACGCTCAATTTGCAAATGCTCTCGCGGTTGTTCTCGCACTTGCTGCAACTGCCGATGGCATATTTCTCGCGTCGGCATCTGGGGGACATCACCTCGCGGTTTGATTCGCTCAGTACGATTCGCCGGACGGTAACGACCACGTTTCTTGGAGGTCATGCTCGATGGCATTATGGCGACGGCGACGGCGGCCATGATGTTTCTCTACAGTTGGAAGCTGTCGCTCATCGTCCTCGCGGCAACGTTGCTTTACGGCGGGCTCCGCGTGGTGCGATACGCGCCGCTGCGCGAATGCTACCGAAGATCAAATCGTCTGCGCCGCCCGGCAGGAAACTAATTTCCTCGAAACCGTGCGCGGCATGCAAAGCGTGAAGCTGTTCAATCGGCAGGAACAACGCACCGCTGGCTATCAGAATCTCGCGGTCGACACTTTCAATGCCAATATCCGCATTGCGAAACTGCGGATGGTGTTTCATGCGCTCAACGGCGTGCTGTTCGGCGTCGAAAATATTGCGGTGATCTGGCTGGGCGCGACGCTGTTGCTGGATGGCGGCTTTTCGGTCGGCATGCTGTTCGCGTTCATTTCGTACAAATCACAATTCACCAGCCGTATGTCTAACCTGATCGACAACGCGATTGATTTCAAGATGCTGGATGTCCATCGCGGGCGCGTCGCCGACATCGCGCTGACCGAGCCAGAGCCGGAGATTGCCGGGACGGGACTGGCGCCCCTTGGCGCTTCAGCGCGGACATCGAGGTGCGCAATCTCAGCGTGCGTTATGCCGATTCGGAGCCGTTCGTATTGCGTCATATCAATCTGCGGATCGAGGCAGGTCAATCCATCGCCATCGTCGGGCCTTCTGGTTGCGGGAAGACCACATTGCTGAAAGTGATTATGGGATTACTACCACCTGACCGAAGGCGAGGTGTTAATTGGCGGCGTCAGTATCCGGCGGCTGAGTACAGCGCAATATCGTAATCTGATTGGCACTGTGATGCAGGACGACCAACTTTTCAGCGGCTCGCTGGCCGACAACATCTCGTTCTTTGATCCGCAGCCCAACCAGGAGCGCGTCGAAACCTGTACGCGATTGGCGGCCATTCACGACGATATTCTGGCGATGCCAATGGGATACCAGACGTTGATCGGCGATATGGGAACTACACTTTCAGGCGGGCAGAAGCAGCGGGTGCTGCTGGCGCGCGCGTTCTATAAACAACCGCGCATCCTCCTGCTGGACGAGGCCACCAGTCATCTGGACGTGACCCGCGAGCGGCAGGTCAGCGAAGCGATCAGCTACCTTCGCCTGACGCGGGTGATTGTGGCGCACCGCCGGGAAACAGTTGCGACAGCGGATCGAATCTTCCGTCTTGGGAGCGAGCCTCCCACCCACCTGCGCGTGGCGAAGGAGGCTCCTTAACGCCTGGAGAGCGTTGCCCGCCTCGGCTATTACGCTTACTTTCAAAGGCCCGGAATCTGACGATTGCGGAACGCATCTACGAACAAGCGATGATCGTTTCGTACCGCCGCGCTATAGTCTTCGCCAAAGCCGACCAGGAAGTCCTCAAACTCCTTCTCGCGCCCGGCGATTGCCCCATGAATCGCGGTTTCGGTTGAATACGGCACCAAGGTCTGATCGCTGTCGTCATCCGAACAACAGTGAATCTTGGCCACACAACGACCGAGTTGCGTAACAACCTGAAGGATGTCGTCCAGATCGTTGATATTATCCCAATCCAAATCCGCGGTGTAAGGGCTAACTTCTGCTACGAACATGCCAGCCCCATCAAAGGTTGTATACCCCAGGAAAGGATCAGCATACGATTGCAACGCGCGCTGTGAAATCGCCGTCCGATGCCCATCGTGCTGGAAGTATTGGGTAACACGATCATCGTTAATATGACGAGCCGCCGCAGACGGCTGCGCAATTTTCATCGAAAGAATGATGTCGTTTTCCAACGCCTGCGTTTCGCCTTCAAGCAGGATGCTGTATAGCTGCAATCCGGCGCTGCCGATGCCCAAGCCACGACGTCGCACCATATCTTTGATATTGTAGGTGATCCGGGCACGCCGTTTGCGGCTCGGAATCGTGTCGTAATATTGTTCCAACGCTGCCTCAATTTTTGCGCGCGTAGTGGCGTCCACCTGCGAGCAATTTTGATTGCGCTTGAAACGGCGGTCGCCGTCGGCGATTTCGGTATCAAACCCAAGCAAGCCAACGCGCGTCAGCAAGCGCGCTTTCTGGATGATTTGCAAAACCACGCCCTGCGTATTGTCGAGTGTCAAGGCAAATTTAGCATCATCGCCATTGGCAAATCGCGCGATTTGTGTGGCATAGCCACGGGCGGCAGCGGCCATAATGTCGCGGATTTCGGCATCACTCATCGCTTTCTGATAACCAATTAACCCAAGGCTGGCGATGAAGCGCTTCACATCCCAGGTGAACGGGCCAACATACGCTTCGTCAAAGTCGTTCACATCAAACACCAGAATGCCGGCACCGTTCATATACGTGCCGAAATTCGATGCATGCAGATCGCCTTGAATCCACACACGGCTGGTTTGTTCATTCAGAAAAGGGTCAACGTCCCGTGAGACGTCCGCATAAAATAGCGCCGCACTACCACGATAAAAGGCAAACGGACTTTCTGCCATTTTGCGGAATTTGCCGCGCCAGGACGTGGCATCGCCTGCGATCAGTGCCGCATAATTTTCTGTAAACGAGTTGATAATGAATTCTTGTCGCGTCGTTTCGTCTTCATTTTGGATCAATTTTGCAACTGGGGTCATAACAACCTCACTTTCTATTTGTCGGGACTAATTTTATATTGTTAGCGGTGGCGAGGACACCTGCTATTTCGGTACAGCGTGAGGAATCCGCCCTCTATCTTAGCCTGCGAAAATCGGCCAACTTGCGGGTATAATGAATCACAGATGATGCTTTCGCATGGCTGCAAGCTACAACTGCCTCTTATTCTGTTTTAGCGGAGCAGGAATCATGCAACAAGGCGGCGACAAAGCCAATCCTGTCGCAGCCTTCCAAGCTTTTTTTTGCCATCCGAACGTAACTACGACCAGAATTCATTCCAGGCATCAAGGTCAGAGAAATGATCCCAGCCTTCGATAAACTGGTCGTTGCGAACTTTCAGCACGAGAACTAATTCAAGGTTGAGCGTTTTGCCATTTCGCGTGGCTTCCAGGCGATCAAGCATTGCGACCTGGTCGTCGCTGACATAGATATTCAGAGATTCAACCTTAAAGCTCCCCCGCGTCAATTCCATCAGCTTGGCAAAATAGCCAAAGGTTGCGGCTTTCCCCTGATAGCTTTGGGAAAGAATGGTTTTGCCCGGCACGTGAAAGACAATGTCATCTGCAAAGACCTCGTTCAGGGTAGCCAGATCGCCACTCCGAAAGGCTTCAAGCGCTTTTTTCGCCAATGTAATATTGGGATGTTCTGCCATGTTTTCTCCTGGTGATAGTTAATTTTGCCGTTGCTTGCTATGCTGAATGCTAAGCAATTTTCTGGATTATCTGACTATATTACGGAGCGAACCGCCAAACGGATTTATGCACAAACGTTTGCTACTACTGATTTGCCTGACGGCGCTAATTTATCTAGGGAGCGCCTTTCAACCCGCTTTGCTGGATGACGCCGATGCGGCCAATGCCGCCACCGCGCGCGAAATGGCTGAGCGTAACGATTGGGTCACGATGCACATGAACGGCGTGCGCTTCCTGGAAAAAGCGCCGCTGATGTACTGGACGATTGCAGCGTCATATAAAGCGTTGGGCGTCTCGACGTTCACAGCAAGATTGCCGCTCGCTTTGGCGACGATCCTGCTCGTGGTTCTTGTGTACTTCTTCGGTCAATGGATGAACGGCGAGCGCGCGGGCTTTTATGCGGGCTTGAGTCTTTGCGTCGGGATTGGCACGTATCTGTTTACGCGCATCCTTATCTTTGAAGTGATCCTGACGCTGTGGATCACGTTAGCCATTTTCATCTTCGTCAAAGTGTATTACGAAGAATGGAAACCCAACTGGATTTACGCTTTCTATGCGTGTTTGGCAGGAGCAGTATTATCGAAGGCATTGATTGGTGTGCTGTTTCCGCTGGGGATTTTGTTTTTCTTTGTGCTTCTCACCAATGGCTGGAAGCATATTTGGCGACTGAAACCGATCAGTGGGACGCTATTGTTTTTTGTGTTGGCTGCGCCCTGGCACGTACTGGCAGGGCTGCGCAACGATAAATTCTTCTGGTTTTATTTTATCAACGAGCACGTCAAACGATTCCTCGGCACACGTTATCCGATGGACTATGACACGATGCCTCTGATTCCATTTTGGCTGGGGCATCTGGTTTGGCTCTTTCCCTTCAGCGTGTTTTTACCACTGGCGTTTCGGAACTTGAAATCGTTATGGCGACCGGTCGAGCGACGCGATCAATTGCGCTTATTGGCAATCCTCTGGTTCCTGGTCATTGTCGGTTTCTTTTCGTTTTCGACACGCCAGGAGTATTACACCTTCCCGGTCTTTCCGGCGCTCGCGTTGTTGCTCGGCGACGCGTTAGCCAATGGCGAAGAGGACAATCACAAGCTGGTGAAATGGGGGCAGGCGTTCTTGTGCGGGCTGGGAATATTGGTGGCAACTGCACTGGGCTACGTTCTCTGGCTTTCCCGTCACGTTACGCCGAGCGGTGACATCTCGCAATTCCTGACCAGCAACCCGGAAAACTATCGGCTCTCCCTTGGCCACGCCTCTGATTTGACGACTGCTGCCTTTGCTACCTTGCGCTTCCCTGCTACAGGCGCAGCGATCACACTTGGCGCAGGGTTTCTCATCGCCTTCCTCTTGCGCCTGCGACGAAAGCATAACGCCGCCTCGCTCACTACCGCCCTCACTACCGCAGCCTTTTTGTACTTCGCCCATTATGCGTTTGGCATTTTCAATCCCGCGCTTTCCACGCACCCGCTTGCCCAGGAAATCCGGCGCCGCTTACAACCGGATGATGTTGTCGCCTTCAATGGCGAGTTTCAGAATCATTCCAGTGTCGGGTTTTATTTGGCACGCCCGATGCTGTTAGTGGAGGGGCGCACCACTGTTCTGGAGTTTGGCTCGCACTACCCCGATTGCCCGCCCGTGTTTATAGACAAAGCCGAACTTGCGCGCCGATGGAACGAAAAGCAGCGGGTATTCCTGGTCACGTATGACGATCAGTTTGTGCGGGTAAAAGACGGGCTGGGCAAGGAAATTCACACAATTGCCCAAGCAGGCGGGAAAACGGTGTACAGCAATCTTCCCTAAAAAGCCTGACAAATCTTTATTACCGAACTCTGAAGGAGTCGCTTCAGCTTCAGCAAAACCGGACATGAGATAAAATGTCCAGATGAACATCACCCCATTACCTGATCCAACTTTTGCCGCTGCCTTGTTGGCGTGGTATGACGAACGGGCAACACCGATGCCATGGCGTGGCAGCCGTGATCCGTATCAGATATGGCTGTCGGAAGTAATGTTGCAACAAACGCGCAGCACGACGGTCAAAGATTACTACACTCATTTTCTGACGTTATTTCCTACGATTAAAGCACTGGCAAACGCGTCGTTGGATGAGGTGCTGAAGGCGTGGGAAGGCTTGGGTTATTACTCCCGCGCGCGCAATTTGCATCGGCTGGCACAGATTGTTGTCAACGATCAGCAAGGTCAATTCCCTGCTTCACCGGAAGCATTGAAACAACTGCCGGGCATTGGCCGCTACACCGCAGCGGCGATTGCCAGCATCGCGTTTGGTGCGCGCTCAGCCGTGTTGGATGGCAATGTAATGCGTGTGTTGACGCGCCTGATTGATTTGCCCGATGAGATTAGCGCGCCACGCGTCGAGCAGCGATTATGGGATTTGGCCGAAGCGTTGCTGCCGACGGAACGCTGTGGCGATTACAATCAGGCATTGATGGATTTAGGGCGCATGGTTTGTGTGCCGCGTCGTCCACTTTGCGAGCAATGCCCAGTGCAATCTTTTTGCCTGAGTTTTGCGCGTAATACACAACATCTCCGCCCGGTGAAAAAGAAGAAAGCGCCCTTGCCAGTTGTTCGTGCCGCAGCAGCGGTCATTCGGGATGACGAGGGCCGGCTCCTGCTTGTGCAACGCCCGGCAGAAGGTTTGCTCGGTGGCTTGTGGATGTTGCCCGGCGGGAATTGTGAGGAAGGGGAAGCAAATGCAGATTGTTTGCGTCGCGTGCTGCGCCAAACGCTCAACCTTGAAATTCAGGTGGGGCCGGAAATGATCTCTGCCTCACAAACTTTTACCCACTTTCGTTTGAGCTTGCGCGCTTTCGCCTGTGCAGTGTTGGCTGGAGCACCAAATCACGAAGCGCGTATTGCCTGGGCTACCCGCGAAGCATTAGCCAGCTTCAGTATGGGCAAAGCTGATCGCCAAATCCTTACCGCTCTGGAGGTGTGGCAACCCCGCCTTTTTGAAGAGGCCTAAGTGACCTCAATTTAAGGCGAGCCTGTCAGCAAATTGATGCGATTGCCGGAACTACTGATTTCACAAACCATCGTCGAATAATTCCATTGACCGGCGGATTTCGTGGCGGTCACGTAAATCGTGCCGCTGCCTTGCGGGCCGGAAATGGGAATGGACAGATCGGCATGGCCGCCGCTGCCACTTACGTTGATATTGCCGCTCACCCAAAAGCCCGATTCGACGGGCGTGCCAAGCGCGACTGTTACTTGCGGGTTTGCTTGGGCTTTAGCGACAGATTCTTTGTACACATCACTGGATTTCAGCGAACCCAGCACGATAGAAAAAATCAGCGCTACGAAGCCGCCGCACATCAGCAGCATCGTCAAACAGCCCGTTGGCACAATCCATTTCCAATTGCGGCCCCACCAGTTTTTTGGCGGTTGTAATTGCATTGCCCCCTCCTCAAGTAAGTTCAGGCAAGATTGACAAGCTTATTTTGCAAGGTTGACAAGCACAGTCTACAACTAGATCAGCTTGTCAGCCTCACGGCTGAGAAGGTTTTTGTGGTAAAAATTTGGGACAGGAAATTTGCCTATGAGTATTTTCGAAAAGATTGCCCAAAACAAAATTCAGGAAGCTATTGAAAATGGCGAGTTCGAGCGTCTTTCCAACAAAGGCCAGCCGCTCCATCTGGATGAGTATTTTGCCACGCCCGAAGAATTTCGTCTGGGGCATTCGGTGCTGAAAAGCGCGAATGTCTTGCCTGCGGAAATCGAATTGTTGCGGGAGGCCGGGCGGTTGCAGCAACAAATCGAGCATTGTCAGGATGAAATGGAAAAGCAGCGGCTCCGCCAATTGCGGGCGGAGAAGCAACTATAACTCCGCATTATCCTGGAGCGAAACAAACGGAAATAACCAGCGCGCGTTTAGCGACCGAGTTCGGCAAAGCTGAGATTCAAGATAGGATATTGTGGCCAGTCTTTGTAATCGAAATGCCACCACTCAAATTCGTTGACACGAAAGCCTTCCGCTTCCATCGCGGCCCGTAACAAATCGCGCGCGCGTCGCTGTTCGGCTGCACCGCCTTGGTAGGTCGGATAAGATCGTTCAGACATTTCATCATACGCCCCCGGCATCGGTACTTCCTGGCCCGTTTTCAAATCATACAACGACAAATCCACCGCACAGCCGCGATTATGCTTCGAGCCTTTGCGCGGGTCGGCCACGAAGTTATGCTGCGCCCCGCTCGTCACGTCCCAAAACAATTTCGTAATGGCCCACGGACGATAGCCATCAAAAATCAACAAGCCGTAGCCGTGCTTGTGTAGTTTCTCATTTGCACGGCGGAGTGCTTCAGCAGCGGGCTTTTGCAAAAAGGCGCGCGCTTCGTGATACAACGGGCGTCCGACAAAATTGTTCGCGGTGGCGTAACGAATATCGAGTTTGAGGGTCGGGTCGAATTTGATGAGTTCGACCAACTCGGGTTGACGAAACTTGCCTGCTTCCACCGGTGGTAAATCATTACTGGTTGGCAATGCTGACGGAGAAACCGCAGGCCGGAGTGATGGCGCAATGGGGGTCGGGGGGATGGCTTCTTGTACCTTGCTTGTTTTGCAGCCTGATTGAAGATTCGAGATGGAAAACAATCCGATAAAAACAGCCCATAACGTGAAATGGCTGCTTGAGCACCAACCGCGATTTGTCATAGAGTTATCCAGTCAAAAAAATTAACAAAATCAATGGTCTGTTATTTAGAATAACATGCATCCTGAAACAACCATTCGGCAAGGAGCCAGTTCCACTTGAGACGCTAAACATAACTTTTTGTCTGTTGGTAGGCCACCGGAAGTGCGACTTCCCTATCCGGCAAATTTATGTTCGGGGATTGTACAACTTGTATGAAGCTATTACATCCCTTGTAGCCACGAATTGCACTGAGGCTTTTCGCCGAGCCAATTTAAGCAAAATATAGGCCTGATTGCAGAAGGATAG
This sequence comes from uncultured Acidobacteriota bacterium, assembly GCA_963794955.1. Taxonomy (GTDB): domain Bacteria; phylum Acidobacteriota; class Blastocatellia; order RBC074; family RBC074; genus JAFDVL01. Next base: position 205,414 of record CAWCGF010000022.1, read on the forward strand.
TTACAAAGTTTGGTACTAGGATTGCTCTCTCCTGGGCGAGAGGAGGAAGGCTATGCTGAGCAACAACAATTTAATCGTGCTCATCGTTTTGAGTTTGTTGTGTCTGGCTTTTGTCGTTTTTATCTGGCGGGATGGGACGGGGTATCGTTATCGAACGGATGCGCGTGAAGCCAAGAAAGCGGAAGATACAAGTAAAGACCCCTATATTCTTGACAAAGATCAACAGGCAGCGGATTTGCAGGTGGGCGAGGCAGATGAAGTTCGGCGTCCGAATCGGCTGGCACCGGATCACCTTCATCCTTGATTGACAGTCGTTTGACCTATGGTTCACCTCGCAAAAGTTTGTGCGATTTCAGACTGATTGAAATACGGTCTCCCGGCGACAAACGAATGCGGCGTGCGTCCCACTTCGTGCGGAGCGCCTTGATCAAGAATTCCCTGCCCTTTGGTTCGCTGATGGAAGTCACGCGTTGCGGGCGGGAAGGCCGCAAGTTGGTGTTGAGCAGGCGAATCGTTACGGCTTCGGTAGCGCCGGTGAATTTGATTTCGGTGACTTCGCCTTCGCCTAAGTGATAGGGCGATTCGGCAATGCCCATGACTGTGCTGAGCAAGACGTCTTCTGGGCGGAAGATGATTTTGACGCGCTCGCCGTCTTCGATGAGGGCATCGAAAGCATCGTGCGGGGGCACCACGTAATACCCTGTATCCAAACAAATCAACCCATCCTGCCATTCGCCCTTAAGGACGTTGGCAGCGCCTAAGAAAGTGGCCACGAATTCGGTTTGCGGATCGTTATATATTTCCTGGGGTGTGCCGATTTGTTCAAGACGGCCTTTATTCAGGATGGCAATATGATCGCCGAGTTCCATCGCCTCTTCCTGATCGTGCGTGATGAACAAGGCAGGTACGCGCAGCTTGCGTAACAGCAGCCGAATCTCGCGGCGCAACCCGATACGAGTATGCGGATCAAGCGCGCTGAACGACTCGTCAAACAATAAAACTTCCGGCTCGTACGCCAAGGCGCGCGCAATAGCGACGCGTTGCTGCTGCCCTCCTGAGATGTGACGTGGTTTTTTGTCGCGCTGTTCGTTGAGATTGATCATGCCTAATAAGCGATCCACAACTTCCATTCGTTGTCGCCCTCTGATGCCGCGAATCTTCAAACCGAAGCCAATGTTTTCGGCCACCGTCATCTCTGGAAAGAGCGCATAGTTCTGGAAGATCACGCCCACGTTGCGATCACGAGCGCGCAGGTTTTCGACCTCTCGTTCATGCAGGACAACTTCGCCACTGTCAGGATTTTCCAGCCCTGCAATGATCCGCAGCGTCGTGCTCTTGCCGCTACCTGAGGGGCCAAGCAAAACCAAACTTTCCCCTTCTGCGACATCAAAGCTCACGTCATTCAGCACTATTTCCTGGCCGAATCGTTTGGTTAGATGACGCACACTCAGTGCGGGCTGCGCATCTGTGTTGCGCTGAGCAAAGGCTTGAGTGTCTGGGAATAAAGTCATTACCATGGGTCTTGCCATTGTGAGCCTCGCTTTCTGGGCAAGTGTCAGGTGTCAAGTGTCGCGTGTCAGGGAATAAGCACCTGACACGCGACACTTGACACCTATCTTTCGAGTCTTTTCCTGAAGATCATAATCAGCGAAAAAATGGCGAACGAAATAATCGCCAGAACAATCGCAATAGCATTCGCCGCTTCAACATCACCGTCGTTGTAGCGGGCATAAATATAAAGCGGAGCCGTTTGTGTCTTCATCATCATATTCCCGCTCACCATAATCGTCGAACCAAATTCGCCGATGGAACGGGCAAAGGTCAATAAGGCTCCGGTAATCAGCGCGCTACGTAAACTGGGCAACACCACATACCGAAAGGTTTGCCAGCGGGAAGCGCCCATCGTTTCGGCCGCGTCTTCCAAATTCGTATCAAAATTCTCCATCGCGGGCTTGATCGTCCCAAAAGCCAGTGGGAACGTCACAAAAATATTCGCCAAAATAATAGCGGCGGTCGTAAACATAATCTGCCAATCGGTGGCCTCCAAAAATTGACCTAACAATCCGAAAGGCCCCCACAACAACAGCAGCGCAAACCCTGCGACCGCCGTGGGAATCGCCGTCGGCAAACTGATGATAATCATCAAGGCAGAGTCGCCGCGAAATTCGTATTTCGTCATCACCCAAGCCGCCAGTAAGCCAAATATCACATTGCAAACGGTGGCAACGCTGCTGGTCACCAGACTCAACTTGAGCGAAAAAATCGCTGCCGGATTTACCAGCGCTTCCCAAAAATGGAGCGGCCCTTTGCTAAACCCGAAAATGAAGATCGAAAGCAGCGGCATAATCACCAAAGGCAGCATCGCCAACACGACCAGACTGATGCCCGTGGGTTTGGCCAAATCAAAGTGCCGTTTTTTCGGTTTCGCCAGCTTTTGGGTCGCAACTACATTCATAGGAGTTGTGAGAGTGATAGGAGTTATGCGAATCAACCACGAGTTTGACGCTTTCGACGCTTCGTCTCGCTAGCCGCGCCACACTATTTCATCGCCTGCACCTTATATTTCCAAACGTTTTCGATAATTTGGGGATAGGCATTCTGCCAACCGCCAAAATCATCTACCGTAAAAGGGATTTCTACTTTCCCAAATTTGGCTTCTACTTCATTCATCATCTCATCGGTAATGCCGCGAAAGTGATGCTTAACGAATGCTTTTTGCGCCTCCTCGCTCCACAAATACTTGATGAAAGCATCTACCAGTTCATGCTTGGCTGGTGGCATCCGGCGATCAAGCATCAACACAGTATGATCGGTGAAAGCAGTCGCCCGTGGAATGATAATTTCAATGGGCGTCTTCCGATCCTTCATTTGCAAGGCTTCGAGTTCATAAGTAATCAATACGTCCCCAAAGCCCGATTCAAACTGCGTGCGCGCCTGCCGCGATGATTCGGGAGTTGCAATGACGTTTTTCCAAATCCCTCGCAACAATTCATACGCTTTCAGTTCCTCACGCTGCCCCGTTTCCCATTCCGCCTTCATCACCTCTGAGCCATAAATTGATAAGACTGACCATTGGGCACCGCCAGAAGAAATGGGATCAGGATGGATCAGCTTCAGCCCAGGCTGTGCCAAATCGGGGAAATCCTTGATCTTTTTCGGATTCCCTTTGCGTACGACAATGACCATCGGCGATTGGTTAATGATCCCTTCGTAAGGAAACGAATGCCAATCCGTTTTGGTCGCGCCAAACGTTCGCAACCGTTTCGCATTGCGCTCAATCGCGACAATCGCGACATCGGCTGGCACCCCGGAAATGATCTGATTCGTGATCATCTCGGAGCCGCCAAAGGAAGCAGAAAACTTCACCTGCTGTCCCGTGTGTCCAGCCCATTCCTTTTGAAAGGCGGGAAAGATGTCTTTCTCCAGCGGTTCCTTCATGACAGAAAAGGCGTAAACAGTGATCGTATCCAGCGCCGCTGCATCTTTTGGACGGCGACACGCGCTATTGGCAAAGAACAAATGTAAAATCACGCTGCTGACGATGATTTTCCGCAAGCTCATAAACAGCATTTGTCTGAGACCGCTCCTGCCATCCGACGACCTTCAGTCACAATGAATACCGGAACTATGAATTGCTTTTTCGGGGATGCCAATACTCATCATCCACACGCGTGAGGATTCAACTGGGAAAGGCAAAGATAAAAACCCAACAATCAATTATCCAAACGTCACCAAGAGAGTTATTACAGAATTTGATAAGGTCAAAGGAGAGGTGCTACTGTCATAGCGATAACTTTATTATTTATTTCTTCCCAGTCAGCTTGCGATCCAGAACCTGATACATCGTCAGGTGATGTCACTACTCAATGCTTAAAAACTCGCCGGGGAATATAGCAGAAAGTTTGGGGAAAGCCAATGCGAGGGTCAGTGGTCAAGAGTCATTGGTCGTTGGTCATGGGTTAAGAGGAATTGATAATAACAAATGACCAAGGACCCGTGACTAAATTATAAATGTATCCCGCATTCCACCTTTCCTTGCCCCGACCAACGTCCGCTGCGTTCGTGGTCACCCGCCTTGACTCGTTTCGTACAAGGCCAGCAGCCGATGCTGGTGTAGCCTTCATCGTAGAGCCGATGGTATGGCAGATTATTTTTGACCGTGTAATTCCAGACATCCTTGCGCGTCCAGGTAGCCAGCGGATTGATCTTGACCAGTTGATGTTTCGCGTTCCACTCCACAATCTGGATGTTGGCGCGCGTTGGCGATTGATCGCGGCGTAACGCAGCCACCCAGGCATCCAGGTTACTGAGCGCCTGCTTTAAAGGCTCGACTTTGCGAATGCGGCAGCAGGCGTCCGGGTCTCGCTCATACAGTTTCTCGCCATGCAATTGCGCTTGTTCGGCCACGCTCAGGTCGGCTTGCTGCACGATGATTTCCAACCCATAGCGGTCTTCCAATTTCTCTTTCAGTTCATTCGTCGCATCAAAATGAAATCCCGTGTCGAGGTAAATCACCGGCAGCTTGATACCAAATTTAGCGAGGTGGTCTATCAGTACCACGCCCTCGGCACCAAAGCTCGAAGTCATTGCAATGCGCGGGGCAAATTGCGGCACCGCCCAAGCGAGGATGTCTTCAATGCTCTTGGCTTCAAATTGCGTGGCCAGATATTGCAAGTCCGATTCGATCAGCGTGGATGTTTTTGTGGCATTCATATTTTTATTCTTATTTACGCCGCTAACGCTTCTACGATGGAAGCGGAAAACCAAGTTAATTTTTCTCGCAAGCGAACCACTTCGCCGACGACGATTAAGGCAGGCGCTTTCACTTGTTCCCGTTCGACGAGCGCGGCAATGTTTGCCAAATCACTAACCAAAACTTCCTGCTCGTCATAGGTACCCCAACGGATCACGGCCACAGGAGTTGCTGCGCTGCGACCATATTGGATTAACTGTTCCGCAATGGCTTGGATTTTGGCAACCCCCATGAAAAACACGAGGGTGTCTGCCCCCTTGGCGAGATGTTCCCACTGAAGTGAAGATTCCGCCTTGCCGGGTGTTTCATGTCCGGTCACAAACGTGACGGAACTGCTCAAACCACGATGTGTCACCGGAATACCGGCATACGCGGCCACCGCGCTGCCCGCAGAAACGCCCGGTACGACTTCCCATTCGATGCCCGCATCAACCAAGGCTTCGGCCTCTTCGCCGCCGCGTCCAAAGACAAACGGATCGCCGCCTTTCAGCCGTACGACCAGACGATGCTGCTGCGCTTTTTCCAATAACAAGCGATTGATGTCTTCCTGTTTCCAGCCTTTGCCACAGCCCTGTTTGCCGACATACATTTTTTCGGCACGTGGGGAAGCAAGCCGCAAGATTTCCGGGTTCACCAGGTAGTCATAAATCACACAGTCCGCCGCTTTCAGCAGTTCGCCCGCTTTGATCGTGAGCAGACCGGGATCGCCCGGCCCTGCTCCGACCAAATAGACCTTGCCCGCCAAAGCGACTTTGTTTGTGGGGCACACCAGCCTCATTGCAAGTCTCCGTATTGCACAAAACTCGCTTCGACCTGTTGCGCCAGTTGATAGGCCGGTTCGATCAAACCATTTTCTTCGAGATGGTCAATGATCTTCGCGGCGCTTTCCTCGACCGTTTCAGTATCGCTGCTGACGAGGATTTCGGGCGTCAGCGGTTCTTCGTACGGATCAGAAACGCCGGTAAAATTGGCGATCTCACCTGCGATAGCTTTTTTGTACAAGCCCTTGACATCGCGCTGTACGAGGGTGTCGAGCGAAGCCTTGACAAAAACTTCGATAAACGTTGCGCCATTAGCTTCGACATCTTTGCGGATTTCGTCGCGCACATCACGATACGGAGAAATCGCAGCGACGATCACGCCGACGCCGTTGCGCGAAAGCAAGCGGGCCACATAACCGATGCGACGAATGTTGGTGTCGCGGTCTTCTTTCGAGAAGCCCAAGCCTTTGCTCAAATTCGTACGCACTTCGTCGCCATCGAGCACTTCGACTTTGACGCCGCGCGCTTTAAGTTGCGGCACGAGTTCATTGGTGAGTGTGGTTTTGCCTGCGCCTGAGAGGCCGGTGAACCAGAGAGTAAATCCTTGTGACATGAAGTTCCTTTCTAAGTATGAATGATGAAAATTAGTAGTTCTAGGCTGCCGCTTGCGCTTTCTCACGATAAGCATCAATTAAAATCTGAGCGACTTCGGGACGCGTGAATGCAACTGGCGGGATTTCGCCGTTGACGAGCATTTCCCGTACCTTCGTGCCGCTCAAACTAACGTGATTCGAAGCATCATGCGGGCAGGTCTTCAACGAAGCCATGCCGCCGCAGGTCTCGCAATAAAAGGTATTCTCGAAGAAAAACAGATTGATGCCGATCTCTTCCGCTGTGAATTCGCTGAAGATTTTTTGCGCATCATAGGTGCCATAGTAGCTGCCTACACCTGCGTGATCGCGTCCGACGATAAAATGCGAGGCACCGTAGTTTTTCCGAATCAACGCGTGGAAGATCGCTTCGCGTGGCCCGGCATACCGCATCGCCGCAGGCAATCCGGCGAGTTGTGTGCGATTGGTCGGATAGTAATTCGACAGCAATTCTTCATACGCCTTGATGCGAACATCTGCCGGAATGTCGTCCGATTTTGTTTCACCAACAATCGGATGCACCAGCAATCCGTCTACGGATTCCAGCGCAGTTTTGGTCAAGTACTCGTGCGCACGATGAATTGGATTGCGAGTTTGGAAAGCCACGACCCGCGACCAGCCTTTTTCCTCGAACAAGGCTCGAAGCTGGGCAGGCGTGAAACGATAATTACTGAACGCTTCGCTGACCTTATTGAGTAGCGTGATTTTGCCGCCCAGCAAATAGTCCTTTTGCGCGTACAAGGCTGCGACGCCCGGATGTTTTTCTTCTGTTGTGCGATAAACCTGTTCGGCTTCGATTTGTTTGTCGTACGTGTAAATTTCCGCCAGATGCAAGATGGCCAGCAAGCGTCCATCGCGCGCCTTCAAGGCAACGTCGGTGCCGATTGTCAGCGTGTTCTTTTCTTCTTCACTGACAGAAAGTGTGACCGGAATTGACCAGACCAGGCCATTCGCCAGGCGTTTCTTGTCGCGGACGGAAAGATAATCGGCTTCGCCCAGAAAGCCTTCGAGCGGCGAAAATGCGCCGTTGGCAATCAATTCCAAATCGGCTTCTTCGCGGGCATTCAGTGTGATCGTTTGTAACGTAGCGGCAGCTTGAAGCAAGGCTTCCCGTTCTGCCCCTTGGGCGGCACGATTTACTAAAGTGCCCCCGTGCGGTTGAATTAAGCTCATTATAAGTATTACTCCTGTTCGATAATCGAAGAATGCTGCGGCACGATTGTCTTAGCTAAAAAGTAATCGGCCATGCTGTTTTTTTTGGTAATGATGCGGTGCGGTTCCCGTCGCGCATTGAGGTCCGAGTCATCGGACGAATGATTGATCGGTTGGATGTGCAACGCTTCTAAAGTAAGTTCGACTTTCCAATTCTTGGTTTTAAAATGGAGGCTCATCTGGTTTCTCCAGGATGGGATGAAATACCCATCGAAAAACTCGCGGCACGAACTGTCGAAAGAGAATAACTGAAGCGCTCCACCGAAATGGTGAGCTAAGCGTTGAACTTCAGTTTTGCTGTTAGGCTAGAACCTCAGCAGCATCCAGGAATCGTCTGGCAGAAATCGCTGGCAAAACAGTTCGACAAGCGAAAGACTAATTAAATTGTAGAATGGGAATTTCGTTAGCGGGCGCTAACAACAACAGCGGCAACAACAACAACAAGACATTTGAGCGGAGAGAGCGGACAGGAAGGCAGAGTTTGGGTTAATAGCTTGGTTCTTACTCTTGAACCAGGAACGCGATGATATTAAGTTGATCTCGTAACGTGTCATTGTTGTACCTTTCAAACGAACTTGAAATCGAAAAACGAAATTACCGTTTGGTAAAATGGTTTCAGAGTTATAACCGCTCCCTATAAAAACTGTCAATAGCTTTTTGGTTTCCATAAATTCTTTTTCAGGGCTGATAAATTCACCTGCGAACTGAAACCTTTTGCCCCTGAACCACACTAACCTACACAGGAAGGGATATTTGGAGGAGAATGAGGCATAATAATTTTCTCATGTTGCGCTCGAAGTAATGAGCAATTTTGTACTAACACTGGACCCACCAGGAGCTAACCACCGAGTGTGTTTGGAAATAGCCCCGAATATTGTCGCGGCAGCGCGCAATGGCGATGAAGACGCGTTTCATGCGATCTTTCGTCGTTATGGTCGCCCAGTGCTCAGTTTTTTATATAACCACGTCCATGACCGGACCTTGGCCGAAGAGTTGGCCCAGGAAACGTTTGTCCGGGCGTATCGGAACTTGCGGCACTTGCAAGATGAAACGCGGCTCTCGACCTGGTTGTTTGGCATCGCGCGCAATGTGGCCCGCGAAGCAACGCGCCAGACAATCAAGAATGAACGCAACATCGCACTAGATGAGCCGGAGAGTCTGAAATTAACCGCAGCAGGCGTGCCACCCGATGGAGCGATGCTTGATCGTGAATTGAATCAAACTATCAAACAGGCACTCGCGGGGTTGGATGAAGACAAACGGATGGTGTTCAGCCTGAAGATTTTTCACGAAAAAAGCTACGAAGAAATTAGCGCCATCACGGGCTATTCCATCGGCAAGCTGAAAACCGATTTGCATCGTGCCCGCGCCGAAATGCGCAAACGATTGGAACCTTATTTACTTGGGGGGCAGTAGTTAGTTGGGACTCTCCCCGGAACCCCAACACCTGCCATCTGAAACCTGTTTATGAACTGCGAAACCTGCCAAACCGAACTCGAAGATTTGCTGTATGGCGAACTTAATGTGGCGCGCACAGCGGCACTTACCGAACACCTTTCGGGATGTAACGATTGCCATGCCAGGCAAGTCGCCTTGGAACATGAGCAGAGCCTCTTCGCCCAATATTACCAGCAGAATGCATTAGAGCCATCCGACGAGATGTGGCAAGCGATTCACGTTCGGATCAAAGACGATGCAGCGCCAGCAGGATTGCAAACCGATTGGAAAGCAAAGCTCCAGGGCTTTTTCTTACCGCTGCTGACTCCCGCACTATTGCGACAGGCTGGCTTGGCAATCTTGCTGGTCTTGGTTTCTGTTGGATTAACGACCCTCTACTTCTCAAGGGGCAATGAAAAACAACCCGTAGCGGAGGTGAACTCATCGCCGCTGCCCAGTTCAATTCCTTCTGCTCCTGCTGCAACGCCTGTGCCAACGGTTCCAGCGCAAGCAGCGACTCCACGTCCACCAGAAAGTGGGAAGCTGCTGGCGTTGCAAGCCCCCAAAGCGGAACGCAAACCAGCGGCGTCACAACCGCTGGACGAAAATGAAGCATTGACACAACAAATCGCCAAGGCCACGCGCGAATATCAAGGCGCAATCCGCTTGCTCGAACGAACGATTGCCAAGCGCAAAACCGAACTTGATGAAGGCACGATCAAACAATTCGAAGGCAGCCTGGCGATGATTGACGCATCCATCGCGGCGAGCCGGGAAGCCATGCAAGCGCATCCGAACGATCCAACCGCCGCGCGCTATTTGCTTACGGCGTATTCCAAAAAAGTTGAATTGATGCAGGAAATCGCCATGCGGTGAGACTGGATCAACCCATTTATGAAACACTTAATTCTCACAGTATTTTCCCTGCTGACACTGGCGACAACCAATCTACGCGCACAGGATGAATTGCATAAAACTTATCCGCTGACACCGAATGGCACGGTGAGCGTCACTAATGTCAGCGGCTACATTCGCATCACCAGTTGGAACGAAAACCGCGTGCAAGTAGATGCGGTCAAGCGCGGAGATCGAGACGACTTTGCGCAAGTGGAAATCCGCGTAACAGACAGTCCTGACCGCTTGGAAATCAATACGATTTATCCACGCAACTTCTGGCGCGGCAGAAATCACCTCGAAGTTGTTTACGAGTTGAAAGTGCCGCGCGGAGCCATACTTAGTCCTATCACTTCGACGAGCGGCAACATCACGATTACGGATGCCGGTTCGCGGATCGTCGCTCGCACGACGAGCGGTGATGTAACTCTACGCGGCATTAGCGGCGAGACAAAGGTCGCTTCGACCAGCGGCACCGTCATGGCCGAACGAATGGGTGGGACGCTGAATATCTCTTCCACGAGTGGTGACGTGCGCGTCAATGATGTCGAAGCTAAAGTATCGGCGCATGCGACAAGTGGCGACTTGACGATAACGAACATTCGTAATGATGTTGTGGCCAACGCTACCAGCGGAGAACTCCACATTGAAAGAGTCAGTGGTCGGTTGAATGCGCAAGGTGTCAGTGGCAGGGTAGCTGTCAAGGATATAGATGGCGATGCGTCTTTGCAGGGCATCAGTGATTCCGTGTTGGCAGAAAACATCAAAGGACGCTTGACGGTGAACGCCGTTAGCGCCGATGTCACAGTCCGCAATGTCCAGGAAGGCGCGCGCGTCAATTCCGTTAGTGGGACGATTACAATCACCAATACCAAAGGCTTGATTGAAGCTAAAACCACCAGTGGGGATATTAACTTGCGGGAAGTGGAATCACGCGAAATTCAACTCAACACACATAGCGGGATGATTAACTATAGTGGTCCGATTTATGACGATGGTCGCTATAGCTTTGAAAGTTTCAATGGCAACATATTGATTCAGATCCCAGCCAGTGCCAATTTTGCACTCACCGTCACGACCTTTAACGGTCACATCGAAACGGACTTTCCGATCACGATTCCTCCGGGAACAGCCCAAGCCAATCGCCCGCGTCGCTTGCAAGGTTCTTATGGCGGGAGCAATGGCGCAGAAATAAAAATCGGCGGCTTCAACGCGAACATCAAATTGAAAAAGCAATAAGCTCTGGGCACGCATGGCGTAGTTGTTATTTGTCACTCTTCCACGCCCACCGCTGCGCAAAAATCAACCGCCGCTTGCTCCGCCCAGTAATTGTCCCCAGCATTACGACGCGGCTGCCAAAATCCTACGTGCCCACCATACTGCGGAGCCAAAACTGTGACGTGCTCCCACTTGGGTAATTCCGTAAACGGCTTGAACGGAATGAACGGATCATCCTGTGCTTGAATGATCAACGTAGGAACTCGAATCCGACTGAGATAAGGCAACGAACTCGCCTGTCGGTAATAATCGCGGGCATCTTGAAAACCAAAATGCGGCGCAGTGACGACTTCATCAAAATCCCAGAGCTTGCGTGCCCGCGCCAATTTCTCCAAATCACATACGCCTGGAAAAAGCTGTGATTTCCGTTGCAGCCTGAGTTTCAGACTTTGCAAAAATCGGCGGTCGTAGATGATATTGCGTGGCTCTCGAATGGCAATCGAGCAAAGCTCCAAATCAATCGGCGGGCTGATCGCAGCAATCCCCTTCAGTTGTGGCGGCGCATCATCACCCAATTCGCCAGCCAGCTTGAGCGATTGATTCGCCCCCATCGAAAACCCAATCAGAAAGATAGCGGGGAGTTGGTCTTGCTCAATCAACTCAAATAAGAGCGCGCGTAAATCCGTCGTCCAACCGGAATGATACAACGTCGGCGTCAAATGCTCGGTGCCGCCACAATTGCGCACATTCATGCGCACAACATTGAAGCCTGCGCGCAACGCTTTTTCCGTCGTGCCGAGCATATAATGCCGGTCCGCATCGCCTTCCAAGCCGTGAATCAGGATGGCCGTGCGCTGCTTGCGCGGGTCCGATTGCCAGTGGCAATACGCCACAATCGTCGTGTCTGGCGTAGTTTTGAATTCCCGGCGCTCGGCTGGCGGTAAAGCGAACCGGCGGGCATATAACGCGGCATAGATCGTCATTGCATGCGCATTCCGCAATAGCCGAGGCGGCCAAAACGGCGTTGGGGCAAAATTGGGAGCAAGAAGATGGAAGTCATTGGTCATTGGTCACTTGTTGTTTGTCATTGGTTACTGGTCATTGGTTATTGGTCATTGGTCATTTGCATTAACCGTTTACAGCCAAAGGGGCAAATGACCAATGACAATTCCCCAAAAACTACTGAAACGCAAGCCCCTTCCTTGTACCGCCTTTGATCTGACCGTATAATCGCGCCCACTAATCGTATTGATGCTGTCACCCAAGGCAAAACATTTCTGCCGCCTTGGGCAGCGACAATCTCTTAGTAGCTTTGCTGGGAATACAATATCGCCGACACTATCGTGCATAGCATGTTGGCACCAATCAATCATTCATAAACAGACATCACTGTTCGGTTGCTGCGTTGTCGTACTGGAGCTTTTGCTGTGTGATGAGGATTATTAACGCCAACGTCATGTCTTGCTCAGGAGGAAATGTATTTATGCTAAGTATCAAGAAATTCCCAATGTTAGTTTGCTGGCTCGGCCTCTTGGCCGGAGCGATTTGCGCGCAAGAGTTTCGCGGACAAATTACCGGACGTGTCACAGAAGCGTCCGGGGCCGCCGTTCCCAACGCCACCGTTACGGTTAACAATGCCGCCACGAACGCGGTCTCAACTTCCACCACCAATGAAAATGGCGAGTATACGGTGTTGTATTTGACGCCCGGGCAATACTCGATTTCTGTGGAAGCGCAAGGCTTTAAGAAATCCGTGCGGCAAAACATTGAAGTCCGCATCGGTGACAAATTGGCACTGGATATTGCACTGGAAGTGGGTGCGTTGACGGATACAGTGAATATCACTTCGGCTGCTCCTTTACTGGAAACAACTTCCGCTTCTGCTGGGCAAGTGATTGACCAGCGCCGCATCTCGGAATTGCCGCTTTCGGATGGCAATCCGTTCACGTTGGCGCGCGTTGCTCCGGGCATTGCATACGTCGGTGATCTGCGTTTTTCGCGTCCTTTCGACAATGGGGGAACTTCGGGCATCGTCGCCGATGGCGCACCGGGACGTAATGAATTCACGTTGGATGGCGTACCGAATATGGCGAGCGGCGGTGGCTTAGGGCGCGTCGCTTTTGTGCCTCCGGCGGATGCGGTGCAGGAGTTCAAAGTTGAGACCGCCGCTTACGATGGCCAGACCGCGCACACGGCAGGCGCAACCGTGAATGTGACGCTCAAAAACGGCGGCAATCAATTTCACGGCACGGTGTATGAATTTGTCCGCAACGACGTTCTATCGGCGAATACGTTCATCCTCAACCGCACCAATTTAGCTGCTAACCCGGCGCGCGACAGCGATAAAGACGGCAAAGCGGATCGTGACCCGCTGCGCTACAACCGTTATGGCTTTACCGTCGGCGGCCCCATTTTCCTGCCCCGCTTCGGTACGGGCGGCGCGCCCTATTGGAGCGGCAAAAATCGCAGCTTCTTTTTCTTCGCCTATGAAGGGCTGAAAGACGTCTTCCCCGAACCGGGACAATTTACTGTCCCCACGCTCAAGCAACGCAATGGTGATTTTTCGGAACTACTGCCAGGGGTCATGATTTACGATCCGGCGACGGCGGTACAAGATGGCTCTCGCGTACGCCGCACGGCCTTCCCCGGTAATATTATTCCGCAAAGCCGTCTCAGCCCGATTGCGCTGAATTATTTAAGGTACTACCCGCTGCCCAATCAACCAGGCGATGCACAAGGCCGCAACAACTTCATCAGCGGTAATCCTCGCACCGATAATTTCCATTCGGAAAGTGTCCGTTACGATCAAACCTTGAACGAAAAGCAACGTTTCTTTATTCGCTATTCGCACAACAATCGCAAAGAAGCGCGCGGCAATTGGACGGGCGTCGTCAATGGCATTCGCCCGACGGGCAACTTCCTGTTCCGTATTAATGATGGCGGTTCGTTCGATCATATCTATAGCTTTTCGGCCAATACGATTCTCAACACACGCGTCGGCTTTTCGCGCTTTGACGAGCCGAGCCTTCGCCAACATCAGGGCGAATTCAATCCGGCCAGCCTGGGCTTCCCGACAGCCACAGCCGCGCTCTTTGGCCCCGAACAATATTTGCCACGTTTTAGAATTAGCGCAGATGGTGGTCCCTACTCTCCCCTCGGAGATAGTGTCGGAGGAGGTTCAACCCACAACATTTATTCCCTCCAACCGACGTTGACGCGGATTGCGGGCAAGCACTCTGTGCGCGTGGGCTATGATTTTCGTTCGTACCGGGAAAACGCTTTTGGCGCAGGCCATGCAGCAGGGCTTTACGAATTTAGCACCAACTTCACGCGCGGCCCATTGGATAATGCAGCACCTGGCGCAATCGGCCAGGAGTTAGCCTCCTTCCTGCTGGGGCAACCCACGGGCGGCACGATTGACAGGAATGCTGCGCGCTCTAATCAAACGCTCTATCACGGGATGTTCTTCCACGATGATTGGCGCATCTCGAACAAGCTGACACTCAATCTCGGCTTGCGCTACGAATACGAAGGCGCCACCAATGAACGCTTCAATCGCAACATCTATAATTTCGATTTTGGGGCGGCCAGCCCGGTCGAAGCGGCAGCCAAAGCCGCCTACACGGCCAGCCCGATTCCCGAAATTCCAGTCGCCAGCTTCAACGTCAAAGGCGGCCTGATTTTTGCGGGCGACAATCGGCGCTCGTTCTGGGATGCCGATAAAAACAATCTCCAACCACGTCTCGGTTTCGCTTACCAGTGGAATGACAAGACAGTGGTGCGTGGTGGTTGGGGCATGTATACCGTCCCCTTCGTCATCGCCGGTGTCCAACAACCGGGCTTTTCGCAAGCCACCCCGCTGGTGGCTACTACTACTAATGGTTTAACTTTCGCCTCAACGTTGGCGACTCCCTTCCCCAGCGGCGTACTGGTTCCGGCTGGAGCGAGCTTAGGACTTTCGGCACAATTAGGTCAGGGCGTTACCTTCACTCCACGAGACATTAATAACACTCAGGCGCAACGCTGGTCATTCGGCGTGCAGCGCGAGTTGCCCGGCAATTGGGTAGCCGAAGTCTCATACGTTGGCAATTATGGTTATGACGGCGTGGCGAATGTGCCGCTCAACCCCATTCCTCGACAGTATCTTTCCACCAGCCCGTTTCGCGATGCGGCGCAGACCGCCGCTGCGGGATTCCTGAGCACTACGGTGCCGAATCCGTTCCGTACCCTGATTCCGGGTACGGGACATAACAATGCAACCATTGCCCGGGGGCAACTCTTGCGTCCCTACCCACAATTCACGGGCATTACGGGCGTACGCAATGATGCGTACAGCAATTATCACAGCGGCCAATTACGCCTGGAAAAACGCTTTAGCACGGGTTTCACGACCCTGGTGAGCTACACGTTCTCGAAATTCCTCGAAGCGGCCTCGCTCCGCAATGAAGTAGACACCGAGTTCGAGCGGCGCTTGTCGGATGCCGATGTGCCGCATCGCTTTGTCATCAGCGGCATTTGGGAGTTGCCGTTTGGACGCGGACGCAAATTCGGCAGCAGTTGGAATCGCGCGGTAAACGTCTTTCTAGGCGGCTGGCAAGTGCAAGGCATCGGACAATTACAAACCGGGCGGCCATTGACGATTGGCAACGTCTACTATAACGGCGACATCACCAAGTTGAAGACTGATATCAAGTCCGCAAATTTTGATCGCTCGCCCACTGATACGCGGACGGTCTTCGACACAAGTGGATTTTATTTCACGGATGCGGCGGTGCAAACCAATGGCGTCGTGGACCCGGTCAAACAGCGCGCGGATACCCGCATTCAACTGACGACCAATGTGCGAACGTTGCCGTCGCGTTTTGCGCAGTTCCGCGGCGATGCGCTGAACCTGTGGGATTTGTCGGTGAGCAAGAACTTTTCCATTACGGAAACCGTCAGATTTCAATTGCGGGGCGAGTTCCTGAATGCCTTCAACAAAGTCATTTTCGACAACCCGAACTTGACGCCGAACAGCACGAATTTTGGCAAGATCACGGGGCAGGCCAATTTGCCGCGTGACGTTCAAATTGGCTTGAAGTTGATTTTCTAAGGCCATAGTTTTTGCGCTGAGCAACAAATTGAGGTACAGAGTTAGCTTTCTTGTTACTCTGTACCTCAACTTATTCCCGATCAATAGGAGAGCGAATGCTCAAAAGATTGTGTTTTGTGATCTGCCTTTTCGCTACCATCTCAGTTCAGGCCGAACTGCGCAAAGACATCGAATTTGCCAAACCCAATGGCGTAAGTCTCACACTGGATGCTTATGTACCCGACGGCAAAGGCCCATTTCCGACCGTCATCATTGTCCACGGTGGCGGTTTCGTTAGAGGCGACAAACAAACCTACGTGCCACCGCTTTTCGAGCCGTTAACCAAGGCTGGATTCGCCTGGTTCACTATCAACTATCGCCTTCATCCACAAGCCCAGTTTCCGTCGAACGTCGAAGATGTCGAAGCCGCGATTCGCTGGGTCAAAGCCCATGCCAAGGAATACAAAGTTGACCTCAAGCGCATTGTGTTGATGGGTGAATCCGCTGGAGGCGCGCTTGTATCCTATGTGGGCGTTCGCCACAAACCCGACACGCGGGTTGCAGCAGTAGTTCCCTTCTACGGTGTGCATGATTGGGCGCTTCGCTTACAGCAGGAACGCGAAGGCAAGGTCGGGCCTAGCGTGTGGCGGGAGGCCTTCAAAATTCCGGCGGATAACGATCCGGCATTACACGCGCGGTTGCGTGAAGTCTCGGCTACCACCTTTATCAAAAAAGGTTTGCCGCCCTTCCTGCTGCTTCATGGCACGGCGGATAAACAGGTGAATTACCAGCAATCCGTCGAATTCCAAAAGCAGTTGCGAGCCGCAGGGAATCTCTGCGACCTAATCACGGTTGAAGGTGCAGATCATGGCATGGGCATTATCACGAAATATCCTGACACGCAGGTAAAAATGATTTCGTGGCTCAAACAAACCCTGAAAATTCGCTAGTTGATACTCAACCAAGCCTTATGAAGCAGCCCCCAAACAGTCCTTTCGCCCTTAGTATAAAGCCGTGGATCGTGTGGGCGATTGATATTATTGTCGTCGTTTTGCTTGCGGTAGCGGCGGCAAAATATGCCTACTTCCAATCCGATCTAACCTTCAGCACGTTATTCCAGTCGGCAGTTCGCGGGCAGGTTGGTTGGGCCAGAACCATGACCAGCATGGTCTCACCGCCATATCTCTACCTGTTGGTAAGCCTGACCGTTGCTGTGGCCTGGTGGATCGCGGGCTGGCGTGGAGCCGGGCTGGCCCTCGTCAGCTTTTATGGCTTGTGGTTCGCGGAGCCGTACCTTAAAGCATTGATTGCGCGACCACGCCCGGCGGCTACGCTCGTGCAGGTTTTTGGCACACCTTCCGGGTATTCCTTTCCTTCCGGCTTTGGGCTAATTTTCTTTGCGACCATCGGCTATTTGGCTGTGCTGGCGCACCAACAATTGACCCAAACCAGACGCTGGATTGTCATGGTAATTTGCGCGACACTTTTGCTATTAGGCGGAGGGGCGCGCATCGCGCTTGGCGCGCATTGGCTGAGCGATATTTATGGCGCTTATGCCATCGGCTTCGTGTGGACGAAATTCCTTGTGTTAGTTGGCCTCCGAAATTACCATCAGTCAGCATCGCTTGAACCCTGACGCAATAACGAGGCCTTGTTCAGTTGCGAGGAAGAAATATCTCTGGCACACTAACGCTTCTGGCAATACCAATCTCTAAACGAAAGAAACTCTCATGAAAACCACTCCTGTCACGATTGCAGATTTACAAGGCGTGTTTCCGGTGCCACCGTTAGCGCGTAAAAATAATAACAAACGCGAACTCGATTTCGAGCAAAACAAATTGCTCGTGCGCCATCTCGCTAATGGCGGGATGACGCGCTTTTTATACGGCGGTAACGCGTTTCTCTATCACCTTACGCTCGCCGAATACGAACAAATGCTGGATTGGCTCACGGGCTTTGCCGATAACCTTTGGGCGATTCCGAGCCTGGGGCCATCGTATGGGCGCGCGATGGATCAGGCGGCGCTTTTGAAGCGATATAAATTCCCCGCCGTGATGCACCTGCCCTGCGGCGATCCGCGCGATGCGGCAGGCTTAGAGCTTGGCCTGCGCGAAATCTCAGCGGCGGCGAATACGCCATTGATTCTGTACTTGAAAGAAGAAAACAACTTTGGCGCGGATAAAGACGCGGGCTTGGATGTCGTCGCCAAACTTGTAGACGAAGGCATCTGTGTCGCCATCAAATACGCCGTCGTACGGCAAGACCCGACACAAGACGACTATCTGGCAGCGCTGCTGAAACGCGTAGACCGTACGCGCGTCGTAAGCGGGATTGGCGAGCGTCCCGCCATCGTTCACATGCGCGACTGGAGCCTGCCGGGCTTTACGACCGGGTCAGGCTGCATTGCCCCGATCTTGAGCAACAAATTGTTTGAGGCTTGTGTGGGTGGTAACTACGAAGCGGCAGAAACCTTGCGCGCGAATTTCCTCCCGCTCGAAGATTTGCGTGATGCCATTAGCCCGGCCAAAGTGTTGCGTCATGCAACGTCCTTAGCGGGCATTGCAGAAATGGGTGCAGTGCCGCCGTTTCTCTCTTTGCTTGCCCAGGAAAAGTTGGACGTGATTGCACCCGTTGCGCGTGCGTTAGTGGAGCGGAATCGGGGCTGAGCAAGTATTTCCCTTTCGACACTCTCAACGCTTCATTCTCAACTCTCTACTCTGCTGCCAAAATAAGCTGGACATTTTTCTTTGCGAACAAGTGGAGAGTTGAGAATGCGCCCATATCAAGACTTTTAATTTACGAACAGATTTCAATTGGAAGAGGCTGAAATTTCCCAGCGCCGAGTCTGACTCCATTGCCTTCAATCCCTCCCGCAAACATAATAGCGGCTCCAAAAAGCAGTTTCCTTTTTCCCAACATTCGCAGTATCACCCGCGCTGCTCTTCGCGCGCGGCGTGCAAGGAGTCTAGTATGAAAGTCAATTGGTTTCATCTGATGCCCTATCGCAGAATCACAGCATGTAGGTAGGTTTGCCGGACATGAGTTTCTTGATTTCTTTATTTCTATGACACCTTCAACCGAAATTGTCCCTGACGTCTCGCCGTCAGCCGCCCCCGCTCCCGCCTACACGTCGCAACGCTGGTGGTTATTAGCGCTCCTGATCTCCGGCATGATGCTGTGCTTTGCCCAGCGCGCGGCGCTCAACATCGCGGCACCGATGATGATCAAAGACATGGGCTTTTCTCCGGCCATTATGGGCGTGCTGCTCTCGGCCTTTGGCTGGACGTATGCGCTGGGACAAGCGCCGAGCGGGTGGCTGGCAGATCGGTATGGATTCCGACGGGTTTATGCGGCGGGCTTTGTTCTGTGGAGCGTGGCGACGGCGGCATTAGGAATGGTCAGTCATACCGTCGCGCTTGTGCTGCTGCGAATGGGCGTGGGCGTGGGGCAAGCCACGATTTTTCCCGCGAGTTCGCGGCGCCGTTGCCACGTCCTTTCCCGCCCAGGAGCGCGGCTTAGCCACCAGCGGGTTTATCTCCGGCAATCGGTTGGGCGTCGCGCTGATCAATGGCCTCGGCACGATCCTGCTTGTGGCAATTGGATGGAAATATTTCTTTCTGCTCACGGGCTTGATGCCGCTGCTGTGGCTCTGGCCGTGGTTACGGCGGGCAGAAGACCGCGCTACACCGAACGCGGCGCAAGCGCAGCCGCAACTCTCCTTTCTGACGAGTCTGCGTCTCTTGCGTCATCGCAGCATGCTCGGCATCGTGTTGGGCTTTTTTGCGTATGATTACGCCTGGTTCCTGCTGCTGAACTGGCTGCCCGGCTATCTGGCACTAGAGCGAAAATTTAGCCCGCGCGAAATGGCGATTTATAGTTCGGTGCCTTACCTCGTCAGTTTTTTTGTCACTCTGGCCACGGGCGCAGTGAGCGATTGGTTTGTGCGGCACGGCTACGACGAACTGCGTGTGCGCCGCAATATCACCGTCCTTGGCATGGGCATCGCGTGTGCGTTGGTGCCAGCGAGTTGGGTAGACAACAAGCTGACGGCGGTGTGGTTGTTGACCTTGGCGGTTGGTGGCTTGAGCATTGCCGCGCCGATGGCCTGGGCGCTGACGCAGACGGTCTGTGACAAACGCGTCGGCGGCACTGCGGCTGGCGTCCAGAATTGCAGCGGCAATATCGCCGGGATTTTTGCTCCGATGGTTACTGGCTTTATCGTGCAGGCCACAGGCTCATTCGCGCTGGCGCTAGGCGTGGCCGGAGCCTTGCTCGTGGCAGGCATGCTCGCGTATGGTCTGCTTGTGGCAGAACGGGTGGAAAGCCTGCCCTTGCGAGAGTAACCCAACAAAGCCGGAAGATTTATTGACGGCTGCCACTAACTGAAGCTGGAGGGAGTTCATCTCTATTGCTCGACGCCTATGAACATAAACACGAATACAGATGCTTTATCCGATCCAGTCACACGACGCGAATTCCTTTCCGCTGCCGGTTCGCTCGGCGCGGCAGAGTTACTCGCAGGCAAGTCCCAAGCACAAACCACAACCAAACTGCGCCCCGAAGCAGAACTCTGCTTCAAGGATGCTGTTGATCTGGCGCGGATGATTCGCACTAAAGAAGTTTCTGCGGTCACAGTGATGACTGCGTTCCTCGCGCAAATCAAACGCGTCAATCCGCAGGTCAATGCCATTCCCACCTTCATCGGCGAAGAGGCGGCAATGCGCGCGGCCAAAGACGCCGATGAGCATTTGGCCAAAGGCCGTGTGGCGGGGCCACTCCACGGCTTTCCGCACGCGGTCAAAGATTTGGTAGCGACGGCAGGCATTCGCACGACGCAAGGCTCGCCGATTTACAAAGACTTTGTGCCGACCAGCGATGCGTTGCTCGTCGAACGATTGAAAGCCGCAGGCGCGATCATCATCGGCAAAACCAACGTGCCCGAATTCGGCGCGGGTTCGCACACCTTCAATCCGGTCTTTGGCGCGACACGCAATCCGTACGACCTGACGAAATCGTGCGGCGGCAGCAGTGGCGGCGCAGCGGTCGCGTTGGCTTGTGGGATGTTGCCGCTTGCCGATGGTAGCGATATGGGCGGGTCGCTCCGCAATCCTGCGAGCTTTTGTAACGTGGTCGGCTTTCGCAATTCGCCGGGACGTGTGCCGGTGTATCCGACTTCCCTTGCCTGGAATCCGCTCTCGGTCGAAGGTGCGTTGGCACGCACGGTGCCGGATTTGGCCTTGCTGCTTTCGGTGTTGGCTGGCCCTGATCCGCGCGCACCGATTTCGCTCAATGAACCCGGCTGGATTTTCTCACGCCCCTTGCCGCGCGACTTTCGCAACACGCGCATCGCCTGGAGCCGCAATCTAGGCCGCTATCCCGTGCAGCCTATCGTCAATGAAGTCTGCGACAAAGCACGTTCCGTCTTCGCGGGTTTCGGCTGTCAGGTCGAAGACGGCGAGCCGGATTTCAAGGACGCGGACGAAATCTTTCAAGTGCTGCGCGCATGGTCGTTTGCCCAAAACCGCGCCGACGATTACAAAAACCATCGGGCGCAACTCAAAGACACGGTCGCCTGGAATGTCGAAAAGGGCTTGAAGTTAAGCGGCGCTGACATCTCAGGTGCCGAGGTCAAACGAACACAACTTTACCAACGCGTACACAAGTTTATGGAGCGTTACGAATTTCTCATCCTGCCCGTTTCTCAGGTCGTTCCTTTCCCCATCGAAAGCGATTGGGTTCATGAAATCAACGGCACCAAGATGGAAACATACATTGATTGGATGGCGACGTGCTATGCCATCACGATTACAGGCTTGCCTGCGATTTCGGTGCCCTGCGGATTCACCAAAGAAGGCTTGCCCGTCGGCCTGCAAATCGTCGGTCGTCATCAACGTGATTTTGAGGTGTTGCAACTGGCCTACGCGTTCGAGCAGGCAACGCAAGTTGGCAAGATTCGCCCGGCAATCGCCAAGTAGGGCGAAGCGGTTGTCGTAAGCAGATTTCCCCTGCCTATTCCGGCTTGATTGTTCGTTGTGCTTTGGCCTGGTTGATTTCCTTTTCCAGTGAAGCTCTGAGGTTCGGATTAAGCCGCAAACATTCATCGAAATCCTTCTGCGCGGCGGCTTCATTGCCCTGCCGCAAGTGGCACAGCCCACGTTGTGCATATGCGTCTGCAAACCTGGGATTACTTTCCAGGCAGCGGTTGTAATCGTCCATCACGCGCTCCCACTTGCCCTGCTCCTTCCAGGCGGCGGCACGCCCGAAGTACGCCAAGGCTAAGGCGTGATCAAGCGCAATCGCCTGATTAAAATCCTGCATTGCGCTGTCCCATTCCCCTTTTGCAGCGCGTGCCGACCCACGATCAGACCAGGCCTGGGCCTTCTTCGGTGTAAGCTTGAGTTCCTGGCTATAATCGGCAATAGCCCCCGCATAATCTTGCAGGGTAAATTTGACCGTACCTCTGGCCCCATAACCTTCACCGCGTTTGGGATTCAGCCTGATGGCTTGATTCAGAGCTGCGAGCGCCTCGGGTAAAGCGCCCAGATGGAAGTGCGCCATGCCGCGATTGTGCCACGCTTGGGACAAGCGCGGATTCAAGGCAAGGGCCTTGCTGTTATCGCGCAATACGCCTGCCCAATCGCCTTGCTGAGATTTGATCAACCCCCGATCCACATAAGCATCAGAATCACGCGGGTTCAGTTGAATTGCGCGGTCAAAATCAGCGAGCGCGCCATCCAGATCGCCGCTTAAATAACGAGCCACACCGCGATTATAATAAGGTCGGTGAAAATCAGGAGCAGAGGCAATGGCGAGATCGAAATCGGCGATAGCCCTGTCTAATTCGCGTTTGGCAAACCATTCATTGCCGCGCTCGAGATACGAATTCGCCGTCAGCTAGCCGCGAGTTCTGCGGTTGAGCGACAACGAAGCTTGTCACGAAGCAGCACAACAAGGCGAATGCCACTACATGTTTTCTTTGGTGGTTGTTCATACTTTCCCCCTTCTAACTGACGGGTGTTGGCGGAGCGCAGCGTTGGCTGGTCACGACTTATCGTTTCGTCAGGATTTGCTGTTTCACTTCCTTAATCTTGTTTTCCAACATCGCTTCCAAATTCTTGTTAAGGCTTAGGCACTGATCGAAATCCTGTTGTGCTTCCGCCTCCTGCCCCAGGCGCAATCGTGCCAGGCCGCGCAACGCCCAGGCTTGGGCAAAGCGCGGATCGAGCCTAATGACGCGGTTGCAATCGGCGATAGCGCCCGTATCATTTCCATTGGCAAAATGGGCCGTGCCACGATTGAACCAGGCGTGGGCGAAGTCGGGATTGATTTCGATGGCCTGATTGAAATCGCTTATCGCTTCGGCCACATCTTTCTGTTTCAATCGTGCCGCCCCCCGGTTGTTCCAGGCATCGGCAAAGCGCGGATTAAGCTCAATGGCCTGGCTGTAATCGTGGATGGCACTGGTCAGGTTGTTCTGTAAAAAATAGATTACGCCGCGATTGTTCCAAGCGTCCGCCAGGCGCGGATTGAAGGTGAGGGCGAGGGTAAAGTCCGAGACAGCACGCTCCATCTCGCCTTTCTGATACCACTCGACGCCGCGTGCGTAATAGGACGCTGCGGATGCAGCCCTTGACCCTTGTGCCCAGGTCGTGGAGACAGCGGCAAGCATGAACAAGAGGACAAAACAGCGAAAGAATTTTGTGCTGAGCATGGCTTTTCTCCTTCGTAGATCAACGGTGGCGGACAGTACCTTCCTGACGCGCCCCCTGTGTGGCGAAGAAACAATGAATTTTTGCGAGAGGAAGGCAGACATTGCTGTATAGACCGCCTTCCCGTAGAATGAGTTTGTTTTAGGAACAAATTGGCTCACTCGACGGCGAATTGTCCTATCAGTACCGCAGCCAGGTCTTAGGAAAACGTCAGGGATTTTTCAGGGATTTTTCATGAAGCTTTCAGAATGCTTCATGGGGGGAGCAATTATGGGCCATCAGCCAAATCATGCTTATGAATTCGGACTTTACCGCTTAGATGTTGGTGAGAGGCAGTTATGGTGTAACGGACAAGCCATACTGCTGCAACCGAAAGCCTTTGACCTGTTGCTGGCCTTAGTCATGCGGCACGGGCACTTGCTGGAAAAAGAGGAGTTGTTGCGAATCGTCTGGCCGGAAACGATAGTGGAAGAGGTCAATCTAGCCAACAACATTTCGCTGCTGCGCAAGCTGCTCGGCGACAGCCCGTCAGCTCATCAGATATATCGAGACCGTACCCAAAAAAGGCTATCGCTTTGTGGCTGAGGTGAGGGAAATCGTGGCAGAAGACGCTGAAGCGCGCAATCAGCCACAGCCCAAGGAGAGCGATAAAAAACCCGCGACATCACCTGATGCTCCGACCCTTACTCCCTCCGTGCGCCGCCCTCAACTGGGTAAAGGCTTTACGCTGGTCGCCTTGCTTGCCGCCCTAGCCACCGGGGCCTATTGGATGTTTGGGAGCGGAACCCCGGCTGAACCATTTCGCAATATGCAGATGCGCCGCCTGACCAACACCAGCACCGCTTTTGAAGCGGCTCTTTCTCCTGACGGGCGCTTCCTTGCCTACATCGCAAGTAAAGACTACCCGGGCGCTTCTCATAGTTTGTGGCTCAAACAGCTCACGACGAATCAGGAAACACAACTGACCGCTGAGGCGGGGTTTCGTTATCGCGGGTTAGCGTTTTCTCCCGACGGAAATTTCCTCTACTATTCGCAGCGGCGCAGCGGAGAATCGAGCAACGTGCTGCATCGAGTTTCCATCCTGGGTGGAGAGCCGCAAATGATGCTGGCGGGCGTTGATAGCGCCGTCAGTTTTTCGCCCGATGGAAGTCAGATCACTTTCGTGCGGGAAGGTGAGTCAGCCGGAGAAAGTTCGCTCATAGTCAGTAATGCCGAGGGCAAAGCGGAGAGAAAAATTGCTGACTGTAAATTTCCTGATAATTTTTCGGTTGACGGTCCTTCCTGGTCGCCGGATGGCAAGTTGATTGCCGTAGCCAAAATGATCCCGGCCCCAAACTTCCACTTTCGGCTGCTGGCTTTTCAAATTAACGATGGCAGAGCGCAGCCCATCGGAGAGACGAAATGGGCGTGGTTGATGCGCGTTGGCTGGTTAGGGGACGGAAGCGGATTGGCAGCGGTCGGCAGAACCAAAGCGGATGGAACAAACGATCAGATTTGGCGGGTCAGTTATCCCAACGGCGAATTACAAAGAATTACGAATGACTTGAATAGTTATCGCAATCTGAATTTGACGCCGGACGCGACGAAACTGGTGACGGTACAATCCGAAATCAGGTCGAATCTTTGGGTGATTGAGGTCGCAAATTCCCGCAATGCCGTTCCCATCACCGAGGATTTGCTGAATCAAAACGGATACAAAGGATTGGATTGGACACCGGATGGGAAAATTGTATATACCTCAGCGGCGAACGGGCAGTGGAAGCTCTGGATTACCAACGCGGATGGCACGCAATCCCGGCAAGTGACGACCAATTCCGATGAAATGGATCAAAATCCGGCTGTTTCCCGCGATGGGCAACACATTATTTTTGCCTCCCCTCGTTCCGGCCCTGGCCGCATTTGGCGCATCAATACGGATGGCAGCAATCTGACGGAATTAACCAAAGGGAAACACGACCTGCAGCCGAATTATTCCCCGGATGGAGAGTGGATTGTTTACTCTTCCGAGCGGAATAACAAACGACTGGTCATGAAAATGTCACTGCCAGGCGGCACTCACGAAGCAATGTCATTGAGCGACAAATGGGCGGACTTCCCCGTGGTTTCGCCTGACGGCAAATGGATCGCCTGCTTATATCAGGAAGGACCTTCCGCCTCGCGCCAAATTGCACTGCTACCCTTTGCCGAAGCCGCTCCGGTGCAGTTGCTCAATTTACCCAATATTCACCCTCAGCCCAGTGTGCGCTGGCATCCTGAGGGACGAGCGTTGAGTTATCTTGATCCCAAAGATTACGCCGAAAACATCTGGCTCTTTCCGCTTGCCGGCGGAAAGCCCTACAAACTGACAGATTTTCACGAAGAGCATATTTTTGCTTACGCCTGGTCACGCGATGGTCTTTATCTGGCTTGTGCTCGCGGCACGATCAATCGTGAGGTCGTTATGCTCAGCCGATTTAATTAACTCAAGGGCGATTTCATAATTTGATCACAGGTGGTGACTAAATCATCCATATTGCGCATTGCACATTGGCTTCTGAAGTATAAATTTCCTGAGACTTTCTGCTGCGCGACAAGGGGCAATGTGTAAGCTGCAATGTCCAATGTCGGCTGGGATGTCTTTCGATTTATCGCACGCCTCAATTAACCCGCCAGCGGCTGCATCCATTGTGTGACACCTGAAGCTATGAGAAACTTTGCCTGATTCTTTCTGTCAAGCACCAATGAATTTCTGGCTCGCTGCATCCATGCAACGGCAACAGGTCATTCCAGCAGTGAAGCGTCTCGCAAAACCGATCACAACTAAATAGCAGTAAGAGCAGTTTAGTCTGTCTGCCAAACAGCGCGGACGACCCCCAACAGGCAGTTTCATGCAAATAAAACGCACCCCCATAGCGCGAACCATAGCCGCAACCGATAACCGCCGCCGCTTTTTGCGTCTGCTCGCGGCCAGTCCATTGCTGGGTTTCACAGGATTCTCAGTCTCTCATGCGTTCGAGAACTTTGCCCAAGTCGAAGACTTGATCGCCACGCCAGAACAAGCTTTGAATGTAATGGAATTCGAGGCCGTCGCGCGGCAGAAATTGCCACCTGCCCATTTCGGCTATTTGGCTACGGGGGTCGAAGATGAGGGCACGTTACGCGCCAATCGCGAGGGCTTCTCGAAATATCAGTTGCGCGTGCGGCGGCTGCGCGATGTGCAGAAAGTTGATCTGTCCATACGACTGTTCGGAACCATGTATGACAATCCAATCCTCCTCGCGCCGGTGGGCAGCCAGAAGGCCTTCCATCCTGAAGGCGAACTTGCCGTAGCTAAGGCCGCACGAACGAAAAACCACCTGCACATTTTGTCCACGCATAGCTCGGTGTCTATCGAAGCAATTCACGAAGCACAAGGCGCGCCCACCTGGTTTCAGCTATACCCGACAAACGATTGGAATGTCACGCGCGGATTACTCAGACGTGCTGAAACAGCGGGGTGCCCTGCTGTGGCGCTGACCATTGATTCACAAGCCGGTTCCAACCGGGAAACCTTAGCGCGAGCACGGCGCGCGGATACTCGCACTTGCAGCAATTGTCATCTGGCCGGATACAATGGCCTCATCCGCCCTAAACCCATGTTCCAGGGGATGGACGTCTCCAAGGTCACCTATCAAATCCCCCACGACATGAACTGGGACATCGTCAAACGCCTGAAAGACACGACGAAGATGAAGTTGCTGCTCAAAGGTATCGTCACGCACGAAGACGCACAGCTTGCGGTCGAACACGGTGCCGACGGTATCATCGTCTCGAATCACGGCGGGCGCGCCGAAGCCAGCAATCGCGGCTCAATTGAAAGCCTGCCGGAAGTCATCGCAGGCACAGCGGGAAAAATTCCGGTGCTGATTGATGGCGGCTTCCGGCGCGGCACCGACATCTTCAAGGCATTGGCTTTAGGCGCGAACGCGGTCTGTGTGGCGCGGCCTTATTTGTGGGGCCTGGCGGCATTCGGGCAACCGGGCGTCGAAGCCGTGCTCGAAATCCTGCGCCGCGAATTGCTGATGACCATGCGACAGGCAGGGACGATTTCGGTAGAGAAAATCACGCGAGAATATTTGATCGAACGGTAGTTAGATTGGAGGCTTATGAAAATACTGCAAAAAACCTGGTTTACCTTACTTTGCACATCACTGCTGCTCGGCACGACAGCACAGGCACAATATCAAACGACAGCGCCCGCCACCGGGCCAGTTATTACCGAAAATCCCGTCAAGAAAGCCTTGAAGGAAGGCAAAGTCGTCATCGGCGCAACCGTCACGGCAGCTAACGCCGATGTCGCGGCAACGCTGGCCGGCGTGGGCTTCGATTTCCTGTGGCTGGAGATGGAACACAGCCCGCTGACGCTGGAAACCGCGCGCACGATGATTTTGGCCACGCGCGGCTTAAAAGCAATGCCGTTTACCCGTGTGCCCGTCAATGAACTCTGGCTCGCCAAACGTGTCCTTGACATCGGCAGTTTGGGAGTCATTTTTCCGTTCACCAGCACGCGCGAACTGGCCGAACAAGCCGTCAAAGCCTGCAAATATCCGCCGCTTGGCCTGCGCGGGTATGGGCCGAGCCTAGCCGCGCCACGCTGGGGCTTGAGCGGCACCGACTACGCGAAATTCGCCAACGAAAATGTGATGGTGATCGTCATCATCGAACAGAAACTGGCCATTGATAACATCGAAGAAATCGCCGCCGTGCCCGGCATAGACGTGCTATTCATCGGCGCGAACGACCTGTCGTTTTCGTTGGGCGTGGGCGGCAATATCAATTCACCTCTTGTCGAAGAGGCCATGACCAAAGTGCTGGCCGCCGGAAAGAAGCACAACATCCCGGTCGGCTTCCCCTCTGGTAATCCCACCGAAATCAACAAACGCATCGCTCAAGGCTTTCGCTTCTTCCAGGCATCCAGCGATCTGGCGATGATGTCCGCAGGCGCACGCGACCTGTTGTCCAAGGTGCCGCGCGAAGAAACGAAGACCGCCTCAGAAGTTAAAAAGTAGCGCAGCCTGAGGGGACGAAAACCCTGTCAAGTCGCATGTCTTCTTTCTAGCGGCGTAACATGGGCTTATTAAATTTTCATGTTAACAAAAAAACCGCAGTGATCAGTTGCTTGGTCGCGTCACATAAATCGTTGTGACTTTGCCGTCCGCCGATCTGGTAGGGATTCCGCTTTGGATCATCTGCTGCATCAGGCGACGAACTTCGGGCGGCATCGGCTCCGACTTGTCGTGGACGGGCGCGCGCCGCGCGGGTTTGGCGATGGGGCCGTGATCCTCGGCTGGCACAGTGGCGAAGAAATCCTTGCTATTCCCGATGATTGACTTTTTGCCGGGGCCGAGCGGCGGTGGCGGCGGAGTCGTGCGCGCGGTGCGCGGTGGAGCATTGCTCACCACGTACACTCGGTTGCGCGTGTGCCAAACTGGTGTTTGCTTTAGGGTTTCGGCCCGGAATCAAAGGTACGGACGGAGATTGAGGGAGGCGACTTGGCGTGGGCGAAGCTGCCTGTTGTCTCGGCTGACGCACTGCCTGTGTTGTTGACATAGCCCGGCGCAGCAAGAAAGCACCCGCCCCAACACCTACCATCGCCAGCAAACAGAGCACTGCCAGCGTAGCCACCAGCGCCTTGCCCGCGTTGCGTGCAGGCGCGGCGACAGCAGGCACGCGGTTGACGACTGGCGCAGCAGCGGTAGTCATTGCTTGCACAAGCGCCTGCGCCAAGGCTGTGGCATCGGCGGGGCGTACTTGCGGGTCTTTGGCCAACGCCTGCAACAGGACGGCTTCGACGCGCGCAGGAATCTTCAGCGTCGGATGCAGTGGCGGCGGCGCTTGCGTTAGCTGTTTCGCAATCACACCCGTTGGCGTTGGGGCATTGAAAGGCCGCATCCCGGCGATCATTTCGTAAAACATTACACCCAGGCTGTAGACATCCGAACGCGCATCCAACGCTTCACCCCGGCACTGTTCCGGCGACATATAAAACGGCGTACCGATCACCAGCCCAGCTTCCGTCAACGCTTGTGTCGCAGCTAAATCGCGCAGCTTGGCGATGCCGAAGTCAACCACCTTGGCCGTCTCCGTTTCGCCTTCACAACTCGGCGGCACGATGATGATGTTGTCCGGCTTGAGATCGCGGTGAATGATCTGACGACGATGCGCCGCGCCGACGCCCGCGCAAATGTGCCGCATCAATGCCACGGCGCGAGACAGCGGCAAACGATTGCCGTCTTTCAGCCATTGCCCTAACGACTTGCCCGGCACCAGTTCCATTACGATGTAGGCCAGCGCGTCGGCGCGCGTTTCACTGTAATCATAAATCGTGACAATGTTCGCATGACGCAACGCCGCACAAGCGCGGGCTTCACGACGGAACCGCTCCACCATATCGGCTTCTGCGGTGTAATTCTGGTGTAAAACCTTGACGGCCACTTCATCGCCAATGTGCAGGCGACGCGCGCGATACACTGTGCCCATGCCGCCTGCGCCCAGGCACGCGAGCAATTCGTATTTCGCATCCAGCACGCGGCCCAGCAGTCGGTCGCTCTGGCCAGAGGGAGCGGCAGTAGAAGTCGCCGTCTTGACCAGCATCCCGCAGCCGCCGCAAAAGCGTTCATCGTTATCTATCGTGGTGTTGCAGTGTTGGCAATTCATCATGTTGACCTCCGCCTTCCTAATGGCGAAGGCGGAAAAACATTTCGCGAAAAATTTTGGACATAGTCGGTAAAACCTAAACCAGGACAGGACGGCGACACCAGCGCGCGTTGTCTGCTATGGACGCGCCGTGTTGAAATGATATTCGTCAATTTCTTCGAGCTGACCATCCGCTGTCGTGCCTTTCAGCAACAGGATGTAATCGCCGGGTGGCAAGAGCTTCGCAGGGACGCTAACCATTACGGCTCGCCCTCCGCTGCGCGGCAGATTGCGGCTCCACAAATTCGCGCCATCCAGCGTTTGCAGTACCGCCTGATAGCCCTGGTAATTGCGGGGTCGTTTGAGACTGAGTTGCAAACGCAACTGGCTCACGGTCGCCGGGATGGTCAGGCGTTTCGTGCTGTCTATATCTCTGGACAAACCGGGGGTAAGAAGGAAAGAAAGAAAAGTTACGGAGGACATCGAAGGGTTCTCAGCCGCGCGCGCGGATTGTCCCTTTTGCTTGGCAAGTTCTTGTTCCAGTTCTTCGCGTTTGCGGCGTTCCGTTGCCAGTTGCTCATTCAATTGGTCGCCGCGCGCGCGTTGTTCATTGGCTTGTTGTGCTTGTTGCGCTCTTTGCTGTTCCCGCTCGACGCGCGCCACTTCAAGCTGTTCGATTTGGGAGCGCAACTTGACCGTCTGGTAAAACAACCATGACCCACCGAGCAACAGTAAAACAGAAGCGGCAGCCATGCCAAATTGCATCAACGGGCTTTGCAAGCCGAAAAGGGTTATGAGGGATTGAAAAAAGCTCGGCTTTTCCTGCGCCACAAGCGCGCGGACAGGCGCTGGTTCAATCTCCGCCACTTTATCCAGCACGGCTTTGGCTACGGCAACACGTTGGGAGCCACCAGAGCGCGCCAGAAATCGCTGCTCGAATTGGCGGCGCTGAGCTGGCGTTAATCCGCCTTGCGCATAGTCGTAGCGTAGTTCGTCTTCCAGCGCCAAAAGCTGCTCAAAGGAATCATCATTCGTAAAGAAATGTTCTTCGAGTTCTAGCTTTTCGTCTTCCGACAGTTCGCCCAATAGGTATTGGGTCATTAGGTTCTCGTTTTGTGTTTTCATGGCTCGACTCTCTCTTTCCGAAACCTAATGGCAAAATCCGAAATCCATTTCAGATAAAATTGGCACGGTACGAGGAGCAGTAGCGACTTGGTGAATGTGCGCCGACGCTCTACGCACGAAAACCAGGTCGCTACCGCTCCCTGTACTGTACCAACCTCCTCGTGCAATTGAGGATACAGGTTTCCAACTCCTGCCGGATGCGATAGGTGCGAATGCGTAATGCGTTCAGTGGAATGTTGAGTTGGGCCGCCAGTTTCTTGCGCTGTTCGATCTTCGCGCCGCCATCATTTTGGTGATACTGCTGGATCATTTCGATTTGCTCGGATGGCAGGCTGTGGACGCATTCGTTCAGGCATTCCAGCTTCACCTCGTGGTCAAAGCGTTCTTCCTGCTGCGTTCGTAATTCAAGGGGGTCTTCGGAGGGAGTTTTCGATGGGGCTAAATCATCCAACGCATCCACACTGCGTTTTTCCATTTCCTTCCAATGCTCGCGCAACACGTTGATGGCCGTGCCGTGAAAGAATAAATATGGATCACGCCCCTCAACCGCTACGCCTTCTTCAAGGCGGCGCGCGACACGGTCAATTGTGCGGTCAGTGTAATCTTCCGGCGCGGGGCAGCCGCGCCATTGGAAGAATTTCATGAGCTTTTGGCGGATGAATTCGTATCGTTCGCCCGCACGTTCAGCATCAGGATCAAGCTGTTCGAGCATCCGATTAAATGCCGACGCGGTCATGACCCAGTCTTTTTTGAAGCCGGATTTTGGAGTTCGTTCTACTTCCATTCGCCTTGTAGGACAAAGGCCGCCCAGTAATACGGGTCTTCCCATTCTTTCTGTTTGAGCATTTCCACTTGCGCGACACGCAAAGCCGCAGCAGGGCGCAAATGCTGGTCGCCGAGCATTGCCTGATAAAATCGCTTCATCAATTCCGCCGTGGCCTTATCATCCACCTTCCACAAACTTGCCACCACACGCGGCGCTCCGGCGTACATAAATCCGCGCGTTAAGCCGACTAACCCTTCGCCACGCACTTCTTTGCCGAGCGCCGTCTGACACGCGCTGAGTACCACTAACTCTGCGGGCAATTTTAGATTGTAGATTTCGTGCAGGCGCAAGAAGCCGTCCTGCGGCTGTCCCTGCGGGTCTACCAGCGAAAGCACAATGCCGGAGAGTTCAGGATGTTTGCTATTGAGCAAGCCGTGTGTCGCCAAGTGGATAATTCGATATTGCCCGAATTCCGCACTCGTGACCAGCGCACGGTTCGCGTCAAAATCAAAGACTTGCTTGCGCTCCGCTTCCGGCACTAAGGCCAAAATCCCAGCCGCTTCGCGGCGTGTGCCGGGCAGGCGTGGAATGCGCAACTCGGCTGTCGCACGGGTGAGTTGTTCCTGGGCATCACGTAGGCGGCGAGTATTGGTGGCGTTAGGTTTTTCCGACGCTTTCGGTTCCGCAGTTTTGACGCGGGCATCGCTGCTGCTGAACACCGGATCAGCCACTAACGCCAATGTTTTCGCGGCAGTCGGGCGTCCGGTCGTTTCGCGCCGCAGCACAGCCAGCACAGAAGCGGAAGGAAGACTGATAATTTCGTGATTGACGATTAGGGGGATAGCGGATGGCGGAATCGGCGACGACGATCCCTTCTTATCTGCTTTCTTTGTGGGTTGAACTATCGCTTCCGCTGTAAGGGCTTTCAATCCGCATTCCGCATTCCACATTCCGCATTCAGGCAATGCTCCAAACGGCACATACTGCAACGCGCCCTCGGCTACGATCAGCAACCGCTTGTTGCCTAATTGCGCAGCGACGGGCGCAAGCAGCATCTGGCTCAATTTGGTAGCCGCCTCGTGCAAGATAATTGGCTTAGTGCCAAACAATCGCTCGGAGGAAATCAGCGCATCGTAGTAGGCGCGGGCAGCGGTTTCGATTTCGGTGCGTTTGGGTAAGGCAAAACTCGCCAGCGTCGTCGGCGTGACCGCCCAGACATAACTGCGCTCCTCGCCCAGCACGTATTCGAGTAGCATCGTATTTTCGTCCAGCACCTGCTGCTGAATTTCTTTCAGACTCAGTGGCTGCGGTTGCGTGAGCGCAGCGTAACGCGGGCTTTTGGCGCGAATCTGCGCTTGCACTTCCTGGTACTCAGCCGCAATCACACGCAGTTCTTTTTCCGACGCAGCGGTTTGTTCAGGACTCGGCTTACGGCTCTGCAACTGCATCCGCGCCTGTTCTTTGGCATTGAGTTGCTTTTGCAATTGGCGTTCGCGTTCGAGCAAGACGGCGTCTACGCCTTGGCGAATATCAACCTGCGCTTCGGTCAGGAGTTCAAGCAGGCTGCGTACGCGCGCGCGCTCGCTGGCTTGCAATGCGGCGCTATCAAAGCCTTGTTTTGGCTGCTGCTGATGGAGTTGCATCAACAGTTCAATGTGAAAATTGTAGACTGGCTGCCACGTAGCCAAATACGACGCGCGGAGTTCCGGGCTGGCGATTTGGCCGCGCAACGATTCGATCAGATGAAGCGCCGCTTCGACGTTCGTGCGTGCTTCGGGCAAATTGCCGCGCGCACGTTCGACGCGGGCAATGTCATACAGCGCATTCGATTCACCGGTGCGATTACCGAGCAAACGATACAGCGAGAGCGCCTGTTGATGATAATTGAGAGCAGTTGGTAAATCGTTCGCAGCGGCAGCGATGACGCCAAGATTGTTGAGTGACCCGGCTTCACCATCGCGGTACCCAAGGGCACGCCACAATTGCAAGGCCTGTTGCTGCTGCGCGAGCGCCTGGTTTTTTTCGCCCTGTCCCCAAAACACCACACAAAGATTCGTCAGCGTGATCGCCTCGCCATACCGGTCACCAGCGGTGCGAAAGAGCGTCAGGGCTTGCTGTTGATAATTTAATGCTTGCGCCTGATTACTCAGGAAATAATTGGCCGTACCCAAATGCAAGAGCGCATACGCTTCGGCATTCTGATCCTTTACGGCACGAAACAACGGCAACGCCTGCTCGAAATAATCCAGTGCCTTCTGCTGCTCGCCGACACCGAAATAAAACCCACCGATGAAGTTCAGCACGTATGCTTCGCTGTTGCGATCATGCAGCGCACGAAACAATGGCAAGGCTTGTTCGTAATAATCCAGCGCCTTCTGCCTTTCGTCGAGCAGATTGTAAACATACGCGATGCCGAAGATGATCGTCGCTTCCAGGCCTTTGTCGCCCACGGCCCGCACGAGCAACAACGATTGATTGAGATACTGAATCGCCTTCTGCTTTTCAGCCAGTGTCAAATCGGCATCGCCGATATTCGTAAGCGTAATCGTTTCACCTGCGCGTCCGCCCGAAGCGCGATAGAGTTGCAGCGCCTGGTGCAATCGCTCCAAGGCTTGTGGTTGTTGCTTGAGGTCTTCGTGAATCCTGGCGATGCCGACGAATAGCACGGCTTCAAGGCGACGATTGCGCAGTGCGCGCACAAGCGGCACCGCGCCGACCAGGTAATCCAACGCTGGTTGCTGCCCACCCATCACGGTGTAGAGGAACGATATGTTTTGGAAAATCCCATCCCATCCCTGCCCTGTCGCGCTTTGAAAGAGTGCGAGCGATTGACGGTAATAATCTAGCGCCGTTTGTTTTTCTCCAGCGACATCGAAGGTTCGGCCCAAGCCGTGCAGCAAAATGGCTTCGTCGAAGTGATCGGCTAACGGGCGGCGGAGTTGCAATGCCGCACCATACTTTTCGCGCGCGCTTTGGACAGCTTGGGGTGTGCCCTGGGTCAGCAGTTTTTCGGCGGTTAAATACAACTGTTCCGCTCCGATGCGCTCTTTGTCAGCAGGCACAGCCGCGCGCAACTCTTCCAGGCGAATATCGTATTTGCCAGTCGCGCGTTGGTCGCGTGCGTGAATTTGCACGCGATAATTGCCAGCGGTAGCGGCGATAAAGGAGAGCGAGACAAAGCCAGTGGGGTTGGGATTGTCGGATTCAGCCAGTCGCTGGCCAGCGGCTCCCAGCAACGTCACTACCACGTTTACGGCTTGCGGCTCAACGATGAGGCGCATGAATTGATTGGTAGGAAGTGTGATTTGATACCGATGGATTAGGTCGCCAGACAATTCTCGTGCAATGGATTTTCCCAACTCAAGCGTGCGGATTTCCTCGTTTTGTGTTAAGGCCCCGCGGGGAAAACATAAAGTTGCCACAACCGAGGTGAAGATCATCAGATAAGTTGCTTGTGAGCACTGCCTCTTCATAGTCCAGAAATTAAAAAAGAAACCCACTGCTACCTTCCCAACGCCAGCGATAAGAGTAAGCTTTTTCTGGCAGCGTGGAAAGTGCATGCAGCCACAGCAAACTGGAAAGTTTGTTGCACAAAAAAACAAAACCACGAAGCGGGAACAATTCCGCTTCGTGGTAGTCTTGTCAGTAATCGGTGCCTCTGCTGCGACTATCGTCGTTTGGCAGGAGCAGGTGAGCGCCGCGCTTCTTTCGAAACCGTGCCGACATCCGCGGCAGCAGCCCCCGCCGGCAATTTGGTTCCGGCAGGCAGCAGGTACAACCGCACCTGCGAGCCGTCATCACTCTGGCCGGAAGGACGAACAATCAAACGGTTGGCATCTACTCGAATGCCGATAGACCCATCGGCCATCCGGTCACGCACGTTCTTGCCGCGCTCAATTGCCATACCCGGTTTTTCCCCCGGACGCGAATAGGAATCAATGATTATTTGCGCGTTGGGATCAGATTCGAGTTGGCGAATGACTTCGACGAGATTGGCTTTGCAAATATTATCAACGCGGGCGCTGTTGGGCTTGAACGAATTGCACGGCGAGAATTCCGACACCGCAGCAACCAATTGTTCGGCCACGTTGACGGTAACTTGGCCTGCGGCTTCGCAATTCGGCAAGTCGGTCAACAACTTAAGACTCACGATGACGCTGGAGCCGTACGCTATCCCAGTTGTATCCAGTTTCGCGCAACTCGCATCGCCCGAAATCTTACCCGCCGTCGTGGTCCACGTCGGTGTCAACTTCCCATAATTGACGCCGCCTGTGACGGTGCTGGCGCAAATGTTCAGGGTTTCACCAGGATTGATGAAGTTGGAACTGGGAGTCAGCGTAACGGTAGGTGAACTAAAACAAGTCGGGCACGTCACAATGACGAAGGACTTGGAATCATAGGCGGTACAATTGCCTTCGCATTCTTTATAAGGAACACTGGCCTCTGCCGTCACGATATACGTCCCTGGCGTCAAGCCGGTGGTGTCCAGTACGTAATGCCCATTGACCTTCGAGGAACCGCGCCCGCCGGAAATCGTCCATTTGACAGGCAAGGCTTCAGCATCGGCGGTACCAGCAACCTGCGCTTTGAAGGCAAGCTGATCGCCCGCACAGACGGTTTGCGGATTCACGCGATGATACCCATCGGCCTGTTCGATGATGACCGCATTTTCCAAGCGTAACGTGGGAACAATGCGCGGTTTCAATTTCTTGGTTTCGGCTTTATCTGGTTTAGTTTGTGCCAATGTCGTGGCGACGAGTATGCTAATTAAGAACAGTGAGGTAATCCATTTCGGCTGTTGCATGAGGAACCGATCCTTTCCTTGTAAGACATAATCACGGGACATAGTTGTGAGGCAGTAGCAGCTTAGTTGGGGGAGTGTAAATTACACTGAATAAGTGTGTTTTCTATCTTGCAACCCAGTGAAGAATACATTTTTGAC
Source organism: uncultured Acidobacteriota bacterium (assembly GCA_963794955.1). GTDB lineage: Bacteria > Acidobacteriota > Blastocatellia > RBC074 > RBC074 > JAFDVL01. Next base: position 242,606 of record CAWCGF010000022.1, read on the forward strand.
AAATCTGTCGCGTAAAGCAAGCAGAAAGTTTAGGCGCGCCAAAAAGCGGGGGAACTTTGTGTGGGACCGCTCCTTTGCTGGCAGAAAAAAGGGAGGCAGAAAAAAGGGGGAAACATTTGGTCCGAAGCCCTGGGCAGATTGACTGGCGACGCTTCCTCGGTTGTGTCTTTTTGCTGCCTGCATTTTTGTTGCAGCGTTTTTTTTCAGTCGCGTGTGTTTGCACGCCTTCTTACAGATGAACCAGGCTGCCTGTCTGAGTCGCCCGATACAACGCCGCTACAACTTCGAGCGACTTGCGCCCTTCGTAGCCATTGACGATAGGCTCGCGGTTTTCCAGGACAGCGTGCATCATATCTTCAATCTGACGGCGATGCCCTTCCGTGGAAATTGCGGCAGGATTGGAAGAACCATCTGTAACTTGCTCGGCGCTCTCCGCCGCTGAAACTTCGCCTTCAATGTCCCACACCGTAATTTCATCTCCGTCCAAAATAATTGTCCCGCGCTCACCCGAAATTTCCAGTCGTCGTTTGAAGCCCGGTTTAACAGAGGTGGCCGCGACGACGACGCCGAGCGCGCCATTCTGGAATTGAAGATTGCCGACGAGCGTGTCTTCGGCTTCGATATGCGGATAGCGCAAGGCGCTTTTCATCGCCTGGGCAGCAGCGACTGGCCCCATTACCCAGCGCAACAGATCAATCGTGTGAATCGCTTGATTGATGAGTGCGCCGCCGCCATCCAGTGCGAGTTTGCCGTGCCAGGAACCTTCCGCATAATATTCCGGCGCGCGATACCATTTTATGTAGGCATCGCCGAGCATCAGCTTGCCTAACTTCCCAGCCTCGACGGCGGCTTTGATTTTTTGCACGGCAGGCAAAAAGCGCGATTGAAAGATCACGCCTAATTTCACTCCGGCCTGCTCGCAAGCCGTGATCAGCGCATCGGTGCGTTCCAAGTCAATTTCAATCGGCTTTTCGACGAGGACGTGTTTGCCTGCTGCCGCTGCCGCTTGTCCATGTTCCAAATGCAATCCGCTCGGCGAACAAACATTCACAATGGCGAGTCCCGGCTGCGCCAGAAACGCGGCATAGTCCGTGTAGGCCGTCGCGCCATATCTGGTGGCGAGTTCACTGGCACGCGCTTCATTGCGCCCAAACACGGCCACGACATGCGCGCCGGGAATGGCGCTGATGGCTTCGGCATGCACTTTGCCGATCATCCCTCCGCCCACGATTCCGAATCCAATTTGTTTTGTCATAAGCTCCTAAAAACCCTTACCCCAAAGAACACGAGAAACACGAAGGAGCGCAGGAGCGACAAGGGAATCTGCAATGTAGCCTCATCAGTCTATCGCTCTTTCCCTTCTTCGTGCCTTTCGTAATCTTCATGGTGAAAGCTATTGCTGTTTTCGATACATCCTCAAAATGTATAGCCAAAGGCCAGATTGTAATGCCCTGCGCGCTGCTGGGTTGTCAAGTAATTCGTCCACAAGCGGCGATATTCCAGCGAAACTAAAAAATTCTGGCGCAGTGCCCAGATAAAATTCGCTGAGGCTACCTGATTTTTCAGGCGCGAGGCTGCCGTGAATTGCCCGCTGAAGATGTCTTGATTGCGCGGGTCCTCCTGACCATACGCGACATTCAAATCCAATGTAGGATGTGCCTGGTAGTTGAGTTGCGCCCAGCCGCCTATGGAGTACACGCCGCGAATCTTCGTGGCTGGGTTGCTAATGCTGCCGGCTACCGCGTAGTGACGATCCTGACGAAAGCCACTTGCTTCTGTCAGGCTGATGGCGCGCCCCATAAAAGCTTCACCACTTAGCGTGAGATGCTTGGCGACGGGGATTTGCCAATCGCCAGTGAAGACGTGCGAGTTGACCTGGCGTCCAAACGAGAAGGGACGACGATGAAAATAGCCACCAACTCCCAATTCCAATTTATTTTCGGTAGCGAATGAATGGCTCCACCCTGCACGCGCTTCATACCCCGGCCCTCCTTCGATCACTTCGCCTTGCAGGGTGCCGCCAAAAGGCATCAGCAAACCGCCCTGCACTTGGAATTCTGACGCGTCGCCCATCTGGATGCGATGTTCGAGCATGAGTTGCGGACGCCATTGCCACAAATTGCCAGCAGCAGCCAGCGGCGCGAACCACGTGGCAGCCAGCGACGCAGGATTGCGCGGTGAGATCAGCGGCTGGCGTTGTCCCACGATGATCGAAGTCTTGTCCCAATCAAGCCGCGCGGAGGCGGTCAGGAGGCGCAACGAACCTAACACCTCACTCGCTTCACCACCCCAGAAGTCAAATTGCGCCTCGGCGCTCAAACGTGCGGCTCCTAACGCCTGGCTCAGTCTTGGCCCTTCAAACGTAAAGCCCAGTTGTGTTTGTCGCAGCGACGCGCCGAGATTGTTTTTACGCGGACTCGTCGTCGGCAGCGGAGCAAAGAGCGGTACGTCGTTGAGCGAGGAATCATTGGTGTTCAAGAACGTGTTCGCCAGAATCATGCCGTGCAATTTGACGCGGTATTTGGAATCGCTTTCGACTTTAGTTTGTGCGTGCTCTTTAATTTGGGCGGTGTTGACTTCGACTTGTTCTTTCAGCGTCTCAAGGTTGCCCTGGATCGTGGCGAGTTGCGTTGTAGGAGCGGGGGAAGTTGAAGCCGTGTTTTGTGCCGTTGTCGGCGTGCTTTGCCCCCCTTTCAATTCCGCCATTTGCGCGCCGAAATCCAAGATCGCCTGGCGCAAACGCACGAGTTCTTCCGTGTTTTGGATGAGGCGCTGCTGCAACTCATTATTTTGTTCGCGGGCGCGGCGCGCTTCCACTTGTGCCTGTTCTGCCGCCTGTTGCGCCGCTTGGAGCCGAGCAAGCAGCTCCTGCGAGTCAGGGGTTATGAGGGAATAGGGTGAGGGCGGAGCATTTTTTTTCGGTTTACGGACTTGTGCGGTGAGGGGGAAGCTTTCCGTCAGGAATAGTAGGAGGACAACTAAGAAACTCTTATGCAGGTTCATACTTTGCCTGGGTTGCGCAATGAACCAAGCGGGTCATTGCAAGCTTTGGTGAGTCAGTAGGGTCAATGATTCAATCTGAAGATAAAGTTTCTTGAAATGGGTTTGCTTGCTCAAACAACAATCCGCTTCGTGCGCCAGCGGGCTGCCTGAACCGTCCGGTTCGATCAAAGCCGAGAGCAGCACAAACTGAATGTTTGCCAGGCGCGGGATCGCGCGCACCCGCCGACACAGTTCTACCCCATCCAGCCCGGGCATATCCAAATCGGAAACGATGACATCCGGGGGCGCGGCTTGCAATGCTTCTAAAGCGGCCAGACCACTCGCCGCCTCGCGCACTTCACAACCTTCGCTTTCGAGGGCAATCGCCGTGACCGCGCGAAACGTTTCATCATCATCAACCAATAAAACTTTGATGGGCATACGTCTTAACTCTGTGGGGCGGACGTTGGGTTGTCGTGCAGGGGTAAAATGACATAAAAGTCGGCCCCCGTCACGACTGTTGCCTCAAATCCGATAATTCCTCCGTGCGCCTCGACGATGCTTTTGGAGATCGCCAGCCCCAAGCCGGTGCCGCCCAATTTGCCATGACTCACGAATGGTTCGAATAAACGATCTCGCACTTCGAGCGCGATACCAGCCCCATTGTCCCTGACATCCAGGCGGACGTGGTCGTCGTGCTGAACGGCCTGCACAACAATCTTTGGCTCTGCTAAATTTTTCGGCAAGGCTTGGGCTGCATTGTTCAGTAAATTGTCCAGGACGCGACGCAGCCGCTCACCGTCCACCGTGATGACGAGTTGGGTGGGGATGACGATTTCGATATTGATCAAAGGGTAGTTGACTTGGACACTGCGCACAGCGCGCTCCACTAGCACTGAGACGCGATGATGCTCCAGTTCCAGGTTGTAGTTGCCGCGCGTGAAATCCAATAACTCGCGCAGCATATCCTGCATCCGTTCGGAAGCACGCAGTTGGCTTTCGATTAAGGTTTTCCGCCGATCCAGGCCCAACCCATCCCGGTTCAGCATCTCGGCAGCCGTAGCAATGGCGGCCAGCGGATTGCGCAAATCATGTACGATAGAACTGGCCATCTGCCCCACGGCAGCCAGTCGTTCGCGCTTGAGCAATTCCGCCTGGGATTGCTTCAGCGAGCGCCGCATTTGCTCAAAGGCACTGGCCAGTTCTCCCAACTCGCCTTGAGCGATGACCTTGCTTTCCTGCTCGTAATTACCACGGCCAACTTCGCGGGTACTTTGAATAAGCGATTCAATGGGGCGCACAATGCGTCCAGCCATCAAATAGCTCAGCAGAAAAGCCGCCGCGATGCTCAACGACCAGAGCAACAACAACAAATTAGAAATCAACCGAAATTGTCGGCCAATGGATACCAGCGAACGCAGGATCACGACCTGCCCTAGCCGCTCTCCAGCGAAGCCTGATAGGGAATGAGAAAAAGCCAGCGCCTCCATTCCGCCGATGGTGATTTCCGTCGGGCGGGTGACGCTCGCGCTTTGAATCGTGGCAGAAGATACGAGCGAGGCAAAATCCCCTTCGGACTCAAGGGAGGAAGCATAAATCCGATCTGGCAGGAGAAACACCACCTCACTCTGCATGCGTTGTTTGATGGCCTGCGCAACTGTACGATTCAACTCCGCGCCTGTGCCCAGCACCGCCAACGTGTTTTGGTATTGAGCATTGCCCGATTGTAGGAGGATGGGGGTCAGCACCAGATGGTAAAGTTGCTTACCGAACAAAGCAAAGCCCTGGGACTGCTGCTGGTTACTGGCGACTTCTTGCGCCGCTTGCAGTGCGGACGGAAAGGAAAAGCTCTGGCCAGCTTGTTCCGCCAGGATAATCTTTCCAGCTCCATCGGCAATCAAAATCAAATCCACCTGCGCGGTCGTTTCACTGCTTAAATCTGCAATCATTTCGTGAATCGTAGCGGTGTCACGCGCCGCCTGATCATTACCAAAAACGACTTTGGCTATGGGAGAGTTGGCCATGGTCGTGCCGATGGCGGCGAGGCTGCGAGCATCCTCTTCCCAAACAGAGTTGTAAATCGGCAAGAGGTTTTCAATTTCGGCTTGCACCTGTTGCCGGGCTTGCCGCACAACAACAACATTGATGACCCATGCAGCAACCAGCAGAATCGCTGTAGAAAGCAACGCCGACATCATAAAAAGCCGCGTGCGTAAGCTGGGCCTTAACCAATGCGGATGGCGGATGGCGGATGGCGGATGGCTATTATTCATTGTCATTGGCAGTAAATGCGGGACAGCAAACTTTCCAGTTTGCTAAGGTAATTCACCAACGAACCGCGCTGGGAGTCAGCAGCAAACTGGAAAGTTTGCTGTCCCTTCGCATCCCCAATCGGTCAGGGTTTATAGGCGGGCTTGTTGCGTTCATTGTCATAATGCTGCCCGTGTTTGTTCGGATGAGGTTGTGGAATATAACCAGCTTCATTCAGTTGGATCGCGCCTAAATCAACCGCACCTGTTCCACTCACTGTGATCGTACGCGTTTGCGCAGCCAATTCCTGCGGCGTCGTGCGTTCGTGCCAGACCTTCAGTTGATAGCGCCCTTCGGGCACGTCGCTGATCGTCAAATTCCCCTCCTGATCGCTGATGGCATAGTACGGCGTGTCCACGATCACGACGATGGCGCTCATCAGCGGATGAATGTTGCAGAATATATACGAGATGCCGACACGATTAAATAAGACTGGGCGTGATTCCCCGCTGGCATAAAGGCCTAAATCAAAGCGTTTGCCATCGAAGAGCGAAAAGACATTATGAAAAAACGGATCGGAATTCGGGAAGTCAATCTCCGTGCCCTTTTCCGCGACCATCACATGCGGGAGAAAACGTTTGCCACGTTGGTTCAGCTTCTGTCGCGGGCGATTGCCGCGGGCGCTCAAGCCCGGCCCTTCGAGCCACACCACCACGCCACTGGCATCCTGTTGGCCCTTGCGGGCTTTCACTTTGACGTTCAGCAACTCAACGCGCGCGGTCAACCGCGCACGCTGCCACGCCACGCCCAGGCTTTTCTCCAGTGTGACGACGGAGCAACAAACCAGGAGGAGGCCACACCAAATAGCCACACGCCCTTTCTTAGGTTTTGCTGACATCAGTGTAAAACGTTGCTGCTTACAGCGGTTTCGAAATGGATATGCAGGTCGTAGCAAATCGTAGGGCAGGTTACCAACCAGCCTCCTAGCGGCTATCTGCACTGGGCTTCGGCAGGTTAATAACCTGCCCTACAACCGATACCCTGAACACACCAAGCAAAACCGCTGTAAGCACAGTGGTAGAAGGTCTATGGGGTGATCCTTCTTTTTATTTTCCATTTTCCATTGGTCAGTTTTCATTTGTCAGTTCGCGAGCAGCCGTAGTGTCCTCACGAGTGACGAGTGACAAATGACAAACTGTGTAAATAGAATAACGCACCCATCTGTGTGTACTTCAGTTGCCGATATTTCTCAACCTCCCCTGAAGTCTCGAAACAAGCACACACCGAGGAGTGCGTTATCTTAACGTCAACGGCTTCAGGCTAAAAGGCGGGCCAAGCGGCGCGCAAGCCTGGCAGATCAGTGAGAAAACTGGATTGGCCTCAAAATAGCTTTCTCGTGCTTACGCGTACCGCCAGATTCCACCGTCCAGCCGGAACCCCCGTCCGACGTTAATTCCGCATAGATCAAAAGGAGCCACACTCGCCTCGTAGTTCCCAGTTGCCATATTTCTTCCCTTCGCGTGAAGTCTCGAAATATCCGCCACAAGGCGAGGTGGGCACTTTAGTACAAGAGCATTGTGCTTCGCCTACCTTTCCCTACCCTTAGAACCGGCATAGTTCCGCAGAAAAAAACCAGTTACAACAGTGATCTTTTCCTTCGAGGTCTACAGGAAAATTAGGGCCGCAAGCAAAAGCTGCTCTTCCACTAAACTGACAAACTATTTGAAATTGATCTTGATCGTATTGGCCGCGACGCCATCTACCGTCATGATCACATTCGCATCACCACTTCCGGCCAGATTGCGATTCAACAAGACATTCGATTGATCCAGGCCTGCAAAATCCGTGTGGGCTGCCGCATAATCAACTTGTTGGGACGCACCGTTCACGGTCACGAGGACGTTCGACAACTGACTGCGCTGTCGGAATCCTGTCCCATAAATGACGAGATAGAGTTGATCGCCGGGGTCCTTCCATTCAATCGGGATGGCCACCGGATTAGCGACTGGCCCCATGGCCACATCCTCGAACCCAATCGTCGTGCCATTGCGCACGCGTTGAATCTGGGCCGCCGGGTAGCCTGTCCCGCCCTGATTCACTGTAAAAATACCCGGCTTGACGTTCGCAATCGTCAGCGTGCCCGTCGAAATCGTGCCATTGCTGCTGGTGAACGCGACAATCGCAGTGCCATTCGCCATCGTACTCGGCAAAAGGTAATTCACTTGGGTGGGCGAAACATAAAACAGCGTGGCATTACGCGTCATATTCAACGAGTCCCTGACCGTTACTGTCGTGCCGCCTAAGGTCGAGGGCAACTGAATGCCCGGCGTATTCGCATCCGCATCACCCGTCGCGGTCGCCGTGGTCGTCGCCAGGTCCACGCCAAACCCAGAAACGATGGCGGCGTTCGACGCGTTATTATTGGTTTGGTCAAAGCTCGCCCCACTGACAGTAACCACATCTGGTCGGATGGAAGCCGAAGTGGTGTAGATAAAGTCTCCAGTAACAGCGTTATCGTTATTGGCAGCATTGCCTGCCGCAAAAAAAGTAAGTCTGCCGCTGCGGGTGGCCGGAGCCGTCCACTTAATCGTCCAGATTCGCTGATTCGTGCTCGACTGCGCAGACCCCGGACTAGAATGCTCAATATATTTGCGTCCGGCCCAGTTGCCCGGATCAGCATCGAGCGTGAAGGTACTGGAATCGTTGCTTGCCAGGGTGCCGGCGTTGTCTCCGTTCTGATCTAAGACGGTCAGTTGAAAGCCAAACCGAATATTCCCCGGTCTACTCAGGGAAACCCTCAACGTATACGTCTGACCAGGAACGTAACTGGAAGGGAGGTCAAGGATTTGAAATGTCCCCTGTGGATCATTCAGGCTATTGCCGGTATGACATCCAATGGTGCTACTACAATTCAACTCGGCAGTTCTTACGCCAATAGCGGGTGCGCCGGTACGCGAAGGATCAGGGCCGCCCCGATAGGCATGCACACGCTTCTCGCTAAAATTAAAACTAAAGGCAAACAGCAGAACTGCGGTGACGAGCAGCACGAGTTTAATGGATCGGTTAAATCGAATCTTCATTTTTTCGGGTCTCCTAAGTTGTCTGTAATACAACTCTCAGCCCGGATGAGTACTGAAAGTCTCTGCGCCTTTCCCGGTGACCGAAGCTGCATTACATCTCTCTGCATTACGCCAAGCTTGATGGACTGCTAAAAAATTCGGCGGGAAATATTGAAGCCGATAGTCAGTCCTTGAATTGATTCATCAGCACTCCGTATGAGTGATCGCCGGGTCGCGGAACGCTGCGCCATCGTCGTCCCAGCCCCCGTGGAAAACAACAAACTAAAAGAGTGCCGTTTAGAGATAGTAACTTTCTCGATCCCAAAACCAAAGGCAGGCGCTGTCGAATTAAACTTCCCCGCATCATTGACCCGCCAATTCGCTTCGGCTAATAAGGCAACTGTCGGGCGAATGCGGAGTGCGCCGCCAATGCCTAACGCCATCGTGTTGGCACGTGGCAAATTAAAGTCCGACGGCCCGAACGGACGATTATTGAACGAAAGCGTCGGCACAAAATATAACTGCGCATGGCGGGTCACACTGCGCGCCAGGGTCAACTCCAAACTGGTCGTAAAACTACGGTGAAAATTGCCACGCCCTTCCAGCCCGACGCGCGCCATTGCTGTTACTGGATGCCCTTTATTTTCATCCAGCAAACTCGCTCCGGCATACACCAAAATCGGCGCACCTACTATGTGCGGAGAACGATACGCGCCCACGTGAATACGGTCGGTAAGACCATACATAAACCCGAAAGAGGCAACAGCATAGCCATCCAATCCTAATAACCCGCCCAAGTCTGTTACCTCATACTCGCCAAACGGAAACCGATGTGTAAAGTCGCCCGTCAACGAACCTTTCGGAATCGGTTTCGCCGTCGGCAAACTAATCAACCGCACATCGCCCGGTTGATAGACGTCGGGATTTTCCGGTACCGTCGTGGCTTTTTCAGCAGCCGTGACAGGTGTCGCCGCAGTCACCACGGCTGCGCCTATTTCCGTCACACGCTGCGTCTTGGTATCAATCAAATAGCGTTTACCATTCATTTCGACGATGGCTTGTGAGTCCGACCCCGCCACAAAACTGACCGGTAAAGCCGCCGCAGAGGACGGCAAATTGAAATTCGCAGGAAACTGCTTCCGCAACTCATCAGTGATCCTGAAGCCAGCCATAGCAAACGCCTTGCCAAAGGCATTTCGCTCCCCCCCACCAGCGGCGCTGACGTGACAGGTAGCGCATTGATTTCGCAGCGCCGCATTGGCGTACGGATCAGCGGCATAAATTCGCATATATTCCGGGAGCGCTTGGAGTTTTATTCCGGCGCACGCAAACGCCAGCGCAATCACAATAATCTTCGCATATTGTTTTCTCTTCATCTGTAGATGTTCCTGATGAGAAGCGAACTGCCCGCTGCCGCTACTGCTGCAAACCTCATTCCGCTTCCCGGTTTAGTTGATTACGGGGTTTAGCCCGGATTGGCTGAGCGACGTGCCACAATTAGTGACATCCGCCGAGACAGCCTGACTACTATAGTGCCAATAAATTGACGTTTGACGTCTGCATTTAGATTGGATTTTTTTTGGCTTAGGTCGGTGGGCAAAAGCAGTACTCAACTCACGCTTCCGTTGCCCGAACAGTTAACGAGTCCAAGTCCAGACCTAAGCGTTCGGCTTTGCGATACAGGGAATAGCGGCCAATGCCGAGCAATTCCGCCGCGCGTAATTTATTGCCTTCGGTGTGCCGTAAGGTCGCCAAAATATGCTGGCGTTCCACTTCAGCCAACGTGGCAGGTACCGGGCACGGCCAGCTTTTGTTATCCGTCGGGGCGGTTTGCTCCACCGACTGAGCGAGTTGGGCATTGCCAGCTTTTGGTAAAAACGGCGTGGGCGTGAATTGCATGAAGTCTTCTGGCAGCAAGCGGCCACTGGCATTCAAGGTAATGGCACGTTCGACGGCATTTTCCAGTTCGCGCACATTGCCCGGCCAGGTCAGCGATTTCAGCCAGTCAATCGTCACCGCAGGCACTACGACCTGCCGCTTTAATTTGGCATTGGTTCGTTGCAAAAAATGTTCGACCAGCAAAGCAATGTCTTCACTGCGCTCGCGCAAGGGTGGGAGTTGGATATGAATCACGCTCAGGCGATAGAGCAAATCCTGGCGAAAATCATCTGAATTCAGTAAATCCGGCACCGGGCGATTCGTTGCGGCCACAATACGCAAGTCCACTCGCCGTGCCTCCGACGCGCCCACGGGTCGCACTTCCTGCTCCTGCAAGACACGCAGTAACTTTACTTGAAACGCGGGCGAGGTTTCGGAAATCTCATCCAGAAAAACGGTACCGCCACTCGCCGTCTCAAAAATTCCGCGATGGGAATTCGCCGCCCCTGTGAAGGCGCCGCGCATGTGTCCGAACAATTCAGATTCCAACAAAGTCTCAGTGAACGCCCCACAGTTGACCGGCACAAATGGCTTCCGCGCGCGACTTGAATTATCGTGTAGCGCGCGCGCAATTAATTCTTTGCCAGTGCCGCTTTCGCCTGCAATCAGGACAGTCGAATCCGTATCAGCCACCCGGGCAATGAGGCGATACACCGCCACCATCGCCGGGCTTTTACCTACGATAGCCGTGGCAGCGGTAGCGACTTGCGGCGGTAGTACTTCCGGCGACTGGCGACCGGCACGCCATTCGAGCGCGCGCCGCAGCACGGCGATCAGTTCTGCTGACGGAAACGGTTTGCCCAAATAATCGAAAGCTTTTTCGCGCACTGCCGCCGCCGCCGTTTCCAACGAACCGTGCGCCGTGATGACAATCACCGGCAAATCCGGCCAGCGTTGGCGGATGTCGCGCAACACTTCCAGGCCAGATTCTGCGCCCAATTGCAGGTCAAGCAACACCACATCGAACTCCTGAGACTGACATAACTCCAGCGCCTCCTCAGTATTCGTGGCGTGGCTGGCCGCGAGTCCTTCGAGTTCCACCAGCGTGCTCGCCACCGCGCTAAAGTCTGGATCATCATCAACAATTAAAACGTTTGCCTGCTTGCTCATCACGAACAGCTAATTACCCGATGCTAGCAGAGAAAGCAAATCGTGCATTGACTTTGGTCGTCTTGAAAAGGCATTATCACCCTCTTTATTTTTCGTCAGGATTTGCCTTAGAGCTTATGAGTATTCCTTCCGAACAAACGATGGATGGCGCGATAGAAGAGCGTTTGGCGCTGACAGCGACGCTGAAGCAACTCTCGGAAATCAACCGTTACAATCGCTGGATTTATGATCAATTCGCCGCTGCTCTGGGGCCGCGCATTTTAGAAGTGGGTTCCGGGACGGGCAACATCACGCAATTTTTGCTCGCCGGAAATCAGACGGTCGTGGCCACGGATGTGCTGCCGAAATATCGGCAGGAACTCGCCACCCGCTTTGCGGATAAGCCGAATCTGCAAATCCGCAGCTTTGATTTAGACCGTGCCGCGCCCAAAGAATTCATCGCCCAACCTTTTGATACAGTAGTTTGCCTGAATGTCCTCGAACATATCGAAGACGATCTATTCGCACTGCGGCAAATGCGCGAAGCGCTTACCGTCGGCGGGCAACTCGCCTTGCTTGTGCCCGCACATCAATTTCTCTTTGGTGCCTTCGATGAAGCGGTCGGACATTTTCGTCGGTACAGTAAAAAGGCGCTGCGCACACGCTTGCAGGAAGCTGGCTTTACAGTACAGTCACTCAAATTCTTCAATATTGCAGCGACGTTGCCGTGGTTCATTAATGGCCGCTTATTGCGCCGCGCTTATTTACCAAATGAACAAGTAAATCTGGCGAATAACCTCGTCCCCTTGCTCAAACTGGAGAAAGTATTCGGGCCACCATTTGGCATTTCCTTAATCGCAATAGCGGAAAAGTAGTGAACAGGGAACAGTTAATAGCGCACAGCAGTCTATTTCGTATTTCGCTCTCTTCTTAGCTGTTCACTATTAGCTGTTGCCTGTTTACTGTTAACACTTAACTGTTTTCTGAATTATGCGTTGGTCAACCTATTTCATCCCTACTTTACGTGAAGTTCCGGCAGATGCCGAAGTCATCAGCCACAAGCTATTATTACGCGCTGGAATGGTGCGACAACTCGGCGCGGGCATTTATTCTTACTTACCGCTCGCGCAACGTTCCGTGCTGAAGATCAGCCAAATCATCCGCGAAGAGATGAACGCGATTGGCGGGCAGGAATTCTATTTGCCCGCGCTGAACCCCGCCGAAGTCTGGCAGGAATCAGGCCGTTGGACAGTAATGGGCGACAACATGTTTCGCCTCAAAGATCGCAAAGGCGCTGACCTGTGCTTAGGTATGACGCACGAAGAGGTCTTCACTGACATTGCGCGCAAAGAGCTACGGTCGTACAAGCAATTGCCGCAAGTCTGGTATCAGATACAAACCAAATTCCGCGACGAACCGCGCCCGAAATCCGGCTTGCTGCGCGTGCGGCAATTCACGATGAAAGACGCCTACACGTTCGACATTGATGCTGCTGGCTTGGACAAGGCATTTGAAGATCAGCGACAAGCGTATTGCCGCGTGTATTCGCGCTGCGGCTTGCAATATGTGATCGTAGATGCGGACACGGGCGCGATGGGCGGTTCCGCCTCAAACGAGTTCATGGTGTATACGAATGCTGGCGAAGATTTGGTGGCGAGTTGTGCGAAATGCGGCTACGCAGCGAACACTGAAAAAGCGCAATCAAGCATTCCTGCAATTGTGGATGATAATCCTGATGCCGCGCTTGAGAAATTCCCGACGCCGAACGTGCGCACGATTGATGATTTGATCACCTTCCCTGGTGGAGCTGCTGCCGATCATCAGATCAAAACCCTGATTCATGTCGCCGTCATTGAGGACAAACAAGGCCGCCGCAACGAAACCATCCTGGCATTATTACGTGGCGATCATCCACTGAACGAGGCGAAATTCGTTTCTGCCATCGGCGCGCTTTGCCGCGCAGAAAACGCCGAATTACACGAAGTACGCCCCGCTCACCCGGAAGAAATCGTAGACGCGATGGGCGCGCACGCAGGGAGCCTCGGTGCCGTCGGCCTCACGAAATTTAAAATCCTTGCGGATACTGCGTTGCAAGATCGCGTGAACATGACGACCGGGGCCAACGAAGACGATCACCACTTGCGCGGCGTCAACCTGGCGCGCGACATCAAAGTCACGCTATGGGCTGATTTGCGCACCGTGGCGGAAGGCGAAGGCTGTCCAAAATGTGATGGCATTCTGCGCATCGGCAAAGCTCTCGAAGTCGGTCACATCTTCAAGCTCGGCATCAAGTACAGCAAGGCGATGGGTGCGACTGTGCTGAATGCCGACGGTAAGCCCGTTCCCATCGTGATGGGCAGCTATGGCATCGGTGTCGAACGAATTCTGGCTGCCGCAATTGAACTCTACAACGATGATGCAGGCATCATTTTTCCCATCACGATTGCGCCATTCCACATCATCGTAGCGCCGCTCAATATCAAAGACGAAGCCACCAAAGCCGCAGGCGAAAAGCTCTATCAGGAACTTAGTGCTGCCGGACTGGATGTGTTGTTTGACGACCGCAACGAACGCGCGGGCGTGAAGCTGAATGATGCGGATTTGATCGGCATGCCGTTCCAGCTTCGCATCGGGCCAAAGAAACTCCAGGAAGGCAAAGTCGAGTTTTACGACCGCGCCACCAAACAATCCGAAGACATCGAATTAGCCGATGCCGCCAGCGTAGCGACGCAACGAATTAAGCACGCGCTACAAAAGCTGAACGGAGCCAAGGAGTAACCAAACTAAAACCCAAAGTATTTGCAAAAGCAGTCAGGTTCGCTAGTGAAATCATGACTGCTTTCTTATTCATAGCGGAGTGTCAATAGCGGATCAACTTTCGCCGCTCGCCGTGCCGGAATCCAACAAGCCAGCAAAGCGACGAGCGTTAACAACGCGGCAACAGAAAAAAATGTCAGCGGGTCGGAGGTGCTGACCTCAAATAACAAACTCCCCATCACGCGCGTCACGGCCCAAGCCCCCGCCAAGCCCAGGACGACGCCGAGGAAGATCAACAGCATGCCCTGTTGCAGCACCATGCGCAAAATATCCAGCGGTTGCGCGCCTAACGCCATTCGTACCCCAATCTCAGTGGTGCGCTGCGTGACTGAATAGGCAATCACGCCGTACAAACCAATCACCGTTAGTACCAGCGCCAATACAGCGAATAATGACAGCGCCAATAAAATTGCACTGCAAAGCACGAAAATGAAAATGTCTACATTGACCTTGTTCAAGTGCTGGACGGAACGGGGCGAAAAAGGCAGCCGCTTAGACATCACGGGGATTACCGATTTTGATCATCAAAAACCATTAGGTTCTCATCACTATCTTCAGCCAACCGACCAAATGCGTAAAGTTCAATTGCTATGCCAGGGCCGAAACCAATATAAAAGCAACACTTCGTGACAGCTTCCTGAATCTTGTAACCGCGCCGCCACATCTCACTGTTCGCTTTTGGGATTGGCGCGTCTCGTATTTGACGCAAAAAAGGAGCAAGGCAACCCAGCTTTGCTCCTCAGACTCAGGAGATTGTACACCCGTGAAAGCGACTTTTATTCGTATCGCAGCGCGATTACAGGATCAACCTTCGTCGCGCGATAGGCTGGAATGAAGGAAGCAAGCAACGAAACGATTGCCAGCATCAGCGCAACCAGCGCAAACGTCATTGGGTCTGTTGTGCCAACGCCATACAGCAACGATTGCAAGAAGCGCGTTAATATCGCCGCCGCCACCAACCCGAATGCCAGCCCCGCGCCCGTCAATAGCAATCCTTGTTGCAACACCATTCGCAAGACATCGCGGCGCGCGGCACCGAGCGCCATCCGAATGCCGATTTCACGCGTGCGGCGACTGACGGCGTAGGACAGTACGCCGTACAACCCAATTGCCGACAGCAACAGCGCCGTCATGCCAAACAGGCTGGTCAACGTCGAAGCCATCCGCGCCACGGCCATCGTACTTTTCACTTCATCATCCAGCGTGGTCGGTGTCGCAATTGCTACCTGTGCATTTAGCGCCAGCGCCTCTTTGCGCACTGCGGGAAAAAGCGTCAGTGGCTCCAGTTTGGCGCGCACGACTAAGCGAGCGAAAGAGCCTGGAAAACGTTGCAGCAATGGTAAATCAAGATGTGGGAACGGCGCTTCGGTCAAATCGTGCAAACGGTGATCGCGCGTCACACCGATGATTTCCAGCCATTTCTGATCTCGTACGCTGAGGCTGATTCGTTTGCCGAGTGGGTTTTGATTCGGAAAGAAAGTGCGCGCAAAGGTTTCGTTGACGATGGCGACGCCGGGCGCGTTGGCATTGTCCTGTTCAGTGAAACCACGTCCGGCCAAGAGCGGAATGCCCAACATTTCGTGATAGCCTGGCCCCACGCCCGTGTTATCCACTGCAAGGTTTTCGCCGAGCTTCGGCTGCCAGCCTTCAATCACGAGGGAGGTTTTGCCGATGCTATCGCTGAAGGGTGTAATCGTCCCAATTGTCACGGCCTCCACTCCCGGCAAAACCTTCACACGCTCGGTGACCTCCATAAAGTACTGCATGTTGCGCTCATCCACTGCTCGCTTGCCTGCTTCATCCGTAGCCGTCGCGTAAGCAGTACGCGGCAATTCCAGCGGCACGATCAATAGCTTTTCCGTGCGAAAGCCCGGCTCAATCGCAAAGCGGTGTTGCAGGCTGCGAACCAACAATCCCGCGCCGATCAGCAATACCAGCGCCAGCGCGACCTGCATGACAACGAGGGCGTTGCGAACATTCCAGCGGCGTTCGTGCGGGGCTGAATTGGCTTCCGCATCCTTCAACGCTGGAATGAGGTTGGCTCGCGCACTTTGCAGCGCCGGAACCAATCCAAATAGCGCGCCCGATACGATTGCCGTCAACATCGTAAAGCCCAGCACACGCGCATCCAGACTGCCGCTTAAGGTAGAGCGTCCCAGTTCAAAGCCCGGTTGATAAGCAAAGAGCAGTTGATATAACCACGGCGCAAACAATAGTCCGACGCTCGCGCCAATAATCGCCAGCAACAGACTTTCGCTCAGCAATTGCCGCACGATACGCCAACGTCCAGCGCCTAAAGCCAGTCGAACCGCAATTTCTCTTCGCCGGCTGGCGGCGCGCGCCAACATCAAATTGGCTACGTTCGCACACGCCAGCACCAGCAACAGCGCAACAATACCGAGTAAGAGCTTGAGCGTTTCACCCATCGCGCGCCGCAGCGACGAATATCCCTGTCCGCCCGGTTCCAGCAGGATGCGCTTTTCATTGAAGGGTAACTTGCGATCACTTTCGGTGGTGTTCGCAATCCAGATATTTCGCGCCGTCAAATCAAAGCTGACTTGCGCAGCGTCCAGCGCAATGCCCGGCTTGAGCCGCCCCACTAAACGCAGCCAGGCCAATTTGCGCTCCAGCGTTGAAGTCGTTGCGCCCAGCAATTGCCGCCGCATCATCAACGGCACCCAGGCTTCCGTCGGCACTTCCAATCGCATTCCGGTAAAACCCGCAGGCGCAATGCCGATGATCGTATACGGTACGCCGTTGAATAGCAGCGTTTGTCCAATCGCCTCCGGCCTGCCGCCCAACCGTCGTTGCCAACAAATATGACTGATGACGGCAACCGGGTGTGCATCTTCATTGCGATTGTCTTCGGCTTGAATCACGCGCCCTTGCGCCGCCGTCACCCCCAGCACATCGAAGTAATTGTCTGAGATCAATTCGAGGTTGAGCTTGTCGGAGCCTTCACCTTCGCCGAATCGCGCAGTGGTCTGAAGATATGCCAGCAAACCTTGAAAGATTTCGTTGTTCGCGCGGTAATCTACAAAATTGGGATAGCTAAAAACATTGTTCTGAAATTTCGGATTGACTGTCTCCCCCGACACAATCGCGAGTTGGTTGGGTTCTTTGACCGGCAACGAACGTAGCAACAACTTATCCACGACACTGAAAATCGCCGTGTTTGCGCCAATGCCCAGCGCCAGCGTCAGCACAGCCACGGCGGTAAAACCCTTGTGCGTGCGCAACATTCGTATCGCATAGCGTAAGTCCTGGATCATGTCGTCCTCCCATCGTTTGGGCTGCAGCCATAGCGCATCCCAGAACGCGCTCGTGCTGCGCCAGAGTAAATTCAATTTGGTTTGCCAATTCAGGTTGTCCCACTCTACCAGCAACGTTTCGCGGTGCCGCAACTCTGCTTCCCACTCCTGCCGCCAATCCGCGCGCAAACGGTGCGGTACGATTAAACCAATGAAGCTAATCAACCACAGATGCGGTTTGCGAATAGTTTGTTGGGAGATGGGGCGCATCGTGCAATTCCCTTTCACGCCTTGGTTGGCTTCGGCGCGCGTTCTGGCTTGAGTTCGCTTTGCTCCAACAAGCGGTAACGTTTGACTGCTTCCGTCAGCGCATCCTGTCCGGCGCGCGTCAGTTCATAATATTTACGCGGCGGGCGCGCGGCGGCTTGCGCGATGACGTGCTTTTCCCATTTAGAAGCAAGACAGCCCGTGTCTTCCAGACGCCGCAAGGCCGGGTACACCGTCCCGCCTGGCAACCCCGTAATGTCAATGATGTCGAACCCATACCGATAACCATTGGCTACTGCTTGCAGGATGACCGCCGATGAATAGGTGAGAAATCCTTTGCCCATGAAAACCCCTCAGGAAATTAAGAAGATAGAATTCTTTTTAGTCAGAATTCTATCTAGTCAGGATTCTACATAGCATCAAGTGCAACCGTCAAGGTCGTTGAGGAACTGGGGAATTTTTAGCGGGAAGGTCAACGCAGCGGCACTGCACCAACATGGTACAGGCTGTCCCGTCAGCGCAGCCGAATGCGAGGTGCGGTGCGCGCCCTCGCGGGCATTTCTTGCCAGCGAGGGCGCGCACCGCACCGAAAGGATTAGGTCAATATCATTACCGCGTCAGCGGCCCGCGACGGGCAGCCGGAACGCGGCCATCTGCTCGCCATTGCGGGCCAGCAGGAGGTCGCCGACCAATACCGGATGGTTCCAGGTCTTGCCTTCGAGCGCCGGGAAGCGCGCAAGCTCCTGGAACTGGCCGGTTGTCGCACTGACCAGCACCAGTTCCCCCTCTTCCGACAACACCAGCAACAAATCCTGATCGGGCAACAGGACAAGCTGACCGTTGCCGTAGCGTCCGCCCTTCCACTTGCGCTTACCGTCCGCGAGGTCAATGCACGCGAGGATGTTGCCATCGAAGCCGAAAGCATGGCCTTTGTGGGTGACGAAGTCATTGAAGTAGGGCTTCAAGCCGTTCGATGTCCAGCGCTCTTCGACATTCCATCCGCCCGCTCCCTGACTGACATGAAGGCGGCGCAAACCGAGTCCGCCAGCGCCGGCCAGGGCGTTGATCAGGATGTCGCCGTCCACCGTCAGGGCTGGTTGCGCGATAGCGCCGGATTCCCACTTATGCTGCCAAAGCAAAGCACCGTCGGTGGGCGCGACACTGATGGCACCCGGGCCGCCCAACAAAAGAACCTGCGGGACGCCATCAATCGTCGCACGATGAGGCGAACTGTAGCTGCCGCCATAAGAAGGCCCTTGCCAACGTGTTTTACCGGTAGTGCTGTCGTAAGCGGCGAGCGTGCCAGCGGCGGCGACGATGACCAGGTCGTTGGCAACCAGCGGCGAACTCGCAAAGCCCCAGTCCGGCACCTTCCGGCCCGTGTCGGTCGCCACGTTGCGCGACCAGATGGCCTTGCCGGTACTGGCGTCAAGCGCGTTCAGAATGCCAGTCGCACCAAAGGCGTAAACACGACCATTGTTGAGGGTCGGCGTTGCACGTGGCCCCGCGCCCGCGTTGGATTCCCAGAACCGGACGGTGTCACGGTGTCGCCACACCGGCTCGCCGGTTGACATCTTGTAGCAGCCAACGATCTCATCGTCGCCGCGCTGCTCCTGCGTATAGAGCAGGTCGCCGCGCACCGCAAAGGATGACCAGCCGGGGCCGATGGGCCGCCGCCATATCTCAACAGGCGGCGACGCCGTCCAGTCGGTCTTGATCTGCACGCCGCGCACGATGCCGTCGCGCTTCGGGCCGCGAAAGCCCGGCCACTCGGCGGGCTTCTCTGTCACAGCGGCAGGCTCAGCTTTTGCTAGTGCTGAAGCTGCTGGGGAGGGTGTCGCGTTCTCATCGGGTTTGGACGCAGGCGTTTCCTTCGGCTGTTCCGGTGAGGCCGTCGGCATCGGCGTTGACGGCGGCAACGGCTTCAGTTCGTCGTTGCTCTGAGCCAGGAGCAGTTGCTCAGGCGTCGGGGTCCACCGCCAATGGAAGTCTGAACCAGCACCTAGACTGCCTCCTGTCCTTAGGAGCGTCCACGGCGTACACGCGAGCAGGATGGCCGCGACCAGCGACACACGTCGCATTCCATTCGGAAAACGATGGGTGGACACTGCCCAGACTACGAGGGCGAGGCCCAGGACCGGGATGGAGTAGATAAACAACAAACCTCCCATCATGCCGCCTCGGATTGACTCGTGAACGATGAGCCTGGTGGCGAACACCGCGACGATCATCAAGACGACGGCACCCACGCGCTCGGGCCAGACCGCGCGGCTGAAAAACAGCCACCAGACAACGATGGCGACCGCACCGAACATGCCCCCGAATATCGCAAATATTACGAGCGGATATGAGAAGACCTCCGCGTCAGGGGCGATGAGCGGCACGCCATATCTGACCAGCCCCACCACAATGGCAATAACTACACCAGGCCAGAGCCGGAGCGGTTTTCGCCCCGTCGGTAACTCTTTGGTTTCCGCTTTGTTCGGTAACCCGTTTGCTTCTCTTTCTTGCATAACACTCCTTAATTTGAGAACTGTTTTATTCCTCGCACAAGCTACCCATCACTTCTTTGGCGGTGCGGGGGTCACAGGCTCGCTGGACGGAGGAACGACGTTCTTCAGCCTCATGTAGGTGACAAGATTACCGTAATGTTCCGAAGCGTGCGCGATGTTCACACTCAGTACACTAAGTTTCGGGGTGTCGCCTCCGAAGAACTTCACCAATTGAGCGGCAGACTCGTCGTTCAGGCCGTTGTAAGCCTTGTCGCAATAGGTGACGGCCTCTTTGAGTGCATTGATGAGATCGGCTTTCGAGGTTTTGGTCTGCTCGATTTTCAGGGCAGGATTTTTCTCGCCGAGTACGGCGGAACAAAACAGGTATTGTGCGTCGGCCACATGCCCAACCATCTGGCCGAAGCTGCGGACTGTTTCGGCGGGCTTAAAGCTGTAATTCTCCTCAGGCATTTTCTCGGCGGAGCGGAGCAGCCAATCCTTAACTTGTCCGTACGCACGCTTATTAAAGGCGCTGAGCGGATTCGCCTGGGCCGCAGGGGCGGCGGGTTTATCCTGGGCCAGGACGACGGCGGCAGGCGCAAGCAGACAGGCCAAAAGGGTTTGCAGAAGGATTTGCTTTGTAGCTCCGAGACGCTTTGAAGCTACTGACGTAGTAACATTGGTGATAACTTGCATTTTTTCCTTTCGATTGAAACCGACTGCCTTCCAGAATCGCTTGACAGTGGGTGAATACGATTTGTTTACCTGAAGGTAGCGTTGCCACTTACGAAAAACCATCTGGGCATAACACTACCGGATTGGTACGAGTTCATTCATCACACCAAGCCACCGATGGATCAACGCGGGCGGCACGGCTGCTAATCAGCAACGTCATTTACAAACGATAGTGGTGAAAGACATGCAGGAACAGATGCAGTTTCAGGTCTTCGTACAAGATGTCATAACATCCGTCTTTAGCAATGCCGATAATTTCCATTAGTGGCGTGCCTGCCACGAAACGAAAACGTTTTCCCAAAGCATTTTGTTCGCTGATATAAAATCTGAGCGCAAATTCCTGATTGACGATGGCGACAGGCGGCGCATCAGCATCATCGCGCCTATCGCAAGTCTTGCCTTAAATCTGCGATCAGATTTGTTCTCCGATGGGTGCCGAGAAGGAGAGGGGTTTGTTTGCGCTTTGCTGCACGACGCGCCGCAATTCCTGACGAACACTTCACTGCTGCTCAATTCCATCAGCATTCGTTGATACGCTACATCGGGCGATTCGTCTCAAGATGACAACTCTTCGTAGCACTCATCCAAGTACAGCACAATTTCCTCAATGATGGCGGCCTCGCGGGTCGGTTCCAGCTTCAAACCAGCCAGCCGTTGTCTGATCTCTGGTTTCCAGTCAGACATATTTGCTTGCAGATTGTGGATTGCAGAATCTCGAAATTCATTGCTTCCAGCAGCCGAATTCCAAAATCGGCTTACTCACTACGCAATGCAATCAACGGGTCAACCCTGGTCGCCCGCCGTGCCGGGAGGTAACAGGCGATGAAGGCGATGCTCACCAACAACACGGCCACACCCGCGAAAGTCCAGGGGTCGGTCGCGCCCACGCCGTACAGCAAACTCGCCATCAACCGCGTCAGCCAGTAGGCGGCAGCCAGGCCAATCACAATCCCGACAAGCGTCAGGAACATCCCCTGCCCGACAATCAGCTTGAACACATCGCCGGGCTGCGCGCCCAGCGCGACGCGGATGCCAATCTCGTGTGTGTTCTGGCTGACCGAACACGAGATGACGCCGTACAGCCCGACCGCCGTCAGGATCAACGCGACAGCGGCGAAAAGCCCCAGCAGCAGTGTATTGAAGCGCGGGCTGGCGACCGACCGGCCCAGCAGTTCTTCGACCGTGCTGACGCCGTAAAGCGGGGCTTTCGGGTCGAGCGACTGAACCGCGTCGCGCGCCGCGTTGACGAGCGCGCGCGGGTCGGATGAAGTGCGCGCCACTACGGTCATCGTGGACAGCGGCATTTGCGCCTGCGCGAAATAGAATTCCGGCTGCGCCGCGCCTTGCAAGGTCTGCTGCTTGACGTCGGCTGCGACGCCAATGACTTCGCGCAGGCCGGTCTCTTCTGTAACCGGCACCGTGGAAAAACCCGGCCTAATGCGCTTGCCGAGGGGGTCTTCGTTGGGGAAGTGTTTGCGCGCCAGCGCCTCGTTGATGATCAGCACCGGAGCCGAGTCCAAGTTGTCCCGTTCGGTAAATTCACGCCCTTTGACAAGCTGAATGCCTAGTGTGCGGAAGTATTCGGGACCGACCGAGTGGATGATGCCGAAAGCGTCGTCGCCGGGCGCCATCGGCTTTCCCTCGATCTGCAAATTCAGTGGTGGCCGCGCCGCCTCCAAGCGGCATTTGGAAAACGACGCTCGCGTTGATCACCCCCGGCAGGGATTTCACGCGTTCAGTGAGCCGCTGGTAAAAATCAGCGGTCTGCGCCGGGCGGGTTGTTTGGTCAACTGACATTGCGACATTGAAGGTGAGGACGTTTTGCGGGTCGAACCCTAACGCGACCTGTTGCAAGCGCACAAAGCTCTGAAGCAGCAGTCCCGCCCCCACGAGTAACACCAACGCGAGCGCAATCTCGACGACTACCAACAGGCTGCGTGTGCGGTTCGTTTGCACGCTGCCCGACGCACCGCGCCCGCCCTGTTTGAGTGATTCGCCCAGGTTTGTTCTGGCAATGGTGAGCGCCGGAGCCAGCCCAAAGGCACTGCCTGTAAGCAGTGAGACCAAAGCCGTGAAGGCCAGAACACGCGCGTCAAGGCGCGTCTCCGCGATGCGTGTGATGCCTTCGGGGCTGAGCGCGACAATCAGGCTCGTCCCCCACACCGCCAGCGCCGCACCCAAAGCGCCGCCCAGTCCCGCCAGCATAACGCTCTCGGTCAGCAGTTGACGCGTGATGCGCCAGCGGCTTGCGCCGAGCGCCAGCCGCACGTTGATCTCGCGCTGCCGGCTGATGGCGCGTTCGAGCAGTAGGTTGGCCACGTTCACGCACGCGATCAACAGGACGAAGCCGACCGCTCCGAACAAGAGCAGGAGCGTAGGCCGCAGATTCCCGACCAGTGATTCGAGCAGCGGCTTCACGCCGATTCCCATCTTCTCGTCGTTGTCCGGGAGAGTTGCCAAATTGGCGGCGATCACGTCCGCCTCGGCCTGCGCCTGCGCTGGTGTGACGCCCGCCTTCAGCCGCCCGATCACCCGCCAGGCGCGATAGCCGCGCGCGGCCATGATCGTGCCAGGGCCCATTTTCCTTTCGTAATCGAGCGCGGTCGAGACCCACACTTCCGTCGGCTGCGCCTGGATCGGAAACCTGAAACCGGCGGGCATGACCCCGACCACAGTGAAGCTTGTGTTATTGAGGCTGACCGCGCGCCCGACCACAGCCGGGTCGCCTGCGAACCGCTGCTGCCAGCATTCCCAACTCAGCATTGCCGGGCGCCCCTCGCTGCCGCCACCCGCCTTGTCTTCGTCAGGCAGGAAGGTGCGACCCAGGGCGGGCAACGCGCCCAGAAGCGGGAACAAATCGGCTGTGACGACCGTGCCGCGCAACAGCGCTGCCTCGCGCTGCCCCGTGAGTGTGAAATTGGAGTTGTAGTAAGCCGCCAGCCGCTCGAAGGCTTTCTGCTGCTCCCGCGTGTCCGCGAAGTTGAGGAAAGAGAAATTCGACAACGCCGCGCGATTGCGGGCGTCGTTCTGCCCCAGGGCCATCAATCTGTCCGATGCCGGGAACGGCAGCGGGTTGAGTAGCACCGCGTTGACAACGCTAAAGATGGCTGTGTTCGCGCCGATGCCCAATGCCAACGTCAGCACTGTGATCAGCGTAAAGCCAGGTTGCTTCATCAGCATTCGCGCGCCATAGCGCAGGTCCTGCCACAGGTCTGCGATCATATTGCTCCTTCGATTGGTTCCCAGAATGATTGGTTCTTGTTTGCTTTGCCACTCAATGCGCTGTAGTTCCCACTGAAGCAATTCGCTGCCGCTCAATTCCGCCAACGTTTGTTGACGGGCATCGGTTGGCATTGCGCCGTTCGACAACAACGCTTCATAAAATTCCTCCAAGTGCTGCGACAATTCTTCAATAACAGACGCCTCGCGTGTCGGCGCAAGGTTCAGGTTCGCCAGTCGCCGTCTGATCTCCTGCTTCCATTCAGGCATTTTCGAGCCCCGTGATTTGGTTAATCGCGGCAACGAAGGATTGCCATGTAGTGCGTTGCGATTTCAGCACCTGCTTGCCTTCTTTCGTCAGCTTGTAGCAGCGCCGCCGCTTCTGGCCGACCTTCTCCAGCCAATGACCCTCGATCCAGCCACGTTTTTCCAGCCGATACAAGAGCGGATAGAGCGACGCCACATTGAATTTCAGCATACCGTCCGAGCGGGATTCGATCAGCTTGCTGATTTCGTAGCCGTGACGGGCGCGGGTTTCCAAGAGCGAGAGAATGAGCAGTTCGGCGCTGCCCTTCTTCAATTCGCGGTCGAGCATAGGTGATTGCTTATATGTCATAGCCATATATTATTCAGCCGCATATATGGCGTCAAGGCGAAGAGAGTTCGGAAGAAATTTCTTTGGAGAAAGGATTGGAGTGAAATAGCCCGCGAAGGCGGGCAGCAGTGAAGGCGGAGACGCAACCCCAGGGCAGCGGCAAATGGAATCACCCAGCTCACGCGCGTGGGCGACAGCTATTGATAGATTGTTGGCATCACGCTGCCGCCCGCCTTCACGGGCTAGGTGGGTTTTCGTCCCTGTTCCCAGGGTTCCTCCACCATGAGCTTTATGCTGCCGCCCGCCTATGCGGGCTGAAAACCGAATCGCTCGTTCCGTGCCAAGATTTGGGTCAGGACAAGGTTAATAGGATGGCATCTATCTTCCAAGCTCCAGAGGAGCGAAATGTGAGATGTCGCTCCTCTGGAGCCAGAGATCGCGTCATTACTTCAAAGATCAGCATCTCTCAGGTACTATCCACTTGGATCAGCACCAACATCTTACGGGGGCATCGCTATGGCAGACATCGTGACACTCACAACAGCATCAGCAGCGGCTTCATGGCTGTGGGAGAAATTTGGCAAAGACGTAACAGCGAAAGCCACAGGCGCAGCCAAGGACAAATACAAAGAATTCAAATGGAACGCCGCCGCAGAAACGTATCGCGCCAAAATCAAAACGCTGTATGGCAAGATGCAAGTGATGGGAATGGCAGAGCCGGTTGCGCTCAGCGAGATTTATGTAGATGCCTACGTGTTGTCGAAACAAACGGCTCACCAACGCTATGCCATTGAAGAGTTGCTCAACCGCGCGACTGATCCCGAAAAACATCACCACGCCGAACGGGTTGGCTGTCTCAAGCTGGTGCGGGAAAAAGGCAATCTCTTCATTCTGGGCAAACCGGGCGCGGGGAAAACTACATTTCTGAAACGTGTGGCGTTCAATGCGGCGGAAGGCTTCATTGACAAAGTGCCGATCTTTATTTGGCTCAAAGAATGGTCGGACTCGCGTATGGAATTGATGCCATTCATTGTCCGTCAATTCGATATTTGCAATTTCCCTGAAGCTACGTTGTTCGTAGAGAAGTTGTTAGCTGCGGGTCAGGCAATTGTTTTGTTCGATGGATTGGATGAAGTCAATCAGGCCGATGGGCAGCGCGCCAAACAAGTGTTGGCGATTCGTGATTTCGCCAAAAAGATCGATCAAGCGCAATGCCTGATTACCTGTCGCGTCGCCGCCAATGAATACACCTTCGAGGGATTTGTTTATGTTGAGATGGCGGACTTTGACGATGGGCAGGTAGAGCAATTTGTAAAAAACTGGTTTCGCAGCAAAGCAGACATCGGGGAGAAATTTCATACTGAATTTGCCAAAGCCGAAAACAAGAATTTGCGCGAACTGGCTTCCAGCCCTTTGTTACTGACGTTGCTCTGTTTGTCATTTCAGGAAACGCTGGTCTTTCCGCAACGACGCGTCGAAATTTATGAAGAAGCGATTGATGCGTTGCTCAAGAAATGGGACGCTTCACGCGGGATCAAACGCGATAGCGTGTACGGCAAGCTCTCACTAGGGCATAAGAAAAAGATGTTCGCGCAAGTTGCTGCCATCACCTTTGAGAAAAATGAATACTTCATCAAAAAGGAACGCTTACAAAAAGAACTCACGAACTATTTAGCGAATGTACCGCCGCACGACGAAGAAATTGACGGTGAGGTTTTGCTGCAAACTATCGAAGCGCAACACGGCATCTTAACCGCGCGCTCCCGTGACTTTCATTCCTTTTCCCATCTTACGTTTCAAGAATACTTCACGGCCCGCTACATCCACGATAATGCGACGAAAGGCACGTTGAAAGAATTGCTGCGGCATTGCAGTGAGGGACGATGGCGCGCCCG
>CAWCGF010000023.1:0-269877 GCA_963794955.1 uncultured Acidobacteriota bacterium
CATCACCAATTGCTTGCCGGCTGATGGCGCGTTCGAGCAGTAGGTTGGCCACGTTCACGCACGCGATCAACAGGACGAAGCCGACCGCTCCGAACAAGAGCAGGAGCGTAGGCCGCAGATTCCCGACCAGTGATTCGAGCAGCGGCTTCACGCCGATTCCCATCTTCTCGTCGTTGTCCGGGAGAAAGTTGCCAAATTGGCGGCGATCACGTCCGCCTCGGCCTGCGCCTGCGCTGGTGTGACGCCCGCCTTCAGCCGCCCGATCACCCGCCAGGCGCGATAGCCGCGCGCGGCCATGATCGTGCCAGGGCCCATTTTCCTTTCGTAATCGAGCGCGGTCGAGACCCACACTTCCGTCTGGCCGCGCCTGGATCGGAAACCTGAAACCGGCGGGCATTACCCCGACCACAGTGAAGCTTGTGTTATTGAGGCTGACCGCGCGCCCGACCACAGCCGGGTCGCCTGCGAACCGCTGCTGCCAGCATTCCCAACTCAGCATTGCCGGGCGCCCCTCGCTGCCGCCACCCGCCTTGTCTTCGTCAGGCAGGAAGGTGCGACCCAGGGCGGGCAACGCGCCCAGAAGCGGGAACAAATCGGCTGTGACGACCGTGCCGCGCAACAGCGCTGCCTCGCGCTGCCCCGTGAGTGTGAAATTGGAGTTGTAGTAAGCCGCCAGCCGCTCGAAGGCTTTCTGGCTGCTCCCGCGTGTCCGCGAAGTTGAGGAAAGAGAAATTCGACAACGCCGCGCGATTGCGGGCGTCGTTCTGCCCCAGGGCCATCAATCTGTCCGATGCCGGGAACGGCAGCGGGTTGAGTAGCACCGCGTTGACAACGCTAAAGATGGCTGTGTTCGCGCCGATGCCCAATGCCAACGTCAGCACTGTGATCAGCGTAAAGCCAGGTTGCTTCATCAGCATTCGCGCGCCATAGCGCAGGTCCTGCCACAGGTCTGCGATCATATTGCTCCTTCGATTGGTTCCCAGAATGATGGGTTCTTGTTCGCTTTGCCGCTCAATGCGCTGTAAGTAGGCAGGCCGAATCATTCTGGTATAAAGATTCACGATTCCCCCATAAAAACGGGGCTACCAAATTTCAAATACCAGAATGAATATGCTCAGGTACTTATTATCCGAAGATGCAACTCAACAAGAACAATACTATAGACAAATATCAGGCGGTCAGTGCGCCGTAAGTCCTGATTTCCTAATAGCGAGGATGGTTCTTAATCAAAGTGGCTCAAATCTAGCTTCGTAATAAGGGTTTCGACCAGGCGTTCATTGAACTTGCGCTGTTTCCAGCTCGCCATTGAGAACACTTTCAAGGACGATCCTTCTGCCGCTTCCACTTCGCTGCTGCGCACCAGATTGAGCGTCGCTAACCCGGCATTGAAGTGAAAGTCCAAAGCCCGGGGCGTCGCGTGCCTGACAGTCAGTTAAGCCCGTAAACTGTTTGGCATCGCGGAAGAGAAACTCAATCTAAAAATGTGCGCGGTAATACCGCACGACGGTCTGTGCGTCGAAGTCCACGTCGGTCGTGGCCAGCACGACGAAGCGCGGCTTGTCTCGGTCTGGCGCTTAACCAGCACGACCAAGCGGAGTTTTCGCCGCAGGCTTTTGTGCCAGACCCGCGTCGTGTAGACGGTTACGTGCGGTTCGTCCGGCAGCGTGCCGACACAGGTGAAGCGCGTCAAGTCCTGGAAGTTAACCTTGCCGATTAGACTGGCGTGACCGGCCGTTGCCCCGGCTGGCGTGGCGCGGTGTGCAGAAAATAACAGTCCGCATCGTTGCGCAGTTTGGTGATGACGTGGCGTCCCTCGCCGACCACCGCATCGAGATACGGGCGTTTGGCATAGGCTCCGTCCACCACCAGAGAGTGACCGACGGCGGCAGTGTGGCTCGCTGTCCCAGCACTTGCCGGGCGTACCAAGTGAGGCGCGACTCGTCGCCGGTGGCTTTCGTCCCGGCGGGCGTTTGGCAGACGTGGCGCGTCACCGCATACCCGCGCGTAACATTGACCAGCGCCAGCGTCGAAAGCTCCAGCCCTCGTTCCGGGCGTCCGGCGCAGCCGTTGAAGAAGGAACCAAGACCGGGCGTGTTCTTCCCACTCTTGGGGATAAAGGACGCATCCTGGACTTCGATCCATTCGTCAGCCTCGCGCCAGACGGTCTGGAGCGTGAGGCGATGAAAGCCCGCCCAGTCAAACGCCGCCCGAAACTGGCGTTGGAGCGCGCGCTTGCTATAGTCGCAATACCGACTCAAGTTGCGCACCGTGACGTGTCCACGTAAGGCCAGAATGGTGGCGAATAAAGTGTCAAGGAACTTGGCTTGCGGTTGACGCACCGCAGGCATTTGCGCGAGGATGGTTTTGACAATTGTCATGGCGATGGTTGGTTTTCTGTAGATTTTGACTTCTACAGTGAACCATCTCATCGCCTTTTTTGTGAAGCCCCTCTTCAAAATCTGTCCGAACTATTGATTGTGCTACTTAGACAAAAGTGGCTCCCTCGGCCACAACCCTTGACATCGCAACGACTAGACATTACTTTTGCAGGTCAGCAGAACACTAAACCAGCACCAACTAACGTCAGCCTACAGGAGTACCAATGCGCTTTTTATTTACGTTGATTTTGACAAGTCTACTTTATTTTTCCGCCTTAGCACAACCCCCTTCAGCGGTTGACATTAACCTTACGGGGTTAGAACTGGGAGACATCCCATTTATAGAACCTAAGTTTACTGAAGACCGCAAGTCGGGCGAACTAAGTCACCCTAGCGGTAGTAAATTCACGGCGCAGGCCGAGGTTAACTCATTAAGCACGGAAGCATTATTGCAGCGCAAAGAAGTGAGCGGCACGCCGCAGTATAGACTTGCATTAGGTAGCATTAGTTTTAAACTTATAAACGCACCTAAAGGATCAAGGCCTGTAATTAGTTTTGCTATTAAAGTGGGGGACTCAACTTATTATGCAGCCTTAGACCGGCTTACCCTTGGAAGTGTGCAAATGCTTATACTGCGCCTGCCAGAAGAAATAAGAATCCCTATTGATCGCGCCAATACAGCCATCATAAAGTTTGAAGATAAGATATTCTTTAATGAAGATGGTACGTTTCCAATTGAAGGTAATCTCAGTATAGAGTCTACAATGACGCGTCGAAAGACGTTAAGAAGGTAGAGAGGAAGTCCTGAGAGCTAGTCTGAAAAGTCTTGGGGGTACAAAAAATGTCGTCAGTTAGGGTAGACTTTTGTGGGTCTGTCCCACCCGTCTAACCGTCTGAAGCGGTCAAATTTGGAGGATTCCTGATTGACCAGTCGAGATACATCACGGCTTGATAAATTCTCAGGGCGTGGCTGCGTCCGGTTTCCGAACGGAAGCCGTCGTGATTGCGCTCCCAGCGACGGAGCACGCGCATGCCGGTTTCGGCCTCCGAGTTGCGCTGGACACCCGGGACGCGCAGGAAGGTCGTCATATTTTTGAAATGCTCGTCGAGGAACGAAATGGCTTTTGTGTAGCCGTTCTCTGCTTTATAGGCGGTGTAGCGTTTCAGTTCGGCGAGTTTAGCTTGCGCCTGTTCTTCCGTGGTCGGACCCTCAAAGATGGCCCAGACTTTGTCCAGGAAGCCACGCAGGAAAGAAATCTCCGGTTGCGTCTGAAGAACTTCACGCATCGTCTCTTTTTGTTTGGCCGTCAGGTTTTCATCTGCGGTGAAAAAGAGATAACGATGTTGCCATAATTCGGTGGCCATCCGCAGGAGTTTTTGGGCGTACCAGTTGGTTTCGCCGCTTCGCCGCGGGCTTTGAGGTCGCGGCGATGGCGGCGGAATTCGCCCCATACCTTGCACCGCACCAGAAACAGCAAAAACAGAGGTTGTCGAACTGGCTTGAGCCACCTTGGGCTTCCGGCAGAATGTGGTCAATCGTGAATTCGTGCCCGGTCAAATCCATCAACGTGCGGCAATATTCGCAGAGGTTTTGCGCGCGCAGACGAACTCGCCGCCGCAACTCGCTACGCCAGCGGCTCATACGCGCGCCAACGCCTCGGCACGTGCTAACAGGATCGCTTCGCTGGCTTGCAACAGAGCTTGCAATTCGCGTTGTTCAGCACGCGTCAGGCGGCGCGTGTTTTGCTGAACCAGCAATTCTTCGGTACGCTTTTGCTGTATTACGCTGAGGCGGTATTGCGGCCCCAAGGCATCAAGCCGTTTGCCAACGGTGCGCCGCCGCCATTCTCGAATACTGACCAGCACGGCGTATGGCTGCCCATTGCGTTCAATGACACAAACATCGTTCGCTTCCACTGTCCGCTCCAATACTTCAGGCAATTGTTCCTGGAGTTGACGAACATTGACTTTGAGACTCATGGCCTGGCTCCTCGTTGCTGATAGTAAACAGCGCTTGTTACACAAGCAGAGTCTAACGCAAGTGCTGAACTCCCTCAATACGAGTTGGACATATAGCGCCCGCAATGCGTCAAAACGCCCGCTCACAACTCATCTTTTGCGTGGCATTGCGATTGGTTGTCAATTTAAATTGCGGCACGGTGGTCTTGTCACTGCGCGACGGGAAAAAGCGGATGGTTTTCTCTTTCCCAACTTCTCTGACTGTGAGTTCGATTGCCTGGCTGGCATCTCCGGTCTGAAATGCCGGGCGTTTGGTGACTGTTTGCCCGTCCCGCAAACCAGCCCGATAGGCGGCGCTGTTGGGGAGTACATTTTTGATTTGCATTTGTGACTGCAACGCGTCCAAATCAAAGCCGAGTTCGTACTCGCCGACCTCAATCATTGTGCGCTCGGCACAGGTGCCAAAGAGATTCGGGCGCGGCACGATCATTTCACCGCTATCAATCACGCGCTTCCATTCCGGCAACACATCCTCATTCGCATAGCGGCGCACGACGGCGCTGATCGTAGCGGGATTCAACTCTGTGCTGCCTGCATCCCTGTACAGATCGCGCAGCACATCATCCAGCGAAGATTTGCCATTGGAATTGGTGCGAATCAACGCGTCCCAATTCCCTGCCAGCAAGCGTCCGCGCCAGTAGGCCAGTCGTGACAATTCGGTATGGCTGAAAAATTCGCGCCCTAAACGTTCGTTCGATTCGTTGCGCATAGGCGACGTGTAATAGTTGCGCAGCACTTCGTTGTACTTCGCCAAATATTCGTCCAAGGTAATCAGCCCACCGCGCCACAACAGACGATAGGCGTAATAATCCGTGACGCCTTCCGTAAACCAATAGAGCGACTCCGGCGGGTTCGGGATGCGACCAAGCCGCCTGGGATTCCAATTGTGAAAGAGTTCGTGCGCCAGCAAATATTTCAAATCATGCAGCGTTGAATTCGGCGTCGCAAACATTGCGAACGAATCGTTCAGCCCCGTGCCGGAATTGGCAGCGCCCTGCGCGGACGCGGCCAGCGGCAACAAGGTGATCAGGTAATTCGGATAGTCGTAATCGTTCCAAAAGCCACGTTCGAGCACGAAGATTTTGCCGACCAACATCGCCAATTCCTCATCCGTAAATTGCCACGTCCCGCGCAGCGCAATTTGCACCGGACGCCCCTGCACCGTCACCGCACGCAAGCGAAAATCACCGCCGACAAAGACCGAACTCGTGAAGGCTCGCAAGGTCGAAGTGAAGGTCTGCTGCCGTTGATTCGTGCCGAACGTATTGCTGCCAAATGTATTGCTGCCAAATGTATTGCTGATTGTCCATTCCGGCGGCAGATTTATCCACCCGATTGTAAAAGCAAGTGGCTCCGACTCATCCAATCCCGGACGCACCCACGCACTGCCGAGCCAGTGAAAGTACGTTGGCTGCAGGACGGGTCGGAAGCCCGCGCCACGCAGTGCCTGTAACGCATCGGCGCGATCCTGCACCAGTTCGTAGCGCACGTGAATCGCTTGCCCTGGCTCGTGTGTCAGTACTTTGACCCAGGGTTCAGTGGTGTCGGTCACTTGGATTTTTGGCGTCAGGATTTCCAGCTTCTGAATCGCTTCATACAGCTTCGTTTGCCCCGCAGATTGGGACGGCAAAATCAATTCCGTGCGGCCTGATTCATGTCCGGTGAAGGTGAGTTCAATACGAAAGCGCAAGCCGGTTTCAGCGACGACAGGCTCAATCAGATAGGAAACCTGTCGCGGTTGCGCTCCGGCTGTCGTGCTGCCAAACAGTGCGATGTAGCAGAGTATCCAGGCAAGTTGTGGGTACCAACGGTAATTCATAGCCGCGCTCATTTTACCTTCTCCACAGCCCAGAAGGGAAAGCGCACCACCGAATGGCTTCACCGCCCCAGCAACAGCGTCACGGCTTTGCCTTCAAAGCTGGAAGCCGCAAGATCAAGCTTGCCGTCCTGGTTGATGTCGCCCAAGGTCAGGTGATAAGAGCCGGGGCCAGCGCGGAAGGGCCATTCCGGCGCTTTGGTGAAAGTCTCCCTGCCGCCCAGCAAGACCGTTATGCTTTCCAGGGTAGCTGCTACCAGATCATTGATTTATGCTGTTGCTTTATTCACTGCGCAGCGCAATCAGCGGATCAACCCTTGTCGCGCGCCGCGCCGGCAGCCAACACGCCAGCAGGGCTACTAATAGTAAGAGCAACGCGATTCCGGCAAATGTCAGTGGGTCAGTGGCGCTGATGCCAAAGAGCAAGGTCTTCAGCCAACGCGTCAAGCCAAACGAAGCTGCCAGCCCAAGGACAACGCCAATCAGCGCCAACCGCATCCCCTGCCCAAGGACCAATGACAAAATGTCGCGCGCTTGTGCGCCCAGCGCCATCCGTAGGCCGATTTCAGGCGTGCGCTGCGTCACCGCATACGACATCACGCCGTAGATGCCGAGGACGGCCAAACCCAAGGCCAGCGCGGCAAAAACGCTCAGCAGCAAGGTGCGAAAACGCGGCTCAGCGACGGAACCAGTAACGAGATGCTCCATCGCACGCACGTTCGTCACGGGTTGATCCTTATCTATAGCTTGCACGGCGGTGCGCGCGGCTGAGGCCAAGGCCAGGGCATCGCCCGAACTACGCACGACCAAATTTGCAAACCCGGTTTCCAGCCTCGGCAAGTACATCGTGGGCGTGGATTGGCTCGCCAGCGAAAACTGCTTGACGTTGCCTGCCACGCCGATGATCTCGCAGGTCACTGGCTCTCCATCGTCAATAATTAAGCGTTGGCCAAGCGGGTCTTCGCCGGGAAAATGTATCTGCGCGAACGTCTCGTTGATGATGACGACGCTGGGCGGCGCTTTGGTCTCTTGTTCAGTGAAGGCGCGGCCCTGGCGGAGCGGGATGCCCAGCGCACGGAAATAATCGTGACTGATGGCGGGATTGTGCGCCGTGACCTGTTGGTTCGGGTCTTTGAAAGGACGACCTTCGATCTTGAAGTAGGTGTCGCCGCCACCCCGCAGCGGCAGTTGCGTTGTTATGCCTGCGGCCTGCACGCCCGGCAAAGACTTCACCCGCTGTAACACCTCGTCAAAGAAACGGCTTGTTTTGCCCGGCTCAGCATATTTCGTGGCAGGCAAAAAAATCTGCATCGTCAGCACATTCCTGGGATCAAAACCGGGGGCAACGTTTTGTAAATGCCGGAAGCTTTGCAGCAACAAGCCAGCCCCCACCAACAGCACGAGCGCCACCGCAATTTCCGCGACTACCAGCCCACTACGCATCCGCTGATTGCTCGCTCCGGCGACTGTGCCCCTGCTTCCGTCTTTGAGCATTTCGTTGCAATCCGGGCGGGAGGCTT
The DNA here is from genome assembly GCA_963794955.1 of uncultured Acidobacteriota bacterium. GTDB lineage: Bacteria > Acidobacteriota > Blastocatellia > RBC074 > RBC074 > JAFDVL01. Next base: position 7,734 of record CAWCGF010000023.1, read on the forward strand.
GCCACGCGGGCAGTAAGCCAAAGATCACGCCGGTCAACACGGAAAGCAACAGCGTGAAACCGAGCACCTGCCCATTTACGCCAATCTCGCTGGCACGAGGAATGGTAGCTGGCACCAGCTTCACTAGCACTTCTGTTCCCCACACGGCAAGCAGTAAGCCCAGGCCACCGCCCGCGAGCGCCAGCAGCAGACATTCGGTGAGCAACTGACGCAGTAGACGCGCGCGGCCTGCACCGAGTGCGCTGCGGATGGCAATCTCCTTTTGCCGCATCGCCGCGCGCGCGAGCAACAGGTTAGCGACGTTAGCGCAGGCAATCAGCAACACAAACGCTACCGCGCCCAACAACACATACAGCGGCGTCCGAATGTCGCCGAGTAATTCGTCCCGCAACGGCACCATGCGCAACCGCCAGCTCTTATTTGAATCCGGGTATTGCTGCTCCAACCCAATTGCGATGGCGTCCAGATCAGCTTGCGCCTGTGGCAAAGTGACGCCCGGTTTGAGCCGCCCAAACGCACGCAGAAAATGGAAGCGGCGGACTTTCATCTGCTCTCCGTCGAATGTCAGCGGCTTCCAGACTTCCGCTTCTTCGGGCAGCCGCGACGCATTCGGAATGACACCGATGATGGTGTGATTCTTGCCATCCAACCACAATGATTGTCCGATGACTGCCGGGTCAGCGCCGAAACGCCGTTGCCATAAGCCTTCGCTGATAAGCGCTACTTGTGCTTGCCCAGGTTGCTCTTCTTCTGGCGTGAACGTGCGGCCTCGCAACGGTTGCACGCCAAGCGCGTGAAAGAAATTGGCCGTCACGTTCGCGCCAACAATCCGCTCCGGTTCTGTCTTGCCCGTCAGCGTGAACGAAGCTTGTCGCAGCGCCGCAAAATCCTCAAACGACTGGTTCTGCGCACGGTAATCCAGATAATCGGGCGGCGACGTTGCGGCCCGATTCCCCTGACTGAATACGCCCCATATCCTGACTACGCGCTCCGCTTCGGCGAAAGGCAGCGGTTGCAAGAGCACAGCATTGACGACGCTGAAGATGGCGGTGTTCGCGCCGATACCCAATGCCAGCGTCAGAATTGCAATCAAGGTGAGACCAGGATTTTTGCGCAACATACGTGCGCCAAAGCGGATGTCTTGCAGTAAGGTTTCCATACGATTTTTCCTGCCTGAGTTTCTTATTGAGATGGCTGATGCGGGCAGCCAAGCGCGCCGGGGCGCTTGCTCGATGCGGCCCAGCTCGCATTCCAGCAAGCGCCAGTCATACCCCCGCACCGCGTGCGCGGCGGCTTCGGTCGCGGACAAACCAGCGGCCAGCGCGTCTTCATACGCGGCTTCCAAATGCAGCGCGAGTTCCTCGACAACTTCAAGCTCGCGTTCGGGTGCCAGGCGCAAAGCCGTCAGCCGTTCGCGCACAATGTGATTCCAATTCTGCATACGAATCCTCTATGCAGGGTTGATCTTTGCTACGCGATCCAGCGCCGCGAAAAAATCTGACCACGTTTGCCGTTGTTCGGTCAGTGCTTTCCTACCCTGCGCTGTGAGCTTATAAAAACGCCGTCTTCGCTGCCCGGCCTTTTCAATCCAGGTGCCTTTGATAAGGCCGCGTTTTTCCAGGCGATAGAGCAGCGGGTAGAGCGACGCGACGTGAAATTGCAGCACGCCGTCCGAACGCTCTTCGATCAGTTTGGCGATTTCGTAGCCGTGGCGCGGACGGTCTTCGACCAAGGCCAGGATCAGCATTTCCGTACTGCCGCGTTTGACTTCATGATCTAGCATAGCGGGTGTCTCCATATATTGCGTCGCCATATATATCACCGAAACAGCAAAGCTGTAAACGGTCGCAGAATATTTTTTTTCGCGGCGGCGGGCAATCACGTTAGCAATAGGCTGCGCGGCCAGCGCGGTTGTGTATAATCTTCAGAGTTTATCCATCAGGAGTAGCAATATGGCACAACACCCTATCGTTTTCTTATTCGATGTAGACAACACGCTGCTCGATAACGACCGTGTAACGGCTGACCTTCGGCGCTATTTAGCCAACGAAGTCGGGGCCGAACGAAGCAATCGCTATTGGGCAATTTTTGAAGAATTGCGCACAGAACTGGGCTATGCGGATTATCTGGGAGCATTGCAACGGTATCGGCACGAACATCCCTATGACACCCGTTTGCTGGCGGTTTCGACCTACCTTATTAACTATCCGTTTGCCAATCGGCTCTATCCGAATTCATTGGATGTCCTGGCTTCATGTCAACCGCAGGGGCCAGTGGTAATTCTGTCAGACGGCGATGTCGTCTTTCAGCCGCGCAAGGTAGAGCGGTCAGGTTTGTTTGAAGCCGTCGAGCGTAACGTGCTGATTTATATTCACAAGGAATTAGAGTTGGCCGATGTCGAACGGCGCTATCCGGCGGCGCATTATGTGATGGTGGATGACAAATTGCGGATTCTGACGGCGATGAAGCAGAGTTGGGGTGACCGCTTGACGACGGTCTTTCCGCGCCAGGGGCATTACGCGCTGGATGCCGCCGAGGTAGCGAAATATCCAGCCGCCGACATTGAGATAGGACGAATTGGCGACCTGTTGGAAAACGAGAAGTTTGCAGCGATCTTTTAGCGTTCCTGGCTCGCTAGTGCCACGCGGTCATTGCTAACGCAATGATTTCATCGCTTACCGCAAAGCCATGCCGTAGGTACAACGACCGACTTTGCGCGGTCGGCCAGAGAATCACGGTTTGCACTTGTTGCGCGTGACTCCAGGCAAGTGCTGCCTGCAAAAGTGTCGTGCCGAGACCAAGGCCACGCGCGTCTTCCCGCACATAGAAATTGGTGACGTAAGCGTGGTATTCCGGTTCTGCAATGGGGTTCGGAATTTTTTCGATAAGTTGCAGCCAAAGCGCACCGATAATCGTCGCTTCCCCTTCCGCCACCCAGCAACGCCAGTGGTTATTATCCTGTAATCGCACGTGCATCCAGTGGCTACAGCGTTCCACAAAACTGTCTTCTGTTTCATTCACAGGATTGAGCGCCGCACGAAAGAGGTAGCGCAGTTCCGCCAAACGACGCGCATCAGATGCGGTTGCAAGCCGAATGGTGAGTGTGAGATTGGTTGGGAGTTGTTCGTTCATGCAACTCGCGGCTCAAAGCTTCTTCGCACGGTCTCCCACACGAATCACGCCCGGTTGGATCACACGCGCATTGATGCCGCGTAGTTGCAGTTCCCTGCCAAGCGCGGAGTTCACAAACTTCATCGCATCCACGCCAAATCGTTTGACAAATTTCTTACAGCCCGTATGGGGTTCCGCCGTGACTTCAATAACCGCCGTGCCGAGCGCGAGCTTGGTTCCGGCAGGCAAATTCTCTTTGCTCAAATCCAGATCAAGAAAAAGTTGGTCGCCCGCCAACTGCCATCGCGCCTCGTCTTGCGCAATCAATGCAATGGCGCGCGTGTTGATGATGTTGAGTTGCATGGCAGGATGCGGGGAACCATCGGAGGTGCGCGAACTGCGGCGGTCTTTCCAACTATCGCCGATAAGCCCTTCGACTGGATCAAGCTGGGCTTCGGTTAACACTTCGCGGGCGTTGACTTGGGGGCGGCGGACAATAAGCTTCAATTCGCCTGCATCTTTGGGCGCTTGGCGGATGGCGGGCAAACCTGCTTCTAATTCTGCGGTTGTCAATAATTTCACGGCTGACATCATCACTCCTTGGAAAAGGGATAGCAAACTTTCCAGTTTGCTGTACATTCGTGCAGGCAAGCCAGAATCGCGCTTGCCGAACGATCTATATCGTGTTCCTGCGTTGCCCAATTCGAGACCGAAAGGCGCATTGCGTGTTTGCCCTGCCACGTCGTTCCCCCTGCCCAACAGGTTCCTTCCGCTTGTACGCGACGCATTACGGCGGCGGTAAAAGCATCGTCATCTTCGCCAGCAGGCGGAACAAAGCGCACCAGGACCTGATTAATAACGACCTCGTTGAGGATTTGCACTTGCGGGTCGGCAGCTAATTCCGCTGCCAGGCGGCGTGCCAGGCGGCAACAACGCTCGACGATTTCCGCCATCCCGCTTCGTCCTAACGAACGCAGCGCCGCGTAGATCGCAAAACAGCGCGCGCGGCGTGACGCTTCCGGCACCCAATTGTGGTTGTCGCGCACAGCATCGGGGCTGGGAACGTAATAAGCCGCTTGCAAGGTCATCGCCGCTTGATGTGCGGCCCGAGCGCGGACAAACACCAGACCGGAATCGTACGGCACATTCAGCCATTTGTGACAATCCACGGTGATGGAATCCGCCTGCTCAAGTTGTGTTACCAACGAACGATAAGGTTCTGACGCTGCAACCCACAACCCAAAGGCACCGTCCACATGCAGCCAACCTTGCTGCTGACGCACGAGGGGAACGATCTCTGCCAGCGGATCAAACGCGCCGGTATTCACATTCCCCGCCTGCGCACAAACCAATACCGGCGTGGAGATGGATGCCAATACCGTGCGCAATTCATCGGATTGCATACGACCTTGCGCATCGGTGGGGATGCGAATGACGCGGTCGCGTCCGAGGCCAAGCATTTGCAAGGCGGCGAAAATGGAGATGTGCGATTCGTCGCTCGTGATTACCGTGATTTCAGGCGCGCCGAAGAGGCCTTGCGCTTCGACATTCCAACCAACCTGTTTTAGCAACGCGTGTCGTGCTGCGGCTAACCCCGTGAAGTTTGCCATCGTGCCGCCTGTGACAAGTCCCATACTCATCTCACGCGACAAGCCAAGCAAGTCGAGGAGCCAGATTCGTACGACTTCTTCGACCGCCGCCGCTGCGGGCGAGAGCACATACGAAAACGCATTTTGATCCCACACCGACGTCAGCCAATCTGCGGCTACGCTGGCGGGCAACGCGCCGCCAGTGACGAAACCAAAGTAACGCGGGCCGGGCGTCGCCACTAATCCCGGCTCTACGGCAGCGGCGAGCTGTTCAATTACTTGCCGCGCATCGGTTCCGGCCTCCGGCAATTTGTCACCCAAGCGTGCTAACAAGGCGGAAAAATCTACAGCGCAAGTAACAGGTCGCGCGGGCAAATGCGCGAGGTAATCATCGGCAAGCGCGGCGGTGCGGGTTAGCAATTCTTTGTCGTACATAGTTGCCGGTACGGTACCGTCGAAATTGGCTTGTGACAAGAGCCAATTTCCACTCGTCGAAGTAGTCCATTGGTTTCGCTGCATGTAGAGCAACCTTTCTAGTTTGCTCAGGTTATAAGGAAGGAACGCTTGGGGGAACCTGAGCAAACTAGAAAGGTTGCTCTACATTTGCAAATGCTGTCTCCATTTTTTTCTTTTTTTCTTTTCACTCCGCTTACAGGATTTCTCTTCTCTCCTCGCTTATACGGATGAAAGCAGATTCAAAGCCTCTCAGCCCAGGTGGTAGCAGGGGTCATCAAAAACAACTTCAATTTTTAAGGAGAATTTATGGCAAACAATGAACTGAAAACCTCAGCCCAAGAAAATGCGGTTGATGAAAACGAAGGTCGTCGCTCATTCATGAAAGGGATCGTTGCGGGTACAGTTGCTGCGGGCACGCTCGCTTCTACCGTGGCAAATGCTACGCCCAAACAATTCGCGGCGGCACCTGCGGCAACCGCGGTTTTCGCCAAGCCGCGCCTGGAAACAGCTAAGCTGAAGATTTCCTTTGACCAGCGAAAATTGCCGAAGCTGTACGATGTGCAAAAAGCTTTGGAAGAGATATTGCGGCCTTCTGGCTGTCCCAACTGCGGCTTGGGCGGCATTGACATCATTCTGCGCCTGGATCAACTCATCAATCCCGCAGATCGCTTCGTCGCCATCGTCGAAGGCGAAATTCTGCAAGGCTAAAACTTTGTAGGTTTCAAGTTATTTTTCTACCACGAAGCTCACGAAGAGCACGAAGGAAATCAATAGGACAGCCGGAAGCACAGAGAATTCAATCTCGTTGCTTTTCAGCTTCAGGTTACTTCGTGAGCTTCGTGTACTTCGTGGTGAAATTCATTTTCCCTGGAAGAGTGTCGCTTTTCCACTTCCTCTTATGAAAACACTACAACCGCCAATGCCCATCGGAGTGGGATTCACCTGGCAAGCCGGACTGCAAGAAGCACTTGGACGTGGGTGGGACCTGGTTGATTTCCTGGAAATCAGCCCGGATGTTTTGTGCCGCGAAGCCGTAACGAAGGAACAGCGGAGTCTGGAATATCATCCAGCATTATTGCAGGAAGCGATTGCTTCGGCTACGACGCGCCCGCTTGTGATTCATGGTTTGGGCTTATCCATCGGCTCCACGACAGGTTGGAGTGAAGAATACATACACATTCTCGACCAATTCCACCAGCAACAACCGTTTCACTGGCACAGCGATCATTTGGCATTTTTGCTAACGACGACACCAGAGGGCGAACCGTTGCACACGGGTATTCCGCTACCAATGCCATTGACAGAGGAATCGCTCGATCTGTTGGTACCACGGGCGGCAGCGATGAATGCGCGTTATGGCGTCCCGTTCCTGTTGGAAAACCTGACGTATTATTTGCCGGGGTTGCCAAGCGAAAACGGCTGGGATGAAATCGCGTTTCTCAATGAATTGACGAAACGGTCAGGCTGTGGCTTGTTGCTCGATCTTTACAACTTTTATTGCAATGCAGTCAATTTCGGCTTTGATGCCTTGGAAACTTTGCAGCGATTGCGACTGGAAAGCGTCATCGAAATTCATCTGGCGGGCGGGGCGACACACGATGGTTTCCTGACCGATATTCACACGCGCGAAGTGCCGGAGCCGGTTTGGAAGCTCCTGGAATGGATCGCTCCACGTGCGCCAAATTTAGCCGGGATAGTATACGAAGTCATGGAGCCAGCGATTCCCATCCTTGGCGCAGCGCGATTGACCGCGCAACTCGAACGGGTGCGACACATCTGGGATAACTCTTGCACGACTGAATGCCGCCGGAGCGCGTATGCCATTAGCTGAGATACAAACTGCTTTGGGAATAATGGTAGCGAGCCACGCCGCCGCAGGCCAATTGTCCCTTACCACACAAACCCAACTTGACGCGCTGTCACTCACAAAAGTCGAATATGATTGGCTGGCGTCCTTACCCAAAGCGCAGGGCTTCCAAGTGACGTGTGATATTCAACGTTGGTGGCGCGAAACGCGGTTGCGTGAGACTGCGCGATTGACATTGGCGGCGATGGGGGCGGAACAAGCGCATACTATGATTACTGCATATTTGAGCGCCCATCTGTGCAACTCTTTATTCTTCCTGCCGGAGACACTTAGCTTTCTGAGTTTTGTGCTTGACCAGAGCAATTATCCTCATCTTTCGTCGGTAGCGCAATTCGAGCGCGCGTTACTTCTGGCGAGAGAAGAAGCCGCGCGGAACGCGGAGGGAGGCATTCAGACAGCGACGGAAACCACCGTTACCTTTGCCGCACCGCCGGAAGAGGTGTTGGCGGCCTTGCTGCAAGGATACGCGCTGCCGAAAGGTAGCACAGGAGGCTTTCCCGTGCTGGTCTCTGCCAAGCTGAAGCATTTCTGGCAGCCTCTTGAAGGAAAGTAGCGCAACCAGACTCATATAGAAACGAATACAGGGCTGGCTGCGCTACGGGTGACTACGGAATTAGATTGGCTTTAACGCTATCGCTTACAGGGCTTAGGAGGCAAGTTTGTTTGATCCAATGCAGAATGTCACGATACCAATCAATCGTTCGTTGCAAGCCTTCGTCCAATGAAACTCCGGCGTGCCAGCCGAAGCGGGCTTCGACCTTTGCGGCGGACAAATACTGCGCATCAATCTCGCCTGCGATCTTGGCTTGGAGCAAAATATTGGGAGCCAACTTCCCTTCCTTGCCCGCTAATCGAATAATGCGATTGGCCAAATCCAGCATCTGCACTTGCTCGCCCGTGCCAAAGTTGAACGCTTCGCCTTGCCCAGCTTCAATCTTTTCGGCCAGCAACAAATAGCCACGCGCGACATCATCCACATAAACAAATTCCCGAATCGGCGTGCCATCGCTGCGAATGATCGGCGCTTCGTCCTTTAGCACTGACAGAATCGTGCCCGGCACAATGCGCGACAGGTTCATATCGCCAGGGCCGTACACATTGGCAAAGCGAGTCACAGCCACTGGCACCCCGTACGCGTGGGCATACGACCGCGCTAGCACATCGGTGCAAACCTTTGAGGCATCGTACGGAAACAACCCGTTCAGAGCATTGTCTTCGGTATAAGGCAAATGCTCGTGCGTGCCGTAAGCCTTGTCACTCGAAGCGACCACGACACGCTTGACCGATTTGGTGACACGACAGGCTTCGAGCAAAAAATACGAGCCGCGAATGTTCGTCTCAAACGTCGAGAGCGGCGAGCGATTGGCGGCACCGACAATGGCCTGCGCACCGAGGTGAAAAACGGCTTCGATTTCATATTCATTCAGGATGCGTTCGAGCAAAGGGTAATCTTCGAGCGCGCCTTGAATCACCGTGACGCGCCGCCGCAGATCAAATAAATCCAGCGCATTGGTACGCACTGCATCGCGTTGCAAGCAAACGACGCACGCACTTTGCTCTACCAGCATTCGCGTGACGTGCGCACCCACAAACCCGGTTGCGCCTGTCACCAAGACATTTCGATTCATCCAAAAGTTCATAATTTGTATTCCTAACAACCTGGAATTTTACTGTGTGCGATAGTCTACTCATTCAACTTCCTCAATGTCCAATTCCGGCCAGAAATATTTTTCTGACCTTGGGAATAAAGTTACCGGCAATTGCGATTGTAGAAGTGACAGGATTTAATACGTCCTGCGTAAGCAGAAAGGATACCCCTTGTCCTCCATACAACGACTGGCGGAATTTGAAGAATTGGCATTTGGTTATGCGGATCAACTGTTTCGCGTGGCCCTGCGGTTGGTGCGTAACTATGAAAAGGCTGAGGATTTAGTGCAGGAAACTTATTTCCAGGCGTGGAAGTCGTTTCATCGGTTCGAGGCGGGAACGAACCTGCGGGCGTGGTTGTACAAGATTATGTTCAATCAACATTACACGGCTTTACGACGCGAGAAACTTCAGTTGGTGCCTGTGGAAGAAACGATTGCTGAGACACTAGCCTACGATCCGCCGACCCCACAGCATGTGACCGAAGAGGAAGTGCTGGCGGCGTTGGAGCGATTGCCACGCGAATTTCAATTGCCGGTGATCCTGGCTGACATCGAAGAGCTTTCCTACAACGAGATTGCGGAAGTCATGCAAATTCCTAAAGGAACGGTGATGTCGCGGCTGCATCGGGGCCGCAAAATTTTACGGATGGAGCTAACCAATTACGCCAGAAGTTATGGCCTCAAAGTGTAATAAATATGGAAGCGATGGATTGTCGAAATTTCAAAGAGATGCTGGATTCCTACCTCAGCGATGAGCTGGCGGTGGAAACGAATCATGCCATACTGCGTCACGCCGAGCACTGCCCGGAATGTCGTGGCGAAATGGCGGCGCGACGCAATTTGCGGAATACTTTGCGAGGAGCAGTTACGGCCACGACGACCTCGCCTGATTTTAGGAATCGGTTGCGGGAACGGCTGCGTGAGGAAGCGATTACAACGGTAACGCCGCCGACCAAGCGCGACTGGTTTTTCGCCACCTGGTTTCGGAATTTAGCCCTGCCGCAATATGCAGTAGCAACGACAATATGTGCGATGGCGCTGGTCGGCGTGTCTTATCTTTTCTTCAATTCTTCGCCCGTCCGGGCGGCAGAACTAAGCCCAGCGCTTGTTGAATCAGACTGCCAGCGATCACAACGGTTGTGCGGCGTGTCTGGCTGCAAAGCACCCAGCAGGAAAATGATCCCTGTCCACGGGGCCGAGAAGTTTGATCCCGCGTTGCAGGATTTGGGCAAATATTCTATGCATCAGACAGTGGGACTGACATTTCATTACGCGCATCTCTGTGGTCATTACGGACGTCAGTATGTGCATCTGGTCTATTCTCGCAACAACGAACTGGTTTCGCTATTTGTGGCCGAGCGCGATGCCGCAGCGATGAAAAATGGCGTTGTGCCAACCGATGATGGCTTACAACAAGGCCTGCAACAAATTCAGGGGGTGCAGGAAAAATTCACGGTCAGTGCCTATCAAACATCCAGGCACGTCGTCCTGGTCGTAACTACATTGACAGTGCAACAAAATCAGGAGATCGCAGAAAAATTGGCTAAACCGATCAGCCTGCATTTGCGTATGATTGAAGGCAAGAAGTAAGACAGCAGAGGCAACGCGGTTCAGGGCATTGAACGTCTAAGGTTACACATAAGGTTACACATAAGGTTACACATAAGGTTACACATAAGGTTACACAACGCGGCCCGTTGCCGCAAAAGATACGCAAAAGCCAAAATTAGACGATTCATTGATAAGGGGGGAGACCATGAACAAAGCAAGACTTATTAAACGCGGCGAAGCTCAACCAGAAAGACCTATAAAACCTATTCCGAAAGCGGTCACGATTCAGAAAACTGTTGCGGTCGTGAAGGGCTGGCTTGGCACGCGCCATCAGCACACCACACAAAGCGCGCGCGAGGCATTTTCCAGCTTATTTGCGCCAACCCAAGAACCTTGTTCGGAGTGCTAATAATTATGCGGCCTTGGAGTGTGTTGCTCGTCGTGATCGCAGGACTCACGCTGCTTTCGATAGCCATCGCCTGGGGCAATATGCCGGTTAGTACCCAACCGGAAGCTGTCGTCGGAGAACAGAAAACTCCGGTGATTGTCGAGCTATTCACCTCGGAAGGCTGTTCCAGTTGCCCGCCTGCCGACGCGGTCTTGGCGGAGCTGGAGAAAACCCAGCCCGTCGCCAATGCGCAGATCATCGCGCTGGGCGAACACGTGGACTATTGGAATTATCTCGGCTGGTCTGATCCGTATTCCGATGCCAACTTCAGCAGACGACAGCAAGACTATGCACAGACGCTCAAAGCCACAGTCTACACGCCACAGATGGTCGTGGATGGGCACGTCGAATTTATTGGCAGCAACCTGAAGCAAGCGACCGAGGCGATTGCCAAGGCGACCCGCGCGCCCAAAGCGAAACTACAGATTACGCAACTCAACCCAGATCAAATAAAAGTTACTGCTACCGACCTGCCGAAAGCTGCTGCGAGTGAGAAGCTCGCCCTCATGTTGGCTATAACAGAAACCAATCTGAGCACAAATGTGGCGCGCGGCGAGAATGCCGGACGCAAGCTTCAGCACGGTACGGTTGTTCGTCAATTGAGCGTGATTGGCGCTGCTCCGACAGCGGAAACCAAACTGCGCTTCGAGGCAACCTGGCGGCGGGAAAACCTGCGTATCGTTGCCTTCTTGCAGGAACAAAAGAGCCGTCGTATTGTAGGAGCAGCCGTCTTGAGCGGCAGCGAGCTTCAACCCTAATATTCCTGATTTAGGAGAACGATTATGAGAAGACAATTTCTAGTCACCGGCCTTGCCTCATTAGGCGGGCTATTTGTGACCACCAATGCCATGCAGAAAAGCAAGAAGCCAGAACGCGCGGACAAAGTCGTCAAAACCGAGGCGGAATGGAAGCAGCTTTTGACCAAAGAGCAATACTATGTCACGCGCCAAAAAGGCACTGAGCGCGCCTTCACCGGCAAATACTTGAATAACCACGAGAAGGGTACCTACCTGTGCGTTTGCTGCGATCTGCCGCTGTTTAGCTCGGACACGAAATTTGAATCCGGCACTGGCTGGCCAAGTTTTTGGGCACCAATTGCTAAAGCGAATATCAAGGATGAACGCGACACGAGCCTTGGCATGGTGCGCGTCGAAACCCTCTGTGCGCGGTGCGATGCACATTTGGGACACGTATTTGATGATGGGCCGAGGCCGACCGGCTTGCGGTATTGCATGAACTCGGCGGCGTTGAAGTTCGTGAAGAAATCATAAGTTGTGGAGGAAAAGAATGCGGGGCAAAAGGGCTGGCATTTGGGTCTTGCTGTTAATCTTGCCGACAGTGCTCCAGGCGCAGGATAAAATCAGTTACGGCGAATTCGACCGTTTGACGAAAACCTACGTCAATACGCGAGGGTTAGTAAATTACCCTGGCTTACAAAAAGAACTCCCTGCCCTCAAAAGCTTCATTGACCAGATTTCCCAGGTCAGCCCTGATAGCCATCCGGCCTGGTTTCCCGACGAGTCTGAAAAACTGCGCTACTTCATCACCGCTTACAATGCCTGGGTGTTATACATCGTCGCTCAAGCCTATCCAAAGAAAGATACGCTTTGGGGCAAGCTGCTTTTCAAAGACAAACCGATCAAGTTGGGCGGGCAGGCTTCGTCCCTTAATCAACTGGAACACGGTATTATCCGCAAACGCTTTGCTGATCCGCGCGTCCATTTCTACCTCAATTGTGCGGCCCGCAGTTGCCCGCCTTTACAACAAGGCGCTATTCCCGCAGGCAAAACGGACGAAGCTCTGACAGCTTCCGCACGTAGTTTTATCAACAATCCCAACTACGTCACCTTCGATCCGGCGACCCGGAAGCTACACATCTCGAAAATATTTGATTGGTTTGCAGACGATTTTCTGACGCATCTCAGGACCAAGCACAACCAGGCCGAACCACACATCGCGCAGTACTTATTACTTTATCTCGAAGGTGAAGCGAAGCAGGCATTGGCGAAAATGCCGGTAAAAGACCTCAAGGTAAGCTACTTCGGCTATGACCGCAGCCTCAACGAACAGTAGTAGCGCCACGATTACCATCGGCGCCACTCGAACCATTTCTTGAATAATTTTTTTACGGTCGGAGTCAGTTTGGTGCGCAAATAAGCATCACCGATTTTTTTCAGCGCATCGGACTGTACGGGATAAGGTTGGATCGTGGCCGCAAGGGAGGAGAGTTTCAGTCCTGCCGAGATGGCCAAGGTTAACTGACCGATCATCTCACCAGCATGTCGCGCCACGATTGTACCGCCTAAAATCCGCCCAGAACGTTTATCATAATGAACCCGCGCCAAGCCCTCTACTTCTCCATCCAAAATTGCCCGATCCACGTCGTGAAATGATTGGGTGATCGTGGCGACATTAAACCCGGCGGTACGCGCTTCGGCTTCGTAATAGCCAACGTGCGCGATTTCAGGATCAGTAAACGTACACCAGGGAATTGTTAAGGATGAGACTTTCCGGCATCCGAAGAAGAAGGCATTGGCGATTACGTGGCGCGCCATCGCATCTGCTGCATGCGTGAATTTGTACTTGGAACAAACATCGCCGGCGGCATAAATACGTGGATTTGTCGTGCGCAAGCGGTCGTTCACTTCAATTCCCTTTGGTGAAGAGTTCACGTCGGCAATTTCTAATCCTAGGTTTTCAATATTGGGCGTGCGTCCGGTGGCAACCAAAATCGCATCGCAACTTATCTCGTGTTGTCGCCCTGCTTGCGCAACTTGCAAGAATTTCTTTTCCTGACGTTGTTCGGCGCGGAGGATTTGCGTGTGCAGGAAGAATTCAACGCCTTCGCGCTCCAATTGATGTTGCACGATTTCCGCCACATCACGATCTTCATGGGGCAGAATGGGGCCAAGATCAAGCACCGCCACTTCCGCTCCAAAGCGTCGAAAGGCTTGCGCCAGTTCGCAACCTATTGGCCCTGCACCAATCACAGCTAAGCGAGCAGGCAATGCGGTTAAGGTAAAAATTGTTTCATTAGTGAAGTACTCAATTTCGCTTAAGCCTTCGATAGGTGGCACCGCCGCGCGAGCACCAGTAGCAATCACGGCTCGCTCAAATTGCAAGCGTTGGCCAGCGACCTCAATGACATTCCGATCCACGAATTTCCCTGCGCCAAGAAATACATCCACGTTGAATTCTTCTTTGAACCGCTGCGCGGAATCGTGCGGGGCGATTTCAGAACGTAAGCGGCGCATTCGTTCCATCGCCGCAGCAAATGGGAGAGGGGCAGGCGCATTGCCTGCCCCACCAATCCTGACCCCAGGCTGCGCGTCATAGGCTGCGCGCGCCGCACGGATTAAAGCTTTTGAGGGGACACAGCCAATATTTAAGCAATCGCCACCCAACAAGGCTTTTTCAATTAACGCAACCTTGCCACCTAACCCACCCGTGCCACCCGCGCTGACGAGTCCGGCAGTTCCGCCCCCAAGTACAACGAGATTGTATTTGCCTTGTGCAGTTGGATTAACCCAGTGGGAGGGGTGTACGTGCGCAACTAAGGCCTGATCGAAGGGATCGTTAGGCAATAACATGCGCCGCCAATGTTCGTCGCTCGCAACAGTCATCACGGGGTCTCCGACGCGCGCAGGTCATCCGCGGCTTCAGTAATTTGCGCTGCCGAAATCGCTTTGCGAGCCACACGGGTAACAAACACGACCACTGCCAGCGTAGCCAACAAGCCAATGATTTTTAGTCCGAATTGCAAAGTCGTAGCACCGCTCGAAACCGTGCCAGTCAAAGTGTCTCCCGCCAACGAACCAAAATACACATACAAGAATGTAGCCGGTAGCATTCCCAGTAAATTGGCCAGCACATACGCTCCCGTGCGCACCGAAGTCAGACCGAGAAAGTAATTGAGCAGGGTAAAGGGAAAGACCGGACTCAAGCGCGTGAGCAATACCATCTTGAAGCTGTTTTGTTCAATAGCACGATCCAGCGCGGCAAATTTAGGATTAGCCTCCGCCCACTGTCTGACCTTGTCGCGTAGTTTCGTTTTCGCCAGCAGGAAGGCCGCTAAAGCGCCCAGATTAGCGCCAACAATAACGATTGCCGCCCCTGCCCACAGACCAAAAATTGCCCCTGCTGCCAGGGTTAAGGCGCTACCAGGAATCAGGCACACGGAAGCAATAACATAGAGCAAGATGAAAACAAGCGGTCCCAGCAATCCCAGCCCTTTGATCCAACTCTGCATTGTTAACACCCAAATCTTGACAGGCAGGAATAAGAACCCAACCCCCAGCGCGACAAGCAATAAGACAAGCCCAAGGACTTTGCGATTCTTCATCTGATGGCATACCTATTTCTTCACGTTTTCCTGCACTAAGGTTGCTGTCATATCTACTTCGCGGAAGGTCACTTTCACCAGCATGCCGGGCGTGAAGTCGGTGAGCTTGAAGTCTTTGTTTTTGGCATTTCGGAGTTTGGTTTTGGTGTCCATTTTGATTTCTTTCTTGGCCCCGTAATCGTTTTCGATCACGATTTTTGCCTCTTCAATGGAAGCCAACTTGCCATACACGGTTTTGCCTTCCAGGAACGTTCGGTCTCCTTTGGGCTTGGTTGTTTTACTACCGGTGTCTTGCGCTAACCCGGCAATAGCTAATAAAAGGATCAAAATTGAACTTGCATAAATGTTCCGCGTCATACTTTTTCCTCCCGTAGTTATGAATCATCGGTTTTCGTGATATTTCTTTGCTCATGCGCTCCGCTATTTCTGCGGCTGTTGCACGTTGAGCGACCAATCATACTCCAGCCATTGTACTGTCATTTCTTTCTCAGTGAGAAACTGCGCCACGTCAGGCGGCATAAATTTTTTCGCGACTTCGAGCATTTCTGTGCCGGAGGTTTCGGCTTTGACCCGCGCGACAATTTGATTGGAGCCAGTAAAATCCGCCGCATACCATTTAAAGATGGGGGATAGATAGACCAGATTGCGCCCTGGGTCATAGTTCATTCCGCGCTGGCTATCACCTAAAAATTCGCGCGCTGCTCTTGTGAGATGGAAGTCCAGTTGCGGTCCGTTATAAGCAAAGGATTGCAATTTCGGGCAACTGGCCGAGGCACAATTCACGGCAAAATGGATGCGTGGATCGTTCAAGTCACGTCCTCGCTTTTCGATTTCATCCAGCGTTAGCTCTTCGCCCACAAGCTTGTGCTTCTTCTGATTGAAGAAGCCTTTTACGTCTTGCACGCTTTTGACTTTGCCATACACACTATCCAGCACATCCGCCAAGGTGAATGCATTGTAGGCGTTGATCCAAAAGGCCAATCGTTCAGCATCGTTCGGTAACTTACCGGGATTCGCGGTGACGAGCGTGGTGAGATACTGATCCAACTTGGCACGGTCTTTCTGCAAACCCGCATAATCAACACGACCAGTATTATCTACATAAGCGTTGAGCAATTCGTCTAATACCCGATGCGAAAACGCAGGCGATTCCGCTGCTGCCGAAGTTGCCGGAGCGGGAGCCGGGGTATTTTTTGTGCAGGTTGCCGACAGCAAAGCAACACAAAGAACCAGTACAATTTGAAGAAATACCTTCATCCATTTTTTCTCCTAGATTGATTTAGCTTTCCATTTACCAGCTTACTGGGGTGATACGCAAGTAAATTGGATTCAGGCGTGCCAAGAGGCAGAGGAGTGTTTTCCTCTAGCGTGTGATGCGGGAGTGCGGGAAAAGGGTTTTAGCAGGCAGCACCACCAGTCCGCAACAACACTCCTGGTCACAGGCTCGACGAGGATCGTAGCAAGATTTCTGACGGCGGACAGCTGCCTTTTCCTTGACAGAACCTGATTGCAGCGTGAGGATCGCAGCAGACATGAAAATTTCAGTGATCATTCCGGCGCTGAACGAACGCGCCCAATTGCCGCGCACGTTGGCACAATTCCAATCGCCTATCGCACCCGATGAAATTATCGTCGTAGATGGCGGAAGCACCGATGGCACACGCGAATGGCTGGCCACACAAGCGGGCATCTTGCTTGTAGATTCCCAGCGCGGACGAGGGCGACAATTGCAGGCCGGAGCGCGGATCGCAACTGGCGAAGTACTCCTATTTTTGCACGCCGATTGTGCCCTGCCTGATAACGCTTTTGTGGCGATGCGACAAGCCCTGGCAAACCCTGCCGTAGCGGGTGGCGCGTTCTTCATTCGCTTTGCTGAGTCGCGTCCACGTGCGCTTGCCGTGATTGCCAGAGGCATTAACGCTCGCACCAGCGTCACTCGAACTGCAACCGGCGATCAGGGCATATTTGTCCGCCGCGAATGCTATGAAGCCAGCGGAGGCTTTGCGGCGTGGCCGCTATTTGAAGATGTACGATTTGTTACTGACCTTAAACGACTGGGCAAATTCGTCATTATTCCGTATCCCATAGTGATTTCCGGGCGTCGCTATATTGCCCACGGGCCGTGGCGCACGACGTTGCTGATGTATGCCTTGCGCGTGGGGTATTGGATGGGCATTCCACCCGCAAAATTATATAACTGGTTTGCAGATGTCAGAACACATTAGCGAAATGTCCTGGAGATCTTCCCAGTGCGCTACAAAATCGCCCGGAATTTCGTTACACTCTCGCTTCCCCACAAAAGTGCTTCACGCAACCTTCGAGATTATGATAAGCAGGAATTTTAAGCTGACCTTTTCCCTTCTATTTCTTTCCTCGCTGGCGTACGCCACGACCTTCTGGTCGCAACAGGCAACGCCAAGGGTAGACTTCGCGCGGGACATCCAACCGATTTTTGCGACGCATTGTGTCAGTTGCCACAGCGCCAAAAAAGCAGCAGGACAACTGCGTCTAGACAATAAAGCTGCTACGCTCAGAGGCGGACTTAGTGGCGCAGTCATTTTGCCTGGCAACAGCAAAGGCTCCATTTTATTGACGCGCGTGCTCGGCGAAGGCGGGCAGGCACAAATGCCCATGGGCGGCGATCCGCTCAAGCCCGAACAGATTGAATTGCTGCGACAGTGGGTCGAACAAGGCGCGGTTTGGCCGGACGCGGAGAGCGGGCTACGCGGCGACACGGTGAAGGAGCCGCCCAGACATTGGGCGTATATGAAGCCTGTTCGTCCCGCGCTTCCAACGGTAAATAATCAAGCGTGGGTGCGCAATCCGATTGATCACTTCGTCCTCGCGCGACTGGAAAAAGAAGGTTTGCAACCTGCCTCCGAAGCCAGCCCTGAAACGCTCTTGCGGCGTCTCTATCTCGACTTGATTGGCTTGCCTCCGAGTGTCAACGAGATAGATGAATTTCTGGCGGACAAGTCGCCGGACGCTTATGAAAAAGTTGTAGATCGTTTGCTTGCTTCGCAACATTACGGTGAACGCTGGGCGCGTCCGTGGTTGGATTTGGCGCGCTATGCTGATTCCAACGGCTACGAAAAAGATCGCCCGCGCGTGATGTGGAAATATCGGGATTGGGTCATCAATGCACTCAATCAGGATATGCCCTTCGATCAATTCACGATTGAGCAAATCGCAGGCGATATGCTGCCCAACCCAACTATTGACCAAAAGATCGCCACTGGCTTTCATCGCAACACGCTGCTCAATCAGGAAGGTGGCGTAGACGATGAAGAAGCGCGCTTTGAAACGCTGATTGACCGGGTGAATACCACAGCAACGGTATGGCTCGGCTCAACCATCGGCTGCGCGCAATGCCACAATCACAAGTATGATCCGTTCTCGCAGAAGGATTATTACAAGCTGATGGCGTTCTTCGATAATCACGAATATAAGATTCTTGAACTTGGCAATTCCGAAGGCTGGGTGGTCGAACCCGAACTTGAACTGCCGACCCCTGAACAAGCCGCCAGACGCCAAGCCATCAAAGACGAAATGGCTGCGCTGGAAGCCAAGATCAAAACTGAAACGCCTGCCATAACTGCTGCGCAAAGCGCCTGGGAGCGCGAACAAGTTGCCGAAGCCAGCAAATGGATCGTGCTTGATCCAACGGAATTGAACTCAACAGGCGGCTCGACCTTGACCAGACTGGAGGACAAATCAATCTTAGCCAGCGGCGACAACCCGGAACGCGAGGAGTACGTGATCAAAGCCAAACCGACGGCGCGCAATATCACGGGACTGCGCTTTGAAGTATTGCCCGATGAACGCTTGCCGCGCGGTGGCCCCGGTCGCGATCCGTACGGCAACTTTGTGTTAAGTTCCGTGGAGGTCTTACTCAATGAACAACCTGTCAAAATCGAAACTGCACGCGTGGACAACAATGCCTCCACATTTGACGTAGAGCGTTTTTTGAATCCACCGAAAACCATGGCCGTCAACGATAACCCTGGCGGCTGGTCAATTGATGCCACGCGCGATCAGGGAGCACGATTGCCGCGTCAACTGGCGCTAAAATTCGCTCGCCCGTTGCCAGAGGCTGCTGAGTTGACGATCAAGCTCAAGCATTTTTCCGGCGGTCTGGGGCAAGGTCTCGGACGTGTACGCTTGTCGGTGACAAGTAGTTCTGATCCACTGCTCATCGTGCGCATTCCCGCTGCACTGAAACCCGTGCTGGCAATGCCCGCCGCGAAACGCTCCGAGCGCCAACAAACTGATGTCAAAAAGCTTTTCCGCGATCTAACGCCGCTTTTCAAAGCCGAACGAGAGCGCCTCACAGCCCTCAAAAAAGAGAGCGACAACCTCAAGATCGTGACGGCGCTGATTATGGGCGAAAAACCAACCCATGAGCGCCCTTCGACCCATTTCCACGAACGCGGTGCATATCTGAATAAAGGCGAACAGGTGTTTGCCGCGACGCCTGCGTTCCTGCCTCCCTTGCCAGAAGCCGCCCCCGTCAATCGCCTGGGCCTGGCCTATTGGCTCGTCAGCGAGGGCAACCCGCTCACCGCCCGCGTGGCGGTCAATCGTGCTTGGGAACAGTTTTTCGGTCGTGGTATCGTACTGACCAGCGAAGATTTTGGCACACAAGGCGAAGCGCCCTCGCATCCTGAGTTGTTGGATTGGCTCGCCTGTGAATTCAGAGAAGGGGAGAAGGGGAACAAAGGAGAAGGAGAGGGGAATTCGCCCTCTACCAAGTGGAGCATGAAAGCCCTTCACCGACTGATCGTCACCTCCGCCACGTACCGGCAGTCCTCTGCCTTTAATGCGCAATCCACAATCCGCAATCCGCAATCCGAAGACCCCTACAATCGGCTGCTCGCGCGTGGCCCTCGCTTTCGTGTCGAGGCGGAGATGGTGCGCGACATCGGCTTGACGGTGAGCGGTTTACTAGGCCAAACCATCGGGGGCGCAAGTGTCTTCCCCTCTCAACCCGAAGGCATTTGGAACAATCCCTACAGCAATGAAAAATGGCTCACGAGCCAAGGCGAAGACCGTTATCGCCGCAGTTTATACACGTTCATTCGCCGTACCTCGCCGCATCCTGCAATGTCCACCTTTGATCAAATGACACGCGAGGTTTGCACAGTGCGTCGCCCGCGCACGAACACGCCTCTGCAATCTTTGACCTTGCTCAACGACGAGGCCGCGCTAGAAAACGCCCGTACATTGGCAAAACGAATGCTGAATGAAGGTGGGGATACAATAAAGGCTCAATTGACGTATGGTTTCCGGCTTTGCACGTCGCGGCCCCCGAAAGCGGCGGAACTTACACGGTTGCTCGCGCTCTATGAGCAACAATACGAGCTTTATCGCAACGATGAAAAAGCCGCGCGGCAATTGGTCAAAGAACAAATGCCAAAGGCAATTATTATGCGCATCGCCGATTTCGCCGCCCGCACAATAGTGGCCAATGTGCTCTTGAATTTAGATGAAACTTTAACTAAAGAATAAAAACCAATAGGAGATTCCTTTATGCAATTCACACTTAAAAAAACCGCTGGCATTGTGGCGCTGGCGTTCATCGCGGGACTTGGACTTTCTGCCCTCAGCCAAGTGCAGCCTGTAACTATGCAAGACTTGAAACCGTTTGAGCCTCCTGCCAAAGAACCGACCATCATCACACCAGGTGCCAAAGTGGGCGATGCGCCGTCGGATGCCATCATTCTTTTTGATGGCAAAGACCTGTCCGCCTGGAAAAGCCTGCGCGATGGCAGCGAGGCGAAATGGAATGTCAGGGATGGATATATTGAAGTGCAACCGCGCACAGGCGACATCGTTACCAAACAGGAATTTGGCGATTACCAGTTGCACATCGAATGGGCCACGCCCGCCGAAGTCAAAGGCGACAGTCAGGGACGTGGCAACAGCGGCGTTTTTATGATGGGGCATTACGAAATTCAGGTCTTGGATTCCTACAACAACAAAACCTATTTTCACGGCCAGGCGGGATCAGTTTATAAGCAATATCCGCCGCTCGTGAATGTTTCCCGCAAGCCGGGCGAGTGGCAAACCTACGACATCATTTTTGCCAAACCGGAATTTGATGACATGGGCAAAGTCACGAAGCGCGCGCGCGTAACAGTGCTGCAAAATGGTGTCCTCGTGCAAAACAATGTGGAAATTCATGGCGAGACTTTCAACGATAAACCGGCGCTGTACATCGCCCATCCACCGAAAGGCCCAATCAGATTGCAAGACCACAGCAACCCGATGCGCTTCCGCAATATTTGGATACGACCACTTTAAGTTTCAGGGATAACGGATAAGGGGTGAGAATGGCGTTGCTTTTCATCCCTCATCTTTCATTCTTTAGCTCTTTTATTTATGGATCCAATACAAGCATTAGGCATGAGTGAAGTACTCATCCGATTGGGGATTGCAATGTTATGCGGCGGCATTCTTGGGTTAAACCGTGAAGTCAATAATAAGTCCGCCGGATTACGGACACATTTGTTGGTTACTCTTGGCTCTGCGCTTATCACAATTTCAAGCCTGCATTTTACCGATGATGGTCACATTACCAACCTTGATGCCTTAAGCCGGGTGATTCAAGGTATCCTTACAGGTATCGGTTTTCTTGGAGGCGGGGTCATCATTCGAGATGCCGCCGGAATGCAGATTTATGGCCTCACCACCGCAGGAACAATATGGTGTGCTGCCGGATTGGGGGTTGCCTGTGGATTAGGCTATTGGCAATTCGTTTTACTAACCGTAGGAGTAATTCTGGTGGTGCTAGTGCTCGGTAACCCTGTCGAGAGATTTTTTATGCGTTTTTGGCGCAAGGACATGGAACCGGAAGATAAGCAGTAAATTTATTATGACTTTTCAACCAATCTCATTGCGTCAAATGACGCGCCGTCACTTCTTTCAGCAAACCGGCTTTGGCATTGGCAGCCTGGCAGTGTCTTCACTCCTGGATGACAAACTTTTTGCAGGGACAGGCAAACCACCTGTTGCCAGAAAAGCGAAAAACATCATCTATCTATTTATGGCAGGCGGGCCGTCGCAGTTGGATATGTTCGATTACAAACCTGCGCTTATCAAACACGATGGTGAGGATTGTCCAGCGGAATATTTGCAAGGCGAGCGGTTTGCATTCACAAAAGGCGTACCGAAACTGCAAGCGACACCCTTCACCTTCAAGCAATACGGTCAATCCGGTAATCAACTCTCTGAAGTCATTCCGCATCTGGCCCGTCACGCCGACGATCTTACGATCATTCGTTCGATGAAAACGACGCAGTTCAATCATGCACCCGCGCAGATTTTCATGAACACAGGTCATCAAATTGCCGGGCGTCCGAGTTTTGGTTCGTGGTTGAGCTACGGCTTGGGAAGCGAAAATAAGGACTTGCCCGCGTTCGTCGTGCTGATTTCCGGGCAGGCAAATCCCGATGGCGGCAAATCCTGTTGGGGCAGCGGCTTCCTGCCAACGGTGCATCAAGGCGTAGAGTTTCGCTCGAAAGGCGATCCCGTCTTATTCGTTTCCAATCCCGAAGGGGTTTCGAGCGAAGTACGCCGCAATTCGCTCGATGCGCTGCGCGATTTGAATTCGCTCAAGCAACAGGAAGTTAACGATCCCGAAATTAAGACACGTATCGCGGCGTATGAAATGGCCTATCGCATGCAAACCAGCGTGCCGGAATTGAATGACCTCTCCAAAGAGCCGGCGAGTGTTCACGAAGCATACGGCACGCAGCCGGGACAGACGAGTTTTGCGAACAATTGCCTGCTGGCACGCCGCCTGGTCGAAAGTGGCGTGCGCTTTGTGCAGTTGTATCATTGGGGCTGGGACATGCACGGCAATGGCGTTGGGGGCGATATTGTAACCAAGCTGCCGCGCCTGTGCCGTGAAACGGATCGTCCGATTGGCGCGTTGCTCACGGACCTCAAGCAACGGGGCTTACTGGATGACACCATTGTCATTTGGGGGGGTGAGTTCGGTCGTACGCCCGTCAACGAAGCGCGCGGCGGTTCGAAGCTAGTAGGCCGCGA
Organism: uncultured Acidobacteriota bacterium; assembly: GCA_963794955.1. GTDB lineage: Bacteria > Acidobacteriota > Blastocatellia > RBC074 > RBC074 > JAFDVL01. Next base: position 30,799 of record CAWCGF010000023.1, read on the forward strand.
TCATCATCCCCGCGCCTTTACAATGTGGGTCGCGGGTGGCGGTTTCAAACCCGGCATCACGTATGGCGCGACGGATGAACTGGGCTATAACGTAGTGGAAGATGTCGTCGAAGTGCATGACTTGCACGCGACGGTCTTGCATCAGATGGGGCTGGATCATTCGCAACTGACGTACAAGTTCCAGGGACGGGATTTTCGACTCACAGATGTTTATGGAAACGTAGTGAAAAAGATTTTGGCGTAATGAAACAATTAGCGGTTAGCCCAGGTGGTGTCGCTAACCGCTAAAAGCTAATGGTTCATTTGGAAATCGGCTTCAAATACAGTTCGGGATTTTTCTGCACTTTCTCGATGCAACCGGGGCAGCAAGCATAATAAGTCTTGCCATTAACCTCAAAGCTAACGTCTTTACTGATCGGCTCACCTGTCACAGGACAAGTCGTGATTCCATCGCCTTTGCCAAGGAAGCTGGCCTCCGGTTTGGTGGCTTCTTTGGCATGGTGATCGCCGTGAGCATGTCCTTCTTTTGCCGCGACTCCCTGCACTGCGGCCTGTTGCTCGGCTTCGGTTTTCTTTATATAGAGGGCCGGATTCTTCTGTGCCTTTGCCAAACAGCCTTCACAGCAAAAGTAAACTTCGCGGCCAAAAAACTCACCTTTGATGGCTTTGCTTTCAAGTTTCTCACCAGTGACGGCACAATTTTCAATACCATCCCCCATGCCTAAAAATTTAGCAGCGACCGGCGCAGTCTTTGTGGTTTTCTTGCCTGCCTTGTTTTTCGCAGCTTTTTGCGCGAGGGCGGAAACGACTAAGCCACTGACAACTACCAACGAGATAATAAGTAACAATTGTTTGATTGCTTTGTTCATGTTGATTGCCTTTCTATACTTACGGCGAAGCGCAACGCCTGCCGGAATGAGTCTATACTGTACAACGCTTGCCAGCGTATGTCCAAAGCCATTAGTATGTCTGATTGATTTCCAAATTCTGAACCCTAAATTCTAAACTATGATTAAGACACTTGAATGGACTGACGAAGGCGTCGTGATGATTGACCAACGCCTGCTACCTGCTGAAGAAGTTTATCCCGTCTTCAAAACCTATGAAGAAGTGGCCTACGCTATCAAAGAAATGGTTGTACGCGGTGCGCCTGCAATTGGCGTGGCGGCGGCGATGGGAGTAGCGCTTGGCGCGCGCGACATCGCGTCTGATGATCCAGCGGAATTTACCCAAACCTTTGACAAAGTTTGCGCGGTGATCGGCGCAACTCGTCCGACAGCCGTGAACTTATTCTGGGCGATTGAACGAATGCGCAAGCTGTACCACAACCTTAAGGGCGAGGGACTGTCGCTGGCTGAAATTCGCCTCCGCCTCATCACCGAAGCGCAGCAAATGCACGACGAAGACATTGCTATCAATCGGGTGATGGGCGCGAACGGCGCGGCTTTGATTCCTGATGACGCAACCGTCTTGACGCATTGCAACGCGGGCGCATTGGCCACAGCGGGCTACGGCACGGCGCTGGGCGTAATTCGCGCGGCGGTCGAGGCTGGCAAGAAAGTGGCAGTCTTCGCGGACGAGACTCGTCCGTTTTTGCAAGGCGCACGATTAACGGCATGGGAACTGCATAAAGACAACATTCCGGTCACGATTATCACCGACAATATGGCCGGGCATTTTATGAAGGCCGGCAAGATTGATTGCATCGTTGTCGGCGCAGATCGCATTGCGGCGAACGGCGATGTCGCCAATAAGATCGGCACGTATTCGGTCGCAGTACTGGCGAAAGAAAACAACATTCCCTTCTACGTCGCCGCGCCGATTTCCACGATTGATCTGCAAACAAGTTCCGGCGAGGGCATTCCGATTGAAGAACGCCCGACGAGCGAAGTCACACACGTCAAAGGTGCGCAACTCACGCCTGATGGCATTACGATTGCCAATCCGGCCTTTGATGTCACGCCCAATCGGTATGTCGCGGCGATTATTACCGAACGCGGCGTCGCGCGTGCGCCCTACGAAGAAAGCCTGAAAAATCTGGTCAACAGTTAACATGATTTCCCTTTCTAAAGCCCTGCAAAGTGAATTTGAGAAAACCATTCGACAACGCGGATTAAATTATTTCCAGCGTCAGTTGGTCAAAATCAAAAAGGCGGATCAATGGTCGTTTACCGCGACGGTACACGGCAGCAGCAAGTATGACGTAAGCCTGACGCGCGATGACGATGGAGTTATCACTGCCGCCTGTTCCTGCCCGTATGTCGGTTCTTCCCACGAACCGTGCAAGCATCTGTATGCTGCTGTCCTGGCTGCTGACGACAAACATTTCCTGCAAGGAGACGGTGACAACTCCGACGTGATTCTTGACTTAGAGGTGGACGATGATTACGAAGAATTTGATGACGAATATGATGACGAAGAGGAAGAGGAAGAGGATGACGTACCGATCCGCTCCAGCTATCAGGCGAAACGAAAGATTTCCGATGAGGCGCGGCAGCGCATTATGGATGCACAAAAAGCCCGTTGGGGACTAGCATCAGCGCGCTCTCTTGAACCTGCGAAACCTGCGCCGCCGCCACCGCCCGCATGGAAGCAAACCTTAACGACCCTTTCTAAAGCGGAGACCTCCATTGCCAAGCCGCCGCCTTTTCATTGGCCCGCCGGGCGGGAACTCATCTTTATTGTGGATTTACCGACGATGCATGGCAATGAATCAGGCATTGTGGTGGAAACATATTACCGCGAGCGATTGAAGAAGGGAGATTGGAGCAAGTTAAAATCAATTGGCCTGCGGGCTGCGCACGTTCCCCATATTCCTGATCCGACTGACCGGCAAATTCTGACCTACTTGCTGGGTGGTCGCGAGTTTTATGGCTACTCCTACTATTACGGCTCCGGCAATAATCGGTACCAAATCAGCGAACAATTAGCGCATCAACTCTTGCCGCTCGCCAGTCAAACCGGACGCTGTTTGATTCGTCGGTTTGTCGGGCAGCAGGATTGCCCGCAGCTTCGCTGGCAGACGACAGACCCCTACGAATTCTGGCTTGATGTGACCAAGCAGGAAGACCACTATCAAGTCACCGGTTCGATCCGAAGAACATCAGATCAGGCGGAAATCGCCCTCAGTCAGGTGATCTTGATTACCCCCGAAGGATTGCTCTTTAGCGCCGACACAGTGTCACAACTCGCCAACCCGGAAGCCACAAAATGGCTCAACTCCCTGCGCCAAACCAACGGCTTTCGCGTCCCGGTCGAACAAGGCCTGGAGTTTCTCGAATCCTTGCTGCAAATTGCTCATACGCCCAAGCTGAACTTGCCAGAGGAGCTTCGCTTTGAAGAAATCACGGTACCGCCACTTCCCGGTTTATTGCTCCGACCGCACGAGCAGAAGATGTATGCGGATCGGGTCATCGGGGAATTACAACTGGATTACGCAGGCATCCTGGTCAAACAATCCGATCCGCGCACATCGTTTTACCAGACCGAGCCGCGCCGCTTGATTCGGCGCGATCCAATAGCCGAGCGAGCGGCGTTGGATTTTTTGCAACAACTCGGCTTCAAAGAACAACGCGATTATTACAATGCCCAACCTTATCGCGTCGTAAAAACTCATCTCGTTCCGAAGATGATTCAAAAGCTGCTGGAGAAGAGCTGGCGCGTCGAGGCAGAAGGCAAGCTTTATCGTCGTCCCGGCAAGTTCAGCCTTAGCGTTTCGTCCGGCATTGATTGGTTTGAATTACACGGCGAAGTGGATTTTGATGGCGCGACCGTACAGTTGCCGGAGCTATTAGAGGCGCTGAAACACGGGCAAACGACTGTGCAATTAGGCGATGGAACGTTTGGCTTGTTACCCGAAGACTGGATGAAGAAATACGGGTTGATTGCCGCCACGGGCGATGCCCAGGACACACACGTCCGCTTCACCCAAGCCCAGGCCGGATTGCTGGACGCCTTGCTCGCCGCCCAACCAGAAGTGGAATTCGATGCCACGTTTGCCAAAGCGCGCGAAGAACTTAAAAACTTTGCGGGTATCCGCGCGTTGGAGCCGCCGGAAGGGTTCGTCGGCGAATTGCGCGGCTATCAGAAAGAAGCATTAGGCTGGTTCGAGTTTCTGCAAAAATTTGGCTTCGGCGGTTGTCTAGCGGATGATATGGGACTCGGCAAAACGCCGATGACGTTGGCGCTATTGGAAGCGCGGCGCGTTTTGCGAGCAGATAAGGAGAACAAGCAACGCCCGGCTTCCACTTTGATCGTCGTCCCGAAATCATTGGTCTTTAACTGGCAGGCTGAGGCCGCGAAATTCACACCCCAACTAAAAGTTTTAAATCACACGGGGACTGAACGCGAGAAAGAAAAAACCGAACATTTTGACGACTACGATGTGATCCTGACGACCTACGGAACCTTGCGCAACGATGCGATCCTTTTCAGAGACATACTCTTTGATTATGTCGTGCTGGACGAAGCACAAGCCATCAAGAATGCCAACACCGAATCGTCCAAAGCTGCTCGCTTGCTACGCTCCAACCATAAGCTTGCGCTCAGCGGCACGCCAATTGAGAACCATTTAGGCGAGTTGTGGAGCCTGTTTGATTTCCTGAATCCTGGACTGCTCGGCGCGTCTTCGGTGTTTGGCTTGAGCGGAAACGCCGCGCGCAATCCCGAAGAGGAAACCAAACAAGTGCTCTCACAGGCGCTCCGTCCCTTCATTCTGCGACGCACGAAATCGCAAGTCGCCAAAGACCTGCCCGCCAAATTGGAGCAGACGATTTATTGCGAGATGGAACCCGCCCAAGCCAAGCTCTACACCGAAATCAAGGAGCATTATCGCAATTCCCTGCTGGGGCGCATTGATCGTGAGGGTATCAACAAATCGAAGATGCACATTTTGGAAGCGCTGTTGCGGCTGCGTCAGGCCGCGTGTCATCCCGGCTTACTTGATCCAAAGAAAACCAAAAGCCCCAGCGCCAAATTAGATGTCCTATTCACGCAACTGGAAGAATTAACTGATGAGGGCCACAAAACCCTGGTCTTTTCGCAGTTCACGTCCTTCCTGGCAATTGTGCGGGAGCATCTCGACAAAACAAAAATCCCGTATGAATACCTGGATGGCAAAACACGGAATCGGCAGGAAAAAGTCGAACGCTTCCAGAATGATGCGGACTGCAAATTATTTTTGATTAGCCTGAAAGCGGGCGGCGTCGGATTGAATTTAACGGCAGCGGACTATGTTTTCCTGCTTGATCCCTGGTGGAACCCCGCCGTCGAAGCGCAGGCCATTGATCGCACACATCGTATTGGGCAAACCAAACAGGTCTTTGCCTATCGCCTCATCACGCGCGGTACGGTGGAAGAAAAAGTGTTGGAGTTACAGAGCACCAAACGTGATTTAGCGGATGCGATCATCAGCGCGAGTAACAGCGTGATCCGCACCCTCAAACGCGAAGACCTGGAATTGCTCTTGTCCTAAGAGGCGAAGAGCCGGTAAGAAAGGGCCAGTCACTACCGCGCCCGCAAATGCCCAGTTTGTGGGCGCAGTGGTGACTGGCGTGTTCTAGCGCGAGGTGGGACTCAAAGCTGCCTTTCCCTCCCCAAGCTGCTTCAGCAATTCACGCACTGCCGCATCTAACTGACTGTCTTTGCCCGTTAATGATTCGCCTATTGGACGCGTAACAGGGATGTCCACTGGGCGCGGATTTAGTTCCATATTAACGCCGTCATTGGTCGTAATTTTCGCGCCGGGCATACGAATCGTCGAGCCGTCCACCAACGTCTGTGCCCCCGTAAAAATGATCCAGCCTGAAGTCGGTTCGCCGACAACTTTGCCGAGCTTTAATGAGCGATAGCCTTCGGTGAAATCTTCGGCATCCGAGAGCGAATGCTGATTCGTCACCAGAATGGTCGGCAATTCCAGCGAACGTTGCCCCAGCGCCGAACGCGCCGGAGCCGTTGGCAAGCCGCGCGTTGTCATATTCAAATAGCCACGACGCGCCAACACATCAATCGCATACACGTTCACGAAACCTCCATTGTTGTTGCGCACGTCAATCACGACACCCGCTTTCGCGCGATTGTCCGCGTCAAGGTCAAGATACAATTGGCGCAGAGAGCCTTCGCCCATATCCAACATGTGAACGTAGCCAAGTTTGCCGTTACTGATCTTTTCGACGTAGGCACGATTTGCCTCGACCCATTGGCGATAGAGCAACCCGCCTTCCGTATTCGCGCTCACGGGCTGCAAGGCAACGGTGCGAGCATTGGAACCATCACCGCTTGCGGCAATCTTCAATTCAACGCGACGCCCGATTTTATTGACTAAAAGCTCATCCAGGTTCGTGTGCGCGTCAATCGTCCTGCCGTCAACGGCGAGCAGAAAATCGCCGACGTTGAGTTGTCTGGAATTCGCCGCTGGACTGAGCGCAATGAGTTCGGTGATCTTTAAACGCCCGTTGGTTTCATACTCCCTGCGATCAAAGCGCAAGCCGAGCCGTCCGACAGGATTCTGGGGTGCGCCGCCGCCACCGCCGCCCGCAACGCCCATGTGCGAAGCGTTCAATTCACCGACCATCAAATTCAGCAAGCGCCGCATTTCATCAGGCGTAGTCGCGCCTGCGATGCGGGGCGCGTATTCCGTTTGCACCGCATCCCAATTGACACCGTGAAATTTGTCATCGTAAAAGCCATCGCGCAAATACGTCCACGCCTGGCGAAAGACCTCCATCTTTTCCTGCGCGAAATCCACGTCCAGCGCCGCCGTCACATTCAAGGAACGCGGCGGACGCCCGTCAATAGGGGCGATGCTGACGCGTCCGTTCTCCAGAAAATAGACTTCCTTGCTGTCCGGCGTAAACTGCGCGTTGGATTTGTTCGTCGGCGTCGAAGTGATTTGCCGCGCAACGGCAGGCTCGCGCGCCAGTTCATCCAACGAATACGTGAACAAATTCAGCCGCTCCGCTGCGACCGCCGTCAGCAGCAAGGTTTTACCGTCGGGGCTGATTGTTTGCGAGATCACGTTGACGCCGGTTGAGATGGCACTTGCACGTTGGCGAATGTTCTCGAACACAATTTCGACGGGCTTCTTCTCGTCTTTCTTTGCCTCGCCCGGCGCGGTGTTGTTGTTCGGTCGCTCGGCTTGCGCATTGGGGCGACCGGGTTCGTCTTTAAAAAGATCGCGGAATTGATCTTCGCGGAATTTCGGTGTGCGGAGTGTCAAATCAATTCGTGCCAGCAGCAATTCTTCGGTTCGCTGCGCCGAGTTGAAAAGCATGTACGTGCCGTCGGGACTCCACGAAACACTGGAGATAAATCCGTTCGGCAATGAACTGACCGCGCGCGCTTCTCCCCCGCTCGCCGGCACGGCAAACACGTTGCGAAACGCTTTCGTGCTGAGCGCGCCGTAGGCAATCCACTTGCTGTCTGGCGACCAGACAAGCGTGTTTTGCGAAGGGTTTAAATAGCCGTTCGCAGCCACGCGCTCCTGCTTCGTTGCGACATCCAATACGCGCAATTCCTTGCGCTCCCGCACGAACGCAAGCGATTTGCCGTCGGGTGAAAACTTCGGCGTGGAGTCACTCAACTTGTCAGACGTGAGTTGCGTTTCGGTATTCGTCGTGAAGTCGTACAAAAACAATTGTCCGGTGCCGTTGCGTTCGGAAATGTACGCGATGCGCTTGCTGTCGGGCGACCACGTGATTTGTCCGTCGCGAGCGTCTGCTCTTGTCACACGCATAGCATCACCGCCATCTTTGGCGGAAGCCGCAAAGATTTCGCCGCGCGCAACGACTGCGATTTTCTTGCCGTCGGGTGACAACGCGAGTTCCTGAAATGTATTCAGGGTCAGGTGTTCGACATTGGGCATCGGTGCGGCACCGCGTTTGGTGATTTTGATTTCGCTCGCTTGGTTGTTCGCCGTGTCGAATTTCCAAATCCCAAAGTTGCGCTCGAAGACAATCAGCTTGCCGTCATACGAAATGTTCGGCCAAAGCACGCGCCCTTCTTTGAAGCTCGTGACTTGTTTCGCTGTGCTGCCATTAAGCGACTTCGACCATAAATTCTGCGCACCGCTGCGGTCGGAAACATAAAACAAACTGCGTCCGTCGCCGCTCCACATCGGCCACATTTCTTTTGCGCCGCGATTCGTGTGCTGTTGATATGCGCCCTCCCGCAACGTCCAGATTTCGGCTTCGTCCAAATGTGAATGCCCTTTGCGCCACCATTGAGCCGCCGAATTGCCGCGTGCGGTGAAGGCGATGGTTTGTCCGTCGGGCGCTGGCTGGCTAAAGAATTCGCCGGTGAAACGGTCATTGCTGACCTGCATCGGCGTCCCGCCTTCCGTGCTGATGCGCCAGACATCGTTCATCCGAATGTCATACGCGTTGGACGTGAAGTAAATCCATTTGCCATCACGCGACCACGCATCCAATCGGTCACTTGCATCGCTGAATGTCAGCCGCTTCAATTCGCCCGTCGCAAACGTCAGCAAGTAAATATCGCCGTTGCCCGTGCGCTCCGAAACAAACACGAGACGCTTGCCATCGGGCGAATAGAGCGGACGCGCTTCGGTGGCGGGATGCGATACCAGCAACCGCGCTTCGCCGCCATTAACGGGCGCAGTCCAAATATCGCCGCCGGAGACAAAGGCAATCTCAGCACGATCCGGCGAGATCGAAGGCTCAGCGAAAGAGGCCAATGGTTCGCTTGTTTGAGCGACGAGCTGCTGGCAGCCAACAGCAAGGGCAAAGAAGATCACTGTCATTCTAATGTTTCTCATAGTTCCTCCAAATTCAGTCAAAGGCGAAGCCCCGCTTCTGGGTACGCGCGTCCGGCGTGCTGCGAGCAAGGGAACCGAGGCTCATTCCGCAGCGGTTCAGGTGAGTGAGAGGTTCGACGGTCGCTCGCAGAACGTCAAGAGAAAACGCAAACTGAAAGTGCGCGCAACCTCAATTCGCTATTCCAGACAATCCCGCTGTGTGCAATTGATCGTTGAGCGTTTTCACATCGTTGCGCTTGATCTCCGCCCAACGTGCCAGCACTTCATTCAAGTTGCGCTGCAACTCATCGGCAGCAGCAATCGCCTGCGTGGTTGGCATCACGTCTGCAGCTTCGACCAGATTCATCAACGACAGAAAGCCGTTGCTTAAGCCCGCCAAACCGGGTTCGCGGTTGCTGACGCCGAAGAAATCCAAACCAGCGGTGCGGCCTTCGAGCGCGGCAACTTTTTTATCGAAGTCGTCAATTGTTTTGGCAATCGGATTAGAACCGGCGCGTGTGGTCAAGGCTTTCAATTGTTCGCGCAGAGTTCGTAACTCAGCTTGCGCAACGCGGACTTGGCCGATGTTTTCGTAACAGCGCATTGAGATTTCAAACATCTTCGCGATGCCAGCGGGCGGGGTCGTGACGCGCGGATCAAGGCGCAGCGTCAGGGCTTGCGAATAAGCCTTGCCATCAACCGTCAATTTCACGATGTAGTCGCCGGGCGGGGCGGTTGGCCCAAACGGCCCGGTCGGCGTGTCGCGCAGGATGGCTTGCATCCCTAATGAACGCGGAATTCCAGCGGGCGGCGGATAATGAAAATCCCACGTCCATCGTTGCATCCCGGCTTTGTTTGGCAACACACGCAGCGGGCGCGCCCAGTAAATCGGATAGGCCACCGCATTTTCGTTCACTTGTTCCGGTGGGTCGGAACTGGCGTAGCGGCGCACGAGGTTGTTCTTTTTGTCGAAGATTTCCAGCGTGACTTCGCGTGCATCGGATTTCAAATAGTAGTTGATAATCGCGCCGTCAGGCGGGTTCTGTCCCATCGGTTCTTCGGGCGGAATCGGCGTGTCCGTATTGAGGCTGCGGCGCACGCGCGTGGCGAGTTGGGGTTTGAAAAGATGCGCGTTGGCGTTGGCGACTTCGGTAGTGATTTGACGCAGCGGCGTGATGTCGTCGAGAATCCAAAAGCTGCGTCCGTGCGTGCCGACAACGATGTCATCGTCTTTGATCACCAAATCGCGGATTGAGGTCGCGGGCATATTCAACCGCAGCGATTGCCAGTTTTCGCCGTCATCAAAGGACACATAAACAGCTTGCTCTGTGCCTGCAAACAACAAACCTTTGCGCTGCGGGTCTTCGCGCACAACGTTGACAATCGTGCCGTTCGGAATGCCGTTGACGATACGCTTCCAAGTTTTGCCGCCGTCGCGCGTGCGGTAAATATGCGGGCGCAAATCGTCAATGCGCAGTGTGTTGATGGCTGCATACGCGGTGTTGTTGTCGAAGTGCGAGGCATCCATCAACGACACTTTCATCCACGACTTCAATTCGGGCGGCGTGATGTTTGTCCAGTTATTGCCGCCATCGGTCGTGCGATGAATTGTGCCGTCATCGGTTCCCGCCCAAATCGTGTTGATGTCCTGAGGTGACGGCGCAACGGTATAAATCACGCCCCGTCGCGGCATCGTCTCCATTTCTTTCGTCGCATATTTGCCAACGCTCGCGGGCACATCATATTTTTCGCGCGTCAAATCAGGACTGATGATCTCCCAACTATTGCCGCCGTTCAGCGTCTTCCACAGCACGTTGGTCGCAAAGTACAGCGTTCGTTTGTCTACGGGCGAAAAGATCACAGGCATCGTGCGTAGCGTGCGATAGTTGCCGCTGCGCAGCGCTTCAGGCGCGATGTTTTGCACTTGCCCTGTCTTCCAATCGTAGCGCGTGATGCGACCGCCATACGTGATGTCAGGATTCAGCGGATCGGGCGCAGCATATCCGTATTCGTCTAACCCCACCGTGCGCCAATCGCGCCACGTGATTGCGCCGTAATCGCCACGACTTTGCACCGCAACCGAACCGCTTTCCTGTTGCCCGCTATAGACCCAATACGGCCAGCGATTGTCGGTGATGACGTGATACATCTGCGCCGTCGGCTGATTGTACCAACTGCTCCAGGTGTCGCCGCCGTTGACCGTAATGGTCGCGCCCTGATCGGTCGCAAAAATCATCGTGTCAGGCTGTTCAGGATTGATCCAGATGCGGTGATAATCATCGCCGCCCGGCGCGCCTTTGAAGCCATTCCACGTCTTGCCGCCATCCGTAGATTTATACGAAGCCGTGTTGCCTACGAACACGATGTCAGGATTCGTCGGATGCGGTTTGATTTCGGCGAAGTCGGAACCACGCCCCCACAGTCGAGATTCGCCGCTGACCTTCAGCCACGACTCGCCCGCGTCCGTGGATTTATAGATGCCCCCGAATTGCATATTCGCGTCCACCGTCGCATAAATGATGTTCGGGTTGCTGTTGGCAATGCCAATGCCGATACGCCCCAAGCCCTGCGCAAAGGTCGGCAAGCCTTTGGTCAATGGCTTCCACGTGTTGCCGCCGTCGCTGGATTTATACAAACCGCTGCCCGGCCCTTGCCATTGCCCGTTTTCCCACGGGCCGTGCCGCACTTCGTACAAATCGGCATAAATCGTATTGGGGTCTTTCGGATCAAACGCGACCTGCATCGCGCCCGTGTTCTCGTCTTTGTACAACACCTGCTGCCAAGTCTCGCCGCCGTCGAGCGAACGAAAGACGCCGCGTTCTGGATTCGGGCCAAACGGATGGCCACAGACTGCGACAAATACGCGATTCGGGTTCTTCGGATCAACGATGACAGAGCCGATCTGCTGCCCATCTTTCAAGCCCATATTCCGCCACGTCTTGCCGCCGTCCGTAGATTTATACACGCCATCGCCGACCGACAAATCCGGCCTCAACGGCAAGCCTTCGCCGCTGCCGACGTAAATCACATTCGGTTGTGATTCGCACAACGCGACATCTCCGATGGAACCCGTCGGCTGCTCGTCAAAGATCGGCTGCCACGTGCGCCCGGCATCGGTTGTCTTCCACACGCCGCCGTTGTTGACCCCGATGAAAAAGACATTCGGCTGCTTCGGAATGCCGATTGCACCTACGGTGCGACCCGCACGAAACGGGCCGATGTTGCGCCATTTGAGGGATTGGTAAAGTTGCGGGTTGACTGGTTGGGCAAGGGATTGAACAACTGCAAGTAAAAACCCCACACACAGGGCAATGCTACGACTTCGAGTCATGAATAACCTCCGATTTATCTATGCTATTTGTGGTGCGGTAATTGAATACGGGATTGAGGAAATAAGCAACAGTACCCTTTCACCAACAAGTCTTTGACAGAGATTTCGTAGCAAGTCGAGAATTCCATCGTTTTCTCAGCAGATGGAAATGGCCCGTTTCCGGTGGGTTTGATCGCACTATCCGGGTTTGGGCAGTTATACACACTCGGAGTGGAAAACACTTGTTTCAGGAAGTAAAAATAAGACCATCAGACTCTGGCCTATGGCAAGCGAGTAAAAGTCATGATCTCACCTTGCCGCATTACCCTTGCAATCGTTCATCAAACACAAACCGCTCCGGGGCTTCGATTTTGATTTGGGCAACGTCGGGATGGGCAGGATTGAGCAGGTAGTTTTTCTCGCGCGGGACAATGGTGGTCGGCACCTCAAGTATGGCGGAAGCCATTTCGCGTGCCCAACCATCACCCAGTTGCTGCAATTCCAAAGGTGGGGGCGAAACATCCCACTCCCCAGGCAAGGCGCGATACGAGGCAACAGGCAAGATCAAGGCAGCCGGAATCTGCGCGGCGACAAAGGAATAACTGGACAGCAATTCGTCATCGTCCAAATGCACTAATATTTCCAGCATCGCCAACGCCAGACTCCCCGCCGCGTACACCATCCGCACGCCACGTGAATTCCAACGTCCACTATAACGAAAAGCGCCTTCGCCATCGAAAGCGCTGTTCGCATATTTTGTTTTGCAAATTCGATAGACAGTCTGCATCAACTGAATACCCCGTGTTCCAATCTGCCAATCAGATTCTCGACTTCTCGCGCTCCGGTTTCGGTGCCGGCCATTTCCAGCGGTGAAAGGTTGCCTAGCGCGCGATTGGGTTGCAGAAACCAACGAAACGCCTTCTCTTTATTGCCCTCAAACAATTCGACGGATTGCGACAGGAGTCGCGCCACCGTCACCAGCCGATCTGATTCCGACGCCGTCAATTTCTTCTCCGTTTTGCGACGCGAGAGCGTGCGCGGACTCATCCCGATGGAAACCGCCAACCGATCCAGCGGCAAGCCCGTTTCTTTGCGCACGCGTTCCAACGTCCCAAAGGAAAAGCCTTTGCTGATCGCACGCACCAATTGCATAGTGTTTTTGGCTTTGATGCCTAATAAATTATCGGTCGCAAGATTCATAGTCCACCTCGAAAATGATCCTCTGACAGCTACTCGCCATCTGGCGCAGTAGCATACGTCAACTGGCGCAGACATCCAAGAGATAAGAGGCTCTCAGTTGACGGGTAGACTCGATAAGACTTGTCTCCGGGGCCTGGGATAGCACAGTAAAAATCTGGGAAGTGGCAATGGAGAAAGAACTCATGACACTTCAGGGATATACCGGAGCAGTGCAAGCCGTACGATTTTCGTCGGACGGGAAAATAATAGCGAGCTGGAGCCAGGATTACACGGTGAAATTTTGGAACGCGGCAACCGGCGCGGAGATATATAAAAGCGCATAAAAACGGCGTAAACACAGCACGTGATATAGCAGGCGTGACATTACAAACTTTGGCTGAAATGAGGATGTGGCCCAGATAGGTATAAAAAGTAAAGTAAAAGGCTTGTTACTCAGTCAGCAAGGTGCAACGGTGTTACGGTAAAGCATCAGTCAAACAAGTCCGGCTGTTCTTTGGTGATCATGTCCCACATCGGTTGGAATTGAAACCAGCCGGCTTTTTGCGAACCGACTTGCTGGCGCGTGACTCGCGCGTGTTCAGGATCAATGCTGATAGGACTGCCCGCCGCTTCGGCCAGCAGTTGCGATTGGCAACAACGATCCATTGTGATGAACCACCAGGCCGCCGCGTCCACGTTCTCGCCCACCGTCAGCAAGCCGTGATTACGCAGAATTACCGCCTTGTGTTGGCCGAGCGATTTGGCTAAGCGCGCGCCTTCTTCTGGGTCAAAGACAACGCCTGTGTAATCGTCAAACAAGCCATGATCTTCGTAGAACGCGCAGGCATCCTGCGTCAGTGGATCGAGCAAGCGTCCCAGCGTAGACCAGGATTTCCCGTACATCGAATGCGCGTGTGCGGCGGCCACGACATCCGGGCGCGCGGCATGCACTTGTGAATGAATGGCGAAGGCCGCGCGATTGACCGTCCGATTCCCTTCCACCACTTCGCCTTCCCCGTTCACCAGCACTAAATCAGAAACACGAATCTGGCCGAAGTACATGCCGAGCGGATTCACCCAAAAGTGATCCGTCAATTCGGGATCGCGCGCGGTGATATGTCCGGCTACGCCTTCGTCATAACCGAATTTGGCAAAAAGCCGAAACGAAGCGGCCATGCGTTCTTTGCGATGACGACGTTCTTGTTCAATCGAAGCAAATTGTGGCGGCATGGGAAGCCGCAACGGATCAGTTTGTTGGTAGGTCATTAAACGCGTCCTTTCTATGAAAATGCATTCAAGCCAGTGATGTGGCGGCCAATAGAGAGCAGATGCACTTCATTCGTGCCTTCGTACGTGTACACCGATTCGAGATTCGCCATGTGCCGCATAATCGGATACTCGGCCATAATGCCGTTGCCGCCGAGAATCCCGCGCGAGGAACGAGCCACCTCCAGCGCCATTGCGACGTTGTTCATCTTCGCCATCGAAACGTGCAGCGGGTCCATCTCGCCTTCGTCTTTCAATCGCCCTAGCCGCAAGCAGAGCAATTGCGCTTTCGTGATCTCCGTTACCATTTCAACCAGCTTCTTCTGCGTCAACTGATACCCCGCAATCGGACGATCAAATTGTACGCGTTGCTTCGCGTAATGCAGCGCCGTTTGGTAACAATCAATTGCCGCCCCAATCGCGCCCCACGCGATGCCGTAGCGCGCCTGGGTCAAACACATCAACGGGCTTTTCAAACCTTTGCTGGCGGGCAATAAATTCGCCTCAGGAATCAAACAATCCTGGAAAAACAATTCGGACGTAACCGAAGCACGCAAACTCATCTTGTGATGCAGTTCGGGTGCGGTAAAACCGGGCGTGCCCTTCTCCACCACGAAGCCGCGTATCGTGTCGTCCTCATCGGTCTTGGCCCAAACGATGGCGATGTCGGCAATCGTGCCATTTGTGATCCAGGCCTTGCTGCCATTGAGCAACCATCCATCGGCCACTTTCTTCGCGCGCGTTTTCATGCTGGCGGGATCGGAACCGGAGTTCGCTTCGGTCAAGCCAAAGCAACCGATGATTTTGCCTGCCGCCATACCCGGCAACCATTTCATGCGTTGCTCTTCATTGCCGAACGCGTAAATGGGGTACATGCATAGCGAGCTTTGCACCGACACAAAACTGCGCAAGCCGGAATCTCCGGCTTCCAGTTCTTGCGTCGTCAAGCCATAAATAACATTATTCGCGCCTGCACAACCGTATTGCTCCGGCAGCGTGGAGCCGAACAAACCAAGCTCCGCAATTTCAGCGATGAGTTCGGACGGAAACGAGGCTTTCTCAAAACAATCCGCGATGACAGGGCGAACCTTTTCGTTGACGAACGCGCGCACGGTTTGTTGCGCCAGTTTTTCCTCGTCCGATAAAAGGGCATCAATGTTATAAAAATCAGCAATTCCAGGTTTCATTCGGTGCTACTCCAGTTCTTAATTCAGCCGCATGTACGTTAATAAGCCTTTCGCGGCCAGCTTGCCTGCGGGGTCAAAGACATCGCATTCCGCCACAATGATTCTTTTGCCATCACGGATCAAGCGCGCCTCAGCGACGATGCGACCTTCCACGATGGGCGAAAGGTAATTGATTTTCAATTCAATTGTTGTGAAGCGTGCATTCGGTTCCGAAGCGCCCACAATCGCCATCGCAACAGCACTGTCAATCAACGTGGCAATCGCGCCACCGTGCATTACCCCTGCCAATTGCCGATGCTGCTCCGTCACTTCCATGCTCAGGCGGGCACGTCCTTCTTCAACCGAATCAAGCTCAATTCCAATGAGTCGAGGGAAATGATTCTGCTGATGCTTCTCGCGGATCTTCTCTACTACTTCAGGCGTAATTTCCATGTGGCTAGCTTTCCTCAATGTGAGCTACTGACCGTCCGGTAAGGCTACTGATCAGGCCGCGGATTGTCAATTGCGAACAACTGTCTCACCGTTGCAAACGGATAATGTATGGCTCAGTTATTTGAGTTTCCCGGTTGGATACTTCGCTTTCGCATCGGCAAACTTGAACGGCAACACGTCGGGCACAACACTCACTTCGGTCGTAAATTTGAAGGGATACTTGCCGCCGCTGTCATACACTAACTCCACGAAAAACGCGGTATAGCCAGAAGCTGGCTGAGCGACGCGACCGATATAGGTTTTGCCTTCCGCCTGTAATGGCGTACTCGTATACGCGTTGCCGATCACATCCAGGCGGAAGTCGCGCGCTTTTGGATTCGTTGCCTGCCACAACAAAACTTCTTTCGGCTTGTCCACGACTTTAACGACCAGCGAGCCATCCTTTTGTTTTTGCCATGAAAATCGCGGACGGGCTTTGTTATGAAGCACCGCCTGATAAAACGCCAGCATACTTTCGCGCGCATCCGAACCCGCCAGGTTATGTTTGGCATTCTCGACATATCGCAAATATTTCTCGCCTTTCAGTGCCCGAAAATAGAACTGCGAATTGTCAGGCAGGAAGAACTGATCGCCGGAGGCATTGACCAGATATTTTGGTATTTTGAGCTGCGCACGATGACGATAGTTGTAGGGGTCTTCAATCGCCAGTACCGCCTGATATTCCGGCGTGCCGATCTTGTGCGGGAACAACCCGTGCTTGACGTAATCATTCAGCGCCGAAGAAAAGAAGCCGTATGCTTCGTAATGATGCTTGGTGATTTCTTCAGAATTCAGCGCATCAATCACCGTCGGCATAATCGCAATCACGCGCTTGTCTGCAGCACCGACCAGCCACGTCGTCCAACCGCGTTTCGAGCCGCCCGACACGACGAATTGATTAACCCTGAGGTGGCCGCCTGCATCGCTGGCTAAAAACTCCTGCACGGCATCCATCGCTTTGACGCCGCTTTTGACCATTGCCAGGCGCACCAGCCATTCATCGTCCTTGGTCGAGAAATGCTTTACGCGCGTATAGGCGATTAGGTCATCTTCCGAGCGCCTTTGGTCTTTGGAATCGGTAAAGTAGAGCGGTTGGTTCGGCACCTGTTGCAACTCGGCGATGACCGTGTTGGATTCAAGCGCAAAGCCGGAGAGCCGTTCCGAAATCGCCGTCGGCGCAGGGTCATTGTTGCTGCCGCCGCCGATAAATAACAGCCCTTTGCCCGGCTGCACTTTGTCAGGCCGGACAACCGTGAGCCAATGTTTCCAAACTGGGCGATCCACTTCCTGGGCGCTGCGCCAGCTTTGCGAAGTCAATTCCAGAACATAGCCGGTATAGCCTGGCCCCGGAATCGTGTTGACCAACTTCCAGGCATAGGTCGGATCAGGTTTAGCGATGTAACGATCCAGGGCCGTTTCCTGCGCCAACGCCAGCCCTGTGAAAACCAGCAAGACCAACAAATTCAGGATGCGGGCATATTTCATAGTTATTCCCCTCAAATGTAGAGCTACCTTTCCGGTTTGCTCCTGTTCTCGCCTAGAGCCGCTTAAGAAGTCATGCGCAAACTGGAAAGGTTGCGCTACATCTTCGCCACCAGCGGCAAGTTACTCTTCCTGCCAAAACACTTTCCCGGTTTTATCAATATAGGCGCTTCGTCGGCGCGCATCTTCCCCTTGGATCATTACCAGCGCCGCGCCATTTTGAAAAGAAAAGGCTTCATCGAACTGGGCAGGAATCACCAGCTTGCCGTCTTTATTTATGAAGCCCCATTGTTCTTCCAGTAGGACTGCCGCCAGCCCTTCTTTAAATCCTCGTGCGCTCCGATATTCAAGCGGAATCGGCATCTTGCCATCCGGCGCGATAAAGCCCCATTGCCGATTTATTTTTACCGCAGCCCATCCTTCAGAGAATACTTCGACAGCATCATAAAACGGTTTGATTGCCCACTGCCCGGTTTTATCAATGAAGCCGTAGCGCCCTTCGACTTTTACTGCCGCCAAGCCTTCGGCAAAACTGTGCGCATAATCGAATTGCTGCGCAAATTGGGGGCGACCGGTCGGATCAACAAAGAACCATTTGCGCTCTTTGCGCACCGGCGCGAAGCCTTCGGCAAAGTCCTTCGCTTCGTCGAATTCATAGCCGATCACCAAATTGCCTTGGCGGTCAATGAAACCACTTTTGAAGCGGCGGGGAAACCAGAGCGATTGCACAACCCAGGCCAGGCCTTCGTGAAAATGCCCGCCGCTGCGAAAACGCGCGTCAATGACCTTGTTGCCGCTCACATCAAGATACCCTTTGCGCGGAAACAGTCCGAAGAAGCGCAACGAACTTCGCAAGACGCCATCCTGAAATCCAGCCCGCCCTTCACTGAATGCATCAAGTCCTACAGCGTAGAGGTAACGCGGCTCAAGCGCGAAGCGACCGGTTTTATCCAGGTACCCAATTTTGCCGTCCAACACGACACCCGCCAGTCCTTCCTGAAAGCGATACGCCCGATCAAATTGTGGTTGAATCGCAAACTCGCCTGCGCGATTGATGTAGCCCCAACGACTGCCACGCCGCGCTGGCCATAAGTCTACCGGCGCTTGGGCAGCTTCAGGCGGAACATATTTCTCCAAGGGTAGATTGGTAACGACTGGCGCGCGTGAATCAAACCAAAGCATTCCTCCAAGTACAGCCAAAAGCAATAATGCCAACCCCGCGATATAGACTTTCCCGCGATTTGTCATAACGATCTACGCTAGCCGTTTATCGCTTGGCGTGTTTCTTCAAACTAAGCAAATTCGCAAATAGCCGATACCCGCCCTGCACGCCCGCAGGCAATTGGCGATAGAACGCATAACCCGCATACACCCAAGTCCCTTTGCCGTATTCCGCATACATCAATCCGCCCTTTTGCAGCGGCTGTTCGCGGTCGTGTGATTCCAGCAATGGTTTGTAGCGCGCGTCCCATTCGCCCCACCACTTCGAGCCGCGCTCTTCGACCCAGCCGTCAAAGTCCGCGGACGTGATTTTGTTGGGGAAGTTGAAGATTGGATTGGTTGCGTCAAGGATCGTGACTTTGGCATCTTCTTCGGAAACTTCTTCGGGATTGCGCCCCATTTTGTAGGGGTAAGGCCCATACGCTGCCTCATCAAATTCGGGCGTTTGGTATTGCCAGATCACGTTGCCACCGCGTTCGACGTAATCGAGCAAGCGTTTGTTGTAGGCCTTCAAATCGTCGCGCACCGCCGAAGCGCGAATGCCGATCACGACCGCATCAAACTGATCCAGATTGCCCGTCGCCAATTCGTTGGCACCGAGCATCGAGACTTTGACGCCGATTTGCGCGAGGGCTTCGGGGACTTTGTCGCCCACGCCCATCACGTAGCCGACATGCAAGTTCGGCGCGACTGCTACGTCTACGCCGCGCATATCTATCGTCGCATTGCGATAGAGATGACGCGGTTCCAAATCCCGATGCGCGATTACTTCGTAGCCTTCGGTGTACTCTTTGCCGTTGTATTCGGCGACGGCTTGAATCTTGTAGTCCTGATTGGCGGCAAGTTTCGGAATGGCTACGGTAAAGGTGAAATTACTCTTCTCTCCTTCGCGCACAAAGCTGAAGGGTTGTTCGGCAGGCGTCACGTTCCAGCCTGCGGGTACGCGCAATTTCACGTTGCCATCGGCTTGGCTTTTGGCATTGCTGGACACGCTGACGTTGACGGTTGCTTCGGACTTCGCGGCATTGAGCGCGACGATGCCAACACGCGGCGTCATTTGAATGTTGATGGCGGGCGCGATGGTGAGCAGGCGACGTTGTTCACCAAACGGAGTTTTGATAAATGAAGTTTGCAATGGCTGTGTCAGCACAAAACCAACATCATTACTTTGTTAAACCAGCATTCACCATAACATTCGGGTAAGGGAAAGGCCAACTCACAGCGGATGGATTCGTTACTTTGTATTGATGATCTCGCACTTCGGAATCACGCGTCCAATGAGACCGCGAAAACAGCGGGACATCAGCAATTTTGATTTGAATTGGCGAAGCGATTGCTGCTTTCGGCGCTAACGTCTGGTCTTTGCTATCTGCTGCTTGTAGCTCAGAGCAATTTCTGGCGAAGCAACGATGCCCAGATTCGATGTCTTGAGCTTGGTATTCGGGCCAAGTATTCCCAAGGAAGTGGACAAGTCCAATGTTAACGAAGTGGCATCAAACGTTATCGGCTGGTTACTTCGATTGACAACGCGAATCGTGGCCGAAAATTGTTGCCCTGGCGTAGCAACGGCAAAGGTTTCCGCGGGGCGCATAAAACCCATTGCTCCTGTCGCCGGTTCTTTCAGGATCAACGAGAACCTCCAGGAAAGACCGAGCGCTTTATTCATCGCTTCGTTGAATTCCAATGCTTTTGCTGTTGAGCAAAGACAGTAGAATGTTCTTTTTTATCAGCCTCAAGTTTCGCAGCAGTCACTTTCTCGATGGCTTTGATAAATATTTCGTTTTCCCGAAGCCAACTCTTCCGCAATCGTCCACGGCTCACGCGCATTGAATTTGCTGATGGCGATTTCGATGGCGTTCGCGGCTTCGTTCAATTCAGTGCGAAATCAATCACGCTTTGATACTGCTTTGCCAAGCCGGACAGCGTCGTGTCTATGCCGTCAAAAATGCTCGTTTCATTTTCCACTTTCGGAATCGCGCTTTCGGCCAATTGCACAGTCGAAAAGAAATCACCTGCCGGAATACGCGGTTGCCCCATCGCTTGCGAACGGTGCATCCCGTAGCCTTCGCTCGCAATTTGCCGATAGGATTTGCCGAGCAGCGGATCGTATTCGCCCGTGTTGATTTTCAAGGTCGAAGGCTCATTGCCGCGTGTGCCGAGATACATTTTTTTCACCTGCCACGGCGCGCCTTCTTCGGGAAACATCTTGGGATCACCGGCGGCCCTGAAGACTTCAAAGCTCAGCAATCCGGCGGCCTGATGATTGCCATGCCCGTCGCGCGCTTTGCCGTGAAAGCGCGAAATGATGATGTCGGGTTTGTACGTCCGCACAGCGCGCACCATATCGCGCAGCACGTTTTCTTTGCCCCAATGTTCGAGCGTTTCGTCCAGTCGTTTCGAGTAGCCAAAATCCGCCATCCGCGTGAACATCAAATCTGCGCCGTAGTAGCGACAGGCGGCGAGAAATTCTTCGGTGCGCAAAATGCCGAGCGCATCGTATTGTTCGGGGCCGATCAGGTTCGCGCCGCCTTCGCCGCGATTGATCGAAAGAATGCCCGTGCGCGCGCCTTCGTGGCGGGAAACCCACGTGACCAGGCCCGCGTCTTCGTCATCGGGATGTGCTTGCGTGAACAATACCGTCGCGGTCGTGCGCAGTTTCAGCAACGCTTGCCACGCGGCGGCTGCGCCGTTGTTGTAGGGAATTTCCTGCACTTGCGCTTGCAAGTTAACCGGTAGGTTTGGCAGCACCACACTCAACGCAAGCAGTAAACAACTAATCTTTCTCTTCATTGCTTCCTCCGAAATTGAACCGTAGACTTGGTGCGGGGATGTTAGAGGTTGCGCGAATGTCCGTCAACACTTGAGGAAAGCAAATGCTTGAAGTAATCGCTTGTTCCGTCACTGATGCCATTGCCGCTGAAGAAGGCGGGGCCAATCGCATCGAATTGATTTCACATTTTGAAGTCGGCGGATTGACGTCGCCCATAAGTCTTGTGCGTGAGGTGATCCGTGCCGTGAAGATTCCCGTGCGTGTAATGGTGCGCGAAAGCGAAGATTTCAATGTCACGGAGGAAGCCGAAAAACAGCGGCTTTGCGCAATCGCCCAGGAATTAGCAACCCTCCCGATTGACGGGATCGTGTGTGGTTTTCTGCAAGGTGATGCGATAGATCACGACTTGCTCAGCCGTGTATTTACAGCCGCGGCTCCTTTGCCCGTGACATTTCATCGTGCGATTGAAGAACTCAGTGACCCGTTGGCTACCATTCGTGAATTAAAGCAGTATCCGCAAGTTGATACCATTTTGACGAGTGGGGGGAAAGGCACGGCGGATGAGAAGATCGCCTGTCTCGAAGCCTGCCAACAAACAGCTAGGCCGGAAATCACGATGCTGGCCGGAGGCGGAATGACGGATGAAATGATCCGTAACATCCGCGCCCAAACGGATATCCGTGCCTTTCACATCGGCACCTTTGTGCGCGAACCGGTTGCGTTTGACGGACAGGTGATCGCCGACAAAGTGCGCCAGCTTATTGCTTCTGTCCTGACCTGAACAAATCCTTGCCTTCGGCCTTCGGCAAAGTCACGCTCAGCAATCCTGCTAAGGTTGGGGCAATATCGCGCATATCAATGCGCGCAAAAACTTTGCCTTTCGGAATGGCCGCGCCCGCGATGAAAAAGCTCGAATCCATCTCTGGCAAGTCACGCCAAAGCCCGTGCGTTCCGCCTGCTTTGGTCGGACGCAGGAGCGCACCGTCAAAGCTACTGCCAATGACATATCCCGGCTTCACAAACACGACAAACGCTGCTTCGGGAAAGCCGCCCATTTGCCGGGCAGCGGCGTTGTCGATGATTTTCGCGATGCCGTTCGCCGGATCAGCCGCAAGGCGTTCGAGCACGGCGCGGGTTTTATTGCGCGCCTCTGTATCGTTTGGATCGTTGAGCATCACCGCGCCACTGCCCCACGTCATCGCGCGCCAGGATTTCAGCTTGCCGTTTGCGTCGAGTTCGATCAAGCCCGCTTCGCGCAAGGCCATGTTGACGGATAGCGACTTGTCGTAGCGCGCAAAGCCGTGATCTGAGACGACACAAACAACCGAACGGGGGTTCGCTTTGAGCGCCGCTTGCCAGACTTTGCCGATCATCGCGTCAAGGGCTTCGATAGTGGCAAACGCTTCCGGCGTATACGGGCCTTGCGCGTGTTGCACTTCATCCAGCACGCTGAAATACGCGGTGTGAAAGCGGGGCTTTTTTTGTTCGAGTATCCAGGCATTGAACGCCGTCCGCCGCGTATCCGATTCAATCGTGTAGAGGTAGCCTGCCGGATAGCTCAGCCCCAAAGCCCGCTCTGCTTCATTCAGCAAACCGGGCGTCGAAAGCGCCTTGAGCAATTTATGATCGTCTTCGGTCGTCGCGCGCCAGATTTGCACGATGTTGTATTGGATCGGCGCACCCACACTCACCGGCCAATCCACACTTGAAGTTATCCCGCCCGTTTTCCCTACCGCCTCCCAAAGCGTCAGGACCTTGATGTCTTCGGCATACCACATCCAGCCACTCTGATTTTTCCCAAACGGATCAAACGGCGTGTTGTAGAGAATGCCGTGTTTGCTGGGCGAAACGCCCGTGACCATCGTCGTGTGGCTCGGATACGTGACAGTAGGCAGGACGCCTGTGACGGCTTGTGCATGCGCGCCTTCGGCAACCATTTTGCGCAGATTAGGGATTTTCAAGTTGTGCTTGTCGGCATTAAGAATGTAATCCGGCTTGAGGCCATCAATCGAAATCAACACGACCGGCACGTTGCGCGGTTGCGCGAAAAGTATGGTCGTGAGAAACAAGAGCGAAAATAGTGTAGCTGTAATTTTCATAAAGAAACCCTGCTAGCAGCATCTTTAACCATAAAGAAGCAGCGTCAAGAGTTCAACCTTCCGATTGTCCACAGCGATGAAACCGATTCCTCAGAGTCCTGACAAGCTAAAGCTTGAACTCTTGACACTTCATCCTGACGCAACCCGTGGGAATCAGGCGTCAAGAGTTCAAGCTTTAGCTTGTTCAAGCTTTAGCTTGCCAACTTCGAAAAGCCCACCCGCTGATCAAGGCGAATCCCATTACCAATCACAATCAATCTACATCCCACCCCTCACCATAATTCAATATCGGGAATGCACGCCAAAGCTGCGCCGCACGTTCCGTCCCCAGTTTTTCCAAATATTCCGTTGCGCTCGACCACGCCCAATCCTGCCAACGGGTGACGTAGCGATGCTTCACCGGATTGTGATGCACATAATTTACGCTGGCCCAAAAGTGACCGTGCGATTCAATCGGACGCTCGAAACAATTGAACCAGACCTTGCGCCCGCGCCGTTGCTCTGTGCTATTCCAGTAAAACGAAGTCCGCCCGTGAAATTGCCCCAACGCCGCCAGCAACGCGGGAATCTGATCGGTGCGCAACAATACGTGATAATGATTCGGCAAGACGCACCAGGCGTAAATCGTCTTCGCCCATTCCGCGCAAATTGCCAACAGTTCGCTTTCGCACTCCGTCATCCGCGTGAAGCTTGCGCCAATAATCGGCTGATGTTCGTAACAGGCAGCAGTGAGCAGAAACTGGCGCTGCCCAGCATATTCCCAATGCGGCGGCGAATGCCACGGTCGCCGTTGTTGTTGACGATATACAACAATTTCTTCCTGCTGCTTTTTGGTGAGCTTGCGGTAGTCGTACATGTCTTTTCCCTTCCCGTGGTGTTACAAGCTAAAGCTTGAACTCATGACACCTGATGGCCACGAATCGCGTCAAAAGGAGGCGTCATGAGTTCAAGCTTCAGCTTGTTTCTGCTGTTGATTGCGCCCGCATCCTACCGCGCGCCATTTCGCCTGTCGAGTCAAGTTCGTGACAAGAAAATGGGGAGCCGATTGAAGGCTCCCCGGAAGAATGGAAGAGTGGATGCGCTTAGAAATACAACTTCAAGACAAATTCCAGATTACGCGGTCGGGCTAACCGTGCTGGTAATCTTGCCGAAATGTATTCAAGTCGCTGAAATTGACATCCTGGGTGGTGCGAAGCTCGGATGTATTCGGTGAAGTTGAAGAATTCCGCGCGGAAATCCAAATATACCGTTTTTCCGTAAAGATAGAATTTCTTTCCTACGCCGAAATCCCAGTTGAGCATACCCCGGCGCTTCAACGATACCGACGCCAGAATTACCAAAGGTGCCGGCGCCGTTGGCAGCAAAGGCAGCAGGATTAGAGCCAGCCATCAATGGGGCATTGATTGCGAGAGCGTCTGCGTTGTAGGGATTCACCAACCAGATTGGGGTCGACCACCAGCACGCGGGCCTTGTTACGAGTTGTCGTTCGCGATGGATCGTGATCGGGAAACCCGGTATGTGCGCTGACAATGCTGCTGATCGTCCAGCCACCGACCACGGCATTGGCTGCACCCGGCAAATCCGCGCCAAAGGAACGGCCTTTACCGATGGGCAAGTTCATACGTTCCAGACCACAGCAAAATTGTTGCTGGCATCAAAGAAGGCGCGCCCGTAATCGCGCACGACGATCATAGTTATTGCGTTGATAGGTAAGCACACCCGCGAAGCAACGCCACCGCTGCCGTAGTAGCCGATGTTATCGGTCATCGTCTTGCTCAAGGTATAAGAGAGCAGAAATTCAAGACCTTTCGTCAACCGTTGCGCGCTGCTCACCTGCAATCCGTTGTAATTGCTATCGCCCAAGAATCAGTGCCGCTGATCGCCGTTACCAAGCAGGTAAGACGCATAGAGCGGACGGCGCAGAGTTGGCGACGGCACCAAGTCGAAACCGCACCTGTACCAGGCAACGCTTGATTGAAATCAGTCGGAGCCACCAAATGCGTCGCTTTGTGGCCAACGTAAGCCACGGAGACGGAAGCTGGTATCGGACAATTGATATTCCAGCGTCAGATTCCATTGTTGGGTGAATTGCGGACGCAGATCGGGATTCCAGATGCGAATCGATGCCCGCAGGCGTGATTGCGCACAATCACGTCGGTGAATCCTTGGTGATCGTACCAGCGCCGGACGTAGCGTCATAGGTTGACTCCGCTTCGGCAAAAAAGGGTGGATTCAAGCGGCAAGCGCAGGTTGGATCCTGTGCCTTCCATATATTGCGTGATGCCGTATCCGGCGCGCACCACCAGTTTGTTATTGAACATTTCCGGCGTCCACGCAAAGCCGATACGTGGTTCAAAGCCTTTGTGAAGGGTTTGTAAAGCGCGCGGCTGTTGCCATCTCGTCCCGCAAACAGTTGTTGTCCGGTCATGAGGTCAAAGTTCGATTGACGATCTTTCACTTCGACTACGGGCGAAGTGTATTCCCAACGCATTCCAAGGTTGAGCGTCAGGTTGCTGCGAACTTTGAAATCATCCTGGAAGAAGACGCCAATGCGATTTTGGCGATGTCCCCACGTGCCGGTTTGGCTGCCGATGCTGCTTGTTCGTGTGAGTAGATCAAGCAGGAAGTCGGCAAAACGCGTTGCCTGTATAATGTCCCGTGAAAATCTGTAAAGAAGCCCAAGCAATCCATTGTTACCGGGATAGAAACGATTCTGTTGATAACGCAGCCATTGACCACCCATTTTGAGCGAATGGCGACCACGCAGAATCGTCAGGTTATCGCCGTAATGGAATGTGTTGGTGACATTATCTTCATTGACTGCGCGCGATACCAATCGAGATGCCGTTTCCGGCAGAAATCAAGGCCAAACCCGGAATCACCTGAGTTACCCGGAATGCCAAATTTCGCGTTGCCATTACCGATGCCGGCCCAGTCATTGAAATCGCTAATGAAAACCGCCCGGTTAAATCCGATGCGCGCTTCGTTGATGACAGTGGAGCTAATCGTGCGTGTCCAGTTGAGCGCGATGTTTTGCGGACGTGTGACGCTGCTCCTGTGATGTTGGTGGGCAAGCGCTGCCTTGCGTGCCTGCCGTAGTCCCGAAGTGGAATGAATAGCGACCTGAGAAATTGTCTTTATCACTAATTCGCCAATCAATCTTGGCATCCACTTGCGGATTGTTTAGTTGACTGGCGGTCACTACGTCAATCAACCCCACGCCTGTTCCCACCTGTTCGCGCGTGGGCAGCGGATGCAGATTGGTGTCAGCGAACAAGCGCTTTGGCCGTCGGCGCTAAAGCGACTGGTCGGAATCTGATTGTTCGGTGAAACATGCCGTGCGGTCAGCTGCCGAACAGGCACCCGTTTTGAGTGGATCACGAATGGGGGTGGTGAATGCTGAAAGATCACCATTGCGCCAGGCAATAGGTGTGACTGACGCGGTGCCAGCGCCGCCAGTGCGTTGAATTGTTTGCTTGATACGCAGCAAAGAAGAAGAGCTTTTCTTTCATGATCGGGCCGCCAAAGGTGCCGCCAAAAATATTCTGGCGCAGTTTGGATTTCAGCGCAGTGACTTGTCGGGTCTATTGCGATTGTTCGCCCAACTAGTTCGCATCGAATTTGTCATTGCGCAAAAATTCAAAGACGTTGCCGTGAAATTCGATTCGTGCCGGATTTATGCGTCGCGTTGACCGTTGCGCCCGTCACGTTGCCAAATTCGGCCGACGAGTTGCTGGTTTCGACGCGGAACTCTGCAATCGCGTCAATATTGGGTTTGTAACCGATACGGTTATCAATCGTTTCGTCTACGGAAATACCGTCCAGCAGAAACGAATTGCCCTGTTCGCGGTTGCCGTTGACATACGGCCGGCCACTTCCACCTTGTCCTGCGCCAGGCTGAAAGCTACCCGGATTTGGCGTAATCGTGCCGGGAACGAGCAAGGTCGAGTTGTTGAAAGTTCCGTCCATTCAGCGGTAAGGCTAGTCGTCGTGTTGCCGGAGATAACACCGCCAACCGTCGTGGTTTCGGTTTGCAGAATCGGCGCGGCATCGGTGATGGTCACCGTGTCATTTACACCTCCCACCTGCATCGCCAAATTGACTCGCGCTGTCTGGTTGATTTCCAGCTTGATTTCATTCGAGGCCAGTTTCTTAAACCCGCTCGCTTCGACCGTGATGACGTAATTGCCCACCGGTAAAAACGGCAGCGTGTAAATTCCCGCGTCTGTCGTGGTAGCGGTATATTCAAGCTTCGTGCCTTGATTGGTAACGACAACTTTGGCACCGGGTAAGGCACCGCCATTCTGGTCAGTGATGGTTCCTGTCAACGTGGCTGTAAAGGTTTGGGCCGACGCTGCAATAGAAACCATAAGCAACAGACTTACCGCCAAGAGGGTCGCCCAAAGGGAAGGTGCGACGTTCCTAGTGCGAATGATCTTCATGATTTTCTCCTTATTACTGCCGTAATGCGAATGTCGAACATGCATCAAAAACAACGCAAATCCGCAGGACATTCGTTGGGGGTTAACAATAGGTTTTCCGATTATTTCATCCGGCGAGTGCTTATTTTTATGCGGTTGATGTTCTTCGCCTCAACTTCCAGCCATCTCTATCCATCTGTAATATTTAACAACAAAGCTAGGTTGGTAGTTTTTATACCTTTGGAATGTACTGGCGTCAAGGCTATGGCAGGAAAGTTCAGCAAAGTTCAAAAGATACTATCTTGAGACGTTTTTCTGGTCTGGCATCGCGCTGCTATTGTTACACGTCACACTGGAACTCGCATCATCGTCGCTAACATCGTGGCGACCAGTTTTTCGTTGCTGGCCGTCACTGCAAACACCTCGCCGCCACAGACCGTCAAGGTGCGCCCAGCTTTAGTGACACGGCCTCGCGCCACAAACTTCTCGCCTTGTGCGGGCGCGACAAAATTGATTTTGTATTCAACCGTCACCACTTCCGACTCCATCGGCATCAAGGTCAAGGCACTATAGCCACAGGCCGTATCTCCGATGGCAGCAATTGCTGCACCGTGAAGGTAGTCGTGTTGTTGCGTCAGGTGATCGCCATACAGCAGTTCAATATCAACCGCCCCCAAAGCCACATGGATAAGCTGTGCTCTCATTGCTTGCATTAAGCCTTGCCGCCCAAAACTTGCGCGGATACGCGCCTCAACGTCCAGGAGATTTTCTTGTTTGTCTACCATTAGAAACCCGAAATCCCTTCATCCAACTGCACGCCGAGCGAATTCAGCGCCATCGAAACCAAGTTGTATTGCCCAATGGCAAAAATCAAATCCAGCATCTGCTGTGTGTGATAGCGTGTCGTCAAGACTTGCCACGTCGCGGCGGAAATGCAGGCAGTCTCGTGCAATTCATCAGTCGCACGAATCAAGGCCGCGTCGAACTCGTTCCATCCGGCTGCTTCCGGCTCCAACTTAATGCGCGCGATTTCATCATCGGTTAAGCCAGCCTGTTTGCCTATGATGACGTGCTGTCCCCATTCGTATTCGGCCTGACAGAGCCAACCGATGCGCAGAATCACCAGTTCCCTGTCACGCGGCGGCAAGGTCGAGCGAAACAGCACGTGATTGCCGAATACCATCCAGCGTTTGAGCAAGCGCGGATGATGTGCCAGGGTCTTGAAAATGTTCAAGGTGCGCCCGTGCATTTTGGCTTTGGAAACAAGCTCTAACGCCTCTTCGCTCCATTCGGCTTCGGGCAAGGGTTCAATGCGAGGTTGTGTTAGTTTCATAAGCAAAATTGACAGGAGTTATTACCGCGCCTAAACTTACCGACCGGTTGGATTGCTGTCAAGCGCAGGGAAATGGAGAGCAAACTTTCCCGTTTGCTCAGGTTTCCGCGAGTAGTGTGTAGTGGCAGCTTAAGCAAACAGGATACATTGCTCTCTTTTGAGGAACCATCATGATCCCAGCCCTCACAGGCATTCGCGTGTTGGATTTTGGGCGGTATATCGCCGGGCCGTACTGCGCCACCTTGCTCGGGGATTTCGGTGCGGAAGTCATTCGCATCGAACGGCGTGAAGGCGGCGAAGACCGTGCGTTGATCCCGCTCACCGACCACGGCGATGGGGCATTATTCATCGGCCTCAACCGCAACAAAAAAGGCATCACGCTTGATCCCGCACACCCACAAAGCGCCGAGATCAAACGCCGCCTGATTGCCAGCGCCGATGTTGTCGTCGCCAATTTGCCTAGCAACGTGCTGAAGCGCATCGGCCTCGACTACGACACGCTCACTGCCAGCAAACCCGACATTATTCTGACGATGGTTTCCGCCTTTGGGGCGACTGGGCCGTATGCCAATCGTGTCGGCTTTGATTCTGTCGTGCAGGCGATGTCCGGCGCGATGAGTTTGTCGGGCGTTCCCGGAACGCCCACGCGCAGCGTTGCCGCCTTTGAAGACTTCGGTACGGCGTTGCACGCGGCCTTTGGCACGATGGTCGCGCTGTTTGAGCGGCAACGTTCCGGGCGCGGGCAAGTAGTCGAAGGTTCGCTGCTGGCCACTGGAATGATGATGATGCAATCACTGCTCGCTGAACGGCAGGTGCTGGACATTAAACGCACGGCGCGCGGCAACGCAGGCTTCCACGCCGCGCCGACCGATACCTTCCCGACCAGCGATGGCTGGATTATGGTGCAGGTCATCGGCGCAGCGATTTTCGCGCGGTGGGCCAAATTGGTCGGACGCCCCGATTTGATTGATGACCCGCGGTGCAGCGATGATCTGGCGCGCGGTGACAATTACGAACTCATTACCGAAGCGATGACCGCCTGGTCAAAGCAACGCACCACAGCTACAGCAATCTTAGAACTCGAAGCCGCCCGCGTTCCCTGCGGCCCGGTCAACGACTTAGCCAGCGCGCTCGCCGATCCACAAGTGCAGGCGCGCGAACTCTTCCACTTCCTCGACTATCCTGGCAGCCCAAAAGCTGTGCCCGTGCCCGCGACGCCCGTGCGATTGTCTGAAACCCCCGGCGAAATCCGTCATCGCGCGCCGCTGTTGGGCGAGCATACCGATGAGGTGCTACAAGGACTCGGATTTAGTGCAGCGGAAATCGCAGAGTTTCGGTCGGCAGATGTGATTTAGCGATAGCTTGTAACTCTTGTTATGCCCTGACGAGAAAGGCATAGCCATTAACAAACTCTTCATCCGGCTGAGACGAAAACTCTGTCCATTGGATTTTTTTAGCGCCCGTTTTTATTTCGCTGAAGGATTGTTGTTGCCAGGCTTACCGCAGCCCGAAGGCCATGATATTCGCTCCCGCAGCCACCGCCACGTATTGCTTGCCGCCCGCCAGATAGGTCATCGGCGACGCTTTCCATTGTTCGTTCGTGTGGAAGTGCCAGAGCGGCTTGCCCGCTTTTGCATCCACTGCCGCAAAAGCGCCGCTGTCGTCGCCGAAGAAAACCACGCCGCCCGCCGTTGACAGCACACCGCCCCACGAATTGCCGGGGCCGATTTGCGCGTATTGCCAGACGATCTTCCCGGTTTGCACATCAAGCGCGCGCAGATATTTCTTCCCCGCTTCGTCAGGCACATCACGAGTGCCACCGCCATAAAACGATTTGCCCCGCTCCCACGCTTCCGGCGACTTGCTGTAGATGACGCATTTTTCGAGCGCCATCACATAGAAGAGTCCCGTCACCGGATTGTAGGCCGTGGACATCCAATTCGTCGCGCCTTCCACTGCCGGACACGTCTTCACGCCTGCGGGCGTTGGTACGCCCCCACTGACAAGCTGGGGACGCCCGTCCGTTCCAATGCCGCTCGCCCAGGTCAGTTGTTCGACGAATGGTTTCGCCAGTAATAACTCACCCGTGATCCGGTCGAGGACGTAGAAGAATCCGTTGCGGTTGGCCTGCACCAGCAACTGACGCTGACGCCCCTTAAATTCTGCGTCAATCAGCATGGGCGTTTGCTGCGCATCCCAATCGTGCAGGTCGTGCGGCGTGAACTGATAATACCAACGCAGCTTGCCGGTTGCCGGTTCCAATGCCAGCACCGAATCGGTGTAGAGATTGTCCCCTTTCCGCTCGTCGCCGTTATAGTCAGGGCAAGGATTGCCCGTCGTCCAGTAGAGCAGATTGGCGCGTGCGTCGTAGGTGCCGGTGAGCCAGGTCGTGCCGCAACCGTGCGGCAGCGCATTGCCAATCCAGGTCTCCGACAGCGGTTCGCCCGGTGCCGGAATCGTCCAGAAGCGCCACACGCGCTCGCCTGTGGAGGCTTTGTAAGCGGCGAGGAAGCCCCGCGCGCCTTCATCCCCACCAGAAATGCCGGAGAGCACCAAGTCATTGACGACCAGCGGCGCGGACGTTGCGCCGTAATGCTCCCGGTAATCGGCCATCTCGACATCCCAAAGCAATTTCCCGGTCAGGCGATGAAGTGCAATCAGATGGGCGTGGTCAGTGACCATAAAAACTTTGTCGCCAAGTACCGCCACACCACGGTTGATTCCGCTGGCCGCATCGCCGACCAAACCTCTGGTCAGAGGACGCTGATATTGCCAGAGTTGCCGTCCGCTACGCGCGTCCAAGGCATACGCCCGATTGGCTGCGGTCACGTACATCACCCCGTCCACGACCACCGGAGTGACTTGCAAGCGCCGCGCGTTGGGGATCGGAAATATCCACTGCGGTGCCAGTCGCGCGACATTACCAAGGTGGATTTGATTCAGGGGGCTGTGGCGATTGCCGCTGAGTTGGCCGTGATAGCTTGGCCAGTCGCCAAGCCGCGGCGTGGCATTCTCAACCATCTCGCTCAAGCTTGACGAGGGATGGCTGTCGGCAATGTTATCCGCTCCAGATAAGCGGCTCAGCCACGCGAGCAAATCGCGCATCTCGTCTTCGCTCGCCTTCACTTCCGGCATCAGCGACGCGGTTTCGCGCATCAGCCCGACCACTTCGCGGCGTTGTAGCAGGTGGAACTTTCCATCCAGGGTTTGGAGTTGCAGATCGTAGTTGCTCTCGTTTTTTAGCCAACCCCGCAACGTTCGCCCATTGCGCAGGCGCACCAAAGCCACCTGGAAGCCCGGCGTCAGACGCGCACTGGGGCTGCGCAGTGCTTGCTCAATTTCGGGTAACGTCCGCTCCAAACCTAGTTCAGAAAGATCAGGCCCTGTCAGCCCGCCCCTGCCTCTAATCATGTGGCAGGAAGCGCAATTGCCTTTCCCGAAAAAGAAGGCTGACCCAGCCGCCACATTTCCAGCGAAGTCGCTTTCGGCAGCGGGAGCCGAGCGAGAACGAAGAAACGCTGTCAGTTCTTGAAGATCGCGCGCAGGCAAGGGGAACGCGGGCATGCCATTCGCCGGGATGCCGTTGCGGATCAGTGCAGTGAGTTCGCTCGGCGTTCTTCGCCGGGCGCGTTGCGTGGAAATAATGTCCGGGCCGCGCTCGCCCCCTTTGCCATCCGCGCCGTGGCAATGGGCGCATTGCGCTGCGAAGTGCCGTCTTCCGGCATCAATCATCTGCGGATCACCGACTTGAAGACTTTTTGCTACTGCCCCATTTGGCTTCAACACAGACACAGTCAGGTACCCGGCCAGGGCCGCCAGGACGAGTAGCACAAGGGGCATTCTTTTTCTCTTCATCACGTCTGATCCTTTGTTGTGACCGTGTGGTTTGTCGTGGATACTGCCGGGCAATATAGTGAATCTTCTGCAAATGTTCCAGCCCCAGCCCAATCTTGACAGGTCATTAAAACTCATCTACTTTGAACGAGTAATAGCGAGTTTTACGATCCGGCAAAATTCCACAACCTCTCAGGCAGGTGTCACTCTATGGAAGAGTCCCAGCCTCATCTTCATCTTGGTACTAAGTCAGTTTTTTTTCAGCTTAGCGCCTACGACAGGAGGGAATTCTATGCAACACAAATTATGCTGGCTGAGCTTGGTAGCACTGCTCATATTGCCGCTCTATCAATCTGTAGCCTACGCAGATTCGATCACCTTGCTACCAGGGGCAAGCCAGACTTTTAATTTCTCGGTACCTGGGCAACCAACCTTTACAACCCAAGTGGTTTTCTCGCTCAATGCGGCAGGCACGATGCTTTCCATCAATGCCCTGAATCTTTCCCCGCTCGGCAGCGGGGTTGACGTCACCGCCGTGTCCTATACCGCGTTAAATCCTGTAACCTTTCTTCAGACGGGAGCAACCCTTTCCGGTGCCTTCCTGTCGCAGGGCTTTGTCGGACCAGGGCAAAGCGGGGGCGGGGTCATTCTGCTGAGCCGTGGGGTGCTGGAAGGATTTATTGACACCACCTTTCGCGTGACGTTTCGCCTGTCGAATGGGCAACAAGTCTCGGCGCAGGGGGTGGCGGCAATCCCAGAACCCGCGACGCTGCTCTTGTTAGGAACAGGGCTGTTTGGCGTAGTACGTGGACGAAAAAAAGCCCGATTTAAGACGAAAGTTTAAGTTTATTGTCGCAACTAATGCAGTGAGTTAAAAGAAGGCCATTCGTGACTTGTTTATTGTCCACGACTGGCCTTAGCTCTATTCTGCAATCTTTGACTAACTGATTTATATCTCTTCCACCGCTCGCTCTTTTATCCTTAGCTTAGGGAAATTGATAAATAGTCCCAACTAACTTATTAAGCGAAGTGCTTGGCAACATTGGCAACAGTCATCACTAATTCAGCCGGTTCGACGGGTTTGGATAAATGCACTTGATAGCCAGCAACAAGCGCGCACGTTCGGTCTTCCGTACGAGAGTAAGCGGTAAGTGCGATGGCTGGGAGGCGTTTTCCCTGCCTGACAGCCAATTCTCTTACCTGCTTTATCAGTTCGTAGCCGTCTACTTCTGGCATTCCAATGTCAGAAATAAGAACATCTGGAAAATAATATTCCAGATGGCTGAGCGTCTCTCTGGCGGAAGCTGTGGCCACCACCTCTGCCCCGCACTCTTCTAAAATAAACTTAAGCACCTCTCTGGAATCGGCCTCGTCATCAACCACCATCACACGCAATTTACTTAAGATCGGGGGGCAGTCAAACGAGCGGATATTTTTAGCTGTCGGATGCACCTCATTACTTCTCCTTGTCTTTTTACTGGCGACTGTCAGTGGGAGTTTTATCGTAAAGGAGGCACCCTGGTCCAGACCTGGACTGTGAACAGAGACGCTGCCCCCGTGGAGTTCAACGAGGTGACGCACAATCGCGAGTCCCAGGCCCAGGCCTCCATATGTACGTGTGCTTGAAGAATCCGCTTGCCGGAAGCGATCAAAGACATAAGGCAAAAATTCGAGAGCGATTCCCTGTCCGGTATCACTCACAGTTATCTCAGTATGAGAATTAATGCGTTCGAGATGCACTTGCACGCGCCCCAGCTTCGGAGTGAATTTAATCGCATTGGAAACAAGATTCCATACAACCTGTTGCAGCCGCTCGGAATCGCCGGTGACGGGGCTTGCATTGGGGTCAATCACAATCTCAAAACGGATTTCTTTTGCTTCGGCTGCGGGTCGCAGAGATTCGGCGGCACTTTCCACAACTAAAGCTAAATCTACTGGCTGTACATCAAGGCGGAATTTGCCGGTGATAATGCGCGAGACATCAAGAATATCTTCAATGAGCCTAGCCTGAGACTGGGCATTTCGCTGAATCACGTCAATGGCATGCACTAAGGTCTCATCATTAAACTTTTTGCGGTTCAGAATATTTACCCAACCGACAATGGCATTGAGCGGGGTACGTGGCTCATGGGAGATGGTGGCCAGGAACTCATCCTTAGCACGGATAGCCGCCTCCGCCGAGAGGAGCGCTTGCTGAAGGTCCGACCGGGTAACACTGAGCTTTGCTGCCAGCACTTTTGCCTGTGCCGCCGCCTCTTTTGCTACCTGTTCATGTCCCGCGGCAGTCAGGGCAATTCGTTCGGCCCGAAAAGCGGCTCCCAGGAAAGGCAGAAACAAATTGACCTCTTCCCTGCTATCAGGCTTTACTGTTCCACCCAACAACACCAGCACCGATCCGTCTTCCGCCGCAACTCCGCAGGCCGGAACTAAAGCTTCAGCAGCAGGAAGCGGAAGTTCCCCCGTATGATGGCCGTTCTTTACGCAGTCAGTGAGAAATTTTCGCCAGATTCTGCCGCCGCGCAGAGTCTGCGGGAAGCCAGGCGCAGGGAGATGGATAGCCAGTCTCAGGGTCTGTGATAAATACAATAATGTCTGTGACACCGAGGTATTCAGCGAGTGCACGTGATGCTTCCGGGCGGCGTGAAGCATCGGTCAAGGCTAAATATAAGCTCTGTATTTTTGTTTGCATGCACTCCTTGAAAATATATTATTCGGGGATGACGCAAACGGTGGCGGTGCAATTATGGAAGCCATTGAACTGCCCCTCTGACCGTGCGATCTGGCCATAGGTATTACAGCCCACATAGGGGGCTGTCCCCAGTGCATTTTGCAACGCTTGCATCTCTAACCCGAAGTCTCCGCCCATTCTTAAGCGCGTGGCGACACAATCAAAAAAGAGTGCAACTTTAGGGCTTCTCCCGTCAAGCTGCGAGACGGCGGATTGGATGGCGCGGGTAGCAGCATCAGCAGATGACGAGGCTGTGGCGCTCATGAAACACGCCGTGGCACCTGACGGAATATCTGCGGCGCAGGAAACGGAACCGTCAGGATTTATTGCCAACGGCACGCGAAGTTTATAGCCATCTCCCATATCAATCCCAATGACATTATGCAAAAAGAAAGGGAGGGGGTCATCTAAATCAAACTTTTGCTGCGTCCTCTCTGCGTGCTCTTGTAAGGCCTCGACAGCAGGTGCGGCATTCAAACTAATGAGACGCATCCCGTCCGCCTCAGTCACTCGCATCGGAGCACTGGCCGGTTTCCAGCCATGACTTACGCCTACGCCCAGCGGCTTATTAGACAAGATTTCCAAAGCCACAGCAGCATCGGGGTAGGCATTTGTGCCATAGAAGACATGAGTGCGGCTAAATTGTGCATCGTCACCTGCGCCCCCACCAAAGAGGCTATAGGTCCCCGCCGTAAGCAGGTTCAGTTGTTCGACCAGGTCATCGGCATGTCCGGCCAATGCATCAGTCAGAACCAAGGCAGAGTGGTACAAATATTTGTGTGAGTCCAGCCCGGTAAACGATGAGACAATTTGTCGAGCCGCTTCACTGCGGTCAGTACGCAACTCGATCCCGAGTCCGGCGGTAAACTGCATCTCCGTCGAACGGATGGCCAGAGCAGAAGCAGAACCTTCCCCCTGCGCGTGGTTGATAAATTCGCCCGCCGAGGAGCAGCCAACAAGGATTTTTGGTTGGCAGGATCGCTCAATGGCTTTCAATAACTGAAAATAATCGTATTTCGATGAGGCAAAGACAACTAGCACGTCCGGGGCTTGATGGCTCAGTTTTTTTGCGATTTCGGAACCAAGAAAGGTTCCGGCCTCTTCACTATCCGCTAGATCGGTATAAACAACACTGCATTCAGTCATATTATCCATTCTTTTTATGCCTATCGCTGTCGGTTAAATTGTCAGGCGCAATAAGTCGTTGCTTAAACCAACAATTTTTTCACTACCACGCCATGCACATCCGTCAAGCGGAAATCGCGGCCTTGAAACCGGAACGTCAAGCGCTCGTGATCGAAGCCCAGCAAGTGCATCAACGTCGCGTGCAAATCATGCACGTGAACCCGATCCGCAATCACATTGAAGCCGAATTCATCGGTCTGCCCAATCGTAATGCCGGGCTTGATGCCGCCGCCTGCTGCCCACATTGTGAAGGCTTTGTTGTGATGGTCGCGGCCTAAGCTGCGCTGTGCGTCCGGGTTGCTCTCGACCATTGGCGTGCGTCCGAATTCCCCGCCCCAGATCACGAGGGTGTCATTCAACAGTCCGCGTTGTTTCAAATCCAGGATCAACGCTGCATTGGCTTGATCGGTATTCTTGCATTGTCCGAGCACGCCTTTTTTGACTTCGCTGTGATGATCCCAGGCTTCGTGATTAAGTTGGACAAAGCGCACGCCGCGTTCGATCAAACGTCGTGCAAGCAAACAATTGTTTGCATACGAAGCTTTGCCCGCTTCTGCGCCATACATCGCCAACGTCTCTTTGGATTCTTTGCTGATGTCCATCAATTCCGGCGCGCTGGATTGCATGCGATACGCCATCTCGAACGAATTGATGCGCGTCGCGATTTCAGGGTCGCCCGTCAGTTCCAAGTGATGCTGGTTCAAATTCTTGATCGAGTCGAGCGATTGCCGCTGCATCTCCGGCGTGATGCCGCGCGGATTCGAGAGCGAGAGAATCGGATCACCACTGCGCCGAAAGGGCACGCCCTGATAATATGTCGGCAAAAAGCCGCAGCCCCAATTCGCCGCACCGCCGCTCGTGCCGCCGCCAGAAGAAAGCACGACGAAAGCAGGCAAATCCTGCGATTCACTGCCCAAGCCATACGTCACCCAGGAACCGAAGCTCGGACGTCCGAATTGAATCGAACCGGTTTGCATGAACACTTGCCCCGGCGCGTGATTGATCGCGTCTGTCACCATCCCGCGCATAATCGCAATGTCATCCGCGATTTTGGGCAAATGCACTAACGCCTCGGACATTTCCGCGCCGGACTTCCCATGCTTGGCGAATTTGAATTCCGACGCGTACAGACCTGCATCGGGCCGAATAAACGCGTAGTTGATGCCTTTGACAAACTCCTGCGGCACAGGCTGGCCGTTGTATTTTTCCAGGCTCGGCTTGTAATCAAACATGTCGAGTTGCGACGGCCCGCCGGAATTGAACAGATAAATCACGCGTTTGGCTTTGGGGGCAAAATGCGGTTGCTTGGGCGTCAACGGATTGTCTAATTGCGGAGTGCGGATTTGCGATTGCGGATTGGCAAACGCATCTTTATTCAGCAAGGAAGCCAGCGCAATCGAGCCTAAACCAACGCCACATTCTTTGAAAAAGTGGCGACGCGTGACCAACGTTTTGAATTCGTGATTGATTTCTTCTCTATAGTTCATAAGGTTTCTCAACTTAGCGCAAGCGTATGTTTCAAAGCCTGCTCAACCGCAGACATATTTTTGAGTTGTCCGATGCTACGATCAATTTCCTTTTCCAATACCGTCACCAAATTATCCGTCATAATTACGGAGTCAGTTAAGAATCCAGCCAGCTGTCCTTCAGGCGAGTTTTGCCAAACAACGATGCGACTTGGATGCCCACTACGCGCCATGTTACTTGTAATCATTGCAAGAATTGTTTGCTGTAATCCGGTCGCCAGATTGTCAGCCTGGATAACCAACCCAGGCCTTCTTTTGGCTGTCACCAAATTCGTATTGGGAAACAACACCAAGACGACATCGCCACGATTATAAGGCATCGTAAGCTCCCATTTCAGGCCGTTCCCAATCTTCGCTGATCGCTTGCAAACGCGCCCGTAAATCCGCAGCTTCAACTTGATCAATACCGCGCTCAGACAAATTCACGGCTGGCAAGTTTTCCGAGTCAGTTTCTTTACTCAACAGAAACTCGGCAAAATCTTTGACTTCAACTTGACGATGAAAGGGCAATTTAGCAATTAACTGAATAATGGTTTCATGCACTTGGATCATAATTACCACCTACCTAAATCAACTTTGACTATTATAACGCCCTGACTTGAACCAGTGCATTTTCCTGGGCGGTGGCAATCAGTGGATTGCGCAAGGCTCGCCCAAAGTCAGACGCAGATATTTCAAACACATCGCCCGGCTCTGCCACAAACCCACTCAAGCAACTCAACACTGCCGCACCATAGTAATGTACATGCACATCGCCCGGTCTTCTAAAATTCGCGTACTTGAAATGATGGTGCTCCAGGTTCGCAATCGTGTGCGACATATTCGCTTCACCGCTCAACCAATCGCTCGACCACGCAACTTCACCGTTGCGAACGATGCGCGATTGACCCGTGACGTGATCGGGCAATTCACCTAACAACAATTCCGGCCCGAAAGAACATTGCCGCAATTTGGAATGCGCAAGGTAGAGATAATTTTGCCGCTCTAATTTGTGATCGGAATATTCGTTGCCGAGCGCAAAGCCTACGCGCAACGGCTCGCCGTTGTCGCCGATGACATACAAACCGACGACTTCGGATTCTTCGCCGCCGTCTTCGGCAAAAGCGGGCAATTCGATTGCGTGTTCCGGCGCGACGATGCAACTGCCATCGCCTTTGTAAAACCATTCGGGCGCAACGCCGATGGCTCCGGCAGTAGGCTTGCCGCCTTCGAGTCCCAGCTTGAACATCTTCATTGAATCGCTCAGGTTTTCCGGGTCAGCCGTGAGCTTCGCGTGCATCGCATCGCGGGATTGCGCGCTCCCCAAATGCGTCAAGCCCGTTCCTGTCACGAGACAATGCGCGGGATCAGCGTGATCTAACGGCGGTAGCACCCGTTTATGAGCCAGCAGGTCCTCATAACGGAATGATTCGTCACTCAGCCGCGCTGAGGCAAAATCCGCCAGCCCGGCACCCGCCCGATAAGCGTCGAGCGCAAGCTCGCGCACATTGGCTGTACCAACAAGTGAGCGAATCGTTTGCCCATCCTGGCCTACGACTCCCACGCGGCGGGAATTTTGCGCGTCAAGAAATTGAATAAGGTTCATTGTGACTTCGGCTCCGGTAGATTTTTTTGCATACACACACTGTTTTCGATACCAACATATTGACCGTAATTTGGGATTCGTTCGTAGCCACTGCGTTGATACAGCCGAATCGCTTCCGGTTGCTTTTGCCCTGTCTCTAAAACGCAGCTTGCAGCGCCCACTTCACTCGCCCAAGCTTCCAATTCAGACAGGATTTGTTGCGCAATTCGCTGGCCCCGAAATTCAGGCCGGACGTACATGCGTTTGATTTCCACAGTGCGGTCGGCATAAGGCTTGAAGGCACCACAACCGACTGCTTCGTTTTCTGCATAGACCACTACGACATGCTGAAGTTGATCAATCTTATTGAATTGCGCGTAAAACGGATGATCTGCGCCATCCCGAATTTGCAGGTCTTGATCTAACAGGCCGACCAGTGATTGAAAGTCCTTGTGGCTCGAATTGGTTCGTATAACTTGATGCATCTCGCGTTCCTACTTGACCTCACTCTTTGGTAATCGTTGCATCCAAATTCAACAATACGCGCGCCACCAGTGTCCATGGTGCGAGTTCGTGCAAATCAATGCCCTCCGGCAAATTATTCATATCGGCAGCAGAAACATATACGGCACTCGCTGTCTTCCCTTTGAAATTGGCGCGTTGTTGTTGCAACAACTTCGTCAACTCGGTCAATTCCACAGCATCCGGTTGGCGTCCCGTGCAAAGTTTATAGGCGTAGGTAAGCTTGTCGCGGTCAGTCGCTCCACCTTCTTTCCACACGCGCAAGGCCAAGCCCTGCGCAGCTTCCATAAATGTCACGTCGTTCAAGGTCGTCAAGGCTTGCAACGGCGTATTCGACTCGACGCGACGAGGGCAGGAAAAATCTCCCGCCGGAGCGTCAAAGGTGGACAGGCTTGGATAGGGTACATTGCGCTTCCAGAAAATGTACATTCCCCGGCGATAACGATCTTCGCCCTTCTCTGTCGGCCAGGGCAATTGCGCGCCGTAGCCTAAGCTCAACACGCCGTCAGGAATCGGCGGGTAAACGCTGGGACCACCGATTTTATGGCTCAGCAACCCGCTGGCGGCCAACGCGACATCGCGGACGATTTCCGCTTCGACCCGCAATCGTGGCGCGCGCGCCAACCAAAGATTGTAGGGGTCTTTGGCTTGTAAGAGTGGCGTAATTTTGGAGGACTGGCGATAGGTTGCCGAGTTCACAATCAAGCGGTGAACCTGCTTCATGTCCCATCCTTTGTCACGGAACTCAACCGCCAACCAATCCAGTAACTCAGGATGCGACGGCTTTTCACAACGATTGCCGAAATCTTCGGGCGTCGTCACTAAGCCTTGCCCAAAGTATTGCTGCCACATGCGATTGACGATCACACGAGCGGTGAGCGGATTGTTTTTGTCCACGATCCATTGCGCTAAACCCAAGCGGTTGCGCGGCGCGGTTTGTGGGAAGGGGTGCAAAAACGAAGGCGTATTTGGTGTCACTTCATCGCCAGGGGTTTTCCAATCACCGCGTTTGAAAATGCGCGTGGTGCGCGTTTGGGATCGCTTCGCCAACGCCAAGGTTGACGGGCCATAGGGCCAATCCTTCAGCAAGTCGTCAATTTTCTTATTTGCCTCCGCCCATTCAGCAACCGTGGTGCGATAGTAACTGAACATCTGACTTTGTTGTGCTACCGTTCGTTCACGCCGAGGAGTCGCTATGATTCGTCGCACCACGGGCGGGATAGGATCAGCCGTTGGGTTCGCATCAGTCGTGACCGAGAGGCGGAAGCGTCCAATGTTCGGTTTGCCCCATGAGATGGATTCATCGAATTTGGAAGCGAGTTGGAAGGTGAAAAAAGTGCCGCCGTCATAACCGACCGGCGCTTTTGTCGCGATGACGATATTGCGATCCTGATTACGTTTGACAGGGCCAAAATCGCTGTACCAATGCGTCTTCAGATTGCCGTCAATTATATTGCTGACCGGAAAGTCAGGCCGTTGCATATCGGCGGTTGCGTTGGTTAGCGCAATTTTTTCCAGCGCGTCCGTTTTGTTCAGCGGCGCGGCTTCGGCGATGAATTCAGAAAAGTACAACGTACCATCCGCCGAACGTCCCGGCCCTTCACGCGGCAGGTTTTGATCGCGGATGAGTTCAATGCGAAAGCCCGTGATACCTTTGACATTGGTCTTAGCCTTGACGATGTAGTTGTTCGCCGTCGCGTTGTCGCCTTTCGCAATGAACGAACCGTCTTCCAGCTTGTCAAATTTCACACCGAACGCCGCAAAGATTTCGGCATCAGTGACGGGTGTCCAATTGAGTTGATGTTGATTTTTCTTCTCCCAATCGGCCACGGCATCTTCCGGCATGCGGGAAATTCTGCTTTTCAGATCCAATTCGATGTTGGCTATCTTGGACAAAATCTCAGCCCGTTTCTTGTTGATTTTTTCGTCCGGCACTTCGATTTCCGGCTCATCATCGCTGTTAAGAAAGGCCAGAAACTGGTAATACTCGCGATGAATAATCGGATCGAATTTATGCGTGTGGCATTGCGCGCAATTAACCGTCAGACCCAGAAACGTTTTGCCCGTCGCGTCAATACGATCAATCAAGCCTTCGGTGCGGAACTGTTCCGGGTCAACGCCGCCCTCTTCGTTCTGCATCGAATTGCGCAGGAAGCCCGTCGCTACTTTTTGATCAAGCGTCGGGTTCGCCAATAAATCACCAGCCAACTGCTCAATCGTAAATTGATCGAACGGCTTGTTCTGATTGAAGGCTTTAATGACCCAATCCCGATACGGCCAGATCGAACGCGCGCGATCTTTCTCATAGCCATTGGTATCGGCATACCGCGCTGCATCCAACCACCAGCGCCCCCACCGCTCGCCGTAATGTGGCGAAGCTAACAGACGATCCACGAGCTTTTCGTAAGCATTGACTGATTTGTCCGCTAGGAACTCGTCTACTTCTTTGGGCGAAGGCGGCAAGCCCGTCAAATCAAGGCTCACGCGCCGCATCAAGCTCGCTTTGTCGGCTTCGGGCGAAGGTGTCAAGCCCTGTTTTTCCAGCATGGCAAACACGAAGTTATCAATCGCATTGCTGGCTTTGAATTTCGTCGCAGGAACGCTTGGACGTTCTGGTTTGATGAAAGCCCAATGCTGATCAATTTTCACAGAAGCGGAATCTGGCCAGACCGCTCCTTCGTCTATCCAGCGTTTGATGAGCGCAATTTGCTCCGGCTTGAGCGCTTCGCCGCCCATCGGCATGCGAGCTTCGCCGCCTTCACCTAAAAGGCGATGAACGATGCGTGAATCGCTGCTATTGCCAGGCTGAATAACTTTTAGAGCAACTTGCTTAGTGTCGAGTCGTAAATAGCCGGACACCTTCGTCGCGCCATGACATTTCTCGCAATTGGCTTTGAAGATCGGCTGAATGTCGCGCACAAAATCTACAGTTTGCACGGCGCTAGTGTTTGCTTGCCAGCATACAGCTATAACCATCAGTAAGAAAAAAACAGAAAGTATGATTCGTTTCAGCATTGGATAATCCCAGAAAGTAAGAAGCGATTTTTATTCTTTCGTAATCGTCTCGTCCAAATTCAACAGTACACGTGCAATCATCGTCCATGGCGCGACGTCATGCAAGTTCACGCCTTCGGGCAAATCGTTCAAATCCGCTGCCGTCACGTATACTGCGCGCGAGGTGTTCCCGCTAAAATTCGCCCGTTGCTGTTGCAGCAATTTCGCCAACTCATCCATCTCCACGGCATCTGGCTTTCGTGCAGTGCAAAGCCGAAAGGCATAGGTGATCTTGTCACGATCTGTTGTGCCTCCTTCCTGAAAGACACGTAAGGCCAATGCCTGCGCTGCTTCCATAAACGTCGCGTCGTTCAGCGTTGTCAACGATTGCAGTGGAGTATTGGAGCGAGTGCGGCGCGTACAGGCAAAGTCAGCTGTGGGTTGGTCGAATAAAGCTAACCCTGGATATGGCATGCTGCGTTTCCAAAAGGTATACATTCCGCGCCGATAGCGATCTTCGCCGCTACTAACTTCCCACTTGCCAAAGTTGCCATAGCCCAATCCCATGACGCCATCGGGAATCGGAGGAAATACGCTGGGGCCGCCCAT
Organism: uncultured Acidobacteriota bacterium; assembly: GCA_963794955.1. Lineage (GTDB taxonomy): Bacteria > Acidobacteriota > Blastocatellia > RBC074 > RBC074 > JAFDVL01. Next base: position 75,252 of record CAWCGF010000023.1, read on the forward strand.
TTTGCGGCTCAGCAGACCAGCGGCCATCAGGGCAATATCGCGGATGGTTTCAGCCTCTACCCGCAAACGCGGCGCACGTGCTAACCAGCGATTAGTTGGATCCGCTTCGTGTAGTTTCGGCGTGAGCGTGGACGATTGCCGATACGTGGCCGAGGTGAGGATCAACCGATGCAGTTGTTTGAGGTCTTTGCCGTTATCCCAAAATTCGCGCGCTAGCCAATCCAACAATTCAGGATGTGATGGACTTTCGCATCGTGTGCCGAAGTCTTCCGGTGTCGTTACCAACCCTGTTCCGAAATACTGTTGCCAGATGCGATTGACGATCACGCGGGCAGTGAGTGGATTGTCGCTGGCGACCATCCACTGCGCCAAGCCCAAGCGATTGCGCGGCACGTTGCCGGGAAACGGATGCAAGACAGTTGGCGTGTCCGGCGGGATAATTCCCGCTTCCGGGCGCTTCCAATCGCCACGCCGGAAGATGTGCGTTGCGCGCGGCTTGAAGCGATCCGCCAGGGTCAGCGTTGTCGTAGCAGCAGGCCAACCATTGAAGACTTGCGCGATTTCCTTGTTGGGTTCCGCGCATTTTGCATCAACGGAAAAGTAATACGTCAATAATTCGCGGTTTTGCGCAGCAGTTCGTTGCGAAATAGGAAGCGAAACGATACGACGAATTCGTGGGGGTAGCAAATCGGCTTGAGGATTTGGCTCATTTGTAACAGACAAACGAAACCGCCCGATGATTTGGACTTTGCCGGCATCGTTGAAGAGCTTGAAAGTCAACTTAGTGCCAGTTGCAAAACCAAAAGGCTGACTAGCGGTGAACACCAGATGACGATCCTGATTGCGACGGCCTGGGCCGGCGTCGCTGTTCCAGCCCGTTTTCCGATCTCCGTCAATGGCCAGTTTTGCCGGAGCATCAGCGCGCTCAAAATCCGATGAACATTGGCTGAACGTGATTTTTTGCGTTTGCTCAGGATGGTCTGCCGGGCTGGCTTCGAGCATAAGTTCGGACAAGATAAGCGCGCCATCATCAGAAACGCCCGGGCCATTTCTCGGCAATTTATGATCGGTCAGCAAATCCAGCTTAATGCCGGTAATGTTTTGGACGTTCGTGTTGGCAGTGACGGTGAAATACGCTTCGGGATAACGATAGGATTCGACCCGTATCGAATGATCGTCATAGCGTTCATCCACTTTGGCGCGATCTGAATAGAACGTAGCGATGTCCAGCGGTGTCCAGTTCGCTTTGAATTGCCGCGCTTGTTGTTCCCACGTGGAAAACCGCTGCTGAAAGTTCGCATCCTTCGCAATGAACGCATCCTCAAGCGCCGCCATCTGGCGCGTAATCTCAGCGCGTTTCTGAGTGACCGCTTCGCTTGGAACTTCCAGCAAGGGTTCGTCGTCGCTGTTGAGGAACGCATAAAATTGGTAATACTCCTCGTGCTTGATCGGGTCGAATTTATGCGTGTGGCATTGCGCGCAATTGATCGTCAGCCCCAGGAATGCTTTGCCAACCGTGTCTACGCGATCAATGATTTCTTCCGTGCGAAATTGCTCAGGCTCAACCCCGCCTTCCTCATTGCGCATCGAATTGCGCAGGAAGCCCGTGGCAATTTTGTTCTCCAATGTGGAGTTCGGCAGCAGGTCGCCCGCCAGTTGCTCAATCGCAAATTGATCGAACGGCTTATTTTGATTGAAGGCGTTAATCACCCAATCCCGGTACGGCCAAATCGAACGCGGCAAGTCTTTCTCAAAGCCATTCGTATCGGCATACCGCGCCGCATCCAACCACCAGCGCGCCCATTTTTCGCCATAATGCGGAGATGCCAACAAACGGTCTACCAGCTTTTCATAAGCATCAGGCGATTTGTCAGCCAGAAAGTTGTCTATCTCTTTGAGCGTTGGCGGCAAGCCCGTCAAATCAAGGCTCAAACGACGAATGAGCGTCGTCCTATTGGCTTCGGGCGCAGGTGTAAGGCTTTCATTTTCGAGACGCGCGAGAATGAAATGGTCAATCGGATTGCGCATCCAACGTTTGTTTTTGACGAATGGAAGCACAGGCCGAAGAGGGGCAATAAACGCCCAGTGTTTGGTTTCAGCCGAGGTTTGAAATCCGAGGAAGAACAATATCCCGCCAGCCCCGAACAAAAACGCTGTAATGAAAAGCCGCCTCATAATTTTATTACGCCGAAGGTAATTCGGTTTCTGCTACCACGTTATTCCACAACGCGCCGCGTTTCGGCTGTGCGCCTGCATTGAAGGTCGCCGAGTGCCCGCGCGGGATGCTCAACGATTGCCAGTGATCGGCAGCAAGGTGCTTCGCCCAAAACACGATTTGTCCGACATGTGCGGCATAATGTGTGAGTTGCCGATTGATCGCTTCGATCACAGAGTGCGGTTCATTGCGAATCAGAATCGCGCGGCCTATATCCTCAACCTTGAGCGAAGCCAATGTCTCAAACAGACATTGCCAGCCCGCTTCCCACTTTGCTTGTAGCACGTCTTTCGTTTCGCCTTCTTCGATCACGAATTCTGAATCACGATGACGATCCGGCTTTTCGCCGTCAGTGGTAAAAATGTCCGTCCATCGTGAACGCAAGTTGCCTGCGACATGCTTGACGATCACAGCCAGGCTGTTTGACTCAGCATCCAGCACAACGAACCAATCATCATCCGTAACTTGTGCTAAAGCGCGGTCAGCCTGTTTTTTCAAGGCACGAAATTGACGACGCGAGTCTTTCAGATAAATCGCCAGCGGATCGTTATCCGTGCTCATAAAGCTTACTCCAGGCTACTTTCCGGCAACGCCCAACTGAACAGCATGCCGCCAATCGAACACGCCACGAATTGCCGCCCATTCACGGCATAGCTAATTGGTGAAGCGTGCGGGTCGCCGCCCGTTTGTGTCTTCCACAGCAACTTGCCTGTCTTGGAATTGAAGCCCAGCACATAGCCATCTGCCGTCGTTGCAAAGGTCACGCCACCGGCGGTTGCTAGCAAGCCATTGCCTAAGCCTCCCGCGTTCAGTTTAAAATCCCACATCTTCTTGCCGGTGGTTGGATCAAGTGCCATCACGCCGCCCCAATCTTTTTCGCCGGGCGGGAAGAATCTGCCGCCCCAATACGATTTGCCGACTTCAAATTTCTGCTCTTCCTTGACGTAGATGTTACCTTGTTCTTTATAGGTAAGAATGAAATACCCGGTTTCAGGATCAAACGAAGGGGATTGCCAATTGGTCGCGCCCGCTAGGTTCGGATAGACCAGTACGCCTTCTGCCGAAGGTTCCTTGCCTGCCATAATCGGACGGCCTTTCGCATCCAATCCCGTCGCCCAATTTTGTCGCGCGAAGGGTGTGCCGAATAAAAATTCGCCCGTCGTCCGATCCAGTACATAAAAGAACGCATTGCGTTGGGCGGTGATGAGCAACTTGCGCGGTTGCCCCTTCCAGGGCATATCCACCAGCATCGGAGTTTCGTTCGCGTCCCAGTCAAACATATCGTGGGGCATGAATTGGAAATGCCATTTGCGCTTGCCAGTTTTCGGATCAAGCGCGACAACCGAACAGGTAAACAGATTGTCGCCTTTGCGCACATCACCATTCAAATCCGGCCCTGGATTGCCGACTTGCCAATACAGTGTATCGGTCTCAGGATCGTATGTTCCGGTTGTCCATGTCGTGCCTGCGCCGTTTTTCCAACTATCGCCTGCCCACGTTTCGTTGCCGAATTCGCCCGGCCCCGGAATTGTCCAGAAGCGCCATAACCGTTTGCCCGTGGCCGGATCATAGGCGTCAATAAAACCGCGCACGCCATATTCGCCGCCGCCAATCCCCGTGATGATTTTGTCTTTGAGCGCAAGCGGAGCCATATACGAGAAATGGCCTTCCGAAGCCTTGGCCATTTCGACTTTCCAAAGCTCGCGGCCTGTCTTGGCATCCAGCGCCACGACGTACGCATCCGCTGTGGTCAAAAACAAGCGTCCGTCCAGCATCGCCAAGCCGCGATTCGGTTGGCCTGGCGTATAGGTTTTCGGATCAGCGGGATTGTATTTGTACGTCCATAAGGCTTTACCCGTCGCGGCATCCAGCGCATACGCAAAGTTCGACGCTGCTGTCGTGTACATAATGCCGTCCACAACTAAGGGCGAAGCCTGCAAGCCCCCATTGCCTTGCGGCTGAAACGTCCACGCGGTTTGCATCTGCGCGACGTTCGTTAGGTTAATTTGCTTGAGCAGCGAGTAATGACGGCCTTCGTAATCGCCGAAGTAGGTGAACCAGTTATGCGGCTCTTTGCGCGAATTGACGATGCGGTCATAAGCCAAGCCGCCTTTCATCGGCATTGCTGCGGCTTTCGACAAGTCCGGCGTCTTCAGCGATTTCAAATAGGCAATCAGATTATCCATTTGCTCGGCATTCAAGCTTGTTCCGTAGTTGGCCGGCATAATGGATTTCTCGGCGTACTTGATCTCGGCCAAATCCTTTTTCTTAAGCAAGTGGAACTCTTCCTCACGGCTAAATAAAGCCAGCGAAAAGGAATCTTCGTTGCGGCGTAAACCACGAATCGTTTTGCCGTCTTTGGTTTTCACTTCAACAAAATTTGGCGTGTAGCCTTCGTCCGAGCCAGGTTTCAAAATGCGCTTTTTCAAGTCGTCTACGCTCAAGTTGCCAATCGTCGAAAGATCGGGCGCGTAGCGGCTACCACTGCCGTTTACCATGTGACAACCGACGCAATTCGCTTTAAAAACGGCTTCGCCTGCCGTGACGTTGCCCATGATTTTTTCTGTGCTGCCGCCGCCCATAACGCGCAGAAAGCTCACTACCTGCCAAACTTCTTCATCCTTCAAGCCCATCGCAGGCATCGCAGTGCCGCTGACGCCGTTCTTGATGACCTCAAACAATTGGGCGTCTTCGTTACCACGCTTGAAGGTGCCTTTATTGACCGCCGGGCCGCGCCCGCCATCGCCTTTAGAGCCGTGACACCCCGCGCACATGGCATCGTAGGTGCGCTTGCCCGCTTCAATAGCTGGAGCGTTACCCTCAAAGGGATTCTTGCCAGGACCGTGTTGGGCCAAAAGTAAAAGCGTGCAGCAACTCAGCAATAAGAAAGTGATAAGCAACTGGTTCGATCTGGTCATGTAGAGCCTCATTGATAGTCGTATTGTAATTTGGGCAAATTTGAGCGACGCAAAATTTACCATTAACACACGGCTGCAAGCCATAGTTTTGCAACCAGGATATTGATAAGCAACTGATTTTTTATCATCTTTGCGCACAAAGACGATATTTAGGTTGCGCTCCTGAATTCCGGTTGCGTCACCGAGTTTCGTGTGGTACTTATTTCCCGCCTAAGAGCGAGATAAACCCCTGTATTGATTGCCCTCATATCTCACAAGCAAAATGTACAGCAGACTTTCCAGTTTGCTGTAGTGTTCCCCGACGATCTGCGCGGGGAGCCGGTAGCAAACTAGAACATTCACTCCGGCGCTCGCCAGCGCTCAGCGTTGAAGGTCAGCAGCAAACTAGCAGGTTTGCTGTACATTTATATGAATTCCGTCCTCGCAAAAACACTCGCATTACTCTTCGTCGTCGTAGCGGTTGGCATCGTGCGCGCACAAGCACAAATCACGGTGGTGTCCGCGGCGAACTACACTGCAACAGCCACCGCTCCTGAAGAAATCGTCTCTGGCTTTGGCACCAATTTGGCTCCGTCCATTGCCTCCGCCACAAGCTTGCCGCTCCCGAAAACGCTGAGCGGAGTCACGGTCAAAATCCGCGATAGCGCAGGCACAGAACGAATGGCTTCGCTCTTTTATGTATCGCCCACGCAAATCAATTTTCAGATTCCGAGCGGCACGGCGATGGGAGCCGCCACGTTGACGGTCACGAATGGCGGCACGACCATCTCCGGCTCGCTGACCATTTCAAAACTTGCGCCCGGCATCTTTTCAGCAGACGCCACCGGCAATGGTTATGCCGCCGCACATGCGCTCAAGCAACGCGCGGATAACACGCAAACCTTGCAAGATGTCGCCTACTTTGACACCTCGAAAGGCAAGTTTGTCGGGCGACCAATTGACCTAACCACCAGCAACGAGCAAATGTTTTTGCAGCTTTATGGCACCGGAGTTCGCCAACGCTCTGACCTGGCGAATGTCACGGCAACCGTCGGCGGCCTGAAAGTGGACGTCTTATACGCAGGTGCGCAGGGTGGCTACGAAGGGTTGGATCAAATCAACTTGACCTTGCCGCGTGCGCTGCCGGGCGGTGAATTGGATGTGATACTCAAAGTAGATGGCGTAGCAGCGAATACAGTCAAAATTCTTATCACAGCAGCGCCAGCCACAGAAGCAACAACGTATCTCGCCATGTTGCGACCGGAAGGCAATGTCATGTCTCCGGCTTCCGGCGCGTCGGTGCTGCGCTTGAGCGCCGACGAAAAATCTGCGTCCGTCACTTTCAACTACTCCAACCTCACGACACCGACCACTAGCGGCCACATTCACGGCCCGGCTGATCCGGGACAAAACGCGGGCATATTGTTCGATTTGGACGATGCGCCAAAACAAGCTGATGGTTCGTTTGTATGGACGTTTGCGCAAATCGGCAACCTGTCGCCCGCCCAAATCGTGGCGGCGCTTAAGGCAGGCCGTTTGTACATCAACATTCACTCGTCACGGTATCCATCCGGCGAAATTCGCGGTCATTATGGCATCATCAACGGCACCCAAACGTTCACGCCACCGCCCACACCACCGGCCTTACCTAGCGGAAAGCCAACCGCCAATGATGCGGCACGCTTTCTGACGCAGGCGACCTTCGGCCCGAAAATGGCGGACATTACCGCGCTGCAAACCAAAGGCTTCGATACCTGGCTGAGCGAACAGTTTGCCTTATCCACGACTTCGCATCTGACGTATGTGGATCAGCTCGTGCAAGCCAATCCAGGCAAGAGTTTTTACGATGATGCAATGATGGAAACGTTCTGGGATCAAGCCGTGAAGAGCAACGATCAATTACGGCAGCGGGTTTCGTTCGCGCTTAGTGAATTTTTTGTCGTGTCGTTCAATTCCAATCTGTCGGGCGAATTTTACGGGATGGCCAGCTATGCCGACATGCTGAACCGCAATGCGTTCGGCAACTTCCGCCAATTGCTGGAGGATGTCACCTTGCATCCGGCAATGGGGCGCTACCTGGATCACTTGCAAAATGACAAAGAAGATACGGTGACGGGACGACAACCCAATGAAAACTTTGCGCGCGAAGTCTTGCAACTCTTCTCTATCGGGTTATATCAACTGCATCCCGACGGCAGTTTGAAACTCAGCACGAATGGCTTGCCCATCGAAACCTATGACCAAAACATCGTCAAAGGATTCGCGCACGTCTTTACGGGCTGGAGCTACGGGACTTTCACGAAAACCGAAAATCATTGGAAATGGCCGCCGATTTGGAACAATGGCTCGCAGTTCTGGCGCGTGCCGATGGAAACGTGGCCAAATCACCATTCGGCGCTCGCAAAAACTTTGCTTGAGGGGAAGACACTCACGGCGGGGCAAACCCCACAAAAAGATATTCAAGACGCGCTCGATAATATTTTCAATCATCCGAACGTCGGGCCGTTTGTCGCGCGCCAACTGATTCAACGTCTGGTCACGAGTAATCCAAGTCCGGCGTATGTCTATCGTGTGGCGCAGAAATTCAACGACAACGGTAGCGGTGTACGCGGGGATATGAAAGTCGTCATCAAAGCGATTTTGCTGGATTATGAAGCGCGCAGCACAGACGTGTTAACGAATCAGGGCTATGGCAAGTTGCGTGAACCGATTGTGCGATTGGCACAACTCTTTCGTGCCTTCAACTACACCTGCCCGTGCAACAAGATTCCGGTGTATTGGATGGACAGTCCGGTGTATGCCATCGGCCAAAACCCGTATCGCGCGCCGACGGTCTTCAATTTCTTCGAGCCGAATCACAGTCATCCCGGCCACATCGCCACGGCGGGCTTGCACGCGCCCGAATTCCAAATCACCAACGAAGTCTCAATCACAGGCATTTCCAACTTCATGCGTTATGTTGTTTTCAGTGGCTTCAAATGGGACGAAACCAAACCGCTTACGCCGGACTATTCGAGCATTGCGCCCTTGGCCGCAAATCCCGCGCAGTTGGCAGATCATCTGAATTTGCTGTTGATGTCTGGGCAAATGTCGGCAACGATGCGAACAACGCTGATCAGCGAACTCACAAAAATGTCCGCTTCGGATTTGACAGAAAGAACCAAAGAAGCAATTCACATCATCGTGACTTCGCCCGAATATGTGATCCAGAAGTAATCGGCACGGCTTTGGTTGAGAGTTCACGCTTTAGAGTGTTCAGCACGCTGAAGCGTGAACTCTCAACGCTGAAGGAAGAACACAAATGACAGTCTCAAGAAGAAACTTTCTCCAACAAACGATTTATGCTGGTCTGGGCACAACAGGCGCGCTCAACGTGCTCGGCAACCTCACCTCGACAGCCGCTGCTGTCCCGACTCTGCAAATCGGCGATTACAAGGCGCTGGTGTGCATCTTTTTATTTGGCGGAAACGATGGCGCTAATGCGCTGATTCCCTACTCGCAGAGCGACTACAATGCCTATGCCGCCGCACGCACCAATCTGGCGCTGCCTCGCACAAATTTATTGCCGATCACGCCGACCAACAGCGATGGCCGCAACTTTGCGCTGCATCCGAATTTACTCGAATTGCAAACGCTCTTTGGGCAGAAGAAACTGGCAGTGATTGCCAACGTTGGCCCGCTCCTGGCACCGACTTCCCGCACGCAATATCAACAGCGTTCCGTTCCCTTACCGCCGCAACTGTTTTCGCACAGCGATCAACAAACGCATTGGCAAACCGCGTGGCCGGAAGAGGTACCCAAAACAGGTTGGGGCGGGCGTCTGGCCGATGTCATCAACTCCACCAATACAAACGCCCAGATTTCGATGTCCGTTTCGCTGGCAGGATCGAATCTCTTTCAAGTCGGGAGCAATATCTTTCCGCAAATGATCTCGTCTGAAGGCACGGTGAAACTGTGGTATTACAACGAGGCGTGGAACTATCCTGGTACCAATTTGACCAAAGCCATGCTGGCACAAAACAACAGCAATGTGTTTGAGCAGGGATACCGCGACATCTTCAAAAACGCGATTGAGAATGAGAAACTTTTGAGCGCGGCCTTAGCCCAGGCTCCGAAAACCAATACTGTTTTTCCTACTACCGAACTAGCCAAGCAATTAAAAATGGTGGCGAAGCTGATTTCGGTGCGCAGTCAGTTGGGACTAAAACGGCAGGTCTTTTTCTGCACGCTGGACGGCTTCGACACCCACGGCGAACAATTAGCCACGCACGCCACTTTGCTCACGCAACTCAGCCAATCGCTCCAAGCCTTCTATCAAACCACCGTCGAATTAGGCGTCGCTGAAAGCGTCACGACCTTCACCGGCTCCGATTTTGGCCGCACATACAAGAGCAACGGCAAAGGCTCCGATCACGGTTGGGGCAATTATCAGTTTGTGCTGGGCGGCACGGTCAAAGGCGGAGACATCTACGGCAAGGTGCCGGTGCTACAAATCAATGGCCCGGATGACACCAGTGACGGCAGATGGATTCCCACCATTGCGACCGATGAGTATGCAGCGACGTTGGCAAGTTGGTTTGGTGTGAATAGCGGTGATTTGGCAACGGTGTTTCCCAATATTGGCAGGTTTGCGCGCCCGAATTTGGGTTTTATGAGTTGAGCCAACATGCGGGGATGGCTCGATAAGCCAGACTGTGTGCTGCTTCAGGCTGCACACAACAGCTCTTGTACAGATGGTGGCAACGACGCCAGTAGTTTGGTCAGGATTGCCCCCATCAACAAAGCGTCGTCCCGTCGCGGAAATGATTAACGTCCCGTTAGCAGTTGACAGAGAATCACACCCGCTTCCCAAATGTCTGTTTGCAAGGGACGTTCGTGAGTGAAGGCTTCGGGTGAAATATAAGCCCACGTGCCTGCTTTCGTTGTACTTTGCGTACTGGACAATATCCAGGCACAAACCAAAATCAGCCAAATGGGGGAAGTCGCCTTGCAGTAGAATATTTGCTGGCTTCAGGTCGCGGTGAAGGATATTGCGGCGGTGCAAAGGCTCCAATCCAGCCAAAATACCAGACATCATTTCAATAGCTTGAGCTACCGAAGGAGCTTTGCCGCTATGCCGCCGCAACCAATCCAACAGCAAACCATCTGCCGCATATTCACTGACCAGTGCAATTTGCTCGTCGTAGATATTGGCTTCGATCATGTGAAGGCTTCGCGGCACATCACGGTTTCAACTTCGCGAGCTTCGGACAATCTCTAAACTGCGCTAACGGCTTGATACACGTCGAATTCCGGTGCGTTCGTTGCGGAGAGAGCTTGCTGCTTCCTCGACTTTCGGCGTGCCGTCACTGACTTCTTTCAACTTCTCAATTTTGGCTGACATCCGGCGGTCGAGATCGGCGATCTGCTCCTTCGTCAGATGATAGATATTGGCTTGTTGATGATAGAGCTTACTGGCCGTGACAACATCTGAATATTTGAAGCCATGAGCTTCCGCTTTGGCCAACAAATCTTCGACCGTAAGACGGGGCGGCACGATCTTCAGCGGCTCTGCGCTAGGCAACATTTCAGCGACTTCGAGGGGAGCGAGCGTGTTCACCGGTAAGCTTGAACCGCTGTGGCGAACGAGGTGATCTAAGAAGTTTTTGAAAGTCACATTACCCGTCATTTCAAAGCCTAGCTCGAAGGCTGGGCTGTTCGACTTCACGACTTGAAAGACTCGCGTGATTTCGCCGCCGCGTTCCTGTAATGAGACCTCGCACATAATATCCACGAAGTACTCCAATCCGCTCGCGGTGGCAGGCAGGACGCGCCCCATTTCATTGTCTTCTTTGATCTCTTTCCCCTTCGCCGGGATTTGATCTACGATCACAACGGATTTGCCGGATTGGCACAGACTCCGCAACACGCCTTGCAAAATCATTTGATCGGCGGCGAGTTCTTCGGCGTTTGGTTGTGACAGGGTGTCGCCCGTGCGCTCGCGTACTGCCGCAATCATTTCGCTGTGCTTGGCGGAAAAGTAACTGGCCCAGGAATCCAAGGCATAACAGCCATAATTCTGCTCCGCCGCTTCGGGCGAATGGAGCAACCAATCAACAAATTCCGGCACTTCGCTGGGATGCTCCACTTCGAGGCCATCAAACTTATCGCCTACGCCTTGCAGCAAGCGCGTCTTACGCTCCGTGTCAATAATGCAGAGCCGCCCCAAGCCCGCGTCAGCGAGCGAGGCGGCAAAAAAGGATTTACCTACCCCAGCGCCGCCGCGCACGGCCATCACCAAACGCTGTTGCCGTGGTCTACGGCTCAAAGGGTTTACTTTCAATCGGTTCGTGTTGGTCATACTACTTTCCTCCAAATGGAATCATTCAAGAAGCAGGCAGCATTACCACGTAGGCTTTGCCACCAGCGATCACGAGTCGAGATTGTACCAAATGAAACAGTGTTTCACAAACGAAACAATAATAACCACGGGTGGTGTCTCAGACCAAGCATTTTAGCCAGTTGTATCATGTTTGCCGGAATGTCTTGAACTCAATAGCCAAGGGAATTCTTTGTCAGCAACTAAATCAAAATCAGTCCAGGAATCGCACCAACAATAGCCCCCGCGACTGAGGGGGAAGCTGACACCTGTCATACAATTGGTTATACGATTGGGAAAGGATAGCGAAGACGGCGGACTTTCCCCTGCAAGTTACTCATGAAAAACCAAATTCTCTCCCGTAGTTACTCGTGGTTGGTCTCAATGGCTGAAACAGAAGCAGGCTGAGTAGATTCGTCTGGCTATAAGACGGCGCACACTTATCATGGCCCTCGCAACGGCTGGCAAGCAGGCGCGACTCTTAAGCAACGAGGTCGCTGCGCAAAAAGCTTTACGTCAAACAGGCGTTGTGGTAAGACAAGTTTCAGCACGTTTCCCCTATCGTTCCCTTGACCGCACAGTAAGCTGGAGAGTGGCATGAAACAATCCAATCGGTTTTCATCCTGGTTCCTGTTCTCGTTTCTGATGATGGCTTGTCTGGCAACGAAGCCACACGCGCAACCAGGCGCGGTACAGGCCAAAGCGCCGGAAAGCTTAACCGCCGCCGAATTTTCCCGCCTCAGTCGTGAGCTTTCGGAAGAAGGCGGCTACTTTCGCTCCGACAATTTCACGTCGAATGAAACCTCTTACCTGCACGTGGTAGACAAAATGCGGCAGCTTGGCGCAAGCGGCGGGGCGTATTTGGGCGTCGGGCCGGAACAGAATTACACCTACATTGCTAAGGTTCGCCCGCGCATCGCATTCCTGCTGGATATTCGCCGCCAAGCGATTATTCAACATTTGATGTACAAAGCGATCTTTCATCTTTCGCCGACACGCGCCGAATTTTTGTCCCGTCTGGTGAGTCGCCCGTTACCCAAAGATGCGAACCTCAAAGCGGATGCGCCCATCAACGACATTATGACCCTGGTCAACAAGTTGGTCGCGGATGACAAAACCTACGCCGAAAATCTGGCGATCCTGCGCAAAATAATTCAGGAAGAATTTCAGTTCCCGCTCAACGAAGCAGATCAGAAAAGCCTGGAATATGTCTACAAGAGTTTTCGTACGGACGGCTTGGACATTCAGTATCGCGTTGACGGAACGTGGGGCAACAACGGCTTTCCCACCTTGCAGGAAATCATCGCGCAACCTGATCAAAACGGGAAACAAGGCAACTTCCTGGCGACGACAGAGGAATACGATTTCGTGCGCGGGATGCATCGCAAAAATCTAATCATCCCGGTCGTCGGCGATTTCGGCGGAAGTAAAGCCATTGCAGCCGTGGGTGAGTATTTGCGCAAAAACGGACTAACCGTCACGGCCTTTTACACCTCGAATGTCGAGCAATATTTATTCAGCGGCAACACTTTCACCGCCTTTGCCAATAACGTCAAAAAGCTGCCGATAAATGACAAGAGCTTGTTCATCCGCGCTGTGCCGGTGCGCTTTCCGCAACATCCGGCACAGATGCCTGGTCATCGGCTGATAACACTGTTGCAGTTCATGAATGTGTTTTTGAAAGACTTCGAGGAAGGTTTGTATCCGTCATATCGTGATCTGACCACGATCCACTACATCGAAACCAATAAGCCGTGACGGCCAGGAGCCATTCGTTTTTAGCTGTTTGCATATAGCTCTTGTCATCACCCAAAGCTTGGCACGAAAGGCGCGATACGGTTTTCCGCCTGCGCAGGCGGGCGGCAGCGAGCTGTCAAATCTATCCAAATCTGTTTTTGTCGCCCACATACGTGGGCGTGATTATTCCAGAGGCTAGAACTACACCGTAAAAGAGGCGGGACAATGCCATTCCACAGCGAAGACTTCCAGTCACAACCCGTCGCTGCCTCAATGCACAGCGAAGCCCTGCTCATACCAGATGCCGAAGTCAGCTACTTTCGCAGCGCTTTCACGCGCGACGAAAGCAACCGTTTGCTGACCGACTTGCTTGCCAACGTTGCTTGGAAGCAAGAAGCGATCCAACTCTTCGGCAAGGAAATCCAGCAGCCGCGCCTCACGGCGTGGTACGGGGATGAAAACGCAATTTACACCTACTCAAATATCGTCAATCACCCCTTGCCCTGGCTCCCGGATTTGCGGCAAATCAAGCATCGTTGCGAAACGTTGACCGGAGCGCGATTTAATAGCGTACTGCTGAATTACTATCGCGACGGACAAGACAGCATGGGCTGGCATCAGGACAACGAACCAGAATTGGGCGACAATCCCGTCATCGCTTCGGTAAGTTTGGGGGCGACACGACGCTTTCAATTGCGCCACAAGAAACGCAAAGAACTAGCGACGATCAGCATTGATTTAATGCACGGCAGCATGTTATTGATGCGCGGCACAACACAGCGGTTTTGGAAACACCAAATCCCCAAGACTGCGCAAGCCGTCGGTGCCCGAATCAATTTAACGTTCCGCTTCATTCAGCACGAGGAATCCGTATGAACCGCATCGCCCTTGGCCTTTTACTCATTCTCGTCTTTGCCGCTCCGCTCGGCGCACAAAGTACAATCAGTAGCAAAGACAAAGTCGCCAAAACCAAATTGCGTAGCGCCCGCACGATTAACACTACACCTCAAGGCACAGTCGAAGCGCAGCAGCAAAAGGGTGTCGCCCAGCCTGAACGTCGCGCGCTAGACGATTTTCAATTGCCGCCGAAAACGGTTTTTGACAAAGCGATGCCGCGCTATCCGAATGTCTGGTTTTATCTGGACACAAGGTTAGCTAAGTCCTATGAAGCCGCTGTCAAGCTCATCACCAACAACCTGCGCTCAAGCATGTTGCTGCGCGAATCTTATGGCCCTTTTGATAATCCCGAAGGTTGCGATTTCGAAGTCACGTTGGAACATTTGCAACCCTGGATTGTGCGCGAACATCGGGCACTGCAACATGCGCACGCGTTTCACATGCGCTATTACTTCACAGCCCTCGCACGTAGCAAGCTGGAAACCGTCAAACTTGTCACAGCGAAAGGCGAACGCGCTTACTATCGTTTCGGTGCCAGCGTGCATTACGAAGTCGAGCACTCCAACCCGACCATGCCGATGTCGAAATTTGCCCCATCTGTGGACGTACCGGCGAATATGCAGAACTGAAAGGCAATCTGGTCGAGTTGGTACATGATCCGCTGGGCTTGGAACTGGTTATGACGGGCAAGATTCGCGGCGAAGTGGTGCGCTTTGAAGATCAAACTCAACGTGCTGTCGGCAGCGTGGATGGATTGAAAGAAAAGTTCGTGGTACAACAATTCCGCTTTCCGGCGCGGAGCGGTGACCGTAATACATTGCGCATCGGCGTCGTAGTTATCAACAGCAAATAATCTGTTATGCAACTTTCACTCTGTTTAGAAATGCTCTATACCGACCGCCCATTTGCAGAGCGAATGCAAGCGGCAGCCGCGCTTGGCTATCGCGCCTTTGAATTCTGGGATTGGCGCAACAAGGACTTGAAGGAACTCACGCAAACTGCCAACACGCATAGCCTGGAAGTCGCAGCCATGAGCGGCAATCGCCGCTACACATTGCTCGACCCCGAAGACCGCGCCGGGCTATTGGAAGAGATGATGCAGGTCTTCGGCGTCGCGCAACGGCTGCATTGTCATCACGTCATGATGCTGACAGATGTGTTGCTGTCTGATGGCAGTGCGGCTCCGCTGCGGCCCTTGGCGACCGAAGCGAAGATTGACAGCATCGTCACCGGTTTGAGCGAGTTAGCGGGCTGGGCGCAGCAGGCCAATATCACGTTGCTGCTGGAACCACTCAACACGGCGCTTGATCATCGCGGTTGTTTTCTCGACAGTTCCGACCTGGGCGTACAAATCGTACAGCGTGTCAATCATCCGAATGTGCAACTGCTGTACGACATCTATCATATGAGTATGATGGGGGAAGACGTGCTGACGCAGCTTGAAAAGTACCGGACACATATTGGCTATATTCACGTCGCCGATATGCCCGGACGGCATCAGCCGGGCACGGGACAAATTGATTATCGCGCTGTAGCAGCACTGCTCAGACGCATTGGCTATTCAGGTTTCATCGGGATGGAATTTTCCGCGCTCGGCGCTGACGAAGCAGCGGCACAAGCGCCATTGGAGTTTTTTTCATGATAGCAATGATGCAGGCCATCGTCTTTCACGGCGAGGGCAAATGGAGACTTGAAGACGTAGCGCAGCCAACCATTGCCGCGCCCGATGATGTATTGCTGAAAGTAGATCGCACCGGCATCTGCGGCACCGACCTTCACATCCTTTCCACGCCACCTGGACATCCGGCGACACCGGGGAGCATCCTTGGTCACGAATACGTCGCCACGGTCATAGATGCGGGGGACAACGTCACGCATTTGCAACGCGGCGACCGCGTTGTCGTTGATCCAAACATTACGTGTGGCCTGTGCCAATACTGTCGGCAAGGAATGACGAACGTGTGCGAGCGCATGACGACGCTTGGCATCTTTCGCCACGGCGGATTGGCGCAGTTCAATGTGGCTCCGGCGAAGTCGCTGCATCGCATCAGCAATGCTGTGCCGGTTGAGCGTGCAGCGTTGGCAGAACCGCTCGCGTGTGTCTGGCACGCGTTTGAAAAAGCCGCATTGATTCCCGGCGAAAGCGTAGCGATTTTGGGCGCGGGGCCGATTGGCTTGTTGTTCCTACTGCTTTTCAAAGCCGCTGGCGCAGGTAAAGTCTTTCTGGTTGAACCCGCCGATTTCCGCCGCCAACAGGCCGAAATATTGGGCGCAGATGGCGCATTCAATCCTAACACAGACAACGCCGCACACGAGATCAAAGCCGCGACTGGCATAGGCGCAGACATCGTCGTGGACGCCGTCGGCTCGCTGTTGCCCGCAGCGTTGCAGATGGTGCGCTTTGGCGGACGCGTGATTTTGTTCGGGATGAATCAACACGCCGAAGGCACGATTCAGCAGTATTACCCCACGCGCTACGAAGTGACAATCATCGGTTCCTTCATCCAGCGCACAGCATTTCCCAAAGTCGTGCGCGCCTTGGAATCCGGCATCATTCCCGTCGAAAAACTTATTACGCACCGCATCGGTTTAGCCGATTTAAGTGAAGGGCTGGACGCGCTGCGACAAGGCACCGCCATCAAGGTGTTAGCGCAACTGTGAACAAACTTGCCCTGCAAATGCAGCATATCCACAAGACCTTCCCAGGCGTAGTGGCGCTGGATGATGTCAACTTCGACCTGCAAACAGGCGAAGTACATATCCTGCTCGGCGAAAACGGCGCGGGCAAATCTACGCTCATGAAAATTCTGAGCGGGGCGTATCAGAAAAGCGCCGGAGAGATTCGGCTCAATGAACAAGCCGTCGAAATCAAATCACCGAAACATGCGCAGGAACTCGGCATTGGGATCATCTATCAGGAATTGAATCTCGTCCCGCAACTCTCTGCTGCCGAGAATATCTTTCTAGGCCGTGAACCAATGCGCTTGCCGGGTTTAATTGATCGGCAGGCGATGGAGCGTGAGGCCGCGCTCCTTCTGCACGAGCTAGGCATTGAAATTGACGTGCGCCGCCCCATCAGAGAATTGAGTATCGCCGCACAGCAAATGGTTGAAGTCGCCAAAGCTATTTCGCTCAACGCGCGCATTCTGATTATGGATGAGCCAACTTCGGCGTTAACCGAACACGAGATCAGCGAACTGTTCACGCGCATTCGGCAACTGAAAGCAACAGGCGTTTCGATTGTTTATATTTCACACCGCATGGAAGAGCTGTTTGAAATCGGCGACCGCGTCACGGTGTTACGGGATGGCAAAAACGTTGGCACAGACAATATTGCTGACGTAACCAAAGGCGAGCTGATTCGCTTGATGGCGAACCGCGAACTGACCAATCAATTTCCCAAAGTTCGTGCAACGAAGGGCGAGGAGGCATTGCGCGTCGAACATCTGAATCGCGATAGCACGCTCAAAGACATTAGCTTTGTCTTGCATCGGGGCGAAGTGCTGGGCATCGCGGGCTTACTGGGATCAGGCCGCACTGAATTGGCACGCGCGATTTTCGGTGTAGATCGAATTGATTCAGGCCAGATATACCTCAATGGCAGGCTGCGACAGATCAACTCGCCACAACAGGCCATCCATTTTGGTATCGGTTTTCTGACCGAAGACCGCAAGTCGCAAGGCCTGGTCCTGGCACTGTCGGTCAAAGAGAACATCTGCTTGCCAAGTATCCATAAGTTCTCACGCTTCGGTGTGGTCAACGGCAGTGAAGAAAATCGCGCGGCGCAGAGTTACGTCAATGAATTGCGCATCAAGACGCCAAGTATTCGCCAGCAGGCGATCAATCTAAGTGGCGGCAATCAGCAAAAAGTCGTCCTTGGCAAATGGCTCTGCAGCCAATCCAAGATTTTCATTTTTGATGAGCCAACACGGGGCATTGATGTTGGCTCAAAGGCGGAGATTTATGAACTTATCAATCAGCTTACCGCCAACGGCATAGCGGTGCTGATGATCTCGTCTGAGTTGCCTGAAATTTTAGGGATGAGCGACCGTATTCTGGTCATGCAGCAAGGCCGCATCAATGGCGAGTTTGCGGCAGACGAAGCTACCCAGGAAAAGATTTTGCGTTGTGCATTGGGCGAATAAGAAAAGAGAAGAAGAAGAGAGAGTACGGAACAAACGGAAACGTGGATGAGTTTGGACGTTCATTTGGCTACATTGTCCTCTGTCCATTCTCAATTGCCCATTGGATGTAGCGTTTCTTATATGCAATGGAAAGTGGAGAGTGGATGATAGATCATGCCGTCACTCGGCACATCATTGCCGTTTCCGTGTCTTCCGTTATTTCCGTTTGTTCCGTATTCTCTCCTGATTGCTTTGTCACCAAGCGAATAAAATGAAGACCAAAGACCTCCTATTCCATTACGGACGACAATTCGGCACGCTGGCAGGGCTGATCGTATTGTCGCTCGTGCTGTGGGCGTTGACGCCACATTTCCTGACCGTGTCGAATCTGCTGAACGTCGCGCAGCAAACAACTCTCGTCGCCATCGTCGCGGTCGGGATGACGTTTGTTATTATCACGGCGGGCATTGATTTGTCAGTTGGCTCGGTGCTGGCATTTGCAGGCGTCGTGATGGCTACATTATTGCAAAAGGGGGTGCCGCTGGCGCTGGCGCTGCTCGTTGGTCTAGGAACTGGATTACTGGGAGGCGTGCTGAACGGATTGCTGATTACGTTTGGTCGCTTGCCACCATTCATCGCTACATTAGGAATGATGAGCATGGCGCGTGGCGCGGCGCTCATGTTTACGGAAGGGCGTCCGGTGTCCGGCTTTTCCGATGCGTTTCGTTGGTTTGCGGTCGGCGAGGTTTTGCACATCCCGGTCCCTGTGATCGTGATGCTCATCGTATATGCGCTCGCGCATTTCGTCCTGACGCGCACGAAGCTGGGGCGCTACACCTATGCGATAGGCGGCAACGAAGAAGCGGCGATTCTGTCCGGCGTGAATGTCCGCTTGTACAAAACACTGGTCTACGGCTTGTGCGGGATGCTAAGCGGCTTGGCAGCGATCATCCTGACAGCGCGCTTGAATTCAGCGCAACCGATTGCCGGGATGATGTACGAACTGGACGCGATTGCCGCGACCGTCATTGGCGGCACGAGTTTGACGGGTGGCGAAGGCACAGTCATCGGCACGCTAATCGGCGCATTGATTATCGGCGTGTTGCGCAATGGGCTAAATTTGCTGGATATTTCTTCCTTCGTGCAACAGATCGTCATTGGCGGAGTGATTGTCGTCGCCGTGCTGCTGGATATGGCATTGAAAGCCAGTCGGAAATGAATATTATTTTGCATTGCCTCCCGCTTTAGCAGGAGGCAAATATGGCTTAAATCTAACCCCTTGCCCCTCCAGCTAAAGCAGGAGGCAATTGATCAAATGAAAGGATCATAATGCGAAACCTGTTAGCTTATGCGCTTGCCGCTTGCCTGCTCTTCGCGCTCAGTTGCAATCGCGGCAACACGACGAACTCCAATCAACCGACCATCGCGTTAGTCTTGAAGACGCTCAACAATCCGTTCTTCCTTGATATGCGAAAAGGCGCAGAGGAAACTGCGCAAAAGCTCGGCGTCAACCTCACCGTCCAAGCTGCCGAGCGTGAGGTGGATGTCGAAAAACAAATGCAGATCATTGAGAATCTGATTCAGACCAAAGTCGCCGCGCTCTGCATCACGCCCAGCGGCTCCAAAGAAGTTGTCCCCGCCATTGTCAAAGCCAACAAGGCTGGCATTCCCGTCATTATTGTGGATACGCGCGTTAACGAAGAAGCGTTGCAAGCGGCGAATGGCAAAGTTGCGGGCTTCATCGGCTCTGACAATCTGGCAGGCGGGCGCGTGGCGGGCGAACTGGTAGCACAGAAACTCGGTGGCAAAGGCAAAGTCGCCATCCTTGAAGGCATTCCCGGTCACGAGACGGGCGATTCGCGGTTGAAAGGCTTTCGGGAAGTGATGGCGAAGCATCCCGGCATCGAAATCGTCTCTTCGCAAACTGCGAATTGGGAACGCGATCAGGGCTTCAATGTGTTTCAGAATATGTTACAGGCGCACCCAGACATTCAGGCCTTGTTTGCATGCAGCGATTTGATGGCGCTCGGCGCAGTCGAAGCAATTGCGGCGGCAGACAAGACCGGCAAGGTTATTGTCGTTGGCTTCGATGCCTTTTCCGAAGCGCGCGAAGCCGTCAACAAAGGCACGATGCAAGGCACGGTCGCACAATCGCCCTACGAAATGGGCAAGACGGCAATTGAGAATGCGGTGAAGATTTTGAAGGGCGAGAAGATTCAGGAAGACGTTTCGCTCGGTGTGCAATTGGTTACGAAACAGTGAGGTACTATGAAAAAGAAGTTGAATGTGGGTGTGGTTGGATTGGGACGGCTCGGCAATCTGTATGCGCGATACTTTCTGGGGCAAATTTCCAATGCGAATTTAGTCGCAGTTTCCGACCTCATCGAAACCGTCGCCGCATCTTTTGCCAGCGATCACAGCGTGGCGAAATGGTACCGTGATTATCACGACTTAGTGCAAGACAAAGATGTGGATGCGGTGGTGATTGTCACGCCGACCAGTTTGCACAAAGAAGTTTCTCTCGCGGCAGCGGCAGCGGGTAAACCAGTATTCTGCGAAAAGCCCTTGTCTACTTCGATGGAGGATTCGCTGGCGATTAAAGAGGCGGTCGCGCGTACGGGCATCTTTTTTCATCTTGGGTTTATGCGGCGCTTTGATAAAGGCTATGCCGCCGCGAAGCGAAAAATAGATGATGGCGTCATTGGGACGCCTATCGTTTTCAAATCCACTTCGCGGGACCCGTTTCGCCCCAGCCTGGAATTCCTCAACCCCCAACACAGCGGCGGATTGCTGACCGATTGCGGCATTCACGATTGTGATTTGGCGCGTTGGCTGGTTGGCGAAGTCGCCAGTGTTTATAGTATCGGCGGCGTGCTGGCATATCCCGAAATGAAGCCCATCGGTGATGTAGACAATGCCATTGCCTCGCTCACGTTTGAGAGCGGCGCGTTAGGTGTAATTGATGTGAGTCGCAGCGGGATTTACGGCTACGACATCAAGACCGAAATTCTGGGAACCCAAGGCACGTTGCAAATCGGCTACCTGCGCGAGACGCCGCTGTTTGTGCTGACGAAAGAAGGCGTCATGCATGATACCGTGCCGTATTTCATGGAGCGGTTTGGGCAATCCTATGTGGCACAGTTGCAGAATTTTGTGGATCACGTGTTAGCAGATCAACCGCCCGCCATTACCTGTGACGATGGCATCGGAGCCTTGCGCATCAGTTTAGCGGCGACGCAATCACTGCACGAGGCGCGTCCGGTTTCACTGTAAAAATCGCTGATGAGTTTTAGACTTTACTTGCAGGCTCCCGGCTGTCTTGCCTTGCTGTTGCTGGCAATCGGGAACGGAACGGCGCAGCCAACGGCAACGCTTCCCTTACCCGAACGAGTCTTGGTTGTTTACAACGCAAAGGCTCCGGCGTCACTTGATGTTGCCAATTATTATCTGGCCCGGCGCGGTATCCCGGAGGCGAATAAATGTGCCATTACTCCACCAGACAATAGCTCGCTGCACTGGGACGATTTTGAGGCGATCATCAGAAAGCCAATTCAGGCCTGTCTGAATGCAGTTGGCAAAGATCGGATTCTGTACATCGTTTTCACCTATCAAACTCCATTCCGACTACTTCAGATTCCTACGGAAGCAAGACTTGAGACCAGAGCGCTCGATCAGTTTGTGGCCGACATTTGGAATGATCAGGTGCCGGACGTAACAGAAATAACCAACCACTCGTATTTTGCCGCAGCCCAAAGCCAGGGCAATTTCTATCCGCCCTTCGTTTCATTAGCTGCTTACCGCCATCAAAGCGGCGCGCAGGCGTTGTATTCGGTCTGGCGACTCGACGCGGCAACCAGCGAGCTATCCAAAGGCTTAGTGGATAAAGCGATTCTAGCTGAGGCCAACGGGCTGCGCGGCCAGAGCTGTTTTGATCGGCGCTTTGGCAATGTGGCTGGTTTGGAAGACTGGAATTATGGGGCTGGCGATTGGGATTTATTCCGTGCAGCGGAGATCGTCAGAAAGGCGGGCTTACCTGTAACCGAAGATGAGCAGGAAGCAGAGTTCGGGACTGCCCCAGCGCCCTTGCGCTGCGATCAGGCGGCCTTGTATGCGGGCTGGTACAGCTACAACCACTACAACGACGCGTTTACCTGGGCCACCGGAGCGATTGGGTTTCACCTCGACAGCGGTTCGGCGCTTGATCCACGTGGCGGAGCGAATTGGTCAGCCAATGCCTTGCTGCGCGGCCTCACCGTCACAAGCGGTGCCGTCAACGAACCATATCTGGAAGGGTTGCCACACGCGGACGGTGTGCTCCGCAATCTCTTTGAAGGAGCCAATGTCGGCGATGCGTTCCTGCGTAACACGGCCTTCTTACAATGGATGGTAATCAATCTTGGTGATCCGCTCTACCGTCCGTTCCCCAGTGGATTACCGCCTTTCAATTCTCCCGTTTACACGCAGGATTCCTTGACCTTCGACCAGCAATTTGTCGTCGGAGGCAAAGTAATCACAGGGACATTCACCTTAGCCGCGCCTGCGCCTGCAAGTGGAACAGAAATTCAGCTTTCCAATTCACGGTTTGGGGCGGTGACAGTGCCAGATAAAGTGCGCATTCCGGTAGGAGAGACAAAAGCGACCTTCCCGATAACTACCGAAATAACGACTTATTATCAAGCACCCGTCATCACTGCTGAATACGAAGGAAAAAAACTCTCGAACACGTTGACGCTGGCCCCACTGCTGGCTTCCATCTCATTTGGTCGGCCAGTCGTAGCAGCAGGCGCAGCGGCCAAGGGAACGATCTTCTTGAACGATGGCGCTCCCAGTGGTGGCGTGCGGATTTCACTCACGAGCGACACGCCGTCCATTGTGATGTCAGACAGTGTCTTGATCCCGGCAGGTCAAGCCAAAGCAACCTTCACACTCACACCGAATGCTGTCGTGGGCAATGTCACCGTCTTCCTTTCTGCTTCAGTCAACGGAGCAAAAGAGTCAGCCAGCTTGACCGTTGTACCAACGACGCGGCGCATCGTTCCAAGCAGAGGAATAAAGTAGTTTGCATTGGGTTGCTGTACACCTTTCGCGTGACGTCGTATGATCTGCTCGCAGTAGTCAAATAACATTCTAACTAATTTGTAAAGCCCGAGGAGGTCACGCAATGCCAAGCAAAACTCGAAGCACCTGTACCACGCGCCGCCAATTCCTTAATCAAGCCACAGCCGCAGGCGTCATTACGCTGGCCGCCCCCGCTATCGTGCGTGGACGCAACCTGAACGATAAGCTGAATCTGGCGATTATCGGCGCAGGCGGGCGCGGCGCTGCCAATCTGAAAGATGTCCAATCTGAAAACATCGTGATTCTTTGTGATGTCAACGAAGAAGGCATGAGCAAAGCCGCCGAACGCCACACCAAAGCGCGCAAGCTCGTGGACTTCCGCAAAGTCTACGATCACGCCAAAGAATTCGACGCTGTTGTCATCAGCACGGCAGAACATACGCATGCCTTTGCCACACTCCCGGCCTTGCAACTCGGCAAACACGTCTACTGCGAAAAGCCACTGACGCATAACATCTGGGAAGCTCGTGTGATTCGTGAAGCCGCTGCCAAAACCAAAGTCGCCACGCAAATGGGAACGCAGATTCACGCTGGAGACAATTATCGTCGCGTCGTCGAGCTGATTCAGACCGGCGCGATTGGCAACGTGACCGAAGCGCACGTGTGGGTCGGTCGCGCTTGGGGCTGGCAAGCCACCGAGGCCGAAGCCAAAGCCGCAGGCGACATTGTATTCGTGCAAAATCGCCCGACTACACCTGATCCGATTCCGTCTCATTTGAATTGGGAACTATGGCTCGGTCCGGCACCGAAGCGAGAATTTAATGAGGTCTACTTCCCTGGCCCGAAATGGTATCGCTGGTGGGATTTTGGCAACGGTACAATGTCTGATTTGGGCAGCCATTGGATAGACCTGCCCTTCTGGGCATTGAAGCTCGATCACCCATTAACGATTGAAGCGAGCGGCCCCACACCACATCCTGAAATCGCCCCTGCCTCAATGCAAGTTACCTATCAGTACGGTCAGCGAGGCAATCTTCCACCTACTCAACTCACCTGGTATCAGGGAACCAATAAACCGCAGATTTGGAAAGACGCGGGCATCCCGCAATGGAACAGTGGCGTGCTTTTCGTCGGTGACAAAGGCATGCTGCTCGCCGATTATGGCAAGCACACATTATTGCCCGAAGCCAAATTTGCCGATTTCAAGCGTCCTGATCCGTTCATCCCGAAATCGCTCGGCCACCACGCCGAATGGATTCACGCCTGCAAAACAGGCGCGCCGACCACTTGTAACTTTGAATACGCAGGCTGGCTGACCGAAGCCAATCATCTAGGCAATGTGGCCTATCGTGTAGGCAAGAAGCTGGAATGGGATGCAAAGAATCTGCGGGCGACAAATGCACCAGAAAGTGAGCCCCTGATCCATCGAAAATACCGCAAGGGGTGGAAGCTAGTCTAACGGTAGTCACGATGTCATTTCACAATGATGCCCGCATAGTCAGAGATGAAACAAAGACAATTGGGGCGCGCTATATGGCTTTGCGTCATTGCGTAGAGAATCATTGCCCGCTTGGTTCAATGCCACATGGAATGTGCCAGAAACTTTCTTCAGCCCTCGGAACGCACGGCGCGCTACAAGCAGCACTACTGCGCGCAACGCTGGCTTTGCGTCATTGCGTAGAGAATCATTGCCCGCTTGGTTTCAATGCCACATGGAAAGTGCTTGAAACTAAATTCGGCATTCGGGAAGGACGGGAAGCTTCTTCGCAGGCACTCATTGCCGCCATCGAATTTCTTCAGGCAGATCGTCAAGCGTGGCTCAAGTTATCGCAGGCACATCAGGAACTCGTTCACTTACGCAAACAAAACGGATTCCCAAAACCAAAGATCGTGTTATCCGATGATCGCTAGCACGTTTAAGAGTCGTAACTTATTATTGCCTAATCATGCAACTAACCGACATTTTCAACCTTTCCCTCGTAGGCCGTGCTGCGGCTGAAGCGCTTGAATATGACAATGCCGATGGAATCGTAACAACACTCACATTTGGCGAACTGGATGCGCGTAGCAATCAAGTGGCACGCCTGCTTACCGCACGCGGGATCATGCGTGGCGACCGGCTCGGCTTCTTTCTGCCCAATTGCGTTGAGTTCATTGATCTGTTTTTGGCGTGCGTCAAATTGGGCGTGATCGTCGTGCCGATCAATGTGCTCTACCGCGAACGTGAGATTAGCCACATTGTTTCAGATGCCGAACCAAAAGCCGTCGTGACAACCAAAGAACTCGCGGCATTTGTTCCTGCGGGAGCGGATGTTTGGGAGATTGCCGACCTGGCCGCAGCCGCACTGCAACAAGACAGCGCGCGGGTTTGGACAGCGATTGATGGCGATGATCCAGCAGCGATTGTGTATACGTCCGGCACTACCGGCAAAGCAAAGGGAGCGGTTCTCACACACAACAACTTTGCCGCGAACATGGTCAATGTCGTGACGTGTTGGCGAATCACGAGCGAGGATCGGTACTTCGCTGCGTTGCCTTTGTTTCACGTGCATGGACTCGGAAATGGTGTTCATGCATGGCTGGCGAGTGGATGCAAAATGCGGTTGGTCGAACGGTTCGACTTCAAGACCGCGCCTGCGATTTTCGAGGCGTTTCAGCCCACGCTCTTTTTTGGCGTGCCGACGATTTATGTGCGCTTGCTAGAACTGCCGGAAGAACAGGCGCGGCGCATTGGCGAGCGCATGCGGTTGTTTGTTTCCGGCTCGGCTCCGCTGCCTGCGAACATTCACGATGAGTTTCGCGCGAAGTTTGGACATACCATTCTCGAACGCTATGGCATGAGCGAGACGCTGATGAACATCAGCAATCCTTATGAAGGCGAGCGGCGCGCGGGTGCGGTCGGGCTTCCCTTCCCTGGCATCTCGGTCAAGCTTCTCAATGCCGAAAAGCAGCCTGTGGCAGAAGGTGAAATCGGCGAACTATACGTGCGTGGGCCGAATGTTTGCGCAGGCTATTGGCGCAGGCCGGAGGCGACGGCGGAGGCGTTTACCGACGGTTGGTTTCGCACGGGTGATTTGGGCGAACGCGCGGCGGATGGCTACTACACGTTGCGCGGACGAAGGACGGATTTGATCATTTCGGGTGGCTTCAACATCTACCCGCGCGAAATTGAAGAAGTCCTGCTCGAACAACCCGGCGTGCGCGAAGTGGTTGTGTGTGGCGTGCCGGATGAGCGACGCGGCGAGTTACCTGTGGCATATATTGTCGCCGATGACTCCTTCGACGAAACACAGGTCGAGGCGGCTTGTCGGCAAGCCTTCGCTTCCTTCAAAGTGCCGCGTGCGTTCGTGCGGATAGACAGTTTGCCACGCACGGCCCTCGGCAAAATTCAAAAGCATTTATTACCGCCGATAACATTGTAGGATAGGAAGCCTGCGTGTCTATTGCGTGAATCATTACTCCCCTTCGACAGGCGAGCCGCCTTTCGTATCTTTTATGAATCCTGCTCTTGCCTCGCTGCTCGCGCTCCTGCTCGCCATTGTGCTTTCGATGGTTTCGCGCATCAACGTTGGATTAGTAGCCATCGCATTGGCCTGGATTGTCGGCGTGTTCGTCGCCGGGATGAAGGCGGACGCAGTAATTGCGGGCTTTCCGGCCAATTTGTTTTTGACGTTGACGGGTGTGACGTTGTTATTTGCCTGCGCCGAAACCAACGGGACGCTCGAACGGCTGGCACATCGCGCGGTGCAGCTCGTGCATGGCAAGCGCAGGCTGCTGCCCGTGCTGTTTTTCTTCATCGCGTTCGTGATTTCAACGGTGGGGCCGGGGGCGATTTCCAGTGTTGCCCTGGTCATTCCGTTGGCGATGGTAATTGGAGAGCGAGCGGGCGTGCCGCGTTTTCTGACCGCCCTGATGGTGGCGAATGGCGCCAATGCCGGCAACCTTTCGCCCATCAGTTCGTTGGGCATCATTGCCAACACAAAAATGGCGGAGGCAGGGTTGACCGGGCACGAAGGAAAAGTTTGGTTTGCAAACTTCATCGCCCATGCTTTGGTCACGGTGGCAGCGTACTGGCTCTTTGCCGACTGGCGCAGCAAGCCAATTTCAACGATTGCACCGACGGAATTGCCGACGGAAGCGGAAACCGCCCTGACACGTCCGCATATATTGACCATGGTCGTCATTCTGCTCTGGATCGTTGGCGTGCTATTTTTCAAAATCAACCTCGGTTTGAGCACGTTCGCCGCCGTGATCCTGCTGGTCGGATTGAAGGCAACCGACGAGGTAGCGGCAATCAAAAAAGTGCCGTGGGGCGTGATTCTGATGGTTAGCGGTGTTTCGCTGCTGATCGCTATTCTCGAAAAAACAGGCGGTATGGAACTCTTTACTGCGCTGCTTGCCAAAGTCGCTTCACCCGCCATAATCAATGGCGTTATCGCTTTTATTACCGGAGTGATTTCCACTTACAGCAGCACCTCCGGCGTCGTGCTTCCGGCCTTTCTGCCGACTGCGCCGAAGTTGGTTCAGCAAATCGGGGGCGGTGATCCCTTGGCGATTGCCCTGAGTATCAATGTGGGTTCCGCATTGGTTGACGTGTCGCCACTTTCGACGCTGGGGGCGTTGTGTATTGCGACCGTCAGCGATCCGACCGCTGCTAAGGAATTGTTCTGGAAACTGCTGATTTGGGGCTTAACGATGACGATAGTTGGCGCGTTGTTCTGCCAGTTTTTCGTCGGGTTTATTGCACGCGCCTGAACGCTGTGAGAGCAATTTTAGCCAGGCAGTTGACAAATCCGGCTCTAAGCTTAGATCATCGAACGTCGAGACCGATTCCTATGCACAGGCAATGTATGAAATGCTTCGAGGAGAAATGATATGAAAGAAATTAGTCGGAGAGAATTTACCAAAACCAGTTTTGCGCTCGGCGCAACTACGGCACTTGGAAGTATGAGCGTACTGGGCGCGAATGACCGGGTCAATCTGGCGCTGATTGGCTGTGGGGATCGCGGGCAACAAGTTTGGGGAGCCTTTCTCAAACAACCCGACCTCAACCCTGTCGCGGTGGCCGATGTTTATGAACCGAATATGGCGAAAGCAGCGGAAATGGCGGCCCCCAAGGCGGCGGGCAAAGTCGCCCAGCACGGCGATTTTCGGCGTATATTGGAAATGAAAGACGTAGACGCAGTGGAGATTGGCACGCCCGATCACTGGCACGCAATCACCACAATCCTGGCCTGCCAGGCGGGCAAAGATGTTTATTGCGAAAAGCCGCTTTCGCTCACCGTCGCTGAAGGCCGCAAGATGGTTGAGGCCGCCCGTAAATATAAGCGCGTGGTACAGACTGGCAGCCAGCAACGGTCTGGCGCGCATTATCAAAAAGCCATCCAGATGATTCATAACGGCGACCTGGGCGGCGTGCATAAAATCACAGCCGGCTTCACCCGCAATGTCGTACCGGGCTTCAAGCCAACCGAAGGTCTGACCGCAGATTGCCCGAAAGACCTGAACTGGGATATGTACCTGGGGCCAGCGCCCAAGGTGCCCTACGATCCGTTCCGTTTCCTTTATCACTTCCGTTGGTTCTGGGATTATTCGGGCGGGCAGATGACGAACTGGGGCGCGCACAATTTGGACATCGCGCGCTGGGCCTTGCAGGCAAAAGGGCCAACCGCAGTGACCGCCTTTGGCGGACGGTTTGCAATCAAGGACGGCGGCGAAACGCCTGACGTGCAGGAAGTGATCTATCAATTTCCCAATGCGCTGGTCACTTGGGAAGGCCGCGAAGTGAATCGGTTGCGTGATGAATACCTGGTCTTTCACGGCACCAAAGGCAGCTTGAGCATTATGCGGAGTGGCTTTACGATCCTGCCTGAAATTTCCAAAGCAAAAAGCAAAAACACGACTCCTGCAATGGACGGGATGGAAATGAAAGCTGAGGGCGGCGATGCGACTGTCGTACACGTGCGCAACTTCCTGGATTGCATCAAAAGCCGCCAACGCCCGAATGCCGATGTCGAAGACGGGCATTTGACGGCGGTGATGTGCCACTTGGGCAACATTGCGACACGGCTTGGTCGGTCCCTGAAATGGGACGCGGAACGAGAAGCCATTCTCGGCGACAGAGAAGCAGCCTTGATGTTGTCGCGCCCTGGTCGTAAACCCTGGAAGCTGGAAACGCTCTAACTTGCAAAGAGAGAAGGAGAAAGAGAGAGAGAATGTGTGTTGAAGAGTTGCCCCCACGCGCCATCGCTCCGTCGCTCCTTCCCTCTCTCTCCTTCTTGCTCTTCGTCACTCTTTCACAAATAAGGTAAACATCATGAACTCCATCCAAGGCCCAGCTATTTTTCTGGCTCAATTCCTGCGCGATCAAGCGCCGTTCAACTCACTCGAAAACGTTGCTACATGGGCGGCGAATCTCGGTTACAAAGGCGTGCAAATTCCGTCGTGGGACAAGCGCGTGTTTGATCTGGAAACTGCCGCCGAATCGCAGAGCTATTGCGATGACGTGCGCGCCTTGCTCGACAAACATGGGCTGGTTGTGACGGAACTCAACTCCGCCTTGCAAGGCCAATGTCTGGCGATTCATCCGGCCTATGAAGAAATGTTCGCGCCGTTTCACCCCGCGGACTTGAGCCGCACAGAACGCACCGAATGGTGTTCGGCGCAATTGCTCAAGAGCGTGCAAGCCTCCGTTAAATTAGGCACGAAGGCGATTCCGACCTTGTCGGGCGGCTTCGCGTGGCATCTGTTTTATCCCTGGCCGCAACGTCCGGCGGGCATCATCGAAGAAGCTTTCAAAGAGATGGCGAAACGCTGGACGCCCGCGTTGGATGCGGCACGCGACAATGGTTTGAGCTTTTGTTATGAACTGCATCCGGGGTCGGATTTGTTTGATGGCGCAACGTTCGAAATGTTTCTGGACTACACGAATCAGCATCCGGCGGCGTGCATCAATTACGACCCAAGCCATTTTGTCTTGCAGCAATTGGATTACCTAAACTTCATTCAACTCTACGGCGACCGCATCAAAGCGTTTCACGTCAAGGATGCGGAGTTTCGCCCCAGCGGCAGACAAGGCGTGTACAGCGGTTATGCTTCGTGGGCAGACCGGGCGGGGCGCTTTCGTTCGCTCGGTGATGGGCAGGTGAATTTCAAACGCATCTTCACGCTGCTGACCGAAGCGGGCTATCGCGGCTGGGCCGTGCTGGAATGGGAATGCGCCGTCAAAAGCCCGGAGCAAGGCGCACGCGAGGGTGCACCGTTTATCGCTGCAGCATTTGATCGAAGCAACGGAGCAAGCGTTTGATGATTTCGTCGGTGCGGAATCGGATGCGGGGCGGAATCGCAGACTGCTCGGAATAGAAGCTTAGACAGATGTGGGGAGTGGTAATGAAATGAATCTACGAATTTTCGCTGTGCTACTCGCCTGTTTGGCAGGCGGCTTTGTTTTTGCGCAACAATCAGCACCGACTTTCAAATGGCCAGAGGGCAAGCGTGTTGCCTTGAGCTTGACCTTCGATGATGCGCGTGCCAGTCAGGTCGAAGGCGGCACCGCGTTGTTGGATCGCTACGGTGTGAAGGCGACGTTTTATCTGGTTCCTGCAAGCGCGGAGAAAAAACTGGAGGGCTGGAAAAAAGCCGTTGCCAGCGGACACGAAATCGCCAATCACTCGCTGAATCATCCGTGCAGCGGCAACTTCGCGTGGGCGCGCAGTAAAGCCTTGGAAGACTACACCCTCGACAAAATGCAGCGCGAGTTGAGCGACGCGAATCGCCGCCTCAAGGAATTGCTCGGCGTCACGCCGGAATCGTTCGCCTATCCGTGCGGGCAAAAGTTTGTCGGGCGCGGACTGGATACGCGCAGTTACGTGCCCATTGCAGCGAATTTGTTTGTGACGGCGCGCGGTTGGTTGGACGAAGCGCCGAACGATCCGGCGTATGTGGATTTTGCGCAATTGACCGGTATCGAATCGGACGGCAAAGATTTTGAGCAGATTTTGCCAATTATTGAAACGGCTAAGAAAACAGGGCTATGGGTAGTGCTGGCGGGACACGAAATGAATAAGGACGGCGCGCAGACGACGCGGCTGGCGATGCTAGAAAAACTGTGTGCGTATGCCAACGACCCGACAACTGGCGTTTGGATTGCACCGGTCGGAACGGTGGCGAAGTATGTGCGGGAGCAACGAGGCAGTAACTGAAAGGCTACTTGGCGTAATGGAGAAGTTGATCAGGAATATTACAGAAGAGGCATATCGTGTCTTTGATGCGTCCAACATTCGTTGGCAAGCGATGGGAGATATTGGCGCAGACGGAATGCTGAATATCACGCTGCGAACTCGATTGGAGGATGGTACGCGGTCTTCTGCTATTCGTGGCGCGGAGCAATTTCAAGCGATCATTCAGCACTTTGCCGGGCGCTCCAAAGGGATTCGCGGCTCCTGGACCTACGGCGATAATTTAGATGCGTTCAATCAAGCAACTGTCGCTGGACTGCCACCTGAAGAAGCCGCGCTCGTCACTTGGTCGGGAAAACAAGCAGCGCAGGCTGGCTACACCCGTGTTATCATTTTGCTGTTAAGTGGCCTGCCCGGAGATTACACGTCAGTGAAGGTTAACTTTCTGCGGCCAGAAGAACATGCTT
Source organism: uncultured Acidobacteriota bacterium (assembly GCA_963794955.1). GTDB lineage: Bacteria > Acidobacteriota > Blastocatellia > RBC074 > RBC074 > JAFDVL01. Next base: position 107,182 of record CAWCGF010000023.1, read on the forward strand.
GAGGTAGCATTATGAAAATTGATCCTGACTATGAGTTGATTAGTGAAATTAGAAAGAGAAGTACCATGGGGGCGACGCCCGCAGAGCTTTTGCATTGGCTGGCTGTTGGCGGCCTACGTCAACCTGAAATGATGATTCAACTGCAAGCGGCTTTTGGCCTGGACTTAAGCGAGGTCAGTTGCATTGATGGTTGGATACCAGACGGCACAGGCGAGTTGAAAGATGCCGACATCAATCGGTTACTAGAACCTGCCATTATTTCTATTGCCGCATAATCAAATGCACAAAGCGGGCCGCAGCAAGGTCTCCTTTGCTGCGGCCCGCATTCGTGTTTTCCCCTCAGCCCTTAGAAATTGATTCTTCCTTCAAGCTGAATGTTGCGCGGGCCGAAGCGTGCGCCGATGATGCGCCCGAAGTTCGGATCGGTGATGTTCGTTACGGGATTGGCGCGTCCGGCCCGGTTGAAGGCATTGAAGAAATCTACGCGCAACTCAAAGTTTCGCGTTTCGGTAAAGGCAAATTTCTTCTGCAAGCCGAAGTCTTCCGAATAGACTGCCGGGCCGCGCACGTTCGGCAAGCGCGGTGGCGCAGTACCCAAACGCAGCGGCACGTTATTGCCGGTCAACGGAACTTGTGCGAATGCTGCCGGGTTCAAATAGCGATCTCCGGTGCCGTTGGTTTGCACGCCGGCATCGCTGTTGAGAATGGCATTCGTGCCGGCAATCCAATCGGGGCGAATCGTCCCGTTGAAAAGGATAGTGCGCGGGCCGCTCGTGCCGATGCTGAGCGGGTCGCCGACACGGTAATTGTGAATCCCGGTCATCGTCCAGCCGCCAATCAGGGCATTCATTGGGCCGCCCAAATCCCACTTCCGGCCTTTGCCGACAGGCAGTTCGTAAATCCACGTCATCTTCAGGAAATGCGGGATGTTGAATGACGTGATCGAACGCTCGATAGCGCGGTCGTAGACATTTTGCGAACCAGCGGCGTCAATCGCGCTGTCCGAACCGGTGAAGATCGCCTTCGACCACGTGTACGCGCCGAGGATGGCCAGCCCTTTGGTGAGGTGACGCGTGAGCTGCACTTGCAGCGAGTCGTAGTGCGACGTGCCGAAGTTTGCAAAGATGCGGCCAATGCCAGTGAACTGCGGGAAAGGACGCAGAGCCTGCGCGACCGTGCCGTTGAAGCCAGCATACGGCAGCGGGATGCCAAGGGCAGGGCCGCGCTGAAAGCTGCTGGAAGAGATCATCGCCGTAACGTAGCGCGCTGACCGGCAACTGGTTCAGGTCGTCGAGGCCGTTGGCTTCGAGGCGTGTTCCCTTGTTCCCAAGGTAACCCACTTCGAGCGCGAAGTTCGCAGGCAATTGATATTGCACGCCGAGGCTGTAGTTCTGTGCGTAGCCAACGCGGTTCGAGTCGGGGGCGATGTAGTTATAGCCCTGATTATTCAACTGGGCCGGGTTGCGATTCGGCAATGACCCGACGAGGCTGGGGAACGGTTGCCGCAGGTAGAGCACCGGGTCCTGCGGGAACGCCGTTGGATTGGTCGCCTGATTGACGGCGATGGAACCGTTATAGCCAATGTTGCCGAGGCTGGAGAAATTGGCAATCATCGGATTGGCGTTGATGCCGTAGCCACCACGCACGACAAACTTCGGCGTTATCGCGTAGGCAAAGCCTAGGCGCGGGCTAATCATTTTGTAGTAGTTGTTGTGGAAGCCCTTCTGACCCAACTCGTCGGCAAAGACGAGTGCGCCTGGACGATTGCCTGCCGCCGGATTAGGCTTAGTCAAATCAATCATACTGGCGCGGCCCGCGACTTCGTTGAAGCCCATGTTCATCTCCCAGCGCAGTCCGAGATTGAGCGTCAGCTTCTGATTCACCTTCCAGTCGTCCGAGAAGTAAAAGCTCGGCTGCGTAACGCGGTACCCGAAGTTCGATACCGCCACGCCACGACCTGCGCTCTGTACCGCGCCCAGCAGGAAGCTGGCGAAGGCATGCCCAGTGCTGGCCGAAAAGCCGGGCAATTCCGTCTGTTGGGGGTTGAAGTTGAAGTTGCCAGAGCCGGATTTGTTGCGGTTATTGAGGTAGTACTTGCGTAGCTCAAACCCTGCCTTGTAATTATGCTGTCCTGAAATGATCGTCACATCATCCATGAAAATCGTCGAGCCGTTGTAGCTGCCACCTGCATTGCCGGAACCCAACCGCCCGCCTGCGCCAATGCCTCCCCCTTGAATCGTCGGGCCACCGAAGACCAATGTCGGAAAGTGCGTACCGGGCACGTTTTGCAACCCGATCTTGCTTGGCCAATCCTGATCCACGAACACGCTTTCGTTCAGGTTGCCGAAGCGGTTGTAGCCCAATGCCATGTGATTGAGGATGTTCGAACTGATCGTCCAGTCATACGCCAGACGTACCATTCGCCCTGGCGTGTATTGCAATTGATATACGCCTGTGGGCTTTTCGGGCGGAATGCCCCAGCGGCCTCCGGGCGAATTGTTCCGCAGCCGCATGGTGTGATTGTAATAAGCGGACATGCGATGGTTGTCATTGAATTTGTGATCCACTTTGGCCGCATAAATGCGCTCATCGAAGACCGGGCAACATGCCGCAAAGGCGGGAATGTTGTTTAGCATGCGATCAATTAACGGATCCGTGATGCCGACCTGCGTCACGATGTTCCGCGAAACAGTGTCCCAAGCCGTTTGTGGAATGATGTTGCCAAGGAAGGGATCACGCACGACTTGGCCATTGACCGTGCGCGTGGTGCGCGGATCGTAAAGTTGTCCGAAGACGATGGGACGCCCCAGCGCATCAGTACCGATCTGCTTGCCGGAATTCGCATTGCCAGTAAACGCCGGATCAAGCAGCTTGGAGAAATTCCCTTGTTTGAAGGCGGTCGTCGGCAAGGTGCTAAAGGCCGTCGAAACGAAATCGCGCTGGCGTGTCACTTCGAGGCTATTGAAGAAAAACGTCTTGTTGCGCCCGTTATAGACCTTAGGAATGTAAACGGGGCCACCAATTGCGTAACCGTAGTTGAAGAGCTTAAACGGCGCGCGTGGGCGAATTTCCTGCCCGCTCGCATTTCTGCCGAACGATTTGTTGGTAAAGCTGTTGGCGCGCAACGCATCGTTTTGCACGTAGGTGAACCCGGAACCGTGCAAATCGTTGGTGCCGGACTTGATGGCGAAATTCGCTACGCTGGTTTGCCCGCCGCCGTATTGTGCGCCGATGGTGCCGGTTTGCATTTTGAATTCGTTGACGGATTCGGCGCTGGGGCTGAATTCGTTGTTGCTGCCGCCTTGCAAATCAAAACGACCGAGCGGCATGCCTTCGATCAGAATTTCGTGCGAGTAGTTTTGCCCGCCATTGATCGAACCTTGAAATGTGCTACCGACTGTACCTGGCAGGCTGGAAAAGATGAACTGTTGAATTTGTCGTTGCCCGTCGGAAACGGCGACCGGCCACGTATCGAATTCCTTCTTGGTCACGTAGCGCCCGATTTCGGACGTGCTGGTTTCGAGCAGCGGCGCTTGATCAGTGACGGTAACAGTGTCAGTAACCGCCCCGGCTTGCAGCTTAATATCCACCGTCAACGTTTGCGCCACCAGCAAGTTGATGTTGTTGGCGACAGAAGTCTGAAAGCCGGGCGCTTTAACGGTGATTTTGTACGTGCCGATAGACAGATATGGCAGCCGATACACGCCGGCGTCGGTCGTAGTCGTTCTGGTATCTTGACCGGTTCCAAGGTTGGTGGCGGTAATGTCAGCGTTAGGCACTACTGCACCCGAAACATCAGTGATGATGCCGTTGATCGTGCCGCGTTCGCCCTGGGCGAAGGCTGTGATGGACAGCAACACAAGCAGTACAAAAAGCATTGCGCCCCATAATCTTCTAGTAGATTGACTGTGCATAAATTTTTCCTTTCGAGTCGTTTCAAGCAGTAACAAAATCATTCGCGTTGAAAATTGCTGCAAATGAATTTCCCACTACACTGGGTTTTACCAACGCCGCACTCCGAAGGGCGATGGCACAGGGTTATTTTTGACCTCTTCAAACCTCGTGAAGGTCTCTTTCGCCAGTTCGACAGCACCGATTTTCTGATAATAGCGAGCCAGTAAATAAAGCGCGTCGCCGTAGCCCGGATCAAGTTTGAGCGCCATCAGTAATTCGTCTTTGACTTCGGGGGATGCCGCTTTGCGGAACAGCGCTTTCGCATACCCGTAATGCGCATACGGCGAATCAGGATCGTTGCGTACGGCGCGATAGAGCCAGCCGATGCCGCGTTCATAATCGTCCCCATTGGTCAGTATTTTGCCGAGTTCGGCATACGGCCACGCATAGCGCACTTTTAGTCTTTCGATAACGCTGATGCAGGTTTGATACGCTTGTTTTGCCTTCTCTAATTCATTCTGGCCTTCGTACACGAGGCCCGCGTAATAATGCGCTTTGTAATGATCGGGCTGCAATTTGAAGACGGTTGTGAAGCGAGCCAGGGCGTCTTCATAACGTTTGTTCTCGAAATAATACCGACCCAAGTGATAATGCGGTTCGGCATCCATCGGGTTTTGTTTCGCTGCGGCATTGATGTGCAGCTCGAACTTGTCATATTGCTTTTGCAGGTATTCACAAATCGCCAGCAGCTTATAGACCTCGGCGCGTTGGTCGCCGCGCGCCAGACATTGTTGCGCAGCCGCAGCAGCTTGTGGAATCTGCCCGTTCTGGAAGGCCAGAACAGCCCGGAGAAAAGTCGGTTCGGTGTCTTCAGGATGCAGCCGGGCAAAGATTGCGATGTGCGCTTCCGCTTCGTTCGTGCGTGCCTGCCGCAGGAGTAGTTGAATCAAAGCTTTGCGCGCCGGCTTGTGCTGGCCTTGTCGTTGCAGCGCCTGTTCCAATAAGGGAATCGCAGCATTAAAGTCGCCTCGCTGCACGCTGGCTTGTGCTTGTTGTAATAACGGCGCAACAGTGGTTTCAGCCGCGAGGTCAAGGGTGGAAGGAGACTGGCCAGGCTGACCAAATGTAGCGCTCGCCCATAGCCCGATGAACGTCAAGATTAAGAGGGTCTTGCGAACCATAAAAGCCTCAAATGAAGTGCAAAGCTAGACAGTCAATCAGTAATCAGAGAGGAATTAATCTTCAGCTATTAGAACGCGGCGATTATGGCTGAGCCACGCGGGTTTGGCAATGGTATTTCAGGCAATTCCTGCTACACTACAGCCCCATTATTTCCCTTAGAAGAGAGGAACCTTATGTCACAAGCATTGGCAAATTGGGTAGATGTAACGCCTGATGTTCATCAATTGATTACGGAGGACGATGCGCCTGTGGATAACTTACCATCGGGAAGCAACAACGACTCCTGACCGAAACGCTTTACAGTTCGTGGTCAGGGCCGGGGGAAGGACGCCCCTTTCTGGCGGCGGCAAACATTGGAGTGTTCTACCTGGCACGCCGTCCAGCTATCGTGCCAGACGTGCTGTTGAGCCTGGATGTCGAGGTCTCGGAAGATTGGTGGGAAAAAGAACACCGCTCCTATTTCTTGTGGGAATTTGGGAAACCACCTGATTTGGCCTTGGAAATTGTTTCCAACAAAGAAGGGAAAGAAGATTCCGAAAAGAAGCAAACTTACGCTCGGATGCGTGTGCCCTATTATGTGATCTTCGACCCACAGCTTCAGATCATGTCGGATGTATTGACAGTCTATAAACTAGATGGGTTTGCCTATGAACAGCAAACCACGGCATCTTTCACGAACCTGGGCCTGGGACTGATGCTTTGGGAAGGCAAATATGAAGGGAAAGAATCAACCTGGTTGCGCTGGGTTGATGGAACCGGCGTCATGATTCAAAGCGGTAAAGAGCGCGCCGAGCAAGAACGGCAGCGGGCTGAAGAAGAATATCGGCGGGCTGAAGAAGAACGTCAACGGGCCGAAGCCGCAGAAGCACGGGAGCAACAAATGATGGAACATGCCAGGCAGGTAGAACTAAAACTTGAGCAAGAACAGCATCGTGCTGAACGTCTCGCCGAAATGCTTCGGCAATTAGGACAAAATCCCGATTAGCTATTCACCGCTTGGCGGGCGCGAGCAAGCTCTTTTTCGACCTGGGCGGGCGATGTTCCGCCTGTTCGGTTCTTTCCGGCTAAGCAATTTTCGAGTGAAATGGCCTCGAACAAATCGGCGGCGAAGAGCGGCGAAAATTGCTGATACTCATCCAACGTCAATTCATTCAATTCCCTGCCTTGCGCCAGCGCAAACACTACGACTCGCCCAATAATGTCGTGCGATTTACGAAACTCAATGCCTTTACGCACCAGGTAATCGGCTAAATCGGTTGCGTTCGTGTAATCCCGGATCGCGGCAGCTCGCGCACGCTCCGCGTTGAAATCAATATTGCGCAAGACGGTGGCAATAACACGCAGGCTGCCCGACAACGTGTCGAGCGTGTCGAAGAGCGCCTCTTTGTCTTCCTGCAAATCTTTGTTGTAGGCGAGTGGCAAGCCCTTCGCTAAGGTCAACAAAGCGGTGACGTGGCCGAAGATGCGAGCCGCCTTCCCGCGCACGAGTTCAAGCGAATCCGGGTTTTTCTTCTGCGGCATCAGACTGCTGCCCGTCGCAATAGCATCGCCCAGTTTGATGAAGCCAAATTCCTGCGTGGAGTAAATAATCAAATCTTCGGACAAGCGTGACAAGTGCATCATCGTCAACGCGGCGGCATTGACGAATTCGATGATGTAATCGCGGTCGCTGACGGCATCAAGACTGTTATGCGTCACGCCCGCAAAGCCTAATTCGCTGGCCATCCATTCCCGATCTACGGGAAAGTTCGTGCCAGCCAACGCGCCGGAGCCGAGCGGCAGCACATTCACGCGTTTCGTGAGTTCAGCCAGGCGCTCACGATCTCGTCCAAGCATTTGAAAATAAGCGAGCAGGAAATGGGCGAGCAGAATCGGCTGGGCTTTTTGCAGATGCGTATAACCGGGCAGCGGCGCATTCGGATGGGTTTCGGCAAATTCCAGCAGCGCGCGTTGGGCATCTATGAGCAGCAAATCTACGGCTTGGATTTCCTCGCGCAGAAACAAGCGCGTTGCCGTCGCAACCTGATCATTGCGGCTGCGTCCCGTGTGGAGCTTGAACCCGACATCACCAATCAAGGCGACGAGACGCGCTTCGATGAAGCTGTGAACGTCTTCGGACTGCGCAAACTCTGGGCGCAGCAAGTAGGCGGGGTCTTGGGACTGAAGCGCAATTTGTTCCAAGCCTGCCACGATCCGTTGCGCTTCGGCTTCTGTCAGGAGATTGGCTTTAGCTAAGGCTTTTGCCTGCACGACACAGCCTTGCAAGTCGGCGGCGAGCAAGCGTTGATCAAACCGAAAGCTGGCATTGAAGGCGGCAAAATGTTGGTCTGCTTCGCCAGTAAACCGTCCACCCCAGAGTTTCATAATTGGTCGTTGGTCATCCGTCATTGGTCATTGGCCAGCCGAACTTATGGGCCAATGACCAATGACAAGTGGCAAAGGAAAAAACTCATTACTTTCCGAGCAAATTCCCTTTGATTAAATCTATCACCATATCGGCTTCCGCAGGGGTGCTGAGACCGACACTGACGTTTTCGATTTTGAAGAGTTTGTTATTGTGCTTGACGACGATAATCGGCGAGGGTAGCACGCGGTTGACTTCTTTGATCTGCCCCTTGGCGAGCGACGCGAAGGGTTTGTCCGGCGCATTGAAATCAGCCAGGACAAGGTGAGTCGCAGAAATTCGCAACCAGCTTGTTTTCAATTCCTGAAATGTCAGACGCTGGGTTTGGCGATCCCGACTGGGTCTGCGCCATAGACTGTCATGCGCAACTTTGAAAATCGCAGCCCCGCCCAAGTTGATCGCCTGCAACATGGCGGCGGAAGCCTTAACCTGATCTTTCTTGAATTCGTTATACAACAAGCCGAGGTACTCATACGCGCCCGCTTGCTTGGCATCATCCTGCGCTAGTCGTTCAAGCTGACCAATACTTTCCTCCAGTTTTTGCGGATTGAACCCTTTCACAATTTGTTCCAGCCGATTTTTGTAGCCCGCAGCGGTGAGTCCCAGATGATTAAGCTTGAGCGCGTATAAAATCGGCGCGCTTAGGGTAGGACTGGGAGCGACGGACACCCGCACTCGGTATTCCCCATCGGCGGGTAGAACCAGTTCGGGCGTAGCAAGTTGGTAGAAGCCGGAATGCTCGTCGCGCTTCAGCGGCAGATTGATTTTATTCGCGTCCAGCAATTCGACTTTCAGCGAAGCCGCAGGGCTGTTCAGTTGAATCGTGAAGAGGTCGGCATCAGTGGCGGCCAGCGCGAATTCTTGAAAGAACACATTCGGCGGAATGCGTCCCGCAGTAGGCGCGTCAATTTCCCCTTCCACCTGCTGATTAAAGACAATTGGCTCCACCGTGGCTGGCTCCTTGAAGGCGACCACTTTCAGAGGGGGTTTGGCTGGCGTTGAGGTCTTGGCTTTGGCCGGAGCGGGCTTCGGCTTAGCTTTCGCGCTGCTGGATTTGGGCACAGGTGGTAAATCACCGCTGCCACCTTGAGCCGCTGCCGTAGCGGTCAACGCGAAAAGGAATAAACAGGTACAGCTAGCAGTAACGAAGGTGAGTTTCATGGTTGCGGAACATCTTGGGCGCAGCGGAAACCGATTGCGCCGTAGTCAATTTTATCGGGGGCGAAGCCGCGCGGCCAATCATTCCGCGTGGCAGGCCACCCGCGCCGATAAGTCGTGGTGGCCTGATTGAGCTTACTTTCCCACGAACCGCCCCGGATCACTTTCAGGTTTTGATAGGCTTCTAACCCGGGCGTAAGCTTGCCGCCCGGATAAGCTTTGAGAGGGCTGGATGTCCATTCCCAGACATTACCCGACATGTCAGACAAACCAAAGATCGTTTTCCCATCCGTATAAAGCCCGACGGGTTTCGTTTTGACTTCACTCGGATCAATGGCAGTGTCATCGTTAATGTTCGCTGCGCCCGGCTTATATGTTTCGCCCCACGGATACAGGCGATCATCCACCCCACGGGCCGCATATTCCCATTCTTCTTCCGTCGGCAGCCGCTTGCCTGCCCATTTGGCATAGGCCATAGCATCTTCCCAGGTCACATCCGTGACCGGATGGCTTTCCAGCCCTGCCGCAAAATTCCCTTCTTTCCAAGAGGGCGGAGCCGGGTAATTAACAGCGTCCAGAAATTTCTTATAGGCTTCGTTGGTGACTTCCGTCTGATCAATGAAAAATTGTTTGACGTTGGCCGTATGCGAAGGCTGATCCATATCATCGCCATCGTCGCGCCCCATGTTGAAGTCCCCGCCATTGATTAGCGTCATTCCTTCCGGTGCGGTCAACGGTTTCACCGTAGCCACAGGCGTTGGTTCGGCCTTTTGGGGCGGTAGTTGCGTCGAAATATCCTTGGCACTAGGCTGCGGTTTGGGTGTTTGCTGAAAACCAACCAACCCCCAGGACAATCCGCCTATCAATAAAATTACTGCTGCGCCAGCCGCCACGTAGAGCGGTGCGCGCGCAGGCTTGGCGCTTGGCACCACGGGTGTCGTGACTTTTGTTGCTACTCTCGTCTCGGCCATCTGTGCGACAGGGGCAAAAGACTTGGGTTGGCTGGGTTGCTGGACGGCGGTCTCAAACTCGCGCGCCAAATCCAGGGCGGATTGTTGCCGGGCTTCCGGTTTTTTCTCCAGCGCTTTCAAGACCACGCGTTCCACTTCCGCTGGCACATAGGGATTGAGCGAGATCAAACGCCGGGGCTTTTCCGTGACGTGTTTGATGACAACGCCGGTGGAATTTTTGGCGGTAAAGGGTTGTACCCCCGTGAGCATTTCATACAGCACAATACCCAGACTATAGACATCGGAGCGGGCATCCAGCGATTCGCCCTGGCATTGTTCCGGCGACATGTAATTCGGTGTCCCGATAACCGTCCCCACCTGCGTCAACGTTGGGTCAATTTCGCCCGTATCGTTGGTGCGGTCAAGCAATTTGGCGATGCCGAAATCGAGGATTTTCACATGTGGGGTGCCGTCGTGTGAATCCAAAATAATAATGTTGTCCGGTTTGATGTCACGATGAATGATGCCCAACCGATGCGCGGCTTCGATGGCGGCACAGGCTTGTTTCATGATGCTCAACGCCTGCAGCAACGGCATCGTTTTTTCATCGCTCATGACATCTCGAAGGCTTCGGCCTTCGAGATATTCCATGACGATATACGTGGTGCCATCCGCATCCTGGCCAAAATCATGCACGACTACCGCATTGGGATGATGAAGTTTGGCGGCAGCGCGAGCTTCGCGTTGAAACCGTTCGCGCGATTGGCTGTCTTGCACTACTTCAGGGCGCAACACTTTGACGGCCACAGTGTCGCCTATATGAATCCGGCGTGCTGTGTAAATCGCGCCCATGCCTCCGCTGCCGATGCACTCTTTGATCTCGTACCGATTGCCAAGGATTTGCCCGGTGGCCATTTCCTTGCCCATCGGTTCCCTTGTCGTGCGCGGATCAGTCGCGTACCGGGCCAGGTCATCCGCAGAAGAGATGAGAGTTTTTTCTTCAGATGAGATGAGAGTTTTTTCTTCGCTGGCAAACAGCTTTGCCGACTCCCGCATGGATTTGGATTGCTCGGAGGACGGCAAGGCGGAATTGCAGTGCGGACAGTGTGCCGACTCAGTGCTGACTTGTTGACCACAATTGATGCAATACATCATCGTTGATTTAGAAAAAGGCCGCGAGATAAGGAATGGAAAAATTTCACGGCAGAACTTAGCTTCAAAGCAGAACTTAGCTTCAGAATTATCTGAATGAGCCTGTAGTCTAGCATACTGATTTTTATTACGCTAACCCTGAGAGGACTCTGGGCAGCCTAAGCTAACTGCGCTGTTCAAGCCAGTTTCTTGACAGAATCCCTGGTCGCCACTATCATACGACACTAGGTCAGGGTCGTATTTTTGTTGTAGATAAATGTCGAGAAGACCATCAATCAATCTTGCTTGGGAGAGCGCAATCTTCCCAAGCCCTCAGTAGTAACCGAGCCTAATTTATGTTTGGGGCTTATATTGGAGAAGCGTGTACACGAGTCATCAACGGGATTGTGCGCGCCATCGTTCGGTTTAATCCCGATCCGAATTTGCTGACCGTAATAGGTCTTTGTATTAATATTATTGCTGCCTGTTTGTATGGCTTTGGCGAGTTTTTTTATGCTGGCCTGGTGATGATCTGCGCCAACATTTTTGACATGCTGGACGGACGGATCGCGCGCTTGACTGGGCGCGTGACCAAGTTTGGCGCATTTCTGGATTCCAGCCTGGATCGGCTTTCCGATATGGTGGTATTTTTAGGGATCATTATTTTCTATGCGCGCGATACCCAGTACCACAGTACGCTGTACGCTTCCCTAACCGGGGCCGCCTTGATTGGTTCGGTGATGATTAGTTATGCCAGCGCGCGCGCGGAATCCATCCTCCCGAAAATGGATGTCGGATTTTTTCGCCGCCCGGAACGAGTCGTTCTTTTGATTATTGGTTCCTTAACAGTTTGGCCCAACTCAACGCATTGGGCCTTAAATAAAATGCCCGCCACCCTCTGGTTGATGACGGTGATGTCTTACTGGACGTTTGGGCAACGGTTGCATGATACGTGGCGGCTCACGCGGGAACTGGAAGCCAGGGACCGTGGGGAATTAGGCAATGTCAAGCAACCGGAAATTGCCCGCTAGCACGTTATCTTTGCTGTGTAAAAGCTCTTGCGAATACCGATGAAAAGCATGCAAAACCTTGAAACTATCATCTGCCCTTGCTGTGGCGGTGTCTGTCAAAACAAGCTTGAATTTTGTCCGTCCTGCCAGGCGCGCAAAGTGGGAAACCCACTGTTGCCACCCGAAACCAAATTGCCGAGCCTCGGCCCGTCCTTCATGGCTTTCTTCCTAGCCATCGCGGTGGTAGCCGTTTTCCTGGGCGCATGGCTCCTTGTCAACGATATGAAAGTGGCCCGCGTGCTGCTTGTCATGACACTCGGCGAGAGCACAACCTTTACCAAAGCCCTTTTACAGTTTGATCCCAGCCTGCTGCAATATCGCATCTTCACGTTCGATGCATACCGGCTGGCTTGCTATCTATCCCTGGGCTTGATCCCGGTGACGATGGCGGGGATGTGGCTAGCCCGACGCGCGCGCAGATTGACCCAACTTCAGCCCTTGCAATTTGGCGGGCCGCGGATAGCCACTGGCTCGTTGCTGCTTTCGGTGTTCTTGTTCATGGCGTTCAGCGCGGCGGGCATTAGCTGGATTCCGCGCGCCATTCAGCAAGGGCGCGCCAAACACGTGGCCACGGTGCGCGCCGAATTTTATCGCCTGCACGTCGAAGCCTTAAATCGTCATTACGCGGAATTTGGGACGTATCCACAAGAATTGGCTGATTTGCGTGAGTCCTCGCCAGCCCTCATTCCCAACATAGATTATTGGGGCAACCCCATTCGCTACGCCCCCACCGCCCTCATTGCCTCCAAAAACAGTACCCCTGGTTATAGCAATTATCAGTTGGTCTCGGCGGGGCCAGATGGAATACTGGAGACGGCAGATGACATTCGCATGATTGATGGGGTGATCGTCAATGCAGCAGATAATGATGATTGGCTCGCAAGTTTTTTCACCTTCAAAAATAATGAAAAACCCTAGTGACAGGTAAGGTGCCAGCCTGCCCCACCCAAGCTCAGGTGGGGAAAACGTCGTCCCGACAGGCTGCGCTACGAACCCACCTATGGCAAAATCATACTTAGGACGTTTGGCAGATAAAATCCTGCGTCGCCGCTCGGAAGATGATTACCGCCGCTGGCTGTTGCAATATGGCCGCGTGGTGGAAGGGCGTGTGCTTGATTCGGATGACGAGAGCCTAGCGGCCACCACGATCTATTATTGCTATCACATCTCCAATGTTCGCTACGAATCGTCGCAAGTATTAACGCCCGAACAAGGCCTGCACCGCGCTAAATATTTTCCGGGAGCAGCGATTTCAGTGCGCTTCGATCCGCGTTCACCGGGACGGGCAGTGGTTGAATAGAGGGGTGTCGGATATCAAGTGTCAGATAATCCCCAAAGAAAGTTAGCTTAACCAAGACCTGACACCTGACCTCTACCCCCCGGCACCTATTATGTTCAAGAAACTTCTCATCGCTAATCGCGGCGAAATTGCTGTTCGCATTCTTCGTGCTTGTCGTGATCTTGGCATTTCTCCCATCGCCGTTTACTCCGCCGCAGACCGCCAGGCCCTCCACGTGCAATTGGCGGATGAAGCCTATTTCATTGGCGAACCACCTGCTGCCGAAAGCTACCTGGTCATCGAAAAGATTCTGGACGCCGCCCGGAAGTCCGGTGCCGAAGCGATTCATCCTGGCTACGGCTTTTTGTCGGAACGCGCCGAATTCGCGCGCGCCGTCACCGCCGCAGGCATCACATTCATCGGCCCTTCAGCGGATTCCATTGAACTGATGGGCAGCAAGACCAATGCCCGCGAAGCCGCGACTAAGGCGGGCGCGCCCATTGTTCCCGGTACCGCCAACAAACTCGCAGATACGAAGGAAGCCTTGGCCACTGCCAACGAAGTCGGCTATCCCATAATGCTTAAAGCGGCGGCAGGCGGCGGCGGCAAAGGCATGCGCATTGTGCGCAACGAGGAGGAAATGAGATCGGCCTTTGAGAACGCCAGCGCCGAAGCCCAGGCGGCTTTCGGGGACGCTGCGGTTTATATCGAAAAATACATCGAACGTCCGCGCCACATCGAAATCCAAGTCGTCGCTGATCAGCACGGCAACATCATCCACCTCGGCGAACGCGAATGCTCCATTCAGCGACGCCACCAAAAAGTCATTGAAGAATGCCCTTCCCCGCTCAACGATCCCGCCTTGCGCGCCGAGATGGGCGAAGCTGCGGTGAATATCGCCAAGGCCGCAAATTATTACAGTCTGGGTACCCTGGAGTTTTTGGTAGACGCACAACGCAACTTTTACTTCCTGGAAATGAACACGCGCCTGCAGGTCGAACATCCCGTGACGGAATTAGTCACGGGCATTGATCTCGTGCAAACACAGATTCGCATTGCCGCAGGCGAAAGGCTGACGATTAAGCAAGAGGACGTGCATTGGCTCGGGCATGCCGTCGAATGCCGCGTGTATGCCGAAGACCCGGAGAAAAACTTCCTCCCCTCGCCCGGCAAGATTACCAAACTGCGCACCCCCTCCGGCCCCGGCGTGCGCGATGACAGCGGCGTGTACGAAGGCTGGGAAGTGCCGCTGTTTTATGACCCGATGATTTCCAAGCTGGCCACCTATGGCGCAGATCGTGCCGAAGCGATCAACCGTATGCAACGCGCCTTGCGGGAATATTATGTCGGTGGCATCCGCACGACGATCCCGTTTTTTCAGGCCGTGCTCGACGATGCAGAGTTCCGCAGCGGCGAAATTGACACAGGCTTCATCGCCCGCTATTTCGAGCGGCGTGCGCCACAACACAACGGCGCGGAGGCAGCAGAGGCAGCCTTGACCAACGAAGAAATCGCCGCTGCCCTGGTGGCCGCGTATGATTTTGCCCGCCAACAAACCGCTCCGGCTGCGCACGCTCCATCCACCCAGACCAGCAATTGGAAAGTCGCGGGCAGACGCGCCGCCCAAGGAAACAGATAGCAGTGAAACTCCAACTCACCATTAACGGGAAACACACTAACGCCGACTTCAGCCAGCAGGCCGAGAATGCAGTTTTGCAACTCGACGCCAGCACGTATGCCGCACAACTGAGCGAGCCGCAACCAAGGCTTTTTACGATAATTCTGGCTGGCAAAGTCTACTCTTGCGCGCTCGAAAAACTGCCGAACGGCGCGACCGAAGTCATCGTCAATGGCCAGCGCATTCCTGTCGCGGTACAAGACCCCAAACGCCTCAGCCACGGCACAGGCGCAGAAGGACAAGCCGGTGGACGCGCCACACTCACCTCGCCCATGCCCGGCAAAGTCGTTCGCATTTTGGTGGCCGCCGGAGCCGAAGTCACCGAAGGACAAGGCATCATGGTTGTCGAAGCGATGAAGATGCAAAACGAAGTCCAAGCACCCAAAGCGGGCAAAGTCACGTCCCTCAATGTCGAAGAAGGCCAAACCGTCAACGCCGGAGAAACCCTGGCTGTTATCGAATAATCGTTGAGCGCGCCAGCATCTTGCTGGCATTAGCGTCCGTATCTTGACAATTTTCTTCCCCTAATCAATTCTTTTCCCGCCTCGTTCAGTCAGCAGTTTTTCTCAGTCTCTCAAAAAAAAGCCGCTCAGACACAAGCTGTCTTTCCGGGTAGTCAGGATACGTTTGAGGAGTCATTGCTATGAAATCCACCAAAAACAGTCGAGGTGAACGCCTCGGTGTCAGGCTGATGATGTTGCCGTATCTGCTGGAGGGCCACCGCCGCTCCCAAAAAGAACTGATGGAATATTTCAAAGTAGATCGCAAAACCATCGTCAATACGATTGATGCGCTCTCACTGGCCGATCAGCCTAACCCCATCATCGAAGAGCGCGAGGGCCGCCATCTTTATTACCGCCTGAGCGAAGCTTATATCGCTCCGCAACTCACGCTCGCGGAATCTGCCGCATTATTGCTGGCGCAGGAAGCCATCGGCGCAACGGAATGGTCGCCCTTTGCCCGCCACGCCCGCTCCTTGCTGAAGAAAGTCCGCAAAGTATTGCCCGCGGCCCTGCGCGCGCGGCTGGACGCGATGGCACAGGTCTACGGCGCGGCCATCACGCCCGCCAAAGATTTCGCGCAGCACGAGCCGACGATCAATGAATTGGTCACTGCCGCGATAGAACACCGGACTGTGCGCATGAGCTATCAATCATTCGGTTTGGATACCCCCCGCGAACGCGATTTCGACCCGTATGCGGTGTACTTCGATCCCGATGGAGCCACGCTGAAAGTCATCGGCTGGGACTATAATCGGAACGAGATCAGGCCGTTTTCGATAGACCACATCCACGCTGTCCAAATCACCGGGCGACACTTTGCGCGCCGTCCGTTCAAGTTGCGCGACCATCTGGAAACGTACTGCTTCAACGGCATCCACGGCGAACCGATGACGGTACGATTGCGCGCGTACGGCGTCACCGCCCAAGTCTTCGCCGAACGCAAATTTCACCGCAGCCAACGCACGATCACCCGCACCGCAGGCACAAATGAGACGCCCGAATCCATCACGATAGAAATGCGCGTTGCGCGCGGACGCGGGTTGGAACGCTTCATTTTGAGCTGGCTGCCCGATATTGAAGTCGTAGCGCCGCCGGAATTGCGCCAAAAGATCACGGAGATTTTGCAACGCGGCGGAGAGCGCAATCCCGGCGGGTGAAAAGAATTTTTTGCAGGAGATGGAGAGCGGGAATTGTTTCCCGGTGTCGTGCGTAAAATTGTGTGCGGGAAGAGAAAACGATGAATCTTTATAAGCCAACAGCAAATGAGGTAATGCAATGAATGTTATCGAAGGAAATTATAACGATTTTTTTCGCGTGATTTTTGGCGAAGGTAGATTTGACCCGTTCGACTACCAACGCAAATTGGCAGAAGATGATTTGTACTCGCTGGTCAACGTGCCAACCGGAGCAGGAAAGACCAAAGCGATTCTGGGCGCGTGGTTATGGCAGCGGCTGAAATACCCCGAAACAGTTGGACGAAGGCTGGTGTATTGCCTGCCAATGCGAACGCTGGTCGAGCAGACGCGCGATGTCGCCAGCGAAGCGATAAAGAAACTCAGAACAGAAGTGCCACAGCTATTTGAAAAAGATGCAAAGCGTTTTGAGCCATACATTTTGATGGGAGGTGATGTGGACAATGAATGGGAACATCATCCTGAACGCGAATGCATCCTGATTGGCACGCAGGATATGCTGCTGTCACGCGCCTTGAATCGTGGCTATGCGCTGAGTCGGTTCAAATGGTCGGTGCATTTCGGACTGCTCAATAACGATTGCCTGTGGGTGATGGATGAAGTGCAGTTGATGAGTGATGGCCTAGCAACGATGGCGCAGCTTGCAGCTTTCCGCAAGAGATTTGCAACGGTCGGTCACTGCCATTCGATCTGGATGTCGGCGACGCTGGATCGTGATTGGCTGAAGCAGGTGGATTTCAAAGCGCAGGTTGAAGGCTTGCGCGAACTGACGCTGAGCGACGCCGACCGCGAGACGCAGGTGTTGGCAAAACGGCTGACGGCGGTCAAACGTTTACAAGCCGCGCCGACCGATTGCCGTTTGCCAAAAGGACTCGCCGCCTTCGTCAAAGCCAATCATCAAGCTGGTACGCAGACGCTGATCGTGGTCAATCGCGTGGCGCGAGCGCGCGAGACTTTTTCGGCGTTGCAAAAAGGGTTTGCGAGTGATGCTGACAAGCCGGAGATCAAGCTAATTCATTCGCGTTTTCGCCCGGAAGAGCGCAAGCAGTGGCAGCAACTCTTCGACAACAAGACTGGTGCGCAAAACCGCATCATCGTGGCAACGCAAGTCGTCGAAGCGGGCGTAGACATGTCTTCGCGCTTGCTGGTGACCGACCTCGCGCCTTACGCCAGCCTGGTGCAACGCTTCGGACGCTGCAACCGCGAAGGGCGCGACCCGGAAGCCTTTGTTTACTGGGTTGATCGCCCGCTCGACAGCAAAGACGAAAAGCTTAACGACAAGGCTGATCTCGAAGACGCTGACTGGCAGAAGCTGGCGCGGCCCTACGCCTGGGAAGATTTGCAGCGCGCGCAAGAGCGCATTGCCGCGCTGACATCCGCCGCGCCCGCCGACTTGCCGGTACATTCCGATCCATATCGCCCAGCGCACGTTTTGCGGCGGCGCGATCTGGTTGACCTGTTCGACACGACGCCGGATTTGTCGGGCTACGATTTGGATGTTTCGCGGTTTGTACGCGGCGGCGAAGAGCGCGATGTCATAGTGGCGTGGCGCGAACTGAAAGGCGAAGCGCCCGACAAAAAAGCGCCAGCCTTGACGCGCGATGAACTTTGCCCTGTGGCGATTGGCGAGTTCCGCGAATTCCTGAATGGCAAAAACAAGCAGGGCAAACCGCGTGAGGCTTGGCGCTGGGATGCCTTGGAAGGCGTTTGGGAGAAGATTGGCGATGGCGATTTGCGACCAGGGTTGTCGCTGTTGCTGGATGTGACGGCGGGCGGTTATTCGGAAGAGTTGGGTTGGAGCAAGGAAAGCAGGGAGCCGGTTAAGCCGGTGTCGCTGGAAAAAAATAAAGCCAACGAAGCCAACGACTCTTTCGATGCTGACCAACTCACCTTTCAGCCGAGCAAGTGGAAGAAGTACAACCAAACTCTCGCCGCGCATTCAAGCGAAGCGAAAGCTGCTGCTGAAAAGATTCTCGCCGCGTTGGATGGTCTGCTGCTCAGCCAATGGCAAGCCGAAATTATTAACGCCACGCACCATCACGATTGGGGTAAGGCGCACGAGATTTTTCAAGAAACGCTCCATCGCGGACAGTCAGACTCACTAATCAACACGCCTCTCGCTAAGTCCGATAAAAATATGCCAAGCGCCAAAGGGAAAAGAGGCCACGCGCGTAAACATTTTCGTCACGAACTGGCAAGCGCATTGGCTTTGCTACAGACCGGCGCGAGCGACTTGGTGGTTTATTTAGCAGTTTGCCATCACGGCAAAGTGCGCCTAAGCATTCGCGCCATGCCGGATGAAGAGAAACCTAAAACTGAAGAAGATACTCTCTTCGCGCGTGGTATCTGGCAGCACGAAACGTTGCCGCCAGTTGATTTGGGCGACGGCGTAGTGACAGCGGAAGTCAAACTTGATCTGACGCCGATGTTGCTCGGCGCGTCTGCCAATGGCGCACCTTCGTGGCTGGAACGGATGATCGCGCTACGCGATCACGATGAACTGGGCATCTTTCGCTTAGCGTTTCTGGAATGTCTGATTCGCGCCGCCGACGTGCGCGCCAGCAGTGATCCCAAAGATTATTGGCCCAAGGAGGTTTCGCAATGACCAATCGAATTTTACTCAAAGGCTGCACACCGGAACCACTCGCTTCATACCTCAAAGCACTGGCGTTGTTTCGCCTCGTGGCAGAGCAGAGAGACCCGGCAGTGAGGGGCTGGTGGGAGAATGATCTCTTTCATCTCAAATCGGAATTGGACGAAGACAGCCTCGTCAAATTCTTTCTTGAAGATTATTGCCCGACTCCGATTGTCGCGCCGTGGAATGGCGGAAGTGGGTTTTACGAAGGTGACGATATTGTGGGGCGTGAGGCTATTCGTAGCAGTGTCTCAGAACAATTCAAGGTTTACAGAGAGACAATAGAAACGATTCTCTCTTGGCCAGAGCTTCCATCAACCAGCGAACTCTCACTTGGCGCGCTGATTGAGAGAGTCGAAGCTGCTGCGGCAAACTTGAAAGGCAAAAAGCGTGACAGCCTGTTGGAAGTAGTGGCAAAAACCCAGGAAAAGGTGACGGCGGCGATAGATTGGTTTACTTCAAAAGCCGCGTTGGAATACTCAATAAAAGAACTCGACCAACAGACAGCGGTGTCAAAGAAAGCCGGGGATGAAGAAAAGAAAAAGAGCAGAGCAATCAAGGAACTGCTCCGACCGGCAAAGAAGCTTCGTACTATCGTCAAACAACTCAGCCGCGCTGCCGGGAAGGGCGAACTCGTTAGAGCGAGCCGCAATCGTCTGAATGATCGCGCGGTTGATTGGATTGATGCGGCGGTCGCCGTGTTGGCAGATGACAACTTGGCTTACCCGCCGCTGGTCGGGGTTGCCGGTAGCGAAGGCAGACTTGATTACACCAATGCTTTTATGAGCCACCTCTCAAGCCTTCTGCTTTCACCAGAAAACGCAGACCGTTCTCGCCGTTTGCTCAGACATTCTCTCTTCAGAGAAGCAACCGATGGCCTTGAACGCTCTTCTGTCGGTCAGCACGATCCCGGGCGCGCTGGTGGCTACAACCAAGGCTACGGAATTGAACTGAAAAACTTCCCAATGAATCCTTGGGATTTTGTGCTGACGATGGAAGGCACCGTAGCTTGGGCGAGTGGTGTCTCCCGGCGACAAGGGAATACAAGCCGCATCGCTTCATCCAGCCCATTCACGGTTCACGCGCGCGCTGTGGGTTATGCCTCTTCAGCCGACAACGATGAGAAAGAGGCACGAAAGGAAGTCTGGATGCCACTCTGGAACCGCCCAGTGCAATACGAAGAGTTGCGTGCTGTGCTACGGGAAGGGCGCGCTGACATCGGACGCAAACCAGCCACCAACGGAATTGAGTTTGCCGAAGCTGTCGCCTCACTTGGTGTAGATCGCGGCATTACCGATTTCGTGCGTTACAGCTTGCTCAAGCGGCGCGGCAAAAGTTTCATCGCATTCCCTTCGGGACGTTTTTCTGTTGAAGCTCGAAGCGAAAGTGACCTCGTGCGCAATCTGCATCCACTGCTCGACCGGGTAGATCATTTTCTCAGAAGTTTCACCAAACACGACCCGCCAGCCCGGTTTACTTCCTATCGCCGCGAAATTGACGAAGCAATTTATCAGCTTCTATTGCGCGGCAGTTCGGCATACGCCAAGAGGCTGATGGCGGCGATTGGGCGAATGGAACAACTCTTCGCTGAACGAGATCAGAGCAAAGAGCCGAAGTTGTACGCGCCGCTGTATGGACTTGATCCGAAATGGTTGCTGGCGGCTGATGACGGAAGCCTTGAGGTACGGCTCGCCGCTGCACTTGCCTCAATTGGGCCAACGGACAAGGTTGGCTCAATCAGAGCTAATCTCTCGTCGATTGATCCGGGTAAGCCGAGAAGCTGGCACGATGGCAAAGGGCAAGCCCATTGGAGCGGAAACTCTCTGGCGCTGCGGCTGGCGAATCTGTTCCAGCACCGAATGATGGATGCTGAGCGTTTGCAGTGTCGGTCAAATCCTACCTGGGGCAGTGTTAAGCTGAGAGCCGAAGACGCGGCGGCTTTCATTGAAGGCAATCTTGACGAAACGTTGATTGAAGACCTGCTCTTCGGTTTTGCGCTGATTCGTTGGGATAATCGGGAAGCAGTACGTCAAGTAGCCGATGAGTTGTTCGTGCGCTGGTCGAAGCCGGTGGCTAACCAGGTTATTCCGCGATCCTGGGCATTACTGAAACATCTCTACTGGCCAGGGCCCTTCATTGAATCGAACGGCAAAGAGATCAAAGTCAGCCCTGAGCCTTCAATTATTCCCCTGCTTTGCGCAAATCGAATCGGCGATGCCTGTGAAATAGGTGCGCGCCGCCTCTTTATCGCAGGACTCACGCCCATGCGCGCGCGTCTGCCAGATCATCAGGCCGTGACGGATCGCCGCCGCACTTCTTTTCCCGTTGCGCAATCTACGCTCACTCTCGAAGCTTGTAATCCGCTCGAACGAAGAACAACGATGAACTCAATCGTCAACCCTATCACTAAAGGCAAATCGCCAATGGAGGAACTTATGTTTGAAAATCTCGTCAATGTACCTCGGCTTCTACTCGAAGCCGAACTGAAACCGGTTCAGGGAGATCGGTTTCAACCCACAGGATTCGCCGACCTCGGAGCGGCGGTCTACGAAAGACCCGATGGCAAACGGATGCTGCTGGTCGAATCAGCGCAGTCCATCGCCAATCGCCTCGAACACACCTGCCTCAATGGCGACGGAGCGCATATCGCCAAGGACTCGAAGGTCTGCCATACATCGTCGCCAAACTAACCGGGCAGACCGAAACGGAGACAAGCTCGCTGGTCGAAGCGCACCGCATCAATTCGCCGTTCATTATCAGCAATGACGCATTTAGGAACGCCTTTGTCGAAAAGTCCGGCTATGCGAAAGGAAAGCCGCTAAACTGGCAGAAAATCGCGCAGGCGTTTCTCTTTTACGATCCGAACTCACTGTTGCATGGCGTCTTTATGGCGAATCTCGAAGATGGGCGAGTCAGATTACCGCGTGCTCTAACCGGCTTCATCGAAGCGGAAGATGTGCGCGAAGCGGCGTCCGGCGGCGTGAAGAACAATCCCCTTGATCCGACAGGAAAGATTCGCGCGAAAAACTACGACAAGGATGTCTATAGCAATGTCCCCTATCCTCGGATGGAGTACACCGCTCGACGCATTGTCGTCTACTTCAACTTCGATTTGGCTTTGCTGAATGGCTACGGACTTGACGCGGACGCACGGGAACTGCTCATTGCTCTTGGTCTTTACAAAATCCGCCGTTTCATCTCAACCGGCCTACGGCTGCGCACGGCGTGCGATCTTGATCTGATCCCAGATTCAGACATTAAGGTCACATCTCCAAAAGACTTCACCCTACCGGCAGAAGCAGTGCTTTTGGAAAAGGTGAAAACAGGCATCAAGGCTTGTGCCGAGAAAAACCTTTTCGCCCAACCAGCCGTGACTGAGCTGACGACGGAGGTGGTGCTTAAGAGCAGCGACGCATCGCAAAGCAATGCAGCGCCGCCTGCCTCAGACGACATCCTGGCACAAGAGGAGCTTGAGAACAGCGGCGCATCGCAGAGCAATGCTCCCGCCGACATAGATCAAAATTAGGAGTGACCCATGCTGACAATCGAAATGACCTTTCCGACCGGGCGTTTTCATGCCACCCCTTGGGGACGCCACGTCAACGAAGGCGCTCCTGAGTGCGGCCGCCTTCACCTTATCGTTTGATCCGGGCAATCTATGACGCTTGGAAGCGAAAGCGTCCTGAATGGCCTGAAGAGCGCGTCGAGCCACTACTGCGCGCAATGGCTTCGTCACTTCCGCGCTTTCACCTGCCACCAGCAAGTGTGTCGCACACGCGGTCTTTTCTAAGCGAAAACACGGTGTCAGTCGCCGACCGTAAACTCGTGTTCGATGGGTTCGTCGTTTTGTCGCCACAATCAAGCGTACTGATTGGGTGGCCTGAAGTCAGGCTCGAATCTGGAGCGGCAGCCGATTTGGATGAACTGCTCCGGCTCATCAATTTCTTCGGGCGTTCCGAATCCTGGGTTAAAGCGCGAGTCCTTTCAGGAATTGCCGATGTAGAGTGGAATTGCTTCCCGGCGAGCGAAGCGCCTGAAAGACAGGCGTTCGAGATCGCGCGCGTTGCCTGTGCAATACCGGCTGACGCCTACGCCACAAGGCCATACGAAGTTGAAAACATCAGTGGAAAAGGCAAACACCGGAAGCGAGAGATGACAATGTTGCCGTGGATGCAGGCGCTCGCATGGTCAACCAGCGATTTACTGGAATCACTGCGCAGCGACCCTCCGGCTTTTCAGTCTTTGCCCTATGTTCGTCCAACGCGTTGTTTCGAGATCACACCAACTCGCTCACTCGCCGCGTCCAGAACGCAAATTAACGCGGTACTCTATGCTCTCGAATCAAAAGTGCTTCCCCAAGCAATTGCGACTCTTGAAGTCGCCGAGCGTGTACGCACCAAATTGATGGGGATTCATAAACGCATCGTTGGCGATGAAAAACTGGTTTCGCCAAAATTCAGCGGTAAGGATGCGGCAGGCAATCCGCAGACCGGGCATCGTCACACCTACATTCTGCCATTCGACAAAGACAAGGATGGGCGGCTTGATCACTTGCTGGTTTATTGCAGTGAAGCTTTCGATCAGTCGGAGATTGCCGCTCTGGATAAAATGAATTCTCTATGGCAGCCCGACGGAAGACCTGATATTCACTGCCTGCCGCTCATCCTGGGCCGAGTGGAGGATTTTTTCGGGGAAAGCACTCGCGTGACCAGCGCGACCCCTTTTGTTCCGCCACGCCACTACCGCAAAGGAAGGGGAGAATTTGGCGAATGGTTGATTGAGCAAATCCATCTCGAATGCAACTACCATCACCTTCCGCCACCTTCCCAAGTGACGATTCTGCCAGAGTTGTTACTTGCTAGTGCAGCGCGGCTGAAATGGATTAACCATTTCTCAATTGTATAGCGGCTTATAGGTCCATTTGAATGGTTTAGCCATCGTCTCGTTGAAGTATTTGATAAATCGCAGTACCTGTTTTTTCAGACTCTCGTGACGTAAAAGTTTCCTCGCCTGATCAGCTTGCGTACCAGAATGGAAAACCAGTACTCAATCTGGTTCATCCACGAGGCATGCTTCGGCGTGTAGTGAAAGACGATCCGATGGGCCGGGGCACTCGAGAAACGCGGCGCGCGTTTTCATTGATTTCAGGATCCCGCTTCGCCCTTTGATACCGAGGGCGATGGTTATCCCACAGAACTCCGCCACATAGCGCACGAGACCTTCTGATTGATGGGATGTTGAGATTGTCGATCACAAAATGCCAGCGGCTGACAGTCGGGTCCGTTTCGACTGTCTGTTTGATATGTCCCACGTAGATCCGCTTCCGTCCGGGTGGTGCCGATGGTCGGCGCGACAATGCCGCCCTGCGCAACGTTCCAGTTGGCAATCAGGGTCTGTGTCCCGTGGCGGGTGTATTCAAACTCCCGGCGCTCCACGCGGCCCGGCCCCATTGGGAGTGTCGGGTGTAATCGTTCAAGCGCCTGGATGCCGGTCATTTCGTCGGAGGACAGCACCCGTTCTCCTTTCTCGTGTAAAGCGGTCGCTTCCTGATAAATCGTGGTGACATCAGCGATCTTTTCCGCGGCTTTGGGATCAGGAGCCTGATTGATCCATTGCCGGCTCTGATGCGGCTTCAAGGCGGCCTGATTTTGAAAAAACGTCCGACGTGTCGGACGGAAATGCTGCTGACAATGTCGCGTTTGATGACTTCATCTCGTATTTCACGTGGCGTCCAGTGACTGATCGGACGACCTGCCTGGTCCACCTCGTCAGGCCGTTCACAAGCGACCGCGATAATCTGACACCATTGTTCGGACGTAAAGGTGGCAGGCGCTCCCGGTCGCGGATCATCCTGTAGGCGCTCCGCAACAGGCCTCTCTGCCGACATTCGTTCCAGCCAGTGGTCGCGCCACAAACGGATGGTGTTCCGGGTGGTGTTCAGCTCTGCGGCGGCTTTTTTCGTCGTGGTTCCAGCGGCCAGCAACAGGATGAGACGCGCGCGAAAGACTATCTGCTGCCCGGTTTTCCGGGCGCGCACCAGTGTTTCCAACTCCCTACACTCTGTTTCGGTAAGTATGATTGGCGGTGATTTGGGTCCGGGCATTGTGGTTTCCTTTACTGTGAATCCGTTTAAGATTGCCGGACCAGTATATCTGTCGCAGGGATTTCTGCCATGTGGTTATTCATTTCAGCCGCGCTGCACTAGTGGTCGGCATTTTCGCTGGCTTGAATTTCGACGCAATCGGAAAGGCGATAACCCGCAAATCGGTTACGGTTTCGAGATGGAGTTTTCACATCCGGTGATTGCGCCTTTTGCTGTAGGGTATGGTTGTCATTTCGGGCTAGGGTTGTTCCTGCCCGCATAGCCTTTTTACGTGGAGGTTTTATTATGTCCCTCACTGATTCTTACGCTACCGAACAGCTTCCGGCGCGGATGCTGAATGAATTCACCTATTGCCCACGTCTTTATTACCTCGAATACGTGCAACAGGAATGGGCGCATTCGACTGACACGCTGGAAGGGCGGTTTGTGCATCGGCGTGTAGATCAGGAACAGGGGCCGATGCCTGCGGCGGAAAACCTCGGCGATCAAGTCAAATTACATTCGCGTTCCGTCCTCATTGGCTCTGATGTGCTGGGCGCGGTGGCGCGCATTGATCTGATTGAAAGTGATGAGGGCGCGGTCATCCCGGTGGATTACAAACGCGGCTCGCCGCCGGATGTGCCCGAAGGTGCGTGGGAGCCGGAGCGTGTGCAGGTTTGTGTGCAGGGATTGTTGCTGCGTGAGAATGGGTACGAATGCGACTACGGCGTGTTGTATTTTGCGGAGTCGCAGCAGCGCGTCACGGTCGAGTTCACGGCGGAACTAATTAACCGCACGCTAGAGTTGCTGGAGCAGGCGCGACACACGGCGGCTTCTGGTGTCATCCCACCGCCGCTCGTGGATTCGCCGAAATGTCCGCGTTGTTCGTTGGTTGGCATCTGTTTGCCTGATGAAGTCAATATATTGCAAACGCTGACCCAAATTACCAAGGCGCCACAGGCTGAGGCAGAAGACGATTACTTGCTCTTTGAAGCTGTGTTGGTGGATGAGAGCCTCAAGCCACTCAAACGCGAGGTGCGTCGCCTGATGCCCGCGCGCGATGACAAGTTGGCGGTCTATGTGCAAGGGCAGGGCTACAGTATTGGACTCAAGGGCGAAGTGCTGGAAATCCGCGAGAAGGGCAAAGCTATCAATGAAGCGCGGTTGATGGAAGTTGCGCAGTTGAATCTGTATGGCAATGTGCAGTTGTCGGCGCAAGCTTTGCGCGAATTGGCGGCGCGTGAAGCTCCGGTGTTGCATTTGTCGTATGGCGGATGGCTGTCGGCAGTGACTACGCCGCCGCCGCATAAAAACATCGAACTGCGTCGCCGCCAATTTGCGGCGGCCAGTGATGACGCGGTTTGTTTGCAACTGGCGCGCGCTTTCGTCGTGGGCAAGATTCGCAATCAACGGACGCTGCTTCGGCGCAATGCGCGCGAATTGCCGACTGACACGTTATACCGAATGGCGGAGATGCGGCGCAAAGCACAGCAAGCTCCGAAGCTGGAAACGTTGCTGGGATTGGAAGGCACGGCGGCACGCGATTACTTTGCCAGCTTTGCGCGGATGTTCAAGCCTGCTGCCGATGAGCGCGAACCGGCCTTTGATTTCGCATCGCGCAATCGCCGCCCACCGCGCGATCCGGTTAATGCGTTGTTGTCGTTTCTCTATTCCTTGCTGGTCAAAGAAATGGTCGTCACGTTGGTTGGCGTGGGCTTTGATCCGTATTTGGGCTTTTATCATCAGCCGCGTTACGGTCGCCCGGCGCTGGCGTTGGATTTGATGGAAGAGTTTCGACCGCTGGTGGCGGACTCGACCGTGATCACACTCATCAATAACGGCGAGATTCGACGCTCGGATTTTATTGCGCGCGGGGGCGCAGTGGCGCTCACAGACAGCGGACGCAAGCGCGTAATTGAAGCCTATGAACGAAGGCTGGATACGCTGGTGACGCATCCGATCTTTGGGTATCAGATCAGCTATCGCCGCATTTTTGAAGTGCAGGCGCGGTTGTTGGCACGTTATCTGAGCGGAGAAATCCCGTTTTATCCAGCGTTCTGCACGAGGTGAGAGAATGAGGAATCGTTATATCGTCAGTTATGACATTGCTGATCCGAAGCGTTTGCGCCGGGTGCATCGCACGATGCGCGGGTTTGGCGATCCCTTGCAATATTCTGTGTTCCGATGTGATCTGTCACCTTCAGAACGAATCCTCTTGCTCGAAGCCTTGACTCCGCTGATCCATCACCGCGAAGATCAGGTGATGCTGATCAATCTTGGCCCGGCGGATGCACGCGGGGTGGAAAGCATCGAAACCCTGGGGAAAGCTCTGGCGCAGGAGCCAGAGAGATTGGCGGTGATCGTATGAGGAGATGCGAGCGCGACACCGATTCATCAGTTCCCGGGCACCGCTCGCAGCTACTAACCCTATTGTCGAGGAGAATTAACTTGAAACAAGCACTTTTGCCGGGGGAAAGCAACCCATTATTCCTTAGCCGCTCGCAAATCCGACTGGAAAGAGTTGAAAGTAAGGGAGTAATATACGAGCTGTTTCCACGCTTGAATGAGCGTGGCTCCATTGAAGCCACTTCGTGCGCGTTGGCAAGCATCTGTCTTGCCGCGGTTTCCACGCTTGAATGAGCGTGGCTCCATTGAAGCCCTCCTCGGCAAACTGCCCAGATGCGCGCGGTCAGCGGCATGGGTTTCCACGCTTGAATGAGCGTGGCTCCATTGAAGCTCGCTGTGCGGGCAACGCGATTGTGAGCACCAGTCGAGTTTCCACGCTTGAATGAGCGTGGCTCCATTGAAGCCGATCAATGATCTGGCAACGGCGATGGATCCGGATGTTTCCACGCTTGAATGAGCGTGGCTCCATTGAAGCAGCGTACGCGCGCTGAAAGGCAGTGCGCGAAGTCGGTTTCCACGCTTGAATGAGCGTGGCTCCATTGAAGCCGCGTAACTGCATCGCAACGAACCGCACGTTGCCGGCTCGTTTCCACGCTTGAATGAGCGTGGCTCCATTGAAGCAGCGAATCGTGCTTCCGACGTCAGCCGTTCACGGTTGTTTCCACGCTTGAATGAGCGTGGCTCCATTGAAGCTCGTCAGCGTGAGCAAATGCGCTACCGATCATGGTCGTTTCCACGCTTGAATGAGCGTGGCTCCATTGAAGCTGCGCGGGCTGCCTATCCAGTCTTCATCCGTACCGCAGGCGTTTCCACGCTTGAATGAGCGTGGCTCCATTGAAGCGCTGCGCTGATTGCACAGATCTGATTCGCCGTCGTGACGGGTTTCCACGCTTGAATGAGCGTGGCTCCATTGAAGCCATTGTCCCTGCCGTGAATCCAAGGCTGCTCTCCACTTGGCGACTGTTTCCACGCTTGAATGAGCGTGGCTCCATTGAAGCCAGATGGTGCCTATGACACTTGCGCCGTCGAACTCGTGGACAGTTTCCACGCTTGAATGAGCGTGGCTCCATTGAAGCCACAGCGTCGTGAGTCGCGGTACAACTTCGCATGTGCAGTTTCCACGCTTGAATGAGCGTGGCTCCATTGAAGCAATGCCACTAGTCTTCCACGTGTGACGTACCTTCGCGGTGTTTCCACGCTTGAATGAGCGTGGCTCCATTGAAGCGCGAGTGCTCGGAACGCGTATGCTTTCCGCGTCGCCCATGTTTCCACGCTTGAATGAGCGTGGCTCCATTGAAGCCCTACAAGTCGCATTCCAAGTGGTCTAGACTGCATTGTTTCCACGCTTGAATGAGCGTGGCTCCATTGAAGCTTGTTGATTCGCTGCGTGCTCGAACGACATGCTGCCAATGGTTTCCACGCTTGAATGAGCGTGGCTCCATTGAAGCCTGAGCTGATCTCATCGCAACGGTGCGAGCACGACAGTTTCCACGCTTGAATGAGCGTGGCTCCATTGAAGCGATTGCACAGGCTGCGCAGTCATCAGGACACATCGTGCGCGTTTCCACGCTTGAATGAGCGTGGCTCCATTGAAGCTTAGTGTTAACGTTCGTAGCGGCTCCTCTGTACCTATCTTGTTTCCACGCTTGAATGAGCGTGGCTCCAATTGAAGCGTCTCTAGTAAAGCCTGGCCGCTGTAAGGCTAAAGACCTGGAGCTCATTGTTTCCACGCTTGAATGAGCGTGGCTCCATTGAAGCGGCAAGCCAGCACTGTCAAACCCGCTATTGGCGACGTCAGGTTTCCACGCTTGAATGAGCGTGGCTCCATTGAAGCGTAACAGTTGATTTGCCAGATCTGACACGTCGGATGACGTTTCCACGCTTGAATGAGCGTGGCTCCATTGAAGCGATTCAGTAGAGTCCGGTCGTAAGCTTCGCATTAGGCATCTGTTTCCACGCTTGAATGAGCGTGGCTCCATTGAAGCAGCAGTACCGATTTGGCACACCGTGCAGTGCAGTTGTTTCCACGCTTGAATGAGCGTGGCTCCATTGAAGCGACTGTCCCAAACGCTGTGACACTGCGTGCGCGGTTGTTTCCACGCTTGAATGAGCGTGGCTCCATTGAAGCTCGTGCCGAGCCTATCGGGTCGCCGCATTATGGCGCTCGTTTCCACGCTTGAATGAGCGTGGCTCCATTGAAGCTCTATGCGCAAGGCCAATGTATAAATCAGGGTATTTCAGTTGGGAGCGCGCGGCAACGTGCCTATAGGCGCGCGGCGGCAAGGGCTGGCGTGAGGCCAGCGCGCCCTGCCTCGCGGTCGCACTTGCTGACATGTGT
Organism: uncultured Acidobacteriota bacterium; assembly: GCA_963794955.1. GTDB lineage: Bacteria > Acidobacteriota > Blastocatellia > RBC074 > RBC074 > JAFDVL01. The sequence goes on from CAWCGF010000023.1 coordinate 137,085, forward strand.
CCCCTGCTTGAATCACTTACAGCAAACTTGACTTGAATGTTCAGCGATGAATTGCCGCTAGCTTCCAGCTAGTGGCCCAGGAGGCGAAGGCTTTAGCCAAATTTCTGAAATATTCCGCTTCCAATGCGCTTTAGCAAAAGCTGTTTGGAGAGGAATTATTTTTCAAATTCGGCTAAAGCCTTTTGAGGCGACTTTGTGTATTGCAAACAAGGTGGTGTCTGCTTCTTGCGAGAAATCGGCAGGACGGGAACAGCCGGAATGAGTTGGCTGAGCCGTCACCACTGCTTCTATTCGATAGCCAGCCTGGTAATTCAACCTCCTAGTTCGTTTCGTACCGCTTTCAGGACTGAAGGCAAAATGATGCCCCTACCTGTTCTTATAATATTTGCCGTTCGCAACTGGTACACTACTTGCCGTAAAATGCAAAGCTTAAGGTTTGAAGGAGAAATCGTTTGCAAATCATACAGTCTGGCCCAATCTTGAAGAAATCCATTCGCAGTACCAGTACAACTGCGCACTTTCCGGCGGAACAGGCATTCACGCGTACAGCAGGAGCGTCGCTGATTGAGGGGAACACTGTTCGCCTACTGCGAGATGCACAAGAAAATTACCCGGCCTGGCTTGCGGCCATCGAATCTGCCCAGCGTTATATTCACTTCGAGAGCTATATTATGCACGAGGACGCGCAAGGCCAGAGGTTCGCAGCGGCATTAGCGGCAAAAGCCCGCGCGGGTGTTCGCGTCCGCGTTATTTATGACTGGGCCGGGGCATTGAATGCAACCTCGAATCGTTTTTGGCAAGCATTGCGGGGCGCGGGCGCAGAAGTTCGTTGCTTCAATCCGTTTCGTTTCGACAGCCCGTTCGGCTGGCTCAACCGCGATCATCGCAAAATGATTGGGGTAGATGGACGGATTGGATTTGTTTCCGGGTTATGCGTGGGCGAGCAATGGGCTGGTCAGCCGGAGCGCGGCATTGATCCCTGGCGCGACACGGGAATCGAAGTGGAAGGCCCAGCGGTTGCAGAAATTGAACGAGCCTTCGCGCAGACCTGGCAACAGCTTGGAGAGCCACTCCCCAGCGCGGAACAACCCGAACGGGATACGATCTTAGCAACTGGAGATTTAAGGTTGCGTGTCATTGCAACGGAACCATATTCGCTGGGTCTTTACCGCTTGGATCAGTTGATTGCCACGATTGCAAAAAAGCGATTATGGCTGACGGATGCATATTTTGTCGGAACCACAACCTACGTTCAGGCGCTACGGGCGGCTGCGCTGGATGGCGTTGATGTTCGGTTACTCGTGCCCCGTGCTAATGACATCGTATTGATGCGTTCCCTGTCACGAGCGGGTTTTCGCCCGTTGTTGGAAGCGGGGGTGCGCGTGTTTGAATGGAATGGCCCAATGTTGCATGCCAAAACGGCGGTCGCTGATGGTTATTGGGCCAGAGTAGGATCAAGTAATCTGAACCTTGCCAGTTGGATTGGCAATCTGGAGTTGGACATCGTCGTAGAAAATAAAGACTTCGGAGCACAAATGGAGCAGATGTACCTGGACGATCTGACCAATACAACAGAAATTGTTTTGAGTTCCCATAACCATGTCAAGACTATTGACGCGCAACGCAAGCGTCGGAAGCGTGGCCAGGGTAATGGTAGCACCAGTCGGGCCGCTACAGGCGCGATCAGAATCAGTCGTGCGGTCGGAGCGGCACTCACCAACAAGCGTCATCTTGGCCCGGCAGAGGCCCGCTTGATGATGTGGGGCAGCTTATTACTACTCGCCTTGACCGGAGCCGCCTTTTTCAAGCCCCGCGTATTGGCGTGGCCATTCGGTATTATGTGCTTGTGGACAGCGCTATCATTGTTAGGCAAAGCGTATCAGTTACACCGTAAAGGCAAAGCAGAACGGGCAATGGCTGAACCAGAGTCGGCTAAACCAGAGCCATCTGTCGCAACCAAGCACCCTCATTGAAATCATGAAGAAATCAGACCGGTTTCGGATCGCCACCTACAATATTCACAAATGCCGGGGATTGGATCAACGTGTGCGTCCTGATCGCATCGTAACGGTGTTACGCGAACTCGAGGCCGACCTCATCGCGTTGCAAGAAGTATTGAGTATTACGAACAGGCATCGGGAAGACGAACAGGCACGTTATCTCAGCGAGGAATTAGGCTTTGATTATCGGGTGGGAGAAAACCGCAAGTTGCTGGGCGGGGCGTATGGCAATGTCATGCTGAGCCGGTTGCCGCTGCTGGCAGCTTATAACTACGATGTAAGCCAGCACGGACGCGAAGAACGTGGTTGCTTACGTGTGGATGTTGGTTTGGGCGGACATCAAATTCTGCACGTTTTCAATGTTCATCTGGGCACGGCCTATAAAGAACGTCCGCCACAAGCGCGCCGCTTACTTGACGAAGAAATCCTAAATACCAAACATTTACTAGGGCCACGCATTTTGTTGGGAGATTTCAATGAATGGACACGGGGGCAAGCCTCAAAACTGCTGGCAGAACATTTTCAAAGCGCCGACCTCCGCTGGCACCTGGGCCGGAAGCGAACCTATCCCGGAGTATTTCCCTTCATGCACCTCGATCACATTTACTATGACGCAGAACTGGCGTTGGAAAAAGCCGCGCTCCATCGCAGTCGCACGGCGTTGATCGCATCAGATCACTTGCCGATTGTCGCGGATTTCCACGTACTTCATCCGACCCATGTGTAAAGTCATCCCCGCTTCACCTTCGCTGTCAGAAATCCGCTCTCACGCCACGTGATTTGCACTCACCTCAAGCTGGCCTGTGCCTTGGCAATGCGGACACGAGACGCGCCCCGTTCCGGCGCAAACGCGACACGATTCATTAAGCAATCCTGAATTGCGCTCGCCCCCGCCACCACCGCAGTGCTGGCAATCAATCGTTCCACTGCCATGACATTCCAAACACATCTCTTTCATAACATCGCCTCCCAGTTTGCCAAGCAGGCTATAGATTTTTCAGCCAGATATTGCGTAGTTCCAATTTCATGGGCGGCCCGACGTGCATCTGGAAGCCGAGCAAACCGCCCATCGAACGTCCAGCCGGATCATCGTCAATCGCTTCGGAAAACAAATGGCCGTTGATGATGTGCGTCAGCCGATTGCCACGTGCAATGATGTGATAGGTGTTCCAGTCATTCACCTTGATCGCCGCCTTGAGTTCGTCAGGGTTACGCAAATTGGCGATCACACGTTTTTTGTTGCCCGGCCCGATATGCACCATTTGCCCCCGCGGAGCCAGAAATTGGCGTCCACGCTCTTCATACAAAAGCCCGGTGAACTGGTTGGCGAAATCCATGTCGGCCTGATAGCCCTTGAGTACCCACTTGCCTACATCGGGTAACTCGATGCTGCGGTATTGAATACCGGTGTTGGTCGAGTTCATTTTGAGGTCCACCTTTAATTCAAAGTCGCCGGGCATGCTGCCGCGATAGATCAAAAACGTGTTGACCTTGACCAGCTTTTCCGCCGTACTTTCGCCGATGATCATATCATTTTCGGCGCGCCAGAATTGCGGATCGCCGTCCCAGCCTTTGAGCGTCTTGCCGTCAAAGAGAGAGTCAAACCCGGTGTGATCGTCCATTGCGAGCGCATCAATGCCGGGGCCGCGACCAGGGCGCGGCGGGCCGCCTTGTCCACCCTGTGGCGGAGGTCCCTGCTGTGCCACTACGGCAAAAGCGAGAAGGCTTGCCGCCAAAAGAAGGGCGGACATTGTGAGTAGTTTTTTCATGTCAATGCTCCAGTTTCATTTGTCATTGGTCATTTGCCATTGCCAGCGACACAGCGCCTTTCACTGTGCCAATGACCAATGACAAGTGACCAATGACAAATGACAGATTTATTCAGCAGAGCCAACTTGTTCCCATTGCCGCGTCTGGGCCGATTTCAAGACCGCATCGCACACCAAATCCGTCGCTAATCCAGCACGGAACGTGGGCGCGCATTCTTTGCCTTCGCCAACGGCTGTCACGAAATCGGCGAATTGATGCGTAAAGGTGTGTTCATAGCCGATTTGCAAGCCAGGCACCCACCAATGCTTCATGTACGGCTGATCGCTGTCTGTGATGTGAACGTTGCGCCAGCCGCGCACAATGCCTTCGTCGCGGTGATCGAAGTATTGCAGCCGATGCAGATCGTGCAAATCCCAAAACGCCGAGCAATGTTCGCCGTTGATTTCCAGCGTGTACAGCGCCTTATGTCCGCGCGCATACCGCGTCGCTTCAAACATCGCCAGCGAACCGTTCGCAAAGCGGCACAGAAACGAACTGGCATCGTCAATACCAACGGCTTGCACTTCGCCGGTCAGATTGTGCTTGCGCTCTTTGATGAACGTTTCGGTCATCGCGACGACTTCGGTGATCGGGCCATTCAGCCACATCGCCGTGTCAATGTTGTGCGCGAGCAAATCGCCCGTGACGCCGCTGCCAGCGACCGAAACATCCAAACGCCACAAGCCTTCGCCCCCTTGTGGCAAATCCTGCGAAATCGTCCAGTCCTGCAAAAACTTCGCGCGGTAATGAAAGATGCGACCAAAACGCCCGTCGTCGAGCAATTGCTTGAGCATCGTCACCGCTGGAACGCGGCGATAGTTGTACCAAACCGAGTTCGGCACTTTCGCCGCTTCGACGGCGTCGACCATCGTACGCGCTTCTTCGCTGTTGCGCCCAAGCGGCTTTTCGCACATCACCATTTTGCCCGCCTGCGCCGCAGCGATAGCGATTTCCGCGTGCGTGTCATTTGGGCTGGCGATGTCAATCAAATCAATGTCCTCGCGCTCAATCAGCTTGCGCCAATCCGTCTCGACAGATTCATAGCCCCAGTTGTCCGCGAACGCTTGCACACGTTCAGGATTGCGCGCGCAGACGGCTTTCAAAACAGGCTTGATAGGGCAGATCAAAGAAACGTCCGGCTTGCAGGAACGCGTTGGAATGCGTGCGTCCCATAAAGCCGTAACCGACTAGTCCGATGTTGAGTTGTTTTTTAGCCATAATCGTTATTTTGCCGCGTCAGCGGCTGTTGAGTTTAGCCGTGCGGTTTCAACCCACGGAACATGTCAAATCAAATCCCGCGTCGCGTCAGCGACGCCTGAATCATCCCCACAAATAGCGTTCATCATAATCCATGCCAGCTCTTTGTAAGAATCCCAGATACTCTTCCTGAAACGTCTGCGACTGATGATGCGTGCGTTGATCTTGAATGTAATTCATAACGCTCGGAACATTCGTTTTACTAACCGTGAATGCGCCGTATCCATCTTGCCAGCCGAAATTTTGTAAGTCAGGAAACTCTTCGTGAATCCACTTTGAGGATTCCGCTTTGAGATGCTTGGCAATTTCAAACGGTGCAATCGTGGGCGGTGCCATGACCAACGCATGTACGTGATCTTCGATACCACCAACTTGCAAGGCCGTAATTTTGTGATGGCGAGCGATGCCGCCAATGTATTCCCTGATGCGATTTTCAATTTCCGGTTTGATGAAGGGAGCGCGATTCTTTGTGCTGAAAACAATGTGATAGAACAAGGCCGTATAGGTATTTGCCATGTTTGTATTGTGAATTCAAACGTCGCTGACGCGACGCGGGGATCACATGATTCGCCTACCGTGGGTTGAAACCGCACGGCTAAAGTCAGGTGTCGCTAACGCGACGAAGAAATCGCGCTCAATATATCTTGAACCAACAACCAATTACCATTGGCGTGTTGCGGGTTCTTCGCGGTTTCGCTGTCGTTGGACAATCCAAAGCCTGGCGGCGACTAACGCCAATATAATCGCTACGAGAAATGCGATTGTGCCTACCGCAATCCATTCGATCCCGATCCAATCAAAGTCCGCGATTCCTTTACGAACATCAGGCGGAATCTCACTGATTTCGTATTGGACTCCGAAATGACCGATGGCAAAAGAAGCAAAGGTGAAAAACAGCGAAGCTCACAGCAAGATTTTATTGCCTTTACCGTACCTGCCGAATCTTTTCTCCCTGCCATAACGATTGCCTTCGGCATCTAATTCCACCCGTGTGCATCGCGCACCGCAATCATCGTCGCCAGAATACTATTCCACGTCTGCTGGATCGGTCATCGTTTCGTTCGAGAACATGCAGCCGTCCCAGTTGATATGCTGGACGCTATGGGTGACTTCGCCGTTCGCATCACGCAGCCACAGCCCGGCAGCGCGCACGATGTCCAATTTGCCGTTCGGATCGTTGGGCAAACAGTGACGTCCGGTCTTGTCGTGCGAGCCGGAACCTTTTACTGTCGCGTCGTTTTGCGCAACGTGAAAGTCTTTCACCCACGGGCGCAACACCTTCGTCATTTTGCCTAATGCCTCGTACAGCACTTCTTTGTCTTCCCAGTCGTAGCCTTCCGGCAACAAGCTGTGTTCGGGCGCGTTGTAGCCGAGCGTAAACAACAAGGTATGTGCCATGTCCGCTTGAATCCCTAATGTTTGGGGGCGTCCGACCTCTTCCAGCAAGTCGTTCAGGTCTTTCCAGCTATGCATCCCGCCCCAGCAGATTTCGCCTTCTGCCGCGAGTTTTTCACCGTAGCTTTCGGCAATTTCGCAGGCCTCGCGGAAGGTGGCGGCAATCTTCTTCGTATTGCCTACAGGGTCTGCTGCCCAATCAGCCGGGCTGGCGGATGAATCAATGCGCACGACGCCGTAATGACGAATGCCGAGGTCGTTGAGCTTCTTGGCAATCGCACAGGATTTTTGTACTTGCGTTAGAAACGCTTTGCGCTCCTCTTCCGAACCCATCGCGGAGCCGCCACCCGTTGGCCCCCAAACCGGCGCGACGAGCGAGCCAATCACTAAACCGCGTGAAGCGACTTGATCGGCGAGGGCTTTCAATTGATCGTCGGTCGAATCAATGTCGGTGTGCGGCAGCGAGAGGAAAATGTCTACGCCATCGAATTTCTGGCCATTCACTTCAGCGGCAGCAGTCATATCTAACATTGTCTCGAATTCGATAATCGGTTCTGCGTCGGGGCCGCCTTTGCCGACCAGACCAGGCCAGGTTGCGTTGTGGATTTTGGGGAATTGGTTCATAGGACTCCTTGAAATCTAGTGGAACCACGGAGAACACAGAGGACACGGTTTTTTTGGACAGGATGAACAAGATGAACAGGATTCGTGAAACCATGTTTTCTAAATCTTGTCCATCTTGTTCATCTTGTCTAATTCTTCTCCGTGCTCCCCTTGTTCTCCGTGGTTTATTTCTTATTGCTTCACTAACGGTTCTGCATCAGGATTGCCAGGGCCGAAATGTTTCAGCATTACCAGCGGGTCGGTGTCGCTCAAATTGGTAATGCGGACGCCTTCGCGCGCGACATCTACGGTCACAAAAAACTCATCCTGTGTCATTTGTCCGAAGCGAATCATCGCGGGCGTGGACGCCGTATGCTTGCCAATGGTGCCGTAGCCTTCGGTCAAAATCATGCCGTACGCGGCGGCGTCTTTGATCGTCACGGTTTGTTTGGGCAGTACCGTCAACTCTTTCGCCGAGTAATGCCGATTGCCATACGTGATCCACATTTCGCGGTAGCCATCGGCTTCCATCTCTTCGACTGGGCGCACCGGTTTCGGAAAAATCTTGTTCGACTTGGCGAATTCAGGATTCACGTTCCCTTCCCAATCCAACATGCCGACGAGATATTCAAAATCATAGTGATGCTCGGTGGGAACGTCTTTCGTCAGCAAACTCCAATCCACGACGCGGCCTTCGACTTCGGATTGGAACATGCCGAACACGTCGCTATTCACCTGTGGTTCGTAGGTCACGAGCGAGCCGGGCGCGTGCAGAACTCCCGCATTGACCTGCCAGCCGGTGCCGGGTTCGAGCCGATAGGCGCGCGAGTGATTCAGAATGCCGTTGTCGCCTTTGTTCCAATTCTCAAGGCAACGAAACACGTCTTCTTTCGTCGTGCCGGGTTCGAGTCCCATGTATGTGTGCGGGAACAGATTCACGACGGAATTGAGTTGCGGCGGGAAGTAATAGGCTTCGGGTTTACCCTTTTGTCCGACCTTTTTCGCGTGTTCATCGCTTTGGTGCATGTGATGCGGGATCGCGCCCAAATTGTCGAAGAACTTGCAGAGCATGCCCCAACCGCCGACTGTTTCCATCACATCTGCGCCAAGGATTTGATCGCCTGCAACCTCAATGGCGTCTTTGAGCAGGAAGCTCTTGCCGCTTTCGGGACGAACAAAACTGAGTCCTTCAAACTCGGTTGTGTGTTCGCCGTTCGATGCCTTCGTGGTTGAAGAAAACCAGCGTTCATCAATGCCACCGCGATGTCCGCCGAACGCGTACAGATCGTCGGGATGCAGTTTCAACCGTCTACCGGGAATTAAAAACGAACGCGGCACCCAGCACGGTTCCAGCCGGAAAATGCCTGCGCCCGCATCAATTGCGTTTTGGACTTGCGATAAATTCAACATAATAAATTTTGTCTCCGTGAGAAGGGCAAATAAGTGATTGGAAATTCGCCTCCGGGTCAGTGAGGCGTAGGCGACAGGGGTTAGAGTACCAACTTTAGTTGGGCATTATCCTGACCAGCGTAAAGCCCAACTAAGGTTGGTACTCTAACCCCTGTCGCCCGCATTTTTCTTATTTCAATGTCCAATGAAAATTGGTTACTGCTTGCTCAGCGCCTGGGCAATGGCTTGCTCCGCGAGCGGTGCCATCACAGCATAGCCTGCGTCATTCAGCAGCACGCCATCATTCGTAAACTCTTTTTTTAAGTTGCGGCCTTCGGCCAGTGCGGAATAATAATCCAGATAGATGGAACCGCTCTCCGCTGCGTATTCCTTGAGCCAGCCATTCATCCCGATGATCTTGCCAAACGGGCGGAGCAGCGATTGTTTCGCGTAGCAATCGCAAATTGGTGTGAGCGAAGCCAGGACGACTTTGATGCCATTGACTTTGGCCAGATCCACCAGCGACATCAAGTTTTCGGCAAACATCTGTTGCGTTATCGGGCCGGTAACGCTGGCTAGGTCGTTGAGTCCGATGGAAATCACAACGACTTTGGGTTTGAGTTTGATGACATCCTGGCGAAAGCGCACAAGCAATTGCGGCGACGTTTGCCCTTTGATACCGCGATTCAGGTACGGCTTGCCGGGAAAGAAGGGGGCGCTCCCCTGCCCCCAGTTGCTGGTGATTTCATCGCCGAGAAACACCACGCGATTTTCGTCCGGCTTGAGTTTGGGAAGCTCGGTATTTTCGCTGCCGTAGCGAATCAGTCCTGCCCAATCCCACAGCAAATTTTTCTGCGCCGTAAGCTGTTGCTCCAGCGCCGCCACTGTCGCCGCGCAATTGGATTTCGGCTGTGACCAGCCGACCACAACAAGCACCCCTAACAAAATTGTGAGCGCGGCAAGTTTCATTCTTCAAACGACAAGCGATCTTTTTTGGCTTCGAGCTTTTCGGAGTCAATACCAGGAACTTTTTTCAAGTCTGCGATGGATTTGAACGCGCCATTTTTCTCGCGGTATGCAATGACGGCAGCAGCCTGCGAACGTTTCAGCGAAAGGGCGCTTTCGAGTTCAATCGCGGTTGCCTTGTTCACTTTAAGCTTGGGAACTTCATCGGCAGCGTAGTGCTTGATCAGATATTCCAGCACGGACTTGTATTCTTCCTCAGTGCTTTTCATGCCGAAGGAAACCATCTTTTCCATCGTGTTCCGCCAGCCGTCCCGATCCTGTTTGAGCGAGAAAGACTTTTCCAATTCGTGGCAGCCAGCACAGAGTTTTTGTAATTCAGTTTTGCCCGGCCCGTCTGCCGCCACAACTTGGTTGGCAGATGATTTGAGCGTCATCGTGCTAAGGAAAAGCGCGAGAGCCAGCGCCAGGAACGCAGCGCGTAAGAAGATTGAAGAAATACTACTTTTCATAATCCTATTTTTGATTTTTGCCTTTTGCTTTCTAATGCTCCATTGGAAATCCGAAAGCGTAAATTGTGCCATCGTAGGTGGTCAGATAAATCTGCCCCATCCCGCCTGAAATTGCGCCGCCGTGCGCAAACGACGTGATCGTGGCACCGCTGTTCCACAACTCTTTGCCGGTCGTGGCATCCAGCGCATAAATCACGGCTTTCCCCGAACGTGCCGCTCGTTGTGCTGCCGTCATTTTGCTGTCCGTGGTAGCAAACTCCCCGCTGGACGTGACGAACGCGACCCCGTTAATAATCGTTGGCGGCAGCGGCGAAATCAAGTCGCGCGAGGCCCAGCCCGGTTGTAAGGTGATGGCCCCGCCCTGCTCGACGACTTTCCACGCAATGACCGCGCCATTGGTAACACCCGTGGCATTGAACCCTGCGTCAGCCGCTTGCGTGCCCGTGGTTGGAGCGAGAATCCACCGCGTGCCGCTTGGGTCTTGCCAGCTTGCCAAGGCACCCGGAGCAAAGTTCGCCGCTTTGCCTGCCGCCGAAGAAGTCAGCGGCGCATTCAACTTCTCGCTGTCGAACAAATGCACGCGTCCATCTTTGGTCGTCGCCGCAATCATCACTTTGCCTTTGTGTGAAAACACCACGGGTGAGGCGGAAAATTCCTGCGCCCCCGCCGAAAACGAAGCTTTCACCGCCAGCGTTTTTTGATCCAGCGCTACCAGCGAGTTTGGTTTTTCACCGCCGCTGCCCGTCACGACATAGATCGTATCGTTGCCGCCAAAGGCTATCCCGGCGGAACCCGCTACGTTGGCCTTGAAGGTTTTAATTTCTTTCGTGAGCAGATCCACTGCCCAGACGCCATTCGCGGCTCCACCACAACCTTGTTCCGTGACAACATAGGCAACAAAATCAATCACAATCAGCCCGTTGGCATTGGCGTTTGGAGGCAGAAAGTTCATCGGCGGTTCATAGTCAGCCCCATTCGACAGATGCAACGAGTGCAGTTTCCCATCACTAGCCAACGCGTAAATCAGAAATGGCCCGGCACCCAATTGACCGCCAGGCGGATTCGCGGGATTGACGCGCGTGGGCTGCGGCAGCATCGCGTTTACATTGAAATTGCCTTGATTGGGTCGCACATTCGCCAGCGTAACTCCGCCTTGCCCCGGCTCCCCAACCGCACTTTTGGCAGGGGTTTGGCGACCACCACCAGCGCCACTCGGCGGTGGCGGAATCGCCGCCAGAACGGGACGCGCTACGCTATTTGTCATACCGCCGGGGCAATTCAACGTGCCAGTTCCTGACGCCGACGCCACCTGCAATTGTTTCTCCCATTCCATCCGTCCCAGGTCAGTGTCAATCGTGAACAGCTTGTCTGCACTACCCGCGACGAAGCCCAGCATGCGAAAGCCGCGATAGCCGATCAAACGATCCAGCGTGGTCGGTGGAGTCAGCGAATTTAATTGGCGGGGCGGATTCTTCAGCTTCAGCTTCCATAAAAACTGGAAGCCAGGTTTGCCCAGCGAATCTTTATTGATCTTCGCATCTGACCGAATCCAGGACGAACGTTGCGCATCTCCGTTGGCGGTCATCCAGTCACGATTTTGTGCGTACGCAGTGGCGGCAAAAACAAGGCCAGCGACAAGCGTCACAGCGAATCTTTTCATAGCAGAAACTCCCTCTGGAAATGTAGAACAGGCGGCCTGCCTGTTTAGAGCTTTATTATTTCAGCGCGGGGACAGACGAGGCGTCTGTCCCACATTATCCGGCGTTACTTTTGCGCGACTTTTTCCGCGCTGCCCTTGATCCCGAAGCAATACTGGTAGCCATCAAATGTATTGATGTAGACCTTGCCGTTGGCGACCGACAGTCCGCCCCAGTGAACCCACGACGCAATCGCGTCGCCGCTGTTCCACAACTCTTTGCCGGTTTGCGCGTCCAGCGCATACAGCACCGCCTTCTTCGAGTTTTTGATACGATTGCGCGCATCGTGGTTATAGGCCAGGCCGATGTCAAAAGCGGCTTGATCCGTGTCCTCGCCGCTGCCGTAGGCGAAGATCACGCCATTGACGATGACCGGCGGTTCGGCCCGATTCATATCGCGCGAAATCCACGCCGGGGTGAGCGTGAACTTGCCCGCTTTCTCTTCCACTTTGAATGCCAGAATCGCCCCATATTTCACCACACCATTTTCAAGCGGCGCTTTGAATTTTGAATGCTTCGGCCCCCAGAACGGGGTCAATGCCCAGCGCGTGCCTTTCGCATCTTCCCACGTCGCCAGCGATCCCCAGACCCCTGCTGAGGCGAAATTCACTTCTTCATTGCAATAGAGCGGCGTGCGATGCAGCGGCGTGCGGTGATCGTCGCCCCCGATGGATTCGGTATCCATCAGATACATCACGCATTCCTTGCCCGCATCAATCATCAATTCTTTGCCTTTGTAGTTGAAAATCGCGGGCGTGACCTGCATATCCAGATCGCGCTTCCACAACCATTCGGCATTGGTGGGGCCGTAATAATCCACCAGTTCGGCAGCCTTGGTTTCCGGGTTCTGTCGCACGCCGATGATGCCGTTGCCATAGACACCGTTTTCAGGATTCCACGGGCCATCGCCTGTGCCTGTATAGAGCACGCCTTTGCTGCTGATCGCCGGGCCGGTGCGTCCCCACATGCCGCCCCCCGCTGGCCCCCACGTGCCGACTTTGTCCGTGGCCAGATCGTAGATGTAGACCATGTTTGGGTTGCCGCCACAGCCCTGTGCGGTGTGCGTATAGATCACGTTGTTGCGCAGGCTCAGCGCGTAGGGCTTGCCGTTCGGCGGCATGAATTTCGCAGGCGGCACGATTTCTTTGCCATCCGCCAGATTCAAGCGACGCAACGTGCCATCCCAGGCAGCAGCATAAACGATATAGTCGCCCGCGTTCCTGCCCGGCCCAATCACAGGCGTAGCGGTGATACCGCCGGGACACAAAATCCCCGCGCCGCGCCCCCCCGTCGGCGGCGTCCAATCCGAAGCAAAATGATGCTTCCAAAGAATCTCCCCCGTGTCGGCATCCAGTCCGTACAAGTTATCCGTGACGCCCGTCGCCAACACGATCTGCTTCGGGCCGCGAGCGGTGTTGACTTGGCCTGCAATTAGTACCGGCAGCAGGTTGTGCATCTGGCGCGGCTCATTATCGAGCCTGGTTTTCCACAGCAGCTTCATGTTTTTGACGCTGGTGGTGGACAGAATGGTTTCGTGGCGTTGCCACGCGGTGCGCTCCAGATCGTAGCCGTCCATCAGCCAGTCCGCGAGTTTGCCGCTTTGCGCCAGCGAGTCTGAACTGGCAACGGCCAGAAGTAACAGCCAGCCAAAAACCTTGATTAACTTTTGATACTTCACTTGGAAGACTCCCTTCAAGAAAAACAATTGTAAGTGCAGGAGACCATCTATCGGGATAGATGGTTGCTTATTCCGTGGATAACACAAATTTACTATCAGTTCTTGCCGCGTTTTTCAAATGACTGGTATTTTTCACCGCAAAGAGACAAAGGCACAAAAAATCAAAGGCAAGCCAGCAGAACAGGTTGTTCCTTGCTCCTTTGCTTCTTTGTCTCTTTGCGGTGAAGCATATACCGATCTACAAACTGAGCTAGAAGTTCAGCTTCAGTCCCATCACAATGCGCCGTGCGTTGGCCGCTGACGTGTAGGAACCAAACAGCGCGTTGACTTGATTATTATTCGCGTCAAACCGCGCTGTCGTATCCACACCGGTGAATTGTGTATGGTTGAAGGCATTGTACATCTCCAGACGATATTGCAACCGCACACCTCCATCGCGCGCGAGATTGAAGGTCTTGAATAACGAGATGTCCCAGTTGTTTGTACCCGGCAAGCGGAACAGGTCTCTCGCAGCGTTGCCCCGACCAAAATCGCCCACAGCGGTTGGCGGCAGAACGGAATTGACATTCAGATGACATCCACCCACCGCGGTCGTCTGGGCTGCCGTAGCCGTAGCAGCAAAGGCGTGGCCGCAGACTCCATTGCGCTGTTCCCGCGCCAACACAGGATTGGCCACCAACACGACACGGCTGTCCACGCCCGCGCCGCCGCCGCCGACCAGATCACGCGCTGCCACCAGGGCGTAACCAATGCCTGACGGCGCGCCACTAAGGAACGTCGTGACGCCAGACAATTCCCAACCGCCAAAGACCTGACGCGACACCCCATTATCCCAATACTTGCTTAGACTGGGGATGCGGTAGACGTAATTGAGTACAAAATTGTGCGTGCGGTCGAAATTAGATCGGCCATAATTGCGCACTTGTCGGTCAATGAATGGATTGATCGCGTCGCCGTTGTTGTTGGTCACATTCATCGCCTTCGACCAGGTATAGCTCACACCATAGGACAAGCTGCTCGACAGACGGCGATTCAACTGCACTTGCAACCCATGATAGTTGGAGTTGCCGCCGGTTTCGATCAACTGAATATCGCCATAGCCCTTGATCGGGCGCAGAAAGTTGTCGGGCAAAGGTGTGGTTCCGCCGGACACCGTTGGGTCAATGCTCGATGGCAGGAAACGCGCACCATACGGCACGGCATTCAGACTCAACCGTTGCAACAGGTGCCGCCCCAATGAACCGACGTAGGCCACGTCCAGTACGGTGTTGAATCCGATGTCGCGTTGGACGCCGAGGCTATAGTTATAGACAGCCGTCGGGTCTAATGTCGGGTCTATGGAATTGACACCCGCTGGGCTGGTGCTGAGCGGGGTTGCCAACAGGTCTTTGATGGTTGTGAAATTGGCCGTGCGTGTAATGACGTTCGGGGGCTGCTCGCGTTGCTGCAACACCTGATCGTCGTTAAAGCGGTCATAAAAGACGCCAATGCCCCCGCGCACCGAAGTCTTGCCGTCCCCGAACACGTCATAAGCGAAGCCAATGCGTGGCGCGACCTGAATGGGCGGCGTCTTGAACACACGTTCTGACACTTGCCGCATGCCCTGGAATGGCGTGCCTGAACCATCGGCAAATGTGCCGATTTTGACAGACGGCAGGATTGCGCCCGTCACCGGATTGCGCCCCACGCGGTTATTGCCCGAACACGGATTCACTGTCAGACAATGCGGAGCTATCAAGGCTGGCTGTTTCGTAGGGTCATAGAGCGAACGGTCAAAGTATACTAGAGGGTCGCCTTCGCTGTAGGTAGGTTCGATGTAATAAAAGCGCACGCCAGCGTCTACTGTGAACCGCTTCGCCACTTTCCAGTTGTCCTGCACAAACCATTCCACATTGCGATACCGCGCGTGACCATCAAGTTTGTTATTGGCTTCAGTGTAGGAATTGATGGAGCCAATTAACGCATTGGCGAATGGATGATTGGTGTCCTGCGGATTATTCACGTTGCGGTCGAAGTTGAAGGTGCCATTGAAGGCCGCCGCGCGCGCCGCATTGCGTGTCGTGTATTCAAAATAGAAGCCGGTCTTGATGTTGTGATTGCCTTTGATCCACGACAGGTTATCCGACCAGTTCCAGATGTTGTTCGTCCCAAAGAACGGGAAGCGTTGCTCGATGTTGAGTTGGGGCGCATTGGAGATGCCGCCATACGTCGCATTCGGCACCAGCCGCAACGGATTTGCTCCGGGGAAAAATTGCGGCAGGGTTAACCCTAATTTGACGCGGTCATTGCGATCAATGCCTTCCTGATTGAGCGGGTTGACGGTTTGCAAGGCGCGGTTGATGCCAAAGGTGAATTCATTCGTCAGCGTCGGCGCAAAGCTGTGAATCAGTGTGCTGACCAGTCCCCGGCTTTCGACCTGATATTTGATCGGGAATTGCGGCCAGACGTTCGACGCCAGCACAAAATTGAAATCGCCTTTGAAGGCTTCGTAGTTCTGAATGCCGCGGGCGTAAAATGTCGTCTTCTGCGAGATGTTCCAGTCCATGCGCAAAATCTCTTCGCGGCGCGGCTGATCCACCTGACTCTGGAAGACGTTATTGAAGGTATTCGCTGAGTTACTGAAGTTCGGCAGCGGGAAGATGCTCAGCAGTTTTTGCCCGTTGGCGTCAATGCGGTTCGCCGGAATGATGTTACCGGGGAAGCAAGCCGTGGTATCGGTCAGCGTGCAAGCGCCCGTCTTGAGCGGGTCACGCACGGGAATCAAGCGACCATTCGTGTCGAGGCTCTGTGAGAAGTTACCAGCGCGTTCGAGCGCCGTTGGATACGTCAGCGTCCCTTGCCGCGTGGGATACAAGCGCGGCAGATATTCCTGCGACCAGAAAAAGAACAGCTTGTCGCGGCCTTTATTGAAATCCGTGCCGGGAATCAAGACAGGGCCGCCAATGTTGCCGCCCCAGTAATTGAACCGATAGCGTGGTTTGGCCACGTTGCGCAGGTTATTGAAAAATTCGTTCGCGTTGAATTGCTCGTGGCGTTTGAAGTAAAACCCGCCCCCGTGAAAGTCGCGTGTGCCATTTTTGATGACCACATTGATCGTGCCGCCGCTGCTGCGTCCGTACTCGGCCTGATAATTCGTCAGTAGCACTTTGACTTCGCCGATGGCATCAAGTCCGGGCGCGAGGTACGGTCCAAGCTGCGAACCAGTGTCGAGCGACGAGACGCCATCCAGCGTCAGATTGATTGTCCCCTGACGGCTGCCATTGATGCTGACGCCAACCAGATTGTTCCAGCCCGGCGCTTCGCGGTTGGCCGTGTCAACGACGCCGGGCAACAACTTGACCAGCCCCATATAATCGCGGCCTTTCAGCGGGATGCTTTGAATCTGTTGTTCGTCAATCAGCCCTGCGCGTTCGGCGCTTTCTGTTTTCACGTAGGTTTGTTCTGCCGTAATGGTAACGGTTTGGCTGACGTCGCCGATTTCCAGCGCAATTTTGCCAACTGGCACGCGTTCGTTGGCCGTCAACGGAATACCTTTGCGCTCGTACTTCTTGAAGCCGGCGAGCGTTATGGTGACGGTGTAGGTTCCTGGTAATAACTGCGGGGCAACGAAATTGCCTTCGCTGTCTGCCATCACCGTTACTACGCGTGCGGTTTCCTGGTTCGTGACTTCGACTTTTCCGTTCGGCACGACACTGCCTTGTGCATCAGTTAGCGTACCGGAGATTTGACCGGTTAAGCCTTGCGCCCACGCCGCTGCGAGCAAGGCCACAAACACAAGCGAGAGTAACGCCAAACGACCGAGCGTTTTGTGAATACTGGATAGCATGATCTCTCCTAATTTTTTTGAATAGATTGATGGAAATGTACATGCACCCCGGATGATCCGGGTCTGTTACTACTACATATACATCAGCAAATTTGGTGCGTAATCCATCCCAGCATTTGGCGGCCTCGTTTGTAGGCCGCTCGATTTCTCGTCAATGATTTTAGCCTGGCAATAACTGTTCTAGCACTTCCGACTTCCAGTCGGACAGCGAATCTCGTAACAAGGAACTCAATTTCGCGCGGCTCAAGCGGGGCAGCGCCTCGACAATGCGTTCGTGATTGGCGGCGCTCTCAATATACCACTTGCGATCACGACGATTTTTCATCACAAAGAAGGCAAAGAGCGGCACAACCAGACGCTCTAAACAATCCACCAGGTACTCATTGCCCGACATCTGCCAGAGTTTGCGATGAAAGGCGAGGTCGTTGTCATAGAACTTATCCAGGTCAAGCGCCTCTGCCGCGCTCATCATCCGGCCCGTCAGTTGGCGTAAGTAGGCGATGTCTTCTGCCGTCATCGCTTCCTTCGCCCATTCGATGGCCAAGGTTTCCAATTCCAGGCGCAGGCGGAAAATCTGCTCAACATTGCTGCGCTCTAACTTAGTTACCGTCGTGCCTTTGTAAGGAACTTTCTGAACATAGCCCTGATGTTCCAACTCAATCAACGCTTCACGTATTAATGGAGTGCCAGCACCGAGCTGTTGCGCCATCCGGCTTTCCACAATTGTCTCTCCCGGTTGTAAGGTTCCGGTGAGGATCGCTTCTTTGATCGAAGCCACCACCTGATCTCGTTTCGAGATGGGAAGAATAAGCTTGAGCGCACGGCTGCTCATAGTAGTTACTCGCTTGTTCTGACAATGTAATGATGCGTTTGATTAAGACCAGATCATCTTATGATCTGTGGATAGTTCTGTCAAATTCTGGCAGGCTGGAGTTTGATTTTTGCTGACTGACACGTCGTAGCGCATGATGGTGTTTGAAAATTAGTTCCGGCAATGCCATGTAGGCCGGTGAATGTAGGCAGTTCACGGCCTGTTGGCTCAGGAAACCGACGCGTCCCAGCGGGACGATTGAAGTTCAGCCTTCAAGCGTCCCGCTGGGACGCGCGCGGCTGCTACTGCTCCTCCCACAGGCCGTGAACGACCTGCCTAGACTCAGGCGACCCGCTGGATCGAAAGCCGACTCCCCCTGATTGCCGAAATTAATTATCAAAGGCCATCATTCGCTGCCCTGCTTTGACAGCGCGAATAAATTCCACTACGTGCCAGATACACCAATCAGGAAGTACGAGAACCATTAACGCCAAGCAAAGAGATTAGACGCTACGTACGAGGATTTTCTTCCCTCATTCAGAAATTGAGAAGCAAACACGACCATTGAGCCAATTAATCCGGCTAGACAGAAATCGCCGCATCCGTTATTCTCCCCCTGCCAAAGACGCATTCTCACAACTCCGGCAGCTATTTTACGGTTTGGTTGCTCGCGCCCGTGACGGCGAGAGATGGCGCAGGTGTTTCCCCATTCCCACCCCGGATTGGAAAGACCGCTGCATTCGTCCTATCAATAATAGCCGCCCCTGCTTCAGTGGCAGCGGCAATCGGTAGTATCCACTGACTTCTACTGTAGGGAACGCTTATGCACCTCACACGCTTACACCCCTATTTCTTGTTCCTCGCGCTGACGCTCTGCCTGCTTTGTCTGCCCCTGCGCATCCAGGCGGCGACACTCACCGTCACCAACACGAATGACAGCGGCGCGGGCAGTTTGCGTCAGGCGATTGCTGATGCGATCCCCGGCGATACGATCACCTTTGCGGTGACGGGCACGATTACGCTGGCGAGTGAACTGGCGATTGACAAAGACCTGACGATTCAGGGGCCGGGCGCGAATCTGCTGACGATCAGCGGCAACAACGCGGTGCGCATCTTTAACATCGGTAGTATCACGCCCGCCATCAATATCACGCTCTCCGGCCTGACCATTGCCAACGGCAAGGTGACCGGCAGCTCAGTGTTTGGTGGTGGCATTGCCAACTTCAGCACGCTCACGCTGAATGTGACCAACAGCACGCTCACGAACAACTCGGCGACGGCCACTGTCGGTAACAACAGGAGAGGCGATGGCGGTGGCATTTTCAACAACATTGGCACCGTGAATGTGACCAACAGCACGCTCACGAACAACTCGGCGACGGCCACTGGCGGCAGCAACAACTCAGGCTATGGCGGCGGCATTTTCAACCACACCGGCACCGTGAATGTGACCAACAGCACGCTCACGAACAACTCGGCGACGGCCACTGGCGGCAGCAACAACTTTGGCCGTGGCGGCGGCATTTTCAATAGCTTCTTAGGCATCTTAGGCACCGTGAATGTGACCAACAGCACGCTCACGAATAACTCGGCGACGGCCACTGGCGGCAGCAACAACGAAGCCTGGGGCGGCGGCATTTTCAACGACATCCTCAGCACCGTGAATGTGACCAACAGCACGCTCGCGAATAACTCGGCGACGGCCACTGGCGGCAGCATGACCAACGTTGGGTATGGCGGCGGCATATACATATTCGGCGGTACCGTGAATGTGAAAAGCACCATTGTGGCGCTCAACTCCGTGACGGGCAGCTCGGTCATGGCAGGGCCAGATGTCATTGGCACTTTCACCTCCCAGGGATACAACCTGATCGGAAAGAGAGACGGTAGCACAGGCTTTACCAACGGCAGTATGCAAGACCAGATCGGTTCGATTGCAATGCCGATTGATCCCTTGCTTGGTCCACTCGCCAACAATGGCGGCCCCACCCAAACCATGGCCTTGCTCCCCGGCAGCCCGGCCCTCGACAAAGGCATTAGCAACGGCCTCCCCACCGATCAACGCGGCTTTGCCCGCACGCTGGATTTCCCTGCGATTTCGAATGCGGCAGGCGGAGACGGCACGGACATCGGCGCCGTGGAGGGGGTTGCTTCTATGCTGGCGGTGCAAGTTGGTGATCCGGCAGTCTGCCTCGATCCCAATGGCTTAGTCGGAGTGACTGTAACAGTCAATAATCCAAATCCAATCGCCGCTGTGTCCAGCTTCACCGCTACCTTGCCCACAGGCTTAACCGCCGTCGCAGGCACCTGCGTTGCTGATACGCCTGGCCTTTGCACGATTGCGCCTAATGGTGGAGCGGTGACCTGGAATGGAAATCTGAACGCTGGGCAAACCGTTACCATCATCTATCGCGCACGCATTGGTGCCAATATTGCCCAAGGCGCTCAGCTTTGCCTAGACAACACGGCCATCGTCGCAGGCGTCATGGCTCCGCTGCAATATTGCTTCAATGTCATTTGTCCGGCCATTGTGAATACGCGCGTCTCGGATCAAAAAGCCGGGTCGGTACTGGTCTTTCCCTACTATACGTCAACGATTGGCGGAGCAAGCGACACGCGTCTGACCATCTCCAATATCAGCAATGCGGCGTCAACGGTAGCCAATCAAGCCTACGTCCATCTCTTCTTCATTGATGGCACGAGTTGTCAGCAAAGCGATCTGTTTCTGTGCCTAACGCCTAATGCGAGTTTTTCATTCAAAGCCTCCGATTATGACCCCGGCAACACAGGCTACCTGATTGCCGTGGCGGTCAACAATCAAGGCGTGCCCATCCAGAATAACGTGCTGATTGGCAATGCTTTTGTGAATACGCCTGAGTTCGCCGACAACTACGGCGCAGAAAGCTTCCGCGCCAATTCGTTTGCCGTGGCGACAGTCAATGGCGATAGTGCCACCTTGTACTTCGATCAAGTTGGTTACGATGCCGTGCCCAAACAGTTCGCAGTGGAAATCCAAAGCCCCTTCAATGCCGCCGGGCAGCAAGTGGTGACGGCAGGCTTGAGCGGCAATTTGGTGAGCAGTTCCTTGAGCGGGGCGGCACAAGTCGGCACAGGGCTGATCTATAACGGGAATGAGAAACCGTTTGGCAGTTTCAGTGCGTGGCTGACCGGCACGTGCCAGGCGAAGGGAACCATCTTGACCAACAGTCCGCGCGTGCCGAATGGGATGGCCGTGATGGTGCCGAGCGGGCAGACAGGCACGATGAAATTCAATGTCGGCGCAGCGGTCGGCTTATTGCTGACGCCGCGCACCGCCACCTGGAAAGGCATTCGCACGCTGCACAAAACGCAGACGACAGCGACGACGCTGACGATTCCGCTCTTTGTGCCCGTGTGTTAGCGAAGCAGCAACCACTCCGGCTTGCCGTCGTTGGCGGCGAGAACGCTGATTGATAACAAAGAATCTGGGGAATCAGAAATTAGCCCCGGGTTGCACCCTGGGCTAATTTCTAAGCACCCCTATGGAGTTCTGCTCGGAAAATCATCTTCTTGACTTCTATAGTTGTGGAAGCGTGGGTTTATTCAACCTATCAACCACACACTATGATAACGACCATCGTTCGCCACCACGTTTTATTTAGCACGCTGAGAGCATCGTGCTTTGCGCTGGCTATCTTGCTTGTGATGACGGGGTTCACGCTTATTCTATAAAAAAGTCAAAACTGCTCTACTTCCACCAGCGCATCATAAAACGTCGCTGCTGCTCCCAAATCTGTCAGCCCTTGCGAAGTCACATCGTTCGCGTTCGCTCAAAAAGGAACCAAGCGCGCCTGAAATTATTCTGCAATTTTATCAACATCCCACTGATCCGACTCGACCGCTAAGGCCATCTTAAGTACGTCTTCAACTGAAGTCACCAACTTCGTTCGGTTGCGTCACAGAAACGAGCGCACAAGCGCCGTTGCCGTTCTTTTGTTACCACCAACCCAGGGATGATTTTTGATAAGACTGTGACAGAGTAAGGCTGTTTGTCGGATGAGGTCTGCTCCCTCATAAACGGCGGCCTGCTGAGGCCTTGCCAGGGCGGATTCAATCAGGTTTCGATCAAAGGCACCAAAACGCGTTTCACCAGCTTTACGCATCAGCAAAATGTGAATCAAGGCCGCGTCAGCGTAGGTTAGATAGCGGACTTCCTCAGTCGCCACGTCGCTTCATCTCCTCGAAAGCGTCTTTGAGTTCTTCCCAGGTCTCTTCGATTTCATCAATTAATTCCTGGGATGGCGGCGGCAGGTATTCAATCGCCAGATTACCATCTGTTGCGTGTAGCAAAGCAAAGGAGCCTTCAGCAACGCCGAGTGCCTTGGCAAATTCGGATGGAATTTCGATCACCCAACCTTGCGTAGTTTGTTGTGGTGTAATCAGGCTGTTCATCATCTTCTCCTTTCTGGCCACCTAGCTTAATCCAGTTTCCCCACTTCCACCAGCGCATCATAAAACGTCGCCGCTGCTCCCAAATCTGTCAGCCCTTGCGAAGTCACATCGTTTGCATTCGTGCCGTCCGTCAGCTTCTTCCACCATACCGACAACGCCACGACAACGCCGTGCCTGGCTTTATCCGACACACGTGCTTTGGCGGTGAACGCGCCCCGATCATTGAAAATCCGCACGCGGTCTCCTTCTTGAATGCCGCGCACGCCTGCATCGTCGGGGTGGATTTCGAGGTAAGGTTCTTTCTCCGCGTGCAAGAACGTAGGCAGGTTGGCAAAGCTCGAGTTCATGAAGCTATGCGCAGGCGGCGAGATGAGAGCCAGCGGATATTGCTGGGCAAGTTGCGGCGCAGTCTGCACCGATTCGCGCGGGGGAATATAAGTCGGCAAAGGGTCCATGCCCTGCCTGGCTAAAGTCTCGCTGAAGAATTCGCACTTGCCAGAAGGCGTAGGGAAATTGCCTTCGGCAAAGGGCGCATAACGTTCGGGTACGTTTAAGCGTTGCCAGCCCTGGGATTTCATCGTCGCAAAATCTATCGTCTGCATCCGTTCGTGCTCGTAATTAAAAGCTTGCGCGCCAATCTCTTCGTCTGTCTCGGAAAAACACGGATCAGTGAAGCCCATCCGTGCGGCTAACAACCGAAAGACTTCGCTGTTCGGCTTGGCCTCGCCGAGCGGCGCAATCGCGGGATTGTTCGCCAGCACATACACATGCCCGTAGGCTTTATGCACATCGAATTGCTCAAGCTGCGTCGTCGCTGGCAACACGATGTCGGCATAATCCGCTGTGTCGGTTTGGAAGATTTCATGCACGACGGTGAACAGGTCTTCGCGCGCGAATCCGGCTTTGACTTTACCAGAGTCCGGCGCAATAGCTACCGGGTTGGAATTGTAGATGTACAGTGCTTTGACGGGCGGATCAAGCGGCGTAATTGTGTTGTCAGGATTGCGCATTTCACCGAGCAGCGCATCGCCTATCGCCGACATATTGATCATACGCGTGCCGGACGGGATAAAATCAGGACGTTCGAGCGCATTCGTGTTTAGACTGAACGTGCCGGAACTGGAAAGCAAAACGCCTCCGGCGGGATCACGCCACGCGCCAATCAGCGCAGGCAAGCAAGCAACGGTTCGCACGGCCATGCCGCCGCCCGCGTGTCGTTGCATCCCGTAATTCAAGCGAATCACCGCAGGCTTCGTCGTCGCATACTCTCGCGCAAAGTTGATAATCGTTTCTTCGCCCAGGCCAGTAATCGCGGCAACGCGAGCGGGCGTATACTCTTGCGCGCGTTCCTTCAGCAACTCAAAACCGAGTGTGTGTTGGCGGATGTAATCGGCATCAAGCAAATCCTCCTTAATAATGACGTGCATCATCGCCAACGCGAGTGCGCCATCGGTGCCCGGCAAGAGCGCGATATGTTGCTGGCATTTTTCGGCGGTCAAGGAACGATACGGATCAATCGCAATCAGCTTCGCGCCACGTCGTTTGGCTTCCAGAATTTTCGGCATCAAATGCACATTCGACGTTTGCGGATTGCTGCCCCAAATCACGATCAATTTGGCTTCGTCAAAGCGTTCCATATCGGTGCCGATGCTTGCGCCAATCGTGACTTTGTAGCCTGCCGCGCCCGCGCTCGCGCAAATCGTGCGATCCAGCAAGGACGCGCCGAGCTTATGAAAAAAGCGCCGATCTATTGATTGCGATTGCACCAGACCCATCGTCCCGGCGTAGCTGTACGGCAAAATGGATTGGGGATTTTCCTGCGCGATTGCGGCAAACTTTGCCGCAATCGTAGCCAACGCTTCCTCCCACGAGATGCGCGTGAACAGGCCTCGGCCTTTGGCACCAACGCGTTTCATCGGAAACAGCACGCGTTGCTCGGAATACGTGCGCTCCAGATAGCGATTCACTTTCGTGCAAAGAAAGCCATTGGTAGTCGGATGATCCTTTGCCCCTTCGACTTTGATGGCTATGCCATTCTCAACCGTAACGAGCATGGCGCAGGTATCAGGACAATCGTGGGGACAGGCGGCGCGGATGATTTGTTTGGTCATAGGAACTCCTCAATTTATGCGGGCAAATTATAGCCGCGCTTGCATCGTAGCGCGAAACGAGAATCAGTGGTATTTTTCCCGCGCTTCAAATTATTCATCAATAGCGAGAGGACAATGACTATGTTTGCAGAGAGAACAACGTCGCGGCGCGCAATGTTGCGCCAAACGGCAGCAGGACTCGGCGGCCTGGCCTTGCTGGGGCCAGCGAGTTTCGCTTTCCAGCAATCGCCTGAATATAAGCTCAACCCAAAACATCTCAAACCGCTCCAGCTCAAAGGCCGTATCAAACAGTCGGCCTGTCGCTGGTGTTACCGCACTGTCAAATTCGAGGACTTGTGCAAGGCAGCGAAGGCGATGGGCCTGGTCGGCATTGATCTGGTGAACGACCGCAAAGACTGGCCGACGCTCAAGCAATACGGCTTGCAGGCGACGATGGTGTCGGGGGCAGGGACGATTCCGGTCGGCTTCAATCGCTTGGAAAATCACGACAAACTGGTGGAAGACTTTCGCGGCAATGCGCAAGCCGCTTCGCAGGCTGGATGGAAAAACGTCATCACCTTTTCCGGCAATCGCGTCGGCAAGCCCGATGGCGAAGCAATAGATAACTGTGTCGTCGGCTTGAATCGCATCAAGAGCATCGCTGATGAATTCAACGTCACGATTTGTATGGAACTGCTCAACAGCAAAGTGAATCATCCCGATTATCACTTCGATCACATGCCGTGGGGTGTCGAAGTCGTGAAGCGCGTCAATCATCCGCGCGTCAAGATTCTCTACGACATTTACCACGCGCAAATCATGGATGGAAATATCCTCCAAACCATCAAAGAAAACCTGCAATGGATCGGTCATTTTCACACGGGTGGCGTGCCGGGTCGGCACGAACTGGACGACACACAGGAATTAAATTGGCGCACAGTGATGAAAGGGATTGCCGACTTGGGCTTCCAAGGTTTCGTCGCCCACGAATTTATCCCGACCAAACCTGATCCGCTGGATTCCTTGCGCGAGGCAGTGTTGTTGAGTGATGTTTGATTATTTCGTTGGTGAAATGTTTTTTCGTTTCCGCCATCAAGAAGTGCAGCGGGCAATCACGCCCGCGCGACACTTGAAGATATGCGAAACGAAATTGTCTTGCTCAGAAAAATCGCCACAAGCTGGAATCAACCGGACTGGTCTGATCGCCCTGATGGTCAGTTGATCGTCACCAATCATCATCTGATTTTTGTTCCGCTAGAACACAGGATTGCGCTCCCCTGTTTTCCGCTCGCAGCGCCAAAGAATTTTTGCCTCATCCGTGTGATGCTTATCTGCCCAGCTATCCGGTTCGACTTTATGCACAAGGCGTATGTTTTCACCTTCTTCTGAAAGGCTGGGGCGGTGCTGAAGGCGATTTCTTCCGTCAATAGCAAAAGGAGGTAAACGATGGCACTTGATCTTCAATTCGCGTCTGTCTGTCAGAAAAAATTTAAGGAACTGCAAGGCGAAAGCGAGGCCGAACGCTATTGCAAGGCTTGCGGCCTAAATGTGGTCAACCTTGATCCGCTGGGTGAACAGGAACGTCTCGCCCTCTTTGAGCGTGCTGTCAAGGCGGGGCAGCAATTGTGTGTTGCAGCAACGGTGACGATAGAAAACGGGCGTTCTTGCGTGTCACAACCTATGCCACCGCCTCCCACACGAACAGCGGGGCTACCCGTGATGCCATCGCCGGAAGCGCTGCAACGCGAGCGCGAACGACTTGCACAGCAACACACCGGACGTATTTCATCCTTCTCTAACGTGCTCGCAAAAATCAAATTCTGGTAGCTCGGTAGCACAAGACTCACGAATGAATATTTCTGCCCATCTCCCATCCAGGCAAGCGCATGCTGATCTTTGGTGGCGTGGACTGTGCTTTCTACTTTGTCTTCCATCCGGCGGCGCGTTGCTGGCCCAGGTCTATGGCCTGGTTGATCTGCACAGCAGTGCGCTGTTCATTGCCCTTCCCTGCTGTCTGGCGCTGCTTGGCATTTGGCTATGGACTAAACAAACTGAGAGAAAAGTATTGGCCGAAGCACTAACGATAGGCTTTGTTGGCGGGCTGCTTGGCACACTGGCTTATGATCTTGTACGAATCCCGCCGCTTTTATCCGGCCAGCGAATTTTTGCTCCGATTAGTGCCTATGGAGTTTGGATCGCGGACGCAGGAAGCTCGTCGCGCTGGACGGAATTGCTGGGTTGGAGCTATCACTTCTCGAATGGCTTAACGTTTGGAATAATGTACACACTTTGGCTGCGCAAACGGCATTGGGCGTGGGCGATTCTCTGGGGACTGGTGCTGGAAACAATTGCGCTAGTTTCGCCGTTCGGACGCATTTTCTATTTGGTCGGAAACTATCAAGCCATTGGCATCGCTTATTTCGGTCATATCGCGTACGGCTTGCCGCTTGGCTGGCTGGCATGTCGTTGGGATGAAACGAATGCGTGGCTACGTCAATTACCGTTTCGCCGGGTGATGCAGTTTCTATTGGTAGCTTGCGCGGCAATCGTGTGGCTGATTTTCTGGCCCACGCACGTGCAGCGCGATGCGCGCGTTACAGCAGCCGAGTTTCGCGTCGAAGGCATCGCGCTGAACCCGGATTGGTTACGCCTTCCGCGTGGCGGAAGCATTCACGTCCGCAACCCGGAAGCTCAGGACATCACCGTAGTGATCCGGCAAACGAACGACAGGCATCGCATTCCGAGTCAGGCGAAGGAAACGATTTCGTTTCCGCAGCCAGGGATTTATCAGCTTTTTGTCGAAACCAGCAGACAGACGCGCAGCAGTTTTGTTATCGTTGAGCCAGTGGAGGAATTTCGCTAACCGCCCTGTCTTTATCGCAAGGAACTCAACATGGCGATTTGTTCTCAATGTCAGGCCCCACTCAAACCGGGAAAACGTTTTTGCACGAATTGCGGAATAGCTGTGCCTGCCACGCCGCTCTCGCCTGACCGCCAGCCTGAACCCCAGATTGAAGCCCCCTCCCCGCGCTGCGCGCACTGTAACGCACCGCTGAAGCCTGGAAAAAACTTTTGCACTGCTTGCGGTATGTTGGCCTTGCCGCTGGCTGAAGCTGCGCCTCCGGCGGAAATTGTTTTCACGCAGGAACGAGTCAAACCCACCACGCCGCTCTGTGCCCAGTGTCACGCCCCGCTGAAGCCGGGACGACGCTTTTGCAGCGAATGCGGCGCTCCGACGCCGAGCGAACGACAGCCCCCCCTCTCCCCACCAGCGCCGCCGCGCGCTACTGCCCAGCCCGTAGCCAAAGTTGAAGTCGTCATAACCGGAGATGCGACCAGCCAGCGGCAAGGCTTCGGCCCACGCTTTAATGCGGCGTTGATTGATGGTGTGATCTTGTTTGGGCTGGCGCTGATGTTGGGGTTTGTCTTCCGCTTTCAGTTACTGATGCCTGTACTGCTGGCGGCGTACTACTACCTAGAAGTCATTTTAGGTTACACGCCCGGCAAGCGGGTGGGGGGCTTAGTTGTCTTGCAGGAGGATGGCACTAAAGCCACGCCTGACGTCCTGAAAAAACGTTGGCAATTGAAAGTCGGCTTGACCAGCCTCATCAATCTGCTCACGCTGATGGGTACGGATCTGGGGTTTCCCAGTCCCTTGATCTACCTGCTGCAAGTGCCATCGTTGTTGATTGTGGCGGGTTGCTTTTCTATTTTCGGTGCAACGCGGCAAACCTTCTACGACAAGATGGCGAAGACGGCGGTATTCTCGCTCAGCCTTTCCGGCAGCCTGGCAACCGATGCCACGAGCCTGTGGCAAGAGTTGCAAACGGCCTGGCGCAACCTGGGGCAGTATCTGAAAAAAAGCTCCGGTATCTTTGACGCGCAGGGGACTTTTTCTTTCCAGGGAGCGTTACTGTTCCCGGTCAGGATCGTGCAAGCACGCTCCCAATCATTTCTGCGCGGCTTTCTCATCGGAGGCGGCATTCACTTGCTGGTTGTCAGTTTGAGCGGTGGGTTTGGAGATGTCGCAACCTTTCCCAGCGGCCTGTTCATCCCGACCAAGGATTCGATCTTTTTCCCCGTGGCATTAGCCATTTGGGGCACGGCCTCTGCCGTCATCACCTATTTTCTGAACCGACGCAGAGCCAGTCGCATCGGATTCAAGGCAGCCGCCTGGTCATTTTGGATAACCTGGCTAACAGGCCTGGCGTGGGCGATGCTGACAACGAGCGACTTGTTGGCAGACGATGGCGGCCTCTCAGAGTTAGGCAGCAATCCCACGGGCTTTATCGAAGAAGGTGGCGTCGCGCTGGTTGGGCAAAGCGGCGGCACAGGGCTGGTGACGGGCATCGGCGCAGGCGCGGGGGCCGGAGCGGGCAGTTCGAGCGATGATAGCGCATCAAGCTCCGCATCATCACTTACCGCAGGCGGTGTCACGGCACAAAGTTCGCCCCAGACCTCCGGCAGCAGCGCAGGAGCAGCGATTTCTTCATCTTCTGTTAGCGCACGCTCATCCGACAGTTCCGTTTCCTCCTCGCTGTCCTCCGCCCTATCTTCTCATTGTCCTCTCATTGTCCTCATCGCTTTCATCGGAATTGTCCTCGTCATCGTTGAGTTCAAGCAGCCAATCCTCGGATTCGTCAAGCTCGGCAACTTCGTCATCATCCGAATCATCATCGTCAAGTAGTGCTGACTCTTCGTCCTCGCCTTCCAGCAGTTCTACCTCTTCGTCGCTGTCTTCTAGTAGTTCTGGCAGCAGTGAGAGCAGCAGTGCTGACTCTTCGTCCTCTTCGGCAAGCTCTGATTCATCTGCCTCCGAAAGTTCTGGCGCTTCATCCGATTCGTCTGCCGCAGATAGCTCCTCGTCAACACTCGTTTCATCGTTGGAGAGCAGCGAAGCCAGTTCGAGTTCGCTGGATGGCAGCTATCAGATGAGCAGTCTCTCGGTCATCACGAAGATTACCGGGCCTGGCTATCCGAATGATCCGCGTGGGCGCACAGTGAGCGTCTCGTTTACCTTGCATGCGACCTTCGTCAATAACACGGGTGATTATTTACAGTATAAGAGCGACTTCTACACCAGCGGCAGCGGCTCCGAATTGACAATGGGGCAAACCTGGCTGGGCGGCACATCGGCCTCGTACGCGTGGAGCGATGTGCTGCGGCCCGGCGAAAAAGTTCGCGTTGTTTTCTGTATTTATCACCCGGGCAAGGCAGAAAGTTGTATGGAGTGGAATGGCATCGTCGAAGAAGATGAATTTCACTCCGACGAATTGTACCCAACCGGGCTGTATGTCACGCCGACCATCGGCGATCCGGTGCCGTATTCTCCCTTTGGCGAAGTTCATGTCACATTCCAGTCACGACTGACGCTCGTCAATAAAACCGGAGATGATGTCCATGTGACGGGTGGCGTTTACACGCGCAGCGGCGTTTCGCCTTTCGACAGCACGGTGATCAGCCCCCTCTATTCGGAAGTCAATTTTCCACGCGCGACCGAAATGTTAGCGCCCGGCACGCCGGTGCTCATCGTGGTTTGTATTTCGCAACCGCGCAGCAACCATCCGCCGCAATGCCTGCGGTGGCGTTGGACAGTCGGCCACCCCGTCTCTTCCCCCACAGTGTCGTCGTCCTCTGCATCGCCCTCGCCGGAAAGTCTTTCCAGCGCAAGTGTGTCGTCTTCCCTCCTCGCATCCTCCGCTTCGGGAGCAAGCGGGAGTTCAGGTTCGTCGTCTGCCGCCAGCTTGTCGTCCTCAAGTGAGTCAAGTGAATCAACCTCAAGCTCGAGTTCCAGTTCCAGTTCTTCCTCGTCGAGTTCGAGTTCGTCGCCATCAAGTTCGAGTTCATCTTCGTCCAGTTCAAGTTCACCGTCATCCAGTTCCAGCAGCAGTTCATCTTCTTCTAGCCCCAGTTCTTCCTCGTCTCCCAGTTCGTCGTCGTCGTCGAGTGAAAGTTCAAGCTCTTCGTCGTCAAGTTCCCCCAGACCAAAGAAAAAATGGCAGATCGCAAGCGTAGGAGCGGCGGCAGCGGGAGCCGGGCCAGCAGGCTTAGTCGCGGGGTTCCGATTAACCGAAGTCGCCACGGGGATCACCAAACGCTTGCGTTTTGTGGGAGCGGGTGCAGGGGTAGGGATTGGCGGCTCCTATTCTTGGGAAACTGCTGTTCCGTATCTCTCAGCGACGGGGGAATTCGAGACTGCCGAATACGTGGACTGGCATAATTTCAATGGCCCTGGCAGCTTGATGCAAGGCAGTGTTGACGCGTTCTTTATCGGTTATTCGATTGGCTGGATCAATTTTACGATGCTCACGACCGACCCGGAATATATTTCGATCCGAGGTCTCCAATCCTTTGGCATCGAGCTTGCCGTCGCGGCAGTGGTGGGCAAATTCGAGGTACTTGATTGAACCGATAAATCAATCGTTGGAGGTGTGACTATGAATTACTTTGAAATGCTGCAAAATTGGGGCAACGCGCAAGACGCCTTTCACGTTTTGCAAGCGGAAGCTGATGCGCCAGATGCCTGGGAAGCGACGCTTCAGGCCGCTCAGGTTACGCCTGCCCCGCTGGCACAGATTAAAGTAAGCCAGATTCCTGGCGATCATCGAATCAGGCTGTTATGCCAGGAAAACGTTCCGGTAGAGTTGGCGCGCTCAGCCGTGGCAACGCCTGACCTCGTCACCTCTTTGCGGCAGGCGGCAGGAGCGATTGAAGCAGCACGCACCGGCATGATGATTTGCCGCTTCCATCTGGGCGATGATCCTCCGTTTTTTCAGATCGCCACGGTGATTTATCAAGATGGGTTTTCGCGCCACACACTCAACGCACTGGTCTTCGAAATCGCCAAAGCGTATCGCGCGCTTCAGCAGAGTTGCGAGGAATTCGTGCCTGTGGCAGAACCCAACGAAAGCTCCGATTGTCCGGCTTGCGGTTGGGCCAATCCGACTGCCAGCCGATTCTGTAATCAATGTGGGCACCGATTACAGAACGAGTAAAAATTGAATAGATGTTCTTCACTAGCTAAAGGCAGTGGCAATTGAGCCAGCCGCAATGATGACCGACACGCAAAAACAATTCAGTATTTTGTTGTGCTGCTACGGCGATTATCCACAATACTCGCTCATGGCTATTAACAGCATCCTCGCCGAACCAGAAGTGCAAGCCACCTACGAAATTCACGTCGGGCTGAATCAGTGTGGACAGGAAACTACGGCGCGGATGCGCGAGCTGTTGGACGAAGGGCGGATTGACACCTTGCTTGAAGCGCGTGCCAATCTCAACAAAGACCCGATGATGCGGCTGCTGCTGGAACGCACGCGCACCCCATATTTGGTCTGGATGGATGATGATTCGTATTTCCTGCCGGGTGGTGTGGCGGAGATGGCGCAGTTTCTCGCAACCGCCGCGCCGTTTGATATTGCGGGGCATATTTTCTATGTTGAGCGCAAGGCCGATTACATGACAGGGTATGAGGAATTCCTGCGCGGTCGCCCCTGGTTTCGCACCGTTGAGTTGATTGAAGATCAAGCGCGCGTCTTTTTTGCGACCGGCGGGCTGTGGGCAGCACGGGCGGATTACTTGCGCGAGCATAATTTTCCCGACCGCGCGATGCTCAAGCGGCAAGACGATTTGTTGCTGGCCGACCTGGTAATTCAAACCGGGAGCCGCTTGACTTCCTTCCCCGAAACCTTGCTCGACCAGCTCAAGATTAATCAAGCGCCACGGCGCGGCATTGGTGAAGCACCCGAAGATTTCTATGCCTTAGCCGCGCACAGAGAACCGACTCCTACAGCCGCCGTGCGAAAACTGCGGTTGCACTGTGCGCTTAGTCCGGGCGACATTCTGATGCTCACGGCGGCGGTGCGAGACTTGCATTTGACGCATCCGGGCAAGTTCCTGACCGACGTGCGAACGACCTGTTCCGCGCTATGGGAAAACAACCCGTACATCACGCAACTGGAAGAAAGTGATGCCGAAGTGGAGGAGATTCAATGCGAATATCCGCTCATCCATCAATCAAATCAGCTTCCTTATCATTTCATCCACGGCTTTCGGATGTTCTTGCAGGACAAACTCGGCGTCGCAATCCAACCGCACGCCTTCAAAGGCGACGTGCATCTTTCCGCTGCGGAAAAAAGTTGGATGTCACAGGTCGAAGAAATCGAAGGCTTGGGCGCACGATTCTGGATCATCGTCAATGGCGGCAAATGGGACTATACCGCGAAATGGTGGGACCCTGATCGTATGCAACAAGTCGTGGATCACTTTCGCGGTCGCATCAGTTTCGTGCAATGCGGCGAGGCTGATCATTGTCATCCTCAATTAACCGGCGTGCTTGATTTAGTAGGCAAAACCGATTTGCGGCAAATGGTGCGGCTGATGTATCACGCCGACGGAGTGATTTGCCCCGTCACAATGTTTATGCATTTGGCCGCGGCGGTGGAAACCAAACCTGGCAGACCCAAGAATCGCCCGTGCGTCGTCATTGCAGGCGGACGTGAGCCTGTCCAATGGGAGGCATATCCGCATCATCAATTCCTGCATACAAACGGCGCATTGCCCTGTTGCGAAAATGGCGGTTGTTGGAAAAGCCGCGTCGAACCGCTCGGCGATGGCGATGAGAAAGATCAGAGCTTGTGCCTGCGCCCCATCACGTTGCTGAGTGGTCGTTCATTACCGCAATGTCTGGACCTGATTCGTGCCCCAGATGTGGTGCAGGCAGTCGAAAGGTATTTGCTGTTTGAGACGCAGCCGATGGCGCAGCTTCAAGCTAATGGTCGGCCTCGTGCGAGTAACGTTCTCTGGTGCCCTCATTGCTCAAATCCGCTTGGGCTAGAGGAACGTTTTTGCGGATAATGCGGACAACCCACGAGCTGCGACGAACGGCATTCCTGAGCGGCTTCATTGAAGGAGGTAATTATGCCAGCGTGTTTTTCTACCAAATGGTTCCTGATCCTGACAATGAGCGCAGCAATGATGACTGCAGCGTGTAGCAGCAGAAAATCCGAACCACCGCAACGCGCATCCGGCTCATTAGCAGAGATAGGCAAAACAGCAACGACGGATTCCACACCGCAAGTGCTTCTCAGTCCTGAGCCGCAGCCCTCGCCCACGGTACGAGAGCTGACGCAACTCCGAGGTAGTGAGTTCACGAGAGAGGACAACACCACGATTAACCCACCAGCAACCCTCTTGCGCTATTTCCGGCTGAGTGATGCTTCGTTGGAATTGTGTCAAAGCGCCTGTGCGGAAGACCCAGGCTGCGTCGCCTTCACCTATGTCAGGCCAGGTGGCTATCAGGCTGGAGACCCGCCGATGTGCTATTTGGTAGCATCGCTTGGCCCAAGGGGGAAAAGCACCTGCTGTGTTACGGGAGTAAAGGTACGATGACGTTCACCAGAGCGCCCCATTAAGAGGAGTTATTATGCAAATTACACCTGAGTTCGATGTCTTTTCCGACCTGTTAGGATTAATGATTCCGATACTGATTGTCGGGCTGATGGTCTACGTTTATTTCGCCGCAATGCTGATGATCATTGCGCGCAAGACGAATACGCCGAATGCAGGTCTGGCATGGGTTCCAATTGTAAATCTGTACTTGATGTGTCAGATCGCGCGTAAGCCCGGTTGGTGGATGGTGCTGTTATTCATTCCGCTCCTTAACCTTATTTTCTTCGTCTTGCTCTGGATGGCGATTGCGGAAGTGCGCGGCAAGCCTTCGTGGATTGGGTTACTCGCAATCGTCCCCATCGTGGGCCTACTGGTGCCAGGGATTTTGGCAATGGGCGAGGGCGGCGCTCCCGTAACGCCAAATTACGCGGCCTCAAATCCTGCGACGAATACGAATCATTGCACGCGGTGCGGAGCCGGCCTTGATCCGGGCGAAAGATTCTGTGGCGAATGCGGCTATACACTTGATCGGATGACCCCTCCGCCCCCATCCCCGGCGCGGGCCAAAAGCTCCGTCGGTTTAGTCATTGCAGCGGTCGCAGTCGTCCTGCTGCTAGCGGGCGCGTGGTTGGCCTGGCGCAGCTTTTCTTACTCCGCACCAACTCGCCAGAAACCGGATTTACCGCAGCGCGCAGCAGGAACGATAACGGAATTTCCCGTAGACAATGACCCAGGCACGCCTGCGCGACCGGAGTCCATGGTCACACAGAATTTCGACCCGAATGCCAACACTAAAGAGGCCAAAGTATCCGAGCAATGGTTGCCGCCGGGCATAGACAAGAAAACATTGCCACAACGCGCGGAAGCGATGACGTCAGCAGTTTATCGTGCGCCGAATAAGTCGAAGCAAACAACTGCTCAGCCTCGTTCTCCCAATGCGCCCTCCGGCGACGATGTCTATGTTCACGTCCTGAATTCTGCCGGCAATCGTGCCGGGCAAGGCGAAGAGATTGCCAACTCGATCAACCGCTCCACTAATGGCCAGCGCACTGGCGTGCGTGTTAACAGTCCTGATGGCGATACCTATACTGGTTCACGCATCAAAACCCAGCAGGTCACGGTGTATGTGCTAGACAAGGAAAACTCCGGCATCGTTATTATCGTCTACGCGCCTACCCCAGCCACCGCCGAGGTCGCTGATCGTCTGGCGCGCAACGTCGGCAATGGCGAGGGACTGAACGACTATCCCGAAGTGCGCGATTCCGTCTGGACATTACCGCCTACGACACCGAGCGAGTTGGTATTACAAGACGTCAACACGTTAACCGCTGCCGAAATGGAAGGATGGTTACGACAGGGCGAAAACAATAGCCGCGAGCTTACTGAAGTGCTGAATCAAGTGCGTCAATTCATTCCTGAACGATTGACCAATGCGCGCTATCAAGATCGGGCGCGCCAGGATTGGAACGTCGTGGTAGGCGATTACGGTTCTGCCATGCGCGCCTGGTCAACCTGGTCGTTGCTGCGCTGGACGGCAGGATTGGCGGCAATGACGTCCGTGTCGTTACAAAATGGGGATGGCCTGTATATGGAGCAAGGCAATGAAGCTACGCTGATCTTCCAGCGCGGCCCGTATCTGGTTCTTCTGTCCGGGCCGCGCACAGGTTCAGCCACGCGCTTGCTCGCTTTTGCTAACCAATTTCAGGTCTGATCGGAGGCGACCGTCTGGCGCAGTTCGTTGCGCAATCGTTCAATCTCATCCAGCTTGCTTTGAATGCGCTCGAATAAGCTAGCCTGCGCTTTGATGCCTTCGGCGATCAGGAAATTTGCGGCCTCGGTACGGGATTTGTATATCCCTGCTGAAACCAGCGTATCAAGTGCATCGGATTCTTGCTCGCCGAGCCGCAGGATGACCGTATTGTCCTTGACGTTCATCGCGCGTTCGACGGCTTTGTTGATGGTTTCCGGCGCTTTGGAAACGAATTCCCGAATCGCGCTCACGACATCGTCTACAGTCGAATGTTGACCGGTGCCTTGTGGTGGCGGTGGATTCGTGACTAACTGTTCTCCCGATTGATTACTCATAGATTCTCCTTGCTTGGTTTGGTAACTGCATCAACGTTGTGATCAAACAAAAAGTTGCAAACAATCTACTGCCCTCAGCTACCAACACAGAAATAACAATCCTCTACTCTTTATCCTAACGCAAGCTGCCGCTCCTTCAAATACTTGAGCTTGTCGCGCAACTCCGCTGCTTTCTCGAACTCATACTTCTTTGCCGCCTCGCGCATTTCATAATCCAATTGCCCAATCGTCTCGCGCAATTTCTCCGGGCTGTATTCGTCAAAGAGTTCCAGATTGGTTGGCACTTTAAAGTAATCGGCTTCGTAGGCAGTGACGAGCGTGGCCTCTATCGGCTTGATGATGGATTGCGGCGTGATGCCGTGCGCTTCGTTATATGCAATCTGCTTGGCGCGACGACGATTGGTCTCATCAATGGCATAGCGCATCGAATCCGTCATCTTGTCGGCGTACAAGATCGCCTTGCCGCTGGAGTTGCGCGCGGCACGTCCGATGGTTTGAATTAAAGACGAGGCGCTGCGCAGAAATCCTTCTTTGTCGGCATCGAGAATCGCGACGAGCGAGACTTCCGGTAAGTCCAATCCCTCGCGCAAGAGGTTGATTCCCGACCAGCACATCGAATTCGCCTTTGCGCAAATCGCGCAGGATTTTGACGCGCTCAAGCGTGACGATTTCCGAGTGCATGTAGCGCACTTTCACCCCCAGATCAGCATAGTAATCCGACAGGTCTTCGGCCATCTTTTTCGTTAATGTCGTAACCAACACACGTTCTTTGCGTGCTGTTCGTTCGCGGACTTCGTCGAGCAAATCATCAATCTGACCGCGCACTGGACGCACTTCGACTTCAGGATCAAGTAAGCCGGTGGGGCGGATGACTTGTTCGATGAATTCGCCGCCGGTTTGTTCCAATTCATACGGCCCCGGCGTCGCGGAAACATAAATAAGCTGCCCGGTGCGTTGCTGCCATTCTTCAAACTGGAGCGGACGATTGTCCATCGCGGAAGGCAGGCGAAAGCCATATTCAACCAGCGTGGTTTTGCGCGAGCGGTCGCCTTTGTACATTGCGCGAATTTGCGGAATGGATTGATGGCTTTCGTCTACCACCACAATCGTGTCCGCAGGCAAATAGTCGTATAGGGTTGGCGGCGGCTCACCTTCTTTTTTCCCGGTGAAATGCCGCGAATAGTTTTCGATGCCGCGACACGATCCCAAGGCATTCAGCATTTCCAAATCATACATCGTGCGTTGATGTAGTCGCTGTTCTTCGACGGTTTTGCCTCGCTCAATCAATTGCGGCGACCACCATTCCAATTCGGCTTTGATGGTTTTGACAGCTTTTTTGACGGTGCCTTGCGGCATCACATAATTTGACTTGGGGTAAATTGGCAGCCGCGATGTGTGTTTGTGAAGCACTTCGCCCAGTAGTGGATCAATCGTCGCAATCGAATCAATTTCATCGCCAAACAATTCAATTCGATAGGCCTGCTCCTGATAGCTCGGCTGAATTTCAATAATATCGCCGCGCACGCGAAACGTGCCGCGCCCGAATTCGATGTCACTGCGTTCGTACTGTAATTCGACCAGTTTTTTCACGATGTCGTTGCGCGAAATTTTCTGCCCCGGCTCCAAAAACAAGAGCATCCCATAATACGCATCCGGGTCGCCCAAGCCGTAAATTGCCGACACCGAAGCCACGACAATCACATCGCGGCGCTCAAACAAAGACCGCGTTGCACTCAACCGTAACCGATCTATCTCGTCATTAACCGTCGCTTCTTTTTCGATGTACAGGTCGGACGAAGGCACGTAGGCTTCGGGCTGGTAGTAATCGTAATAGCTCACGAAATACTCGACGGCATTGTGTGGGAAGAAGGATTTGAATTCCTGATACAACTGCGCTGCGAGCGTTTTGTTATGCGCCATCACCAGCGCGGGGCGATTCACTTTGGCAATCACCTGGGCGACGGAAAAAGTTTTTCCGCTGCCCGTAATCCCCAACAATACTTGATGCTTTTCACCTGCGTTGAGGCCGTTCACGAGCGCCTCGATAGCGGTCGGTTGATCGCCTTCTGGTTGATAATCGGAAACGAGTTGGAAATTCATAATTACAGCCGATGTCAAAATAGTCGGTCACGAAATACGAAACACTAAGATTATAGTGAGCGCCCAGTGAAAGAGGCAAATTTACGATGCTGATAACAGTGGCAACTTAATGCTCATGCCCAGAGTCTTTGCTCGCTATGGCGAGAAGTGTTACTCTGCATAGGGATAACTTCAATCAACAATTAACATTTTAGCTAGAGGAGAAAACGTGATTACACTTAAGGATGCACGCCGAGTCATTGCTGCGGCAGAGGCCAAAGCAACCGAGATAGGGCAACCTATGAATATTGCAGTCGCCGACAGCGGCGGTAATTTAATTGCGCACGTGCGTATGGACAAGGCCTGGTTGGGAAGCATTGATATTTCCATCAAGAAAGCCTACACCGCACGGGCCTTTGACATTGCCACGAAAGATTTAGCCGAGCACAGTCAATCAGGCGGACAATTCTTCGGAATTCATGCGTCAAACAATGGGCGGATCATGATTTTTGCCGGGGGAATACCGCTCAAAAAAGACGGCGAGGTAGTCGGGGCGATTGGCGTGAGCGGCGGGTCAGGCGAGCAGGATCACGCCGTAGCGGAAGCTGGTGCAGCAGCATTTTAGAGTGCAGAACAGCAACTGTCGGCATTTCATTACACAAAAATTTTGTAGCTGATCTTTACTTCAATTCCAACATCCAGATGTTCCCCGTCGTCTCGCCGTATTCATACACGATCTGATTGCTGAGCGGCGACCACACGGGATAGCGGACGTAGGAGTTGGGTTTGGTGTAATTCGTCAGTTGCTTTTGGACTTTCGTGCGGCGCGAAATCCAATAAACATTCCAGATGCCGTTATGTTGCCCGGCGAAGGCAATACGATCATCATCCTTTGCCCAGCCTCCCGGCCAGTGGTGCCCTGAAGCTGATGTGAGTTGCTCTGGCGTGCCGCCTTCGCGGGGGATAACGGCAAGATGTGTATTTGCGCCCCGTTTCATTTCAAATGCCAGCCATTGACTATCGCGCGACCAGCAAGGAAACCCCATCATTTCCTGATCGAAGGTCAATTGCTTTGCAGCACCACCTGCCACGGGCAAGGTCGAGATATTGAAGACGCCATCCTGCTGGGAATTAAACGCAAATAGTTGGCCATCCGGGGACAACTTGCCCAACGCGACAGGAAAGATTTGTTCCGAATACAGCGTTTGCTTGCGAGTGTCCACATTGATTGCAATCATCTGTAGCCTGGTTGACTCTTTTGCAACGAAAGCCACCTGTTTTCCATCTGGCAACCAATTCGGCAAACCCGCCCGCCCCGCCGTTAGATGGTCGCTGATTGCCGCCCTCCGGGTCCATCAGCCACAGTTCGCCGCCCGCCCCAGCACGCCATAAGCTATAAACGATACTTTTTCCGTCCGGCGCAAAGCTGGGTGAGGTCTTCCGGCGATTCGTGTCTTGCGTCAAAAAAACTGGTTCGCCTATCACTTCTCCTGTCGGCGGAGCAAGTTGTACGGAACCAAGATTATTGGTCATTATCAATGAGCTATACGCGATACGCTTGCCATCCGGCGACACTGTCAAATAGCGAGCCAGCGCCGCACCCGTGTTAGCAACCTCTTCTGGTTCGCCAAGGGGCTGTCCGGTATCAGAGGCGATGCGCTTCCGCCACAATTGAAAATTCCCTCCCCCAGAAGTCAGAAAAATAAAATGACCATCGGCTGAAAAAGCTGGATCATAATAACTGACGGGGCCACTGGCAAAGCGTTGCAAAGACTTCCCTTCATTAGTCATCGTCCAAATTTCCGAGTACCCCTGCAAATACGACACGAAGGCGAGGCGCTGGCCGTCTGGCGACCAGGCCGGCGCGCCGTGTCCGCCCAAAGGATATTCTTTGTCCGTGAGTTGTCGCGGGGTGCCACCCTCGGCGGCAACGACCCAAATGTGCGAGGGAGGGATCGCGGCGAAGGCTGTCTGATTGATGTCCACGGGGGATTCTGACTGAAAGGCGATCCATTTCCCATCCGGCGACCAAGCCGGGTCTGCCCCAAAATCAACGACCTGTTGCGCGATGCCACCCAAGGCTGGAACGACCCAAATTCCACCTCGTTGCCGCGCATGATACGCGAGCTGTTTGCCATCCGGTGACCAGGTGGGCTGCATGTTTTGCGCACCGTCCGCAGTCACTTGCACTTCGCGGCTGCCGGGTGCCAACGGCTTGATCAGAATCTCAAAACTGCCATTGCGAATGGCACTGTAGGCCAGCGATTGCCCATCCGGCGAAAAGGCTGGGTGCAAATCCATAAGTGGCGCAGCAGTTATTTGCACCGTCTTGCGCACAACAACCCACTCCTGTCGGGAACGTTGTGACCACAGGTAGAAAACAACCGTAGCAACCGCTAACAATACTGCGCCAAGGACGACGAACGTTTTCATCGGTAGTGTTCGCGGTGTGGCAGGTTGCTGAATTTGTGATGGTTCGTCGGCAAGGGGCGCGTTCCCGGTTTTCCCGTTCGCGGGTTCCAACGTTTGCACTTCCGCGATAAAACGATAACCACGCGTCGGAACGGTT
Organism: uncultured Acidobacteriota bacterium; assembly: GCA_963794955.1. Taxonomy (GTDB): domain Bacteria; phylum Acidobacteriota; class Blastocatellia; order RBC074; family RBC074; genus JAFDVL01. Next base: position 177,669 of record CAWCGF010000023.1, read on the forward strand.
TCGATATAGCGCGCTTCTTTGGCATCGTCGCCCAGCCCTTTGCGCAATTGGGCAATCACCCGTGTCAGAGCGTTTGGGGTAACGAACGATTCGTTCCAAACCGCATCCAGCAATTCATTTTTCTCAACCAATCGCCCCTGATTATTGATAAAGAACACCAGCACCTCAAAGGCTTTCGGCTCCAACGGCACGTGATTGCCATCCTTCCAAACCTTGAACGATTGCAGGTCAACCTGAAAGTTATCGAACTGATAAAGCAACCACTTATCGGCCATCACAATTTCCTCAGGCGTTCGTGCCAAATCATCAGCGCAGAATCAGGGCGTCGTCACGACTACCAACCATCACCCACGCCAAAATGTCGAGCAAACTTTCCAGTTTGCTCAAGCTTCGAGAGGAGACTCGTTGGTGAGCCGGAGCAAACTGGAAAGTTTGCTCGACATTTTTAGAACAGGAGCAAAGTATGAGCAAGATGATTATTACCTCGAAATTACTGGCTGTGTGGTGCCTCTTCTCCGTTGCCGGATGTCAGCTTCTCCCACCATCAGCCAGGGCCGCTACGCCAGTGAAATTTACGCTAATTCGGAATTATTTGATAGTCATTGCAGTGACTGTCAATGGTTCCGGGACCCATGAATTCCTGCTCGATACGGGAACCAATACGACGCTATTACAGACAGAGTTCGCGCAGCAACTAGGGTTGCGCCCGCTGGATCGGGTCGAACTAATGACCGTGGCCGGGTCGAAAATCGTCCCCCGTGCCCAGTTGCCACAACTTACCTTCGCTGATAAGACGGTCAACAACCTCGAAGTATTATTTTCTGATCTTAGCGAAATTCGGGCGTTGAGGCCGAATGTGCGCGGCATCCTGGGGCAAAACTTTCTGTCGCAGTGCAATTATCTGGTGGACTATGGCAAGCGTCAGATTTCATTGCTGGACGAAGCGGATATACGTTGGTGTGGCGAACCATTGTCATTCACAACGCACGAGGGGAAAATTCTTGTAAAGATCAACCCCGTAGGGCAACTGGCACTTGATTCCGCCCTCGAGGATTTATTGCTCTTTGCTGCCATCGAACGAAAGTCTCAATTGAACCTGAAGCAGGATGAATACGAACTCCGCCAACTCAGAAGTGATGCAGGGCAACAGAATGTTTGGCAGGGAATACTGCGAACGTTTCATATTGGCAAGCTGACCTGGCAAAACTTGCCCGTCACCCTGCTCGCACAAAAGCCCGCCGACGTAGGGCGAGTAGAAGACGGATTGCTACCAATGTCCCTCTTTCAATCTATCTACGTGAATCATCGCCAGGGCTATGTCATCCTTAATCCAAACCTTTCGCTTCATCCTGCAAATCAATCAGCCAGACCTCCGCTTGATACTGTTGTAACAAGGCGGCGCTCAGATTGACCCAGTGCTCTACACCATCCAGCACGTTGGAATCAGAGGTAAGCGCCATCAACTTCGATTGCTGGATGGTTCGATCTGGATTCATGACCACTTCAACCTCCCACGGCCAATGATGATACTCGGCGAAGGTTCTGATTTTTTGCGCCAAGCGCCCACTATTCGAGACAGGCTGATCTAATAACCACCAAACCGAAGCGGGCTTATTTGCTTGCAATAAGTCACCCATCAGACGAATTGCCAGTCCTGTTTCTGCAACCTTTCGGTAAGAACCATGCACGCTGGATAAATCGCGGATGCAACCATCGCGACACCGCACCAGCATACCGCCCGACAGCGCGGCTTCAATCGTGATAATTAGATTAAAACCATCCAAGACCACGCGTTGCTCTTTGATCTGATCAAGCGGGCAGCAGGTTTGTTGGCGATAGGCTTGCTGTTGATCGCTACACGCGGCGCGCGCGATGGCTAGTCGTTGTCGCTCGGTCAATCCATACCGATCCCCAACTAACTTAAGCGAAGAATTCACGGCATAGTTATGGCTCAACAACCAAGACAAATCCGCGACGGCTTGGCGCAGCGCAGGCAAGTGACACGGCGCGAACAACTGTAAATCCTGTGGGTGCGCACCACGATGTCGGCGATGATCAGGCATAGGCAATTGTAAAGTTTGCAACGAAGGTTGTGAATCCGCTCAGAACCCAGTAGATTATGCTATTCACGACGTAAATCAACCTAACGCAACTTTATTATGCCGATAACTTTTACTGGACTCCATCACGCGGGCGTGCTTGTCACCGACGTTGAGCGCGCGGCTGCTTTTTATGAACAAGTGTTGGGCTTGGAAAATCTCGTCCGCCCGGATTTCGGCTTTCCCGGTCGCTGGTATGACTTGAAAAACGGGCACCAGCTTCATCTCCTGGGTACAGCAGAAATTCCCGAACATTCCACTAACCTGCCGCGGTTTGACCGTCACATTGCCTTAACGGTTCCTGACCTGCAAAAGACTGCCGAAGAATTAACGGAGGTGAATTACCCCTTCTCGCTGGGCACAGGACGCGGCGGGGCTGCGCAAATCTTTCTCCGCGACCCTGATGGCAATATGATTGAGTTGCGATAACCATCCCTCCACTAGCTAAGGCCAGTGGCAAATCATCAACATCAACGTTCCGAACTTTTACGCATGACCAAACCAGACAATTATCGTCGTATCGCTTCGCTCAAAACAGCGGACGACTTTGCCGCCTACCTCGCACAACTCAACCTTGATTTAAGCTTTGATCGTGAATTGACATCAGGCGAACAATCGCCGTTGGCGCAGCCCTACGATTTGGATGGCTTCACGATTGGCAATCGGTTTTCGATCCTACCGATGGAAGGTTGGGATGGCACGCCCGATGGGCATCCGTCCGAATTAACCATATTGCGCTGGCAACATTTTGGCGAAAGCGGCGCGAAGCTGATTTGGGGCGGCGAAGCGGTTGCCGTACGACATGACGGACGCGCTAATCCAAATCAATTGCTGTCAAATGCGGAGACGGCGTCTTCCCTGGTGCAATTGCGCGAGACGTTGGTTAATGCGCATCAGCTACGCTATGGCAAAACGGATGACTTGCTGATCGGCTTGCAACTGACGCACTCCGGTCGTTTTGCTCGTCCTAACAATAAATCCCAGTTAGAACCTCGAATTCTGTACCGGCATCCGATCCTGGATCAGAAATTCGGCATCACCTCAGACGACGCGCTTTTCACTGATACCGAAATTGAGGCATTAATTGAGGACTTTGTGAGCGCAGCCGTGCGGGCACAGCAAGCTGGCTATCAGTTCGTAGACATCAAGCACTGTCACGGTTATCTCGGCCACGAATTTTTGAGCGCACGCACCAGAGCGGGCAAGTATGGCGGCAGCTTTGAAAATCGCACCCGCTTCCTGCGCGAGATTGTCGCCGGAATTCGCCGCGACGCGCCCGGCTTATTGATCGGCGTGCGCTTGAGCGCCTTCGATTTTATTCCGTATCGGAAGGGCGCTGACCAACGCGGCGAGCCAGAAACATTCGAAGGCGATTACAATTTCGCGTTTGGGGCGAACCCATCGAATCCATTGGAAATTGATTTGACGGAAACGTATCAGTTCCTGGAGGCGCTGACCGCGCTAAACATCAAGCTGCTATGTATTTCGTCGGGCAGCCCGTATTACATCCCGCACATTCAACGCCCAGCCCTCTTCCCGCCTTCGGATGGGTATTTGCCACCGGAAGACCCGCTGGCAGGCGTCACGCGCTTGCTCAACGCCACGAGTGAAATCAAAGCCCGGTTTCCCGAACTGGCGATTGTGGGTACGGGGTACAGTTACTTGCAGGAATGGCTGCCAAATGTCGCGCAGCATTTTGTGCGGACGGGCAAAGTAGATTTTGCGGGACTAGGCCGGATGGTGTTGTCGTATCACGATCTGCCGGATGATGTCTTGCAAGGCCGCTTGTTGCAAACCAAACGTATTTGCCGCACCTTCAGTGATTGCACCACTGGCCCACGCAATGGCTTGGTTTCAGGATGTTATCCGCTCGACCCTGTTTACAAAACTCATCCCCAAGCAGAGCAATTAAAAGCCCTGAAGCAAGCCCTCAAAAGCGTGTAGGAAACTGCATTAGTCCTGGCATGAAACCTGAACTGCAAATTGACAAAACCGTGCCGCTTGACGAATCGTCGCTAGCTCCGGCTCCCGAATCCATTGCCGAGGGAGGGTTATACTTTCGGATTGTGCGAGCCTGTTTCGCCGCCTTTTTTCGCGTCTATTTCCGCCTTGAATTTCACGGTTTTGAGAACATTCCAGTCAAAGGCCCGTTCATCGTTGCGCCCAATCATCAAAGCTATCTTGATCCCTTTTGGGTTTCCATTCCGTTTCCCTATCCGCTGCGCTATATGACCTGGGATCGGTTTATTTATATGCCGATTATCGGCCATTTCATTCGCACGCTCGGCGCATTTCCGGTCAAGCTGGAAACTGGTGACCGCACGGCACTGCGGAGGTCCCTGACCCATTTGCAACAAGGGGGCAGGCTAATGATTTTCCCCGAAGGCGGGCGCACCCGAACCGGGCAAGTAATGCCTTTCAAACCCGGTGTCATTCGCCTGGCGATGGAGGCTCACGTCCCGATTATTCCAGTGACGATTGTGGGTGGCTACGAAGCCTTCAATGCCCACCATCTGCTTCCGCGCCCTCGCAAAGTAAAGATCATCTATCATCCGCCTATCAGCTTGCCCGCCTGCAATGGCAAAGAAGAACTCAAGCATTCTCTGAGCGATCAAGCGGCAAGATTGCAATCTCTGGTGGAATCCGAATTACGAACTGGTAAGGAGTGAAGTCAGCGTTGCGATTCTTCCGAATGGAAGAAATCGGCCATCTCCGAGCCACGATCCGAGGAACACGAGAGACAGATGCCGACACTCCACTGTGCCTTGGTTGCCGCCGCCCATTCCTGGCAATCTTGGCAAAAGTACTCGCCGAAATGAATCTCTGCCACAGCGGTTTCGATCTTGTTGCCGATGGCTTGCGCGAGGGACTGCTGCCAATCAAGCGGTTATTGGATCGTAAATCTTGCCGTCTGCACAAGCACCCCATCAGCCCGTATTTCCAAGCGGTAGAGGCCTTTTGGCCAATCGCCATTCGGCTTCTTCAGATTAAAGAAGATCACCGGTTGTGCGCCTGGTTTCGTCTCGGCAGCGTCTATCTCAAAGTTTGGGCTTATCTCTTCGGCATTCTCAGCGATCCACGTCCCCTTGAAGGTAGTCGCATTATATTTCGCACGCGGAAAATGGTACTTGAGCAGCGGCGTGGTCACCCCAAACTCAAACCCTTCGGGCGTGAGCTTGCGCGTGCCTTGCGCATTGAGCGCCGACAACTGATAGCTCCAGGCAGCCAAACAAATACTTGTTGTGAGTGAAAGTAGGGTGAGTACGGTCAGTAGATTTCGTGTGGTTTTCATCCAAATTTGCTTCACAGATATTCCTCCAGACCATAATGGCGACGTTCAGGCGTGTCGTTGAGCCACTCGCTAGCATGCCAAGAGATATCCGACCAGTATACCCACTCGCGCCAGCCGTAGCGTCGGTATGTTTGAAACTGGGCTGCTACGCTTGTGTTAACCAATTCGCTCACCGAAAAAGGAACTGATAATTGGCGCATTCTCCGAGAACATGAATCAAATTCACGCATTCGGGACCTCCCTTGCGCCGCATGTTTGGTATATTCCTCCTCTCTTTTGCTGAAAATGTATTGCATTACGGTTTCAATAAGCCTTCGTCTTGTATCATCTAATGTCCGTTTATCATCCCATCCTACAATCTCACAAGTATATTGCACAATTGGAAGCATCCAGGTCTGAAGTTCGATCAGAGAACAGAGCGTACTGGAAAAGTCTACCGAGGGCGGTTCGTCTCCGCAAGCTTTACTGAATGCGGTGAGCCAGAACATGGCTGCAAGTACAATATCTGCTCTGGCACGTGTTGCTGTACATTGAGAATTTCGTCAACTACGCTGTCGAAAATCCCGTTAATAAAGATTGCTTCGTTTTCCATTTACATCACTCCTAAGGGCACCCAACAGGTAATTAGACAGCAAGCTGATGTTTCTAATAATAGGAACATCTCCTGGCGCAATTCCCACCCGCGTTGTGCGGGTTTCATTTGCCGCCAGCTTGCAAGCAAGCGATTGTGCGCTCAAAACTGGATCAGCATCAATCTACGTCCTTCCCACAATGAGGACACACGTGCTTTCCCGCCTTCTGCCGCTGTATTTCTGCCACGAAGCTCGCGCCGAGAATGCCTGTGGGGAGGGCAAACATGCCAATACCTAAAATCGCAATGACTCCGGCGAAGAATTTGCCCAGTGCGGTTACAGGGTAAACATCGCCATAACCGACCGTCGTGAGCGTAACGACTGACCACCACATCGTAGTCGGAATATCAGGGAATCTATCCGGTTGCGCCTCGTTTTCCGCAAAGTACATCACGGAAGAGGAAAAAACCACGAGAAGCGCCATGATCATGGCTGTTACCACAAGTTCTTCTTTATTATTCTTTATGACCCGTCCAAACAGCCGAGCCGAAGAGGAATAGCGCGACAGTTTTGCTACGCGAAAAATGCGAAATAGTCTCAAGGAGCGCATGAAACGTAAATCAACCGTAACAAATGACAAGTAAAAAGGGAGCACGGCAAGCAGGTCAATCACAGACATTGGCTTCAAGAGAAACCGAAGCCTACCTGTTACTGGGGCTGAAAATTCTTTTTGGGTGACACAAGACCAGGCCCGCGCTAGATATTCAAGCGTAAAAACCAGCACGGAAAAAACTTCAAACCAATAGAAAACCGCCGCAAAGCGAGCTTCCAGCGGTTTTACCGTGCTCAGGAACACCGCCAGCACATTGAGAAAGATCAAAACAATAATAAAGAAATCGCAGATTTTGCTCAGTCTATCGCCAGGTTGAGCAACTTCAAAAATCTCCCAAATCCGTTGCTTTATATGTTGCTTAGCTGGGCTTTTTTCTGTTGCACTCATTACTTACCCTATGTTGCCTGATTGCCGTTCGTTCCCCTGGTGTCAGGCTCATTAAGAGCACGCCAGGTTACTTCGTCCCTTCACAGACGCAACAAGCTCAGCTCAATCACATCCTCATTCCCCGCGTGGATCAATTGCACCGTCGCCGTGTCTAAGGGCGCATCCAAAGCGATGCGGGCAATCGCAGCTTGTGCGCCCGCAAACACGATGTTTTCCATTTGCTGCACGTTGATGTTGGCGGCTTTAATTTCGTTCAGGACATGCGCCAGCACGCCGGGGCGATCACGATGGCGGACGACCAACAAATGCGTGGCGGGCGTGGTTTCGGAGAGGTTTACGACATTCGGAACTTTGCCAGTGGCTTGGAAGGTTTGAATGATGCGGACGGTTTCGGCGGCGATGGCTTCCTGCGCCTGATTGGTCGAAGCGCCGATGTGGTGCGTGCCGTAAACGTTGGGCGCTTGCACGAGATCATCACTGAATTCGCCCGTGGCCGTCGCAGGTTCGTTTGCAAACACGTCGGTGCCGACACGCAGTCCTTTGGCCTGGATAGCGGCAAGCAACGCGGCTTGATCCACCAGTTCGGCGCGCGAAGTGTTGATGAACATCGCGCCGTCGCGCATCACATCGAAGACGGCCTGATTGATGACACCACGCGTATCGGGAGTGAGTGCAATGTGAACACTCAGAATATCGCAGTCGTTGGCAACTTCAGCAATCGTCTGGCGAAAGGTGATGCCCATTTCGGCGGCTTTTTCCGGCGTCAGGCTGCGGCTCCAACCTACCACATTCAACTCAAACGCTTTGGCACGCGCGATCATTTCCGAGCCGATTTGCCCGAGTCCGATCAAGCCGAGGGTTTGGCCTTTCAACCCGTTCGCCTGGCTGTATTCCTGTTTGTTCCATTTCCCTGCCCGTAAATCATTCACGTTGTCGGCGATGCGACGATCCAGAGCAAGAATTAAGGCGAAGGCTAATTCGGCGACAGCGACGGCATTTTTGCCCGGACAGTTGGACACATAAATCCCACGGGCCGAGGCAGCTTTGACATCAATCGTGTTGTAGCCTGCGCCGGCCCGTACGACTAAACTGAGCTTCCCCACTGATAACATTGCTTCCGTCACTTTGGTGGAACGCACGATCAGGACATCTGCCTGCGAGGAGCAAAGGGCCTGCACCAATGCGTCCTCTTTCAGGCTGGCATCATAGATCACTTCGCAGCCCAGGGCTTCTAAGCCTTGCACTTCCACTCGCTTCAAATTTGTCCGCAATGAGAATTTTCATATTGGTCCTTTGTCATTGGTCATTTGTCACTTGTCAGCAGTTTTGAGACCTCAGTTTTCATGCCAATCTCATCCGGCAAAAACCAATGACCAATGACAATTCTCAGATCAAGTGACTCAACAAGCCATCCCGTAGCTTCGGCTCAAACCATGTGGATTTGGGCGGCATAATTTCGTTGGCATCGGAAACGGCCATGAGTTCTGTCAGTGAGGTAGCAAACATGGAAAACGCAACGGCAGCGCTGCCTTCGTTGACTAAACGTTCCAGTTCCGCCGTCCCGCGAATGCCGCCGATGAAATCAATGCGCTTGTCGGTGCGCTGATCCACGATGCCCAGAAGCGGCGCTAACAAGCGATCTTGCAGCACGCTGACATCCAGGCGCTCAATAATGCTCAAGGGCTGCGTGGCTTCTGACTTGAGCTTCAAGCCATACCATTTCCCAGCCAAATACATCGCATAATTTCCATGCCCTGTCGGCGTTGGAGGTGCATCCTCCGTAACCTGAAAACTATATTGCAGCGCCTCCAAAAGTGCTTCCGGGGTGAGTCCGTTGAGGTCTTTAATGACGCGGTTGTACGGAAGAATTTGCAGTTGATCTTCCGGGAAGACGACGCACTGAAAAAAGTTATATTCCTCTTCGCCTGTGTGATCGGGGTTTTGCGATTGTAACGCTGCGCGGGCGCGACTCGCGCTTTTGGCACGGTGATGCCCATCGGCAATGTACAGCAGCGGCACCGCGTTGAAGGCTTCCGCAACTTGCGAGTTCAGCGTCACAGGAACCCGCCAAATCGTATGCGTGATGCCATCCGTAGCCCTGAAATCAAACAACGGCGCACGCAAGGTGACGGGTTCGAGCATGGAGCTAATGCGCTTGTCAGACCGATAGGTCATGAAAACTGGCCCGGTCTGCGCACGAATCGTCAGCATGTGTTTGGTGCGATCATCTTCTTTGTCCGGGCGCGTTCGTTCGTGTTTGCGAATGATGTCGGCGTCATATTCGCCTACAGAACAGCAGGCAACGAGACCGGTCTGCTCGCGCTCGCCCATGCGCAAACGGTAGAGATAAAAACTTGCTTCGTCTTCCACAATCAAAGGGGCTTCCGCCGTCAGGTTTATGAAGTTGCTATTGGCTTTCTCATACACTTCATCGGCATAGCTATTGATGCCATCGGGCAAATCAATTTCGGGACGCGAGACGTGTAGGAAGCTGAGATGATTGCCCGTTGCCAAAGTCCGAGCTTCAGCGGTGTTCACAACATCATACGGAACTGCAGCCACAGCCGCTGCCTGTGCTGGGTTTGGGCGTAAGGCACGAAAGGGTTTGACGATAGCCAAGGTGGATACTCCTCAAGATAAGTAGCGCAACCTGTTGAGATTGCGTGGTGATAGTAAGGTTCAAGCCGATAAAGCACCGCAACCTCGGCAGGTTGCGGTGCTCTCGGCACCGGTTTTCAGTGTAACCGTTGAAATAATTCAAAATATAAGCGCATCGTACCGCCATACTGCGCGGCTTGACCGGGGCCGTTGTATTGTTCAGCAAACGTGACGAAATCCTGTTCTTGCAAGGCAATCACTTTCCGCGACACCATTTCCGGTCCCTGGATAAAATCGAACAATCCCAGCACCTGATGGCGTTCGTCCTGGCTGAAAGCGGCAAACATTTGGGCGGCTGATTCGTAGCCAATCAAATGATGATTCGCGCCCATAATCTGCGGCAAGCCCATACTGATGGAACCTTTGGCCGCTTCATCACTCAGGCTTATCGCCTTTTTGAGCACCGCCCATTCGGCATCCTGCGAGCCGTGGAAGTTTTGCCAGGGGGCAATTGGATCAGGACGAAATTGATGGTCAACCCAAGGCTTGTCTTCATTGAAGCTAAAATGACGGCGAAACTTGTCGGCATTCGCTTTGCCCCATAAACGCCAGAAATAATGATTCTCAAACCGAATGATCATTCGTCCGTTTAGAAAGCCGGTGCCGCTGGATTCCGTAGCGATGACAGCCACGGCGACGCCTGGCTCAAAGTGCAAGGCTTGTGAGAGCCGCTGCAACAGTCCGCCAAACTTATTCCAGATACGCGCGACTTGTTTGGTTTTAGGATCGGCATCAGACGGCGGGGTCTTCAATTTAGCGGGAGCTAATGGCCAACTCTTGGGCGCGGCTTGTTGCATAAAAAAGCCGCTGGAGATTTTCTGGGTGGGAAGAACCACAAAGTCTCGATGCACGAATCCTTTTTGATTGTTCGCCACCACTTGATACCACAACCCTGATTCTGCGAGGACTTGCACAGCAGTTCGATTTGGCAGCAAGGTGATTACATCGAAATTGGTGCCTGCGCCTTTTCGCATATTCACTGCGCTCGAGGTGGTTCCAGGACGTGGAGTTGGCATGGATTCTCCGATAGGAAAATTATTTCAGTTTCAGTAAGCGTTCCGCCGCCGCTTGCAGCGTTTCATCGCGCTTGCAATAACAGAAGCGAACCTGCTGTGCGCCCAGTTCAGGATTGCGGTAAAAGCTACTGCCGGGCACAACCGCAACGCCGATGTCACGGACTAAATGTTGCGTGAATTCGAGGTCAGTGGCAAAACCAAAATCACGGATGTCCGTCATGATGTAATACGCGCCATCAGGCTTGAAACAACGAAAGCCAGCTTCTTCCAAAACCCCTAGTAAGAGATCGCGTCGCTTTTGATAATCGTTTTGTAATTTCTGGTAATAACTTTCTGGTAAGCCCAAGGCGGTAACACCGGCTTCTTGCAAGGGAGCGGCTGCGCCAACTGTGAGGAAGTCATGCACCTTACGGATGGCATCAATGATGGTAGGCGGGGCAATGGCATAGCCGACGCGCCAGCCCGTTACAGAGTACGTTTTTGACATGCCGTTAATCGTCACCGTGCGTTCGCGCATCCCATCCAGCGTCGCCATTGCCACGTGTTTCACCGTACGCGTGGCATCGGGATACAAAATGTGTTCGTAGATTTCGTCGGTAAAAACCAACACATCGTGTTCAATACAAAGATCAGCAATGAACCGCAGTTCTTCGTAGGTAAAAACTTTACCCGTCGGATTATGCGGCGTCGTGATGACAATCGCTCTGGTCTTAGACGTAAAGGCTGCGCGCAATTCGTCGGGATCAAATGTCCACTCCGGCGGGTACAGCGTGACATAACGCGGCGAGGCTTCGGTTAAGATCGCATCCGGGCCGTAGTTCTCGTAGTACGGTTCAAAAAGAATGACTTCATCGCCCGGATTCAACGTCGCCAGCATGGTCGCAATCATCGCTTCGGTAGAACCGCAGGTTACGACGATTTCGCGGTCGGGATCAACCTCGAGGCCGAGATGCCATTTCGTCTTGGCGGCAATCGCGTCACGAAACCGCTTGGAACCCCAGGTGATTGCATACTGATTGATGTCAGCATTGATGGCATCACAGGCGGCCTGTTTGAGTTCGGCAGGCGCAGCAAAATCGGGAAAGCCTTGCGACAAATTCACGGCCCCGTGCTGCAAAGCCTGCCGCGTCATATCGCGGATAATGGATTCGGTAAAATGTTGGGCTTTATGAGAAACAAAGTTCATAGATATGCGCGGAAGTTATTAGGGCGCGGGGCGAATGCGGCTCGCGACAATATTGCCCGCGCCACGCTTGACCGTGCGCTTCACGAATTGCTCCATATCATGTCTTAGGAGTTTAGGGGAACCAGCGATTTCCAGCGTGCGTAAGGCACCCCGTTTGATGGCTAACTCCAATGAGATGGCGGGCACATCATATTCGCGCGCGGCGGCTTTGATTTCCAACAAATCCTGACTGTCAAAAACACTCATCGGATGACACTGTCCTTCATTGAATTTGAAAAAGAGCTTGATGATAGAGAGTCCATCGCATCGTGTCAAAACGAAATGAGGCCAGAGCGGAATCGCCCTGACCTCAAACCAATCACGAGTTATCCCTCACGATTAGAAACAAACCGACGGGACGGTCACGGGAATCGTGTAAGTCTCGATATCCATCAACGCTACCTGGCGCAAATTCTTGCCGCCATTGCGCACCGAAGTCGGATTATAAGTTAAGGTTGCGCCCATAATCGAAGCCCCAGTCCCAGCACTGAAACGCATCCATCCCGTATGGCCCTGCGTGATTTGCAACGTGAAGCGAGGGATCACGCGCGGATAGCCGTCTTTCAATTCGTTGCGCGTCTGACATGCACTGGCAGGTAAAGTGACGTTGACGGCCTTTTCCGCATCGTTGTAAAAAACTGCCGGAACGTTGCCAAACGGCTCGACCGGAGTTTGCTTGGTCAGGTCACCGCCAAACCGATTGATCACCAGGAGGGTGGAACCTCCATCCAGCGGGCTGGGGAAATTATCAATGGTCAAGACCCGGGGCGACATATCGTAACGGGTTCCGTCAAATTTGAGTTCGACTGTGTCTTCGCCCTCATTATGGGTCACAGGAGCATTAGCCAACGCAGCAAAACTAATAGCATTCATGACCGCCTGATGACCGGATTTCATCTTCACGTATGCTGTCCCAATCAGCGTATTCAGCTTGATCGGGACACCATTAAGGTCTACAGCAACGACGACCAGATAGCCGGTAACGCCTGGATCAAAATCGGAAGCCTGTAAATTGATATGTCGCCCAGGGGCAAGACAAACAAAAGTGTCGGTAGGCAAGCCACTCACACTGTCCACCCAGAAGAGATGCGCAATGGCCGGGCGGTCTTCATCGGTATTTGTAAGGTTGATTTGCGTATTTTCCTGATGCGGTCTCGTAGGATCAGACGTGTATAAATTATAGAACAGGACTGACCCTGCTTTGAGTTCACTAGGGATACCAACACCAACGGTGGGTGTCGTGGAGGTAGAACCGCAGCCAGTAATGATCGTTCTGATTGCCGCCGCAGTGCCCGTGCCATTTTGCGCCGTTTCCAGAAAAAACCCGGCAGTCGTCGTGGCATAGTCCTGCATAATCGGCCTCACCTTGGGTGAATCCTCGGCATACGTCGGGACATAAATGGCCGAGAGCTTGATGTTTTTGTCTTTGGCTTGCAAGGCAATCGCGTGCGCTTGCACGTCATCTACCCCTACGGCGTAGATGTTATCGAAGCCGCCGGGGACTGCGTCAGTAATCAAAATAATCATCTTGTAGGCGCGATCCCGAAACCCTGGCGTGAAGTCTCCGACTTGCGGACGCCCGCTTGCCGTGAGCGCATTGACGACCGTGTTGAGCGCTTCATCAGAAGCTTCTGGCACCTGATCTCCCCCATCGGCTGTCAAGGCCAAAATCTTGGCGGCAATCGAGTCGCGATTATTTGGAGCAAAGGCTTCACGAACAGTTACGTTATCCTTGAAGGTGACTAAGGAAAGGCGATAATCGTTGCCGGAAGCCTTCTGAATATCGTTGAGGATATTATTCAGATCCGCTTTGATATTACTGAGTGACCCGCCCAAACTGGCGGTGTCGTCAATCACGAAAGCAACATCCAGCGCCCCGCATTGGGCTTGTGCGGCGGAGGTCAAACTAAGGAGTCCGCCGCTAAACAGCAGCACAGTGATGATCAACATGAGGAAGGTTCGGTTGTGTGTGGTATTCATTGTATTTTCTCCTGGCCTGATGTGGAGGCTTTCCAGGTATTAGTCTTTAGCCAAACGTGGTCACGAAAGAGATAAATCAGCAAAATGCCTGAGCGGTGAAGAGGTAGCCCAGATGTAGGGAATTAAGCGAGTGGAACAGCGAAAGACTGTGAGGCACCCAGACACTTAATGTGTCCCGAATGTTGTTGGCGTTTGTTATCCGTTTTATCTGTCTAAACGTCTCACAGTATAGTTGATGACCTCTCGTGACAGCAACTTTTTTCTCTCCTTGCCACTTTCTGTCATTGCCTGCTGCCATTATCCGTCAAATCCGCGGGAGTGAGCGCCCCTAATTCCTCACTTGTAATATTTCTAACTGCAAGGATGAAAACCCAGTTACCCATTTCCGCCCCGGCTTCGGCACGGTTGGCACGCGACTCGCTCTATCTCTCGACGACAAGAGGGCGTGCAGTTGCTGCCGTCGTAGTGGTTAGCTTGGGTTGTTCAGCGGCGGCAGTCCGGGGCCACTGAACGCTCTTTTGTCTTACCTTTTCTTCCCCTTCACGCCAAAATCCAAATTCTGTTGCAGCACGATTGCATCCCTATTGATTCGTCCCCCAGTACAGTCTTAATAAAATGCCAATGCCCACCAGATTTCCATTTTTCCTCAAAATGACCACAAGTTAAGCAAGAAAAAAACTTCGCAAGGCTCTCCCAGCTTTTTCCAGACTTCCCCAGACTTTCCTAGACTCCCCCCTTATGGCAGAATGATGTTTCTCCCCCTGATTTCAGTAGGCAGAGCATCATGAAAATACGGACTTCTCTCAAGTTTCTTTCCTTAATTTGTTTCCTTCTCCTGGCTGGTTGGCGTGTCATCGGCTATCCAAACTTCATGAATCAATATGCCCTTGACCCCCGTTCCAAACCAGAGTTGCGGACGAATTGCGCTATTTGCCACGCCCCGGAAGGCCGTCGTACCGATCCCAACTTCCTGACTGATTTCGGCAAAGTCTTCAAGGCGAATGGCAATCTTATTACTTCTCAAATGCGCGACCAATTTACGACGCTCTTCAACGCGTCGGACGTGGAAGTTTCTACCGTCCCGGTTGACACGATCAAGATTTCGACGGAACAAGTAATTGTCAACGTGACGGTGAAAGACGCGAAGGGCAAATATGTGACGGGACTTGACCGCCAGGCATTTACCCTGCTGGAAGACAGCCGTACCCAGGAAGTCACCCAATTTCTCGGCGAAGATGCGCCCTTAGCCATTGCCGTTGTCATTGACACTTCAGGCAGTACGCTGGCAAAAGACCTGGATCGCATTAACAAATCGGTGCTTGATTTGGCAAATCGCTTATACCCGGACGACGTGTTGGCCATTTATTCATTCGGCGAAGGCGGCGTGCAACAGATTCGGGATTACGCCTCGACTGTGCGCGATTTGAAGCCGCTGCTGAAAGAACTCAAAGGCAAAGGCGACACCCCACTCTACGATGCCGTGTTGCGCGCCACAGCAGACCTCAAGCAACGACCGGAACGTCGCCGGGCGATGATTCTGATTTCGGATGGCGGAGACACAACGAGCCAAATCACATTGCATGAGGCAGGGCGCGAAACCTTTTTGGCGGGTGTCTCCATCTATTCGATTGACCTGATAAATACCCAGCGCGAGGCAAAACGCTCGCCGGAGCGTCAGGCCGGCGCGTCAGCCTTACGTCAATTGGCAGAAGAAACGGGAGGACGCTATATCACGGCAAAAGGCGGTTTTTTCATCACCAGTCGGGGCAAATTGAAGCGCATCTTCGAGGACTTAATTGACGAATGGCACAAGCAATACACGATCACTTATGAACCGGGGAATACACGCCGCGCCGGGCGCTGGCGTACGATTCGCGTAAATTTAGAACAGGCTGATCTGTCGGCGCGTACTCGGATTGGGTATCGCGAAGGAGTCCAATGACGAATGTGCAATTTTATTTAAGCTGGCGCGAATATTATGACGCCGAACGATTCCTACATCAGAAGGCGGGTCTTTTCTCTGTCCCGCTGTTTCGCCAGTGGCGTTTGAAAACACGCTGGTCGCGCAAAGCCATCCTGCGAGCTGAGCACCATGTTTCGTTCAGTCTGGAGGGGATTTTTTACGTAATGGATAACATTGAATCGAACCTGGATTGGAAATACTTTCATCATTGGGCAGAAACCACAGAAGGCTTTTTATTGATCCGCGCCGAAGATGTTTTCAACCTGATCCCCAAACGCGCGTTTGCCAGCCAGGTAAGGATGGATGAATTTCGCCAGTTGCTAACCACGAAATTACGCCCGCAATAATTT
The DNA here is from genome assembly GCA_963794955.1 of uncultured Acidobacteriota bacterium. Classification (GTDB taxonomy): domain Bacteria; phylum Acidobacteriota; class Blastocatellia; order RBC074; family RBC074; genus JAFDVL01. The sequence continues at coordinate 193,824 of CAWCGF010000023.1, forward strand.
TCTACAATTAAATCTTACATGGATATTAACGAACAGCTTTCCTACCTAACCAAAGGCACGGTGGATGTCATCCGCCCCGAAGATTTGCGCGCCAAACTGATTGCTGCTGAGAAAACAGGCCAGCGGCTACGTGTCAAAGCAGGCTTTGATCCCACCGCACCGGACTTGCACATCGGTCACACCGTATTGATTCGCAAGATGCGGCATTTCCAGCAACTCGGTCACGATGTCATATTCCTGATAGGGGATTTTACGGGGCTGATCGGCGATCCGACCGGGCGCAACGCTACGCGTCCCCCACTCACGCCCGAACAAATTGCGGCCAATGCCGAGACGTACAAAACCCAAATCTTCAAGCTGCTTGATCCTGACAAAACGATCATCGAATTCAACGCGAAATGGATGAACGCCTTTACGCCGATGGATTTCATCAGACTGATGGCCAAAGCGACCGTCGCACAAATGCTGGAACGCGATGAATTCACCAAACGCTATCAGGGTGGCATTCCGATCAGCGTGCATGAATTCCTCTATCCATTGGTACAAGGCTATGACTCCGTCGCGTTGCAAGCCGATGTCGAATTGGGTGGCACCGACCAGAAATTCAACTTGCTAATGGCGCGCGAAATCCAACGCGCTTACGGATTAGAGCCGCAAGTGATTATGACCACGCCCTTGCTCGAAGGACTCGACGGCGTCAACAAGATGTCTAAGAGCTATGGCAACTATATCGGCATCAACGAAGCGCCTGACGATATTTACGGCAAAGCCATGTCGGTGTCGGATGAGATGATGTGGCGCTATTACGAATTGCTGACGGATTTGACGGTGACAGAAGTTGCAGCATTGAAGGCGGAAGTTGAAACCGGCGCGCGCCATCCGCGCGATGTAAAATCCGAACTCGCCAAAAAGCTCGTCGCGGATTTCCATTCACAGGCTGCTGCCGATCAGGCCGAAGCCGAATTCACGCGCCGCTTCCGCGAGCATCAAGCCCCGACGGAGATCGAAACGCGCGAACTACAATTAAGCGAGCCAATCATCAAGCTCCTGGATTTGATGGTGCAAACTGATCTCGTGGCGTCGAAAGCCGAAGCAAGACGATTGATTGCACAAGGCGGCGTCAAACTCAACGGCGAAAAAGTGGGAGACGTGATGGCACAATTAAATGCTACGGAAATGCGCGAAGTGCTCTTGCAGGTTGGCAAATTGAAGTTTCTAAAAATCGTGTTGGTGTGACTTGACCAGCGGGCAGGTGATCCTTATAATCCCGGCTTCGTTTCGATCCTGTCTGGACAATGTGGGGACGTGGCGGAATTGGTAGACGCGCGGGTCTCAAAAACCCGTTACCTTACGGTAGTGTGGGTTCGATTCCCACCATCCCCACCAACTTCTCTTTCTTATTTCCCTCTTTCACTAGCGAGCCTTATCGCCGCAATCAAGGTCTGTGGTTACCCCCTTTCCTGAATGTGGTTGCGACCTTTCTTAGCCCTCCCCAGGTTTGTTATAGTACGCGGCGTTATTGGAAGTAGAGCATCAACCAAATCTCTTTTTCGCCCATGAAGAAACCGCCTTGTATAAGCTGCTATCTGATTTTGTTCTGCCTGTGCTGCGTTGTTGCCGCCTGTAGAAATAAAACCGAGGCGCGCCACATGACTTCCCTTCCTTCGGCTCCTCCCAGCTTTGACGATTCCGATGGTGATGGCTTTCCGAACGCGGCGGAATTGACCTCCGCGTCTGACCGCGCGAGCTTCCGCAAATGGTTTACGGCGATTGCCGAAATGCAGTTTTATCAACTCAGCGATGCCTGGAATACAGAGCAACGGGATTGCGCCGGGCTGGTACGATTTGCGATGCGCGAGGCGTTGCGGACACACGACCGTTTGTGGTTTCAGAAAATGGGTGCAGGCTATGAAGCCTTCGCGCCTGACGTGCAAGCCATGAAGTTGGAACGATCCGTACTCGGCGAAAAGCTGTTTCGTGTGGATTTCGGCGTCTTCAGAAAGAGCGACCTCCCCGATAATAAGTTTTCAGAATTCGCCGATGCCCGCACACTGAAAAACTACAATGCCACGTATATCAGTCGTGACCGGGCGCATGCCGAACCGGGCGATTTGCTTTTCTATGAACAAGCCTTTGTCCAGCGGTTTCCATACCACGTCATGATTTATTTAGGCAAAGCACAGCAGGCCAGTGAGGGCGCGAATGATTGGGTTGTGTACCATACCGGCACGTCGCCGGATGATGCAGGAATGCTCAAGAAAGTTCGGCTGTCGGTACTTGATCAACATCCTGACAAGCGCTGGCATCCGGTTGAGAATAATAAGAAATTTTTAGGCTTTTACCGATTGAAAATTTTGCAATAAACCTCAAGGAGAAAAATAGTGTTCATCCATTCTGTTTACTTCTGGCTCAAGCCGGAACTCACGCAAGAACAACAAGACCGTTTTTGGGCCGGTGTGAAAGCCCTCGAAGCGATTCCCAGCGTCAAGCTGTTTTTCGTCGGCAAACCCGCTGAAACGGATCGCCCCGTGATTGACCGTTCATATTCGTGCGCGCTGATCACGGGCTTCGACGACCCAGCCGGGCACGACATTTATCAAGACCATCCGATTCATGACCAGTTTCGGGAATTGTCGGAACTATGGAATCGGATTTTGATTTACGATGCTGAGAATTAGGCGAACTAGAGCAAACTTTCCAGTTTGCTGACGTTTTCACACTTACGATTCGCGTGGAGAGCCAGCATCAACCTGGAAGTTTGCCGGACATTTAATGATTCGCCTTGCGGGTCAGCAGCAAACTGGAAAGTTTGCTGTACATCATGACGGAGAGCTTATGAAACTGCGAAATAACTTCACGATTTTGGCGTTGTATATGATTGTCATCGGATTTGCCTTGGCAATCGCCACGCTGCGGATGCGCGCGCAAGGCACGCCCGCCGCCTCGCCCGCCGCTTCCGCCTCTCCGTCGCCTGTGCCTTCCATCAAACCGTCGTTCTCGCTCTCGACCAATCGCACCTACGGCTCGCATGATCGCGCGAAGATATATGTCAATTATCAAGGCATAGCTGCGCTGGATTTTCGCATTTACAAAGTCAATGACCCAGCCAAGTTTTTCAAGCAACTCAACGATCCACATCGCATGGGCGAGGCCGAAGCACAGGAAAACGAAACCGTCAGCGAAATCAAAGAAAGTAAAGCGGGTGTGCTGGAAAAAGTGCATGACTTCAAGACTTCGATTTGGAGTACGGTCAAAAATTACTTTCGCAAACAACTCCATCACGAATCGCGCGTGGAATTCAACGTCAAGTTTCGCGGCCTCGGCGGCGAAAGCGACCGCTTGCCGCTCAACGTCGCCGATTTCGCGCGCGTGCCATTGCTGAATCAGGATCAGCTTGTGACCTCCTTCCGGCAAAAGCTGGCTACCGAAAACAAGTACGACTCGAAGATGGTCATTATGGATAAACGCGAACCGGGCGTATATCTGGTCGAAGCCGTCAATAGTCAAACCGGCAAAGATTTGCGCGCCTACACCGTGGCCATCGTGACGGATTTGACAATGGTCTACAAAACGACCGATGACGGCGAGATGCTCGTCTACACCGTAGATCGCAAGTCTGGCGAACCGCACGGCGGCCTCAACATAGAAGTGATCAAAGGCAAGCAAACAGTTATCAAAGGCACGTCCGACAACGACGGCGTGATGCGCGCAAGAGTGCCAAAACCGAAAGCTGCCAATCCCGATGATGAACCCGCAGAAGATCATGAAGACGGCGGTCGCAATGCCACATTGATTATGGCCACCTCCAAGGATCAGTTTGCGATTTCTGACATGGACGCCTTCTATTATCTCGACCGCATGGGGACAGCGAAGGACGTGGCAATCTTACGGGCTACATTTATACGGATCGTCCGGTTTATCGTCCGAATCAGAAGGTTTACTTCAAAGGTATCCTGCGCAAGCTCGGCGACAACGGCTACGAGAACGCAGGCAGCATAGCGCACGTCACGATTGAAGACTCAAACGGGGGCAAACTGCTGGAAAAAGATTTGCCGCTTTCTGCCCGTGGCTCCTTCAATGGCGAAGCCGAATTAAGCGAAGAAGCGGCGACGGGCAATTACTCCATTGTGGCTTCGGTGAATGGCGCGGAAGCACGTCATTATTTCGATGTCGAGGAATACAAAAAGCCAGAATATAAAGTTACCGTCTCTGCGGCCAAAAAATTTGTGAATGTCGGCGAGAAAACCAACTTCACGATTGAAGCTAAATACTTCTTCGGCGCGCCCGTAGCCAATGCCGAGGTGAAGTTCTACATCTACCGCGCGCGTTACTATCATCCGTGGTGGCGCAGCGCCGATGATGCCGACGATTTCATTAGCGAAGGCGATGAGGAAGGCGATGATTTGTATGGCTACGGCAATGATATGGTGAAGGATGGCGAAGGCAAGCTCGGCAAAGATGGCAAGCTCAACATCGAATTTACCGTGCCGCAGCCGGAAGAAAAGAACAGCGCAGATTTCGTCTATCGCCTGGAAGCGATGGTGACGGACGCCTCGCGCCGCGAAATCGAAGGCAAAGGCTCGTTCGTCGGCGTGCGTGGCAACGTCGTTGCGTTCGCTAACACAGATCGCTACGTTTACCTGCAAGGGGACACGGCCAAGATCAAAGTCAAAACTGCCGATTACGAAGGCCAGCCCGTTAGTTCCAAAGTCATGCTGCGCTTCGTCAAACGCGAATGGGATCGCATCGAAAAGGCTAACCCCGCAGGCAAGTGGGATCGCTACGAATACAAGCTGCGCGAAACCGAATTAGCGAAGGGCGAAGTACAGACGAATGCGCAGGGCGAAGCCGATTACAGCTACAACATCAGCGCCACTGGCAGCATCAACATTGAAACGATCCTCACCGAAAATGGGAAGCAAATCGTTTCGCACGGCGGCTATCTTTGGGTGACGGATAAAAACAACGGCTGGGGCGAATACGCTTCGGCGGATACGACTTCGATCAAACTCATCGCGGACAAGAAATCCTATCGTCCCGGCGAAACTGCGAAAATCCTGGCGACATTGCCAACCGAAGGCGCGCACTTGCTCGTCACTACTGAACTTGAAAACATCAAGACCGTACGCACGATCAAATCATCGGGGCGCGCCGCGATGATTGAAGTGCCGATTGATGCGAAGTATGTGCCGAACGTGTATTTGAGCGTGTGCTATGTGAAGGACGGCGAATTTTACGAGCAAAACAAATTGCTGGCTGTACCCGCGAAAGAAAAATTCCTGAACCTGGAAATTATCCCGAACAAGAAGGAATTCAAGCCGCGCGAAACCGCAAGCTACACGATTCTGGCGCGCAACAATGATGGTTCGCCTGCTCCTGGCGCAGAAGTCAGCCTCGGCGTGGTGGATGAAGCGGTTTATAGCATTCGCCCGGAAAACGCAGGCGATATGCGCCGTGAATTCTATGGGCGTCGCTACAACCGCGTGAATACCAGCTTCTCAACGCAGTTTACCTTCTCTGGCTACTCCGGCGACAAGCCGTTGCAGATTGCACAGAACAAACGCGCCTTCCAACTCGCGGACTTCAAGAATGAGAGCCAGTACGCCGAACCAACGATTCGCAAGGACTTCCGCGACACGGCATTTTGGAACGCCAACATCATTACTGGTGCAGATGGCAAAGCGACGGTCAGCGTGCCATTGCCAGATAATTTAACGACTTGGCGCGCGACCGCTCGCGCCGTGACTGCGGATTTAAAAGTCGGCTCCAGCATTGGCAAGGTGCTTTCGCGCAAAGACCTGATTTTACGGCTCGAAACGCCGCGCTTCCTGACGGAAGGCGATACCGTCACGCTGTCGGGCATCATCCATAACTATCTGGATTCCGATAAATCCACCAAAGTCGAAATCGAAGTCACAGGCGGGCAACTGCTCAATCAGGCTTCGCAAACCTTCACAATTCCTAAGCAGGGCGAACATCGCGTGGATTGGCAGATCAAAGCGGGCAGCATCGGACAAATCAAATTATTGGCCAAAGCATTGACCGATACAGAATCTGATGCCATCGAATTGCCGCTGAACGTGCAACCCGCCGGATTGAAACAAACGCGCGGCAAAGCTCTGGCCTTGAGCGGCGAAGCTGACGAGCAAGCGTTTGATGTCAACTTGCCAACAAACGCGCACGCCGAAGCGCGCAAGCTGCGCCTGGAAGCGTCGCCCTCGATTGCGGGTACATTGTTTGGCGCGTTGGATTATCTGACGAGCTATCCGTACGGCTGCACCGAACAAACGATGTCGAGCTTCCTGCCCAATGTGTATGTCACCCAAGCGTTGCAGAACATCAAAACCGCCTCGGTCGGATCGAACGCAAATCTCGCCAGCAAAGTTGCCAAAGGGCTAAAGCGACTCGACGGCCTCCAGCACGACGATGGCGGGTGGGGTTGGTGGAAGGATGATAAATCCGATCCGTTTATGACCGCCTATGTCGTAGACGGTTTGACGCAGGCGACCCGCGCGGGTTATGGCGTACAAAGCTATCGCATTAGTCATGGCCGTGAGTGGCTCAAGAAAATGATCGAATCGCACAAAGCTGAGGATGGCAAGCCAATTGATCCCGAATCGCACGCGTATATGGTTTATGCGTTCGTCACCAGCGGCGAGAAAGGCGACAACTATCTCAACGATCTCTTCAATCAACGGGCGTCGTTGCAACCTTACGGACGCGCCTTGCTCGCGTTGGCCTTGAAAGAACGCAATGATAAACGTGCCGAGCAAGTGGTCAGCGATCTTGAACGCGGCGTGACCGCCGACGATGTAACAGCGCATTGGAATTCAACGCGCCGCCCGATGTTGGATTTCATGGAAGAAAACAATCTGGAAGCCACCGCCCTTGCCGTCAAGGCGCTGGCCCGCATCAAGCCCCAGGCGGAAGTGCTGCCTAAAGCGGCCCGCTGGTTGGTGCAGAATCGCAATTACGGCGCATATTGGAATTCGACAAAACAAACCGCCTTTGCGATCTTTGGCTTGACCGATTATTTAAAGGCAAGCCAGGAATTGTCGCCGGATTACACGGTCGAAATTTATCGTGAACGGCGAACAAGTTCACAACCGTCATATCACGTCCGCGCAAGAGCCAGGCTTCGTGCTAGAACGCAAAGGCGGCAGCGTCGCAGGCAACAATCAAATCCGCATCGTGAAGCGCGGGCGCGGCGTGTTGTATTTCGGCTCGACGCTCGATTACCACACCCGCGAAGAAACCGTTGCCGCGCAATCTTCGCCGAACCTGAAGCTGACCCGCGAATACTTCCGCCTGAAAGTAGACGAAGCCGCCACCAAGTGGTCGCTCGAACCGTTGAGCGGTGATTTGAAATCGGGGGATTACATCGTGTCAAAGCTCACGTTGACAGGAGCAAAAGGCCGGCAAGTAATGATTGAAGACCCGATCCCGGCAGGCTGCGAACAGATGGCGAGTGTCAGCGGTCTCAACTTGAATTACAGCGACAACAAATGGAGCAGTTGGTTTAGCTCACGCGAATTCCGCGATAATCGCACGGTGTTTTTCGTGGATTATTTCGATGGCGATGATTTCTTCCAATACGCTATGCGCGTGCAAATTCCGGGACAGTTTAAGATCAGCCCGGCGCACGCGGAGTTTATGTATCAGACGAATGTGCAGGCAAATACGGCGAGCGATAAGAAGACGATTGTAGATAAGAAGTAAAGATGCTCTATGGACCCCATTGGTAAAATAATTTTTCTGATAGTCGTAGTCTTCGCTTTTTGTGGTTGTAAAACCTCCTCCGAGGTTTCTGCCGCGCAGCCAAAGTCAGTGGCTTCGCCAGTACAGTATTATGGGCATTCTGCAAAACCAACCCCTAGACTGAGTTTCATAGAAAGCGCTGATCTTGGACAAGGATTGCAAATCATCAGACAGGAAATCCATCATGAAGCGGTTGAGAAAATTGAAATTCTATATCCACAAATTATCGGCTCATTTGATCCAGCGATAGCAAAACTAAACTTGGCAATCAAGAGTTTTATTACTCAGGGTCGTTTCCCAGTTAAGAGGAAAAAGGAATCCCATCTTAAATTCAGCTATGAGTATGAAATCGCTATCAAATACTCAGTTGAGTTTGTCTCTGCTGAAATATTGAGTATTGCATTTCATGAATATTGGAATGCCTTTGGAGCAGCGCAACCGGGGCAGAGTTATATTACCTTCAATTATAATCTGAAAAAGCACAAGCCTATCGGATTGCACGAGCTTTTTTTAAAGGATTCAAAATATCTTGAGAGGCTAGTCAATTATTGTCATGAATCGCTTAGTGATCAGACTGGCTACCCTGTTGAAGGGCTAAGCCCTGAAATAAAGAATTTCACCAAATGGCATTTGACCCAAACCAGTTTGTGCATTGACTTCGACCGATGCGAACACATGCCTTGTGCGCCAGGGGAACAAATCGTTGCTATTCCATATTCAGAATTGAGGGATATTCTGAATTTTGAAGGCGTGTTGAGAAGTGTGGTTTCTCAATAAAACTGCAACGCTCATTCACAATTTGTCCCACTAGGGTCTGCACGGTTATAGCCCAGAAGTTGACTGCTGGGGACGCAATAAAACGAATCGCGAGTCCCGGAGCAGCGGCTAAAACAGGAGAATAGTTGCTAATTTTAGCTGTCCCAAACGGGACTGAAATGATTTATCCGAACTCTCCCAGTAATGAATCGCTGGGCTATTATTGAAAGTCCCTAACAGGACAGATTGGAGACTATGCTCCGAAATATTATCAACGCTTTCACCGCTGCCACCCGCACATTCTTCGGCAATTGGAGAAACCGCTGTCGTCATTATCGCCATCTATGCCGCGTTTGTGTTCTCAATGTATCTCTTCTTTACCACGCCGGAAGCACGGATGTGGCAAGTTGCGTTGACGCTCCTGCTGATGATTATTATCCCGGTGTTATTTTTCATGCTGCAAGCGATGGGCGTGAAGTACACCAATGCAGAAATCAAACTGAGTGACTTACTGAGGCTGGCGGGACGCGATTTTTGGAAGCTGCTGTTGATCTCGCTGCCGTTTATCGCGTTGGTTTGGTTTTTGGTGTGGAGCGTGAACAAGCTGGAATTTATGGGCGTGACGGGCATTCGGGAAGCAGCGCAGAGCAGCGAACAAATCAAAACTGGCGAAGCGCGCATTAAGCTCATCAACACGGTCGCTTTCACGGTGAATGCGTTGCTACTGTATTTCATCTTGCCGCTGCTTTCGATTCAGTTGTGGATTGCCGTGCTGCGTGATGGCCTCAAACAAACATTCAAGGGTATCTTGCGCGTCCTGCTGAAGGCGTTTGCGCCACGTCTGGTGCTGACGTATTTACTCGGCTTTGTCGTGTTTGGCGTGCTGCCGTATTACATCATTACCACACGTACACCGATCAAAAGCCCATGGATGGATTTGAGTGTGTTGGGGCTGCGCATTGGGCTGGCATTGTTAGTGATCTTGATTGGTTGGGTGGTGACGCTGGGAGCGATGGCGAAATTATCTTCAACATCGGATTCGCAAACATCAGGGATTTTATGAAGTATTATTCTTGCTCGCTTCTCGCACTTTTCTTGCTGACAATGTTGGTTGCCGCACAAGGAAAACGGAATTGGGACAAAGTTATGCTGATCGAAGCAGGCGATGGGTTTCATGGCAATGAGATTCACGCGCGCTCAGGTGAAAAGTGGTTAGGGCTATTTGTAGAGAAAGGCCGGTCATTCTTAGCCTATACAACAGTCAGAGTTCTGCGGATCAATGATCCTGTGGTTGATGAAGAGCCGAAACAAAAAACGGGCAAGGCAGTTATTATTGACCGTAAAGCCAAGTCTTATTTTTTATTGAGAGGAATAACGGTTCTCAAGCCGGCAACGTCACAACTGTTTTTGCAGGTCGAAAATACCTGGAGAACGGTGATTCATTTTCGTTGCGTCTTGGCCAGGAAAAATACGACCTCCAAGTTGTCACGAAACGAGCCAACCATAAGGGACCCATTGCAGGTGATGCCAAATTGGTACTCTCGAAGGGGAAAACCCATCAAACCTTGTTTTCTCTCAAGGAATCGCCCGAAACGGATACGGATGATGCCTGGGAATTACTCTGGGCTGGGGATTTGGATCAAGATGGAAACTCGACTTGTATATCAATAGCCTGTACTACAACGGAGAGGGAAAATGGCTTTTCTTATCCTCGTTGGCTGGCACAGGTCACCTCGTGCGTGATTTAGCCAAATTTGAAATTGTGGGCTGTTAATTACGATGGGGGCTAATGCAGCTTCGATTCATTTATATTTTGCTTTGGGTGATTAGCTACTCGTTACTTCTTTGTGCTTGTAAAAATACCGCATCTCCCTCGTCAGACTCACCCTTGATAGCAAGCGAATTTGAGGATGCCGCAGTGCAGCGAGCCGCCACGCAAGCTTTAGGCGAACGCGAAGGCACGATCCTCGTTCTCAATCCGCACGATGGTCGCATCCGCACGGTCATCAATCCACGTCTGGCCTTTGAGCAAACCTTCCCACCCGGCTCAACCATCAAGCCCTTCACCGCCCTCGTAGCGATGCGTTCTGGCTTGGCCAATGATGACACGCGCGTGCAATGCGAGCGTGAATTCAAGCACGAGAATTACCGTGTCACCTGCACGCACAAACGCGTCAATAATTCTTTCAAGCTACATCACGCCATTGCCTATTCGTGCAATTACTATTTCAGCACGTTAGCGGAACGGATGAATGCCGCGAGCTTTTTGTCCACGTTGGATTCGTTCGGCTTTGGCGCGCGAACGGGCGTAAATGCCAGCGAAGCGAGTGGCAAATTGCAGCCAGGAGATTGGCAACTTAGCACGGCTATCGGCAACGACGATAAGGTGCTGGTGACACCGATACAATTGCTCATGGCGTTCACGACGCTAATAAATGGCGGGCATCTGCTGCGCCCACGCCTTGCAGAAGCAAACAACTTCCAGCGGCAAGCAACGCGCAGCCTCAACCTCAACTCGGCCCAGCGTTCGGTGTTGCTTGAAGGGATGCAAGGTTGCACGCTATATGGCTCGGCGGCGGACGCAGGCTTGGACAAGTTGCCGTACGATGTGATCGGGAAAACAGGCACGTCAGGAGCAAGCAATGGCTTTCGCACACAGGGTTGGTTCGTGAGCTTTTTGCTCCATCGCAAGAACGCCAAAACAGTCGAGCCAAATGACTTGAATATCGCCGTTTTGGTCTTTCTCAAACGGGCACACGGAGCCGAGGCCGCATCCGTCGCCGCAGATTTCTATCGCCACTTGATCTTCGGCAAGCAACGACGCGATGACGCGGCGACAGAGCGAAGCGGGGAAGATCCGCAATCCGCAATCCGCAATCCGCAATCCATCAGGGTTCGTCTAGTTCGTGAAAACCAAACCGTCGAAGTTGCGTTGGAAGATTACATTCGCGGCGTGCTGGCGGCAGAAGCGAGTGTCGAAACCGAACTCGAAGGATTAAAAGCACAGTCAGTTGTGAGTCGTACGTTTGCGCGCAAAAACCTGCAACGGCATAAAGCGGAGGGCTATGATTTCTGTTCGCTCACACACTGCCAGCGTTATGTGAATCAACTGGCCGAGCACAACAAAGCATTGCTAATGCGGGCGGCAGATGAAACTGCCGGGCAAGTGCTGCAAGACGAGCGCGGGCATGTCGCGGATGTGTATTTTCATGCGGCGTGCGGTGGAATGACGACGAACATTGAAGCTGTATGGGGCGCTCCGTCGCCGAGTTACTTGCGCAGTGTGAAAGACGATTACTGCACGACGATGTCACACAAAAGCTGGACGCAGAGTATTCCAGCCAGAGACTTGCTTCGGGCTTTGCAAACAGAAGAGCGTAGCAACGTCGGCGCACAACTTACAGCGATCCTCGTGACCAAACGTGACACAAGTGGGCGCGCAGAATTCATTACGCTCGAAGGCGCGCGACGCAGGCAGCTTCGCGGCTGGGATTTCGCGTTGATAGTCAATCGCGTATTGGGTTGGAATATGCTGAAAAGCTCGCGATTTGCGGTGCAGCGCGTCGGCAGCAATTTCCTCTTTCGCGGCAGCGGCTTCGGACACGGTCTCGGCTTATGCCAGGAAGGCGCGCACGTGATGGCGCGGCGCGGGATGGGCTATCAACAGATCGTCGCTCATTATTTGCCAGGCGCTAAATTGAGCCAAGCTGAAGCTAGCGCACGAATTGTCAAAGCAGGTTTCGGGTTGCAGGTTGCTGGTTTCAGGGAGCAGAGGCAACGCGCAACACAGGCCAATGAGCATTTTCGGCTGAGCTATGGGAAAGAGACGGGGCAAGCGGAAGTGGTGTTCGTGCTGCAAACGCTGGAGGCGGCGCGCGCCGATTTGCTCGCACGAGGGCCGGCGGCTTCAATGTCATGGGCAAGCAATTCCCTCATTCAGGTGCGGCTCCATTCCTCCACAGGTGATTATGTCGCTGCCACAGGGCAACCGGCCTGGACAGCCGCCGCCACGCGCGGCAACACGATGCAATTGCAACCGCTGGCGCTGTTGCGCAAACGGGGCATTCTCACCACCACGCTGCGCCACGAATTGGCGCACGTGGCGCTGGAAAGTTTGGGCAACCGCCGCGCGCCGCGCTGGTTGGTGGAAGGCTTAGCCATACATTTCGCAGGTGAAGGGCGAATGTATCCGAAGCCTGCGCTGTCCTTGAGCCTGGAGACTTTGGAGAAGCGCCTTGCTGCCCCTCCTTCGGCACAAGAGATGAAGCAACTTTATGCGCTCGCCTATGCCGAAGTACGGCGTCTGATCCAGGCCAAAGGCGAGGCAAAAGTATGGCAAAATGCAACCAATCTGTAACACTTTTTATCTTGCAAACTGAACGAAAGCTGCCCTATACTCCGCGCACCTTCTGCCCCAAAGTTGGCCTCAACCCCAGACAATCAGCGTTTCCCCAAGTGTCCTGAACAACCATTACTTGCGAGCTATTCGCCCAGAAACGCGGCAACCGTCCGCTCGCATTGAGTGTTATTACCCCAGCTTCTTATCATCATTTCAGTCACCTCGATTGAAATTGCATCAGCTATTTTGCTGCCCGCAGAGCTTAAGACAGTGGCATGACGATAGCCAAAAGATTCGCCTACAAAACTCAATCGCAGCCCAGTGGAAGTCAACCCGTTTTGGTCGTTGGCACGGCTCCGTTTCCTGGCCACGGTCAGGACTTTAGCTTCCAGATGGTGGGAGAACGAGAGCTTTGGCAAAAGGTTGAAACGGTCTTGTCGGAATACGCCTGTGTGATTCTGGCTTCCCCACAACATAGTGAAAACGTACGGTTATGCCAGCAACTACGCTTTCATCCGGCGTCCAGCGAATTCCCGATTCTAGTCTGCGTCGCGGATAGCACCGCCGCGACGGAGGCCATTCAGGCGGGTGCGAGCGATTTTTGTTTTACGGCTAACGCAGCAGCGGAATTACCCGCGCGGATTCGACTCTGCCTGCTCAATCACTTGCATGCGCAACGCATCGCCTGGCAATTGGACGAACAACAGCGCGAACTGGCGATTTCGCATTTACTGATGGATAAAGTGGTGGATTCGCTGCCCGTGAGTTTGTACGTGGTGGATAGTGACTTGCGCATTGTGGCCTGGAACCGCAATCGGGAAATCGGCGGGCAAGGCATCGAACGCCAACAGGTGATCGGGCGCAATGTCTTGGAAGTGTTTTCCAAAATGCCACGCTACCGCCTGGAACGAGAATTCAGGCAGGTGTTTGCTACGGGCGAATTGCTACGTTTCGAGCAGGAATCAACCGTTGAAGGCAATACCCGGCATTGGGTCATCAGCAAGATTCCCATGCGGCTGGAAGAGAATAATGAGGCAATCACGCATGTTATCACCGTCGGCGAAGAAATCACCGAGCAGAAGAAGATGAATGCGGCCATCATTCACGCAGGGAAATTAGCCGGGATCGGGCGTCTGGCGTCCGGGGTCGTGCATGAAATCAACAATCCGCTTGCGACGATTGCCGCTTGTACCGAAGCCTTGCAATCCCGCTTAAACGATTTGGCTACGTTGCCCACCGAAACAATTGACGATTTCCGCGAATATTTACGACTCGTGAATGATGAAGCTTTCCGCTGCAAAGGCATCACCAACAGTCTGCTGGAATTCAGCCGCCAGCGGGAAGCGGAAAAAAATCCCCACGATTTGAATGCGCTGATCGAACAAACCCTCCGCTTAGTCAGACATCATCCCAAGCTCAAACAACTGCCCTTACAGATTGAATTGAGCAAGGAACTACCGAAAATTAATGCAAACGAAGGACAACTGAAGCAGGTCTTTCTGGCGCTGATTACCAATGCTTGTGACGCGGTCGAGGAAGTCACAGGATTACTTAGCATTCGTACCGGCACTTTCAAGTTGAATGGGCAAATTTTTATTGGCGCAGAATTCACGGATAACGGTCCCGGTATTCCGCCGGAGATGCAGGCCAAAATCTTTGAGCCGTTTGTGACCACCAAGCCCTTTGGCCAAGGCACGGGACTCGGCTTGGCCGTGTGCTACGGCATCATCACCGATCACGGCGGCAAAATTGAAACCCTCTCGCAAGTCGGGCACGGCACGACGATGCGAGTTTTATTACCAAAGACAATAGAAAAGCTATGAGCACTTCACCAATCAAACTCCTCATCGCCGAAGACGAATTAAATCTTTCGTTCGTTTTGCAGAAAGAATTAACGCGCCAGGGCTGCACCATCACTATTGCGCACAACGGCGATGAAGCGATTCGGCTGGCCCGGCAGGAAGAATTTCACGTAGCCTTGTTGGATTTGATGATGCCGGGCGCGAATGGCATTCAAGTGTTGCGCGCGTTGTGCGAACAGGAACCCGCGCCCGAAGTAATAATTATGACGGGACATGCAACGGTGAATACGGCGCTCGAAGCTATGAAACTCGGCGCGTACGATTACCTGACCAAACCCTGTTCGCTGGCCGAATTGACCGAAGTGATTCGCAAAGCCCATGAAAAACACCGCCTCAAGCGGGAAAATCAGGTGCTGCAAAGCCTGATCAAACACAACACATCCAGCGTCGAGATGATGCGTCCAGGACAACATGGCATCGTCACTAACAATGAACAAATGTACGCCGTCCTGTCGCAAATTGAGATTATCGCGCCAGGCATAGCGCCCATTCATATCAGCGGCGAATCGGGTAGCGGGAAAGAAACTGTGGCCCGCGCCATTCATAACGCCTCACCACGGCGGGCGTGTCCCTTCGTTGTCTTCAATTGCGCCGCCATTCCTGAGTCCATGCTGGAAACCGAGTTGTTCGGACACGAGGCCGGAGCCTTTACCGCTGCCCGCGTGCGCAAACTTGGGTTACTGGAAATGGCCCATACCGGCACCCTCTTTTTGGAAGAAGTGAGTTGCCTCTCCGCCACCTCGCAAGCGCGCCTGCTACGGGCACTGGAAACGATGAGCTACTATCGCATCGGGGGCACCCGCAAAATCGAAGTGGACGTGCGCATCATTGCTTCCAGCAGTCAGAATTTAGGCCAACTCGCGCAACAAGGACGATTTCGTCCTGAGCTGCTGCAACGCTTAACTAACATACGGATTACACT
Source organism: uncultured Acidobacteriota bacterium (assembly GCA_963794955.1). GTDB lineage: Bacteria > Acidobacteriota > Blastocatellia > RBC074 > RBC074 > JAFDVL01. The sequence continues at coordinate 209,461 of CAWCGF010000023.1, forward strand.
CCCGGCACTGCGTCAAAGAGCTTCAGATATCGCCCCGCTCACCGAGCATTTTTTGAAAGCCTTCGCGCCCAATCGCCATATCGTCACTTCGCCCGCCGCTCGCCGCATTTTGATGTCGTATCAGTGGCCGGGGAATGTGCGCGAATTGCGCAATGTGATTGAGCGCGCCGTCTTGCTCGCGCGCAGCAACATTATTGAGTCGAATGATTTACTAGTGGAACTATCTGTGCGTGAAACTTACCCAGCGCGTTCGGGTGCGGGGACAAGTTACGAAGCGAATCTCTTTGGCGTGGATCATGGGCTTGGCACGGTGGAAGTCGCAGCCACACGAAACGCGCCCGGCGGCAGCGAGGTATCACGCCTGGAGGAAACCGAAAAACGCGAAATTCTCGCCGCGCTCGAACGGACGAATTGGCATCAAGGCAAAACTGCCGAACTGCTGGGCATTTCGCCTTCGACGCTGTATCGCCGCTTGCGGGAATACAAAATCACGAAACGCATGGTGCGCGCGCAACGAGCGACGCCATAGGGCAATCGTTGATCACTCTGTCCTGGCTTAGGCCAGCAATTTCTGCTGGACTATTCCATGGACATCCGTCAGACGAAAATCGCGTCCTTGAAAACGATACGTCAACTTCTCGTGATCAAAGCCCAGTAAATGAAGCAACGTCGCATGCAGGTCATGCACATGCACGCGATCTTCCGCAACATTGAAACCTAAATCATCGGTTGCGCCAATCGTCACGCCCGGCTTAATGCCGCCGCCCGCAAACCACTTCGTAAACGCATTCGGATGATGATCGCGCCCATCATCGCCGCCCTGCACCATCGGCGTGCGCCCGAATTCCCCGCCCCAAATTACAAGCGTATCCTCCAGCATTCCGCGTTGCTTCAGGTCCTTCACGAGCGCGGCACAAGCCTGATCGGTGTCTTTGCAATTCTTCGTCAGATCGCGCACTAAACTGCCGTGTTGATCCCAAGCCTCATGCATGATTTGCACAAAGCGCACGCCTTTTTCGACCAGCCGCCGCGCCATCAACACCGTATTCGCAAACGAGGGTTTCCCCGGCTCCGCGCCATACATTTCCAAAATGTGCTTCGGCTCTTTAGAAATGTCGGTGACTTCGGGCGCAACCTTTTGCATCTTGAAGGCGGTCTCGAACGAATTGATGCGGGTAGCAATTTCAGGATCGCCCACGACATCCAGCCGCATTTTGTTTAGTTTGTTGATGGTGTCGAGCGAATCGCGTTGTAGCTTCTCGTCCACGCCGCGCGGATTGGAGAGGTACAGGACCGGATCGCCTACGTTGCGGAATTGCACACCTTGATACACAGTCGGCAAAAAGCCACTGCCCCAACAACTATTGCCGCCGCTTGGCCCTTTGCTCCCAGTGCTGAAGGCGACGAAAGCGGGCAGGTCTTGTGACTCACTGCCAAGGCCGTAAACGCTCCATGCGCCAAAGCTCGGACGCCCGAAAATCATTGAGCCGGTATTCATCATCAACTGCCCCGGCGCGTGATTGAACGCATCAGTGACCATGGATTTGACGATGCAGATGTCGTCCGCGATTTGTGAAGTAAAGGGCAACAATTCAGAAAGCTCTGCTCCTGACTTGCCATATTTCGCAAACTTGAATTTCGGTCCCAGCAACGTCGAATTCGGATTGATGAACGCCGCACGATAGCCCTTCAGCAAATCCGGCGGTGGCAACGAGCCATTGAATTTGGCGAGGGTCGGCTTGTTATCAAACAATTCGATGTGGCTCGGCCCACCCGCCATAAACAAATAAATCACGTTCTTGGCCTTGGGCGTGAAATGCGGTGTCTTTGGTGCTAGCGGATTGGCCGATGCTTGTGCATATCCGGCTTCAGTGAGTATTTGATTGAGCGCGATTGCGCCCATTCCGACGCCGCATTGTTCAAGGAACCAGCGGCGAGATTTTTTTTCTTGGCTATCTTGGTTGGGAGTATTTGTGTCCCTCATGGCTCTCCTTATTTCAGCTTATGACTCTTCGTTTGCTTGGGCAATCCCTGTTTCCGTCGCCAAACGTAGCGAGAGAAAGGCCTCTTTCAAAGTTGGATTCACGGCGCTATCAGCTTCGCCCAAAACCAACGACTGATAGGCCTCCAGAAAACTCATTCTGGAGCGGTAAAACAAATGCAGAAAATGGCGTAGAAAACCAATGCCATCCAGCACCACAAACTCGACACCAATCTTGGCATGCATTGTAGCGGCAAAATCAATCACAACTTCATCGATTTTGTCAGTTGTGATGAAAATGTAGTTATCAATTTGGTGTAACCCACTGGCAAGTTTTTGCACGGCAATTTCAAGGTCTTCTGTAGTGACGCGTTTTGCTTTCATCTCATAAACCGTCACGATATTGCTGTCATCTTTCAGGCTGATTTGTAAATCGCCTAACGCGCCCGTCTGACTGTCCGCTGCATTGTGACCTTCCAATGGTAAAGCCTTTTCGCCCAGTAGGTCTTGTACAACTTGATAGGCTGCGGCAACAACCAGCACTGACAGCCGAGAAGTTTTAGGCAAAGCTAAATGTTGCTGAATCAGCGTTACAATGCTTTCCACTGGTAAGGCAGAATCACTTTTGGCAGCGGCTAAAGAAGCAAACAAAGATTCCCGGCGATCTTCTCTTTCAAATTTCACCACTGCGAGCCAGCGGACAATTTCAATCAATAGCAGTTCAGGGTTGGCTTTCCCATCGTGAACAGCGGAGATTATTTTTACCACCGTTTCATAAAGCTTCTTCGGCCTGCCAATCAACTCTACCCCCGGTGCGATAACAGATTTATTCGTCCTGAATGCGGGTGTCAAAAAACTTGTAGTCGGGTTGACCGGCAGCCCATATTTGAAAGCAAATGGAGCAACGTAAGTTTCATCGTAGTGCCGCCCCGAATAAGTTCCTTCACTACCAATTTCAGTATAAGGTTTCCTAATGTCGAGTTCTGGACGAGAAAGCTTTGCCACCAAACATGCCAGCAGAAATCGAACTCCTGCAAGGTTAGTGCAGCGGCAGACAAATTCGACCTCATCCGCCAGCCCCGCAGCCTGAACGAATGATTTCTCAAGACGATTGATGGCACTCTCATACGCTATGGCAAGAATGTCGGCTGGATTGTTTGTCTCGAATATCGCGTTGTCCCGTTCCATTTGACCTCACTCTTGATCTCATAGTTGATCCACAAAATCTCCCGTCGGGGAGATTTGACGGAATGCGTCAATTTTTCAGCCGCTTCCACCTGCTGCCAATCGCCATAGAGTTCACTCATCAAATCGCATTGATATCCTGAAATAGCAACTTTGCCTTTGACCTTTCTCAGCATAACTGCCAGTTCTCGGTGTTGCTCATCTGTCATTTCATAAGCATAAGCATTGGCATCGCCACGCGAATTATGTGGATAAGGAGGATCACAGTAAAACAATGTCTCTTCACTGTCATAACGTGTAATGACTTCAAGAGCAGGAGCATTTTCGATTTGCACCCGTAACAATCGTTGCGCAATCAGCGGGAGGTCTTCAACCGCCCCAAGCCATCGCGAGACCGCACCTGCCATTCCAGCGCGACTAGTCAATAAGCAATGTGCCCAGCGGCCTGCACTGGCTTTTTGCGCCAGTCCGGTGCGAACTTGCCGTGCGAGAATATAGAACCTGCGCGCTCGCTCCAACTCTGACAGGTTTTCTATAGAATCATTGATCGCGGCTTCAAATTCAGTCCGTGAAAACGGAGTCAATCCGATAGCTTCAATCAACGCGTCTTTTTGTTCGCGCAAGACACGAAAGAAATTCACGACCTCGCCGTGCATATCGTTATATGTTTCGAGCGGAGCAGGTTCCCGGTTAATCAAAACCGCTGCCGAGCCGCCGAATGGCTCACAATAGTGCGTTGTTTTCGGCAGCAACGGTAGCAGCCAATCAAGGTGACTGTACTTGCCTCCATACCATCCAAATGCAATCAGTTTTCTCATCCTCATTCCTTTGTAATCGCCTCATCCAAATTCAGCAACACGCGCGTCACCGCCGTCCAGGCCGCCAGTTGCTCCATCGTCACACCTTTCGGCAACAAGAACGCTTTGTCAGGATCATTCGTCGCAAAGTTCCAGGGATTCAATTCGCCCGCAGCAAACCGCTCTTTCTGCCGCGCCATCAAGCCCAGCAATTCCGTTGCTTCTTGTGGCAAAGGTTTTCGTGATGTTACGCGTCGGAAGGCGTAGTCCAGTTTCTGGGCATCCGTGGCCCCGCCTTCTTTGATGGTCTTCAAAGCCAACGCTCGCGCCGCTTCTAAAAACGTAGTCTCGTTCAACGTCGTGAGCGCCTGCAAGGGCGTGTTGGATTTGGCACGTCGGACACAGGAAATATCGCCGTTGGGCACATCGAAGGTTTGCAGCATCGGATATGGCACGCTGCGATAGCGGAACGTGTACAAGCCGCGCCGATAACGGTCCTCGCCTTTGTCTTCAAACCAATTTTTCGGGCCATAGCTCGTCGGCGGCAAATATAAAAACTCCGGCGAAGGCGGGAAGACGCTGGCACCGCCAACTTTAGGATTCAGCAATCCGCTGGCTGCAAGCGCAATGTCGCGCACGATTTCGCCTTCCACCCGAAAACGCGGGCCGCGGGCAAGCAGGCGATTGTATGGATCATCCGCTTGCGGATTGTGGATTTTGGTTTGCGGATTGAAGGCAGAAGACTGGCGATAGGTGGCACTCATGACGATCAATTTGTGAATGTGTTTCAGACTCCAGGCTTGGGATTGCGGATTATTAGCGGAACTCGTTTTCTTCCAATCCGCCTTCCGCATTCCAAAATCCGCAATAGAAGGTTCCATAAACTCCACCGCCAGCCAATCCAACAATTCAGGATGCGACGGCGTTTCACTCTGTTTGCCCAAGTCTTCGGAAGTCGCAACGATCCCCGTACCAAAATAGCTTTGCCAGAGGCGATTGACCAACGCGCGGGCTGTCGTAGGCGATTGCCGATCCACCAGCCATTTGGCAAACGTCAGACGATTTACGGGCGCGCCTGCGGGTAATTGAGGCAAGAACGCAGGCACACCCGGCATCACAGCTTTGTCTGGGCGCAGAAAGTCGCCGCGTTTAAGCAGGTTCGTGGCGCGGTGTTCTGCTCGTTCGTTCATGACAAGCTGTGAAGAGCCTTCGGGATGCCGTTGCCAAAGTGCGGTGATCTCTCGATTATATTGTGCCCATCCGGGAATCGTCGTACGCCAATAACTGAACACAGTCTCCATCTGGGCTTTGGTGCGTTGCTCGCGTGGGAGTGCAAGAATTTCGCGCACGCGCGCAGGCAGCGGGTCGGCGACTGCATTGGGTGCAGTCGTCACCGACAAACGCACGCGACCGAGGTTATTGTTCATGTTGTCGTCACTGTTCCAGCCGCCGTGATTCTGCTTCAGATAAAACGTGAGGATGGTGTCGCCGTCAGACCCGACCGGCTTATCCAAATTGAAGACGGCTTTGCGCGGTTGATTGCGCAAGCCTGGCCCCACATCGAAGCCCCAGGCGGTTTCGTCTTTGTCGTCCACCGCAAAGGCAATCGGGCCTTCGACGCGCCGCCGATTGCTCTTGTCGTAAAACATCGCGGCGAGTTCGGTCTCCGGCGGATTCACATCGGCAGTCGCTTTGACGATTTTCAATTTCTCGATTTTCTTTTCATCACTGGCGGGCGCGGCTTCCACATAAAAATCCGTCAAGGCTCCAGTGCCTTTGATCGAACGTCCAGGGCCATTGAGCGGCAGGTTCGGATCAGTCAGTAGCTCCAGCCGCACGGCAGTGATGTTTTTCAAACCTGTTTTCCAAATCATCTTCACACGATGTTTGGTGGGTGCGTAGCCCTGTGCCAGGAAGGAGCCATCTTTGGACGGCAGATATTTTTGCCCGCCCGTAGAAATGTCATCCACGCGTGGATTCACGATAGTCCATTCTGGCTGATCGTTTTTGACGCTGTCCTCCCACGCGTTCATCTGCATCAGCCAATCTGGTTTCAACTCTTGCAGCTTGGCTTCGATTTCGCGGGTCTGGCTTAAAATCTGCGCTCGCTTCATCTGTTCTTCCGGCGTATAAGCGATCATCGCGCCTTCGGTCGAGTTATTCAGAAACGCGAACATCCCGTAATACTCTTCGTGTTTGATCGGATCGTATTTGTGCGTGTGGCATTGCGCACATTGAATCGTGATGCCAAGAACGCTTTTGCCAATTGCATCCATCCGATCAAACATCGCTTCCATGCGAAATTGTTCAGGATCAACGCCGCCTTCTTCGTTAATCATCGAATTGCGGAGGAAGCCTGTGGCGACACGTTGTGCCTGTGTGGCCTTTGGTAACAAGTCGCCCGCGATTTGCTCGATGACAAATTGATCGTACGGCTTGTCCTGGTTGAGCGCATTGATTACCCAGTCCCGATAAAACCAAACCGAACGCATCTTGTCTTTTTCAAAGCCATCCGAGTCGGCATACCGCGCGGCATCCAACCAATGCCTGCCCCAGCGTTCACCGTAATGCGGAGAAGCCAATAGCCGCTCGACTTGTTTTTCGTAGGCTTTGGGCGAGGCGTCTAGGAGAAATGCGTCTACCTCTGCGGGCGTCGGTGGCAGGCCAATTAAATCCAAACTCAAACGGCGTAACAATGTGGTTTTATCGGCTTCTGGTGAAGGCGTCAGGTTTTCTTTTTCGAGGCGAGCCAGCACGAAGGCATCAATTGGAGTGCGCACCCAGCCGTTGTTTTTGACAGTGGGAAGCGCCGGGCGCACCGGCGCAACAAACGCCCAATGCTTTTGGATGGTGGTTGCAGTGGAAGCAGCCTCCGGCCACACTGCACCTTCGTCAATCCAACGTTTGATGAGTTCGATCTGCGCGGGCGTCAAGGCTTCCCGTCCCAATGGCATCCGCTTTTCGCCATTCAAGCCGAGCAAGCGATGCACCAACCGACTGTCATGGCTGTTGCCAGGGATGATTTGTTTGAGCGCGAGCGTTTTGTTGCCGAAGTGCAAATCGGCTTTGGGCTTGTCACCAAAGTGACAAGGCGCGCAGGAGGTTTGCAAGATCGGTTGAATATCGCGCGCGAAATCTACTTTGGCTTGCGCGCCCGCCACTTGCGCACCGTAGTTGAGCGTTAGAACAAAGGCGAATAAACCAGCCAGAATTGTCAGAGAAAGGATTTTGTTGCGCATACCTGTCCTAAGTAAAAAAAGTGGAACCGCTTTATGGTCTTACCAACCTAACGGTAGCGCATCCGACTCTTTGCTGACAAGGTGACAGCGTGCTTGTGCGGAAAATGTAGAGCAAACTATCTGGTTTGCTTACGTTTCTCCAAGCCATATCTTATTGCAACCGAAACAAGCCAGATAGTTTAGATGCGCCAACGCATCTGATCCAAATAAGCTTTGACCTCTTGCGGCGTTGCAGTCTGATGTTTGTGCGTGCGCCCGGCGGCCAAGCGGCTAAGCAAGCTGCTGCGTTTGGCAAAAACAGATTGGGCGTCCCAATGGACAAAGAAATAATTCGGCCCAAACGCAGCTTCATCCGCGCGATCATTCACCAAATGTAATTGCGGCTCGAAGCGATGTTCGGTCCGGGCGCGGGCGCTATCGAAACGATGTCCTTGTCCCACCCAACGACTGATTTTTTCCATCCACGAATTCACTGCGTACCCGGCAGCTTTCAGCGCAGCGAGGAATTGGCGATGATCGTTGACTGTCATTTCGAGATAACTCTGGGCCACCCCGATGATGCTGTTTACCTGCCCCCAGGCAGCAGGATTTTGCCCAAGCTGACGTGTGAAGTTTTGCAGCGTTAGAAATTTGTCAGTGGGGTTCCGGCTTTGGTTTTCGGTCAGGATTAAGGTCTGAAAGCGCTGCGCCGCGAGTTCAAAATCGTCGGGGGTAAAGTCTGCACGACTGACCAGCGCAAGCAGTTTCGAGACAAGTAGCTGTTGCTCGCCTTGCGCTAGGAGTGAAAAGAAGTTCTCCGCTTCACGAACCCCTACCGACATATAAAATACTTGTTCACCAACGGCACCTTCACAATTGATCGCCATACTTCTTACTATGCGCCTCTTTGGCGCTGGCAATCCAACCTTCGCGTTCGATGCGGCCACGAAATTGCTCCAGAAGGGCATCATAGCGCCGCACATCTTCCGGCGTCCATTCCGCGATTTGGCGAAACCAGTAAATGCCCTGTTGATTCAGCAATTTTTCCAGGGCCGGGCCGATGCCAAAGACCTCCTTTAGATCGTCGGGGTCTTTAGGATTGGCAGGCAGCGCCGAAGCGGTCGAAACTTTGACCGGCGACTCTTTCACCTCGCGTGCCATCATTTCCAACTCCGTCAGGCGTACCTTCAATTGTGCCAATTCGGACTCACGGGCTTTGCTTTGGGACTCTGCGAGTTGGGCGAATCTTGTTGTTCCTTCACTTTCCGCCATCCGCACTTTTAAGGCGGCAATTTCTGTTTGAAAGGTGGCCAGCGTTTGTTCGAGTTGAGATTTAAGATCGGCCTTTTCTTTCTCTGTTTCGGCTTTCAATTCATCCAATTCATTGATTCGAGCATCCAGGTCGATCTGCAATTCACGTTGCCTCACTTCCATCTCACTGATCCAGCCCTCACGAGTTTTGATTGTGGCGGTCAGCGTTGCCAATTCTGTTTGCATGGCGCTAATTTGGGCGGTGGCAGCCGTCGCCTCGGCGCGCAGCCCCTGCATTTCCTGCTCGCGCATCCGCCTTTTGTTGTCGCTTTCTTTCAGTAACTCGGTGGCATTGGCCGAGCCAAATATGCGCCCCAGGAAGAAGCCAACAATCCACCCCAAAATCCCCGCAATCAAAAGAGCTAAAACAATTTTATAAGAAACTTCCAGTAACACTATTTCTCTTTCCCCCTCAGCTAAACGATAAAATCGGGTACCGTTTTACATGATTGGCGTTGAGCTGAATTCTTCCCAATCACTATTTTGACAGTGCCCTGGTGCCTGACAAATACTTGCGCTGCCGTCATTCCTGCCGTACCAGACACGGCTGACAAGTCGGCCAGACTCCGTCTTTAACTACCGTATGTGAAGAAAACTCATTGCTTCCGCTAGAGTCACTAGCAGTAGTAAATTGATGGCACCACTCGAATCTACCTTTACCCCACAGATAGTCGGGCAGATTACCTGAATTTCGGATTTATCAAGACCGCTTCAACTACCAATAACAAAATGTTCCAAGGATGCTTGTCAAAACGTAAGGAGACTAGCATTGTGAGGAAAAACCTGTCAATTGAATGAACCTGTAAACTGCCCCTCTGACTATTTTCACAGAGCGGCGGGGAGTGCCAAACGTCACTCTGGCGGTGGCTATCAGTGCGGGAACAGTCCCAGATACCAATGCAAAAGCGCTTGCCCAAAAAACAATGCGAGGAGGGTGCTCACCCCCAAAGGGACGCCAAAGGGAAAGCGGAATTTCATTCCCTGCCGACTGATCAGCGCCGCGCTGCCGCCCACAATCGTCCCCAATAAAGTCCCACACAGGAAAACCAGCAGCACCATTTGCCAGCCCAGAAAGGCACCCACCACAGCCATTAACTTAATGTCACCCAGGCCCATCCCTTCGATCCCCCGAAGGTAAAAGAAAGCCGCGCGAAAAACCCATAAAGCCCCGCCACCTACGAGTGCGCCGAGGATGGATTGCAAGATGCTAAAAGAGGCGTAAAAACCTGCCGGAGGATGCACCGGAACCGCTTGTGCGTTTTTGAATGCAGCAATCCACCAAATGATTTGCGCCACGACGCCCGCGCTCATCGTGATCGTGACAACGCGCTTGGTCTTCCTCTCCCAGTTTAGGTTGAAGGCTTTGCCCTCTTCCGTTTCTTCCACGTCGTCAAAGTCGTGGTACTTGCCGAACAACACGTTTTCGACCTTATCCACCAGCCACAAAGCCGGAACCGCCAGAGCAATGGCGACAAAACTCAGCCACTGTGCGACCGAAGAAGTCACGAAGATTTCGGGCAGCCAGGCATTGATCGGAAACACCTGAACACCATTGGCAAAGCTGATATATGTAACCGCAGTGATCGCCACGACGGCAAATAGCAACGCGGGATAGGTGATGACATCAGGCAATAACATGTGCTCGCCATCAATGAACGTCAACGCCACGATGATGGTCACAAAGATCATCTCAGCCACACTCATCCACGTCAGTCCGTGACGATACACGAGCGCAAAAAACAAGACACCAATCAATAACTCAACAAGCGGATAGCGCCACGAAAAATGCGTTTTGCACGTCCGGCATTTGCCCCGCAAAAGCAGATAGCTCAGCACCGGGATGTTATCGTACGATTTCACGGGCGCACCGCACGAACCGCAATGCGAGCCGGGAAAGGCCACCGATTCGCCCCGTGGCACTCGATGAATGACAACATTTAGAAAACTGCCGATAACCAAGCCAAAGGGAAAAACCAGTAGTGCTTGTAAGATGAGAGGAAGGTCAAGTAATGGATACATTATGCTGAATTAAAATAACGGCGCGGGCATCAGAAGTGGGGCGTGAGCAGGGATTAGACCTGTTCTTGGCGAAAGCTGTCAAGCATAATTAGCAGCATGAAGATTCTCCAGGTTTGCTCGGCGGAAAGCATCGGAGGCGGCGAACGACACGTCATGGATTTAATGCGCGTCTTGCTCGCACGCGGTCACGAACTGCATTGTGCCATTCGCCCAGCCAGCCCGTTGCCGACGCAACTTGGCGAGCTACCAATCCAATGGCACGAGGTGAAACTACGCAATGCCGTGGATTGGTTCAGCATCCGACGGCTGCGCAAGATCATTGCGGAAAACCAAATTGAGGTCGTGCATGCCCACCTGGCGCGTGATTATCCAATCGTCGGGATGGCAACGAAAGCTTCGCCCGCGCGCTTCTTTCTCACCCGCCATCATTTCAACCCACTCAAAGCAAATCCGTTGTATGAAGCCGCCCTCAACCACGCGACCAACCTGCTGGCGGTTTCGGCTAGCGTGCGCGAAGCATTGGCGCAGGCATTTCCAACCCTGGAGGATCGCATTCGGATCATTCCCAACTGGCTGGACGAACGAACCCTGACGCCGGTCAGCCGCAAAGAGGCTCGTGCTTTTTTCGGCATCAGGAAATATTGGGCAGTGGCTGTGATTGGCCAACTCACGCCGCTAAAACGACAGGATTTATTTTTGGCAGCTATTCAACAGTTGACGGCTAATGGTGCGTACGAACGAGCCGATTTTTTTGTTATCGGTGCTGCCAACCCGGAAGATCGGGGATATGAAACCAAGCTCAAAACAATGGCGCGGGAAATGGGCTTGGCTGATCGCATCCATTTCACGGGCGCAGTGGAAGACTTACCCAGATATTTGCCCGCGTTCGACATCGTCGTCGCGCCTTCCGAGAACGAAGGCTTCTCCCTCGTAACGATTGAAGCGATGGCTGCGGGCTGCGCCGTCATTGCCACGGAGGTGGGCGGAATGGCAGAGATCATCGAACCCAACATAACCGGCATTTTGTTCCAACCTGACAATGCAGAGATGCTGGCGCAGGAGTTACGCTGCTTACTCTTCGATAACCAATCTCGCCAAAAAATAGCAGAGGCCGCACAAACGATGGCGCGCGCGCGTTATGATCGGCAGCAGATCGTAGCGCAAATCGAACGGCTCTACCAAGCCAACGACATAGGCGAAAGATAAGCCATGGGGTTCATCGCAAAAGACGGATTATTAGTGATGCCACCAACTAAAGTCCCAGCCAAAACAAAAGCCCGACCAAGTGGTCGGGCAAAATTCCTTCGTAGGATCAGGAGGTGCCAAGTAAAACTCTTACAAACCTTTGCTCTCTTCCACAATGGTGCCGTCGAACAAATGAATCGTACGATCAGCATAACGCGAAAAACGCGAATCGTGCGTCACCATGCAAATCGTCGCGCCGCCCTGATGCAATTCGCGCATCAATTCCATGACGGCATCGCCATTCTTGGAATCCAGGTTGCCCGTCGGTTCGTCGGCCATCAGGATCAACGGCTGCCCGACAATCGCTCTGGCCACGGCGACACGTTGTTGTTGACCGCCGGAAAGTTGCGAAGGCAGGTGTTTCGCGCGATGTGCCATGCCGACGCGTTCCAGCGCCTCGTTGACGCGTTGCTTGCGTTCCGTAGAAGGCATGCCGCGATAGGTCAACGGCAATTCAACATTCTCATAAACGCTCAAATCGCCGATCAAATTAAAACTCTGAAAAATGAAGCCGACCTCACGGTTACGAATACGGGCGCGCTCAGCCAGGGAGAGTTTTTCGACTGGCTTGCCATTCAGCCAGTAATTGCCTCCCGTAGGCGAATCCAATAAACCAAGGATAGAAAGCAGCGTGGATTTGCCGCAGCCTGACGGCCCGGCTATCGAGACAAATTCGCCGGTTTCGATTTCCAAATGAATATTGTCCAACGCGTGGGTTTCGACTTCGTCCGTGAAAAAGACTTTTTGGACGCCATCGAGTTTGAGTAGGGATTGAGTGGATGAAGACATGGGCAGTTCCTCGTTGTAGTTAAAATGCCTCAAGCTAAATCAAAGGCAAAAGGCAAAGGGCAAAGGTTAAAAGGTCGGCTTGCTTGTTAGTTGAGCCGAATCCGATTAACGGAATCATATTGCGACGTGTCGGAGAGAATCACTTTATCACCGACATTTAAACCTTCCAGAATTTCAATGAAGCTAACCGAATCGCGGCCCAGCTTAACGGGAACGCGCACGGCTTCTTTGCCATCGGGCAACATTTTGAAAAGCGTGATTTGGCTTTGTGCCTGGCCAAAGGCCGGGCGCTGCATATACAACACATCTTTCAAGCGTTCGAGTTCAATCGTACCATCCACGCTCAAATCAGGGCGCGCGCCTTTGGGAAGTTCCGTCAGTAGCTCCACGTCAACGGTGACGGTTCCCTGCTGCGCGGTCGGTGCGATGCGGATAACGCGTCCTTCAATGATCCCGTTGCGCGTGTCAATTTCCGCCCGCTGACCCACCACCAGGTCTTTGGTTTGCGTTTCCGCCACACGGACTTCAGCTTTGAGGCGAGTGGGATCAATTACCCGTGCGAGATTCGTACCTTGCGTGACTTGCTGGCCTTCCTGGATCGGAACTTCCTGCACGACGCCATTCACCCCAGCGCGCACTTTCAAGGAATCAAGTTGTCCACGACGAAGTTCGTAAAGCGCTTTGTATTGCTGGACGCGTGCCTCGTAAACTTGCACCTGCGCCTTAATCGCGTCATCCACAATATTAAGCCGCTTCTGCTCAATTTGATCGCGGTTGCCTAAAGTCTCCGCTCGGCCTCGCGAAAGCTTGGCATTTAGATCAGAGGTCAAACCTTCTTTGGCCAGAATTTCATCACGCTCCGCTTGCATCTTGGCTTGCTGGAAATCCGAGCGAACAGTCGCCGCCTGCGACTCCTGCGTGAGTCGGCTACTTTGCAATTGCACCTTCTGATTTGCCAATTCAGCTTCTGCCCCGCGCAGTTGCGTGAAGGCGTCGAGCGCATCACGTTCCAATTCAGGATTACTCATCTCGATAATAATCGTGTCCGCTCTGACTGTCGCGCCGGGTTTTACGTGGCGTTTTTCGATGCGTCCGTTTGTGACCGCCGGAATCCAGCGAATTTCTTCCGGTACGAGCGTGCCGATGCCGCGCACATTGCGAATCATTTCGCCGCGTTTGACCTCGCCGGGCCAGACCGTACCGCTTTCGATACTGGGGGCCGCTGGTTTCAGCCTTGACAAAGCCCAGGAAGCTCCGCCAATTGCGGCTAACGCGACAACGACATAGATTATGCGTTTGATCTTTTTGTTGCGCGCTACTGATTTCCCTCTAGGTACATCCATATTTTACTCCACTGCTTTACTTACCAAATCCCGTGCCAAAGAGCTACTTGCCTGATTTATAAGGATTTTATGCAAATCAGCCAAAAGGGAAAGAGTCAGCCGTGTTCGCTGCTGGGAATGTTATTTCCCAAAAGCGGACATTGTATTGTCGGAAGCGCAGGGCAGAAGAAGGGCGCAACGAAATGCGACAGAACAGACAGGAGATCACCAACAAATGCGAAGGCTTGCTTATTTGTGGCGAAAGGAATGAGACGTCTATTTTCCCGGCTTAGATGGCCCTGAACCGGAAATCTAACCAGATGAATGCGTCATCATTAAAGATCCCAAATCCGATAAAAGCATCTTCAGTGTGCATTACAACTAAAGCGTACACAGTCTCAACTACAAAACAATGAAGAATACCGAAGTGAGAATGCGCCTGAATGCTCAAGCTGCTTACGTTTGTAAACCGGCTCTCGCTCGATGTTCTCTTTTGCGTACCCAATACTCTATGGTAATCGCCCACGAACACACAAAGTAGTACACGGGAAAGCTCAGCGAAGCCCACGCCAACCAGGGCGGCGCATCTCGCCATTGCACCAACAAGATTATTCCCGCGATTGCCCAAGCCATTCCAAACAGATTCGTAAACGTGCTGAAACGTCCGCCGTGCGTCGTGTATAAATACAGCGACGGCACAAACGTCAGCAGCGCCAGTACGATGATCAGCAGCAGCGCGAACCAGTCCGGCAAGGCGAGCATGTACAAGTAAAGCGCGACGATGTTCCAGTATGACGGAAAGCCGAGAAAGAAGTTGTCCGCCGTCTTCGCCTGTGTTTGGCAAAAGCCATAGACGCTCGCCAGCAACGGCAGCAACAACCACCATGATTGTCCAGCAGGCAATAGTTCTGCTCGCCAAATTAGCAGCAGTGGCAAGGTCGTATACGTGTTGTAATCAATCAGGTCATCCAGCCTGCGACCATCAAAACTTGGCGCGTATTTTTTGACATCGGCCTTGCGTGCGAGCCAGCCATCCGTCGTGTCAATCACAGTCGCAATGAACATCAGGATGAAGGCTTGGCGGAACGCTTCATCACCCCCACGCACCAATAAAACCGCGATGCCTGCGGCAGCAACGAGTCCTGATGCTGTGTAAAGATGCACGCCCCAGGCGAGTATTTTTCGGAGTGTCATGTCGAAGTCTGTACAGTAGAATTTGATTCGGCTATTGTTTTGGTTGCTTGTTTCAATTTCACCACGAGCCGCGAGGAGTTTCGCATGTCCAATTCACAGAGTCTACAACGAATCGTTTTTGTCGCCGTGCTTTTCGTCAGTACAATGTTTTGTTTTTGGCCGCAATCACGCTCGACTGCCACCGTTTCACCGACCGCTGCGATGACGTTGCCACTGACACCAGAAGCACGCGGACAACATAACCTGACGCACAATCCCTACGGCATGCTGCTGATGACGAAACAGATGCTGGAAAAGATGCCGACCGTCTGGGAAAGCGAGTGGAAAGCAAAGGTTGATCCGAACAATCCCGACTCCATTCGCCAAGTTGCCTTCGAGCGATACGGCTTCAGCGAAGCAACGTGGGACAATCGTGGCGGGCCGATGCAACTGGTTGTGACGGACAAAGGCTTCATGTACCAAAACTGCATGCTCTGTCACGGCGGACGACTGCCCGGCACAGGGCAAAGTATGATCGGGATGCCGAATACCGAACTAGACATGCAAACGCTCTACGACGACTTGATAAAACTAACGCGCTACAAACCGCCATTCGATCTGACATTCGCATTTACGCGCGGTCGCACCAACGCCTTTGTCTTCAGCGTCGAATTGCTGCGCCGTCGCAATGAAGATTTATCCGCACGTAAAGACCCGCTGCCAATGGGCGATTACAAAGACAGCGACCTTGATCCGATTCCCTGGTGGCATTTGAAAAAGAAAACTGCGATGTACGTGGACGCCGGAACGAAAGGCGATTTCGCACGCCCGATTATGCAATTCACGATGGGTGAGCCGAGTGGGGAAAAAATTCGTTCGTGGGAAAATGATTTCAAAGACGTGCTGGCTTATCTCAAGACGATTCAACCGCCGAAATATCCGTACGCCATTGACGCGAAGCTCGCCACCGAAGGCCAACAGGTCTTCGCCAAAAGCTGCGCCAATTGTCACGGCACGTACAGCTCGGATGGCAAATATCCGAACAAAGTCGTGCCGATTGAAGTCGTCGGCACAGATGACATGCGGTTAAAAGGCCTGACGAAAGAGTTCCGCTCCTACTTCAACAAGACGTGGTTTGCGCAAAACAATTCGCACGCCGAAGAAGACCCGAAAGGCTATGTCGCCCCGCCGCTGGATGGCATTTGGGCGACGGCTCCGTACTTTCATAACGGCGCTGTGCCGACGATTTATGGCGTGTTGACACAAGCCGCTCGTCCGAAATATTTCCGCCGCATCGGAGGCGCAAAAGACTATGATCAGAAAAATATTGGGCTGAAGTTTGAAACGCTGGATGGCCCCGCCGCGCCAACGCTGGCCCCCGAAGCCCGTCGCCGCGTCGTAGACACCACCTTGCAAGGCCTCGGTAAGCAAGGCCACTCATTCGGCTTCAAGCTGAGCGAAAAAGAAAAATCGCAGGTGATTGAATATCTGAAGACGCTGTAGCCCAGAATATTCTTAGGAATGGATATGGCACTTTACAAAGCAGTTGAAGAGATTACGGAAGAGGACTTGCAAGCATTGGTGCAAGAAGGGGAATCTGAAAGCAAAACACTTGATTATAAAAAGGCTTTGAATGTCGAAAATGACAAGACAAAAGATGACTTCCGAAAAGATGTGGTCTCTTTTGCTAATGCTTCGGGCGGGTACTTGGTCTATGGAATTAAAGAGAAAGATGATCAGCCCGGCGTGCCTGAAGAATTGTGTGGTGTTGATCTTCCAAAACCTGACGCAGTCAAACGGCAATTGAATCAAATCTTAGATGCGCATATCCGTCCTCGCGTGCCGAATGTCACAATGAAAGAAGTGCCACTGCAAAATGGGAAGTTCGCGTTGGTTATGCGTATCCCGCAAAGCTACAACAAGCCACATCAAGTAGAACTGCAAGAAGAAAAAAGAAAGAGCGAGCTTCAGTTTTGCATTCGCAGGGATACAAACAACTCTCGAATGGATGTTGATGAATTGCGTGTTGCATTCTCTCTTGCCGAAACGTTGAGAGAGAAAATACGTGGTTTTCGCATGAAGCGAATCGGGGACATTCTTTCGAAGGAAACTCCCGCCCAACTTGAAACAGGTCTCAAGATCGCTCTCCACCTAATTCCAATCAATGCTTTCGACTATAATTTAACGGTTCAGCTTCCGACTCGTCCATTCAGCGACCTAACACCATATGCACCCATTTTGAGAAATGGGAAGTTACCAAGACCAAACTTTGACGGGTTAATAGTTGATGACGATGGGTCATATCTTCAAATTTTCAGGAATGGAAGTATTGAAGCTGTATGGAGTCCCGCAATTTCAAATGGCAAAAAAACTGATTGGGATGAGATTGTGCCATACGTCTATCGCGCAATAGAAAATTATTTACTCATCCAGAAACAAATGGGCGTTCAACCTCCTATACTCATTATGCTGAGCTTATTGGAGGTAGCAGAATATGAGTTAACAAATTCATCTCATCGAGAATTTGTAAGATCAGCAAGATTCGACAGGAATGAACTTATACTTCCTGAAGCCATAGTTGAGCAATATGAAATCAACGTTGCCGATTTAATTGAACCCATAAACAAACAGATATGGAACGCGGGAGGGTTTTACCGCGATTGAGAGCTATGCCCTTACTCAAAAGATTATTGATAGCAACATTGATTGTTGCTTCTTTTACCCTTATTGCCTTCGGGCAAACGAATAATGCCGTCACCGTAGGCGAATTCATCGTCGAGCCACCCACGCTGCTCAATCTGGGCTTTGAGTGGAAGATCAAAGGCGATGACAACCGCAACGCCACCGTCGCCGTCCAATATCGCAAAGTTGGCACTACAACCTGGCGCGAGGCCTTACCGCTCTTGCGCATCGGTGATGAAAAAGTCGGACGCGCGCGCAACTTCCTCGAATACTGGACGCCGCGCATGTTTGCAGGCAGCATCCTCGACCTTGAAGAAAACACCGCCTACGAATGCCGCTTCACAATGTCTGATCCCGAAGGTGTGACGGGTAAAGCGACGCACCAGGTCACGGTCAAAACGCGCGGCGTGCCGCTGGAATACAAAGGCGGGCGCACCTTGCATGTCTATCCGCCCGATTATGAAGGGCCGAAAATTGAACCATCCTTCAAGGGCTTGAAAGAGGCCTATTACGGCCCCGGCACAGGCGATTGGGCACCTGTTCACGAACGTCCGGTACAACCCGGCGATGTGATTCTGGTTCACGCAGGATTGTACAAAGCGGATCGCATGAACTACGTCACGACGTATGGCGTTCCGTTTGATGGCACGTATGTTTTCACCAACAAAGGCACTGCCGAAAAACCAATTGTCATCAAAGCGGCGGGCGATGGCGAAGCGATTTTTGACGGCGCGGGCAACTATCGGTTATTCGATGTTATGGGCGCGGATTACCACTACTTTGAAGGCCTCACGATTCGCAATACCGACATCGCTTTTTATGCGGGCTTGAAAGAACTCATCGGATGCAGTGGCTTAGTGGTGCGTAACTGCCGTATCGAAGATGTGGGCGTGGCGGTCTTCAATGAATACGAAGGCTCGAAGAATTTTTATCTGGCTGACAATCACATCACCGGGCGCGATGACCGCAACCGGTTGATCGGCTGGTCGAATTTTGGCAAGTACAAAGCGACCGAACTCAAATCCTTCATCGGCATCAAAGTGTATGGGCAAGGCCACGTGATTTGCCATAACTACGTGGCGTATTTTCACGATGCTATTTGTGTCAGCACGTACGGCACGCCGCCGACCGATCCCACCAAGCAAGCCGTCGCGATAGACATTTACAACAACGACCTCTTCACTTTGGTGGATGACTTTATCGAATCTGATGGCGGGGTTCATAACATCCGCGTGATGCGCAATCGCGGCTTCAATGCGGCACAGCATGGCCTGAGCGCGCAACCGGCGTTTGGCGGGCCGGTCTATTTTTACCGCAATATTTTGTACAGCGTGCCGATGGGCGGAGCGTTGAAAACCGGCAATGGCAGCCCCGCTGGAGTCCTGATTTATCACAACACCTTCATCACCGAAAACAGCAATGCCAGCGGCTTTTCCAACTGGCATTACCGCAACAACCTGATTTTCGGCACTAATCATCCTGAAAGACCAGTGCTGAATAATTTAAGTTTCACCTCCTACTCGACACTGGATTACGACGGCTATCGCCCGAATCCGAGCGAGAAACCGCAATTTGTCTGGCAGATTCCTGCCAGCGGGAAAATGCGCGATTACGATTTATTGCCAAAAAACTCAATCAGTTATCGCACCCTTGCCGAGTTTCAAAAAGCGACGGGACAAGAAACTCACGGAATATTAGTTGATTACGATGTTTTCAAGAATGTGCGACCGCCCGATCCGAGCAAGCCGCACCTGATTTACGAAATTGGCGATTTGGACTTTGGCTTACGGGCAGGCAGCAAGGCCATTGATGCGGGCTGTTTGCTACCTACCCTGAATGATGACTTTACTGGACGTGCGCCAGATTTGGGAGCATTGGAATTTGGTCGTGCGTTGCCAATTTATGGGCCAAGACAGTAAAGCGAGACCTCCTTATTTCGTTTGCAGCAATTTCAAATACCGCGCCTGATATTGCTCGGTGTGAACAAATCCCACTTGCTCATAAAGGTTGATGGCAACTTCTTCCTCCGGTTCGACTGCCAGGCACAGCGCACTATGATGTCGTAATAAGCGATGCGCCAACTCAGTCAAACAAACCTTAGCAATAACCCAAGCGTCGGATGGAGGTCGCCCTCCATCAATTCCCGCACCGCTTGCGCCCTGACTGCGTGGTGGCTTTTATAGGTGAGAGCCACCACGCACGGTCTTCTACTCCTCATTTAGATCATTTTGTAAAGTGTGCGTAAGCCTCAAAATCACGCTATTAGAGGGAAACAGGTAACATAGCCGGGCCGTCATCGCCCAGGATATACGCATCGCCGATGATCTGCCCATCCCCGATAATTTGCCCGTCCCCGATGATCTGCCCATCCCCGATAATTTGCCCGTCCCCGATGATCTGCCCATCCCCGATAATTTGCCCGTCCCCGATGATCTGCCCATCCCCGATAATTTGCCCACTGCCTAGCAAGATACCCGAGGTATTGAGCACGCCCGCTGCAACGAGGCTGGTAATCAAACTAATCGTCCCGTTCGCAACCGTAGTCGCATCGCCTAACAACCCACTCAGCGCATACATCCCTTGCCAATGGGTCATCAAGGCGCTGCCATAGAGCAGGCACCAATCCGCCACTAAGCCTTGTCCCCAATAACAAGTTTCCCCGTCAATCGTCGTCGCCTGTAGGCTGGGCAAAGAACTCGTGAGCATTGCGTCGCCATTGGCGAGGGATTGCGGATTGGCCTGGATTAAACTGGTCACCCGCACCGCCCCTTCCACGTTGAGTTGCCCCGCCCCTTGCTCAAAGGAGTTGACGCCTTGCAGAGGTTGTGCTGTGTACATCAAGATCGCTTTGACCAGATTGGGCGTCAGATTCGCATTGGCTTGCAACAACAAGGCCGCCGCGCCTGCCACGACTGGTGCCGACACGGAAGTTCCGCTCATATACATCGTCTTATTGGTGACGTCGCTGGTCATCTGAGTATCAAGCGCGGGGGTATTCTGGATTCGTGTGTTTGGTTGCGACGGGAAGTTAGGATTCGCCGACTGCGCACCGATTAAGCGGTTGCCTGGCGCGACGAGATCCGGTTTGATCAAATTGTCATAGTGTTTGACGTTATTAGTATCAGTGTAGTATCCGCGCGTCGGGCCTCGCGAACTATAGGACGCGATATTGTCATCCGAACGTGCATCGGTGCCAAATGTGTTGGTCGCTCCGACGGTAATGACCGAGGGGTCTGTGCCGGGGGAGTGAATGCCCCCATAAAGTTTCTGCCCATTACTATCCTTGCCCAGATTCCCAGCAGCGCAAACCACGACGATCCCAGCATCGTGCGCCTGACGAGCCGCTAAACAGAGCGGGTCAAACTGATAGCTGTCCACGGCATCCGTGCCGAGACTCATGTTAATCACGCGGATGTTGTAAGTGGCTTTATTCTGCACGCACCAGTCCAGCGCATTGATGATGTTGCTGGCGGTGCCGACACCGTTCTCATCCAGCACCCGCAAGTTGAGCAAATTGGCCTTGGGGGCGACGCCCGCATACGCTCCGCCTGCGAAATTCGTGCTTCCTGCAGCTAACGAGGCCACATAGGAGCCATGACCATTCTGGTCGCCCGTTTGGCTCTGGCCCGTGAAATCCTGGTTATAGACAATACGACTGCTGCCGTTGGTTTTCAGGAGGTTGTGTGCGCTGTCCAACCCACTATCGAGAATGGCAATTCCAATGCCCGTGCCATCAAGCGTCGTATTGGGGATGACAGTACGCGCCTGAGTGGCGGCGGTGGTGGTTTCCAGGTGACCGGTAGAGACCACCGGACGATTGGGGCTGACATAAGCGATGTTATCATCGGCTGCCAGTTCTCTGAGGCGCTCCTGGGTTACGGTCGCCGTTATCAAGCCAAAGCGCGAGTAAAATTTCTTAAGGCTGCCCCCCACTCTTTCGACGGCATATTGCCCGTTAACTTGTGGCGTGTAACTCTTCAATCGCAGAATCACGGACACGAGTTTATGATTGGCTGACGTACCCATAGCTTTCTGGATACTCTCATCCAAATCAGTGGATAGCTTGCGCGGTTGGCTGATTTCCTTACTGACCTGCCGATCTGCCACTACAGAATCATTAGCGAGGACTGCCACCTGCTGGAACACCAGGAGCGCGGTCAGTATGGTAGTTAAAATTCTTTTCTTGTTATTGGCTAATAATGGCTTCATAGGTTACTCCTTGTCTGTCCTTGCCAAGGCAAGTACAGCAATCAAAAAAAATGACCGTTCTCTTCACCGGATAAGCGAAAAGAACGGCCATTCTCATGACTGTACTTGACGAGTGTCTCTTCGGGAACTTCCGCTGCCTTATCAGTAAACTGACGTAGGCCGGTGAGTGCATGCCCGCTCTGGCTTTCGCGCGAAAGCAGGCTCTTATCGGTGACTTAACTCTGACTGAAAAGATCGGAATCACGGCTCGCCTGGTGGGGCCGAAAATTTACGCCCCGTCGAGCAGAATCTCTGTTGCGCGCATCTCTGCAATCGCAACAGGAAGATGCCAGACACTTTTCACAAAGAAATACTATGACGATGATAAGTATGGAGAAATTTGGGATATTTCGCATATTGCCTCTACCGACGGCAGTTTCGTCTTAGGACTTATTGGCGAAGAGTAGTCGCAGTTTCAAACCAACGACAAAGCCCAACACCCACCCCACCAGAGCCGTGGCGTGTGGATAGTCTTTGCCTGCCACTTGATAGCCAAGGGCAAAGGCGACGAGCAAAGCAAAATATTTAACAGGAGGGAGAATAATGGATTTATTTTGATTCAATTTCATGGCGTGTGACATTACGGAGGGGCAAGGATTTATCCCACTTTATAGTCAAACGCGACACGAGAGGCAACAAAATAATTCCAACCACGGTGGCCAGGGTTTTGAAAGGGAAAAGCATCACGCTGCCGTCATACCAATTTTGCGGCCCTCCCGGCAAGATTACGGCGAAGAGTTCAGGATAGGGAATGAAGTGAGGCAGATTCAGCAAAGGCTCGCCACCGCCGAGTCGCAACAGCAGAGAAACACAAAAAGCGGTGACGGAACCGATGCGGTTCACTTTCGGATCGAATAAAGCAAAAACCAGTTGGGGGAACAGCAAAACGAAAATCAGGTCGCTCGTAAAAAACCATAACGCCTGCACGCTTTGGACTTTAAAGGCCATTATGGTTGCCGCCGCGCCCAGTAGAACAATCGCCATCCGCAACAGCCGTTTCATGTGCAGCACAGACAGATCCGGGCGCAACAAGCGATGACAAAAGTTCCAGGTAAACATTGAACCCGCCGAAAGGATCGAGGAACTAAAGCTCGAAGTAACCGCGCCGATAATCGCCCCCAGGCCAAGAATGCCCACCAACGGCGGCAGCACATACTGAAAAATCATGGGCAATGTTTGCGAGGGCTGTTCCTGCAACCGTGCGAGTAAATCCGGTGGCCAGGCATAGCGCAACGCGGTCACGCCCAGCAACAACGGCGGAACGGTGAATCCAATCGTCAGTAAACCCGCCAGGATCGAATGTTGTTGCGCCCGTTTCGGCGATTGACAGGACAATACACGCTGAAAATAGCAATTCCAGGGAATCCCGCCAAACACCAACATCGCGCTGACATCCCACCAATTGATGATGGTTGGCGTCGTCCAAAAGCCTCCGATGCTTTGGAAGGGCGGAATCAGTCCCACCCGATCCGGGCGCGCAGCTTGATAGCTCAGCCACGCGTTACTTAATCCGCCCGAAGCTTCCAACATAAACGGCAAGGCGATGAGCAATCCCAGGGCTACCAACCCAAGCTGAAACGCATCGGTATAGGCGACTGACCACATCCCGCCCAACATCGTATAAGCAATTATGACAACGGCAGATAGCAGGATTGCTACACTCAATTTCATGCCAATCATCACGGCCAAAGTGGAACCGACGGCCACCAACAATTCTGCGCTCCAAAACACCTCGCCCAGCATCGCAGGGATGAACAACACAGCCGCCCATTGTTTCCCAAAGCGCGCCTCAAACGGATCAATTAAAGTCGTGAAGGCAAACTGCCGCATCTTCCTGGCGAAAAACAAACCGCCCAGAATTAAGCTAAGGCCAAAGCACAGCCCCCCTTGCACGCCTAAAGCCACACTTGATTTGTAGGTTCCTTCCGCCGTGCCCAACAGGTATCCGCCGTCCACCCACGTTGCTGTCATTGTAAACGTGGCGATCCACAATGGCATGGAGCGCCCGGCCAATATCATGTCCGTGGCCGTGCCATCTTTAACTTTACGTGCCGCAAACCAACCAACCGTAAGAAAAATGGCATAGAGGATGATGACGGCTACGAGTGCCATAGAAAAATGATTGATTAAGGTTCCTGGCTGTATTTAATGAAGCTCGGACGGTGTTGGACAATGCGCGCTTCACTGCCGCACAAACAATTCGGGCATTTCACCTCAAACGCGTCCCGACAGGCCTGTTTGTGTGATTGATTGTAAAGAATATCTTTGAGCCGCGTTTGATGCAGATTGCCCAGCGGGAACGTCGTATCGCACAGTTGCACTGTGCCGTCTGCGCCCACCCAGATCAGCGTGTATGACAAGCAAGGCATCTTCATTTGCTCTTGCCGCAGCAACCAATCCGGCAAAGAGCGCAAGTACGGTTCGCCGTGCCAAAAACGATCAGGATCAGAACGCTTCAATCGAATAAGTTCTTCTACAATTGTAGCCAGCAGTTCATCGTCCCCCGCGCGAAATGGCAACTCAGCTTCCGGGCCATCATTGAAAAATGGCAGCGTATACGAAACCGGATCAATGTGAAAAATCATCTTGAAACGTTGCGAGAATTCCCAGGCGGCGCGTAAGGCTTCAAGATTACAGGTAGGCCGCATCAAGACCCAATTCAATTGCAGGTTCACTTCCGGGCCGTAGTTCGAGCGAACATACGTCAAGCTCTCTTCCAGTTTTTTGAAATGTCCTGGTCGTTGCGTATAGCCGTTGTAATGCTCACCCACGCCATAAAAGCCCATGGAAACGAACCGCAGCCCCGCTGCATAAAGCTGGTCAAACCGCGCTTTCAACAGCGTGCCGTTGGAAGTCACATATACATCAAACCCGAGCCGTTTGGCATACGCGATCATATCAGGCAGATGGGGATGCAGTAGCGGTTCGCCGCCAAAAAACCGAGCCGTCGAAACGCCCGCCGCACGCGCATCGTCCAGCGCGCCCTTGATCACTTCCAACGGCAACATCACACCGCCCATAAAGCCATTGTTGGGATAGTTGCAGCCTTTGCAACCCAAATTGCATTTCGCGGTAATCGCGATGGTGATTTGGCGTGTCGCAGGTTGCAGCATTGCTGGATATGCTTCGACAATGGCGTGATACGCGCGTGAGGCTTGTAGGACACTGGCTTTGGCAACAGACTTCAACTGTGGGCGCTGGTCTAAATACTCAATCACGGAACTACGCATAGTCATACGGGGCGTGCCTCCTCATCTGAGTTAGTACAACGTTAAGACAATATGCCGGCTCGAAAAATAGGCTGAACAACTTGATCAAGGACGTAAAGCGTTTATAGGTTTAACTATAGGTTTAGGCTAACTGCCAACAACAACGATCCATCCTCAATTGGGCGAGACTCTAACATAGCGACGGAATGTTTGTCGAATTGGGCTGAGGACTTATTCCTGTCGTGTGGGGGCAAAAAGTGAAGCCGATTCCTCACGGCTTCACTTGTGCCATTTTAGGGGATCAGGCAGCATTGGGATGGCGTTTATCGTGACGCACCACCACCACTAGCTTGCCACTATTGCCGTGCTTGCTCAGCGGTCACATTGAGACGAACGATGTCTTTGTTCGAGAGTATCAATCTGACCATCGAGATGGAATGATGCTGCCCGCCGGAAGTCGGCTTGCTCTTTGTCAAAATAATCTTGTTACCTTTGACTCCATCTACAGTCCATACGTGTTGCCCATCGGAGCCGATAACTTTCATATGCTCTTTAATTTGCGATGCATTTTTCATAAAAATCTTCCTTCCTTTGGATAAATTCCTAAGCCAATAATTTTGCTCATTAATAGTTGGTCACCGCTTGAGCACCCCGTTAGATAGCAGCCTTGCCATCCAGTAATAGCAAGCTTGATTAGGCCTTGTTTGGTTCCCCATCTACCTCCTTACACAAACTCGATTCATCTAGCTGCTTCGACTTTCCCACCTCGCCCCTCAAGCAAGTTTCTGATTGACGCCAGAGCATCTTCCAAGCCCCGCTGAATGGTGCGATCCCGATCTCCGGTTTGCTGCTCAAATTGTTTGGTTTGATGGGCGTGTGGTTCAAACCACAAATGAACGATGACCAAAGCATCGTCCTCGCCATCAGGCTGTACTTCTAACCAACCTTGATAGTTGTTTTCTCCATCTGACCCCCACTCCATCCGTCGTGCTTCCTGATCCACTTTAAAAAATCCATCATTGTCGTACTGATGACCTTCTGCTTCTCCCTGCACCTGAATCCGCTCGCCCGCCTGTAGTCTTGCTTGACGAACAGTCGGCAAATACTTCGGCAAATTCTTGAAGTCTGATACAAAAGCAAACACTTGGTCAGCAGATGCCTGGACGCGCTGAGAATGATGATACTCACTCATATAAACTCCTTCGTTAGTTAGCCAATTTTTGGCTGAAGCAGTTAGAGCAAGCTTTATGCCCAGTAGTGTAAGGGACGGCTGGTAACCGATTTTTATCGGCTAGAGGAAAAAGTAAAATGGCAGGAACAAACGGGATAGATAAGAATTTAAAGGAGTGGAGATAAGAATATCAGTGATGGACGAGAGACATTGCCGTTTCTCGCCCATCACCCGATGGTAACTTTTACAGGTGAGCCAAAGGTACGTTTTTTCGTGTTATGTCCGTTCCCGAAACGTTAGAGATAAGGACAACTAATGGGAATCGCGCGTCACGACAGTTCCACTCTTGCCGACCAGAAAATCCAGATCCGCTCCTTTGTCCGCGCCCAGTACATGTTCAATATAAAGTTTGTAGTAACCGCGCTCTGCAGGTGGCAAAGTCGGTTGCCAGGTTGCACGGCGGTGCGCCAGTTCCGTATCGGTTACATCCAAATGCAGCCGACGCGTTTCGACATCCAATTCGATAAAATCGCCGCTCTGCACCAGCGCCAGATTACCGCCAGCCGCCGCTTCGGGTGAAACATGTAAGACCACCGTGCCGTAAGCCGTACCGCTCATGCGCGCATCCGAAATACGAATCATATCGGTTATGCCTTTACGCAAAACTTTCGGCGGCAGCGGCATATTGCCGACTTCCGGCATGCCGGGGTAGCCTTTCGGGCCGCAATTCTTCAGCACGAGAATACACGATTCATCCACATCGAGATTTTCGTCATCAATACGTTCGTGAAAGTCTTCGATGTTCTCAAAAACCACAGCGCGTCCCCGATGCTTCATCAATTCCGGCGTCGCCGCAGAAGGCTTAATCACTGCGCCATTCGCACAAAGATTGCCATGCAAAATCGCAATGCCGCCTTCGGGTTTGAACGGATTATCGAATGGAAAGATCACCTCGCGATTAAAGCATTCGGCATCTTGCACGTTTTCGCCGATGGTTTTGCCATTCACAGTCAGCGCATCTTTATGAATCAGATTGCCAAGTTCACGGATGATAACGGGCAAGCCGCCCGCGTAATAAAAATCTTCCATCAAGTATTGGCCGGACGGCATCAGATTGAGCAGGCACGGGATTTCCTGCCCTAACTTGTCCCAATCTTCGAGCGAGAATTCCACGCCAATGCGTCCGGCAAGGGCGAGCAAATGAATCACGGCATTGGTCGAACCGCCAATCGCGCCGTTGACGCGCACAGCGTTTTCAAAGGCTTCCCGCGTGAGAATCTTCGAGATCGTCAAATCTTCATGCACCATTTCAACGATGCGTCGTCCGGCATTATGCGCGAGTGCATACCGCCGCGAATCCACCGCAGGAATAGCTGCATTCGTTGGCAAGCCCATGCCCAAGGCTTCGACCATGCTGGCCATCGTCGAGGCTGTCCCCATCGTCATGCAATGCCCGGCAGAACGGCTCATACAGGCTTCGGCGGAAAAGAACTCTTCTGCAGTCATGCGACCGCCGCGCATCTCTTCGCTAAACTGCCAAACTGCAGTGCCAGAGCCAATATCGGTGCCACGATATTTGCCATTGAGCATCGGGCCGCCACTCACGAAAATGGCTGGCACATCGCAACTTGCCGCGCCCATTAATAACGCTGGCGTCGTCTTATCACAGCCACCCAGCAAAACAACCCCGTCAAGTGGATTCGCGCGGATGGATTCTTCTACATCCATGCTCGCAAGGTTGCGAAACAGCATTGCGGTAGGCCGCATCAATGTTTCGCCAGTCGAAGTCACGGGGAATTCCAACGGAAAGCCGCCCATTTCCCACACGCCGCGTTTGACGCGTTCAGCGATGTCGCGTAAGTGCGCGTTGCAGGGCGTAAGCTCTGACCATGTGTTGCATATCCCAATGACCGGACGCCCATCGAACACGTGATCGGGCACGCCCTGATTTTTCATCCAGCTTCGATAAATGAAGCCAGCTTTGTCCATTTTGCCAAACCAGTCTTGGCTGCGAAGTTTCTTCTTCTCTGACATTGAATAACCTTTCTAATCTTTCTAATGATGAATTCGTGGAACGCCGCTATCTTGCCTCAGGGCCGACCGAGTTGGCAACCAATCAGAGAGGGAGAGAGGGAGACAATTCTGTGCCCCTCTCCGCTTCTCCCCCACTCCGCTTCTTCGTGGGAAGCCACATTCTGTTTCCGCTGTCATCCCTGACAGACGCTGTTGTGTCTCCTGTATTTGCATTTGCCTGATTCACCGATACTGCCCCGCGATGACGAACGAAGCGTGCAGTCAACTCAAAGATCAAAGAAGGCCGATAAAGGTTATGCACACCATCCGCTGTACGCTGTTCGTCATCGCCGTGCTGGCATTGGTGATCGAAGTGCGCTGCGACAGCTTAATGAAACAGCAACGCATTGAAAATCCCACCGGCTTGCACAAATTTTATGAATCGTTGCGCCAACCTGACGCATTCACACGCATCATTCACTATGGCGATTCACATGTTGCGGCTGATTGGTTGACAGGCAAACTGCGGCGCAATTTTTACCGCGATTTCGAGCCAGCATTTGTGGCGTACGAAGCGAAAGGCGTTAACGGCGCACGCGCGGTCAAACCGCTCGGATGGAATTGGGAAGCCGTGTCAGAAAGCTTTGCTGAGCATGAACCAGCTCTGATCGTCATAGCCTACGGCACAAACGAAGCTGGCGATGCAGACTTGAATTTGGTTGAGTACAAAGCCAATTTCGAGGAACTATTGCAACGTTTCAAAGCCGCTGCGCCCGCCGCATCATTGTTGGTTATCGCGCCGCCAGATCGCGCTCGGTTCAAGCATGGCAAATGGCGCTCGATCCCGCTTTTACCAGCGCTGATTGCCACGCAACGGGAGGCCGCGCTGGCCGAAGGCGCGGCCTTCTGGAATCAATTTGCCGCTATGGGCGGCGCAGGTTCGGTAAATCGTTGGGCGCATCTGACGCCCAAACTTGCCCAAAAAGATCGCGCGCATTTGACGTTGGCGGGTTACGAATTGATCGCCGATTCGTTGTACGCCGAACTGCTGCACGAATACAAAATCCATAAAGAGTAAGGATGGACGCGCCTGCGCACCTAAGGAATCAGGAGTTATGCAATTCACCAGCACAACCTATTTCATCTTTTTGATCGTCGTTTTCTTTGCCTTCTGGCTCACAAAACCGAAATGGCGAATCGGATTATTACTGCTGGCCAGCGGCTGCTTTTATCTGCAAACAGGCATTTTGCCTATGATTTTATTGGCTGCGATTGCAATCTCAGATTTTTTCCTGGCGCGCTCCATCCATCGCAGCCAACAACCGCGCACGCGCAAACTGTTGCTCTTCACTTCCCTGTTCGTTGATGTCGGCATGCTGTGCTTTTTCAAGTATGCGGGATTCTTTGCGCTGCACGTTATTGTGCCGTTGGGCTTGTCGTTCTTTATCTTTCAATCCATCGCCTACGTGGTAGACGTGTATCGCAAGACGACTGAGCCGACGCGCAACCTGCTGGAATATAGCGCGTTCCTCTCGTTTTTCCCCAGCCTCGTCGCCGGGCCAATCAATCGAGCACAGCAGTTGTTGCCACAGCTTCGCAACAGTGAGCCATTGACCGCCGAGCAAGGCGGACAGGCGTTGTTTCTGATCGCGCTGGGCCTTATCAAAAAGATTGCGGTTGCCGATTACCTGCGCACGAATTTTGTAGACCGCGTTTTTGACTTCCCGGAACGGTTTTCTTCGCTCGAAATGCTCGCCGCGATTTACGGCTATGCGATACAGATTTACGCGGATTTTTCGGGCTACAGCGACATTGCGATTGGCTCGGCGTTGTTGTTGGGAATTGCGCTGCCAATGAATTTTAATGCGCCGTATCGGGCGCTGGACTTGCCGGAGTTTTGGCGACGTTGGCACATCACGCTTTCGACGTGGCTGCGCGATTACGTGTTCTTTTCGCTCGCCAGCTTGCGCAAACGCAGCACGGCGCTGCTGTACATCGGGTTGATCATCACAATGCTGATCGGCGGCGTGTGGCACGGCGCGGCGTGGACATTTGTCGTGTGGGGCTTGTTGCACGGCGTCGGCTTAGCGGTGGTGCGTGGCGTAGAAATGTTGCGCAAACGCTGTGGTTGGCCAGCAGCCAAGGCCATGTGGGGCAACGCGGGCGCGGCGGCGCTGACATTTCACTTCGTTTGCCTGACATGGATTTTCTTTCGCGCTGACAGCTTTCCGCAAGCCTTTGCCGTGTTCCGTTCGCTCGGTTCCTTTACGATGAACACTGAAAACCTGCCGCTACCAATCATCTTCCTCATCGTGCTGACCTTCGCTGCGCAATGGTTGCCAGACAATTGGGGGAACCAAGTACAACGCGGGTTTGTCTGGCTTCCGGCTCCCGGCGCAGGCGGTGTTATTGGCCGGTTTGGCGATGGGGTTGTACTTGATTGCGAGCAGCGATGTCGTGCCGTTTATTTATGCGAGGTTTTAGCTATGAATTTTATTCGACAAAAAACAACTCACACGCTTGCCTGCCTAGTTGCGCTATCGCTGCTACCCTTCGTCGTGCCAAGTTTGCAACGCTGGCGCATTGCAGCACCGCAAACCGCATTGTCACATGTAGCGGCGCAAGCGCCATCCACGGAGCTTCCGGCCATCACCGAAACACGCCATGGCGAAATCGAAGACGCGTCTGGCCAAGCGTTGCAGCAATTTTTTGCCGCGCTCAGCCAAACCGAGCAAGGCAATCACATCACGCGCATCAGCCATTACGGCGATTCGCCAATCACGGGCGATATGATCACTTCAACGGTGCGGCGCAAATTGCAACTGCGCTTCGGCGACGCGGGGCATGGCTTTATTTTGGCGGGCAAACCTTGGAATTGGTATGGACACATCGGCGTTAATCACTCGGTCAGCAAAGAGTGGCAAAGCGAGCCGATGTTTATTAGCAAAGGCGAACATCGTTTCGGCTTCGGCGGCGCGAGCTTTACAGCCCGTGCGGCAGGCGCAACCGCCAGTTTCAGCACGGCCAGCGAAGGCGAAGTTGGCAAGAGCGTTTCGTCCTTTGAGATTTACTTTCTCGCGCAACCAAGCGGCGGCGCTTTCGACGTAGAAGTAGATGGCAAACAACAAGCTCGCGTCACGACAGCAAGCAATGAAACGCGTTCGGGCTTTCATCAAGTCAAACGTCTCGCCCGGCGCACATACACTGACAATCAAGACCGTTGGCAACGGTGAAGTGAAGTTATTCGGCGTGGTGCTGGAATCCGGCGCGCACGGTGTGCAATACGATTCGCTCGGCGTGAATGGCGCGTTTGTCGGCCTACTGCATCGCTATCAGGACGAAGCGACCTGGGCGGAACAACTGCGGCGGCGCAATCCTGACTTAGTCATCCTCGCGTATGGCGCGAATGAAAGCGAATACGAAAATTGGCCGATGGATCAGTACGAAAAAGACACGAAAGAAGTCGTGCGCCGGATTCGCGCGGCGTTACCCAAGGCTTCGATTCTTTTCGTCGGCCCGATGGATCGCGGCAAACGGGGCGCAGGCGCGGCGATTGTTACACGCCCGACGATTCCCAAATTGATTGCCGCGCAACGACACATTGCCGCTGAAACCGGCTGCGCCTTCTTTGACACTTTCACGGCGATGGGCGGTGAAGGCACCGTCGCGCGTTGGTATGAAGCCAAGCCGAAACTGATGGCCAGCGATTTTACGCATCCGACTTGGCAAGGCTCCGAAATCGTTGGCACGTTAATTCACGATGCGTTGTTGCGGGCGTATGAAAACTACGTGATGCAAGCAGCCAACACGAGCCACGCTAAATAAACCAAAGCAAGCTGTCAGCTTGCGCTACAACATTGGAGAAACACTATGCTTTCAGAATCAATTATTGCTTATCTCAACCAAGCCGCGCGCGAAGCTCGCGTGGAAAGGCCGGATCGCAATGCGTCGTTATTTGATGCGGGTCTGCTCGATTCGTTTTCATTAGTCGAATTCGTTTCCTTAATAGAAGAGGAATACAGCCTGCGTGTCAGTGATGCCGATTTAAAGCCAAGTAACTTCGACACAATGGCCAAAATCGAAGCCTTCGTCGCGAAAACCAAGGTGGCGGATTTATGAGTTGCTACATCACCGCCTGCGGGATGGCGCTACCTGAACGAATAGTGACGAATACTGAATTGGCTCCATTGCTCGGCGTTGCGCCTGACTGGATTGAGGCGAACTCCGGCATTCGGGAACGTCGTTGGGTCAAGGCAAATGAAGCCGCTTCCGATTTGGCGACAGCAGCGGTAAAGGCGGCATTGACCAACGCGCAACGCAGCGCCAACGAAATTGATTATGTCATTGGTGGCACGCTCTCGCCGGATTACCAGGTGCCGGGGATTGCGCCGCTGGTACAACGCAAACTCGGCGGCTGTCGCTTGATTCCTGCCCTTGATATTCGTGTCGGTTGCGCGGCGATATTGTACAGCCTGCAAGTCGCGCATGGCTTGCTTCAGTCGCAGGCTGCCAAGAATGTTGTTTGCTTTGGCGCAGAAGCGCAATCCAAAGGACTTGATCTCAGCCCTCGCAGCGCGGAGTTAAGCATGTTGTTTGGCGATGGCGCAGGCGCGCTGGTTGTCAGCGATCAGCCAGCCAGTCCTTTGGCCTTAAGAGTTGATGACGTGTTGCTTCAGACAGATGGCAATTTTGCGGAAGAGCTTTGCGCGCGCGCGCCGGGAACAGGCAATGGCGCAAGATGGATGGAAGCGGTTCATGACGACTTGCATTTGCCAACGATGAATGGTCGAACGGTGATTTTGCACGCGGTCAGAAAGCTGACGCAGGTCGCGCAGGAAATTCTCGCCCGCAATCAACTCTCGATGGATCAGATTGATTTGATTATTCCCCACCAAGCCAACCTCAACCTGCTGCGTACACTCGGCAAAAAGCTGGAAGTGGGTGATGACCGCATTGTGGTTAACCTTGATCGCTACGGCAATACGAGTGGGGCTTCAGCCTTTATCGCTTTAGCCGAGGCGCAACAGAAAGAGAGGCTGAGGCCGAATACCAATGTTTTGCTCTTAGCCTTTGGCGCTGGCTTTACCTGGGGCGCGGCGTTGTTGCGAGGTTACAAGTCATAGTCAAACCGTATTTGTCTCTGACTTCTTTGCTAACAATGCAAAAGGAGAAAGGCAGAAGGCAAAATGCGCTGATTAGAATTTGTAGCTGTAACGGAAACTAATCCCTCGGCCCGGCGCATCCATGCCCCAACTGATGCCGCGATAGTTTTTGTCGTTCAGATTTTCGAGGTCAAGGATGACGTCATGACGCTCGCCGAGGCGGAATCCACCGCGCATACCAAGGGTAAGAAAGCCGGGGATATAGGTATAAAGCGGCGCGCTATTCGCGCTGCCCAGCACGCGATTTTGCACTTGCGCCAAGGTTTCGCCCGTCGGCTTCAAGAGATCGTCCGCCGTGCCAAAACGACCATCGGCACCGGCGCCAATCAGTCCCGCGCGCCAATGCGCCGCGCGCAAAGAAGTTGGCAATGTTGGCACGCGAACGCGTCGCGCCTGTACGCCGATCATCCAGATCAAGCGTGGACAAACGATCCTGCTTGCGTGCGCCGAAAAGATACGGCTCCACCCAGAAACGCTGGCCTGATGATTCATACCGCAGACGAAGATTACCTTGCGGCGCGGGCGTGCCACCTTCAATGGTCGGAGGCAATCCGGTGCGCTTATCGGCGGCGTGCAGGTAAGTAAAATTTTGCCCGAGGCTAAAATGCTCGGTCAGTCCGACTTCAATTTTCTGCTCGAACCCATAAATGCGCGAATCACCAAAGTTCGCGCGGAGCAAGACAGGATTCGCCGAAGCAGCGACAAACACAACGCCGCTTGCCAGTTGTGCCGTGACAGCCTGATCGCCGAGTTGCAGCCCGACCGCACCTTGCGGCAGCAACAAAGATTGCAGCACGATGTTGTCGTAAATGTTGTTCACGAAGCCATTGAAATCAATGCTTACGCGCTGGCGATGAAGATGAATGCCACCTTCGTACGCCCAGCTTGTTTCTGGCTTCAATTGTGCCGCCGGTATCCCAGTAGAAACGGCATTCCGATCTCCGGTGGAACCAATGATCGCGCCTTTGCCTGCCAAGTCCGTCGCATTCGCTTCAAAGCCATTGCCCGTCAAACCAACCGTTCCGAGGTCAGTAATATGTGGTGTGCGAAACCCGCGACTGACTTGTGCCGACAGGGTGAGACCCGAAGCCAAAGTAACAACAGCCCCGAGGCGCGGCGTCACGGCATTGGCCGTCAACGAATCGTCCGGCCAGAGTGGTGCGCCATTCACCAACGGACTATGGATTGCGCGTGATTGATACGAAGCTTTACTGTAGCGGAGCGCGCCAATCAAGCGCAGCCGTTCTGGAATCACATTCCAGACATCCTGCATATACACGCCAAAGCTATTGTAAGTCGCTTTATCCGGCACGCGCGGACGCGCCAGCGAAACCGCATTATTCACAGGATTGCTGGTGAAAGATGGCGCGCGGACAAAGTCGTAGTAGAACTCGCTGCCCACGGTTAGATTATTGTGTCCACCCCATTGTTTGTTGGCCTGCGCCTGCCAGCCATTGACCGAAGTGCGCTCGTACTGATGCGTAATCGCGCCGGTCGGATTGCCACTGCCACCCTGGTTCACCCGCTCTTCGCGTTGCGCATTGTAGGAATAGGAAATAGCGACCGTATCGAAAAATCCTGCGCCAAAGCGTTCATACCGGCCATAAAAGAAATCCAGCATGAAATTGCGCAAATCGGCAATCAGGTTGCCATCGCCGCCCAGCATCTGATCGAAGCGTTTGCCACCATCCATTTGGGTACGATTGTAGTGTAACGAAAGCTGATCGTTCGGTGTGAACTTGTAACTCATTTTGTACAAGCCGCCATATTGCGTGAACGCCGTATCGGTCGAACGCTCGCCGAACACATTGGAACGAAGTCCGAGAAA
This sequence comes from uncultured Acidobacteriota bacterium, assembly GCA_963794955.1. GTDB lineage: Bacteria > Acidobacteriota > Blastocatellia > RBC074 > RBC074 > JAFDVL01. Next base: position 244,814 of record CAWCGF010000023.1, read on the forward strand.
CCGAGTGACAGCGGCGTGGGTGTCGTAGCCGCCCCCGCTGCGAACCGTGTTGCTGCGACGAGCGACCAGATTAACCAAGACCGCCAGGTCTTTGCTCCCGAAGGTTGCCAGCGTGTTGCCCCCAAAGCTGTGATCGGCGCTGTTGTAATGCGTGCTGATGCGACCGTGCGCCGCGAATTTATCGGCGGTGAAAAGCGGCGTGCGCGAGATTAGCTGCACGCTGCCACCGATGGAATCACTGCCAAACTGGGCGCTGTTTGGCCCGCGCAACACTTCCACTGCCCGCAGGTTGCTCGCATCATTGAGATTGAAAAACGTGTTGATGCCACCGCGTGCTGCTGCGGTAGAATAGCGCACCCCATCCACATACGTTGCCACTTTAGCACCCGTTAGCCCGCGAACCGAGATTGCGCCGATGGTGGGGCTGGTGCGTTGCATGCTTACTCCTGGTTCGTCTTGTGCAACCTGTGCGAGCACGGCTTTGGCACGCTCATCCAGCTTCTGTTCCCCAATCACATTTACTTGCTGCGTGGTTTTTCCGGTCTCTTGCACAACCCCCAAATCGGCAGAGATGGTGACTTCTTCCGTAATTGTCCTGGGACTCAAAATAATCTCAAGCTCCTGGACAGAGGAGGCAGCCACTTGCACCGCCTGCCGTTGCGCAGCAAAGCCGCCGTTCGTGAGCAGCAGTTCATAATTGCCAGGGGCGAGGCTAAGCGTAAACTTGCCCTGTTCATCGGACACAGTGGTTGCCAGCAACGTCTGCCTGGCGTTCAAGATGTTCACTGTCACATTCGGCAAAATCGCACCGGAGACGTCTTTCACCAAACCGGAAACCACAGTCGTCGCTTGTGCTAACGCCAGCACCACGCCCAGCGCGAGCAAGCCAGTCAGCATTAAGAAGGCACGTTGGAGGTTCATCAGCATAAACGCCAGTTTTTCCAGAAATAAGGTAGAACGAACTTTCCAGTTTGTTCATGCTTCCCCAGGCACTACCAAGTTATGACCACCCGTTCCAGCCTGTGCCTGTTTCCCCAAATGTTATCTCCTTATGACCAGAGCAAACCTTTTAGGTTGCTCTGTTAATTGTCCTGGCCACGAGAGGGAGTATTGTAAGAAACAAGGACAGTGTCAAACACAAAAAGAAGCACTGTCCCTCAATATTGCTGTGGATGTCCACAGCTCAGCTTTGCGCTTGGCCTCGTTTAGGACTGTTGCGCTGCCCATATTTTCTTTCAGCTAAATTAACGACAATCAGCCCCGATGACGAACGAGGGGCGGACGGTTTCATTGAACGCTTAACCAAGTCAATGAGGGCAAACAAGCTTGGGCGCACAGAAAGCAGATGAAATCTCTGGATCGTTCGTCATCGCCACAAAAGCGGTTAGCTATTGGCAATACCTGTTGCCTATTCAAAATTAACCGAATTGCGGAAGGAGTTGGCATGCGCCACAGATACTTTTTTGCGTTTCCATTAACGCTGATTTTAGTCTTATTTCTGCTCATTTATTTTGTCGCCCAACGGTATGAAACGCTGGTAATACAACGTTAGTCGGTGCTTGTCCTCAGCCATCTTGCCGCAATTCTGCATCCTCATCCCACAAAGATTTGACAGCCGAATCCGCTTTTCCCTATAGTGCTTCCAGCTTTTATAGATGCGGGAATCGCATGGCAGTTATGAAGCAAGAAATTGATTATTCGCTGTTACCGCCTTGTTGTAATTCAGGCTGTACCACCTGTGTGCTGGACTACCCGGAACTTTACCTGGGAGTTGTGGACGAAAATATGCTGGCGCTGCTGGAAGCAGTAAATAAGGCTGAACAACAAGCGGCAGAAATTGAGGAAATTGAATGGACGAACAACGTAAAAATGAATTAGCAGATATTATCGGTTCACTGGAATCACGACATAAGCATTACGCGCAAGTCGCTGAACGCCATAACAATGATGAAATGGCGCGCTCTTTCACAAGCGCTTTCAACGACTTCGAATATGCCATCCAAATACTTCGTGCCATCCGCGATGAGCGCGGGTTCGATATGGAAGACGAAGATGAATAGCTAGTTGAGCCGCGAATTTTCAGGCATTGGTACGAATATTTCCCCGCCTTCAATCGCACTGTATTTCTCGCTTAAATATTCGTGCCTCTGCCTGCCTTTCGTGGTGTGTTCGCTACTTGCGCTATCCCAAACGCGCACGAGTCAAGCATTCGGCTGATTTACAGAGCAATCGTCAAAGCAAAAACTTACCGCAACTGAATTAGGTTTTGGAACAATAACCCAGGAGAATCCCAATGGCGGCTCCCGCATCTACTGTAAGCCATGAAACGCATCAGCCCTACATCGCAGCCTCTACCATTTTGCCGGAATTCACAGCCCGCGCGGTGATCTTAGGCATCTTTTTCGGACTGATCTTTGGTGCTTCCACCGTCTATCTGGGACTCAAAGTCGGCTTAACTGTTAGCGCCTCCATTCCCATCGCCGTGCTTTCGATCACTATTTTGCGGCTGCTGGGGCGCGCTTCGATTCTGGAAAACAACATCGTGCAAACCACCGGCTCGGCAGCCGAATCCATTGCCGCAGGCATCGTTTTTACGATTCCGGCCTTGTTGATTCTCGGCCTTGACCTCGACCTCATACAAACTGCGATTGTGGGGGCAGCAGGTGGTTTGCTCGGTGTGTTATTGATGATTCCCTTGCGGCGTTCCCTGATCGTCAAAGAGCATGGCAATTTGCCCTACCCGGAAGGCACGGCCTGCGCGGATGTGCTAATCGCGGGCGAGCGTGGCGGGAGTGATGCCAAGATCGTCTTTATGGGCTTCGGCGTGGCGTTTGGGTATAAATTCCTGATGACCGCGTTGCAAATGTGGAAGGAAGTTCCCGCTAAGGTGTTGACGTGGTATCAGGGCGCACGCGTGGCCGCCGAAATCTCGCCAGAACTCTTGGGTGTCGGATACATCATCGGGCCGCGGATTGCCTCGTACATGCTTGGCGGCGGTATCATTTCGGCCTTGATCCTGGTGCCAATAGTGAAATTCTTTGGCGCGGGTTTGACGACTAATATTTTCCCAGCCCCGGCGGGCGAACTGATTGCGAACATGAGCGCCAGTGTGGTGTTTGATCGCTATGTCCGCTATATCGCAGCGGGTGCGGTAGCGATGGGCGGCATTGTCAGCTTGGCGCGTTCGTTACCGACCATTATTGAAGCATTCAGTGCGGGATTAAAAGATTTCAGCGGCGGGAAATCCAATGGTGGGGTCGTACCTCGCACCGAAAACGATATGCCAATCGCGGTGACAGTCGGCGGCATATTACTGCTGCTCGTCGCCTTGGTTTTGATGCCGAAGATTGAAGTGGATTTCATTTCGGCGATTTTGATCCTGGTCTTTGGCTTCTTCTTCGTGACGGTTTCATCGCGGATTTGCGGCACCATCGGTTCCAGTTCCAATCCAATTTCCGGGATGACGATTGCTACGCTTTTGTTTACCTCCCTGCTGTTTTTGCTACTCGGCAGGATTGGCCCAGAGCAACGCGTGATTGCGTTAACGGTCGGTGCCATCGTTTGTGTGGCAGCGGCGAACGCGGGCAATACCTCGCAGGATTTGAAGACTGGGTATTTGGTGGGCGGGACACCGAAATGGCAACAGGTGGCTTTGCTGATAGGGGCGCTCACTTCGTCACTGGTTATCGGCTGGACGCTCAATTGGCTGAATACCGAAGCAATCAATTTATTACCCGTCAATTATCCGAGCTTCGACGCGCAAGCGAATGCGGGAGCCTGGGCTAATAAACCTGCTGTCCAAGATGGCAAGACCTACAACGTGATGAATCTCACGGTAGAAGCTGATGCCGGAGATGGCAGAACAAAAATTCCGGCGGGCAAATATCTCGTCGGCAGCGATGGCAAATTGCATTACCTGGTGAATCCCGGCGTCGGCGGCATCAAGCAAGGCGTTCGTCCAGTTGAAGCTGCGGTAGCCGCTCAAACATTCACGGCAGGCAGCAATGTCAAAGCTGCCGGACAAATGCGCGGGATGGATGACAATATCTATGACCGCGTTATTGTGACGCAAAACAGCCAGGAAAATACTTATCTGGTGGATGCCGCAGGCAAACCAAAATTTGAAGTCGTCGAAGTTACGAACAAGCTTGATGCGCCCAAAGCGGCATTGATGGGCGTGTTAGTGGATGGCGTATTAACGCAAAAACTGCCTTGGTCACTGATTTTGATCGGGGCGATGATTTCGATTGTACTGGAAATCGTCGGTGTCTCGGCCTTGCCTGTTGCTGTGGGAATTTACCTGCCGATTTCGACCTCGGCGACGATTTTCTGTGGTGGGTTGGTGCGCTCGCTGGTGAATCGCCTCAGACGCAAGGAAGGCGAGGAAAGTTTGGTGGAAGAAGAAACGGGCCGCGGCGTGCTACTCAGTTCCGGCTTTATCGCAGGCGGCGCGATTGGCGGACTGGTAGCTTCGTTCGGGCGCGCCTTCGCGGGTGGCGAAGAGAATCTCGGCATCGGACGCCATTGGTTTACCAATACCAGCGACTGGTCGAACGTGATTGCGCTCGTGATTTTCGGAGGGTTGGTTGGGTTTCTGATTTCCGTGGCGCGCCAAAAATCTGCCACGCAAAGCAATTAAAGGGAGAATGAATGTCCGAAGAGAATTGTCTTTTTTGCAAGATTGTCGCAGGAGCGATTCCGGCTAATAAAATCTACGAAGATGAACATGCCATCGCGTTTCACGACATCACCCCCCAAGCACCAACGCACTTCTTGCTTATCCCGCGCGAGCATTTGGAGTCCTTGAATGATGCGGGCAAAAGCGATGTGGCGTTATTGGGACATTTGCTGTGGCTCGCCCCTAAATTAGCAAACCAACTCGGCATCGCGGAAAACGGCTATCGCACCTGTATTAATACGGGCGCGGACGGCGGACAAAGCGTGTTTCATCTGCATGTTCATGTGCTGGGCGGCAGGCCGATGACCTGGCCCCCTGGCTAACGCAAAGTAAAAGGCAACAACTCGGCATGATTTAAGAATTTAAGAAGCGGGCTTGCTCCGAATCCTACTTTATTAGAAGGGTCGCGCAGCGGCTCTGCCGATTTTGACAAAGAAGCCTCCCAGCTTTTTCGCCTTGCCTTTTTCAGACGGAGCGAAATAGGCGACATCGGGTTTGCCCAAATCTTCATCCCCACGTTTCTCGCGGAGGTAGCGTTGGAAGAGGAATTTGACGGTATTGGGATTGGGCGCAGCGGCAATGAAGGCATCGCGTAAATCACCGGGCGTCGCAAAGCGGAACTTGCGCGTCGTGAAATACAGTCGCAAGGCACCGAAGAATTGTTCGTCGCCTAACTCTCGCCGTAAGGCCTGAAGGAGCATCGCGCCTTTGGATTGCACAATGGCGGAAAACTGTAACGAGCTATGAAAATCTTTCGTTGGTTTGGCGACCTCCGCATCAATGCCACCCAACGAACGATACACCTGATAAGGTGCGCGAAGGTTTTGGCTCACAGCTTTTTCGCCTGCTTCTTTTCCATACGCCACTTCGTAATAATAAGTCGCAGCATAGTGCGCCAACGCTTCGTCCAGATAGGGAAATCGCTGAGAATCGCTGCCTACCACAGTGCCCCACCACTGAAAAGCCACGCATCGCGCTAAGGTAAACTCCAGCGCATTTTTCACGACATCTGCTTGTTCGCGCACAAGTCCGGGTAAACGGGCGGCTTCGGGCGCAGTAAAATCAATGCAATACGCTTGAGCAATCGCCACTAGACCGGGAAACTCAATGCCACCAAACCCAGCCGGTAAGGGCAATTCAATAACATTTAGCTCTGGGTACGGATACGCGCCAAAGGCCTGGTTATAAGCGACCAAAGCCTGCGCGGTGATGTCCGCCATGCGCTGTCCGATTTTCTCATCGCCAGAGACGTGATAGGTCTTGACGCTTGTCGCACCCACAGTTTTTTCGACAACCTTAAAATGATCGCCCAGGGCTAAAGCAAAGCCGCGCAACTTCTGGCCGTGAAAGAGATGCGTGGCAAGTTGCTCCGTCGGTAAGCGACGTTTCTCGCCGCGCGAACTGGAAGCGATAACCATCACCTGGCTTTCGACATTCACTTTGACCTCGTAATCAGCGACTTCGCTAATCACCAATCCGCTTACACCAATGGCTAGCCCCTGATCCGTATTCATCATTTCGGGCGCGGCCAGAATCGGATAAAAATAGCCGAGCAACATCGTCTGGTCGCAGGCGAAAAAAATATCGCGCGAGTCGCGCGCTTGTTTTTCATCACTGATGGCGTCTGAGGCTTCTTCGAGAAAATGGGCAAGTAGTGTCGTTTCTTCCCGCTGGATGCGAGGCACGTGGGCAGCAAATTCGATTTTCAGTTCCAATGTCTGGCGCGGCTGGAGCTTAAAGGGCAGCTTAACGTGCAAAATTGAGTTGCGCGCACGCAGCGCAAACCGCACGCCCTGCCCCTTGGCCAAGCGCCGCGCATCGTCCGCCGCCAAGCTCACGCCCTGCACCGTCAGCCAGGGGAATTCGTTTTCTTCCTGTCCGATGTTGGGATAGAGATGAAAATTGATTTGGTCTAAATCACGACGAGTGGAATTTGTGAACCGGACGATTTCATATCCGACAAAGCTTTGTTCTTGAAAATTGACATCCAGTTCAATGTGATAGCTCTGATGGGAAAACGAGGGATAAATAGTCCGTGCTTCTTCTGTCTGTGCCAGGCTGGCAATTGAGCAGAGAAGGAAAACACAAATACCGATTTTGTAACTACCTGGAGAAATCACGCGTTCATTCTACCGCATGACATTTAGCCAAGTCATATCCCCACAAAATAAAAACAGCGTCGAGTCTGGGGAAAGAACTCGACGCTGCAAAATCTGGCTCATGAAATGTTAGGACTGGCTGAGCTTGACGGCTTTGTAGCCACCGCTCAAATAATCCTTGATCCACCACGCGGCAAAAACGAGGAACGGGAAAATTGCTAATTTCACCACGAACAAGAACGTTTCCTTCGCGCCCCATTGATCGAAGACTGCCCCCATCTTGAAAATAATCAAGCCGAGCATCGCTTGCCCAGCGCACCCCATCAGCCCCATCGTCAAAGCGCCGCCTTGCGGGAAGCGTTCAGATGTGATGCCCAACATCGTCGGCCACATAAAGCAGACACCGACGTAAAAGACCGTCGCCGCCACATACGCCATGCCTGCGGTCGTCACATTCGCCAGGAGAAAAAGGCCGACAGCGGCAATCGCCACCGAAGCCCACATCATGCCAATCGGCGAAATCTTGTGGGCAATCGGGCCAGCGAAATAGCGCAAGACAAACATAATCGCACTGCCGTAAACCAGAATCAGTGTGCCGCGCATCCCTGCCGTTTGGGCCAGCACGGAGTTGACCCATTGGCCGGGTGCCAGCTCCAACGAAGCCGTAATCATCATACAAAGCAGCAACAACAAGAAGCCTGGATGAAACGCCGTTTTCACCATCTCGGCATTGGAAACGCCCGACGCCAGTCTTTCTGTCATCGGGAATTTTTGGCCAAAGATCAGGATGCCGTAAATCACAGTAGGAATTAGGACAATGCCCATTTGCACTTTCCAGTGTAGGCCCAACTGGCTCATTCCAACCGACAGCAAACCGCCCAAGATTAAGCCTCCCGGCCACCAGGCGTGCAACACATTCAACTTGTGAGTTTTCTCTTCAGGATAAGTTGTCGCAGCCAGCGGATTAATTACGGCTTCTACCAAACCATTACCTAATCCGGCGAGAAACATCGAGAACCACAGGACGAAATAGCTTGGCGCGAAAATGAAGCCGACGATGCCGACAATATGCAGGCCGCAAGCCAAGTACAGCAGATTGCGCATGCCAAGCGCATCAAGAATTGGGGAGGCAATCGCGATGGAAATCGCAAACCCGATAAAAGCAATAGCGGAAACCCAACCGTATTGCTCGTGGTTAAGTTGATAGGCACTTTCCACTTGGGAAGCAATGTCGCCACGAATGACGAAAATAAACGCGGTGACAACAAGCGAGAGACAACTGGCAACAAAAAGCCGTTGCTTATTCATGTGTAGTTTTCCTCCAGGTACTTAGGGTTAAGTTTTAATGTCGAGTTGGCGGTGTGCCCGCCAGTGGAACTGTTAATGCGAACAAAGGGGATTATGCCGCAAGCTGTGAGAATGCGCTAGAGCAGGCAGGCGAAACTCAAATTTCAAATTCGAGTTTCGCAGCAAAAATTACACGTGATACGCAGGATATTCTCGGTCAATCACTTCGCCAGGACGCGCGGGTGCTGACAACATCAATAAAGCGTCTCGCAAGACGCTCTTTTGTAGCTCTTTCATGCCCGGCTTGCCAAGCGAGTTGCCGATTTTGAAATCTTTCGGATACATCGCACGGGGCGGACGCATCAGTCTGGAAGCTTCCGGGCCGACAGTTATTAAAACCGTGGGGATGCCGAGCAATTCGATTTCCCGTTGTACCGCGACGACCGTGCGGTGACAGACATTCGGTCAGCCTCCAGTGAGGACAACGGCATCGGCGCGCGACCGCTTACTAATTTCTTCGGCAATCGCTGGCGCGGTTTCGTCATACATTTGTTTGAGTTGCATGGTGTAGCCCATGTAGCCGATGTGCTCTCTGGCAATGTCGCCGATGAAGCCTTCCGCTTTGAGTTCGCGCAAGAGGTCGAGCGGAAAAACTACGTTGATATCTTGATCGGCATCAGTATGGTCGTAGTGATGATGGGTTACCATTAAATCGGATGATGCGGCGTCGCCGGTGATAATGCGAAACGTGAGATCGCCCAATTCGTCCGCAATATTGAAAGGCGACTGGTCTTTGCGATGCACGCCACCTGCCGTCACGATGGCAATTGTAGCTTTGGATAATTCGCGGTCGAATGGCGTGAAGGGCACGCACTTACGCGACATAACAGTCATAGGTTCTTTCTTCCTAAGCGATTAGCGCTTAGCCATTAGCTGTTAGCCAGAAAGAAGATTTGGCTAATGGCTAACAGCTAAGAGCTAACGGCAGTTCTTACAGTTTCCGCAGCACGTCGAAGATTTCTTCGTTGTCCGGCTGCTTGGAAATATCATGAATATCTTTGTAGGCAACTTTCCCCTCTTTATCAATCACAAAAAGCGCTCGTTCCGTGATGCCGTCAGCGTCACGATAGGCACCGTAGGCTTTGGCAACGTCACCTTTCGGATTGAAATCTGCGAGGAGATCGTAGGAAATACCGCCGAGGGTCTTAGCCCAAGCGACGTGGGAAGGGATCGAATCAACTGAGATACCCAAAACTTGGGTATTTGCCTCCGCGAAGCGTGAGAGATCAGCTTCGTAGGAAGGCATTTGCACAGTTCAGACAGGCGTCCAATCCAGCGGATAGAATGCGATAAAGACGTTCTTGCCCCTGAGATCGGAGAGCTTTACCATATTACCATTATGGCTTTTCAGCTCGAAATCAGGCGCGTTATCGCCAACATTCAGGCTCATTTTAATCCTCCAAGAATAATGACAGTTAACCATTGACTTGAACTGACTCACAGCGTCACAGTCGAATAGTAAATTGTCAATGTTAATTTATTAGCAACAGAGAATTGCTGCGCGAGGATTATAAGCAGGGTGCGCCAACAAAACAAATCATGGTGAGAAATCCAGCGGGATAGGTAGGAGCAATTTTAGGCCAACATCCCATAAGCTAAGAGAAACAGCACGCCAACCCAACTCATGGCAAACCCAAAGGAGACAAGCCCGGCCAGTCGAAACCCGGGATGAGAATTTTGCGGCGCTTCGACCCATTTTTGAATTGAATAGCGTATCTGCATCAAGCTGCTATACACCCACCATATCCAACCACCTATATTCGCAGCCGACAACACCCCAGCCAAAAACTTTTGGTCATCGGCATTACTATAAACAACTAAAAATCCCATTGCGGCAGCAGAGACACAATTCCAGAGCGGGATGAAACACAGCAAGGCCGCGATGCGCCGGGCATTTGGTTCTATTGTATTGCGTTCCGAGTCACCAGACTTCATTGGAGTTTACTCCCGAAACCGTAGGGCAAACTGTTGCTGAATTCGCATCTGAGTAGCGTGCGATGGGGATCGTCGAAGGCAAGTATCGCGCAAGAATTTTGCCGCGTCCAGCAATTTAATTCCACAGAACAGCTTATTTTGCAGGGATCGGTGAAAAAGTTCTAAACTTCCGGGAACAATCAGCAAAAAACAGCGTGTAGTGTGCGGAAAGATCGTTTATACTGCGGTTATCGCCCCCCAATTTCATCAATTCTGCGAGCCGCCCCCATCGCCACCAGGTCAGTCACTGGCAAGTTTTACCAACCGTGGCTACCCTTAATCGGCAAATTATAAGGGACTCAATGAACGATCTTTCCGCTTTGAACGCAAACGCCCAAAGCGATTTGCGGCGCAATGACGCTAACGCTCTGCACCCTGACACAATGACCACACTCGCACTCGGCAGTGATTTCGATCACGCCAGCCACAATCAGGCGCTTGACACCACGCTCACGGCCACTCTGTCTGGCCGTGAAGGTGAACCGCTGTTCTATGACAGTTCCATTCCAGTGGCACGCATGGATGACCACATGCTGATTGCGGGAACACGCGAAGGCGATGAACTGGCCTTTCAAGAACTGGTCACGCGGTATCGTAATCCGATCACGAATTTTGTTTACCGGATGCTCAACGATTACGACCGCGCCGTGGATTTGGCGCAGGAAACATTTGTGCGGGTTTACATGAACGCAGATCGCTATCAGGCAAATTACAGTTTTTCGACCTATATTTACCGCATCGCCTCGAATCTGGCGATCAGTGAATTGCGGCAACGCAAACGCCGCCGCCTGATTCCGATTCCGTCCTTCTTCAATAAAGAAGGGGACGAGGTTGAGATGGAACTGCCGGATGAACGAACCATTCATCCCGACGATACGATGATTCACGAGGAGCGGCGGCTGGCAATTGCTAAAGCGATTGCGACCTTGCCGGAAAAGTATCGGACAGCAGTAGTGCTACGCGATGTGGAAGGCCGCAGTTATGAGGAAATCAGCGAAGTGCTGGGATTATCCGATGGAACGGTGAAATCGCGGATCAATCGGGCGCGCAATTTGCTCAAAGAAAAACTGCGGGAATACTTGTAAAGATTTGAGTATAAAGCGTTGAAATAATTAGATTCTCCAACTGATTTGTAGGAGCTTGAATTTATGATCGGTCACAACCCTAAGGCCTCACAAAACCAATCCGACGAGATGCAGGATGTTGTCGCGCTGCTACGGAGCCTGCCACAGGTTTCCGCCCCCACGGATTTCAATGCCCGCTTGCAAGCGCGTCTCGCCACGGCCAAAGTCGAAGCCAATGAATTCGCAGACATTACTACGCTTATCAAGGAATTGCCCCGGGTAGCGGCTCCGGCGGATTTCAATTTCAAAGTGCGCGCACGCATTGCCCAAGCCAAAGCGGAACAGGAAAAAGCGGCGGCGGGTTGGTTGGCAGAATTATTTGGTCGCTCCTTCTCTTGGGCACAAGCGGGCGCGGCTATGGCGGTCGTAGCGGTTATCATTTCAGTCGTGGCCTTTGGGGTCTTACGGTCTGGCCCCCCTGTAAAGCCGACGGACATGCTCATTGCAGCTACCGACCAAGTCCCATCATCAACCAGGATTCCTGAGGAACAAGCAACGCAATCACTACCGCCTGTACACAATGAGGAAGAAGCTGCGGCGGCGAAAATTATGGCGGTTAGCAACTTGCCTGAGCCTCCCAGAATTAAAACAACTCGCCCGGTTCACGTGCCGGTTCCCCTAAATGGAAGTAGTGACCAGATCATCCCGGTTAAGGAATCGGAAAATCCGCCGACCATCGCCACCAGAACCGTCATCATTAAGCATCGCAGCGGCGAAGCGCGGGTCGTCAATCTTTCGGAATATAATCTGGGGCTACAAACCGCCAGCCTTCGTACCTCTCCGCCCAACGTGACGCCCAGCAAAGAAGCAGCTTTTGCGGCGAATATTTACTAAGGCACTGGCCGTGAAGATGTCCAAGTGGAAACATAGTTGCTTTTCTTAAATCATGCAGTGGACCCAAAAACTTTCTCGGCGATGGATAGTGACTCTCGGCTTTTGCTGGCTGTCACTTGTAGCTTATGCGCAAGCGCCGCTTTCCCCCTCTCGCAACCGGGCTGTGACGCCTCCACCAGCAGGGCTTGTTTATGTTTCCCAAAAAATAGACTTACGCCAACAACTGAGCGCCGACGAGACCATTTATTCGCTTGATGGTGAGCCGATCCCGCAATTGCAAACCACTAGCGTCACGCTGGGGTTGCTGCTGGATGCAGAAGGACATGTGGCAACGAGATTAGCGAATACGCCTTCCCTGAATGCGCCACTTCAGTTAACGATCTACCCGGCGGGCACGCCTGGTGGTCAGTTTCGCGCTAACCTCATCGGCCTTGATTCGGTGACGGGTTTTTGTATTCTGAAAATTGAAAACCTGCCGCCCAACTATACGAACTTCGCCACAAGTAAGCCGCCCGTGCTAAGCGCCGTGCCAAGAACTGTTCAGCTTTGGGGCTTCAATCCCAAGCAACGCGGCAGCGGAACGCCCGGCGTCTTACTCATCAAACCGCGCCTCTTTAATTCCACGGGCAGTATCAAGAAAGCGACCGAAGATTTTCGCTACAGCGCCAGTAATCCGATTTACTACTTAATGGCCCCAGCGCTGCTGACACCAGTCCAGGATTGTAGTGTTGCCGTAGAAAAAGACGGTTCTATTACTGGGCTAGTTGCGTATGACACGAGCGGCGAAGACATTCATCTAGTCTACCCGCTGCCGCGCATTCAGCAATTAGCTTCGATGATCATTGCGCACAAACGCCTTATCGTACCCCACGCTTGGCTAGGGGCAATGAGCGGAGCGCACGATCCTCGCGCTTTAGTGACGACTGTTCCAAAAAAGCTGACGGAAGCGGAGCGAGGCGTTTTAATTACTCAGGTTTTTCCTGATAGCCCAGCAGAGTTAGCAGGCATTCGTCCCAATGATATGCTGATTAGCGTCAGCGGACGCACGCTGGTAACCGGCGCAGATTTATCCAGCGCTTTGCGGTTGCTCCCAGCCGACAGCAATGTAACGCTGAAAGTTCGGCGCGGAAATGAGTTAAAAACACTTCCAGCTCGTTTGGCACCCGCGCCTGCCACTGACGCCAAACAACAAATCAATTGGATGATGAGCCAAATGGAGGGTTACGAACAACGTGCCAGGCAATTACCCGTCAATGATCCTGAACGTGCTAAGAATGAATCCAAAAGAAATGTTTATCATTCCATCTTGTCCGGATTAACGAATGTAGCCCCGCCGGAAAGCTGGTTACAGGTGATGTATGGAATTGAGGTCACAGCCTTAACGCCGCAATTGGCGAAATATTTTACAGCACCTGGCGGAGCATTGATTGCTAAACTGAACCTCTCTAGCAAACTGGCACAGGCTGGCGCGAAAGTGGGTGACGTTATTGTCAAAATCGGCGAACAAGCCATCGCTGATGCTACGTCCTTAAAGCAGGCGTTAAGCAATGAAAAAGCCGATCCCATGGAAATCATCCTGGTACGGCAGGGACAAGTGATGAATTTGAATATTGCGAAATAAAAAAAGCAGGCTTGCACCCGCTCCTTTGTAACCAAGTTTTAGAGTCTTCAGCCTAGAACCCCAGCCAACTCGTCACCCCGGTAGAAACCAATCCCACCCCAATATGAATCGCAAAAATCACTAAGTAGACCGCGAGGGAAAGTCGTAGTCCTAAACGTGCCGAAGGCAGGTGTGCCCAGCGATAAAAACAAAGCGCAGCAAATAGTCCAATGCAAAATTTGAACAAGAGAAATGCGATGGGGCCGCCATCCAGAAAATATTGCATTAGGCCATTAGCTTCCGTAGCGCGCCCAGTTTCCGTCCAAAACAAAGTCAGCCCCGCATCAAAAAAATTGAGTGAAAATAAAAGTATGGCCTGTTGCATCGTGGTGGTCTCCGTAAATACACTTCTCATGGGGTTGTTCAGTCCTTTCTTCGCTTCGGTATATTACTTTTATAGTTTGATCCGCCCGCTTGTTCCTAAATTTCTTGAAAAAAGTGAGAACCCAGCCCCTCGTTTGCGTCGTGGCTAATTTAGCTGGTAAGCTTCCCATCCTTTGAAGCTGAAGAAAGGTTAGTGTTTTGCAAGCGAACCCATGTCTGCCAAGATCAGTGTCATTGTTTATATTCTGATTTGCCTGGAAGTAGGAGTCTTATTGGCTTATCTGCCCTGGTCTCCCTTTTGGTATGAGAATTTCTTTCTCTCGTTTTTGGTGAACAAGTTACATGCCAGTTGGCTGGTGCCCGTTTTGCAAAGCGGGTATATGAAGGGGGCGATTTCGGCTTTAGGCGCGGTCAATATCCTGGCTGGCCTGCGCGACATCTTCAAATTCCGGGAAAGCGTTCATCAACTCAGTGATTTTGAGAACTCGCCTTCGCATGCCGCTAAAGTTGAATAAATTGCCCGCGCCTCCGGTGCTATATCTCATCACAGACCGCCATCAATTCAGCCCGCAACCCCACATCGCCTGGCAGGCGCAACTTGAAGTCATTGCCGAAGCCGCCCAAGCAGGCTGCCAACTCATTCAAATCCGGGAGAAAGATTTGTCGCCCCGCGCGCTAAGCGAATTTGTGCGCGCAGCGAGCGCCGTCGCGCGCGGAGCCAAAATCCTGGTCAATGATCGGCTGGATGTAGCCTTGGCAACAGGCGCAGACGGAGTTCACCTGCGCTCCAATTCCCTGCCCGTGGCGGAAGTTCGCCACAACATTCCCAACCATTTTCTGCTTGGTGTTTCTACGCATTCGCTCGCCGAGGCGCAGACAGCAGAAGCGGGCGGCGCGGATTTCATTGTGTGCGGTCCTGTTTATCCCACACCTTCAAAATCCCCTTACGGAGCGCCGCTTGGAATCAGGCGATTTGCCGCTATTTGCCACGAAGTGAATTTACCCGTGTTGGCCCTGGGCGGCATCACGATGGAAAACTTTTCTGACTGCTTTGCCCATCAGGCCGCCGGAATTGCAGCCATCCGCCTCTTTAACGACCGCAATACGCTAGGCACAAACATCAAGATAGTGTTATCATCCCGCCTTGGGCTACTAGATAAAGTATGATACGCACCGTATTGACGATTGCTGGCTTTGATCCGTCGGGGGGTGCGGGTGTGCTGGCGGATATAAAAACTTTTGCTGCCTTCGGTTGCTTTGGCGCTGCCGCTATCACTTCTTTGACATCACAAAACTCACAAGGAGTTTTTGCTGCTTATCACCAAACTCCGGAAATCCTACGGCAGCAATTAGCCCCCGTACTGGCAGATTATGAGTTGGCTGCCGTCAAAATCGGGATGCTTCCCACCGCCGAGTTAGGGGAGGTCGTAGCCGCAATGATTACCCAGTATGGATTAAAAAACATCGTGCTTGACCCGGTGCTTCGATCTTCCAGTGGTTACGATTTGATTGAAGACGGAACAAAGAATTTCTTGCTCGAAAGATTACTGCCCTGCACCGATCTTGTAACGCCAAACCTCGACGAAGTGGAAATACTGCTGGGAACAAAACCAACTTCGCCAACTGAAATGAGCCAAGCGGCGCAACAATTGAGCAGGCAACTTTCAGCCAGGAGTAAAGCGCATGTCGCAGTGCTGGTGAAAGGGGGGCATTTGCCGGATGCGGCAACAGATGTATTGTTTGACGGCAAGGACATCCACGTTTTTTCGGCGGCAAAAATTGTTACGCGGCACACACACGGCACAGGTTGCACGTTATCATCCGCAATTACGGCGCTACTGGCGCGCGACGTCGGGTTACCGGAGGCAGTACGACGTGCCAAGGATTATGTTACAGCGGCAATCAAACATGCGCCGGGAATCGGCCAGGGCGCAGGCCCACTGAACCACTTTTACAGCTATGCCCCAGACCAACTTTTCAATTGATCCTGATTTGATCGAAGCTGAGTTGCTTGTACGCCGCTCCGACGAACACCTCGCACAATTCGATGTGCATCGCATCGCGGATGCCCTTGTGCGCGAAACCAGGCTCACGCCCGAAATCGCCCAGCAAATCGCCTTGGAAGTCCAAGCGCAAATTCAACGGCTCAACATCCAGGCATTAACCGCGCCACTGATTCGCGGACTTGTAGACGCTAAATTACTCGAACGAGGTTTGAGCGCCGCACATCGTTTACATTCCCGACTCGGCGTGCCGATGTTCGATGCCGACCAGATTATTCAAGGCGCTGCGCCAGAGTTCAAAGCCGCACACGGCCCCGAAGGCACAAGCTTTTCGCTAGCTGAAGCGATCAAACGCGAATATGCGATGCTGGCTGTGTTCTCAGAACGCGTGACCACTGCTCATTTAAGTGGTGATTTGCATATCGAAAACCTGGGCCAAATTGATCGGCTCACGACGATGACTGGCTCAGTGGATTTCATCAAACGACACGGCATCGCGCTGCCCGGCGGGTTTTCCGGTTCGCGGCCAGCGCGGCGGCCCGAGGTGTTAGCCTCACATCTCGTCAAATACACGGCAGCGTTGCACGGTTACTTCAGCGAAGCCATCGCCTGGGATTCGGTCAACTTTGCCTTCGCCCCATTTTTGACGGAGCTTTCACACGAAGAAAAAAAGCAGGTCGCGCAAGCACTTCTCTTTGACCTTTCCACTCCGGCAATTGCACGCGGCGGCCAGCCGATGCGTTGCGATTTACACCTGGACTGGGATGCGCCGAACTACCTGCGCAACCGTCCCGCCATCGGTGCCGGTGGCGAACAATTGCCCGAAACCTACGGCCAGTTTGGCGAAGTCGCGCGCGATTTTTTGAATGCCCTTTTTGAAGTCTACCTGGAAGGCGATGGCCAGGGACTGCCGTTGGTCGGGCCGCGCCCAATCCTGCACGTCACCAGCCGTTTCGTAGATAACCCCGGTTATCGCAGCTTTTTGGATTTGGCCAGTCGCGTGGCAGTTGAGCGCGGCGGCGTGATCTTTTCCTTTGATCGGTCGCCCGAAGTGGACGAAGCCTTAACGACCTTCACGAACCGCTTTGGGATGGACCCCGCCGTCTTGCAACGCGCGAGTGAAAGCTGGCAATGGCGTGCCGCCTTCTTTTCTTCCGTGGCCTTGAACTTGCCGCGCCTTGGTTATCGCGCGGAAGGGGAGCGGCTGAAGGTCTTCGAATTATTGACAGAATCGTTGGAACTAGCCGCCCAAGCTTCGCTCGAAAAACGCGTCTTTTTGGAAAAGCTATTAGCACGGGGCGAAGCGGGCGTGCTGGCAATGTTGGCCATGCGCCCCAACAATGAACCCTTTCTCCGGCTGAATTGGACCGCCCACGCCATTTGTCCGGTGGGTCTCAGTGAACTAGCAGAAACCGTCCTGGGCGCTTCCATAGCAAGTTCCCAGGAGGTACAGGAATTTGCCGCCCACGTCATTGCGCATCTGAAAACAGAAGCTGAGCGGCTGTCATTGAAGCATAAAGCACGCTTTGTCTTGGCGGAATCCCACGGTCTCAATGCGCCGCATCGTCTGGCAAAACTGGATCAGGAGCGATTTGCCCTGGCAAACAATCAGGATTTGAGTGAGTTACATTACACGAACTCGACGAAACTAGCGCCACTCCAGCAGGTCGCAACAATAGAACAACTGCGCATTGAAGGCGAGTTGCAACAAAGTGCGATCCTCGGCGCAACCTCCGAATTGTGGTGCAGCCCGCAAGTCATCAAATCCGAGCAAGTCGCTGTGTTGATTTCCCGTGCGTTCTATCAAACGAACAACTCGGCCTTAACGCTTGCCCCTGAATTCACCTTATGCCTGGCTTGCCAAACCCTCACGCCGGGGATTGTCGCTGCTTGTCCCAACTGCCAAGCCACCAAACTGGATGTCCTGGCGCTGTCCGCAACCAATTACAGCCGCGTCTCGACCTGGCCCCGCTGGAAAGCGGCGGAGTTCAAGTTGCGGAAACGCGAGCTTGTACCGTAGACTGTTGCCTTAGTGCAATCTTTCCAACTAAGTTTATGTACGGTCACAAACATTTGTGCCGCCGTGCGTATGAACAACAACTATTCTTTAGGAGAATAAGAAATGAAACGCATCCACAATTTACTATCCGCCGTAACCACGACGTTGCTGCTTTGTCTGAGCGTCAGCGCGATCCAAGCCCAACAGGCCAGTCCACGAGACAAAGCGGAAGTCACTATCGCCGGCAAGAAAATCTCGGTTGATTATAGTCGCCCCTTTGCCAAAGGCAGAAAAATCATGGGTGGCTTAGTTCCCTATGATCAAGTCTGGCGCACCGGTGCGAACAAGGCCACGCACCTCACCACCGAAGCCG
Source organism: uncultured Acidobacteriota bacterium (assembly GCA_963794955.1). Taxonomy (GTDB): domain Bacteria; phylum Acidobacteriota; class Blastocatellia; order RBC074; family RBC074; genus JAFDVL01. The sequence continues at coordinate 263,229 of CAWCGF010000023.1, forward strand.
ATTTAATGTTTGGAAAAGTGTTGGTTCCGAAAGGCACCTACACGCTCTTCACCTTGCCTTCAGAAAAGGGTTGGAAGCTCATCATTAACAAGCATACGGAGCAGTGGGGCATCCCGTATAAATATGAAAGCGAAGAACTCGCCCGGATTGACATGAAAGTCGCCAAGTTGGGGGCACCGGTTGAGCAATTCACCATCACGCTGAGTGATGCGGGGAAAAACAGCGGATTGCTCAAGCTCGATTGGGAGACGACAAGCGCGTCGGTGAACTTCGCAGTGAAATAATCCTTGTCTTGCCAAGCCACTGGTGTGTACGCCAAAGCATCGGGTTCCACCAGTGGCTCGACCTCCCCAAATGCTCTATCCCCCACTAGCTCCTTTGACAATCCTGCCCGCCGCGTTAAGATACCGACCTTAATTTTCAAGCTAGTCATTCACAGAAAGGTAATAATGCATGAGTGCGATTGAACAAGTTCACGCGCGCGAAATTCTCGATTCGCGCGGTAATCCTACAGTAGAAGCTGAGGTGTATCTGGAATCCGGTGCCTGGGGGCGCGCGGCTGTGCCATCAGGCGCTTCGACCGGCGAAAACGAAGCGGTCGAATTACGCGATGGCGACAAGGTGCGCTATCTGGGCAAAGGCGTCAAACTGGCGGTCGAACACGTCAAGAAACAACTCGACCAGGCCCTGGTTGGCCTGGAAGTGTACGAGCAAGCGGCGATTGATCAGGCCATGATTGATTTGGACGACACGCCCAACAAATCCAAGCTCGGCGCGAATGCAATGCTCGCGGTTTCGATGGCGACAGCACGCGCCGCTGCGACGGAATTGGAAACCCCGTTGTATCGCTATCTCGGCGGCGTCAATGCCCGCACGTTGCCCGTGCCGATGATGAACATTATCAATGGCGGCGCACACGCGGACAATAACGTAGACTTTCAGGAATTCATGATCGTGCCTGCCGGTGCGCCCACATTTTCAGAAGCATTGCGTTGGGGTGCAGAAGTTTTTCATACGCTCAAAGAAGTGTTGAAAAAACGTGGCTATTCAACCGCCGTTGGCGATGAAGGCGGTTTCGCGCCCAGCCTGAAATCTAACGAAGAAGCGATTGATGTGATTCTGGAAGCCATCACCGGAGCGGGCTATGTGCCAGGCGAACAAATCGCCATCGCGCTTGACCCGGCGGCCTCAGAGTTTCACAAGGAAGGCCAATACATCTTCAAAAAATCTGATCAGCGACAACTGAGTTCGGAAGAGATGGTGCAATTCTGGGTCAACTGGTGCAAGCAATACCCGATCATTTCCATCGAAGACGGTTTGGGAGAATCCGATTGGACAGGTTGGGCCGCGATCACCGCTGAACTGGGCGACACGGTGCAATTGGTCGGCGACGATTTGTTCGTGACCAATGTCAAATATCTGGAACGAGGCATTGAGGAAGTCGTCGCGAATTCGATTCTGATCAAAGTCAATCAAATCGGCACACTCACCGAAACGCTGGATGCAATTGAATTGGCGCGCACGAATAACTACACCGCCATTGCTTCGCATCGTTCCGGCGAAACCGAAGACCCGTTCATTGCGGATCTGGCGGTAGCAACAAACTGCGGGCAAATCAAAACCGGCTCGCTTTCGCGCACAGATCGCATCGTGAAATACAACCAATTGCTGCGCATCGAAGAAGAACTCGGCGCGGCGGCGCGCTATCCCGGTTTTGGTGCGTTCTATCAGTTGGAGTTGAAAGGGCTTAATTTCCCGGTACAGGTGCATCGGGCGCGGCTTTGATAATCAAATGGGAGTCGCGACGAAAGTCTTGACTCCCACTAAATCCACCCAGGTTCAGTCGGCGCAAATTCGGCAGCAAGAAGTCATTCTTAAGCTGGCTAATCACTAATTAAATCCCTGTTCTCCTTATCAGCTTTCGCAATGCGGCGCTGCCCATCACCACCCAAATCGGCGGAACAGAAGTCGAAGTGTTGTATGCAGGCGAGCAAAAAGAATTCTTCGGCTTGGATCAGATAAATCTTCGCCTTCCGCCCAGTCTCAGTGGACGCGGACAAGTAGAGATCAACCTCAACATCGAAGGCCAAAGCGCCCATCCTGTGACGGTGGCCTTCAAGTAAAGCCGAATTTCCTTTTGCCAATTATCGGGGCAAATCCAGGGCTGGATTGCGGTCAAAGAAATCGAAGGGCCGCAACTCGAAGCTGTGCCAAAGCACAGGCATGACAGGCCAGTCTTCGGCTCTCACCATGTGCTGCATGCCGATGGTGTACCAGAGCACGAGGTCGGTTTTCTCAAGCGAGCGATTCTTGCTCGTCCAGGCTGGAAGCCCCTGCCCTGGCTCACTAAGCGTAGGAAACTCCCCTGCCGCGTATCGTTCATCCGCCCGATAAGGTGTGACCCATAACTGATGATCAATAAAGCCAGCACGGCGACGTGGGTAATCATCCGCGCTGAGCATCGGGGGGCAATTCTTCCCCGGCATCAGTTGATAGCTTGTGCGATACCCGACATGGTTCGACCGCGCGGCGCTGAGCACACGCCAAAGCGCAGGGCTATCGTGGTTGATGTGTAATTTGGCGTCAGCCTCTTGACGCGCCAGTAGTGGATCACGTACCCAAACGCTGCGACGAGGATGATCTTTCGGCAAAGTTTGAATCTTCAAGCGGTCGAGTAGCAGTTCATTGGTCATCCCATCCACATCAAGATCAAGACGGAAATTGAAGTAATGGTCGTGATTGACCGCGACAATTTGGGGCGCGACGAAACGTCCGTAGGCATCGGGGGCAGCATTGCGCTCCGGCGACCCATTGGTTCCGCCACTCGCAAAGTCTGCATCTTTGCGCGCTTTTTGTTCGGCAACCATTTTAACTTCGGCAATGCCCGTAGCGCCGACAGCGACTTGAATGGAACCGTTTTGTTGGAAGACCCAATCAAACACATAATCGTAATTGCCAAGCACCGCTGCGGTGCGCACGACGAGATCACGCTTAGCGCGGCTTTCCGAAGCGCCTTCGCCGCTTTCCTCATCCCAGTGTCGCCACGCCGGATCGCCCGTGGCTCGTTCAAACATACAAACGGTGCGGGGCACGGTACGGGGACGCCCATTGTCACCGGCAATCACCGCGTCGAAGTACACGGCATTGCTCGGACAGTCCTTGCCCTGAATCAACGGTTTGGACAGCCCGCCAAAGGTATATTCTCCGGCATCAAGGAAATTGCGGGCATGCCAGGCGAAGGACGGGTCCATGTACGGCACAAAGATTTCTGACAGATGCCCCTGATACATTACCGGGCGTGTTTCCTCTCCATCCCGATACGTTATCATCGAAAGAACCATCCCGACGCGCTGATCGGGGCGCACGTGAAAGCGCCATTTCTGCCATTCGACCTGATAGCCGTTCAAGCGAAAGCCCGGCCCCAGCGGCTGTTCAATGTGAATCGGGCTGGGAACATCGCGCGCTTTGCCGATAGCCGTGGCGTCATAATCTGCTGAAACCGTCGGCATCGGGACAACGCCTTCATCTACAACGCGCAATACCTTTTTCTCGTGCATGTCCACAACAGCAGTAACGCCTTCGATCTGCCGCGTCCAGACATTGCGCACGCCGCGTGAATCCTGACAATTGACATAGGCAACCCGGCGATTCTTCTGCTCCTCGGTGCCGAAATATCCGGGCGGAACAGCATAGCAATCCACAAAGGTCATATCCTCGATGCTGCGCCGCTTCATGGCCTCAATAAACGCCTGATCCTTCTTCACGACTTCGTTCACGGAAGTGAGTTCTTCTGCGAGCCAGTTGGGCTGCGCATCCTTAATCTCCGTCCACGACGTGAGTTGACGTTTCCCCAAATCCACGACGGCCTTGTAGGTATTGCTTTTCTGCCGCACGAGGGCAAAAGCAGCGCGCGCGCGCGGATTACCCGCCGCCCACTTCCAGACCATATCCTTGGCCGGTTCGACCAGATTGACCATCGAGAAGCGCGTGTCTGCATCCAGATGTTTGGCATCTCGTAGAACTTCCAAGACTGTCCAATATTCCTGCCAGGTCAGCGGGTCAAGCGGATGCTGTGTGCCCTGCGCCTTGAGACTGGGCGAGCAAAGCGCCACGAAGAGAAAGAGAAAGAGGAAAGTGATTTTCATACGGTTTTATCTCCTGGACTACAACAATTGAAGGAAAGAATGCACCGGATAAAGAGGCGGCAAGAGTTCCAGTTTTAGCAGGTCTAGCCGTGGATTCGAGCGGCACAATTAACCAACCAAAGCGTGAACTCTTGCCGCTTCCTCATCGCTGGGTGCTTTTATTTTTCAAAAACTAATAGGCTGCGAGCTTTTCCCTTACGGCAAAGACATTGGACTTCATGGGTTCTGAGTTTGATTTGCTATGACAGCCATTTCCGTTAGTAATTCTGCGCTTTTCATTATCTGTCTGTAAAGGTCGGGGCACGATACACTTCCTTGCCCGCCAGCAAAGTGAGCAGAACCTTGGCCTTGCTGATCTCGTGGGCCGGAATCTCAAACAGATTGCGATCCAGCACGACCAAATCCGCTGCCTTCCCTACTTCGATAGAACCAGTCTCGTTCTCCTGAAACAGGCCATACGCGCCGTTAATTGTGTAGGCGGCCAGCATTGTGGGCAGGTCAACGATCTCTTCAGGAATCCACGCTGGCCCCGGCCCAGCATTCAGATCACGTCGCGTAAGAGCCACTTGAATGGCATCCAGCGGATTCATCGTCGAGACATCCCAATCGCTCCCCCCGACAATTACGGCTCCCGTCCTGGCAATACTGCTGAGGGGATAAAGCCAGCGCGAGCGTTTTGGCCCCAGCACAGGAAGGGTCAGTTTGGTGATGTAGTCATCGGATAATTACTTGTCATTCACTTCCTGTGCTGCCCGATGACCGGATTCAATTGCCCCGTTCATATAGCCTTGCCATCCAGCCGTATGCTCACCGGCAAAATGGATACGGCCAGCGGGTTTGGCCAGCAGAGGTCGGAACGACATCACATCACCGGGGCGAAAGTAGGCATAGGTTCCTTGCGCCCAGATGTCTTCCTGCCACCACTTTATATGCCCGCCTTCAAACTGACGCGGCGCTTCCGAATGAATCTCTGTAAGCTTTGCCAATACCTTATCCAACCGCTGGTCTGCAGGGTGGCTTGCGATCTCATGACCACTTTTATCAGGGATATAAGCCGTCAATAAACCTCGTGTGCCAGCTTGCCCTTGACTGGACTCATAGACCGAACCCTTGGCACTGACACATGTTTAGCTACTGTCAGGGAAGTGGTAGCCAGGGAGCATCAAGTGCGCCAGTTGTTTTAGGGTAGCAGGATCCGTAATGCGACAACACCTCCAACATCGCCAACAACACCCACATCCCCGCCAGCAGGGCCGGGGCGGTGGCTTGTCCGCGCCGCACCTGTCGTCCGCTCAAGCGCAGCAGCAATTGCCGCAGTTCCACGCCTTCCGGCGAAGCGTCCCGTTGCACTTGCCAGACTACCACGCTGGCCATCGCCGCGATGAGCACTCGTTTGCTGACGGCTTCCGCACTTTCTTGTTGCCACTCCTCAAGCTGCTGCCCGGCGCTCTTACAAAGTTTGAAATACGATTCGATCAACCAGCGCCAGTAATACGATTCGGCAATCAAGCCTGCGGCAATATCTGCGCCCTGGTGCCTGGAGCCAGCAGCAACCATTCTCCGACCAGGCCTTCGTCGGGCAGCTGCAAACGCACTACCACCAAGCGCACCGACAAAGGCAGCGCCGGTTCGGTGGCGGCGCAGACAGCTTCTTTTGCTGCGCCGCACGCGCCGTTGCCCCGGACGGCGCTGATGACCACCGTCGTCTCGGCCACCACTTGCTGCGCGATCACCTGCGCATCACCTGCACCGTGCGCTCACCGGAACGGCAACTCCGCCGGCGATCTCGCGAGCCGCACTTTGCGCCTTTGCCAATGCACAAAAGGGAGGGCTTGGGCACGGATAACAAAGCGCCAGTTGGCTTGCTGCCAAGCGCGCAAGTGCGTTACCGAATCACTCTCCCGATCGCACATGCACCAAGGGCAGTCCCCAGGCTTGTTGTTCCAGCGCGTGCATCGTGGCGGTCAGTTCGTCCAGATGCCCTTGATCGGGGAGGACGGTGTCGGCGCGGGTGGTATGAATCCCGTCCGCTGCCCACAGGCTCAAGCTCACGGGGGCCAAGGGGAGACCAGTGCGATCACTGACCAGCAAAGCGGTCGCCAATTGATGGCCATGGTCTTTGCCAATGAGCATACGATCTGTTTTGCGTTGGTGTGTGCCATAGTGCAGATCACTCCAATCGTGCAGCACCAAGGCATAGCGCCGACACTCGCTGGCGACCAACGCACGTCCGTATTCGTGCAGGGGCGCGCCCAGTTGCGGCAGGCTCACACGTGGATTGGCATAAAAGCGCCACGCCGCTTCGGGTACTGGCAAACGCCTGCTGCGTGCCCGGCAAGGCGCGCAACCCGGCAGCGACGGTTTCCCCAGTATGCAAATGTTCTTTCACTAATTGCTCATACCGCCGTTGGAGGCGGGGTTCAAGTTCCGGTAGTGGTAAGTCCATCTCCTCATTATACTATTGTTACCGAACCTAAAACTGACATGTGTAGATGCCAAAGGAC
>CAWCGF010000024.1:0-49258 GCA_963794955.1 uncultured Acidobacteriota bacterium
CGTGTGCGGATCAGCGAAGACATATAAATCTAAATCTGCTCTGCACTCTTCTGCTCATTCAATGGTGCGCTAATCTATAGCTTACACGGGCATAACTTGAACCTCGTCGAAGGTCTGAAACTTCAACGATAAGAGCGATTTGAGTTCTTTTTGGTGCGTCGTGGGTGCCGTGGCCAGACAATTCGTAATGGCGGCCTGAAAAGGCGCGAACTTTTCATAGTAGCGCGAGTACAAACACTGCTTTTTGACAAATTTCCAGAGCCGTTCGATCAAATTCAGATTCGGCGATTACGAGGGCAGAAACAATAATTCAAGCCCCAGTGGCGCCGCGTGCTCGATGACGAGGCGACAACGCTGGTAGCGGGCATTGTCCAAGACGACCGTCAGGGGGATGTCGGCGGTGGCTTGCGCGGCGAGTTGCGTTAACAACTGACAGACTTCGAGCGCCGTGATGTAGGTTGTGTTGGTGACGGTCAGAATCTCCTGCGTGACGGCATTGAGCGCGCCCAACACATTGAAGCGTTGGCGTCCGCTTGGGGCCCGCACAAAGACGCGCGTCTTCGTCCAGAGCCAGCCCAGAAAGGCGCTCAAAACGAAATGCGCCGCGTCCACAAAAAAGACCTGCCGTTGCCCCGCCACGGCCTCGTCCAGGCGGGGTTGTAACTGCGTGCGGAGAAACTCGGCTTGCACGACCGGGTCGGCTTTGGCCGGCAGACTCCCGACGCGTTGACAGCGCAAGCCCGCAGCGGTACAGAAACTGCCGCACTTGCGTCGGCGCACGCTTGATCCCGGTCAGGTCGTCCACCACGGCGCAGGCTTGCTTGATGGTGGCGGGCGGATGCGCGGCGAAATACGCTTCCACCGTTTCCCGATGTGCTTCCAACGCACTCTGCGGACGATAGAAATTGACGGTTTGCAAGCCCGCCACGCCGCCCGCGCGATACTCGTTGCGATAGTTCGTCAGGGTGCCGCGACTGACTTGCAACACGCGCGCGACGGTCGCACAGGAGAAGCCTTGACTCATCAGATAGAGGGCTTCCATTTTCCGTTGCACGCGCGGATGCGGATGATGAAAGCGTTCGTGATGCAAGGTTTGCGATATCTTCTGTGCTAAATTCTAAGCTGGGCATTTGAGTTTCTCCTTGTAAGTTTGTCTTGCAACAACACTCTACGGGAGTTCACTCAAATGCTCAATTTATGCCCGCGCGCAGTATAACAGCAAACCAGCCTGCCAGGAAGTTGCGGTGGGCGGCTCCATCACTCATTCCAGGAGGGTTCTTGTGCGTATCCATCAATCACTTATCCAAGTCGTCGGCAGTTTCATTTTGATTGTTGCATTCAATGCTCACAACCGTGCGCAAACGCAACCCACGCGCCCGCCTGACCCAGCCAGAATTATTACGCTGACCCCCGCTACACAATTCAAGGCACCCGAAGACATTGACTTCCGCACAGCCAGCGCTATTAGCGAAGGCGTGCGGCTGCATATCGAAATGTTTTCGCCTAAAGCCCTGGCTGGGAAGCCGCTGCCAACGATTATTCAAGCACATGGCTGGGGTGGCGTCGCGGCCAATTTGCGGCGCGATGCGATTGATCTGTCCAAGGGCGGGTTTCTGGTTATCACGTTTGATTATCGCGGCTGGGGCGAAAGCGATGCACGCCTGGTGCTGACCAAACCTTCACCGATCACGCCTATTGCCGGACAGAATCAAAAGTTCACCGCCGAAGTGATGGAGCAGCGCGAATACATTGATCCGTTGGAACAGGTGACCGATTGGTTCACCATCATCAACTGGGCGGCGAGCGAATCAGCAGTTGACAAAGACCGCATTGGCTTGCGCGGTTCCAGTTTCTCAGGCGGGCATGTCTTTTACATCGCAGCGCGCGAACCCCGCGTCAAGGCTGTCGTCTCACAAGTAGGCTCGTTTGATGGGCGCTGGGTTGGGGCCGACAAAACACAAATGGAATTGACCCAAAACGAAGCCAGCAGGCGCGCGCATGGCGAACCCTTCCCCGCGCCGCGCGCTGTCACAATTGGCAAGCTCATCGGCGCGCCCCTCCGCGAAAAGTTTTTGCAATTCGCGCCGGTCGAAGACGCCCCGAACGTCAAGCAGGCGGCAGTGCTGTTCATCGTCGCGGAGAAAGAAGAACTCTTCGACAACAAAGATCACGCCAAACTCGCTTACGACCGCATGGGGGGGACGAAGAAGAAATATGTGTCGGTTCCCAACATCATGCATTACGGCATCTATTACGAGGCGCGTAATCAGGCAATCAAAATGGCGGTGGAATGGTTCGATGAGTATTTGAAGAAATAAGCCTCATGTTCATATTACGTGTGTGGCGAACAGCAAATTGGCGAGACCGTCTATGCTTCGCCGATAGAGAATGCGAAGTTCGTCTCCCCCTCTCTTCTACGAGATTTCATTTTCTTGTCTGTCTAAGGCGGGTACAATGCCAAATAGGTTGAGCAATAAGCGGAGTCCAAGTTATGAGCAGCGGTGCATCAATTTCGCAAGCTGGTCGCGTGGCACAGAACAGCACCAGCGTCTGGCAGCGAAACAACGCAACTATGGCTAGTTGCGCCTCTCTGATCGAAAGGAAATGAGCAATGTCAGTTAACACCAAACGCCTACGCTCCATTATCGTTCTGATATTCGCGTGTGGCCTTGTGTTTTGGGCGCAGGAACGAAGTTCTCCGGCGCAAACATCCTTCGCCCAAACTCTCTATCCCACGTTGGAAAAAGCCGCCTGCAGTTCGTGCCACAACACTGACGGCGTAGCTTCGGCGACGCGCTTGCTCTTTCCTGAAGCCAATGCAAGCCCCGCACAAATCGAAGCCTTCGGGCTGTCGCTTGCCTCACTTGTAGATCGTGCCAACCCGGCAGAATCATTGCTGCTCAAGAAACCGACCAACCGCATCCCGCACGCAGGCGGGCAGCGCATTGCGCCGGGCAGCGAAGAAGAAAAAGCGTTGCAGGCTTGGGTAGAGCGATTGGCGCGGCTCACACCTGATGATTTGGCACGCGCAGCAAAAGCGCGTGAGGCGGAAGCAGTTAGTGCGGTGCGACCTACTATCGCGTTGCGACGGCTGACGCACAGTCAGTACAACAATACGATTCGCGATTTGCTCAACGACCAGAGCGCGCCCGCGAATCAGTTTCCGCCCGAAGATTTTCTGAACGGCTTCAAAACGCAATATCAGGCACAGACGCTGTCACCGCTGCTTGTCGAAGCGTACAGCGCAGCGGCAGAACGGCTGGCACGCAATGCGTTTTCTGGGGGTGACCGGCGCGGCCTAATCCCCTGCAAACCATCGGCGGCCTGCCGCACGCGCTTTATCCGCGAGTTCGGACTGAAAGCCTTTCGTCGTCCGCTCGAACCAGAGGAGCAAAAACGTTACGAAGCACTCTTCAGCCGCGAAACTGATTTTTATAAAGGCGCGCAACTCGTCGTTGAAGCGATGCTGCAATCGCCCACGTTTCTCTTTCGTTTGGAAGAGACGACCAATCCGAAATGGAAGCCGTATGTGACGGCGAGTCGGTTGTCTTATACGCTCTGGGATACGATGCCCGATGCGGCGTTGCTGGCAAGCGCGGCGCGCGGCGAACTCGCTACAGCCGCAAGCCGTCGAAACTACCGCGCGGCGAATGCTGACCGATCCGCGCGCGCAGCAGGCGTTGAATGAGTTCGTTTCGCAATGGCTACGCTTTGATCGCTTATTGACCGCAGGCAAAGACCGTCGCCGCTATCCCGGCTTCAATCGGGAAACGGCGTTTGCGATGACGGAAGAGGCGCGCACATTCGTTTCCGATCTGGTGTGGAATGAGCGTGATTTTACCCAAATTTTCACCGCAGATTACAGCTTTGCGAATGCCGATATTGCCGCGATTTACGGCGTCCCCGCGCCTGCCAAGGAGTTTGACCGCATCCGTTTCCCGGCAGAATCAGAACGCGCCGGAGTGCTGGGGCAAACGCTGTTTCTGGCGTTGACTGCCAAGCCGGACGATACCTCGCCGACGGCGCGTGGACTTTTCGTGCGCGAACAATTTCTTTGCCAGCACGTCGCCGAACCGCCGCCCGGCGTCAACACGAATTTACCTGATATTACACGAAGCGAAACCGCAGACCAACCGCGACCGGATGCGCGAACACGTCACCAATCCGAGTTGCGCGACGTGTCACAATTTGATTGATCCCATTGGCTTCGGTTTTGAAAAGTTCGATGCCATCGGCGCGCGGCGCGAAACATTCAAGCTGCGCTTCTTTGGCAGCTATGAAGGCGGGCAAATACGAGTCCCAGCCGAAATCCGTCGAGTTGCCGCTGGATACGACTGGCTATGTGGCAGGCCTGCCGGATTCGAAGTTTGCTAATCCGCGCGAACTCGGCGCGGTGTTAGCGCGCTCGCCAAGCTGTCAGGAATGTATCGTCCGACAATATTTCCGTTATACTGCCGGACGGCTGGAAACGACTGCGGACAGAGCGATGATTCGACAGGTCACAGAAGATTTTATAAAGTCGCAATTTCGCTTCAAAGAGCTTATGATTTCGCTCGTTCGTGCAAGAGAAGTTGGGCAGTAGATAGAAAAACTGTAATAGGTTATTTGTAAATTCGCTCCAGCGGAGCGGCATATTTATAGAATGCGATTACGCATAGTTGCCAAGCTCTGTAGGAGCGGCATCCGACACATTTCGCTCCTACGGAGCTTGGGGAAATTAGCTATAAACATTCCGCTCCTACGGAGCTAAAGCCGAGGGTTATCCATGTCACACGTCATCACCAAACGCACGCGCGTATCGCGCCGCAATTTTCTCAAAGGGCTTACTGTAGCCGGGACTAGCATTCAGGTTGGCCTGCCGCCGCTCGTTGCGATGTTCAATGCGCACGGCACCGCCTACGCCGAAGGCCCGATCGAAAGCCGCTTCGTGCTGTGGTTCAACGGCAACGGCATTCCCGAACGTTACTGGATTCCGGCAGAAACTGGCGCGGACTATCGCATGACGCCGTGCCTGCAACCGCTCGCGCCATTCCGCAACGACATTCACGTCATCAGCGGACTCGACAACGCCGCCGCCGCGATTCCCGGCCCCGGCAATGGCCATCACAAATCCATGAGCGCGCTGATGACTTGCACGTCCTTCACCGGACGCGGCACGGCTGGCCCTTCGATCGATCAGGCCATCGCGGCGAAGTTCGGTGGCGAACCGCGCTTCCGTTCGTTGCAGATCGGCGTGTCGCAGGAATCGTTTGGCGAAAGCATTCAGCGCAATATGAGCTGGTCGGGCTACGAACGCGCCTTGCCGCCGGAGATGATTCCGCACAAGCTGTTTGATCGGCTGTTCGGTCAGCGCGAAGAAGGCTGGGTCAATCGCAAACGCAGCATCCTCGATGCGGTGCGCACGGATGCCGCCGCACTGAAAAAGCAATTGCCGCCCGACGACAAGGCGCGCGTCGACGAGCATCTGGCAGGCATCCGCGACCTGGAACGCGCCATCGCCGGACTGCCGCCCGAATACAGCCGCGTAGACCCGCCCGATTTCGACGGCGATATGAAGGACTGGCCGCGCATCGCCAAGCTGCAGAGCGATCTGCTGGTGCATGCCTTGGCGACACGGCAGACGCGCGTCGCGTCGTACATGCTGACGAAGTGCCAGGGGCTGTCGCGCTTCCCCTGGCTCGGCTACACCGCCGCCCGCCATCACGATTACACGCACGCCGACGGCAAAGCCCCGGGCGCAGACGGAGTCGACGGCCAGCGCGTCCTGCGCGACATCTGCCGCTGGCACGTCGAAGAGTTTGCCTACCTGCTCGCACGCTGAAATCGATTCCCGAAGGCGCCGGCACGCTGCTCGACCATTGCTGTCTGGCCTACGTGCACGAACACGCCGAAGCCAATCCGCACAAGAATCACGGGCTGGGCTTGCTCGTCGCCGGACACGCGGGACGCCTGGCGACGGGGCTGCATTCGCGGATGGAAGGGACGATTGGCGATTTGTATTGGACGCTGGCGGATGAGGTGATGAATGTGGGCTTGGGCAAGTTTCCGACGGCGACGAAGAAGTTGAGCGGATTGCTGGTGTGAGAAAGTGAGGCCTAATCAATGTTATGTTGCTTTTTTGTTCGCCACGTTTTATGCCAATTCCACAGCAAGCACTTGAGCTAGAAAATCGCAGCATCGGAAACAACGGAGAGCCGACACTGGCTGATGCTTACGAGATTTTGAAAGAACATTGGCGCAACGGTGACCGCGACCGTGAGATAGGGTTACACTTAATGTTTTTGTCTTGGTATGGAATTATAGAACCCAGACATATTACCGGCTTTCCCGAAACTGATGAAATGAGGCAAGAACTGATTCAGATGCTTAACAGAGTTCACGCCTACTTTGAACCGCAAATTCATCAGGACGCGGAAATGTTATATGTTGTTGGCGTAGCGGCACATATGTTTTGGTTTATGCTTGAAGATGACCTTGAGGACGCAAGAGTTTGGGAGAAACGCGCTGAAAATTATCACAAACATTTTCGCGCTATTCTGCCAAACGGCATTGACCCGATAATTTTTCATAATCGCGGAGCTTACGGCGAGTATTATGCCGGACAAGCCAAAGTTGAAGGCGGTTACTGAATCTAAGATTCGTGGTGAGAATAAGCGGCAACATAACAATTCAATGGCCGTGAGGGCGAAACAGCTACTTTGTTATGAAACTTGTCTTTTTACTTTTGGCGGGCTTGGCGGCGGTTTCGCGCCACGTCATCTCAACCGTTAGGTGGTCACACTTGCTGCTTGACATCCAAGTAAGCAGCAGGATACATACAGGCTGCTTACAAGGAGTAAACGTATGGTCACAAAAGTTCAAAAATGGGGAAACAGTCAGGGGTTAAGACTGGCGAAGCATGTGCTTGAAAATGCGCGCATCGCCATCGGAGATGACGTTGAAATTATTGTTGGCGAGGAACAAATTACGCTGAAAAAGGTCGTCAAGCCGAAATATGATCTAGCGGAAATGGTTGCCTGGATGCCACGCGACTACCAAACCCGAGAAGAATCCTTTGGCTCACCAGTCGGGCGGGAGGAATGGTAAATGCCGCCCAAGTATGTGCCCCGGAAAGGCGACTTTATCACGCTGTCGTTTGACCCGCAGTCGGGTCACGAACAGAAAGGCCGACGTCCCGCCCTAGTCATCAGTAATTACTGTTCACTAAACACACCGGTCTGGCCATCGTTTGCCCGATCACGAATACCAACCGACAGATTCCTTTTCACTTGCCGATTTCTTCCTCATCCTCGCTGACAGGTTTCGTGATGGTAGAGCAGGTTAAATCAGTTGATTTTGGCGCTAGAAAGGTAAAGTTCGTGGAGAAGGCTCCTGATCAACTGCTGACCGATGTGCTGAGCATTCTTGATGTTTGTGTGAAATAACCATCCAATATCGTTAGGCTTCGCGGTGTAAGCCAGTTCGTAAGACGAACCACCAAAACACTGAATGAATACTGCAAGCGTACAAATCCTCCCCTTTAGGGAAACCGAGATAGACAGTATGGTCGAAATTCTTCCATTCAATCACCAATATGACGATCCTGAGGTCGAAGGCCTAGATGCGATGAAACGAGTTGCGCACTGCGATGCTGCTATCTTTCCCCCTTTTTCCCCACTTTCGATAATATGCAGTTCTCCTCGCTCTCCCAATGACTAAACAAAAATCCTTTCTCACGCGCGCTACTTTCCAAATCCACTTATGGGGCGGACTCGCCCTGGGGCTATACGTGTTTTTCATCGGCCTCACCGGAAGCGTGCTTGTCTTTCATGAGGAGATACTGCACCTGATGTCGCCGCGTCCGCGGATCGTCGTCACAGAAAGCACACCAAACCTGGAACAGATCCGCGCGGGGATTCAGGCGGGGAATCCCGGTTGGCACCCGTGGAGTCTGGAAGCGCCCTGGGAGAGCGGTGAGTCGTGGGGCAGTTACCTGCTCAAGCCTGGCAGTGGAGGAAAGATGGTCTTTGCCGACACCGAGGGCCGCGTCGTTGGTGAGATCAATATCAAGGGCACCTGGCTGGAATTATGCGAGCAGTTCCATTCCTTCCTGCTCATTCCGAAGGGCAGACTCTACAACGGCATCGCCGGACTGGTGCTGGTCGCTCTGGCTCTTTCGGGTTTGTACTTATGGTGGCCGGCGCGTGGCAAATGGAATACCGCGTTTCGCATTGTCCGCCGGTCAAACTGGAAGGGCTGGGTCTACGACTTGCACCGCGTGGGCGGCGCATTGATGCTGGGGTTCATTGTGCTCTCCGGCATCACGGGGGGCTACTTTACCTGGTCGGCGGTGTATAAGGACATCGTCGCTTCCCTCCTGCCGTCAAAACCGAAACAAAAAGCCGCGCCGGTTCTGACCGAAGGAACGAGGCTCCCCGTCGATCAGTTGGTAGCAGCGGCGCAGCATGCGATGCCGGAAACAAAGCTCGTCCGGGTGCTGGTACCGAAGGAAAGCAAACAAGCGGTTACCGTGGTGCTGGCGCATGGCACCACAAGGGATGATCGCGCAAGAAATACCAGCCAGTTGACGCTTCACCCGCACAGCGGCGAAGTGCTGGCCATAGACGATTATCGCCAGCGCCGGATCGGTGATCATTTGGTGAGTTGGCTCGGCCCGCTGCATACGGGCCATTTCGGAGGATTTTGGGTCAAGGTAGTGTGGGCACTGGCCGGGCTTTCACTTCCCGCGATGTTCATCACAGGATTCCTCATGTGGTGCAATCGTGTCCTGGCTCCTCGTTTGGCACGCCGCAAAGTTCAGCAAACAACAAGCGAAAAAATTCGGGTTTAGCGTGCGAAGAACGTAACTCTGCCAACATATTCATATTGATACCAGGCGATCAACGATCAGGCTGTCCGTCCTCATCGGCCACACTTCATAGCTGTTGTTGCGCCCCGCGTCGCTGCTTCCGTTTGAAATACACGTAAACCGGCAAGCCGAGCGCAATCAGCACAAGCCCGACGGCTGATTCGACCGGGGTGGTCATAATCGTATTGATAACCAGCCACAGCGCGACAAGGATGAAGAGGATTAGCACGAATATAGCCGAGGGTTTTGTAAGGCCGCTCGACTGCGGGCATCTTGCGGCGCAGCGCAAAGACCGAACTCATTGACACCCCATAAAAAAGCCACAGCCCAAAGATGACGTACGTGGTGATTTGAGCCTCCTCGGTAGTTGGAATTTGATTTCCAACTTGACCGCGCAGGCTCTTTTTTCAAACCGACTTGAGTCCGCTCTTGTCAGGCTTGTTTGTTTTCAACTATTTATCCACTAGCACCATTAGTTACATAGCAATGTGATTATGTGTCGCTGCTGCCACGCGTTGCCAAGGGTTGCGATCTACCTGCTCGTAGTGCTGTAGCGAAGGTGCGTCGCTTCAGTTCAGCTTCCATTCAGAGCTTGATCGAATCGTGCTGACCCCCACGAATCTTTCAGATGACGTTTGAGAGACTGGAGCGGCTAGCTGATTCTGCACCCTATGGCTTGGCCTGTGGTGCGCTATATCGCGCATCGGTTTCTTCTTATACGGCCCACAAGCGATTGAAGGGCTGGACACAATAACCAGAGCAAAAAGTAGTTGCGTGTTCTCCAGGCATCGAGACTTATGTGGAAGGCGTTGGCTGTGTGGTGTATTCGCCCTTTGATCGTTTTGGGTCTCGCTCTCGATAGCTGCACAATAGCACTTCGATCACGGGACAGCGGATAACGGCTTGCCGCAACACTTGGTATGCGACATTGTGTAAACGCGCGATGGGGAGCCATGACCACTGACGTGCTTGGCACTGGTATACCTTAACAGGAGTGTGCTACAACGTCGTCAGACAAGCTGCTGACCGTTCTGATGTGACGATTAAGAAGTAATGAGCATGCAACGAACCATCCTGTTGCTGTGGTGGCTGCTGCTATGGCTGGGCTGCCTGATACAGGCAAATGCCTGGGGGCAGACACTCGGCACGCATAAGGTGCTGGGCCGTTATCAGCAACTCATCTGGCAGGAGCAGCACGGCCTGCCGCAAAACGGCGTCTTAGCTATCCGACGGACGCGTGATGGCTATTTGTGGTTAGGAACAATTGAGGGAGCCGCGCGGTTTGACGGCGTGCGGTTTGTGGTGTTTGACAGCAACAATACTCCTGAAATTAGGAACAACCAGATTCTCTCGCTGGCCGAAGATCGTGCGGGCAGTCTTTGGCTCGGCTCTGTGGGCGGCGGGTTGACTCGCCTCACCGAAGGACGCTTCCGGCTGTACACGACGCACGATGGCCTTTCCAACGATTTTGTGCGCTGTCTGTTGACTGACCATGCGGGCAATCTCTGGATTGGCACGCGTGGCGGGGGTGTGAACCTTTTCCAAAACGAGCAATTCACGGCGTATACGACGCGCGAGGGCTTGCCGAGCGATCAGATTCTGGCACTGGCAGAAGAGGGGAACGGCGTCATCTGGATTGGCACGACCAAAGGCTTGGCCCGCTTCGAGCAAGGCCGCTTTACTGTGTACACCAAACGCGAGGGATTACCGCACGACCGGGTGAACGCGCTCTGTGTGGATAGCATGGGCAAAGTGTTAGTGGGAACCGGGGGCGGACTTTGCCGAATACAACAAGGGCGTTGTGTGGCGGAAGGCGCACCTACTCTCGGCTCCGTGACTGCCTTGTATGAAGACCGGCAGCACAACCTTTGGATCGGGACAGGTGGCAATGGCTTATTTCTGAGTCGGGAGGGACGCCGCACTCACTACACCGTGCAGGACGGTTTGCCGAGCGAAACTGTGCTGGCGTTGTATCAAGACCCGGATGGCGATCTTTGGGTCGGGACGGTGGACGGCGGTCTCGTGCAATTGCGGCAAGGGCGCTTCGGCGTTTACACGGTGGAGGATGGTTTGCCGCACAACTTCGTAGCCGCTGTGTTTGAGGATTCAAAAAGGAACCTTTGGCTCGGCACGAACGGCGGTCTGAGCCGTCTCACAGATGGACTTATCACAACCATTCCATTCCCCCAGGGCCGACAGGAAAGTGGTTCCATCGCTGAAGATCGGGCGGGCAATCTTTGGTTCAGCGCCAGTGGCCAATTGAACCAATTTCGCAATGGTCAATTCACACGCCGGACAGCGGCGCAGGGACTGCCGCACGAACCGGTGCGCGAATTGCTCGGCGACCGCGCGGGCAATCTCTGGCTCGGCACGCCGGGACATGGGCTGACGCTGTTGCGCGCAGGCCGTTTCCGCAGCTTTGACACGCGCGATGGTTTGGCGGACAACGAAATCACGGCATTGTATGAAAGCCGCGCCGGGACAATCTGGGTTGGGTTGCACAACGGCGGCCTCAGCCGCTTTGACGCCGCGACGCAGCGTTTCAATAGTTGGACAGTCAAAGATGGATTGCCCGGCGATCAGGTGATCGCGTTTTACGAAGACCGCATGGGGAGCCTCTGGATCGGCACCAGCGGCGGCGGGTTACGCCGCTTCAAAGATGGCAAGTTCGCTGCCATTACGGTCAAGCAGGGACTGTATGACAATCGCACCTTCCAAATCCTTTCCGACACCGAAGACGACAGCGGCGATTTGTGGATGAGCAGCAATCGCGGCATCTTTCGTGTCAGTCTGCGGGAGTTGAATGAATGCGCGGACGGACGCCGTTCATCCGTGACTTCGTTTGCGTATGGCGTAGCCGACGGGATGCTCAGCCGCGAATGCAACAGCGCGAGTCCGGCAGGCTGGAAAACGCGCGACGGGCGACTCTGGTTTCCGACCGTCAAGGGCGTCGTGGTGATTGATCCCCGCCAACGCAACGTTCAGCCCTCGCTGGTCGCCATCGAGCGGGTCACGCTAGATCGTATGCCACTGCCTGCCGAGCAAGCGGTGCAAATCAAACCAGGACAGGAGAATTTGGAGATCGAATACACCGGCATCAATTGGAGCCGCCCGCAAGAGATTCGGTTCAAATACCAACTGGCCGGTTTCAATCAGGACTGGGTGGAAACAGGCACGCGGCGCACGGCATATTTTTCGAGCCTGCCGCCAGGGGATTACACGTTCAAAGTCATGGCGGACAACGGCGAAGGAGTCTGGAACACCGAGAGCATGAGTTTGCGCATCATCGTGCTGCCACCGTTTTATCGTACCGGGTGGTTTCTGATGCTGAGCCTTTTGACAATCACGAGCATCGTCTTCGCGGCGTTCAAATACCGCATCAATCAACTGGAACAGCGGCAGGCCGCGCAACAAGCTTTTGCCCGCCAGTTGATCGAATCGCAGGAAGCCGAGCGCAAACGCATTGCCGCTGAATTGCACGATGGCCTGGGACAAAACCTGCTCGTCATCAAAAATCGTGCGCTCTTCGGATTGATGCAACCGGACGACGCACCACGCACCGCCGCCCAGTTGACCGATATTTCTACGACCGCTTCCCAAGCGATTGACGAGGTGCGCCAAATTGCAGCGAACCTGCATCCGTATCAACTCGACCGGCTCGGCTTGACCAAAGCCCTGACGGCGATGGTGCGCAAGGTGGGTGAGGCAGCACAACTGGAAATCGCCTGCGCGCTGGACAACGTGGATGGGCTGCTTGCACCTGCGGCAGAAATCAATTTGTATCGCATCGTGCAGGAATGCCTGAACAATATCGTCAAGCACGCGCAAGCCACCGAAGCCAGTGTGCGATTGCGTCGTCTTTCACAGAATCTGCAATTGACGATTCGTGATAACGGCTGTGGTTTTGATATGGCTGCGGTACACATCCGTACCGAACGCAAGGGAGGATTTGGCTTGACGGGCTTATCAGAACGAACATTACTTTTACACGGAACGTTGGCGATTAACTCGCAACCAGGAGAAGGAACGGCGCTTACGTTTACCGTGCCCCTTGCGCAGAAGTAATCAACCATCAAAGGAGAGCTTCACAAAATGACGACCGCGATACGCCCCATTCGTTTGCTTATTGCTGATGATCATCCCTTGCTGCGTGCTGGGCTGCGCCAGGTAATTGCCACCGACCCACATTTACAGATCGTGGCCGAAGCGGCGGACGGCGCGACGGCGCTTGAATTGCTGACCACGCACCAGCCCGACGTCGCGGTGCTCGACATTGCGATGCCACAACTGACCGGCTTTGCGCTGCTGCGTGAATTATGGGCGCAACGACTCACCACGGCAGTCGTATTCCTGACGATGTATCACGATGAGGAAATGTTCAATGAGGCGCTCGATTTGGGTGCGCTCGGCTATGTGCTCAAAGACAGTGCGACGACCGACATCACCAGCGCCATTCGCGCGGCAGCGAGCGGGCAGCCGTATATCAGCCCGGCTATCTCGACCTATTTATTCAACCGGGCCAAGCGCGCGACCTCGCTGGTACAACAGCTTCCCGGCCTCCATGATCTGACCCCAACCGAACGGCGCGTGCTGAAACTGATTGCTGAAAATCTGACCAGCAAAGAGATCGCGTCGGAACTCTTCATCAGCTACCGTACCGTGGAAAATCACCGCGCCAACATTTGTCAAAAGCTTGACCTGAAAGGCAGTCATTCACTGCTCAAGTTTGCGTTCGATCATAAGTCCGAGTTGTAAGACGTTGAATTCTTCCCTCCATTTCATCCTCTTCCCCTAACCTCTTTGTTGCCACTACACGTGAGTGGAAACACCTAGGAAAATGAGTGTTTCCACTTACGCATTTTGTGAGGGTTCCTCTATATCCAACGCCTGCCGTCTGCCCTAACCTGTCGCCTGTTCGCTCATCCCAAAAACAGAAAGACGAGTTCTATGCCGAGTGTTTTGTTAGTCGAAGATCACGCCTCGATGCGAACCACATTGCGGATGTGGTTGGCCGATCTGGCGGCACCGATTATCGAGTGTGACAACGGCATGGAGGTCTGCGCCTGTTACGCCGCGCACCGTCCCGATTGGGTGCTGATGGATATTGACTTGCCAGGGCAGGACGGCATCACGACGACTCGGCAGTTGCTGGCGGCAGACCCGGCGGCACGGGTGCTGATCGTGACCAGTTATGACGATGCCGATTTGCGCCAGGCGGCAGCGGCGGCGGGCGCATGCGGCTATGTGCTGAAAAACAACCTCCTCGATTTGCGCCAACTACTCAAAACGCGGGGAGACCCCAAATTTGAAACTAGCAACTGAAAGGAACAATCCAATGAAACAAAGAATTACTACCACCCTCTTCACACTTGTTCTGTTACTCGGCTTGGCGCTGTGGCTGCAACACCGCGTGACCACCGCCAAAGCCATGAGTGACTCGCGGCTCCCCAGCTTTGCGGCAGCCTTCCACCTCCCCGTCGGCAATCATCCTCGCTCTGTTGCCGTAGGGGATTTCGATGGCGATGGCAAGCTTGATCTGGTGACCGCGAATCAGTTTTCCAATGATGTTTCGTTGCTACGCGGCAAGGGCGGAGGCGGCTTTGCCGAAGCCATGAATGTTAGCGTTGGCAGTGGCCCTCATTCGGTCGCGGTCGGCGATTTTAATGCAGATAACAAACTTGATCTGGCCATTGCTAATTGGGGTTCTGACGATGTTTCCGTGCTGCTGGGAAATAATGCGGGCAGCTTTGATGCTGCGCTCAGTTTCGCGGTCGGCGCGGAACCGCGCGCCGTTGCCGTAGGCGATTTCAATGGCGATGGCCAACTTGATCTGACCACGGCTAATCGCAGTTCTGATAATGTCTCGGTGTTATACGGTGATGGTGTGGGCCGCTTTGGCAAAGTCACACAGCTTGACGTGGGGACAACACCGCTCGCGGTCACGGTCGGTGATTTTAATCGCGACGGCAAGCTTGATCTGGCTGCAGCCAATGTCGGTTCGGAAAGCGTTTCCGTACGACTCGGCGATGGCGCAGGCAGCTTTAGCGAAGCCGCTGATTTTGCAGTGGGAACGAATCCGCTGGCCGTGGCGGTGGGCGATTTCAATGGCAATGGCCAACTTGATCTGGCCTCGGTCAACCCAGGTTCCGATAGCGTTTCGGTGCGCTTCGGCGATGGTGCGGGCAGCTTTGGCACGGCGACGGATTTTGTCGTTGCCGACAGCCCTGATGCCGTTGCTGTGGGAGATTTCAATGCGGATGGCAAACTTGATCTAGTGGTAGCGAATGCGGACTCCAACAATGTTTCGGTCTTGCTCAACACCTACACCACAGAAGCCCTCATCTGCTCTGCCGGGCAATACGACAACGGAGCAGGTTGTGTCCTTGCTTCCCCCGGTCATTACGTGCCCAATGTGGGCGCGACGGCGCAGCTTCCGTGTGCGGTCGGCACCTATCAATCCAACAGCGGAGCCACCAGTTGCATCCCGGCTTCCGCTGGCAATTTTGTAGATACTACGACGGCTACGGCGCAGACAGCTTGCGCGGTTGGGAGCTATCAGCCCAATGCGGGCGCATCCAGTTGTCTTGCTGCAGCCGCTGGGAATTATGTGGACACCATTGGCGCAAGCGCACAGACGGCCTGCGCTGTAGGAACATATCAATCCAATACTGGAGCAAGCAGATGTCTGGCGGCTTCTCCCGGCAATTTCGTAAATACTACCGGAGCGATGGCACAAACGGCTTGTGCGCCCGGCTCGTTCCAACCCAATTCAGGAGCGTCCAGTTGCCATCAGGCCGCACCGGGGAATTTCGTGGCAGCGACTGGTTCCGCCAACCAGACGGCCTGTGCGGCAGGCACTTATCAACCCAACAACGGAGCCACCAGTTGTCTTGCCGCGTCAGCCGGAAACTTCGTCGCGGCCTCAGGCGCATCTGCACAGATGCTTTGTCCGGTAGGAACTTATCAACCCAACACCGGAGCCGCGAGTTGTACACAGGCTGCGCCGGGGAACTACGTCAATGCCACAGGAGCACTAGCACCGACAGCTTGCAATGCCGGAACTTATCAGCCCAACTCTGGTCAAAGTAGTTGTCTGACCGCGTCAGCCGGGAACTTCGTCGCGCTAGCCGGTGCCAGCATGCAAACGGCTTGTCCCGTGGGGAAATATCAACCCAACAGCGGTGCCAGCAGTTGCACGTCAGCATCGGCGGGATATTTCGTCAATCAAACCGGAGCGCTGGCACAAACGGCCTGCTCAGCGGGTTCTTACCAACCCCACACAGGTGCGAGTAGTTGTACGGTAGCTTCGCCGGGGTTCTATGTCCCGTTGCCTGCCGCCCTTGCGCAGCTTGCCTGTCCGACAGGAACGACATCTCCTGCCGGGGCAATCGCCTGTACAGCGTTGCCTTACAACTTCGTCGGCTTCTTCCAACCCGTAGACAATGCTCCCAGCCTTAACACTGTGACCGCCGGGCAAGCCATTCCAATTAAGTTCAGCCTGACGGGCAATCGTGGACTGAACATCTTTGCAGCAGGTTATCCGGCCTCGCAGACTATGACGTGCAACAGTGGCAACCCTACCTCCCCGCTTGAAGAAACTGTCAACCCTGGAGCCAGTAGTCTGAGCTACCACGCGGCGACAGATCAGTACAACTACGTGTGGAAGACCAAAAAAGCGTGGAAGGGAACGTGTCGCAAATTGATTGTGAAGTTCAAGGACGGCACCACGCGTGAGGCGCTCTTCCGATTCAGGTAGGCGTGTAGAGTGGCGAGGCCAGTGAGCTTACGCCAGCAACACCAAGCTGACCATCATCAGGCTCGGATCAGGGGGGTCCGAGCCTGGTTTGATTCGTTATCACACTCATTGCCAGTAATTGCGATCCCGTAGGCGATAGTTCACCGCTTCGGATAAATGCTGTTCGCTAGGAGAGTTTACCTCCGCTTCTGCTAATTCTTTACCCTCTTCTTATCGTCTTCCCGTACGGCTTGCATCCTAGCCTGGATTGAATTCGAGGAGCAGCGTCAAGATCGGTTCACTTGACGCAAACCTTGTTTGTACTGTAGGGGCGAACTACCGGTCACTTTGCGGAAGACGACGCCGAAATAACTCTGGTCGCAAAAGCCTACAGCCTGACTTACCTCCGACACTGTTAAGTTGGTTTTCGTGAGCAACTCCTCCGCTTTCGCGACGCGAAAATGATTGAGGTAGTTGATGAACGATTGGGCTGTCACCTGCTTGAAGAACCGCATAAAGTGGGACTCGCTCATGTTGACAATTCCCGCTGCTGTGGTGACCGAAACCGGTTCCACGAAATGGGTTTCCAGAAAGTCGAAGAGGGGCGCCAGTTGTTCAATCGCTCGTTGCTTGCGATTAAAGGTCTCCACCATTCCCTGATGATCGGCATAATGATTTACCAGTAGAATCAGGATCATTTTCAGATATGTTTTGATGGTAAGGCGCGCGCGCATGGTGTCGGCAGGCAGTTTGGCGTGCGTCTGCTTGATGAGATCAACCACCTGCGCCGGGATTCCTGTCTTGCCGGGAATGATGTGCGGGAAATTGGTCCCCTGCATTAAAAACGGCACCAAATATTCGGCATCCTCTCCGGCAGCATCAGCCGCCCCAATTACTTCCGGTAAAAAATACAGTGTCGCCGCTTTGACCTGCCCCGCGTTCTTTTTCTTTTCCGGCCAGCGCATAGTGTGATAATGCGTGCTGCTGATTATCGCCAGATCACCAGTGCGCATGGGAAATTTGCGTTCTTGTATCTGGCAAATCAATTCGCCCTGCTGCAAATAAAAAAGCTCAAAATAATCGTGCCGATTCATCCTGATATGGTGGCGTTTGTCCCACACATAGAAGCGCACGTCCACGGGAAACGCGGGATTAAACGACCAGACATGCCGCCCCTCGGCATTGATTTGCGGATCAATGAGTGAATAGGCATTTTCCCAGTTCAGCTTTGTCATGACGGGCGAATCCTACCGCGCCATGCACGGCTTATCAAATGATATGATCCTTAGAGTATTTGACGTGATCTTTATAGCTCTACGCCGTGCCCTGTAGTAAATTCGTAGCTTATAGGCGCGTCCTGGCGTCTGACGGTCGCATTACACAGGCAGGATCATCATACACGGCCAGGGCCGTTGCTGCGGTAATACTATCGCCCGGATAAGTTGGAGCGTTTTCGATGAAGATCAGAACACCATATTTTCTCAAGCGCAGCCTCCTACTGTTGGCAGGTGCACTCTTCTCGCTACCTTACCTCGCAAGCATTCACGCGCAACAGAATTTGCCGGTTGGCTTAGCAAAAGAAGGCGTGGAATTTTTCGAGCAGAAGATTCGCCCTGTGCTCGTCAATCAGTGTTATCAATGCCACAGCGCACAGGCGAAAAAACTGGCGGGCGGCTTGCGGCTCGATACACGCGCGGGAATGCTCAAGGGCGGCGCTT
This sequence comes from uncultured Acidobacteriota bacterium, assembly GCA_963794955.1. Classification (GTDB taxonomy): domain Bacteria; phylum Acidobacteriota; class Blastocatellia; order RBC074; family RBC074; genus JAFDVL01. The sequence continues at coordinate 18,302 of CAWCGF010000024.1, forward strand.
CTGGCGAAGCGGCCATCGTTCCGGGCGCACCGGAAAAAAGCCTGCTCATCAAGGCCATTCGCTACACTGATCCGAAGTTGCAGATGCCGATGGGCGCGCCGTTGCCCGAAAGCGTGATCCGCGATTTCGAGACCTGGATCAAGATGGGCGCGCCTGATCCGCGCGAGGCAGAGGGCAACACAGTCGCCGCCTCGCACTCGGAACCTTACGATTACAAGGAAGCGAAAAAGTTCTGGTCGTTTCAGCCGCTCAAATCCGTTGCCATTCCAGTTGTGAAAAACCAGTCGTGGGTCAAGTCGCCAATAGATAATTTCATTCTGGCCAAACTCGAAGAAAAGAACCTCGCGCCCGTTGCTGATGCCGACAAGCTGACGCTGTTGCGCCGCGCGACGTTCGATTTGACCGGGCTGCCACCAACGCCACGCGAAGTGGACGAATTTCTCAAGGACAACGCGCCGAACGCATTTGAGAAAGCAATTGATCGGTTGCTGACTAGCACGGCGTATGGCGAAAAGTGGGGGCGGCATTGGCTTGATCTGGTTCGTTATGCCGACACTGCCGGCTGCAATTCGGATTTTCCTGTTCCTTCCGCGCACAAATATCGCAACTATGTGATTGACGCATTCAACAAGGACAAGTCTTACGATCAATTCATCCGCGAACAGCTTGCGGGTGATTTGTTGCCTGCCGCAACGCAGGAGGAAAAGAACGAGAAGATCATCGCCACAGGCTACATCGCCAATTCGCGCCGCTTCGGTTCGCGCGACGTGGACGATAACCTGATGATTGACGATACGATTGACAACCTGGGCAAAGCTTTTCTGGGCTTGAGCGTTAACTGTGCGCGCTGTCACGATCACAAGTTCGACCCGATTCCGCAGAAAGACTATTACGCGCTCTACGGGATCTTCAAAAGCACGCGCTACGCTTTTCCCGGCACGGAAATTTACCGGCATCCGCATAGCCTGATCCCGCTGGCACAAGGTGCGCCCGGCGAACAGCTTGTCAAATATCAAAACGAAGTGCGCGAACTGGATTTGAAGGTAGAAGCTCTGCAGGTCGAGCGCAAATTCGTAAGCGGCAGGCAGCGCGAGAAAGAAACAGCGGTAGAAGTGCTGGCACAGAAAGCGGGCAAAACCGTCAAGCTTGATCAATTGGGCCGCCTCATCGCAGAAGGCAAGGTAATCGAGGAAGACCACGACGACCGCAACCGCTACACGGGCGAAGCTTCGGCGCGCACCGTCGAAACGATTGATGCCGAACTTAAGCAAGTCAAATTACGATTATCCGAACTGACAAATCCGCCCAATGTCGAACGGGCCTACGCCGTCACCGACGGCCAGGGAGCCGATGCGCGCATCCATCGCAAGGGGGATCTGAAAAACCTGGGCGACATTGCGCCGCGCGGCTTTTTGCAGATTCTCGGCGGGGCGCGGCTGCCTGACAATTCTAAAAACAGCGGGCGACTCGAACTCGCCAATTGGATCGCGGACAAGCAGAATCCGCTGACCGCGCGCGTGATCGTCAATCGCATTTGGCTGCATCATTTCGGCAAAGGCCTGGTGCCGACGCCGAATGATTTCGGCATCCGTGGACTCGCGCCCACGCATCCCGAATTGCTTGATTATCTGGCCGCACAATTCATCGCCGAGGGCTGGTCATTCAAGAAAATGCACCGCCGGCTGATGCTCTCCCACGCTTATCAATTGAGTGATGCCAATAACACCGTCAACGCGGCGATTGATGCCAACAATAATTATCTCTGGCGGTTCAATCGGCGGCGGCTGGATGCTGAAGAAATCCGCGATGCAATGCTGGCCGTGAGCGACTCACTAGATCGCACGATCAATGGCGCACATCCTTTCCCGCCGGAACGCGACTGGCGCTTTTCACAACACAATCCCTTCGTCGCCACCTATGAACACAACGGGCGCGGCGTGTACCTGATGCAGCAGCGCATCCGTGCGCACCCGCAGCTTTCGATCTTTGATGGCGCGGATACGAACGCCGCGATGGGTGAGCGCGTGCCCAGCACGACTCCGTTGCAGGCCTTGTTTATGATGAACGACCCGTTCGTGCATAAACAGGCGGATTTGTTTGCGGTGCGCGTCGGGATGGCTTACGCCGATGATACCAAGCGTATCGAATACGCCTATCGCCTCGCGTTTGGCCGCCGACCTTTGGCTGCCGAACTCAGCAAAGGCCTGGCGTACCTGCGCGACATTCGCTCCGACCTGACAGAAATCAAGCTGCCTGATGAAGCGCAAACACGCGCTGCATTGGCCAGTTATCTGCGCGTGTTGCTGAGCAGCAGCGAATTTATCTTTGTGGACTGAAGGGCGTAGAGCAGGTTACTAACCTGCTCTACATTGAAAACTGGTAGAGCAGGTTAGTAACCTGCTCTACTGATGGCAAAGATTGCTTATGACCGAACCCAACTTCTCCCGTCGTCAAATCGTGCAATCACTGCTGGGCGGTTCCTTGCTCATGCCCGGTCTGCTAACAGAACTTTTCGCAAAACAATCCGACAATCCGCTGGCACCCAAATCGCCGCATTTCCCCGGCAAAGCCAAGCGCGTGATTTTCCTGTTTTCGACGGGCGGCGTTTCGCAGGTAGACACTTTTGATCCGAAACCAAAACTGGTCGAGATGGCTGAACGAAAAGGACTGGGATCAATCAATCGCCCGTTGTTGCGCCCGCTGTGGGATTTCAAACCGAATCCGCGCTGCGGCACCGAAGTCAGCGATCTGTTTCCGCAACTCCGCGAAGTAATGGACGAAGTCTGTTTGATCCGTTCGATGAAATGCGATCACAACGAACATTTTCAGGCGACGCTCGGCATGCATTGCGGCTCGATCACCTTCAAACGGCCCAGCATTGGCTCGTGGGTGAGTTATGGTCTGGGCACAGAAAATCAGAACCTGCCATCGTTCATCGTGCTTGCGCCGTATCTGCCGTATGCGGGCAGTCAGGTCTGGGATTCCGACTTTCTACCCGCTGTCCATCAAGGCACGCGCGTTATCCCGGGCGCGGAACCAGTGCAAGACCTGACGCGGCGCTCTCCTTCTGAAAAAATTCAGCAGCGCGAACTCAGTTTGCTTGATGAATTAAATCGCCAGCATCTGCGCACACGCGAAACGGAATCCGCGCTGAGCGCACGCATTAAGTCGTTTGAGACAGCCTACGGGATGCAGCGCGAGATGCCGGAGGTATTGGATTTATCAAAGGAAACCGACGCGACCTTGAAGCTGTATGGCCTGGAGCGCGGCAGCACGCAAGGCTTCGGCTGGCAGTGCCTGGTGGCGCGACGACTGGCCGAACGCGGCGTTCGATTTATCGAACTGATTGATACCGGCTCGTCAAATAACTGGGACGCGCATGGCAAGCTGAAAGGCTATGAAAAACTGGCGCACAACATTGATCAGCCGATTGCCGGGCTGCTCCGCGATTTGAAATCACGTGGGCTGTTGGATGAGACGCTGGTCGTCTGGACAACAGAATACGGACGCACACCGTGGATAGATCAGCCGGATGGGCGCGGCCATCATAACTTCGTGTTTTCGTCGTGGATGGCGGGCGGAGGCGTCAAACCCGGCATCGTGTACGGTCAGTCGGATGAATTCGGTGATCAGGTGGCAGAAAACGAAGTTCACGTCCACGACTTTCACGCCACGATTTTGCACCTGCTCGGCTTCGATCACACACGGCTGACCTACCGACACGGCGGACGCGATTATCGGCTGACGGATGTACACGGCAACGTCGTAAAAGGCCTCTTGGCCTGAGTGAATCAACTATGCACTCTTCGAATATACGGATTGTCCTTTGCTTTGCCGTTTGCTTTGTATCGGTGCTTCAGGCTCCTGTGCCAGTTTCGGCGGCGCTACCCGAACTCCGCGTTTCTGACAACAAGCGATTCCTCAGTACCAGCGATGGCAAGCCTTTCTTCTGGCTTGGCGACACCGCGTGGGAACTCTTCCACCGATTGAACCGTGAAGAAGCAGTGCAGTATCTGGAAAATCGCGCGAAGAAGGGGTTCACCGTGGTTCAGGCCGTTGCGCTGGCGGAACTCGACGGATTGAATACTCCCAACGCCTACGGTCATCACCCGCTGGTAAATAATGATCCCCTCAAGCCCGCTGTGAAAGATGGCGCGGACAACGATTACTGGGATCATGTGGATTTCATCATTGGCAAAGCCGAAGCGCTCGGCCTGCGCATCGGCCTGTTGCCCACCTGGGGCGACAAATGGCAATCTGCACGCGGGGGCAAAGGGCCAGTCATCTTCAATCCCGAAAATGCTTACAAGTATGGCGAATGGCTGGGACATCGCTACCGTAAAAGCCCAGTGATCTGGATTCTCGGTGGCGACCGCAACATTGAAGCGGAACAAGAACAGGCGCTCATCGAAGCGATGGCCAAGGGCTTGCACAAAGGAGACGGCGGCGCACATTTGATCACTTACCATCCGCGCGGCCCCGGGCAATCATCGGACTATTTTCACAACTCAGACTGGTTCAATTTCAACATGAACCAAAGCTCCCACGCCGCGCGCGATCATGATAACGGATTGTTCACCGCCCACGATTATGCGCTCAATCCGCCCAAACCGACGCTTGATGGAGAGCCGCGTTATGAACATATCCCCGTTGGCTTTTACCTGCAGGGGACTTCGCGCAGCCTGCGCTTTGACGATTATGATGTGCGTCAGGCTGCCTACTGGTCACTACTGGCTGGTGCTTGCGGGCACACCTATGGCAACAACAACATCTGGCAAATGTGGGCACCTGGACGGGACGCCATCATTGAGGCGAATGTCCCCTGGTCTGAAGCGCTTGATCATCCTGGAGCAACTCAGATGGGCATCGTTCGACGCCTGTTCGAATCGCGTCCGTTCACCAGGCTGATTCCAGACGAGGCGATGATCGTGGACGGGCCACGCACTGGGGGGGCGAAACTGCGAGCTGCTCGTGCGGATGATGGCTCCTTCGCCTTTGTCTATTCACCGCGGGGCGAGCATTTCACAGTGCGGATGGATGTTATCAAGTCGAAGGTCGGGGTAAAGGCCTGGTGGTTCGATCCGCGTTATGGCAACGCCTCAACCATCTACACCGGCGACAGCGCCGGGCTGCAAACATTCACGCCGCCCGGTCGCGGACGTGGCCAGGACTGGGTGCTTGTCCTGGACGATGCGGCAAAAAAGTTTCCGGCTCCGGGACTAAGATAGACATGAACAACTTACGCTTTGCTATTGTGGGAACCGGCTTCTGGTCGCGCTATCAATTGGCGGCCTGGCAGGAACTGGCGGGCGCGGAATGCGTCGCGCTTTGCAATCGCCATCGCGAAAAAGCCGAAGAACTGGCGCGGGAATTCGGCGTGCCTGCGGTGTATGACGATCCGCAGGCGATGCTGCAGCGCGAGCGGCTGGATTTTCTGGACATCATTACAGACGTAAAGACGCACAGTTCGCTGGTACAACTGGCGGCGGCGCATCGCTTGCCTGTCATTTGCCAGAAACCAATGGCGACAAGCCTGGCGGAAGCTACCGAGATGGTGCGCACCTGTCAGGAAGCGCGCGTTCCATTCTACGTCCATGAAAACTGGCGCTGGCAAAGGCCGATCCGCCAGTTGAAACACGAATTGTCGCGCGGCGAAATTGGGAAACCGTTTCGCGCCCGGCTGCATTTCTGTTCCAGCTTCCCGGTTTTTGACAACCAGCCGTTCCTGAAAGAACTGGAGCAATTTATTCTGACCGATGTCGGCAGCCATATCCTCGACACAGCACGTTTTTTATTCGGCGAAGCGAGTACGCTTTATTGCCAGACGCATCGTATTCACAAGGAAATCAAGGGCGAAGATGTCGCTACCGTCATGCTGACGATGGGCGGCGGGATGACGGTGATTTGCGAAATGAGTTATGCCAGCCGCACCGAGCACGAGCGCTTTCCCGAAACCTATGTTTACATCGAAGGGGAAAAAGGCTCGCTCGAACTCGGCCCAGATTACTGGGTTCGTCTGACGACGGAAGCCGGCACTTGCTCCCGACGTTATCCGCCGCCTGATTACGACTGGGTAGACCCTGCATACGAACTGGTACAGGCCAGCATCGTTCCCTGTAATACAGATTTGCTCGCAGCGCTGCGTGGCGAAAAGCCTGCCGAAACAACAGGCGAGGACAATTTGCAGACAGTGCAACTCACCTTCGCTTGCTACGAATCCGCCCGCAGCGGTAAGGTGATAGACCTGTCAGAAAATCATCTGGAAAGTAGTAGCGCAGGTTAGTAACCTGCGCTACAGCGGAGGAATTTCTCAATGAACAAACTGATTCGATTGCTTGGCGCAAGCCTGTTGTGTACGCTGAGCCTCGCGGCCTTTGCTGCCACCGAGGCCAACCGCATGGTGGAGTTTACCTTTGCATCCGCCAAGCCCTACCCTGACCCATTCAATGAAGTCATACTGGACGCCGTCTTTACCGATCCGTCGGGCAGCAAGCGGCGTGTGCCCGCTTTCTGGGCTGGAGGGCTGACCTGGCGCGTGCGATACGCTTCGCCGATTACAGGCGTTCATCGTTTCCAAACCGAATGCAGCGACACGCAAAACACGGGACTGCATGGCGTCCGGGGCGAAGTTACCATCACGCCCTACACGGGGCAAAATCCATTGTTCCGCCACGGAGCGATTCGTGTGGCTGATGATAGCCGCCATTTTGCGCACGCCGACGGCACGCCGTTTTTCTGGCTCGGCGATACGTGGTGGTTGGGGTTGGTCAAGCGGCTGCGCTGGCCCGAAGATTTTCAGGCACTGTCTGCCGACCGCCGCGACAAAGGCTTCACTGTGATTCAAATCGTAGCTGGACTTTATCCCGATATGCCCGCTTTTGACGAACGTGGGCTGGGTGACAATGGCTTGCCCTGGGAAAAGCTCTACGAGCGCATTCGCCCCGAATACTTTGACGCCGCCGATCGGCGCATGCAGCATTTGGTTGAGCAGGGGCTGACGCCGTGCATCCTCGGCACCTGGGGCTATCATCTGCCCTGGCTCGGCACCCATAAGATGAAACAGCACTGGCGGTATTTGATCGCGCGCTGGGGAGCACTGCCTGTCGTCTGGTGCGCGGCAGGCGAACAGGCGATGCCCTGGTATCTATCCGGTAACAAGGAAGCCGAGACGCAACTGTTACGGCGCGAATGGAACGAAGTTATCCGCCATATCCGCGCCACCGATCCATTCAGCCGGTTAGTTACCACGCATCCACGCCGCAATGCCCGTGATGAACTGACAGACCCCACGCTGCTCGATTTTGAAATGCAGCAAACCGGCCACGGAAGCCCGACAGAAAAACACGCCGCCAGCGCGCTGGAAGCCTGGAACCGGCTGCCCGCAGTGCCGGTCATTTCCGGCGAATCGCGCTACGAGGCGCTGGAAATCAAACCGCCGCTCACCACCCGCGATGCGCGCGAAGCTTTCTGGGCGCATCTGCTCAACAGCGGCGGCGCGGGCCATACCTACGGAGTCAACGGCGTCTGGCAGGTCAATCTGCCGGAGCAACGCTACGGCAAATCACCGGGCGGGAACGACTGGGGTGGCACGCCCTGGCGCGAAGCAATGAACTTGCCCGGCTCCACCCAACTCTCGAAAGCGAAAGCCTTCCTGCTCAAATTGCCGTGGCATCAACTTGCTCCGGCCACCACTATCTTCAACGGCGCGGTTGCCGCCGCCGCGACGGCAGATGCCCGATGCGCATTGGCGTACACGACCGGCGGCAAGGCGTTGAATGTTGATCTGCGCAAATTGAAGGGCGCTGCCAACGCGCGCTGGTTCGATCCCACGAGCGGCGCGTTGAAAGCAATTCAGGGCGCGCCCTTCGCCGCCTCAGGTTCGCGCGAGTTTGTTCCGCCCGGCAATAACTCAGCCGGAGACGGTGATTGGGTGCTGCTGCTCGAAGTGAAATAATGTGGAGCAGGTTACTAACCTGCTCCACTATTATCAATCAATGGAGGCACAGATTGATGAAACACTCTTCGTATCTGTTGGCATTGTTCCTGCTCATCGCAAGCGAGGCTCAGGCACAGAACTGGCCGCAGTTTCGCGGGCCGAACGGGCAGGGGCATTCATCCGAAACCAATCTTCCGCTCAAGTGGAGCGCCACCGAAAACATCGCGTGGAAGACCGAACTGCCAGGCGAATCCTGGTCATCGCCCATTGTCTGGGGCAATCGCGTGTTCGTCACCACTGCGACCGAAGGCGGCACGAGTTGCCGCGTCATCGCGCTGGATCGCAAAACTGGCAAGATGCTCTGGAACAAAGAGGTTTTCAAACAAACCATTCGGCGCAAGGAAGGGCGGAACAGTTACGCCACGCCTACGCCTGCGACGGATGGCAAGATGGTTTATGCCTGCTTCGGCGATGGCAGTTTCGCGGCGCTCGATTTCAATGGCCGCGTCATCTGGACGAATCGCGATTATCCTTTCTACGGTCAGCATGGGTTGGGGACGGCGCTGCGGCTCCACGAAGGTATGCTGATGATGGCGCGCGATGGCAGCAGCGACGGTGAAGACAAAAAAGTCGGCTGGCAAATACCCTGGGATAAATCCTACGTTATTGCGCTCGACGCGAAAACCGGCAAAGAACGCTGGAAGGCCAAGCGCGGTCTTTCCCGTATTTCACACGGCACGCCCGCAATCTGGCAAGCACCGGACGGACGCGCGCAGGTCATCAGCGAAGCCGGAGATGTCTTGCAGGGCTTCGATCCAAAGACCGGCACACGGCTGTGGAGCAGCGAGGTGATTGGCGAAGGCAAAGTGCCATCGGTTGTGCTCGGCGATGGGATGGCCTTCACCTCTGGCGGATGGGGTGGCAAGGAAAGCATCAAAGCTTTCCGGCTCGGCGGTTCAGGCGATCTCAAGGAGTCGAACCTGATCTGGGAACAGCGCAAGGGGATGCCGAAGGTTCCTTCGATGATTTATGTGAGGCCGTACCTGTTTGCGATTACAGACGCTGGCATCGCGACGTGCATGAAAGCCGACACGGGCGAATTGCTCTGGCAACAGCGCGTGGGCGGCAACTTTTCAGCCTCGCCCGTTGCGGCAGAAGGTCGCATCTATTTCGTCGGCGATAATGGCGAGACGACCGTCATCAAGGCCGGGCCTGCCTTCGAGGTACTGGCGAAAAATCCTCTGGAAGAGACGGTTCAGGCTTCGCCCGCCATCTCGCAGGGACAACTCTTCATTCGAACAGAAAAATATCTGTTCGCCATCGGCAGGAAATGAGCATCATTCATCTGGCATTATTCAAATGGAAAGACGACCTCGGTGAGCAGGAGCTTGCGGCGCTGCGTCAAGGGTTTGCCGCGTTGCAATCGGCGATTCCTGAGATCAGTAACTTCCGCTGGATTCACAACAACAGCACCGAGGGGTTGGAAAAGGGATTCCGAGAGGGTATCTGCATGGAATTCGATTCGGTACAAGCCCGGCAGCGGTATCTTGAGCATCCGGCCCATGTTGCCTTTGCTCAGAAAACTGTGATCCCGGCGCTGGCAGCGCGGGCTGGATTCCGTGCTGGTGTTTGACTATGAGAGATAATTCATCGCAGCCTGTTGCCTAGCAGTTCTGATCGCCAATGCCTCGTGAAGGCGATAGGATTCTCATAAAAATTGCCGAGATCATTATAGAAACTCCGGACAAACCGCACCTATCCTACGCCAGCATTCATTCATTCTCTTCGGAAATAGGGCGAGCGGTACGACATTGACCCGCCACAATTTCTGAATTTGGGCTTTCGCAAAATCTAACGGGTTCTTTCGTTGAGTTTGTTTTCGCAACGGAGGGCAAGGCGAATTTTCTGTTTTGAGTTCGTGCTTCCCGACAGGCGGAGCCGTGCGCAAGACACAGCAATCAATCATCACAGAAGAGATTGGAAACGCAGGGCAACCAGCCTCTGTGGGGACCGTAAATAACGATTACTGGCCAGATATTGAAATGGCACTCCCAAAATTAACTGAGTTGAGGGGATTCTTTTTGGCGCTCGTTCTGGGCGTGTCCTGCACGACCCTTTACGCGCCTTTGCTGTTTGGTCAATCGGATGAACTTACACTGAAGACCAATGCCGCCAGCCGTCGTGCTGCCACTGGACTCACAATTGAAAAGCTCATTGACCTGGGCCGCTTGCCAGAGGCGCGCGCGAAACTGCAAGAGCGATTCGCCAAAGAAGGCGAACGCCCTCGCTTGCTCCTATATGAGGCCATGATTCTGTATAGGGAAAAGCAGTATATCGAATCCGTTCGGAAACTTGAGCGCAGCCTTAGCCTGCACGATGGCGATCCCGATGTTTATAAACTCATCGGGTTGAATCTCGTGTCGGTGGGAAGGGCAGAACTGGCTGAGCAGTATTTTGAGAAAGCCGTCGCTTTGGCTCCGCGCGATTTTATGGCCCGGTATTACCTGGGACTATACCATTTGACCAGCAAGCAGGCGGATCGAGCCGAAGCAGAGGTGCGCGAACGTTCTCAAGCTCAACCCCAGATATGTGGATGCCTGGCTGCTGCTCGGCGTGGCGCAGGAGCAGTTGGGGAAAGAAGCAGAAGCCATCCAGACCTATCGTCAAGCCATCGAGATCACCGAGCAACAACCTTTGAAGTCTGAAACTCCCTTTCTTTACCTCGCCCGGCTGTTGGTCTCGTTGCAGCAGTTTGAGCAGAGCTTGCCGCCGCTGAAGCGAGCTGTGGCCATCAATCCGAAATCGCCAGAGGCGCTCACGCTTCTCGGTCGGGCATTGAGCCGCCTCGATCAATACGAAGAAGCGACTTCCATTCTGCAGGAAGCCGTCAAGCTCGCACCGCAAGAGAAGACCTCGCATTACTTACTGATGAGCATTTATCAAAAGCTGGGAAAGACAGAGCGAAGCGCAACGGGAAATGCAGATTTTCCGCGCGCTCGAAGACAAAGAAAAAAAGAAATGACGAGCTTGCTGGGATGAATTTTCGAATTTTCAAAAACCAAAATAGGTCTGTTCAACCAGGTCTGTCCAACTATCACTTTTTGGAGGAAACGCAATGAACATCAGATTAAGGCGCTACATGCTAATGGCGCTCGCGTTCTCGGCGCTAGTCATAGGGTCGGTACAAGCGCAAGTCTCAGGCCGCATTACCGGGACAGTGGTTGACCCTTCGGGCAACGTAATTGCCAAAGCCTCAATCACCTTAACCAATGAACGAACGGGCGAGGTCACAACCGTCACCACCAATGAAACGGGAAGTTTCGTCTTCCCGACCGTCCCGCCCAGCAATTACACCGTTCAGGTGAAATCGCAGGGCTACAGCACGCTGGAGCGAACGGGCTTGATCCTGAGCGCGAATCAAATTGTTACGCTTGGCAACTTGCAATTGGCGGTCGGCAGCGTGACCGATACCGTAACTGTGACGGCGGAAACTGCGGTGCAACTTGACACCTCAGGGCAAAACGCGCTGGTCACGGACAAACAGCTTGGCGGGTTGATGTCGCGGGGACGTGACATCGTTTCGCTGACTACTGTTTTGCCCGGCGTTTCTCAGAACGCGGGCGCGGGCGGTTCGCTTGGCGGCAACTGGGGCACAGAAACCGCGAACATGCAGGGGCTGCGCAAAAACTGGAATAACTTTCAACTCGACGGGCAGCCCGGCAATGATATTGATGTGCCCGGAACATTCACGTTTTCCGTCAGCATGGATGCAGTGCAGGAAATAAGCGTCAAGTCCAACTCCTATCTGGCCGAAGACGGCCGTCTGCCCGGCGTGAGCGTGAACGTCGTATCCAAATCCGGGACCAGGGAATTCCACGGCAACGCTTACTGGTTCAAGCGCCACGAATCGTTCAATGCGAACAATTTCTTCAACAACCGGCTGGGACTGAACCGACCGCTGACGCGCTTCAATACGCTGGGCGGAACGTTGGGCGGGCCGGTTTACATTCCTGGCGTGTTCAATAAGAACAAGGAAAAGTTGTTCTTTTTCGTGAGCCGCGAAGACTGGCGCATCAAACTCCCTGGGCCAATCTATCAATCCACGCTGCCCACCGACCTGGAGCGCAAAGGCGATTTTTCCAAGAGCTTCGATCAGAACGGTGCGTTGATCGTGGTGCGCGACCCGGTGACAGGTCAGCCTTTCCCCGGCAACGTCATCCCCACTGCCCGCATCAACACGCAGGGACAACGATTGTTGTCTATCCTGCCCAACCCCAATCTGTTTGATACCAGCATCACGCGCGGCGCGTTCAACTATCGCGCGCTGGAAACCATCAACCAGCCAAAAGAACAGACCCAACTGAAATTTGATTGGGTTCCCACCGAGAAGGATCGCATTTCGTTCCGTCCGCGCTGGTGGAATTCCGACCTGCAGGGGCAGTCTCAATCAACTGCATTCTCGGCAAATTACTTTTTACAGCCCCACCACTATGAGTATGTCAGCAATGCCTACGCGGGCAGTTACAGCCGCACGTTTTCACCGACACTGGTGAACGAAATTGACATCGGCTACAGCCAGGCGCGGGAACTGGGGACGCTGCGAGATGGGCTGAACCTGGACAACGTCCGGCGCGACAAGTATGGCTTACAAAATCTGGGCCAGCTTTTCCCCAGTGCGAACCCGCTCAAGCTTATTCCGCAATTGCAATTTGGCGGGCTGCCGAACGCACCCTCGGTGAACTTCGATCCGCGCACCCCGATCAATGCAGCGGATGAACGGCTGTGGATTACGAATAACCTGAGCTGGGTCAGGAACAACCACACCTTCAAGTTCGGCTTTTTGTATGAGCTGAATTACGCCAGTGAAGGTCCACGCGCCTCTGGAAGTCGTCACATGGGGACTTTCAATTTCTCACGCGACGGAAATAATCCATTTGACAGCAACCATCCCTTTGCCAACGCGCTGCTGGGAAACTTCGTCAGTTACACCGAATCGAGCGGTCAGTCGAACGGTCGCGCCAAAATTTCCACGACCGAATGGTTCGTACAGGATTCCTGGAAGATCACACCGCGTCTGAACCTTGATCTCGGAGTGCGCTTCTATTCCTTCACTCCGTGGCGGCTGCGGGATGGCGAAGGCTCGGCGCTGGCGCTGAGCCGTTATGATCGTAGCAAAGCGCCGCAGTTCTATGTTCCGGCACTTGATGCGACCGGCAGGCGCGTGGCGCAGAATCCGATTACCAAACAATTCGCTCCGGCTCCGTTGATCGGCGCGATTGTGCCCAATTCCGGCACTCGGCTGAATGGCGTGGTGATCGGCAACGATTCCAGCTATCCCGATGGCTACCGCGAACGCCCGCCTGTTCAGGCGGCACCGCGCGTCGGTTTTGCGTACGACGTATTCGGCAACGGCAAGACGGCGCTGCGGGGCGGTTTTTCGGTGACGAAGCAAACGATCTTCTCCTCGCAAAATTCGATGTGGACGACCACGACTTCGCCGCCGATTCTGGAAAGCCCCAGCATCTTTTACGGCAACATTGATTCTTACCTGAGCGCCGGACAGGTGCTCTTCCCGACGGATGTGCAGTCCTTCGATCCGAAGTTCGACAAGGTTCCGACCGTGTATCGCTGGTCACTCGGTGTGCAACGGGACATCGGTCTGGGAACCATCGTCGAAGTGGATTATGTGGGCAGCACCAGCCGCCATCTGCGCCAGAATCGGGCCATCAACACGCTGGCACCCGGCGTCCGCTTCCTGCCGAGCAGCCTCGACCCGACAACGAATCGTCCACTGCCTGATAACTTCTTGCGGCCCTTTCCCGGCTTCGCAGGCATCGGCTATATCGAAGACTCAGGCTATGCGAACTACAACGCCTTGCAGGTGGCGGTCAATCGTCGCTATGCCAAGGGGCTGCAATACGGCATTGCCTACACGTGGTCAAAGGCGATGGGCATCAGCGACAACGACGGAGGCGGCTTGCCGATCTATCGCGATTACCGCACCTACCTGTACGGCAAACTCGGCTACGATCAGACGCACATCTTCGTGGCGAATTATCTCTATTCGCTGCCGAACCTGTCCGTCTTCAAAGACAACTTTTTGACGCGCGGCATCTTCCACAATTGGGAGATTGCGGGCATCACAACCTTTGCCAGCGGCACGCCCATCGGCATTAACTTCAGTCGCACGGACGGCGTTGACCGGCACGGCGGCGGCGATGCGCCGCGCGTCATTATAACGGGCAACCCGATTCTTGACCGCGGCTCCCGCAGCTTCTCCAAGTGGTTCAATACCGCTGCCTTTGCTGCGCCGGGCGTCGGAAATTTTGGCAACGCGCCGCGCGATGTCTTTCGTGGGCCGGGCATCAACAATTCGGACTTCACGTTGTTCAAGAACTTTCCCATTCGTGAAAAGGCGCGGGTACAGTTCCGTGCGGAGATGTACAACGTGTTCAATCACACGCAATGGGCAGGCGTAGATAACAACGCCCGTTTCGACGCGGCGGGCAATCAGGTCAATGGCCAGTTCGGTCAGGTGACCTCGGCGCGACTGGAGCGGCAGTTGCAATTCGCGTTGCGGTTCGAGTTCTAAAGAATCGGTAGAGCAGGTTAGTAACCTGCTCTACCACCTGTCTATCTGAAATCATTCATCCTGAGCCTAATCAAGGCTCAGGATTTTTCTCATTACATCGCGCTGAAAGGCGCAGGACAGCGAGAATGAAATTGCCTGCTATTGCCGTGCTCATCTGGCTTTTGTGGTTGTTGCTCAGCCCGGTGTTGGCCGTGCCGCAAGTCGAGGCGTCCCGCACGCACTTCAATCGCGGGGTTGAGTTACAAAAGAAAGGCGACCTCGAAGGAGCACGACAAGCTTACGAGCAAGCCTTGAAGCTTGCGCCGCAACGCGTGGATGCGCTTGCAAATCTTGGCCTGGTGTATTTGAATCTTGGCCGAAACGAACAGGCGATCGCGTATCTGGGCAAAGCACTTGCGCTGCAACCAAAACTTGCCGATGTGCGGCTATTTCTCGGACTCGCCTATTTTCGCGCAGGCCAGATCGAAGCCGCACAACGTGCGTTGACTACTGTGTTGGAGGCGCAACCAAAACATCCGCAGGCGCTCCATCTATCAGGGCTATGCTGGCTGAAACTCGATCAATTGCAGGAAGGCATCAGCGCCCTGGAAGCCGCATTACAGGCCAATCCCGGCAATGTGGATGCGGCGTATACACTGGCGACAGCCTATGTCGGCAACGGCGACATCGAGCGCGCGGAAGCCTTGTTGGCAGGGGCGCTAAGCGGGCAGAGCAGCGCCGAAGTTCATCTGGTGCGAGGCTCGCTTTTGAACGCCAGGCGAGAAGCAAAAGCGGCGCTGCAGGAATTAACAAAAGCGAAAGAATTGAAGGCACATCTACCAACACTGCGCACCCAGATGGGCTACGCGTACCTGCTTTTGGTGGAGTATGAAAAGGCTGCCAACGAGTTTCTGACTGAGTTGGCCCAAAACCCCACGGACTTCCATGCGAATGCTTATCTGGGTTGGTTGTACATTCAAGAGAAACGCTACCCGGAAGCGGCTGAACGGCTGGCGGCAGTGCTACGCCAAAAGCCGGACAATGCCACGATTCTTTATCAACTGGGACAAATTCAACACATCAACGGACAGGTGGAGAAGGCTGTCGAGACCCTGGAACGGGCAGTCAACCTGCGACCTGAATTCATCTCCGCGCACGTTCTTTTGGCGCGCGTTTACAGCAAGCTGAAACGACCAGCGGACTTTGCCAGGGAACAAAGAATCATTCGGCAATTGACCGAGGAAGAGCAGGAAAGAAATCTGGGCACCCCGGAAAACTATCTAGAACAGGAAAACACGCTGCCCAAATTTACCGAAGGGCTGGCCGGGAAGCCGAATTCCGCAAGGAAACTGCCAAAATGATTTGCAACGATTGTAATGAGAGACAGGAGCTATTGACATGAAAAACATCCCCCTCAATCGGCGCGCGTTTCTGACGACGGCGCTCGCCACCACTGCCGCCGCCAAAACGCTGGTGGCGCAAGCGCCGCAAACACCACAGCGCGACTGGACCGGCGTGAATCCGATTCGCTACCCGGACCCGGATATAATCTCCCTCGACAAACGATTCAATAAATACCGGCTCGGCAACACACCCATTCGACGGCTGCATACGGGCATGTTGTGGGCGGAAGGCCCGGCCTGGAACGGTGTCGGTCGCTATTTGGTCTGGAGCGATATTCCGAACGATGTGCAAATGCGCTGGCTGGATGATGACGGGCACGTCAGCGTCATGCGCAATCCGGCGGGTTACAGCAACGGCAACACGTTTGATTATCAAGGGCGGCAGCTTTCCTGCGAACACGGCAACCGGCGCGTGGTGCGCTACGAACACGATGGCAAGGTGACAGTGATCGCGGACAAGTTCAATGGCAAGCTGCTGAATGCGCCCAATGACATCGTCGTGCATCCAGATGGGGCAATCTGGTTTACCGATCCCGGCTACGGCGCATTGATGCACTACGAAGGCAATAAAGGAACGCTGGAACTCAAGGAAGCCGTTTACCGCATTGATCCGCAAACTGGTCGGATGGAAATGATGACGGACGAAATCTTCAAGCCCAATGGCCTCTGCTTCTCGCCGGATTACAAGAAGCTTTACATTGCCGATAGCGGATCAACGCATTATCCAGAGGCCCCCAAAAACATCAAGGTCTGGGATGTGATAGACAGCAAGTCGTTGCGGCGCGGGCGGCAATTCGTCTCGATGGAAATGGCGGGGAAGGGCGCGGGGTTCGCCGACGGAATGCGCGCCGACACGGACGGCAATCTCTGGGTCGGCTGCGGATGGGTTGGCCCCGGTTATGACGGCGTGCAAATATTCTCTCCCGAAGGCGACCGGATTGGTCAGATACTGTTGCCGGAAATCTGCGCGAATCTTTGCTTCGGCGGTCGCAAGCGGAATCGGCTTTTTATGACTGCCGGTCAGTCACTGTATGCCGTGTACACCGAAGCGGTCGGCGCACATATTGCCTGAGACAGGCAACACGCTTGCGGTTCTCTCAGTTTTGGGGAGATGATAGGATCATCATAAAAAGGCGCAACATTCTTACAGACAAGGTGTCAGGCACCGATTATATTTTCCGCCCAAGCATGTTTCTGCCTGAGTACTGAAAACCGTATTCGTTAAAATTGGCTCGCAGCCTCAAAAGGCGAGGCGCAAGTGATAGCTTAGGGGCTGCACTCAAGCGACAAACCTCAAAAACAAATTCCATGACTGCTGATCGAATCCTTGCAACGTACCACATCGAAACCGCCCATCCGCTCGCACGCGCTGCTGAGGTAATGGCGGGCGAACAATCGTGCGGCACTTTCGTTCGCGTCCCCGGCGAAACTGATGAGTTGCGCGCCAATCACGCCGCGCGGGTCGAACGTATCACTGAATTGGAAACGGTTGACGAACCTGCGCTGCCGCATTCCAAACCGCCGAAAAATCACGATGGAAAATTCAAACGCGCCGAAGTGGTGTTGTCATTTCCGCTGGCGAATATGGGCGCGTCGCTGCCCAACCTGTTGGCGACAGTGTGCGGCAATCTTTATGAGTTGCACGAATTTTCGGGGTTGAAACTTATTGACTTGGAATTGCCGCACGCTTTCGCGGACAAATATCCGGGGCCTCAATTTGGTATTGAGGGGACGCGCAAGCTTACGAGTGTCAAAGATCGTCCGATCATCGGCACGATCATCAAACCGAGCGTCGGACTGACGCCGGAACAAACGGCGGAGTTGGTCAAAACGCTGATTGAAGCCGGACTCGATTTCATCAAGGATGACGAATTGATGGCCAATCCGCCGCATTCGCCATTCAGCGAGCGCTTTGCTGCCGTCAGTCGCGTCATCAATGAGTACGCTGATCGCACCGGCAAAAAGCCGATGTACGCCGTCAACATCACTGACGAAATTGATGAGATGTTGCGCCATCACGACGAAGTTTTGGCGGGCGGCGGAACCTGCGTGATGGTTAGTTTGAATCACGTCGGCGTGCCTGCGGTTGCGCACCTGCGCCAGCATTCGCAATTGCCGATTCACGGCCATCGCAACGGATGGGGAATGCTGACGCGCGAGCCATACCTGGGCATCGAGTTCAAAGCTTGGAGCCAAATCTGGCGGCTGGCGGGGGTGGATCACCTGCACTGTAACGGGCTGCGCAACAAATTCTGGGAGCCGGATGAATCGGTCATCCGTTCAGCGAAATCTCTGCTGACGCCAATGTACGAAGACAAACCGTACCTTGCCATGCCCGTCATTGCTTCGGCGCAATGGGCCGGGCAGGCGGTGGATACTTACGAACAAGTCGGCAGCGCAGATTTGATGTATGTCTGCGGCGGCGGCATCGTGGCGCATCCTGACGGTATCGCGGCAGGCGTGTTGAGTGTGCGACAGGCGTGGGAAGCCGCGTTGCAAGGCGTAGCGTTGGAAGCGTATGCCAAAATGCACGAGGAGTTGCGGCGTGCCATTGAGAAGTTTAGTTAAAGTGGAACAGGTTAATAACCTGTTCCACCAAGACAAGGAAAGCTTATGCAAAATTTGATTCGACCTTTGATGCTAATAATGCTGGTGGTGACGATGACGACCTTTGCCCAAGTGCCGCGTTTGAAGGTCAGTGATAATAAACGCTTCCTTGTGACTACCGATGGCAAACCGTTTTTCTATCTCGGCGACACAGCGTGGGAACTGTTTCATCGCACCAATCGCGAAGAGGCGGACCGCTATCTGAAGAACCGCGCGAGTAAAGGCTTCACCGTGATTCAGGCCGTTGCGCTCGCAGAAATCAATGGCCTTAACGATCCGAATCCTTACAGCCATCGTCCGCTGCTCAACAACGATCCGACCACGCCCGATGTGAAAGATGGCGCGGACAACGATTACTGGGATCACGTGGATTACATTGTGAAGAAAGCCGAGGCACTGGGACTGTACATCGGCTTTCTGCCGACCTGGGGCGATAAATACAACAAGAAGTGGGGACAAGGGCCGGAAATTTTCACACCGCAAAATGCCGCGACGTTTGGCGAGTGGCTGGGCAAGCGTTACAAAGACGCGACAAACCTTATTTGGATTATGGGCGGCGACCGTCCGCTCGAAACCGAGGCGCACAAGGCAATCATTCGCGCAATGGCCAACGGCTTGCAGCGCGGCGATGGCGGCGCACATTTGATGACGTTTCATCCGACCGGCGGCGCGGGTTCGTCGCAGCATCTGCACAACGATGAATGGCTTGATTTCAATATGCGCCAGAACGGACACGTAGCTGAATTCACTGGCCGCTATGATAAAACGCGCGAAGATTACGACCGCACGCCAACAAAGCCCGTGCTGGATGGCGAGCCGATTTACGAAGACCATCCGGTTTCTTTCAAAGCCAAAGAATTCGGTCATTCCGTCGCGACTGACGTGCGGCGACCTTTGTATTGGAACTTGTTCACGGGCGCATTCGGCCATACCTACGGCCATCATTCGGTCTGGCAGATGTGGCAGCCCGGTCGCAACCCGATCAACAATCCATTGATGAGTTGGTCAGAAGCGTTAGATCAACCCGGCGCGGCGCAAATGCAATACGGGCGGCGGTTGATTGAATCGCGGCCTTTTCTGACACGCATTCCCGATGATGCACTGCTCGTGACACACAAACCGGACGCGGCGGAAATTCCTACGGCAATGCCGGGGGCAGGCTTGAAACGGTTTGTGGCAACGCGCGACAGCGAAGGCAGCTACGCGATGATTTACGCGCCGACCGGACGCAAGTTCAAAGTCAATCTGACGAAGTTGTCAGGCGAGAAACTGCGCGGTTGGTGGTTCAATCCGCGTGATGGCAAGGCCCTGCTGATTGGCGAATGGGGGAAAACGAATGAGCGTGAATTCATCACGCCGACGCCAGGTGAAGATTTGGATTGGGTGCTGGTGCTGGATGATGTGAAGAAAAAATACGGCGCACCCGGAGCCGTGAAATAACACGATGCGCGATTTGCTACTCACTTTCTATGGCGATGATTTCACTGGCTCCGCCGATGCGATGGAATCGCTCTCGCTCAACGGGGTGCGCAGCGTATTGTTTTTGTCGCCGCCATCGCCGGAGCTGCTGCAAGCAAAATTCCCCGATGTCGAAGCTGTTGGGGTAGCGGGCGCGAGCCGTGCCATGACTCCGGGCGCAAATGGAAGCTGTACGTTGCCCGCGATCTTTGCACAATTGCAACGGCTGAATGCTCGGCTTGTTTCATTACAAAGTCTGCTCGACCTTCGATTCTTCGCCCAACATCGGCAGCATCGGCAAAGCCTTTGAAATCGGGCAGCGTGTCTTTGCTTCGCCGTTTGTCCCCTTGCTGGTGGGCGCGCCCGCGCTGAAACGATTTTGCGTGTTTGGCAATCTGTTTGCGACGGTAGGAGACGAAACCTTTCGCATAGATCGGCATCCGATGATGTCGCAGCATCCTGTGACGCCGATGGACGAGGGCGATTTGCGCTTGCACCTGGGACGGCAGACGGACGCGAAGATTACGCTTTTTGATTTGCTACACCAGAGCGGAACGGCGGCGCAAGTCAACGAGCGATTCGCGGCGCTGCTCAGCAATCAACCAGAGATTGTGTTATTCGACACGCTGGATGACGAACGGCTGGCGACGGTGGGACGTTTGATCTGGGAATCGGGTGCGCGTTTTGTGATTGGTTCTTCGGGCGTAGGCTACGCGCTCGCAGGTCACTGGCAACGGCCTCGCGTGGAGTACCCCTCGGCAGGCAAGGTCGAACAAATAATCGTGATGGCGGGCAGTTGTTCGGCGGCAACGCAAGCGCAAATCGAATGGGCCGAGGCGAACGGCTATGCTGGTTTGCGACTCGATGCTTCACTGCTGGCGGATGAAATGATGGCGGAAGCGGAACGCGCGCGGTTGCGACAAGCTGCGCTGGGGTTTCTGGCTACGGGGCGCAGCGTGGTCTTGTATTCCGCACTTGGCCCGCACGATTCCGTCATGCAGGCGAGCAATGAACGATTGCGGCAACGTGGGATTGATGAGCTGACAGTGCGCGAGCGGCTCGGCCAACAGCAGGGACTGATGCTGCGCGAACTTTTGTTAAGTAGCAACGTGCGGCGCGTTTGTGTCGCAGGAGGTGATACCTCCAGTCATGCAATTAACCAACTTGGGATTTATGCGCTGGAACTGCGCACGCCGATGGTACCGGGGCAGCCGCTGAATCGCGCCTATTCCGATGACGCCAGGCTTGACGGTCTGGAAATCGCGCTGAAAGGTGGCCAGCACGGGCGGGCCGACCATTTTGAAAGTGTGAGAATTGGGCATATATAAGTGGAACGGACTGGTGAACTGGTTAGGACCTATTCCACCAACAAAGGAGCGTATGACAACTATTGCTTTATTCGGTGCGGGTGGCAAAATGGGATGCCGTATCACCGACAATTTGAAAGACTCTGAATACCGGATGGCCTATATCGAAATCAGTCCGGCGGGGATTGAAAATCTGCGACAGCGCGGGCTGACACCGATGCCACAGGCCGAAGCCTTAGCTGAAGCCGATGTAGCGATTCTGGCGCTGCCAGACAATTTGATCGAGCGTATTTCCGCGCAGGTGATTCCGCAATTGAAAGCCGGCGCGCTGGTGATGTGCCTTGATCCGGCAGCGCCGCTCGCGGGCAAGGTTGCGCAACGAGATGATCTGGCCTATTTCGTTACGCATCCGTGTCATCCGTCCGTTTTCAGTTACGATGTAACGCCGGAACAGCGGCGCGATTTTTTCGGCGGCATAAAATCACCGCAAGCCATCGTCAGCGCCCTAATGCACGGGGGCGAAGAAGACTTCGAGCGCGGTGAAGCGATTGCCAAACTGATGTACGGGCCGGTGACGCGTTCGCATCGGGTGACGGTCGAACAAATGGCGATTCTGGAACCCGCTTTATCTGAAACGACCTCAATGACCTGTATCAACATAATCCGCGAAGCGATGGACGAAGCGATTCGGCGCGGCGTACCAGCCGAGGCGGCGCGCGATTTCATTCTTGGTCACATTAACATTGAACTGGCGATCTTCTTTGGCGAAATAAAGGTGCAATTTTCTGATGGCGCACAAAAAGCGATGGAACGGGCGCGCTCCCAAATCATCCAGCCCGATTGGAAGAAAGTCTTTGAGCCGGAAAATATTCGCGCGTGTCTGGAAGAGATCACTAAAGCACCAGTTTAATATGTGGAGCAGGTTACTAACCTGCTCCACTAAAAACAAACAGAAGGAAACCACATGAAACGATGGATTGTTGCGACGCTGTTGTCACTTTGTTTATTGTCCGCCTGTAGCCATAATAGCGGGCCAAAGAAGATGACCATCGGCGTATCGTTCGAGACTTTGCAGACCGAATACTGGGTCGCCGGGTTCGAGGCGATCAAATCGGAATTGACAAAACGCGACATCGCCATGCTCGAAGCTATTGCCGATGGCGACGCCAACCGACAACTCGAACAGGTCAACAACTTCATCGCGCGCGGCGTGGACGGCATCATCGCCGTGCCCAAAGACGCCAAGACGATCATTCCGATGATCAAAGCCGCCAACGCCGCCAATATTCCCATCGTGCTGTACAATCGGCCTGCCGATAAAACCGATGCCAAATCCGTCGCGGTCGTCGCCGATAACTTCGCCATCACCAAAGCTACGGTCGAATACATGTGCGAGCAGGCGAAGAAATCCGGCAAGAAATACAAAGCTCTGTTGCTGATGGGCGACCTCGGCGACATCAATGCCATCGGTCGCCGTGATGGATTTGAAGAGGCAGTGAAAGGCTACAGCGACATCATCGAAGTCGTCGCGCGCGTGCCCACCGAATGGAATCAGGAAAAGGCGCAGGCGGGCGTGACGAATGCCTTGCAAGCACATCCCGACATCAATTTCATTTTTACTTCGTCAGACTTTCTGTTTCCTTCCATCATTTCGGCGCTCAAGAACGCAGGCAAGTACAAAAAGATCGGCGAAGATGGTCATGTCCTGATGGGCGGGTTTGACGGTGATGCAACGGCATATCAAATGCTGAAGGATGGCTACCTCGATGCTGACGGTGTGCAGAATGTGTACTTCGAGAGCGAAGCCGCCGTGCAAGCGGTGCTGGATTTGAAAGCCGGCAAACCGGTGGCTGACGTGATCCGCGATCCGGGCTTTGTCATTCATCAGGGCAACCTGAACGAAATGTCCGCGAAAATGTGGGGCGCACAAGTGAAG
This sequence comes from uncultured Acidobacteriota bacterium, assembly GCA_963794955.1. Lineage (GTDB taxonomy): Bacteria > Acidobacteriota > Blastocatellia > RBC074 > RBC074 > JAFDVL01. The sequence goes on from CAWCGF010000024.1 coordinate 41,520, forward strand.
AAATAAAGATGTATCGGTGGAGCAGGTTACTAACCTGCTCCACCATTCCCGCAATGGAAGACTCCTCAAAAATTGAGCCAATCAATGTAGGAAACTCAATGACACCAGGCATTTGGCGGCAACGTGTCGGCGGATTGTTGTCGGCGGAATATCAGGTGCTGGCCTTGTGCCTGCTCTGGTTTGTCGCTTCGATTCCCTTCACCCCTGGCCTCACATCGTCCAACAACATCAGCAACATCTTTTCCAACCTGCTGCCGCTGCTGATTCTTGCCACGGGGCAAACGATTGTGCTGATTACGGGCGGCATTGATCTCTCGGTGACTTCGGTGATGGCGCTCAGCAGTGTGACAGGCGCAATGGTCATGAGCGGCGGCGATGCACGCTCAACTTTGATCGGTGTCGCAGTAATGCTGTTGGCGGGCGCAGTGGTGGGACTCAGCAACGGGCTGGCGGTCACCAAATTGCAAATGCCGCCGTTCATCGTAACGCTGACGGCGATGATGTTTTTCAGCGGACTGGCGATCTGGCTGACGAAATCCAAGACGATTTACAACCTGCCGCCGTCGTTCAATGCCATCGGCAAAGGCTCATTATTTTTTATTCCGTATGCCTTGGTAGTCACGGCGCTGCTCGTCGCAGCGGCTCACATCCTGCTCAGTCGCAGCTTGCTGGGGCGTTGGCTGTATGCCGTCGGACTGAACGTCAAGGCGGCGCGGATTTCCGGTGTGCCGGTCGAGCGCACGACGATTTGGGCATACGTCTTCAGCGGCCTGTGCGCCGCCGTCGCTGCAATTTTGTACACAGGCCGTTTGGAAACCGGTTCGCCTGTATTGGGGCAGCGTTTGTTGTTGGATGTGATCGGCGCGGCAGTCATCGGCGGCACGAGCCTGTTTGGCGGCAGAGGCAAAATCGTTTGGACGATTGCGGGCGTGCTGTTTCTGACGCTGATTGATAACACCCTGAACCTCGCCGGGCATTCGCACTTCACGATCATGATGGTCAAAGGCAGTGTGATTTTGCTGGCGGCGTTGTTGGATGTATTGCGGACGAAATTGCGATGAATCAGCTTCTGCAATGTTCTCAAATTGAGAAGCGCTTTTTCGGCGTGCCCGTGTTGCGCGGCGTCAATCTTACGCTTGCGCCGGGGCGTGTGCTGGGTTTGGTCGGAGAAAACGGCGCGGGCAAATCTACGTTGATGAACATTCTGGGCGGTGTGGTGCAAGCGGATGGCGGCACGATGCAATTGGCAGGTGAAGAGTACGCGCCGCAGACGCCAGCCGATGCGACGCGGCGCGGCGTCGCGTTCGTGCATCAGGAGTTGAATCTCTTTACGAACCTGAGCATCGCGGAGAATCTGTTTCTCCCGCATTTGCCACGCCGAAAAGTAATGCGCACGAAAGCCGCAGAATTGCTTGCGGCAGTCAACCTGAGCATTGCGCCGGACACACTCGTAGAAAGCCTCTCACCGGGCGAGCGGCAATTGGTCGAAATCGCCAAAGCATTGGGGCAGGAAGCGCGCTTGATCATCTTTGACGAGCCGACTACTTCGCTGACCGACCGCGAAACCGAACGGTTATTTGCGCTGATCGAACGGCTGCGACGCGCAGGGCATCGCGGTGATTTACATTTCGCACGTGTTGTCGGACATCTTTCGCCTCTGCGACGAACTGATGGTTTTACGCGATGGTGAAGTGGTCGGGAAAGGCAGTAAAGAGGAATTCACGACCGAGCGATTGATTACGCTGATGGTCGGACGAAGTCTGGATCAGCTTTATCCAGCACGCGACACAAAACCTGCGCCGGAAACAGTGCTGCAAGTCTCCGCATCTTTCGCAACCGGGTGTGATCGAAGGCGTCAGCTTTGAGTTGCGGCGCGGCGAAGTGCTGGGCATCGCCGGGTTGATGGGCGCGGGACGCACCGAACTGGCGCGCATCCTCTTTGGCCTTGATCCCTGTGCGCACGGCAGCATCCAATTGAACGGCGCAGAGATTCGTCATCGCTCCACACGCGAACGTATTCAACTCGGTCTGGCCTTGCTCACCGAAAACCGCCGCGAAGAAGGCCTGCTGATGGATGCGGGCATTGCCGACAACATTGCTTTGGCGGCGCTGGCAGAATTTACAAGCAACGGATTGATCTCCTCTGCGCGGCTGACCAAAGCCGTTAACGAGACGATTGCCGCCGTGCAAATTAAAGGCGCGAGCCGCACGGAACAAGCGGTGCGAACGTTAAGCGGCGGGAATCAGCAAAAGGTCGTGCTGGGCAAATGGCTGCTGCGGAATCCGGCGGCGCTGATCCTGGATGAACCGACGCGCGGCGTGGATGTGGGCGCACGTTCTGAGATTTATCGCCTCATCAATCAACAGACCGAGCAGGGCGCGGGCATTCTGTTGATCTCTTCGGAGATTGAAGAATTGATCGGCGTTTGCGACCGCATTCTGGTCATGAAGCGCGGCGCGGTGGCGGCCTGCTTTGCACGCAACGAATTCAGCCGCGAACAAATTCTTGGCGCGGCCCTGCCATCGGGTGAAGAATCGTAATGGAAATTGCTGTCAACAAATTATCGCAGGCTTTCCTGCGGCATGCGTCTACGCTGATCTTTCTGGCTGTGCTGGCGGTTTTTAGCCTGCTGTCTCCGCGTTTTCTCGCCGGTAATAATTTCCTCAACATCCTGATTCAATCTGCTTCCACCGCCATCGTCGCGACGGGAATGACCTTCGTGCTGCTGACTGCCGGGATTGATTTGTCGGTTGGATCAGTGATGTTTGTTTCCGCCGCGCTGGCCGGAAAGATGGTGCTGAGCGGGCAGCCGCTGTGGCTGGCTTCGGTTGTCATTCTGCTGGCGGGACTGCTCTATGGCGCATTCAACGCGCTGTGCGTGACCTGGCTGCGCATCATCCCGTTCATCGTCACGCTGGCGACGCTCTATTTCGGTCGTGGTTTCGGCCTGTGGCTGACCGAGACGCGGGCGATGAATCTGCCGGAATCCATTTTGCGCATCGGCTCGGCGCGCCTGGCGGGCATTCCCTTTCCGGTGTTGATGCTGGCGCTCATAGTTATCACAGCGCACATCGTTCTGACACGCACTTCGTTTGGCAGGCAGATTTACGCAATGGGGAATGACGCGGACGCCGCGCGCAAAGCGGGCATTCGTACTGGTCGCATCCAGTTTGCCGTGTATGTCATTAGCGGATTCTGTGCCGCGCTTGGCGGTTTGGTTTCTATCGCGCAACTCGGCGCGGTTTCGCCTTCGTTTGGCAACCAGCGTGAATTCGCCGCCATTGCCGCTGCCGTGCTTGGCGGCGTGAGTTTGTTTGGCGGCAGAGGCGCGGTGTTGCCGGGAACGCTGCTCGGCGCACTGCTGATCCAGACGATTGAAAACGGCCTGGTCATCGCCAATGCCGATCCATATCTCTATCCGTTGGTGATGAGCGCGATTATCTTTCTGGCAGTGCTGCTTGATAGCCTGCGCAATAAACAACTGCGACGTTCACAGCGGCGCATCATCAGACCCGCAATGTAATGATCATGGAACAAAATGAAATGCAACGAGGTCAATGGACGGAACTACGCGCCGGAGCGGTACAGTTGTATTACACGGAGGGGGAACTGCGCTATCTGCGAGTGGGCGACAGTGAAGTGATCAGGCGCGTTTACGTCGCCGTACGTGACCGATTGTGGCGCACGATTCCGCTCCATATCTCGAACTTCCAAGCCCAAATCGAGGAAAATCATTTTCATCTCACCTTCACTGCTGCGCATCAGGAGGGCGAAATTGATTTCGCCTGGCGTGGAACCATTACCGGGGAGGCAAGCGGTACGATTACCTTCACGATGGACGGCGAAGCGCGTTCGACGTTTCAGCGCAATCGCATCGGTATTTGCGTGTTGCACCCTGTGCGAGAATGCGCTGGACAGCCATGCGCAATTGAGTCTCCTGAGGGAACCATGGAATCCGCCTATTTTCCGCAGCTTATCGCGCCTCACCAGCCTTTCAAAAACCTGCGCGCGATCACCCACGAAATCCACCGCGGCTTGCGCGCAGAGGTTCGCTTAGAGGGCGATATTTTTGAGATGGAAGATCAGCGCAACTGGACGGATGGATCTTTCAAAACGTACAGCACGCCGCTTGCATTGCCATTTCCAGTGGCAATTGAAAAAGGGGCAAAGATCACACAATCGTTTGAGCTGAGGTTGAAAGGCGAAACGACACCAGCCTTGATCAAGGACGCTACGCCGGAAATCGTCACCCTCACTGTTGGCACCACGCCCATAGGCCGGTTGCCGCGCATTGGGCTTGGCGTCGCCAGTCACGGGCAACAACTCAGTACCCGCGAAATCGCTTTGCTGCGCGCGCTTCACTTGTCCCATTTGCGCGTAGATTTGCATCTGCATACAACTTCATACGAAGCGGCGCTGCGGCGCGCAACGAATGAAGCCCGCGCGCTTCAGGTGAACCTGGAAATCGCGCTTTTTTTCTCTGACTCAGAGGAAGAACAACTTCGCGCGCTGGCAGATATTGTTCGTCGCATTGATCCACCCGTTGCCACGTGGTTGATCTTTCATACTGCCGAAAAAGTTACGTCGGCAAAATGGATTAAGCTTGCTCGCCAAGCGTTGCAACAGCCTGATACGTCAGCAAAATTCGGCGGCGGGACGGATTATTACTTCGCCGAATTAAACCGTAATTGTCCAACTTCAGAGGCGCTGGAATTGACTGATATCATTTGTTATTCGATCAACCCACAGGTGCATGCCGTGGATGACGTTTCACTGATCGAAACGCTGGAAGCGCAAGCGGCAACCGTCGAAACCGCACGGCAATTCCTGGGAAACGTGCCGCTGGCAATTACGCCGGTGACGCTGAAACCACGCTTTAACCCAGACGCCAGAGAGCACGTCGCAGCCCCTGACCCAGACACTTTACCGGCGTCGGTTGACAAGCGGCAGATGTCTTTATTTGCTGCAGCGTGGACGGTAGGGAGCTTGAAGTATTTGGCGGAAAGTGATGTTGAGAGCCTGACGTTTTATGAAACTACTGGTTGGCGCGGCGTCATGGCAACCGCGCAGGAATCAACGATGCCGGAACTGTTTCCAGCCCCGCCGGGTGCAGGCTTCCCGCTCTACCATGTGCTGGCAGATGTGGGAGAATTTGCTGCCGGAGAAATTCTTCCCCTGCAATCCAGCGATCCACTGAAAGTAATTGGCCTGGCGCTGCGGTTGGGTCTTCAAACACGCCTGCTCTTGTGCAATGTCAGCAGCCTCACCCAGCATCTCATCGTTGGTAACCTCGCGGGACGAGCAGTGCGAAAGAACTTAGACGAAGAGAGTGTACAGCAGGCAATGCTGGCACCGGAACATTTTCGCCGTGCGTCAGGGGAACCACTGTCGTTGCGCGAGGGGCAACTTGACATCAAACTCCAACCTTATGAAGTTGTCCGGCTTGACTGCTCATAGCCGACATCAGTACAAGCCGGCAGCCTTGACAGAGCAAAGAAAAAAACGAATGTCTTGCCCAAGCTGCCTGACTTCTCATGCAATAGACTTGCTACAGCGATAAGGTCTTTGTTTGTATAGACTTGCCCCTTTGGCAACCTCGTCATAAGTAGCCTTATAAAACTCCTAATTACCGACCTAACTAACCGACAATGGAAGCTTATCAAACACCTGATCCCGCCAGCAAAGCCGGGCGGGCGAAACCGCACCACGGAGATGCGCGAAGTTGTCAATACGGTCTTTTACATTTTTGTGACGGGCACGCAATGGCGCTTGCTGCCGCACGATTTTCCCGCCACACTCGACCGTCTACGGTTACTTTTGGCAGTGGAATAAGAATGGGATGTGGGAACGAATTCATCATACCTTGCGGGCCAAAGTGCGGGGCTTGGAAGAACGGCATAAACATCCCACGGCGGGTTTGGTTTGAGTGGGATTGCCGAAAGAGTACAACTCCTCAGCAGCGAGATGTCCATACGGTCAGCACCGGGGCAAGACACGATTCTTCAACTCGCAGCAGCGCTAAAAAATATCCGTCAGATTTGAAGTTCTGACTCCTCCTCCGCGTTCTCACTGCATTAATTGTTGAGTGTCACGACATCGTGGACAACAAAGTGTCGCGACATCGTGGACAGTTTAATTGAGCAGAGGTGTCACGACATCGTGGACACTTTTCTCACAAGCCAATAGCGATAGGGGGTTCAGCTTGTTCAGGGCGACCTTTAATGTGGTCGGATGAACAAGCAAAAACCGGACGAAAGGGGCTTGCGGCGCAAGCTCTTCAAGCTCTTTGACAAAGGCAAAGCGATCCCCCATATCTTGAAACTTATCCCCCGCTCTCGTGCTTGGATTTACAAATGGCAAGCGCGTTACACGCGCGAGGGGACGCGGGCAGCGCTGGGAAAGCCGCGCACCCCGCATTATTCGCCCCAAGCGTATCCGCAAAAGATCGTGCGCCTCGTGCTCAATGTGCGTAAGCGTTTGCAGCGAGAAAGCGTGGGACTCATCGGAGCGAAGGCGATCCGCCGCGTGTTGCAACGCGGGCGCTTGGTCCCCAAACTGCCCAGCCTCTCGACCATCCATCGCATCCTCAAAAGCGACGCGGGGCCGGTCCCTACGGCGCAGCACAGCAAAGCAAGTTACTATCCGGCCCCACCATTGCAGCCCGCTTACTGCTTTCATTCGATGGATTGGATGTTGCGCTATTTGAAAGGCGGCGCGAAGGTTTCATCTTCCATACGATTGATCTGCAAACCCACGCGTTGGCACAAACGCTGGCCCAGAATAAGCGTGTGGAGGCGGTGCTGCAGCATGCCTTGACCGTTTGGCAAGAGCTTGGCTTGCCCGACTTTTTGCAAATCGACCACGACGCGGCGTTCACCGGTTTTAGCAAAAAGGGGCGTATTTTCGGCCAATTTGTGCGGCTGGCTCTGTATTTTGGGATTGAGCTTATTTTCATTCCGCCCGCCGAAGCCAAACGCAACCAGCTGGTCGAGGGCGTCAATCATCTCTTTGCGCGCAGCTTTTGGGAGAAAACCGAGTTCCAGTCGGTGCGCGAGGTGGAGAGAAAAAGAGGCAAGTTCCTAACCTGGTATCAAACCTATGAACCGCCCGCGCTGTTGGGTTTGAATATCCGTGAGGCTAACCAAAGAGTAAAAAGACGGAAGTTGAAAAAGAAAGAACTCGCGGCTTTGCCCGAGCAATTGCCGTTGCCCAAAGGGCGCATCCATTTCCTGCGCCAAGTGAGTGCGACGGGCGAGATCGAAATTCTCAAAGAGCGCTGGAAAGTTTCGCGGCGCTTGGCCGGGCGTTATGTCTGTGCGAGGGTCAACACCGCCCGCCAGAGTTTGCAAATTTATTATCGCGCGAAGGAGAGCACACCTTTGCACTTGCTCAAAGAGTATGACTATGGAGTGGGAGAAAAGGTGGTTCCGTTGCAAGCTTGTTATCGTCGCACACCGCGCGCGATGAGAGTGCAGAACTTGTTTTGATAATTTTCTTCGAGCCATGGTAGAGATCAGGCAAGGACAGAAAAAAAATGAAAAACGACCGATTTTTTCTGTTCGTAGCGAACGCCGCCGAGTTGCATAGAACCCTGATCAAATAAGGGCGAGACGCCTTGCGGTCATTCGACAACTTGAAATTTGTGCGAATTTGTCCACGATGTCGTGACACTTCCTTCCATTAAGAAACTGTCTACGATGTCGTGACACCCAACACCTAATCACTTACCAAAGATCAC
>CAWCGF010000025.1:0-142500 GCA_963794955.1 uncultured Acidobacteriota bacterium
AGCGCACGATCCTGCTGGGCGTGAGAAAGCATCTGTGGCATCAGTACGATGGCACAAAATAGGGTGAGAACCAGTCTACTGAACTGCATTAATTGCAACCTCCTGCTGTAAACAAGTTTGCTGAGCGGCGGGAATTTTACATCTGGCGCACAGTAGAGTACAACCTCATAACCTCAATCATTTTGCTCTTCTTCAAGCGGCTCTATTTCCTCTGGCGGAAAGTTGACCAACCGATAAATCTCGGACAGTTTCAAGGTGCAGCCAAGCGAGGCGATATGGAGTTTGGCTTCCAGCCCTTCAATCATTCTGGTCAGCCAATCGCCATCCGCCTGGCGAATGAAATGTTCAATCAACGGCAGATATTGCCAAACTAAAATATAATCCGTCAGCGAAGGGAGCGCCTTGCGATAGCGAATAAATTTTTCGCCCCGATCAAAAGCTTCGGTCGAATCGGAGAGGACTTCGATCAATACCTGTGGATTAATAAGAACGTCGCGGTGCTGATCCAGATATTGCGGCTCGCCACAAATCACGACCACATCAGGATAGGAAAACAGCCCTTTTCTGCTGCTGCGCAATTGTGCTAGCAAAGGCGAGCCACTCAAAACCTTAGCGTCTTTTGACCGCACGCGACAAGGCTTGTCAATTAAATAATTGCCGAGCTTTATTACCAGATTTGAGCAAATATCGCCGTGCTCCGGGCTTTCGCCTGCCATCTCATAAAGCACGCCGTCTAAATATTCGTGCCGCTCCTCGGCCTCACGCTCAAAGGCGAGGTACTCTTCGACGGTGTACAAGGTTGCAGCTTTTTTTAGTGGCAGTGCAGTCATAACTTTTCCCTCTGATGACCAAGTATACGATTCATTCAGGCAAGCGCAACCCTTGTTATAAAGCAGATTCTCTTTATTATGACCGTATGAGCAAAACTAAACCCACTCCGGCATTGGCTAAAGATTTGCCTTTGAGCGAGGACATTCATCGGCTCGGTGATTTACTGGGCGAAACGTTGAAGCGGCTCGGCGGCGAGCGCCTGTTTGCGATAGAAGAAGAAGTGCGTGCGCTGTGCAAACAGCTTCGTACTGAACATTCGCCGACGACGGAAAAAAAGCTCAAGAACCGGCTGAGCAGTTTGAGCCTGGATGAAGCGATTGGGGTCATTCGTGCCTTCTCCGTCTATTTTCAACTGGCGAATATCGCCGAGCAACATCATCGCATTCGCCGCAAACGGTGGTACGAATTGCACACGCCCGACTCACCGCAACGTGGTTCGCTGGCCCACACCTTTCAAACGCTCAGCGCGGCCCAAGTGGCGGCAGGCGATTTGCAAACTGTCCTGGATAAGCTCGAAATCCGACCGGTGATCACCGCCCACCCGACCGAAGCGGCGCGCCGCACGATGCTCGAAAAACATCGGCGCATTTCAGATTTGCTGGGCGAATTCGACCACCAGGAAATTTCAGCGAAGAAGCTGAAGCAGTTAAAAACACGACTCGCTGCCGAAATCGAATCTATCTGGCAAAGTGATGAGGTGCGTCACGTCAAACCTACAGTACTTGATGAAGTCGGCAATTGCCTCTACTACTTTGATGCTACGCTGTTTGAAGAACTGCCGACTATGTTGGGTGAGTTGGAGCGAGTGTTAGCCAAACATTTTCCTGATGTAAAATTGCAGGATGGTGCGGCCCCTTTACGCTTTGGTTCGTGGATTGGTGGGGATCGAGATGGCAATCCGTATGTTACGCCGGAAGTCACCTGGGAGGCACTACGGCTGATGCAACGGCAAGTGCTGCGCAAATATACAGCGGCGGTCAACGAGCTAGGCCATCGCATCAGCGAATCTTCGCGGTATGTGCCAGCCACGAAAGAATTGCTGGATTCGATTGAGCGGGACAAGCCGTTGTTTCCGATTACGGCTTCGCTGGTGGCCGAGCGCAACGTCGAAGAGCCATATCGGCAAAAGCTGTCGTTTATTTACGCGCGGCTCGAAAACACGCTGCGGCGCAATCAGGAGATGGCCTCGGCATTGTTGGTTGAAAAAGGGCATCCGCTGATTTCTACGCGTCCGGGAATGCCGGTGATCGCGGCACTCCGCGCAACTGAAGCGCTGCCCGCTTATCAGAACGCGCAACAGCTCTGGGACGATTTGAAACTGGTACGTGATAGCTTGCGGGCAAGGCAGGCGATGCTTGCCGCCCAAGCGATTGACAAATTGATGCGACAGGTGGCGACGTTTGGTTTACACCTTGCACAACTTGATTTACGACAACATAGTGAGCGCCACATCGCCGCCTTAACAGAAATCACCCATGCGCTCGGCTTTACCAAAGACTATGGGCAAATGAGCGAGGCAGAACGTACTGAATGGCTGACGCAGGAATTGTCTACGCCGCGCCCCCTCGTAGCCTTCGATGCGGCGTACAGTCCGGAAACAATAGAAACGTTGAATGTGTTTCGTGTGGCCCGTCGCGCACTGCATGAAATCAGCCCGCGCGGACTGCGTACGTTTATTGTAGAGCATGACGCGGGATGTTAGTGATTTGCTCGCGGTATTGGTGCTGGCCAAGGAAGCGGGATTATTCATTTGCGAGGGGACATCCCGACTATCGGTCACACCGTTATTTGAAACGATTGATGACTTGCAGCGGGCACCGGATGTAATGAAGCGCCTCTTTGAGAATCCCATTTACTCGCGTGTGATTGAGTCGCAAGATCGCTTGCAAGAAGTAATGATTGGTTATTCAGACAGTAGCAAAGACGGTGGCATTCTGACTTCGAGTTGGGAACTATTCAAAGCGCAGGAAAGCCTGTGGGAAGTGGCGCGGGCGCACAACATCGAATTACGGTTGTTTCACGGGCGTGGCGGCACGATTGGGCGCGGCGGTGGGCCTACGCACGAGGCGATTTTGGCGCAACCGCCGGGGACAGTGGCGGCGCGCATCAAAACCACAGAACAAGGCGAAGTCATCTCCGGCAAATACAGCTTGCCGGACATTGCACTCAGAAGTTTGGAATTAACGACCGGCGCAGTCATTGCGGCCAGCGTGCAGGATCACAGTCAAGTTGATCCCAACAGCCTCGTGCGTTGGAAAGAAATTATGGACACGATTTCTGCCGATGCGTTTCAAGCCTACCGAGGCTTCGTGCAAGAGACACCGGGTTTTTATGATTACTTTGTGAGCGCCACGCCCGTCGAGGAATTGCAACACATGCGCATCGGCTCACGTCCGGCGAAGCGCAAACAAGGATCGAAGAGCCTGGACGATTTGCGTGCGATTCCGTGGGTTTTCGGCTGGATGCAAAGCCGCCATATTTTGCCAGGCTGGTTAGCGGTTGGGACAGCACTGGAAAATTTCATCAACCAAAAGCCGCGCCTGCATCTGCAAACGTTGCGCGCAATGTATGAAGGTTGGCCGTTCTTTCGCACGACGATTTCCAACATCGAAATGGCGCTGGCGAAAACAGATTTTCAAATCGCCCGGCAATATGCGGAAACCTTAGTCGCGCCGGAAATTAGTCAGCGAATTTTCGCGTTGCTCGAAGAGGAGTATGAACGATCCTGCCAAGTTGTGATTAAGGTGACAGGCGAAAACCGCTTGCTCGAAAAACAACCCGTGTTGCAACGTTCGATTGCGGTGCGCAATCCGTATGTTGATCCGATGAGTTATTTACAGGTGGAATTACTGGCGCGCTTGCGCGGGCACAAAGGCAAGGCAGAAGAGCGGGAGCAGTTGTTGTATGCCATTTTGCTAACGATCAATGGCATCGCGGCAGGGATGCGAAACACTGGATAAGAGCAACAGTGAACAGAGGGCAGGGAATAGCCTGCTTGCTGTTCACTGTTCACTGTTCATTTATCACGCAAAGCTGGCAACGCCTTCGGCTTCGTTATCGAAAATGTCGAAAACCGTGTGCAGCTTGGTGATTACCATCAAATCCTTGATGCGCGAGGTAACGCCAGACAACTTCAGTTGCCCGCCTTCACGCTTGACTGTCGTATAGCTACGAACGATTTCGCCCAACCCGCCGCTGTCCATATAAGGAACGCTCTCCAGGTTCAGCAGGATTTTGGTTTCCTGGCGGCCAATCAATTCCGCGATTTTCTTGTTGAGTTGAACATCGCCTTCTCCCAGCAGGATTTTTCCTTCCACGTTGAGAACGACGACGTCGCCATTCTTATGCTCGGTAATGGTCATACAGTGCCTCCGAAGTTATTGGTGACTAAAATCTAATAGCGGTGCGGTAAAACAACCGGAAAGCTACCACAGGCATAATTGGCTTGGCAAGACTGCGAGTGGCCTGATGCGGCTGGAAGAGCAATTTTGCAAAATGAAAAAATGCACCAAACAAAACGCAGCCTTGACACTGGATTTTGAAATCCATATTCTTACCGCTTGTTTTTTTGACGCTTCATAATGGAGATTCCAATCTATGTCCACTTACTTTCCGAGCGGCAAGGGTTTAGAAAATAGCAGAAAATGGTTTGTCGTTGATGCGGACGGCGCGACCGTCGGTCGCATTGCGTCTAAAGTTGCCAATATCCTGATGGGCAAAAACAAACCGACCTACACGCCATTTCTGGATACCGGTGATCACGTGATCATTATCAATGCCGACAAAGTTGTTTTCAAAGGCAATAAGCTTAACGACAAAGTTTATTATCACCACACCGGCTATCCGGGCGGCATCAGAGGCATTAGCGCCCGCGATCAGTTAGCCAAACATCCTGAGCGCATCTTGGAAAGCGCCATCAAAGGGATGTTGCCCAAAACCAAAATGGGACGCGCCATGGCGAAGAAGCTAAAAGTCTATGCCGGTGCGGAACATCATCACGGCGCACAAAAGCCGGAAGCGTTGAGCGCGTAGTATCTTCTGGCAGACGAGCCGTCTGCCCTATATTGTAGGAGCAAACGTGGCAGATATTCAGTATTACGGCACCGGACGACGCAAAAGTGCAACCGCGCGAGTTTACTTGCGTCCCGGCAAAGGCGAGTTCAAAATCAATAAGCGTCCCCTCGAATCATATTTCCCCAACGAAACCCTGCGCATGATTATCCGTCAGCCGCTGCAATTGACCGATACGCTCAGCAAAATGGATGTGCTGGTCAATGTAGATGGCGGCGGAATGTCCGGGCAAGCGGGTGCGGTGCGTCATGGCATTGCCCGCGCGCTACTGGAATTCAATGGAGAATTGCGCAAGAAGCTGAAACGGGCCGGATTTCTCACCCGCGATCCACGCGCTAAAGAGCGCAAGAAATACGGGCAGAAGGGCGCGCGCAAGCGGTTCCAATTCTCGAAACGATAATTCTTTTGGTTGTTGGTGGTCGGTGGTCGGCGGCTGGTTAAGAAAAAAACTTCTTGCCAGTCACCAGCCACTAGCCGCCAGATACCAACATTCCATTACCACTTTCTTTTGGTTGCTTCTTAAAAGAGGCACGAAAGTGGTGAGTACATAAACCATTAAGGAGATTTGTTTTGGCTACAGTAACAATGAAAGAATTGCTCGAAGCAGGCGTTCACTTCGGGCACCAGGTACGGCGCTGGAATCCGAAGATGAAGGAATATATTTTCGGCGAACGCAACGGTATTTACATTATTGACCTACAAAAAACACAGCGCATGTTCAAAGAAGCGCTTAAGTACGTCACTAACCTGTCAAGCGAAGGCAGCGACAAGATTTTCCTATTCGTCGGCACCAAGCGTCAGGCACAAGATGCCATTAAAGAAGAGGCTGCGCGTTGCAATCAATACTTTGTCAATCAACGCTGGCTTGGCGGTTTGTTGACGAACTTCCAAACAATTCAAAAGTCCATCAAACGCTATAAAGAAATCGAAGCGATGCAGGCTGATGGCCGCATTGAAGCCTACGCCAAGAAAGAACGCTTGCAAATTGAGCGCGAACGGTTGGCCTTGGAGAAAAACCTCTCCGGCATTAAAGAAATGCGGCGCTTGCCTGATGCGATCTTCATTATTGACACCAACAAAGAAGAAATCGCGGTTAAGGAAGCAAATCGGCTGAACATCCCAGTGGTCGCCGTGGTAGACACGAATTGCAACCCGGAAGGCATCTCTCAGATCATTCCGGGTAATGACGATGCATTGCGTGCCGTGCGACTCTTTGCTGCCCGCATCGCGGATGCCATTATCGAAGGACAAGCTGTAGCGCAAGCAAAAGAAGCAGAAGAAGCTGCGGTACGTGCTGAACAAGGCATTACGATGGAGCAAATGGCTCCGCGTGAACGTCGTCCACGCGATGGCCAACGCGGAGATCGTCGTGATCGTGGTGAGCGCGGAGATCGGGGACCGCGTCCTGGTGGGGATCGTGGGCCGCGTAGTGATCGTGGTGACCGTGGGCCGCGTCCTTGGTGCGGATCGTGGGCCGCGTCCTGACCGTCCAGCGCCTGCACCACAAGCTACGCCGCAAACCGGCGCGGCGGTGGAAGCAGCGCCTGCGCCCGTTGAAGTTGCGGCAGCGGCTGTCCCCGTCGAGGCTCCGGTTGAAGTGAGCGCGCCGGTTCAGGCTCCCACTGAAACGGCAGCAGCAGAAGTGAACGCCGCAACACCGGTAACGTCTGAAACGAATGCAGCTTAATTGAAAGATTGACGACAGATTCAAATGGCGTAGCCGTGCAGCAAGACATTGGCTACGCCGTTTTTCTAACCTGGCCTTGATAATTTTTAGGAGAGCAGGCAGGCAACCTGCTCTTTCATATACGGAGGAAAGAAATGGAAATCACAGCTCAAATGGTCAAATCGTTGCGCGACAAAACCAATGCCGGCATGTCCGATTGCAAGAAAGCCTTGGTCGAAGCCGACGGCAACGAAGAAAAAGCCATTGAAGTTTTACGGAAACGGGGCCAAGCCACAGCGGCCAAACGGCTCGACAAACTTGCCGCAGAAGGCGCGGTGGGTTCCTACATTCACATGGGCGGCAAGATTGGCGTATTAGTTGAGGTCAACTGCGAAACCGACTTTGTCGCGCGCACCGAAGCCTTCCAACAATTCGTCAAAGATGTGGCGATGCATATTTGCGCCTCCGAGCCGCGTTATGTTGCAAAGGCGGAAGTTCCGGCGGACATTGTCCAGAAAGAACGCGAGATCGCACAAGGCCAAGCCACGGCTGATCCTAAAAATGCCAGCAAGCCTGCTAACATTATTGAGAAAATGGTCGAAGGGCGCTTAGAGAAATTTTTCAGCGAATCCGTTTTGCTCGAACAGCCTTTCGTTAAAGATCAAGCCCTTACGGTCGGCGAATTGGTCACGAAATTGACGGCGGAAACGGGTGAAAAGATTTCGATTCGCCGATTCACGCGTTACAAAATGGGCGAAGGCTTGGAAAAACGTTCCGAAGATTTTGCGGCTGAAGTCGCAGCAGTAATCAATCAGTAAGCAATGAGGGACGAGGGCTTGGCGGCTTGAGGCTGAGGAAAAGCACCTCGCCCAGTCCCTCGCCGCCAGCCCCTAATCTCCAATTTATGGCCAAAGCAAAATCCAGTAAACAACCAGCGTATCATCGCATCCTGCTCAAAATCAGTGGCGAAGCGCTGATGGGCGAAGTCGGCTATGGCATTGACCCGAAGGTTATCCATCGCATTGCTGGCGAAGTGAAGGAAGTAGCACAGCTTGGCGTCGAAGTGGCGATGGTGGTCGGCGGCGGTAATATTTTTCGGGGGATGAAAGCCAGCGCTGCCGGGATGGATCGCGCTTCGGGCGATTATATGGGCATGTTGGCGACGGTGATGAACGCCATCGCATTACAGGATGGATTGGAGAAAGCAGGCTGCTTTACCCGCGTGATGTCGGCCATTGAAATGCGTGAGGTAGCGGAACCCTTTATTCGTCGCCGCGCCGTGCGCCATCTGGAAAAACGCCGCATCGTGATTTTCGCTGCCGGCACCGGCAATCCATATTTCACGACCGATTCAGCCGCCGCTTTGCGGGCGCTCGAAATCAAAGCTGACGTCATTATGAAAGCGACGAGCGTCAGCGGCATTTACACGGCAGACCCCCGCAAAGATGCTACGGCAACGAAGATTGAAGAGTTAAGTTATATGCGTGTGCTGCGCGATGAATTGCAGGTCATGGATGCCTCTGCCGTCTCGTTGTGCAAAGATAACGGACTCCCCATCATCGTGTTTGATATGACCGTGCCGGGCAACATCAGGCGCGTCGTGCTGGGCGAAAAGATCGGTTCCATCGTTCACGCTATGCCTGTGATCATCCCACCGGAACCCAAAGGAAAAGCGGCTAAATCAGGTCGTAAGTAACACTCACACAGGAGCACTCTTATGATTAAAGAAATCGCCAATGAAACCAAATCACGAATGGACCACACGATTGAGGACTTCCGCAAAAAGCTGGTCAGCATTCGTACCGGTCGCGCCTCTACTGGCTTACTCGACAATATCCACGTCGAATATTATGGCTCGCAAATGCCGCTCAATCAGGTAGCGACCGTACACGCAGCGGATGCGGCATTGCTCACCGTGCAGCCGTTTGATCCCACCATGATCGGGCCGATTGAAAAGGCTATTCGCACGTCAGACCTGGGCATCAACCCTTCCAACGACGGCAAATTGATTCGCCTGCCGATTCCGCCGTTGACCGAGGAGCGGCGCAAACACATGGTGAAAAATATCCACGAACTTGCGGAAGAACACAAAACCGCCGTGCGCAACATTCGCCGTGACCAAAACGACAAGCTCAAAAAGGCGCTTAAAGACAAACAGATTTCTGAAGACGAAGAAAAAGGCGGCCTGGAGCAAGTGCAAAAGCTCACCGATCAATTTATCGCTGCCATCACTGATCTGGGCAAGCACAAAGAAGACGAGATCATGAAAGTCTGATGATTTTGGCTGGCAGATTTTGGAGTTGGGAGGGTCAGAAGCTGCCTGTTACGTTGCTTCGCGTACGTGGTTTTGTTAGCATCTGCCGCGTTGACAGTTTCATTGAGCGGGAGTAATTCAGTGGTAGAATGCCAGCTTCCCAAGCTGGACGTCGCGGGTTCGAGTCCCGTCTCCCGCTCCACTCGCAAATTCCTCATCTATGAAAATATTATCCGCCCTTATTTTGCTCTTGCTGACCGTCTCTGGTGCAGGGCAAACGCCTTCCGTCAGCATCAAAGCCTCGGCGGAAAAGATTCGCGCGCAGCTTATTGTCGAAGCCACGGAAAAGCGCTATGAGATTAAAGAAAACCTCGACAACAAATTGGTGATTCAAGGCAAAAGTGTGAAGCGAGGCGGCATAAAGTACGGGTTCGTCTATGCCCGTATTGGCCCTATCCCTGATCAGCGGATTACTTATCGTTTTAGTCCTCAGGGAGAGATAGTCGTAATAGAAGCGGTCGCAGAACTGGTTGCTGGCACAGCAACCCAAGCCTATGAAAAGGGTGAGAAAGACCTAAAAAAGCAGCTTGCGAAGCTTAAGAAAAAGCTGGAGAAGTAACCGCTATTCTTACCAGCTTTTTACCGATTGCTGGCTTCCCTTCTTCCTAATCATCTCCAGCTAAAATTAACGTTGTGGCATGAACCATGAATCGCTTGCTGCTGCTCAACAAACCGTTTCAGGTAATGTGCCAGTTCACCGATGACACAGGGCGCGCGACGCTCGCTGATTTCGTTGACGTGCCGAATGTGTACGCCGCTGGGCGCTTGGATTATGACAGCGAAGGCTTATTGCTCCTGACAAACGTTGGCTGGTTGCAACATCTGATCGCCGAACCGCGCCACAAATTTCCCAAAACATATCTCGTGCAAGTGGAACGCGTGCCGGACGCACAAACCTTACAGCAATTAGCCAAAGGCGTATTGCTTAACGACGGCTTGACACAGCCTGCGAAGGTGGAATTGATTGAACCGCCGCCGTTGTGGGAGCGCGTGCCGCCGATTCGTTTTCGCAAAAATGTGCCGGAGGCGTGGTTGCGTCTGACCATTACCGAAGGCCGGAATCGGCAAGTACGACGAATGACAGCAGCGGTTGGGCATCCGACGTTGCGGTTGATTCGGGAACGAATTGGGCCTTGGGAATTGGGTGATCTACAGCCGGGCGAATGGAAAGAAATTGCGTGTCCAAACAATCGCTCAGAGATCACCCTTTAGCTTGGTGGTTCAAATAGTGAAACACGCTAAAGCGTGAACTCTGAGCGATTGTAAAATGCGATGAGGTTTTGGGCTTGCCGAATGATTTCGGCGCGCAATTCCAGCGGTTCCACGATCTCAACTTTTGCGCCCAAGCCTAGCAATCCTTCGACCGCCATTTCTTCGACCTGAAAGACAATTACAGCCTTGCGCCAACCATCTTCACCCGGCTCCTCAATTTTCTCTACACGCGAAAATCTTCCGACCAGATATAAATGCGTGACAAAGTCAGGATGCACGCGCAACGTCACCGCATAGCGCGGAAATTTCTCTTTGAATTCGACTGCCGACTGTTTCCAATAGGCTGCTAAATCAAACGTCGCAGGCCGTTTGCAGCATTCAGGTAACAGGCTCGCGCTTTGTATACGCGAGACACGATACGAACGAAGGCTCTCTTCTACGGCGGCGACAAAATACCACGCACTCCCTTTAGCGACGAGGCCAAGCGGATCAACCAGGCGTTCGACGCTATCGCAATCGCCACGATTGTACGTGATCTTGAGTTTGCGTTCATTCCAGATGGCTTCAAATAACGTCGGCAAGATCGGCACCGCTTCTTTCGCATTGTTCCAGCCGGTCAAATCAATGTGAATGCGCTCTTGGGCAAAGGCCGCATCGCGTTGATGTGGCAACGGCAGCGACGCTTGCAATTTAATCAAGCCTGCGGCTGACGCTTTGTCGAGTCCCAGATCCGCCAGCAACCCTGCCGGGCGCGTGAGAAATAACGCTTGCACCTCGGCTTCACTCAAGCCTGTCAAATTGGAGCGGTAGCCTTCCAGCAACGACCAGCCGCCGCCTGTGCCGCGTTCCGCAAAGACAGGAATGCCCGCAATGCTCAACGCCTCCATATCGCGGTGAATCGTGCGTTCCGAAACTTCCAACCGCTCCGCTAATTCATGTGAAGTCAGCCGACGATGAATTTGCAGCAATAACAAAATTGAAATCAGACGATCCGCTCGCATAAATCACCTCCTCGTGCCAAATTTTATTTGGTCAATATGACATCAGGTGTCATGAACTGCCGTCTATGCTGCACCAGTCAAAATAAAAAGCACAAGGAGGAATCAAATGCGAAAAGTAACCCTTGGCTTGGCCAATAGCCTCGACAATTATATCGCGCGTCAAGACGGCGCTTGTGATTGGCTCTTTTGGGATGAAGAAACGGCGGCTGTCAGTTCTGCCTA
The DNA here is from genome assembly GCA_963794955.1 of uncultured Acidobacteriota bacterium. Classification (GTDB taxonomy): domain Bacteria; phylum Acidobacteriota; class Blastocatellia; order RBC074; family RBC074; genus JAFDVL01. The sequence continues at coordinate 11,318 of CAWCGF010000025.1, forward strand.
TTTGCAAACGGTAGACACCTTTTTAATCGGGCGCAAGACCTATGAAGTGATGGTAGCAAACGGCTCAACTTCATATCCGGGCTTTCAGCACTATGTGTTTTCGCGCACGTTGCCAAACAGCCCTGACCCAAACGTGGCAATCATTGCAGAAGATGCCGCCACATTCGTCAAACGATTGAAGCACGAACCTGGCAAAGGCTTGTGCCTATACGGCGGCGGAGCATTGGCGCACAGTCTATTGGTCGAAAATCTGATTGATGAAATTGTCTTGAATATCCAGCCCGTTTTGCTCGGCTCCGGCATTCCGCTTTTTTATGAAAGCAAGCGGCAAATTGCTTTGGTTCTGTTGGAATGCAAGCCGTGCCAACGGGGCAACCTCATAGTTACCTATCGTGTGAAAGGGAGCGAATTATGAAACAACCATTGCAAGGTAAAGTAGCCGTCGTCGCAGGCGCTACGCGTGGCACCGGGCGCGGCATTGCTTGTGAACTCGGCGCAGCAGGTGCCATCGTGTATTGCACCGGACGCAGCACGCACGCAAATCGCAAAGCTGTCAGAGACAATAAAGCGAATCCGTTTGATTTAGCGAATCGCCCCGAAACGATTGAAGAAACGGCGGAGATGGTCACTGAGTATGGCGGCAAAGGTATCGCCGTGCAAATTGACCATACAGTGCCGGAGCAGGTGCAATCGCTCTTCCAACGCGTCGAGCAAGAGCAAGGCAGGCTGGACATTTTAATCAATGACGTTTGGGGCGGTGACGAATTGACCGAATGGAAATCCTTTGCGGAACATTCGTTGGAAAAAGGATTGTTGATGATCCAGCGAGCGGTTCACTCGCATATCATTACGGCGCACTATGCGGCACCGCTAATGATGAAAACCAAACGCGGGCTGATTGTTGAAGTCACCGACGGCAATCATTTCGGCTATCGCGGAACCTTTTATTACGACTTCGTGAAAACCTCGGTCATTCGGCTGGCCTTCATGTTTGCGACGGAATTGAAGAAGTATAAGATCACAGCCCTTGCGCTAACGCCCGGTTTTATTCGCTCGGAAGCGATGCTCGAATCTTTCGGTGTGACAGAAGCGAATTGGCAGGATGCGGTAAAGAAACGACCTGACTTCAGCATCTCGGAAACGCCGTTTTATGTAGGACGCGCGGTAGTGGCACTGGCAACCGATTCCAAAATCTTCAAGAAGTCAGGCCGAGTTTTTGCGGCGTGGGATTTGGGGCATGAATACGGCTTCACCGATGTAGATGGGCGACGACCCGATGTGGTGGGATGGTTCAAAGAGAATATGCCGCAATGGGGCGAGTGGAAGAATTGTGATGAAGGGTTTTACGCATATTGGGAGAAATAAAAAAAGCCCTCGGCGCGTTGCCGAGGGCCGGGTTGCAACCTCACATTGCAACTCAACTCGTTAGAATTCAGCGTCGAACGCTACCTCACCGACTACTCCGACTTGATAAGCCGACACCCGACGCTCAAAGAAGTTGGCTAGTTCTTGCACGTCCTGCAAGTCCATAAATGCGAACGGATTTTTTGCGCCGTAGCGGGGCGTAATGCCGAGCATCATTAGTCGCTGATCGGCAATAAACTCCAGATACTGACGCATATCCGCGAGTGATAAGCCCGCCACTCCGCCGCTCAAAATATCCTCGGCGAACTGCGTTTCGCATGCCACTGCTTCTTCAATCATATCGAGCAGTTGCAGAGTCATTTCGTCGTCAAAAAGCTCCGGTTCTTCGCGGCGCACCGTATTGACCACTTCAAACGCGAAGGTCATGTGTGCGCTTTCATCGCGGAAAACCCAATTTGTACCTGCGGCTAAGCCGTGCAATAAGCCGCGTGAACGCAAAAAGTAAACGTAAGCAAATGCCGCGAAGAAAAATAGGCCCTCAATACAGGCCGCAAAGCAAATCAAATTTAAGAGAAATTTACGGCGGTCTTCCTTCGTGTGCAGCGCCTCAAGGCTGTTAATGGAATCAATCCACTTCAGGCAGAACTCTGCTTTTTTGCGAATCGAAGGGATATTGTGAACTGCCGCGAACGCTTGTTCGCGCTCCCGAATATCCGGGATGTAAGTATCGAGCAAGGTCAAATAAAACTGTACGTGCAGTGCTTCTTCGTAGAGTTGGCGCGACAGATACATGCGCGCTTCAGGGGAATTAATATGCTTGTACAGATTCAGCACCAGATTATTCGACACAATCGAATCCCCTGTCGCAAAAAAGGCTACAAGCCGGTTGATTAGGTGCCGCTCTGCCGCATTCATCCGTGACCGCAAATCCGTCACGTCAGTTGAGAAGTCGACTTCTTCCACCGTCCATGTATTCTTGATGCTATTGCGGTACATTTCGTAAAACGACGGATACTTCATGGGCCGCAACGTCAAATTAAATCCAGCGTCTAACAACATCACTAACTCCTAAAACCAAAAGGCAAATATCAAAAGGCACAAGGAGGATTCGCCAATAAATCCCTTCTCTGAATTTCTGAAATAAGTGCTGCCCTTTTGATATTTGCCTTTTGCCCTTTGCCTTTTGATTTCGTCTGAAGCCTTTTAGTTTATCAGGTACAAGCTTCACACGCCTCGGGGTTCTCCAAGGAACAGACCAAAGCCTCGTCATCCGTATACGTTTTCTTCGGCGCTTCGATATTCATCGTTTGCGCGGGCGCGGCAGTCTTCGCAATGCGCGTGGCCGGACGCGAGCGTAGATAATACGTCGTCTTCAGCCCCTTCTGCCAGGCGTACATATACATCGAAGACAGCTTGCCAATGTTTGGGCTTTCAACAAACAAGTTGAGCGATTGCGATTGGTCAATGAATGCCCCACGATCCGCTGCCATATCAATCAGCGAACGCATCGGGATTTCCCACGCCGTCCGATAGACTTCGCGCACATCAGCGGGCAATTCTTCGATGTCCTGAATCGAACCTTCGGCTAGTTTGATCTTGGCGCGAATATCTTCATTCCATTTGCCTAGGGCTTTCAGTTCTTGCACCAGATAGCGATTCACTTGCAGGAAGTCGCCCGACAGCGTTTCGCGTTTGAAGAGGTTCGAGACTTGCGGCTCGATGCACTCGTAACAACCCACAATCGAAGCAATCGTGGCGGTCGGCGCAATGGCGATCATCAGCGAATTGCGCAAGCCGTGTTGCTTGATTTTGTCGCGCAATAAATTCCACCGATCTTTGTCTTCAACTTCAATGCCCCAGAGATCAAATTGCAGATCGCCCTTAGCCGCACGCGTTTCCGGGAACGCCGGATGCTGACCTTTTTCGCGGGCCAACTCACACGATGCATTTAAGGCCGCATAGTAAATCTCTTCCTGAATCTTCCGGGAAATCTCGCGCGCCGGCGGCGAATCAAACGGCAACCGGAATTGGAAGAACACATCCTGCAATCCCATCAATCCCAGCCCGATGTTGCGCCAACGCTGGTTGGAGGCTTTCGTGCTGGGAATCGGATAGAAATTCAAGTCAATCACACGATCCAATTGCCGCACCGCTAAACGAACATTGCGTGCCAACTTTTCATAATCAACTTGCCCCTCCACAACATAACGCGCCAGATTAAGGGAGCCTAGATTGCAGACCGCAGTTTCTTCTTCTGAAGTCACTTCGATGATTTCGGTGCAGAGATTCGACAAATGCACCACTTCGCCGGAGGTGCCCGTCTGATTGCACTTCTTATTGCTTGCATCCTTGAAGGTCATCCAGCCATTGCCGGTCTGGGCCAGGGCGCGCATCATGCGCGAATACAAATCCCGCGCCTTGACCTGTTTGGTGAAGAGGTTTTCCTGTTCAGCTTTGACGTAGGCGGATTCAAACTCCGCACCATATAAATCAGTTAAATGCGGCGTCACCTTCGGATCAAACAACGACCACATCCCATCGGATTGCACGCGTTGCATAAACAGATCAGAAATCCAATTCGCCGTGTTCAGATTGTAGGTGCGGCGTGCATCGTCGCCCGTGTTGTCGCGCAGTTCGAGGAAGTCTTCAATGTCGGAGTGCCAAGGCTCTAAATAGACGCAGCACGCGCCCTTTCTTTTTCCGCCTTGATTAACCGCTGCGACAGAGGCGTCCAATGTTTTCAGCCATGGGACAATGCCGTTCGACTTTCCGTTCGTGCCTTTGATGAGTGAGCCTTGCGAACGCACGCGGGTGTAGGCAATGCCAATGCCGCCTGCGAACTTGGAAAGTAAGGCGACGTCCGTGTATTTTTTGTAAATCGCGCCAAGATCATCCTGCGGCGAATCCAGTAAATAGCACGAAGATAATTGTTCGTGATTGGTTCCCGCATTGAAGAGCGTTGGCGTGCTGGGAATGTATTCGAACGACGAAAACAGCCGATAGAGTTGAATCGCATCAGCTACGGTTTCAGACAACCCGCACGCCACACGCATAAAGAAATATTGTGGCGTTTCGATCACGTTGCGGCTGGTAGGGTCTTTCAGCAAGTAACGATCATAGACGGTGCGCAAGCCAAAGAACTCAAACTGCTGATTGCGGGTGGTTTCAATCGCATCATTCAGCTTGCGGCTGTTGGCAGAGACGAATTTGGCGACGCGCTCATTGATGAGGCCGACGCCTTTGCCGGTGTAAATGGATTGGGAGAATGAGTGAATCTCCTGGTTGGCGACTTCTTTGTCAATGTAGGTCGAAAGCAGGCGAGCCGCAAGCCGCGAGTATTCCGGCTCTTCGACAATTAACGCGGCAGCGGTTTGAATCGAAAGTTTATCCAGTTCCCTGGTCGTCGCGCCATCGTAAATGCCGCTGATCGTTTTCGTCGCCACGCGCAGCGCATCCACTTGCGTCAATCCTTGGCAGGAGCGTCCGACCGCACGCACAATCTTATTCAGATCAACCGGCTCAAAATCGCCATTGCGCTTGCGCACGCGCATCATGGTGGGCGCGTCGGCGCGTTCTTCTTTAGGTCGTTTCGGAGGGGTTGTCGCGGTTCGTTGAGTAGCCATACTTACACCTGCACTTACAGTAGAATAAACAATTGAGCTATTTTCAGAGGCGAACGAGTTTGTGTCAAAAGGTTCCAAGGCTTGCTCCTCTCATCCAGTAAATTTTTCCCGGACAACTTACCCAGAAATGGGGAATTTCCCATGCTTTTATGGCTTGAGTCAAAAAGCGTTGACACAGATAGGAATTCTGCAAGGTTATGAGGCAGCCTTCGAGTTTGGGGAAAAAGCGAAAAAACAAATGCTATCCGTTTCGCATAGTTCTACCTATTCGACGAAACAGCAAAGGAGTTGTGAGACTTACTTTCCTGCCCAGATTGGCAATCTTCAAGCCGACTAAAATCGGTCTTAAATTGTCTTTGAAGTACTGTCTGTTGCTTGATCCTATCTGCAACGGAGGCGCAGTCTATAGTAGGCCATAATGATTGTCAACACAGTATCTTGTGGCTGAGACTTGACGAGCTTCGTAAAGTAAATCACGCAAAAGGGTTAGGTGTCGTAAAGATTTTTGAGAAAAATTTTCGCGGCAAAACAAAAATGCAACACTTCGAGTAAAAAAGCAAGTTGCAGGCTGTAAAATATTGAAACTACAGATAGTTATTTGAGCAGATTTTAGCATTCACCTTGCGCCAGGATTGATGTCCTTATTTCTCAGCAATTTAAATTCAATTTAAGGTTTGATGGATTTCTCTCGATCGGTTTTGGCCTCTTCTGCCTTCAACCGTCGCGTCTCGTTGAATTCTCGATTAGCATCTTCGCGGCGTCCCAGTTCGCGGTAAATTTTGCCCAGCAGGTAATGCTTACTGGAATCTTTTGGGTCTTTCTCGATAGCTTTTTGGAGGATAGCTGCTGCTTCTTCATTTTTGCCCTGCTGGGAAAGAATTTTGCCGATAATGATGAGGGTTTCTACCGAATCAGGCTGTAGGGCGAGCGCGGCATCAGCATATCGCTTGGCTGGCTCAAGATTGCTTTCCGCTTCTTGCAAAAGTGCGAGGTAATAGAGCGTCGTAAAATCCTTCGGCCTTTGTTTGTTTTCGGCGGCAAAGACCTCAAGGCCTTCTTTATTGCGGCCTAGTTTGTAATAGCAAAGCCCTAACGAATAGTTCAGCCGTGGCAGGTCAGGATTCAACTCCTGCGCTTTTTTTAAATCCAGGATGGCTTTCTCAAACTCAAAGCGTGCTAGTTGTAATTGCCCTTTGAGCAAATGGGAAGCCGCGCTACCGGTTTGGAAGGCGGCGAGCTTTCCGACCGTCTCTTCTGCTTCTTTCATTTGGTTAGTTCTGACATAAGCCAACCCTAAACTGTATAACACGGCAACGTCGTTGGGTACGGAGGTCAGGGTCGGTTGAAGCTGTTCGATGCCAGCGGTGTTATACCCAATTTCAATTAAGGCCAAACCCAACAGTTGCCGGGCTTGCACGTGTTGCGGTTGCGCTTCTAAAAATTTATCAAAGGCATTGATGGCCTTTTCAAATTCAGTGGCGCGGTAATGCAAGATTCCCAGGTTAAGCCAAATCTGTACGAACTGAGGCGCTAATTTCATCGCCGTTTCGTACGCAGTAACCGCTTCTTCATACTTACCAAGCCGCCCCCATACAACGCCGAGGTTAGCGTGCGCTTCGGCATAATCCGGCTTGAGCGTGAGAATAGCCTGATACTTCTCGGCGGCTTCAGCGAGTTTGCCTTCTTGTTGCAAGGCAACGGCCTGATTGAATTGAGACGAGAGGTCAGTCGGCTGCTGCGACGCAGAGAACAAGAGGAAAATAACTGCCAGGACAACTTGCGGCATAAGGTTATTTGGGCACAGCTTTACTGCGCCACTGGGCTTCCAATTCTTTCAGATGTGCGGCGTCTGCGGCATCAGGCTTCGCTTTCAAATATTCACGAACCTTGTTTGCCGCTTCGTTGTATTTGTTTTCGTGCGCAAAGATTTCAGCGAGATATACATGCGCGCGGGCGGCGCTCCCAGCGTCAAGACGCAAAGCTTCTTGCAAGCACTGCCGCGCTTCTTCATAGCGGTTGAGCGAAAGGTTTCCGTAGCCCAGTAACAGCAGCGTCATCGGAACTTGTGGTTCAAGCGCAAAAGCGTTTTCCAGATTTTGCACCGCCGCCGCAAAGTTTTTCTGTTGAATCTGGCAATAGCCAATGCCGCGCCAGGCCGGAGCATATTTGCTGTTGAGTTTGATCGCCTGCGCAAAATCCGCTTCGGCTTCTGCCAATCTATTTTGCTGCATCAGTAGATTGCCGCGCTCGGTTAGCGCTAGCACGTAATTCGGATAAAGTTCAATGGCTTGATTGAACTCTACCAACGCTTGTTGCACCTGTTTTTCTTTTTGGAGTTTGAGTCCCTGTTCATAGGCTTTGCGCGCAGGTTTGGGAATCGCTGCGTCGTTCGCATTCACTGCGCCCGCGTTGAAGTTCCTCTTCTCCGCAGGCATCGGAAATTTCAAAAAAACGTCTATCTGTAAGCGGTTGGAGTAGGCGCGCGTAGTATCAGATTCTGTTGGGTCGCAAACCTGTTCTGGTACGTCGGGATTCGTTGCCCGGACACGATACCGCCCACTCGGCAGGCTACGAATCTCGTATTGTCCCTGATCGTCACTGATGGTATCGCGCGCTATTCCACGTCCGCCTTCCAGAAACACCTTAACGCGTACTGCCGGTTTCCCATTAGGCAGGCTGACACGCCCAAAAATAATGAAGCCACTACCTGTCTGAACTTGGCCGAATTGAAAAGCCCTGACCAAGGTTGAGTTCAAGCTTAAGGCTACTGCCAGCAACGCCAATCGGATCAAAATGAATCGTGGATTGCCAAAGAAAAAAACAGGGCTGCACTGAAATCGTAAAGTCAACATCCCCTGCTCCTTGTAAAAACGGGGGCTGCAACCGGCAACCCCCATCCTTGGTTTTTGGCTTGTCTTGCTTTTGGTTTAGAAGAAAATCTTCACCGCAAGCTGAATGACACGATTGCCGGACACTGCGCCGTGCAAGCCATTGTATTCGCCAAGACCGTTGCCCAGCCGCGGATTGCCTTGGAGCGTGGTGCCGCGCACGTTCTGAACATACGACGCATTTGCGTTTTGTCTGGTCAGGAAATCCGAGAAGTTCTGAGCGATGTTGAAAGTCACGCCGTTACTGAACCCACTGAATTGCGCATGGTTGAAGACATTGAATGCTTCCACGCGTAATTGGAGATTGCGCTGGCTGTCACTTCCGCCCAGAGGGAAGTTCTTGAACAATGAGAGGTCGGTCACGTTAATACCGGGGTTTCTCAGGTAGTTCCGGGGAAAATCTCCTTTAAGAGCTACTCCTTCAGCTACGCTTGGCAACCGGACATTCTGCCAATTGAAGGCATTATCCTTATCGGAGTTGTTTTTCACGTCGCCTGTGAAGAGCGCATTCACCCCTTGCGTCCACGAACCAGCAATACGTTGATTCAAGTTGATATTCTGAATACCAACACCCGCTTGCGTCGGTGACCCGGAAATGAACTGTGTGATGCCGGTAATCTGCCAACCATTGGTCACGCCTTTGAGTAACCAGAAGGCATCCCTTAACCCCGGTATGCGCCAGTCATAGTTAATGACTGCCACATGCTGGCGGTCAAAAGCCAGGAGACGATAGTCGGCACAACGTGAACAGATCGGGTTAATGCCATCCGTGTAACCGTTGGACGTTCCCATTGCCTTCGACCAGGTATAGGCCACACCAACATTGAGCGATCTGCCAAGCCGCTGGCTCAGGGTCGCCTGCATCGAATGGTAATTCGACGAGCCGCCGAACGTGCGCATACCAACGGTTTGATAGCCGGGGTATCTCTTCAGGAAGTCCGCTGCTAGCGCATTTTGACCAGAGAATTTGAAGCCCGCGTCTCTATACACCTGAGCTAGTCCAGGTTCTTCATCCGGCACAATACCATTGGCATAGCGAGAGGGGTCTTGCGCTGCTTTGGTGAAGAGTTCGCCATACGGACTATAATTGAGATTTAGAATCTCCTGTTGATGACGACCTAATGTACCAACATAACCCACGCTGATTACCGTGCTCTTGCCAAGGTCTTGTTGCACCTGGAGGCTAAAGCTCTGGATACTGGGGATTTTGCCTTCGGGATCAGCGCCAATCACACTAACCGTGCCGAGCGCCAGTGGCCCCGTGCCTGCGCCTAAGTTGGACAAGTTGTCGAAGTTAAAGGTCGGGTTAATGAACAGCGGCGGTTGACCAACGGCGGCGAAGACTAATTCGTTGCCTTGCACGCGGTCATACGCCATCCGATAACCGCCACGGACGACGGTCTTTTTGTTGCCGAAGACGTCAAAGGCGAAGCCAAACGCCGGTCCGTATTGCACCCCACGGCTCTTGATGCCACCTGGTAAGTAGCCATTTTTGGTGCTCTGTTGACCGTTGAATGGATCACCCGATCCAGGCACGATACGATTGATCAGATAAGACGGAAGCAACACGCTTGGATTGGCCGGATCAATCGCGCGTTGGTTGGCCGCACTCGAACAGAAAGCGCTATCGCGGAATGTCCCCGCCACGCAAGTCGGGCGATAGAGGCGTACGGCCTTGGCTGAGTCCCACTTCTCCGGCGCGAAGTAGAAATCTTGTTGCCGCTTATCATACTGTGGATAGATCAAGCTAAAGCGCATGCCATAATCCAGCGTCAGCCGACTGTTAACCTTCCAGTTATCCTGTAAATAAAACTCTACGTTGGTCGAGCGATATTGTCCCTGGAAGACGCCGATATTTGGCTGACTATAGGTGTTAAAGTTGCCGAGCAAAGCATTGGCATACGGATGCTGCGCATTGCTCGGGTTGTTGACGTTGTGAGTGAAATTAATATTAGCCGATGTACCAGCAGCCTGATCCTTGCGGCTGCGTTGGTAATAGAAGCCCGCCTTTACGGTGTGCGTATTTAAGACCTTGCTGAAGTTATCGTAAATATCAAAGGTCGTGTTGGAGTTTTTGTACGGGTACGCGCCGTAACCAGTAGTTCCACCAAAATTCTGGTTCGGGATGCCACCAAAGGTGATATTGAACCATTGGCTGGGCGGGTAGGGGAAAGGCGTCGCAAAATTGAAGCCAATGCCCGAATAGCTCGCTGCGTTCTCTACCGACGGATTCAGCGTCAGGTTATTTTGGCTCGCACCAAAAATGAACTCGTTCGTCATCGTGGGCGAGAGCGTGTTCGTGACGTTCAGCGTGCCGTTCCACGCCGGAGCTTGTTTGAAGATCAGATTGTCAAAGGGAATCTGATTGTTGCCGCCTGTCCAGCCCAAACCGTACGGCATGATTTGTTGATCCGTATCACGCGTATAGCGAATGTAGGCACGCGTTTTTTCCGACATGTTGTAATCCAGCCGGATACTGTTTTCACTGCGCGGATAGCTGACGCTCTGTTGCGAGTCGTGGTTGTAGCGATAGCCATTAATGCCAGTTGGATTCAAGGGCAGATTATCAAATCTGCGAAAGAGATTCAGAATTTTCGTGCCATTCGGGTTGATGCGTGACGCGGGGATGATATTTCCGGGGAAACACGCAGTTTGGTCTGTGGCAGTACAATTGCCAGTTTTGGTGGGGTCTTTGATGTAAATTTTAACGCCATTACCATCAAAGGTATTGCTGAAATCGCCTGCTAGTTCCGCCGCTGTGGGAACCCGCGAATTGCGCGCACTTTGTGGCACTAATTGCCGCTGCCATTCCTGCGACCAGAAGAAGAAGAGCTTCTCTTTGCTTGCTTCATGACCTAAGGGGCCGAAAACTTTCTTCGGGAGGTAAACCGGGCCACCAATATTGTAGCCCTGTTGATTGTAGCGATAAAAGTTACGCGGATTATTCAATACACCCGGTAGGTTTGTTCTGAAACCATTGGCGTTATTGAAATAAGAGTTGGCATTGAATTGTTCGTGGCGGTGGAAATAATAACCCGTTCCATGAAATTGGCTGGTGCCGCTCTTAGTGATGATTTGGATTTCGCCGCCCGCTGAACGACCGTATTCCGCCTGATAATTGGAGGTCAGCACTTTGAATTCGGCAATGTTGTCGAGTGACAGCGCAATGTGCTGCGTACCATTTGATCCGGTATCTACGTTAGTGGTGCCGTCAATCGTCAGGTTGTTTTTGCCGCCGCGTCCGCCATTGACGTTAATGTTGCCAAGTCCGCCCGGGCCAGAGGTGGCAAAGCCAGTCGTGACAACCACGCCAGGCGTGAGTTTAAGCAGATCAAGGTAATTGCGCCCATTGACCGCGAGGTTTTGCAACTGCTGATTGTTGATTGCTGTGCTCTGTTCGCCCGATTCAGTTTTGATCTGCAACTGGGCTGCATCCGCAATCACTTGTACGGTTTCACCCGTCAGGGCACCGACTTCAAGTTTAATCGTGCCGGTTGATTGACGGTCAGACGCATTGATGACAATGCCCGTCTGGATATATTTTTTGAAGCCTTGGGCTTCAACGGTCACCGTATAGGTGCTGGGTTGTAAGCTCGTGAAGGTAAAGGTGCCGTCACTGTTGGTGACCGCTTCAATTTGCAGGTTACGCGCTGGATCGCTGACGGTCACTTTAACACCAGCAATGGCAGCGCCCTGTGCATCCTGAACTGTGCCGCTGAGGTATCCCGTGGATTGTGCCCACACTGATACAACCAGCAAGCAGGTCAGGATAAATAACGGAATGATCTGTTTCGCAAAGTTACGAACCATGGAGTTCTCCTGATGTGGTTTCATATATACCGCTCTGGATGGAGAGGCATCACAAGTGATTAACAGCAAAATAACTGATGACAGTGTAGTTTGCCACTGACTAGAGAAGACGAGGTTAGGTCGCAAACGAAAGTTTGCGGCAGATTCATTCCCAGAAGCTTGTCAACAGAAGTGAGTTAGAAAGTCCGTTCGATAATTTGTGCGTTAGTTCATTGTTGACTAGGCGGAAGTATTATCCGGCGAGAAGGTTCTGTCAAGCTCATCATAGGCACTAGCGTAAAGACACATAGGCTGGCATTGCTGCAAAAGAAAAGCAGGGCGACAAGTTTGCTTGTCGCCCTGCTTTGTTCCCGTTCAAGCTCGTCTTTCCAAGACCTTATTGATTGATCCGCATGGATTGCAGCATGCGCCGGAAGACGGTGCGGTAGGTGCGCGCCTCATCACTTGGTGTAACGAAGATGATATACAAATAATCGCCATTATTGAGATGTATATTGAACAGAATGGCTCGTTCGTCACGATTCGTGAGGGGCGAACGACCTTCCATCGTGGCGGTCATGGCATCGCGTCCGCCGACTTTGCCGGTTTGGGTCGGCCCACTGACTACGCGCAAATAATTATTGCCTTGTAGCGTGTTGTTAATGATGTCGGTGGTCGCTGTCTCCAGCGAGGCTGACCGCGGGCGGCGCGTGCGCGAGTCAATGCTTTGCTGCGCTTGTTGCGAGTCAATAATGACACCGTAAATTGTCCCGCCATCCTGCGTTACACCGCCCTGGGGATAAAGAATCGCGGCCACCCCGGTATTTCCTGCGGTAGCTTGCCAATTTTCGGGATAGGCAATTTCGTAAGCACTATTTGGTTGACGATAGGTTTTTAGCCTTGCTGAGGGTGGCTCCACGCGCACGTTGACAGGTTGCCCCTGTCGCGCGGGCGGTTGCTGTTGCCCACCTTGCTGAGGTTGCTCTTGCATGCTGGGGGCTTTTGCCATGCCCCCGAGCGTTTGCTTGACGCTGGCAAACCCGCCCACTTCACGCGAACCGCCGCGATAGTTCAGTAATTGCGCTTCCTTTTTGATGCGCTCGCGACGATCACGCGGTTGCGGGTGATCGCTGAACCAGCGTTCCAATTTGCCCGGTTCGCGGCTTTGTTCCCCCGCTAGTGTCTCAAAGAAATCGGCCATGGCAATTGGGTCATAGCCAGCGCGCGCCATAATTTGCGAGCCCAGCACATCCGCATCGGTTTCGGCTTCACGGCTATTTTTCATCAACACAGAACCCGCCCCGATTTGCGCGCCGATAGCCCCGATTGTTCCTAACACCCCGTTGCCCAAAACCGCCCCAAGGATACCCGCAACGCCTTGATACTTTTGGGCGCGGCAAACGTTGGCCGTGCCGTGGCGCAACACGACGTGCGAAAGTTCGTGCGCCATCACGCCCGCTAATTCGGCTTCACTTTTCGCCGCTTCAATCGTGCCGCGATTGATGTAGGTCGGGCCGCCGGGCAAGGCGAAGGCATTGATTTCTGCGACGTTCAGCACCGTAAAAGTAAAAGGAAAGTTCGCCTCGTTGGGCGTGTTGCGCGCCAGGTTTTCACCCACGCGGCGCAGGTACTCTTGCACCCGCTGATCGTTGAGCACCTGGAATTGTTTCTCTGCTTCGGCTGCTGCTTGTCGCCCTAATTCCAAATCCTGTTGGGGCGTTGCGCAGCTCTGGGCGGGCCGGACTTGCGTTTGTGCTAAAGCGGGCGCAGTTATCATCGAAGTTAATGGCAAAGCTGCCAAAATAAAGGCGAGCGCGTAACCCATCCCGTTCCGCAAATTTCTAATTTTCATCTGATCTCCTTCTCGAAAGTTACAAGCCATGTGGTAATCGTGAGGGCATCCGTCAGATGCGCTATCGCTTAATCTCGTTGGATAGCCAAGATGATATGCACTGTGGCAGATTACGCAAGAGCTAATGCCATCTCGCTATTTGCGCAAATAATCATCACTACCGTCAAGCCAATCCGTGCGAATTGGGCTGAAGACATCAATACCGGTTGTTTCTTCGAGCGCCACGGCTGAATGCGGTACATTGGAAGGAATTTGTACTAACTCGCCCGCGCCCACAATTAGCTCTTCGTTGCCAATACGAAATTGCAATGCGCCGGAGATGATGTAGCTGAACTGTTCGCTTTCGTGGTGATGCGTGGGAACGATGCATCCGGCTTTGATCGTAAGAAAGGCCATCGTGAGCTTTTCTCCCGTAAAAAATTGTCGAGAGAAAAGCTCAGTGACTTGTTCGACAGGCGTTTCGTGCAGGCTGTAATGTTTCATAGGTCATTTTTTCTCGACGCTTTCGCTCGCACCGGCAAGCACATCATAGTTGTAATTGATCAAGACGCGTTTCGGTTTTTGCGGAAGCATCACCTTATACTCCTGCGAAGTGGAACTGCCAATAGCAGGAACTTCACCCAACCGAGTCAGCTTGCCATCAAAATCCAAATACACCGGAACCAGCATGCCGAAGCCTGGTGAAACTTCGCTTTGCGTGAGCGTGAACGTCAGCAGGGTTTTGCCATCGCTCTGTGGTGTCAAATTGTATTCCAATTTGTAACGCGGGACTTCCTTGCCATAGACCCATTGCAAGAAGAACCAATCCAGCTTTTTATTTCCGGCTAAATCCATCTTCGGCAGCATGTGTTTTTCGGCAATCGCTTTGAAGCTCTCGGTAGAAGCATTCTCGTTGTAATGCGCCTTGACGAAATCCTGCATCATCGCTATGAACGCCTTGTCGCCTTCTTTCGCGTCCCACATCATCTGGCGTAGCATGTGCAGCACGTATCCGCCTTTGCGATATGCCAGATACTGATAGGCATTCGGATATTTGTGAAAGCCGCCGCGCCACCCCATCCAGACCGGGGCCACATCCGTCGCGCGCATGCCAAATTCATTTTTTTTGGTAATCTCTTCCTGCGCATGTTTCCAATAGTTCAAATACTTGTCCGGCTTCGGATCAGTCATTTTCAAATACAGCCCCGCAGAAAAAAACGCAAAGCCTTCAGAGAGCCATTGATCGCGGTACGAAGCCCAGCCCACGATATGCCCCCACCATTGATGGGAGACTTCGTGCGCGTTGACTTCATCAATGAACTCATTGAGACCAGAATTGATGCTGCCCATCAGCATCCAGCGTTGCGTCGCATCCATATACGCAATCAGCGGCATGTAGACGAGCGAAGGCCACGATTGTCCAAAGAAGGCTTGCGGTTGTTGCGTGATCGCGATTCTGCCGTAGGGCAGTGGGCCAAAATAATGGGTGAAGATGCGCATTGAATTTTGCGCTTCGGTCAGGCTTTGCCCGATCAAACGGGTCGGAGCCATCCCGCCAATCCCGGTATTGCGCAAGCCATCCGGCATTTCAGACACCGCATACCCTTCAATCTTATACTTCGTCGGTTCATCCGCCAATTCTTGTGACTTAAAGCGACCATAATTGAATCCGGCGACGGCGAGCGGGATTTCCGAAACCCACTGCGACGCAGCGAAATCACCGTCTTGCCATTCCTTCACTTTTTTCCCGACACTGATGAGCAAGTATTGCTTCGGCACTTTGAAGGTCAAATCAAACGTCGCGCGGTCTTTGAAAGTGTTGACGTTCGGATACCAGCTCGTGCGCGCCTGCACGGCAAAGTTGCCGCCGCCGGCATCTTGCAAGACTTTCTCGCCTTGATACTCGACGGTCAGTTTGTACTTGCGACCTTTGGCCATCGGCTCCGGCAAGATGACATACAACGAACCATCCTTCTTCTTGTCTTCTTGAATGAAATCTATTTCCTTTTCGCCCCAGAGCACACGTGAGACGCGCAAATCTGGCAGCAAGCCGATACTCAAAACGCGCTCGCCCTCGGTTAAAGCAGTAAGCAAACATTCGGCATTCGCCGTCAGCTTGTCACCTTTGATGGCGTTTTCGATTTTGTAATGCTCGGCATCCACGACGCGCTTGTCTTCATTAGAACTGGCCGTCCCGTTCTTGAATTCGCTCATGAGATGGCTGGCGTACCAGAAGCCAGCGTCTTTCGACGTCCGAAAATCAGCATTCAGCAACGCGACTTCTTCGCAATCAAGCGCGCCGTAAGGGCGCACGTGAAAGCGCAGATCGTTATGCTTCTTGCCGTCAATGTAGGCATTGAACGAGGGCAGTCGTTTCGGCGCATACAGGTCCGTCAGAATTTCGGCCTCGACGTTTTCGCCGCCGCCTCGTTCGCGGTCGCGCAGCCTGTTCTGCCAATCGCGCAACGCATCCAGGATTTGATTATCCGCCGCGCCGCCTGCTTGCCCCTGCTTCTTTATTTCGTCGTAAGTAGCATCGCTGAATACCAGGATGAGACGCGAGAAAGCCTCCGTATAAATCTCCTTCTCCATTATCACTTTCATGTACTCTCGTTCGACGTAGAGGGCTGGCTCCAGCGAAAATTCGCCTTCGCCTACAAAGACGCCTATAGCCACACGATTCAGCACCGGAGCAATAAAACTGATACGCCCAGTTTTCAGCGTAATCGTACCAGCATCTCGTTTCAGAGAGAGATTATTGACCGTGTAAGTTTCCGCTAGTTTAGCATCGCGCAAGACGCGATAGTTGGGGTCTGTATTTGGCTTGATCGTGCCAACGGCTGAGGTGGTGATTTCACTGCGCACCTCGCCGATTTCAAGTTTAATTTCCAGCGTGGCAGTGCCCTTGTCTTTAAGGACGATTTTTTGCTCGCTGGTTTTGAAGCCCTGGCGCGCAATGTTCACACTATAATTTCCGACCACTAATCCGGCGATAACAAATTTTCCGTGCGTATCGGTCGTGGCGGATTTAGTTTCGCCGGTGATTTCGTTCCGGGCCGTAACTTGTGCGCCGCCGACTGTCGCGCCTTTCGGGTCTTTGACAGTGCCGGATAAAGTTCCGAGGGTTTGAGCAAAAACAATCAGGCTAAGCAAGATTGCCAAGGGGAAAGTAAGAACAGGCTGATGTTTCATTATTTCTCCAAAGGGTTCGAGTCGTTATGGGGCAATGAAAGAACGAGGCGGCTGACCCACGCATTATGGCGTCTCGCTTTATAACGCGTCAAACTGGCAAGCCATGCCGAACGCCAGCGCGCGCAAAAAAATGGCCGCCAGCAAGCTGGCGGCCCCCTCGAAGGATCGAGAGAAAAGTTATGGAAAATAGAGCAAAATTACTGTTTCGGCTTAACTGTGAAAGGCAATTTATTAGAGAAAGGAGCTTCGCTATCCAGTACCAGATAAACTTCTGCTACGCCCGGCCCCAGATCTGGCACACGCCCTCCCAATTGGCCATTTTCAAACGTGAGCTGATCAGGACTCAAGTATCTAATATGCTCGCCCTGCTTGAAGATTAGGCTATAGAACGGCGCAAGATGTTGACCGCTGAGTTTGAAGATCGCACCAGATTCAGCCTCAGTCGGGCTAATTTGTTCCAGTACTGGTCGTTGCCCAGCCAGCACCTTGACCGGCAATTTATTCGAGCTAACGTGATTAATCTCATCTCCATAGGCAACGAAAACCTCAGCCGTTCCAGGAGCCAGCCCCGGCACAATGCCTTCGACCGCCCCATCGGTAAACTTTGCCAAATGTTCTGGTACGACAAAATATTGCTGGTTCTGCTCAAAAACAACCACATAGAAGGGCGCTAAATTTACGCCAGTGATTCTGAAGGGTGTCGCCGGAGTGACATCGGTGGGATTGATCGCCTCCAGCTTGGCGATATTAGGTACCGGCAAAAACTTAAAGGGAAGAGTATTGGTTTGATATTCCTGGCCATAATCACCATAAAGGAGGAACACTTCCGCTGCCCCCGGCAAACCGCCGGGGATCATGCCTTCGATCATCGTCGAAGAAACTTTAATAGAGTCAGGTGGAACATCTCTAAAATTCTCGCCTTGCTTGAAAACAATTCTCGCCCGACGATCTAAATTCCTACCCGTAATTTTGAACGGCTTGCCTGGCACCCCTTCGACTGGATCAATCTTTTCCAGCACGGGGATGGGCGGTGCCAGCACTTTGAACTTCAGCCAGTTCGAAGGAACACCCGCAGGCCCACCTGCGGTCAGTGGCCCCAACCAAATGTTCGTCATCACGATAACATCGTAATCACCAGCAGGCACATCCGGCACGATGCCGCTAAGAAGGCCTCCCTCTAACTTGACATTATTCACATCAAGCTGCCTTAGGCTGGTTCCCTGTTTGAAAATAATCAGATTCTGTTTGGCTTCGGGATAAAAGCCTATGCCTTTAATAGCAAACGTAGTGCGCGGCAGACCTTCCGTTGGATCAATGGAGTCCAACTTCGCGCCGGGTGGGGGGAGGAAGGTGAAGGGTAACACATTTGAGGTTTGATTGGTCCCGAACAACACTGTTACTTCGGCTGCGCCTGGCGGCAGGAGCGGCAACACGCCCTCAATAGTCGTGGCCGTAAGTTTGAGATGTTCCGGCGCAATGCGGATGCCCTTGTCGCCTTGCTTGAAGTAGATGACCTGCCCGTTGATAAAATTCTTGCCCGTCAGCTTGAAGGGCGTGCCTGCCCCCCCCTGCGTGGGGCTAATAGTTTCCAGCGTTGGCACTGGCGGCGGGTCGCCTAAAACTTTGAACCTCAAAACATTGGAAGGCGTGCCCGGCAGCATGGCATCTCCCTCAAGCGTTGGGAGGTTCGTTAAGACGCCAACTTCGTAATCGCCGGGGGTAAGTTTGGGCACGGTTCCTTCAATCACCACGCCATCCGTTTTGATCGTCGCCGGATCAAGCATCACGAAATTCTGGCCTTGTCCAAAGGCGACACGGAAAAGCTTGACGTCATTGCCAAATCCGCTGCCTTTGAGCCGGAACACTGTGCCGGGTTTGCCTTCGACTGGATCAATAGAATCCAGCTTCGCACCTGGCAGGGCGAGGAACTTGAAGGGCAGCGTGTTTGATCGTTGGTCTGGCCCGAATGAGATTCCCACTTCGGCTGCGCCTGCGGGCAAGAAGGGCAAGACACCTTCGATGGTCGTCGGGGTGATTTTGAGCGCGATTGGTTTGACGTTAATCAGGTTGTCGCCTTGCTTGAAGTAGATAACCTGCCCGTCAATAAAGTTCTTGCCCGTCAGTTTGAAGTAGTTGCCCGGAGCGCCTTCGGTGGGGCTGATGGTTTCCAGGACGGGAGCGGGCGGCGGCAAGACCTTAAACTTCAGGCTATTGGACGATGTGCCTGACGGCATGGTGGCATTGCCTGGCACGAGGTCCAGGTTAGTCATCACGAAGACTTCGTAATCGCCCGCCGCAAGATTCGGGAGCTTTCCGGCAATCATTGTTGGATCGAACTTGATGTTCGTCGGTTCGATCATGATGAAGCGATTCTCTTGCTTGAAGACCACGCGGAAGGTTTTGGCATCCTGTCCCCAACCCCTGCCCTTAATCGTGAAGTAACTACTCGCCGGGCCTTCGACTGGATCAATCGAATCCAGCTTCGCGCCGGGAGGAGCCACGATTTTGAACTGCAACCCATTGGACGGCGTGCCTGGGATTTTACCGGCTGTTGCCAGAACGCTTTCCAGATTGGTCACGACGAAGATTTCATAACCACCGGGCGTGAGGCGCGGCACCACACCGGAAAGCATGGATTGCCCATCGAATTTGATCGTGTTGGGATCAAGGTGAATGTTGCGGTCGCCTTGTTTGAAGAAGATGAAATTGCGCTTCGTCTCAGAATCAAAGTTGCTGCCTTTGATCGTGAACGTCGTGCCGGGCGCGCCTTCGGTCGGCGTGACGGACTCCAGCGTTGGCGCTGCCGGCGTCAGCAATTTGAAGGCAAGTTTGTTAGACAGTTCGCTCGGTGCGCCATTGCGAAAGACGACAGCGAAGACTTCCGCTTCACCCGCAGGCATTCTGGGGATGATCCCCTGAATGGTCGCAGGTTTGCTGCCATCCGTGGTCGGCGGTGCCAGCACCTTGAGCAATTCCACCGGAGAGGGAATGATCTGGTCGCCCAGCTTGAAGAAAATGCCCATGTTTTTCGGGTTCGCATCCAGCCCGTAGCCGATCAAGGTAAAGGTGGCACCGGGAGCGCCCGACGGCGGCGTGATGGATTCCAATTTCGGCGCGGCGGTCTGCGTCACGGTGAACTTCACTTTGTTGGAGATTTCGCTTGGTACACCGTTGCGCAGCACACTCACAAAAACTTCGACCTCGCCCGTTCTGAGACCGGGAACAAGTCCTGTCAATGTGAGGCTTCCTGCTGCTTCTGTGCTGGGTGCAGCTTTGAGCGATCTCGCATCTGCCCCAACGATTTTATCGCCTTGTTTGAAGAACACATTATTTTGCTGAGCATCGGTGCTAAGTCCGGTGCCCGCCACTGTAAAGGTTGAGCCGGGCGCACCGCTCACGGGGCGGATGGCATCCAGCACTGGCGCAGGATTCGTCACATAGATCACCGCGAAGCCTTTGCGCGTGTTCTCTGGCGTCGCATCGTCAACGGTCGCCGCCAATTTGGCTACGACAGTTCCCTTGCCTGACAGGTCGCCTTTTACTTTGAAAGCGGCTTCCATTTGCCCTGCTTCCAGATTGAGTGTGGCCGGAGTGATGTCCAGCTTCACGCCTTCTTCATTGGTCAGATTGATAGTCGCCGGAGCGGAGAGCTTGCGGGACAACACGAGATTTAGATCAATCGTGGCACCAGGCTTGATCCGCGCTTCCATCGGACGAATCAGCAGGGAAAGCGGTGGTAAGGCGGGGAGTTGCAACGTGCCCGCATCCGTTGTGCCGGGAGCGACGGCCTTGACCAGTTTGAAAGTCTTCAGCGCATCACCCGCAGGCGCGAAGAACAACGCTTCGACGCGCAGTTCGTCATCATTTTTGGCGCGCACACCTTTGATTTCAAATTTGCCATTCTGATCGGTGACGGCGCTGCGGCCTCGCACAAACACGCGCGCTTTGTTCACAGGCCTGTCATTGCTATCCACCACCGTTCCGGCCACCGTCGTGAAGGTCACTTGCTCACTCGGCAAGCCGACAAACCAGATCGTAGCAAAATCAATCACGCTCAACGCCACAATCTTTTCGCCCTTGCTATCCACCGTTGCCGTGCCTCGCTTGACAAAGCCGGAAGGCGCGACGTTGGGGCGGAACGCATAAAGATCAAGCGTTGCTCCAGCGGGGAAATTGTCAGGATTGGGGAAACTCAATGTTGCCTGTCCGGTGGTCTTGTCACCAAAGATTGCGCCAATCGGTGTAATCATTGCGACAACGGAAGGATAAATCCCCGCAGGCAAAGGGGCAGGCAACCGCCCATCGGCGGCCAAACGCGTTAACTTGATCGTCGTGTCGCGCGCACCTTTCGGGAACGTCACGCTGCTGGGGATTTCCAGGCGCAGTCCATCATGCTCCAGCACGACAGGTGCGTCCGCTTCAATTGTTGCCTTATAGCCGGTGCCATTCGGGATGCGCACGGTATTAAGAAACGCGCCTGCCCCCAAGCTGGCAGGCAGATAAATGGGGTAGCCAATTTCATTGTCACCGCCATCCGTTACCACCAGCGTGTAGGTCATCGTCGGCAAGCCCAGATTGGCTGGGAACGAAGACGTATCCACCTCGACCTGGGCAATCCCGCGCGGCACATCAGTTAAGAGAAACCGGCCTACGCCGTTGGTTGCAGTGCTAATATTGGTATTGGCCACGCTGACAGAAAGGCCGACGACCGGCGCACCCAGACCATCTAGCACCGTGCCGGAAATCGAAGTCCTGATCGTGAGCGCCGCCGTGCTCTTGCGTACGCCTGCGGCATTGCCGAGGGAGACTTTGTTCGTCGCCGCGCCATACGGTACGACGAAGCTCAACGCAGTGGCGCTGGTGGAAACAATTTGCCCTGACGTCGAACCCAGCTTGACGGAGGCCTCGGACAACGAAGTCGGGAATTGTGACCCCGTTAAGGTCAATACTTGCCCCGCATAAGCTTCACTGGCGGAGAAGCCTGTAATGACGGGCGCGCCAGCAGGTACTTGAGGGTTGCCGCCGACATCAATCGTCACAACATTGCTAACTGTCAAACCATCTGTGACGCTGACATCCAGGATGCCTTGTCCCGTCAGCGCTTCCGGCACCTTGATGTTGATTTGATCCAACGCTACATACTCCAGTTGCGCCCCCGCGTAATCCACCTGCGCCTCCAATCCGCCAATAAAGGCCTTGATGTCGCGCCCGGCGCGCACGCCGGTGCCGTATAGAATCAAATAATTTCCCGGCGGCACAACATTGGTTGATCCATCCGGGTTGTTGACGCTAGTGTAGGTAAGACCATCCGCCGTAAAAGACGCCGCCGGAGACCCCGTACCCTGCTGGTTATTCGTAAAAAGGTTCAGGCTGCTGGCTGCCATATACAAATCACCTTGCGCCACGGCGTTGCCTTGACTGTCGGTCACGACCACGGTCGCCGTCGCATCAAGTTCTGTGTCAGTGGGCACAATGTAGTTGATTTGGCTCGGCCCGACATAAAGCAACTCCGCCAGGCGATTATTCACCAGCACGCGCAAGCCGCCGAGTGCGGTGGGCAATTGAATGCCAGCGGTGAGGGAATCTACGTCCTCCGTCGCCCAGGCTTCCTGGATCGTAAGTTGAGAAGAAAAGCCAGACACAATACTGTCCGGTGCAACGGCAGGCTGATAGCGCGCGGCATCCACCGTCACAAACGGCTTCGTTTGTGCGGCGGGCGCAACATTCAGGAACAGGAGCAGCAACAACAGGCTAAATAAAATTCGCAGGGAGTGTTTCATGATCGTCGTCTATCCTTCGCAAGAGTAGTTATAGTGAGCGGTAGTAGTCATTGGTTCTGAATTCTCGACGGAATTGCTACGCGTAAAAACAAATGAGGGCGCAGCCCTGAGCCGCCAAGCATTCAAAGAAAGCCGACGCGACCGTGGCAAACGCTGTTCCGGTATCGAACAGCTACACGAGTGCGGAAGGGGAGTTGGTGGCTATGAGCTTGCGTTTGCAGGAGATGAAAATTTTTGCAGGGTGAGGAGTGAAGTGCTGTTAGTAACGCACGCTGAACTCTGTGACAGACGTATCATCAGGTCGTAAGAAGTTCGGCACCTTAACGACAGCTTGCGTCACTATTGGGCTGACAGTTTCAGGCATGTACCCGCCGATGAAACTCGCCGCCTGTTTGGGGTTGGGTGGTCAGTTATCAGCGAGCTATGCGCCGCCCCGGATTATCCTTTATCCTGAGCAATCCCAGTTTTTCCTGCGAGACTCGCCACCACGGCTACGAGTTCTGCTGGCTCAACCGGCTTGGCCACGTGGGTTTGAAACCCTGCCTTCAACGCGCGGAGCCGGTCTTCTGAGCGGGCATAAGCTGTTAATGCTGCGGCGGGTATACTCCCTCCTTCTTTGTGAGAAAGCGCCCTTACCTGGCGAATCAGTTGGTATCCGTCTTCCCCCGGCATGCCAATATCAGAGATCAATACATCAGGACGCCACTGCCTGAGTTCCTCCATTGCTGCCTGCACTGAGCCGACAGCCCGTACCTCCGCTCCACATTGTGCGAGGACGGCTTGGAGTAGCTCGCGCGCATCTGCCTCATCATCCACGACTAGCACGCGCACTGCAGGGACCTTTTGCTCAATTTCGCTGGACACTTTTCCTGCACCTGCCCGCTGGAAGAGCGGTGCTGGCTGCTCATCTACCGGTTTTCCACTCTCCCGCATAATCGCAAGTGGGAGACGAACGCTGAAGGTAGCCCCCTGCCCGGGGCCGGCACTGACGGCAGAGACTGTACCACCGTGTAATTCCACCAGGTGGCGCACAATCGCCAAGCCCAGGCCAAGCCCGCCATAAGTACGTTTCGTTGAACTGTCAGCCTGGCGGAAACGCTCAAAAACATACGGCAAAAATTCTGGCGCGATGCCTTCACCGCTGTCACTGATAACAATCTCTACGTGTGAATCAATGCGTGCCAGCGTCACCTGCACGCGTCCCCCCTTAGAGGTAAATTTAATGGCATTCGAGAGCAGATTCCAGATCACCTGCTGCAGCCGGTGCGAATCTCCCGCCACCAAATTCGTCATTGTATCCAACACGGTTTGGAGCCGTATGCCTTTGGCGTCAGCAGTCGGACGCACGGATTCGACGGCATCTTCCACCACGCGGGCGATCTCTATGGGCGAGACCTCCAAGCGGAGCTTACCGGTAATGATGCGCGAAACATCGAGAATATCCTCAATAATCTGCGTCTGTGCCACCGCGCTCTTTTCGATAATTTCCATCGCGCGTAGGCGGCTTTCCTCATTGAGATTGCCCCGGCGCAGCATCCGCGCCCAGCCCAGAATACTGTTGAGTGGGGTGCGCAGTTCGTGCGAGACCGTCGCCAGGAACTCATCCTTCAGTCGGTTGGCAGTTTCGGCCTCGGCCTGGGATTTTCTGGTTGTTTCATAGAGCCGGGCGTTATCCATCGCGATGGCTGCTTGTCCGGCTAACCCAGTGACAACACGTTCGTGGCGCGCGGTGAAAATGCTCGCCTCGGCGTGTCCGAAGAAGAGGCCACCCAGCACTTCGCCAGAGCGCGAGATAACCGGCACCGCGAGGTAGCTGGTAACGGGCAAATGCCCTTCTGGCATCCCAAAATAGGGAGAATTCTTGCCATAGCGCGCATCCTGCTTCACATCAGCTATTCTAATTACCCCCTCTCCTCGAAAGGTCGGGCCAAAGAGGTCTGTCGCGCGCGGCATCGGGAAATGAGCAAAGTGTTTGCGTGGCACACCCGAAAGGGTGTAGAGCATATAAGAAGCACCGCGCTCATCCAGCACATTGTAAAAGAAGGAGCCAAACTGGGCACCCGTGATTTCAGTCGCGGCATCGGTGAGTGCCTGCACAAGCTGCTGCAAATCAAGTTCCGCTGAGAGCATCTGTCCCACATGATTGATGATTTCCAGGGCTTCTCGCTCTTCCTCAAGAGAGGCTGCTGCTAACTTGCGCTCCGTAATATCCTGCACCATCCCCAGCATACCTTTAACTTGCCCGTTTTCATCATACGTTGCCCGCCCGGTCACTGATACCCAGCGCAAGTTGCTGTCTGAATGAAGAATGCGATATTCAATCGCATAGTCAATTTGCTGAGCGATGGCCTGCGCAACAGCGCGGCGGTCTTGTTCGCGGTCTTCTTCGTGCAAAAGTTCGCGCAGCTCAGTCCAAGTCATAAATGACACAGACGGGATACCAAAGATTTCTGCCGCCCGCACGGAGAAAGTCATGACATCAGTCGTGGCATCCCAACTCCAATCGCCGAGATACGCAGCTTCCAGTGCTAGACTTAGGCGTTCGGTGCCTTCCCGCAATTCTTGATCGGCTTGTTTCTGTGCCGTCACATCCATCGCCAGGCCAATCATCCGGGACTTGTCAGGTACCGTTCTGCCTATCGCCTGAATCCAGCGCAACCCTTTTTGCGGATGGCGGATGCGATGTTCTGACCGATACTCTTCCCCACTAGCCAGTGCCTGGGAAAGCCCTTGGCTAATAATCTCTTGATCTTCTGGTAGGACAACGGCCATTCCCTTTTCAAAGGAGGGTTCGTCCTTGGCATCAAGGCCATAAATACTTCGATACTCAGGCGACCAGAAAACTTCATTCGTTGCAGTATTCCACTCCCAATCGCCCACGCCTGTTGCCTGGTGAGAGAGCCGCAGTCGTTCCTCACTTTGGCGCAGTGACTGTTCTAATTGCTTGCGCGCCGTAATATCACGAGCAATTTTTGAGGCACCGATAATATTTCCGTCCCTATTCTTGATCGGAGAGATGGTCAGCGAGATATCAAGGAGGGCGCCGCCCTTTCGACGGCGCACCGTCTCATAATGCTCAATGCGTTCGCCCCGCTTAAGCCGTTCGAGAATTAGCTGCTCTTCATCCTGCCGTTCGGGTGGGATAAGAATGGTGATGGATTGTCCAACCATTTCGGCGGCGGTATAGCCAAATATCTGCTCCGCTGCCATGTTCCAACTCGTAATGCGGCTCTCGAGCGTTTTACTGATAATAGCGTCATCTGAAGAGGCGACGATAGCTGCCAGTTGAAGCTGAGCCATCTCTGCCCGTTTGCGTTCCGAAATGTCACGAAAGACCAGCACGACACCAAAGATATTGCCTTGTGCATCTCGGATCGGCGCGGCGCTGTCCTCAATCAGGACTTCAACGCCATTCCGAGATCGCAGCACCCTATGGTTCGCCAGCTCGACCACCATACCTGTCTGAAGTACTTTGCTGACAGGATTCTCAACGCTGGCGCGGCTTGCCTCATTGATGAGCGGGAAGATGTCAGCGAGCGACCTGCCCTGTGCCTCATTCTTCGCCCATTCGGTAAGTGACTCAGCCACGGGGTTCATAAATGTGACCATCCCCTTCGCATCAGTAACGATGATCCCATCACCAATGCTGGACAGAGTTACACGCCACCACTCTTCAGAATAGGGTATAAGTAAGTTAGATTGAACATGCATTGCACAATTCCTCAGCAAAGGGGGATGTAGGCACTCGCTAATTGGGGCGGGAGATAGAAATTAAAGTGTGGGGATTGCCTGCTTCACAACCGCTGCTTTCCATGCCAGCCCTTGTTAGATACTAGGGAGATTATCTCACTGCAACAGTTAAAGGAAAGAAAGACATCACAGAGACAGTGAGAAGCGGCAACGTAAAATACACTAATTGGCAGGAGAAAAAAACCCTTTTGGAGCGCCGCGCGTTGTAATTTTTCTTTTTGTAACGCCAGCCGGCATTCATGGTCTGCTAGTAAGTCGCGTTGAAATCATCCAGCGGCGTGTATTCTGTGGGGTACCGGGTGCAACTACCTTATTATGGATAACATTTTTGTCGAGCGGTTGTGGTGCCACATGAAACATGAAGAAATCTATTTGCACGAGTATGAAAACGTCCCGCCAGCAATGACAGGGTTGGGCAAGTATTTCCAGTTCTACAATCACGAGTGGCTCCATCAGTCGATGGAATACCAAATGCCAGCGGCGATCTATCAATCAAGAGCAGCCATTCAAGGCAGCCATTGACCACCTTAATTTAGCTAATTTTCTGTCTTGACAATGGGGGTACCTTACTCATATCTCCAGAATTAAAGTGAGTAAGTATGAAAGACCTCCAAAGACCATGCGAGCATCTTGCGCTGGAAAATATAAATGCGTATCTGAATTTTATCGAGGCTTGCAAAAATGCGCAGCACACCTAAAACAAAATGCTTTTAGCCAACAGGGCGAAGATTGAGAGCCAGCTTGACGATCTCCGTGCTGCCACATACGATGCGTCGCAACCCAAATGAACGGAACCGCAATTCTATGCTCATCCAAAACCAGCTTTTTACCGGCGATTGCAGAGAGGTGATGCGCACCTTACCTGAAAGCTCCATTTCGGCCTGCATTACCGATCCGCCCTACAACTACGAATTCATCGGACACAAATGGAATGCTGCCGAAGTTAAGCGGCGCATTGATCGTGTCAAGGGCAGCAAGACTTTAGTCAAAAACATTCCGTATGGCAGCGGCTTGGCGGGCGGTGTGCGCAATGCACGGTGGTATGAACGGGGGCGGCAAAACATTTTGGAGTATGAGCAATGGTGTTTTGAATGGGCGACCGAATTGTTTCGCGTATGCAAAGAAGGGGCTATCGTCGCAGCTTTCAACAGTACGCGCACGATGGCGCATGTGCAGGTGGCGCTGGAACGCGCAGGCTTCTATGCGCGAGACTGCATTGTCTATCGGCGTTCCAGCGGGATTCCGAAAGGGCTGAACTTGCAGGCAAAGTTGAAAGAGAAAGGCGTTGCCGATCACGAAGATTGGGAAGGCTGGCACAGTTGCTTGCGCAACGAATGGGAAGCAATTGTTGTCGTGCAAAAGCCACTCATCAATAACTACGTCGAGACGTTGCGCCAAAACGGCATCGGACTGTTTCACGCGATCAACGAGGATGGTTCGTTTCAATCGAATATCCTGGAAGACATTCCGCGCGATAAAGTCGAACAGGAAAACGTTCACTGCACAGTGAAACCGCTGGCGTTGATGGAAAAGCTGGTGAGTATGTTTGTTCCGCCTGACAAAAATCACATCGTGCTTGATCCTTTTGCCGGGTCTGGCACAACGTTGGTGGCGGCGAAGAAATTAGGGTGCAGTTACATCGGCATTGAAATCGTGCCGGAGTATGTCGAGATTGCAGAGAAGCGATTGAGCGAATTGCAAGCGCCACAGCCGAAAGAGAAAAAACACAAGACTAACGCCGCACCATATACTCCAATGTTTTCGTTTGGAGATAACGCTTGAGATCGAAGCCCGTCAGTTGTTTGAGAAAACGAAACGTTTCCTCGCCCGTCAAAACTGTCCACCCGCCGGAACGACAAGCCGTGATCGGCCGCTGACAAATTGTCTTCTCGCACAATCAGCAAAATAGGTTCATAGCTGCTGTCTTTCAGCAAAGACGCATAAGCCTTAAACTTTTTCAGCGTGCCGGAATCGCCAGAGCCGATGCGATATTTGGTATCAATAGCTTGGTTGCCCACGATTAAATCGCAAGGCTCGTCGCCTCCAACACGTAGCGCAGTAGCAAATTCTGCGCAGCAAACGCGGCATAGTTGAGTAACCAATCGCTGCCAGCACATTCCAAGCTCACGCCCCCAATACTGCCGGTTTTCACGTTTTATCTCTGCGGTAATGCCGAAAACTTCCATCAGCAAATCCGAAACGTCGGTTTCTTCAATATAAATTTTGGTCGTGAACGATTGCTGATATTGCTTCAGGATAATTCCAAGAGATTGTTCGATTTGTTGTGGCTTTTTCATTTGCGCTCTTTCAGGCAATCACTCAGCTTGACGCTCAGTGCTTCGGCAATTTTGTTGGCGTTGATTAAAGTGATGTTGCGCTCGCCTCGCTCAACCGCTCCGATGTATGTTCGATGTAATCCGGCCAAATCTGCCAAAGCTTCTTGCGACAGTCCCTGTTTCTGCCTGAATCTTTTGATGTTTTCAGCAAAGACTTGAGTCACATCCATAGGCTCATATAACATCAATGATGACTAATAGACGACAGTCTATTAGTAGCAGGCTAGACAGAAGGGAAAGATTGCCGAGCGTTGACGAAGGCTTCGATCAGTTGTGTTACGTGGCAATCAACAAGGCCAAAGAAGTTGTTGTAAAAGAGTGGTGTCATGAAGTTTGATGAATTGGACGATAAGATGCGCGTGTATGAAACAGCCTTTGATCTCTGCGCTGTGCCGGGCATGTTTTTGGTAGCGCGCATTGATGGGCGCAGTTTCACGCGGCTGACGAAAGAGGTTCATAAGTTTGATGCGCCGTTCGATGTGCGGGTGCGGGATATGATGACGGCGACGACAGAGCACTTGATGAATTGCGGATTTCGCTGCATCTATGGCTACACGCAATCGGACGAAATCTCGCTGCTGTTTCACCCCAGGATTGATGCGTTTGAGCGCAAGCTGCGCAAGTATGATTCGATTCTGGCGGGCGAAGCGAGTGCAAAGTTTTCGTTGCTGATCGGCTCGCACGCAGTCTTTGATTGCCGCATCTCGCAGCTTCCAAACGAAAGTTTGGTGCGCGATTATTTTCGCTGGCGCAACGAAGACGCGCATCGCAACGCGCTGAATGCCTGGTGTTATTGGACGTTGCGCAAAGATGAAATGAACGTAACAGCAGCGACGAAAAAGCTGGAAGGCATGCCAGTCGCGGAAAAGAACGAGTTACTATTCCAACACGGCATCAATTTCAATGACATTCCAAACTGGCAAAAGCGCGGCGTGGGTTTACATTGGGAAACGTACAACAAGCCGGGCTTCAATCCGAAAACCGGGCAAGCCGTTACGGCGGAACGGCGGCGAGTGAAGGTGGATTACGATTTGCCAATGAAAGATGCGTATAGTGAGTTTGTGCTGAGTTTATTGGCAAGGGCATCGGAAGCTTAATGAGAATTCACGAACCAATAGTTTCTTCCTGTCGTAGGTCATCGCAACAATCTTAACTAGCGAGGATGCCTTTTATGTTCTGTCCAACCTGCGGTCGAGAAGATTCCCAAGAGCGTAAATTTTGTATTGCCTGTGGCACGAATTTGGAGCGCGTGACCAAAGCACTTTCTCCCAGTGGAGATCCTGCAATGGTCAGAATTGATAAGTCGTTTGATCAGGTGATGTCACATTATGCGGGGCTTTTTTTCGGCAATGCGGCAAATCAGGCGGCGGATTGGCGGACGGGAAATTCGTGGAAGATTTTGGGCGAATCGTTTCTGTCGCTCCTGGCAAATTTCATTCTGTTTTGGCTTGTCCTTTTTGTCGCAATTCCAGTACGATTTCTTGTCTTGTTGTTTTCGACGCCATTTCGGTTACTGTCAGAGCGAAACAACAAACCTACGATCACGACAGCAGAGTTAGAGCCGCGCGGATGGCAGGAAGCAGTGATTCCCAGCGTTACCGATCCCGCTACGATGAAAATGGATGATCCGAGTAGCGAGGCAGCGGCGCAAGCTCAAAAGATAAGGGGAAATTATTTGGCAGCGACTTTGGGCGAGATGCGGCGCAATTTCTCCACCACGACAGGCACCGTCTCCAGCACGAAATCAATCTCTTCTTTGGTGGTTTCTTTCCCCAGACTAAAGCGCAACGTGCCGCGCCCGGTTTCGTGATTCAAGCCAATTGCGGTCAGCACATGGGAGGGTTCAATGGAGCCGGAAGCACACGCGGAACCAGTCGAAACGGCGATGCCTTTCAAATCCAGCGAAATCATCAAGCCTTCGCCTTCGCAGTGATCGAAGTTGAAGTTGGCGATATGTGGCACGCGGCATTCCGTATCGCCATTGCGCGAAATGTTCGAGACGCGCTGCATCAATTCTGTTTCTAGATAATCCCGCAAACCACCCACGCGACTTATAAACTCGCTCAAATGCAACCGCTCAAGTTCGCAGGCTTTGCCAAGCGCAACGACCAGCGGCACGCTTTCGGTGCCAGCACGGCGGTCGCGTTCATGATGACCGCCGTGGGCTTGGGCTTGCAGGCGCACCCCACGGCGTACAAATAAAGCGCCGACGCCTTTGGGCGCGTGAATCTTGTGACCCGAAAGGGAAAGCAAATCTACGCCAAGTGCGCGCACGTCTACGGGGATTTTGCCGACGGATTGCACGGCGTCGGTGTGTAAATGCAAGTGCCGATGCCCGGCAGCGCGGCGTTCTTTGACCAAATCGCCGAGGGCCTTGATCGGTTGAATCGTACCAAGTTCGTTATTGACCTGCATTACGGAAATCAGCACAGTTTCATCTGTGAGTGCCGCTTGCACATCTGCCAGGCGCACAACACCTTCACGATAGACGGGCAAATAGGTGACGTTCCAGCCGAGGGATTCCAGATACTTGCACGAATTCAGAATGGCGGGATGCTCGAACTGTGACGTGATAATGTGCTTACCCTTGCTTGCATACACTTCGGCGATGCCTTTGACGGCCAGGTTATCAGCTTCGGTGCCACCGGAAGTAAAAACGATTTCGGTGGCTGTCGCGTTAAGGAGTTGTGCAACTTGATGGCGTGCCTCTTCCATTGCCTGTTTCGCGCGCTGTCCCCATTGATGCGTGCTGGAGGCGTTGCCATACATTTCGGTGAAGTACGGCAACATCGCTTGAACAACTTCTGGATCAACGCGTGTCGTGGCACTGTTATCAAGGTAAACTTTTTGGGCAGTTATGGACATAGGTTCCTCGCAATCCTTGCTGGGTGCAAAGCAATAATACGGTGCATCGCTGCTTTGTACCTAGCAAGCATAAGAGCCACAGCGGTTTTGTTCAAGCGCGCATTCCTTCAGGCAACGGCGAATCCTACGCAGGCATCTGAACCGCCGTTTAACGCGGCGCAATTTTATTGCTTGTTTGTCGCACCTCAATGAGGTAAAAAGTCGTTCCCTCTTTGCGATACAAATTTAGGAGGCATTTATGAAAAGCCGGAGCCTGTTGATTGTCGCTCTTCTGCTTACTGTTATTTCCACTTCTTTCGCCCAACCTCGCAATACTCGCCCACAAATTCGCAATTCAGATCGTTATGAACAAGACCTGCGCGCGCATGAACGTGGGTATCGCACCGGCTATGAGGATGGTTTTGAAAACGGGAAAGATGATTTCAACCGCGATCAGTCGCGCGATTTCACCCGCAGCCAGGATTACCAACGTGCGGATCGCGGGTATGAACGGCAAATGGGACGTGTGGAAGAATATCAGGATGGCTATCGCATCGGCTTTGAAATGGGCTACAACGATGGCTTTTTTGGACGTCCGTTTTCTGTCTCGGTGCCGCAGAATTTGACGACGGTCATCGTTGGCGCGGGAACTGTGGCAACACGCGAGCAGCCAGAAGACAGAGAGCCTCCGCGCAATGATCGCCGCAACACCACACGGGACACGCGTCCGAATGAACGGGAAAATGAGCGCGCGATTGATCGGAATGCCAGCAGTGATATTGCTATTTCTGAAGGCGATCAATTGCGCATTCGCCTGACCTCACTGCTCAGCACTAAAACCAATCGCGAAGGCGATCAATTTACGGCGCGGGTTGTGAGTCCGTCGGCTTATGTGAATGCCACGATTGTCGGACACATTGCGCGCATCAGTCATTCAGGCAAAGCCACCGGCAAAACGGAAATGCTATTAGCTTTTGATGAAATCACGATGCCCGATGGCCGTAGCGCACCGTTCGAGGCGCAAGTCGAAAAAGTTTATGACGGTGCAACAGTCAAAACTGTGGATGAAGAAGGTAATGTCCAAACCGGCAGTCGCACGAAAGATACGGCGACACGTGGCGCAGGTGGCGCGGCGCTTGGGGCGATCATCGGCGGCATTGCGGGGGGCGGCAAAGGCGCGGCGATTGGCGCTGTGCTCGGCGGAGCCGCGGGCGCAGGTTCAGTTTACGTGCAAAGTGGCAAGGACATTATTTTCGAGCCAGGCACGGAGATGATGATTCGCTCGCTGGGCAGAGCACGAAAATAAAAGCAAAAGGCAAAAGGCAAAGCCCACCTTTGCCATCTGGCTTTTGCCTTTTGCTTTGTTCAATTCCCAATATTCACCCGCACCTTATTCGCCTGTTTGCCGTCTACCGTCAAAATCAAGTCTACTTCGCCACTGCCGCGCGCTCCCGTCGGAATCACTATATTTAATTGGTCGAGTCCGACGTAATCCTTCTGCAACCCAGCGTAATTCACTTGCGACACAATGCCGCCGATGCGTACCTGTATATTGCTTAACGCACTTCGTTTGCGGAAGCCCGTACCAAACAACACTAAGTAATTCGGGCGTTGCGCCGTTCCTGCCTCGATGACACGCGCAGTGCTATCAGGATTGAAAAGCGATTTGAGCGTAACCCCGTCAAAAGTTGCATGACCTGCCGGAACGCCTCTGCCGTCGGCGGTAATGGTGAATAGTCCGGGGGCGACGTTGTCTATCGTCACCGTTCCTTTTCCAACCAACACGCCATTCGTTTTCACCTCAACGGTGGCGGTGCCAGGGCTGAGATTGCCGGGCAGGATATAGTTGATCTGTGTGGGTGAAACGTACAGCAAATCCGCTGCGCCCCCATTCACCGTCACAATTGTGCCACCCAACGATTTTGGCAAGGGCAAATTATTAGCCTTATTTATCCCTACGCCTAGCCCGGTACCAAACAACGAGACCAGGCTATCCGGGGCCGCGTTGAACCCATAGCTGGCGGCGCTTACCGTATTTACAGAGGGAACAGTGGGCGTGATAAGCGCGTCTACTATTCCGCCAAAATTAGTCGTCCAGTAATAGCCATAATATGCGCTTAGATTAGCCACGCGCCCAATGCCGATCACTTTGAAATTCGGATTGAGCATATTCTCATTGTGACCAGGCGAGGTTTTCCATTGATTAAAGGTATTCAGCGCATCGCTATAGCCCGCCGCAAGGTTTTCGCCCATCCAGGTGTTGTAGGTATAGCCAAAACTC
This sequence comes from uncultured Acidobacteriota bacterium, assembly GCA_963794955.1. Lineage (GTDB taxonomy): Bacteria > Acidobacteriota > Blastocatellia > RBC074 > RBC074 > JAFDVL01. The sequence goes on from CAWCGF010000025.1 coordinate 44,997, forward strand.
CGCATCCGCGTGAAGGGATCACGTCCCAAGCTATCGGTATGGCTGAAGTATCCTTTTGTTGCCATATCGTTGCTCATCCAATCACAGGCATTAGTCACCGCGATAGACACCTGTAACGTGCCAAGCCCATTGGCCACGCGATAGTCATTGATGATTTTTAGAAAGGCCTGCTCTTCGCCATCCAAAATCGGGGTTTGAGCAAGCGTGATTGCCGAGAAGCAAACAAGAAAAATGCAGGAGAAAACGGTTAGCAGGGGAAAGCGAAAGGGTGAAATCAAGGTTCGAAATTTCATGAACTCGTACTCCAGATAAACGGTCGTCGGCTGGGAGTTGGTCAAAGATCGTCAACCCGGTGAGGGACCAGGTAAACAAAACCAAGTTGTTATTTATTGTGATAGTTGCTCTTTGCTTCAAGAGAGGATAAAGCAAAGACCGCATAACATCCCACTAGCGAAAAAAGGGAACAAAGATAATCAGCCTAAATAACGATCAAGGGCACTGCTTGATTTTGTGAGTTAATTTTGATGATCGTTATATGAAGACAAGCGCAGGGTAACGCGCGTTATGAATATCATGCGACTGGCAAAGTTGCAAATCACCCGTGTCGCTTTCGGGCAAAACGCAGCGAGTGCGCTCGTAACCAATAGACATGCCCTTAGCCAGCAGTGCTAAGATACGAATCAACTATGAAACTCCACAGCAAAATTCTGGCGGGCTTGCCGATTCGTTACAAGTTGATCGTCTTCCACAATATTTTCTTCCTGATTTTGGTGCTGAGTCTTTACATCGCCTTGCGCACGCCGCTCACACAAATCGCCGCGCGTTCGGCCCAGCAAGAAGCCGAGTTGTTGGCCCAAGTCTTCGAGCGGTATCCTGGCGCGGTGCGCAGCGTGCAATCGGATCGCTTCACAATTCTCGATGATAAAGACGCGGAGTTGATTATTACGCCGGAAATGCGGGACGGGCTGAGCGGCAATCCGGGGCGCGTATGGCGTGATCGCGTGATGATCGCCAGCTCTGCAATTCCGACGTTTCGCCTGATTCGTTTTGATTCCAACGACAGCTCGTATCAGGTAATTGCGCTGAACGCCGAGCAATATATTCAACTCTCGCGCCGCCTGCGCTGGATGCTGGGATTAGCCTTGCTGGCGGTTTACGCCTTGGCGGTGATCGCATTGGAAATGTTTATTTTGCCGCGTTATGTCTACCATCCAATGCAACGCATTCTGCGGGCGGATGAAGCGTTGCAAGCGGATGCCAGAGAGCGCGAATTGATTGAAGACCGCTTTATTTCCGGCGACGAATTAGGGCAAATTATGACTTCGCGCAACGCAACTGTAAGGCTGCTACGCCAACACGAAGTCGAACTAAAAACCGCGCTCGGCCAGTTGGAGGAAATGGCCAACGATCTCAAGCGCAAAAATCACCTGCTCGAAACTGCCAAGCAAAATCTGGCCAGTCAGGATCGGCTCGTAAGCTTGGGCTTAATGAGCGCAGGCGTAGCGCATGAAATCAACACACCGCTTGCCGTGCTGCACGGTTCGCTGGAAAAGATGATTGAGACGTGCGACCAGCCTACGAACGAAGATCGGTTGCAACGCATGCTGCGCGTGACCGAACGTTTGCGCGGCATCAGCGAAAGCCTGACAGATTTTGCCCGCGCCCGCACGCAGACGATGGAGACCGTCTCTATCAAGCCACTGCTGGATGAAGCGTGGTCACTCGCCAGCATCGAAGCCCGTGATCTCAATTTGGCATTTGTGAACGCGGCAGTGCCGACAGATTTGGTAATTGGGAATGCCGGGCGGTTGTTGCAAGTGTTCGTCAATCTCTTCAAAAACGGCATTTATGCCATCAAAGACGGAGCGAAGGCTGGTCAGCCTACTAAAAGCTCTGGTAAGTTATGCGTCCACACTTACCGCGTGACACAAGACGATAAGCCGTGGTTGCAGATGACGATTGAAGACAACGGCGCAGGCATTCCGCCTGACATTTTGCCACGCATCTTCGAGCCGTTTGTCACCAGCCGTCTGGATGCAAACGGCACAGGATTGGGCTTAGCCGTCACTGCTGGCATTATTGACCAGCATGGCGGCTTGATCGTCGCCAACAACCGTGCCGAAGGTGGCGCGAAATTTGAAATCACGTTGCCGATGCCACCCGCGTAAGCGAATTTATTCGCTTACGCTTGAGGACTTAAGCGAATGAATCCGCTACGACGTGAAAATTTATGGGAACTAGCGTTAAGACATCAGCCCTGCCGCCGTTAGATATTGTCGTGCTTGACGATGACGGAGATTTCCGCCAGTACCTCGAAGACGTGCTTCAAGACGAGGGACATCACGTGCGGCTGTGCGCCACGCCGGAAGAGATGTGGGACACAAATACCATGCAATTACCGGACGTGGTGTTGTTGGATATGAAAATGGGCGCGGTGACGGGCGAGCAAATCCTGGATCAATTGCGCCTGCGCTGGCCTGACCTCTGCGTCATCATTATCACGGGCTATCCCGACCTTGACGATATGCGCGCGGCATTTCGGCTGCGCAGTTTTGATTATCTCACGAAGCCGTTTTCGCTCTCGCAACTGCGCGAAGCGTTAGAACGTGCCGTCAATGTGCTCGGCTTAGGGCAAAACGATGTCGAGCGATTGCGCGAGCGGCTTGGCCAACGCATCAAGGCGTTACGAACCGAGCGCGATTGGGGGTTGAAAGAACTGGCCGCCGCCACTGGCATCAGCGTTTCACAACTGAGTTCCATCGAACGCGGCATTCATTTGCCCAGTCTGGAAGGGCTGATTACGATCAGCCGAGCTTTTCACAAAAAACCGTCTGCTCTGTTGGCAGACATAGATTTCTAAAAGGAAAACTCATGCAAAACTATCTTGATCTAACCGGTAAAGTCGCGCTCGTCACGGGCGCAAGTTCAGGCATCGGTGCCGCCACCGCAATTGCCCTCGCCGCGCAAGGCGCAAGCGTCGCCATCAATTACAATCGCAACGAAGCAGCCGCAAACCAAGTGCAGCAAACCATCATCGCGGCAGGCGGCAAAGCTATCGTCATTCAAGCCGATGTGACAAAAGCTACTGACATTAAAGCCTTGCTTGAGCGCATGACTAATGAACTCGGCGCGATTGACATTCTCGTTAATAACGCTGGTTCGTTAGTCGAGCGAATGAAGCTGCTGGAACTGACAGAAGAGCGTTGGGATGATGTGATGAACCTCAATCTGAAGAGTGTATTTCTTGTCACACAAGCCGTCGCGCCTGCAATGATTGAGCGCAAAGCTGGTTCAATCATCAACCTGACCTCGATTGCCGGACGTAATGGTGGCGGCCCTGGCGCGTTTGCTTACGCTACGGCGAAAGGTGGCTTGATCACGCTGACGAAAGGCATTGCGAAGGAATTGGCTCCTTATGGCATTCGCGTCAACAGCGTTTCGCCTGGCGTGATTGATACGCCGTTTCACGAAACGTTCTCGACGGCGGCGATGATGGAAGGCTTCGTCAAAACGATTCCGATGGGGCGCGTTGGCACGTCGGAAGAAACCGCGAAGGTCATCACGTTTCTGGCCTCAGACGCCGCGAGTTATCTCTCTGGCGAAACGATTGAAGTGAATGGCGGGCAATTGATGTTGTGACCGCTTGGCGCGATATAAGGAACGAAGAAAGAGCAGAACGCGGCCTCCGCAGAAAGAACTGAATTTATGGAAAGAAACCTTGCGTGACGGTTCCTTTTCTGTTTATTCCACTTTTTCCGCGTGTTCCGCGTTCTCGCTTCTGTCCCCATAATTGAACGGCAAGGCGACTCCGCAACCGAAAGACAATCACACCCGGCAAACAATTTGTCCTCGTGCTATAGGCAAAGGCGGGACAGAGTTTCAATCCGGCACGCCGCAACCGCTCTTTGAGATCGCAAGAACACGGTCCGCGCCAAGCAAGGACGGACAGCGATTTCTGGTCAGCATCGGGACCGAGCAAGCAACCACGTCATTCATTCATGTCGGGCAGAAGTGGACGACGGATTTGAAGAAATAATGCGGTAGCGTCTTGGCGCGCAGGCGCTACCGCGAAGCCAATGTCAGGCGCGGCACACGGGCGGAAATGCTACAGGCAATTTCATACGAGATGGTGCCGATCTGGGCGGCTAAATCTTCGGCGGTGATGCGCAGCCCGCCTTGCTCACCGAGCAAAATCACTTCATCGCCCAACGCGACATCCGCAACATTCGTTACATCTAGCATCGTCAAATCCATGCTGACCCGACCCACAATCGGCGCGAAGTTTCCGCGTACGATCACGTGGCTAATGTTTGAGTGCGCGCGGTGCAAGCCGTCGGCATAACCAATCGGTATCGTGGCGATATGGCTCTTGCGCGTGGTCGTAAAGGTTCTGCCATACCCCAGCGCAGTTCCGGCGGGAACCGTTTTCAAATACACGATGCGCGAATGCAATGACAGCACAGGCTTGACCGCAAAGGCTTCTGGCACCGGCGCAATCACATCGCGTGTGAAGCCATACATCGCAGCGCCAGCCCGTGCGAGGTTGCCCCAGCCGTTCGGATGAGAATGAATCCCGGCGCTGTTCGATAAATGTTTCCACGTCGGCGCAAAGCCTGCAACGTGGACGATGGCTGAGGCTTCATTGAAACATTTGATTTGCGCTTCGGTGAATTCCTTTTCGACGGCTTCGGCCTCGGCAAAATGCGTCATCAGAGCGTCCAGCTTGAGATTCGTGAATTGCTTGAGTGCTTGCACAAACGCGGGCAAGTCAGCGAATGGCACACCGAGTCGCCCCATTCCGGTGTCTACTTTTAGGTGATAGTTGACGCTGCGCTTGGCTTGTTGCGCTTGGGCATTTAGTTCTTCGGCCTGATCAAGGCGAAAAATCACCGGCGTCAAATCGTTTGCGATTATTGTTTCTTCCTGCCTGTGCCAGAAGCCACCGAGACACAGAATCGGTCGGGTAATGCCTGCTGCACGTAGCTCAACGCCTTCTTCAATCAACGCTACACCAAACCAATCCGCTTTCGCTTCTCGCTCCAATGCCAACGCACAGGCTATCGCGCCATGCCCGTAAGCATTGGCTTTGACGACCGCCATCAATTGGGCTTGTCCGCGCAAATAGCTTTTGATCGTCTGGTAGTTGTGAATGAGATTGGGCAAGGAAATTTCTGCCCAGGTTGGTCGTTGAGAAACTGGCTGTTGTCCGTTGTCCGTTATCATTCGCCGTTGTTTTTACAACGGACAAATGACAAATGACAAATGCCTACTCCCGATATTTATCTTCAAAGCGGGTGAGTTGTTTCAGGAAGACCAATTCGACATCGCCAATCGGGCCGTTGCGCTGTTTGCCGATAATGATTTCGGCGACATTCTGCTTTTCCGTTTCAGGATTGTAGACTTCGTCGCGATAAATAAACATCACGATGTCAGCGTCTTGTTCAATACTTCCGCTTTCGCGAAGGTCTGAAAGCTGCGGGCGATGGTCAGAGCGTGATTCGACGGCGCGGGAAAGCTGGGAGAGCGCGATCAAGGGGACGTTCATCTCTTTGGCAATCGCTTTGAGATCACGAGAAATTTGCGAGACTTCCTGTTGACGAGATTCGACGCGCCCTTTGCCACTCATGAGTTGCAGGTAATCCACGATGATCATGTCCAAGCCGCGCTGCTCATTCTTCAAGCGGCGAATCTTGGCGCGCATCTCCAGTACAGAAATCGCGGGCGTGTCGTCAAGGAAGATTTGCGCTTCGGCCAATTCGCTCACGCCTAGCGCCAGATGCCGCCAATCCTCTTTGCTTAGCATCCCGGTGCGCAGCCGATGCGCGTCAATGCGGGCTTGCGCACATAGCATGCGCTGCACGAGTTGCTCCTTGCTCATTTCGAGCGAGAAGATGCCGACAATCGCTTTCTCGCCGTGATGTTGTTGGCGCATCGCTGCATTCTGAGCAATATTAAGGCAGAACGCCGTTTTCCCCATGGACGGTCTAGCAGCAATGATAATCAAATCACCGCGCTGTAAACCCGAAGTCATGTAATCCAAATCCCGAAAGCCGGTGGCAATCCCGGTGACCAATTGTTCGCGGCTGGCGATTTCTTCGATGTGTTGGAGTTGTTTGTGCGCAACTTCGCTGATGGGGACGAAGCCCTGACGAATGCGATCTTCGGCGATGGACAAAATCGAGCGTTCGGCTTCGTCGAGCAGCACATCAGGTTCGTCTTCGGCGTCGAAGCAACGATTGATGATCTGGTTAGAGGTCGTGATGAGTTTGCGGACAATGGATTTGCCTTTGACGATGCGGCAGTATTCTTGAATGTTCGAGAAACGCGGTACACCGTCAATTAAGGCAGCAATGAAGGCGGTTCCACCGATCAAGTCCAAATCGCCTGACTGTCGGAGCGCATCTTGCAAGGTGATCGGATCAATGGCGCGGCCTTGCTCCATCAGGTGCAGCATTTTGTCGTAGATGCGGCGATGCGAGTCGAGAAAGAAGTCATCGCGCCGCAGCATTTCGGCAGCCTGGTTGATCGTTTGATTATCGAGCAGAATCGCGCCGAGGATCGAACGTTCGGCCTCAATGTTACTCGGTAAGGCTCTGTCGAATGGGGAATCCGCGTTCTTCGCCATAGCGATTGGAGGTTCGGCAGTAGTGTGTTTTAGCCACAGAATACAGAAAATTCCGTATTACTCCGGGTGAATCAGTGGCTCAGAATTTTCGTCCGGGAGTTTTTCACCTTGCGATTTTTGCTCGGGCGTTTGACCGCGCATCTTGTCTTTCTGGTATTCAACGGCGGCTTTAGCCTGGGGGCGAAAAGCGATTTGATCAAAGGCCATCATCCCGGTACTAATCAACCCCGGCTCTTCTTTGGCGCGTTGTTGATACTCGTCGTCAGTCATTTTAGCGCGCTTGCGTTGCTCATAAATTAAGGAGCCGAACATCAAGATGAGTAATCCGATTGCCGCCAGCCAAATAATTGCGTCAGTCATCCTACGTCTCCCAGAAAGAGGGGCAAAAGAAAAGACGGAGCGTGAGTTGATAGGCTCACGCTCCGTTATCGCAAAGATGCTTGGATTTGTACAGACCTTAGGCGGCCTCTTCTTTTTTCACCGTGACTTTGAGCGTGGCCGTGACTTCACGGTGCAGCTTGACCGGAATTTCAAAGTCGCCTGTTTCTTTGATCGGCTCCGACAATTGAATTTTCCGCCGATCAATTTCGTAGCCCTTGGCGGCAATCGCTTCGGCGATGTCCATCGAAGTGACGGAACCATACAACACGCCGTGTTCACCAACCTTGCGCGCGAATTCGAGCGTAAGAGATTGCAGCAAAGCGGATTGTCCCTCAGCAGCAGTTTTGTCTGCCGCCGTTTTTTTCAGCAAAGCTTCTCGTTGCTTGGTGATGGTTTTGACATTGGCGGCGGTCGCCTGCACGGCCAACCCGCGCGGCAACAGGTAATTCCGACCATAACCGGGGCGCACTTTGACCAGTTCGCCGCGCGTTCCCAGATGTTCTACGTCTTCACGTAGCAAAAGCTCCATTTGTGCCATAACAATAACTCCTTCGACTTAAGCTTGGACGTAAGGCAATAAAGCAATCGTCCGAGCACGTTTGATGGCTTCGGCAATTTTGCGTTGCTGCAAGGCGCTGACGCCGGAAAGGCGGGCGGGCAAAATCTTGCCATTTTCGGTAAGGAAAGATTGCAGCAATTTGATGTCTTTGTAATCAATGTAATCAATCTTTTCCGCCGACAACTTGGAAGAACGACGACGACGGCTGTTATGCCCCATCGAAGGACGCTTAAGCGCGTCGTTTCTGTCATTCCTCTCATTCCTATCGTTTCTGTCATTAAATCTTGGCATAGTTGTTCCTCAATATAATCGTGTGTCGCATGCTACCTAAGGCGCTTACGAATCAAAATCATCATCCTCGTCGGCATCCTCCTCCGCGTCTGTGTCAGCGCCACCAGCCGCCGCCGCGCGCGTCGAGACTTTACGGCGAGATTTCAGTTTCGCGGCGCGTTTGAGGTCTTCATCCGTCCGCACCGTCAGATGCCGGATCACCAAATCATTGACGCGCAAGCGGCGTTCGACCTCGGCAATTTCATGCCCGGTGCCTTCGATGTACAAGACAACGTATACGCCCTCATCGTGTTTGCCGATTTTGTAGGCTAGTTTTTTGCGTCCTAAAACATCTGTCTTAACGACTTTTCCGCCTAAATCAGCGACAATCGTTTCTAATTGGGAATTGAGTTTGTTGAGGTCTTCTTCTGCGGTATTGGGAGCCGCAATAAAAACTACTTCGTAGGTTCTCAAGATAAATCCTCCTTATGGATTTTGGATAAGCCCAAAGCACATTACTTTGAGCAAGGAGCAAGCCCGTTGAGGTGGCTTTAGTTGTATTTCGACATTGCCTCGGCAATGCCATTTTGCAAAAGAACTTCGACGGCGTCCGCTGCCATCAGAATCATTTCGTGCAGCGTTTCGCGTTCCGGTTTGCTGAATTCGCCCAGCACGAAATCCGAAAGATTGCCCACCGGATGATCCGACGCAATCCCCATCCGCAAACGTGCAAAGTCTGGCGTGCCAATTTCCTTGATGATGGACTTCAAGCCGTTTTGCCCGCCCGCGCTGCCCGTTTGGCGGATGCGCAATTTGCCAAGTGGCAAAGCTACATCGTCACTAATTATCAAAATCTGATCGGCGTTGATTTCGTGCTTTTTCACCAAAGCCTTAACCGCCACGCCGCTCAAGTTCATGAAAGTTTGCGGCTTGACCAGTAGCGATTCGACCCCGCCAAGCTTGGCTTTGGTCGTCAGCGCCTGGCATTCCGGTGTTCTGACGGTGCGTCCGGCACGACGTGCTAATTCATCTATTACCAGAAAGCCGCAGTTATGCCGCGTGCGCTCGTACTTCTCGCCCGGATTGCCCAAGCCAACGATCAAGAACATCTACGCTCAAAACCAAATTACTTCTTCTCTTCGGTCTTGCCCTTCTTAATCACTTCGGGTTCTGCCGGAGTCGCTTCTGCTACAGCTTCTTCTTCACGTGGCGCTACGACGGTGACGATCACCATTTCAGCGTCCGTCATAACCTGGAATTTATCGGCATCCAGGTTCAAATCACCGACACGCAGGTTTTGCCCCAAGCCCAACTCCGCCACATCTACGTCAAGATGTTCCGGCAAATCAGAAGGCAGGCAGCGAACCTTGATCGCGTGATTCACCACCTCCAGAATTCCGCCAAAGGTTTTCACGCCATCCGCTTCACCGACAATTTTCAAAGTAATTTCAAACTCTGAGCGCTCGGTCAACGAAATGCGTTGCAGATCAAGGTGCCAAACGCCGCCCTTGATCGGGTCGAGTTGCATCTGGGCGATTTTCACGGTTGAGGATCCGCCCTCTAAATTCAAGGTAAAAATGCCGTGCCGACCGTGCGCACGCACAAAGGCACCCAATTCCCTTTTAACAATCGTTGCCGCAATGGCGTCCTGTCCACCGCCATAAACTGTGACGGGAATCAAGCCTTCACGGCGCAAGCGCCCAGCGGCATTTTTTCCGCGCTCGGCACGCGGCTGAGCATTGAGTGAAATACTGGTATCGAAACTCATAAACGTAAACTCCCAAACTAAATTCTCAAATGAACAAGCGGCTCACCGAAGTCTCATCGTGAATAGATTTGATGGCTTCTGCTAAGAGCGGGGCAATGCTCAAACATTCATACTGCGAAGACGCACGGGCTTTCTCGGCTGGCACAGTGTTTGTAATCACCACTTTTTCCAGCGGCGAACCGGCAATGCGCTCAATCGCGTTGCCAGAAAGCACGGCGTGAACACAACTGGCCACGATGCTTTTCGCGCCCTCTTTTTTCAATGCTTCGGCAACTTTCGTGAGGGTCCCTGCCGTATCAGCCATATCATCTACGATCAGGACGTTACGCCCCTCGACTTTGCCGATTACATTCATCACCTCAGCTTCGGCGTGGTCTGGCCTTGATTTATCGCGGCGTTTATCCACAATCGCAAAATCGGCATTGAGCCGCTTGGCATACGCTCTGGCACGTTCGGCTCCGCCGGGATCAGGCGCAACCACCACGAGGTTCTCAATCTGTTGCTTCAGGAAGTATTCAATAATAACCGGCGAAGCAAACAGGTGATCTACCGGAATATCAAAGAAGCCCTGAATCTGCGGCGCGTGCAAGTCAACCGCCAGCACACGATCCGCGCCAGCGGTCGTGATTAAATTCGCCACCAGTCGCGCCGAAATCGCAATGCGCGGTTTGTCTTTCTTGTCGCCGCGCCCATAGCCGTAGTACGGAATTACGGCGGTGATCCGGTCTGCCGAAGAACGACGGAAAGCGTCAATCATCAACACCAATTCCATCAAACTGGTATCTACTGGCGGGCAAGTTGGTTGCACGATGAAGACATCGCTGCCGCGTACGTTTTCAAGGATCTGAAAATTAAATTCGCCGTCAGGAAAGCGCGTAGTATTAGCCCGACCTAACGGGATTCCTAAATACTGGCAGATTTCCTCGGCCAGCGGGCGATTAGCGTTGCCGGAGAATACTTGTAAACTATTCACTGGGCACTAAGAGAACATTCGTACAACTTCTGGTTTGGCTCTCGCAGTGAGGAGCCAGACAAAAAAATGGCTGGGGAGCTAGGATTCGAACCTAGGAATGGCGGCTCCAAAGGCCGCTGCCTTACCACTTGGCGACTCCCCAGTAAATTTGATTTTGGAATGTGGACGGCGGAGCAAAGACGCCTGCTTTTAATCTGCATTCCGCAATCCACATTCCACAATTTCAGTGAGAGCGGCTTGATACTCATCTCGGCTCAGCGTGCGCGTTGCCGCGCACCACCAACCGGAATCGCTCAAGCTACCGCTTGCTTGAGCACGTGCCGCATCACTTTCAAAGACCGCAAAAACCGTCGAGCCGCTGCCCGACATCAAAACTGCTGCTGCCTGCCAATCCACCAACCGCTGTTTGAGTTGTCCAATCACAGGATAGAGCGCGAGCGCAGGAGCTTCCAAATCATTCCGTAAATTCCATTGCCCCCGCCGCATGCGCGCGTAAGCGGCCTGCAAAGAAAACGGCATCTTATTCACGGCAGGCGGGCTTGTCAACTCAGAAGGTAACTTTCCATAGATTTCGCGGGTCGGCACGTGGACACCGGGATTCACCAACAAAAGGTATTCGGCTTGACTATCTGCCAGCGGGTAAACTTCGTCGCCGCGCCCAATCCCAATGCCAGTGCCGCCGAAAAAGAAGAATGGCACATCCGAGCCAAGCTGCGCGCCAAGGCGGAACAAATCCTGCGGCGCAATTTCCACTTTCCAGAGTTTTGTTAAGGCTAGTAAGGTTACCGCCGCATTGCTACTGCCGCCGCCCAGTCCGGCTCCCATCGGAATCCGCTTCTGCAATTCAATGCGCGCACCTTTGTCGCAGCCCGTTAATTCTTGAACCAAAATCGCCGCCCGATAAATCAAATTCGACTCATCGCACGGCACTTCCAGGTGATCGCACCGAAGCGTAATGCCTTTTTCTGTTTCCGTGAAATGCAGTTGATCACAAACATCAACGGTCTGCAAAATCGTGCGGAGTTCGTGATAGCCGTCGGCGCGACGCCCCAGGATTTCCAGCGTCCAATTGATTTTAGCGAAGGATGGAACTGCAAAATTTGCCATAAAAATGCCATTGCACTGTGGCTTTCCGCTCAATCTTGCCCCAGCCCATCACGGTTCCGCGAATGGCCGTAATCGTGGATTTGATCGCCACGTAAAACCCGATCAGCTCCGCTTTGGTGATTGGCCTTGGTGAAGCGACCAGAAGCACGACAGATTGGTTTTTCTTGAGATATTCGTCGAGGTTACTTTTCGCATTCTGAAACTTGCGCCCGCCAGGCGGTGCAGGCTTCGGCGGCAATGGTGGTGGAGGCGCGAGGTGACGCGCTTGCGGCAAGACTTCGATGAGACTCAAACTCAGCACAGGGAGCACTGAGTTAACCACCACGCTGACAATCAACACACCAAAAATGATCGAAAGAAGCGCGCCGCTGAGTTGCGTGGTGCGTTTGAAACGGTGCCAGCGGCGTTGTTCGAGATCGTGAAAGACGGGAGAGGACATAAAACATCTCACAGTTGGCAGTTCGCCATTTACAGCCATTCAGAAGATAAGTTTGCTGCGAAACGCCAACTGCCAACTGTGAATTATCCTATTGGGGCAAGTGTACCGAGGATATGATAGCCACCATCCACATAGATTACTTCGCCCGTGATACCCCGCGACAAACTGCTGACCAGAAATAATCCGGTGTCGCCGACTTCAGATTGTTCTGTCGCTTTCCGAAGTGGAGCAACTTCGCGGTGATGCGCAACCATATTCGTGATGCCGGACACACCGCGTGCGGCGAGCGTGCGAATCGGGCCGGCGGAAATCGCATTGACGCGAATGCCCTTTGGGCCAAGATCACTGGCCAGATAGCGCACGGAGGCTTCGAGCGCGGCTTTGGCGACCCCCATCACGTTGTAATGCGGCACGACACGTTCTGCGCCCAAGTATGTCAACGTAATAATCGAAGCGTTTTCATTCATGATCGGCAACGCAGCGCGCGTGATCGCCACCAGCGAATAGGCGCTGACTTCAAGCGCGACTTTGAAATCATTGCGCGTGGTGTTGATGAATTCGCCCGTCAAGGCTTCGCGTGGCGCGTAGGCGATGGAATGCACCAGGAAATCCAGCTTGCCGTATTCTTCGGTATAATTGTTGATCATCGCCGCAATTTCTTCGTCATTGCCCGCATCGCATTGATAGCATTTCGCGTCAGGAATGGTGGCGGCCAGCTCTTCGACGTTTTCTCGCAATCGTTCGGTTTGATAGTTGAATGCGAGCTTGGCACCCGCCCGCGCGCATGATTGGGCAATTGCCCACGCGATGCTGGCTTTGTTTGCAACCCCTAAAATTAGCCCATTTTTGCCTTCCAGTAGCATGTGAAAACTCCTCGGTAAAATATTGTCTTGAGACTAAACGGCGAAGATACCACGATTCAGGCATTCTTTGAATTGCGCGCAGACAGCGTTCCCCTAACCATCAACAACATAAATTGCACTGACACCGAAAGTGAATCCTTAGTCTTCGGCAAAGATTTTGGCGTGGGCACTGACATCCAAACCGGCCCGAACGGAAATCTGTTTGTCGTGTCGCTTTCCAATGGCGCGATTTATGAAATCCGTCGCCGCTAACAAGCGAAACTAAAACACAGAGGGTAGCAGATTCATCTGCTGCCCTTTTCTTCTCCAACTGCCTTCCGCAATTCATTGTCAGCCACGTCAGAGAATCCCTCACAGTGACGAAAACACGGCATTGCCATACTCAAGTGTCACCAAGCTGTCACTGACAGACCCTCTCAGCCTTTCGGCCTTTCCGAACAACTCCCTTAGTTCTAGCAGTTAAGACTTAGGCACGACGGTTGCCAAGTCATTTGCCGGAGGTATGGACTATGGAGCAACCGAGTCTGGATCGGATCACTAATCTGTTAACGCAATTTTTGGATGTACAAAGTCGCCGGGCACAAATCGTTTCCAGTAATCTGGCAAACGCAGACACACCCGGCTTTCAAGCGCAGGAACTGGATTTCGCCGAATACTTAAAACAAGCAACGCAGGAAGCATTGACGCCCAACACGGCGGGCACGCCGTCTATGCTTGCCCTCAGCCCACACACGGTTCCGCAAGCGGGACGCCTCGCCGGACTCGACGGCAATAATGTGGATGCCGGGCAGGAAATGGCGACGATGGCGGATACGGGCATGCGCTATCTCACGGGTACTACAATACTCCAATCACGCTTGCGCACCTTGCGTACAGCTATTCGTGAAGGAAGGTAATTATGACGCGGGGACAAGGAGATACTGGGACACGGGAAAAAGAGTAAGTCTTTTGCCGCGTCACCGTATCACCACGTCACCATGTCACTGAAGCTATGTCACTATTCACTATCTTTCAAATCTCCTCTCAGGGTATGTCGGCACAGCGCGAGCGGCTTGAATCGGCAGCTTCGAATATGGCGAATGCTCATACGACACGCACCTCTGAAGGTGGCCATTATCGGCGGCGGGATGTGCTATTTGAGACCGTCGCTATTCAAACAACTAATTCGTCGGCGGATGCAGGTAGTTTATTCGCGGACACGACTGCTGGCGCTCCGCAAGGCGTCCGCAGCAGTACAGAGTTAGCGGCCCCGGACAAGTTCATCAAACGTTTTGATCCGGGGCATCCTGATGCGGATGCAGATGGCTACGTCAAATTGCCGGAAGTAGATCCGCTCGAAGAAACCGTCAATATGATTTCTGCGACGCGCTCTTTTGAAGCTAATGCTACCGCCTTTAATACGGCGAAAGAATTAGTGCGCGCCACCCTCAAACTTGGTGAAGCATAATGGATATAAACACAAACGGAATTTTATCGCTGACCTCACCCTCACCGATAGCATCGCCAACTTTGGCTGGCTCCCTGATGGGGGCTGGCTCCTCCTCGTTTGGCGAATACGTAAAGACCGCTGTCGAGTCGCTGGATCGCACGCAAAAAAGCGCCGAGTTCGAAGTCGGGCGCGCCGTTACGGGCGAATCGCAGGATTTGCATCGGACGATTGCTGCCTTGCAAAGCGCTGATCTGAGCTTTCAACTGGCGTTGCAAGTGCGCAACAAATTCATCAACGCCTTTGAAGAGGTCATGCGAATGCAGGTGTAAGTGAGAAAAGTCTTGAGTGTCCTAAGAGTCTTGAGCGTCTCGCGGACTAACGACGCTCAAGACTCTTAGGACACTCAAGACTCCATCAACTCAACCAACGTTATCAACCGACGCCCACAATTCTTTCTCGCATGCCTGAATTTCTTTCGCAATGGATCGCTCTGTGGCAACGCCTCACGCTGGGGCAGCGCCTGGCTGTAGGTGGCGCTGTCGCAGGCACGCTGGGGTTAATGGGAATGCTGGTCTATTTCGGCTCGCAACCGGAATATGGCGTGCTCTTCTCTGAACTCAAAACCAACGATGCACAAACGATTGTCGAAAAACTAAAAGCTGCCAACGTCCCTTATCGCCTCTCGAATAGCGGGACAATGGTGAGTGTGCCATCGGAACGTGTGCCGGAATTGCGCCTGCAAATGGCCGCGTCCAACTCGCTCACGGGCGGACACATCGGCTTTGATATTTTTGATCGCAACAATTTCGGCGCAACGGATTTCACCCAAAAAGTGAATTACCAACGCGCGCTCGAAGGCGAACTGGCGCGCACGCTCGAAGGCCTGGACGAAGTCGAAACCGCCCGCGTGCATATCACGCCGCCACGCGAATCCGTGTTTGCCGAAAAGACCGAACGCGGCAAGGCTTCTGTGGTGTTGCGCATGCGGCAAGCCCGCGAGTTATCGCGCGAACGCACGGATGCCATCGTCAATCTGATCGCCTCCTCTGCCGAAGGACTCGACCCGGCGGATGTCTCCGTGATGGATACACGCGGACGATTGTTAACTGCGCCGGGACGCAACAACACAGCGGCAGCAGGCGCGAATGCCTTCAACTCCCATCTGGAAGCACGGCAAAAGCTCGAAACGGAAACCGCTGGACGGATCGTTGCCTTGCTTGAACCCGTCGTCGGCAAAGGCCACGTGCAAGCGGATGTCGCCGCCGAGGTGGACTTCAGTCAAATCGAGCAAACCGAAGAAAAATACGATCCCAATTCCGCCGTCATCCGGTCGCAACAAAGCGCAGCAGAATATCGCACGCCAGCCGGTGCAGGGACCAGTATCGCGGTAGGCGCGCGTGGCAATGATCCCGGCACGCGCGTGCCGCCGCCCACGCCTACGCCAACTCCCACGCCACCGCCGGGCCAGGTCGCACCGGTGACGCCGAACCCGCAAGCTACGCCGATGATGCCGCCGCAATTAGCGCCGGATCAGCGCAATACTTCCACCATCAATTACGAGATTGATAAAACGGTGCGCCGCACAGTCGGAGGGTTGGGACAAGTAACACGCTTGTCGGCCTCTGTGTTGGTAGATCACAAGGCTGTCAACGGGGCGTCCGTCGCACGTGCGCCGGAGGAACTGAAACGAATTCAAGAACTGGTTGCCGCAGCGATTGGCGCTGATGCCAAACGAGGCGATCTGGTTGTCGTCGAATCATTCCCTTTTGATAAGGCCAGTGCTGAGCCGAGCAAGCCGTCCTGGTTGGAGCGGTACCGCGAGATGGTGCTCATGGGAATTAAATACGGTTCGCTGGTGTTAGCCGCACTCTTATTGATTTTCTTTGCCATTCGCCCGGTACAGCGCGCGCTGAAAGCTTCCAGCGCCCCTGAGCCGAAGCTCTTGTCGGCCAGCACCGCCAGCCCACAATTAGCCGGGGCGGCAGCAGAAACGATTCCTTCCCTCCTTGCGCAACGACAGGATAACCAACTGGAAGCGCCGCAGACAGAGGCCGCCACTGTCGCACAGTTATTAAGTGATACCACGCCGCGCACCGTCGCTGAATTGGAGGCCAAGATGAACTCGCAAATGGAACCAGAGAAAAATGGAAAACCCGGTGCGCCGACGGCGGACCGTAAAGAAACGGAAGCTTTCTCGGCACAGGCGCTACGCGAACGACTGGTGGAGCGCTCACGAAAAGAACCCGAACTAGTCGCGATGACGTTGCGCGGCTGGTTGCAGGAAACCACTTAGCCCTTAACTATCGGACATTATAAAGTATGGCTGAAGTAGCAACAGCGGCGGAAATGCTGAACGCAATTGAGATGGACGACGAAATCAAATCGTCGCTTCCTGCGGTACAGCCCATCCCCACAAACCGATTGACGGAAAACTTGTCGGGCGCACGCAAAGTAGCAATCTTTTGCGCGTCGTTAGACGGCGATGCGGTCAGCGAAGTCTTCCGCTATTTGGAAGAAGACGAAGTGCAACTCATCTCGCGTGAACTGGCCTCGCTCCAGCAAATCACTTCGGAAATCGCAAACGAAGTGTTGCTGGAATTTGAGCACCTGCTGACCGCCCGCAATTTTGTGATTACCGGTGGCATAGATTATGCCAAGCAGTTAATCACCAAAGCCTACGGGCCGGAAACCGCGCGCCGCTTGCTCGACCGCATCACGCGCTCGCTGGAATCCACGGTCGGTTTCGAGGCCTTGCAAAAAATTGATCCCCAGCAACTCTCGAAGCTGTTTCAGAACGAACACCCGCAAACCATCGCGCTCGTCTTGGCGCATTTGGAAGCGCCGACTGCGGCTGCCACGCTGCGCTGTTTACCGGAAATGCAACGCGCCGACATCGCGCTGCGGATGGCTAGTCTGCAATCCATTTCGCAAGACGTGATTCGGCAAATTTCGGTTGTGCTGGATCATAAGCTCAAAACCATTGGCAGCGACAATCGGCAAGCTGTCGGTGGGGTGCGTCCGGTGGCAGAAATCTGTAATCGGCTCGAACGCGACATCGCGCAAAAAATGCTGGAAGAAATCGAAGCCGATAATCCTGATCTGGCGTTGGCGATTCGCAATCTGATGATGACCTTTGATGATCTCCTCTTGCTGGATGATATGGCCATTCGGGAATTGCTCCAGCGCGTGGATAAAAAGGTGCTGGCGCTGGCGCTCAAGGGCACGGCAGAAGCCTTACAGAATCGTTTCTTCAAGAATATGTCTTCGCGTGCTGTGGAGATGATGAAAGAAGAAATGGATTTCATGGGACAGGTCAAGCTCAAGGATGTCACTGGCGCACAACGGGAAATCGTGGAAATTATGCGCGAACTGGACGAACAGGGAGTCATCAGTCTCAACGGAGGCGGTGACGGAGAGGATGGCTATGTCAGCTAGATTGCTCAAAGGGGGGCCGCAGGAGGGATTCGCCTTCGCGCCCTTTATGATTCCGGTCAAAACTGGAGTGGACGGCGGCGGCGAGGCGGACGCCTTCCCCACCGAAAGCGCTGTCACAGTAGAAGGAGCGGACCAGCCTGTTGACGAGCAAGCCCGCGCGCTCCTTACCGCAGCAGAGGCCGAAGCAGAGCGCCTGGTCACAGAAGCGCAAGCCCGTGTCGCCACATTAGAGCAAGAGGCCTATCAGACGGGCTTAGCGGCAGCACGCGCCAACATGAACAAAGAAGTTGAAGCGGCGGCAGGCGAATTGCGCGAGCAACTCGCGCGAACACTCACCGAACTTGAATCGCTCTATTCCTTGATTGCCTCACGCGCGGAGCGGGACCTCGTGAAACTCGCGCTTGAAATTGCCCGCAAGGTCGTACACCGCGAGGTAACGACCGACTCGGATATTGTGCTTTCGCTGGCACGCGTCGCGTTGGAACGCTTGCATCCGCGCGCCGTCGCCACGGTTTTACTGCACCCGGATGATTTCGAGTATGTTAAGGCGCGTCGCCAAGCCGTAAGTAGCAACAATACGATTGAAATCACAGCGGATAAAGCGGTCGGGCGTGGCGGTTGCATTATTCAAAGCGAGCACGGCGATATTGACGCCCGCATTGAGCAGCAATTCGCCAGCATTGAGCGCGGTTTTTTTGAATAGCTAAGATGAGACCTATAGAACTTTGAATAACTGTAACGACTCAGCGGCTCGCCTGTATTAGTAGCCTGACCGTCAGGGAGGGCAGCCTTGGTGATGCGTTCAGGAAACATTTATGAGTTGGGTTAGACAACACACCATTCAGCAATACGCCCAGACTGACGCGTCGTCGCTGCTGTCGCCTTATTTCAAGCGGCTGGCAGAGATCAATACGCTGACCTCCTCTGGCATCATTTCACGGGCAGTCGGCCTCGTGATTGAATCCAATGGGCCGGCGGTGTCGGTGGGCGACATGTGCTTGCTCACCGGGTTAGAAGGCGAGCCGAATTCACAACTGGAAGTCATTGGCTTCCGCGATGAAACCGTCTTGTTAATGCCGTTGGGGCGCATGCCGCGTGTGCGCGCAGGCGATTCCATCACCGCCGCTGGCACCTCTGCAAGTGTTCCGGTAGGCGAAAGATTCCTTGGGCGCGTTATTGATGCAATGGGTCGCCCGCTGGATGATCGCGGCCCTATCGAAGCCAAAGATCACTATCCACTGCATCGTGATTCGACCAATCCACTGGCGCGCGCCAACATCACCGCGCCACTGGGCACAGGCGTGCGCGCGATTGACGGATTGTTGACGGTAGGCGTCGGGCAACGCATCGGCATCTTCGGCGGCTCCGGGGTCGGCAAATCCACGCTGCTTGGCATGATGGCCAAAAACACGGCGGCGGATTTGAACGTCATCGCGTTGATTGGCGAACGAGGCCGCGAAGTACGAGGCTTTATCGAGAGAGAACTCGGCGAAGAAGGCATGAAGCGTTCCGTGCTGGTCGTCTCGACTTCTGATGATGCGCCACTGGTGCGTATTCGCGCGGCCCTGGCAGCCACGGCGCTGGCGGAATATTTCAAAGACCAAGGCGCGAACGTGTTGTTAATTATGGATTCCGTCACGCGTTTTGCGATGGCGCAACGCGAAATCGGTTTGGCCGCAGGCGAGCCACCTTCTTCGCGTGGGTACACACCTTCGGTGTTTGGCCTATTGCCGCGCTTGCTCGAACGGGCCGGCAATTTTGCAGCAGGTGGTTCGATCACAGGGTTTTATACGGTGCTGGTCGAAGGCGATGATATGAATGAGCCGGTTGCCGATTCCGTGCGCTCCATCCTGGATGGTCACATTACCCTGTCGCGTGCGCTGGCGGCACGCAATCACTATCCATGTATTGACATCCTGCACAGCAACTCGCGCTTGTTTTCTGAGGTCGCTGCGCCCGACCATCGCGCCGCCGCCGGATACCTGCGCGAACTGCTGGCGGCGTACACCAATGCCGAAGACCTCATCAACATTGGAGCGTATCAACAGGGCAGCAACCGCCGCATTGATGAAGCGATTGCACGCCATGAACCGATGATCCGCTATTTGCGGCAGGAGCGTGACGATACGATCACACTCTCCGATGCCGTGACCCAACTGCTCAAGGTCGGGGCCCAGGAGAGAACGGCATGAAGCGCTTCAAGTTTACCTTGCAAACGCTCCACGACTTGCGTGAACAAGAACGGCTTACCGCCGAACGCGCCTTGGGACACGCTACGGCGGCAGTAGCGCAAGCGGCAGCCCAAACAGAAGAACTGCTGAAAACGATTGTGCAAGCCGTCGCCACGCACGCGGCCAAGTTGCGGACTAAAGAACCGAACCCGCACGAAGCGGAAATGCACACGGAGTATATTGCAACACTGGAACGGCAATTGGCCGCAGCCCGCACGCGGCACGCGGCATTGGAGCGCGAGCGCGAAGTGAAATTGCAGGAATTTATCAAAGCCTCGGCGGCGGCAGAAGCCACCGCCAAGCTGCGGGAGCAATACTATGCGCGCTACGTTTCCGAGCTGTTGCGCGAAGAACAAAATCTGATGGATGAATTGGCGACGATTGCGACCGTGCGTCGCATGCAAGGAGCAGCATGATAATTATGGCGAATTTTACACCAGTAGCTAATCCCACCTCGGCAGCAGCGACGGAGTCGGGGCCAACCTCAGAGGTAACCGATCAGGCCGGTGATCAGGCCGATGCTGGTCAGGATTTCGCCGCCTTGCTCGCCGCCTGGTTCGCGCCAGCCGCTGCGCCAATGACGCCCGCGCCTTTGCCAGGCGGTGAACCGGCAACAGGGCAGGCAGCCTATTCCTTCGCTGTTACCTCCGACCAACAAGCTAGTGCTGGGGCATCTTTGCCATTAACGCTGCAACCTGAATTACTCGGCGTGGTGCCGACGCTTCCCGCGTCTGCCTTGGCGGCGATAGCACTTCCTGAAGCCGCTCTCATAGAAGCGGTACCCGTTCCGCCACCGGATTTAGCCGTTGCAGCGGCAGCAGCAGCAGTATCAAACCTGGCCCCTCTGCCGATTCCAACGGGCATTGTCACGTCCACCGCCGCGCCCGACACAGCGCCTGCACAACTTGAAATTACAGACTCCGCTGATGTCACGAGCCTTGCGTCGCAGTCGGAAACATCTCAGACCGGCTTCGAGACAGAAGCCGTCAAATTAGCCGCGCGGGTGGTGAAGGATATTTTGGCTGAAGCAGAAACCGCCACGTCTTCTACGCCAGAGCATACGTCAGGAAATGCCTCCGAGGCGGAGTTCCCGCCCGAACTGAGCGCCCGTGAACAGGCGAGTTTGCCCGCTCCTGAAGCCGCCGATTCCGCCATCACAGCGCCGTCTTTACAAGCTAACAGGCTGACAAATACCGGCGCACCCGCCGCCAGCGAAGGCAGGAATGCCCCCCCACCGATTATTCATCAAACGCTTGATCCGCTGCTTGCCTTGGCGCAACAAACTTCGCCGCGGGAAACGCGCTCTCTGCGCTTCCAGTTGCATCCCGAAGAGTTGGGACGCGTGGATGTCGAAGTCACACGTGACGCCGCAGGCCGCGTGAGCGCCTCGCTCAATGCCGATGGAGTCGAAGCGGCGAACACCCTCACAAATGGTATCGGCCATTTGCGCGCAGCGTTGGAAAAGGCCGGAGTTAATGTTGAGCATTTAGATGTGTACGCGACGCCGCAGTTCCAGCACAACAATCAAAGCAATCAACAACAGCAATCCCCCACGCCACGCGCGGCACCGACGAATCATTTCGGAGCGGAGCAAATAAGTGAAGAACTCTCCACTACTGTCGAGGAAGAGAAACTTTTGAACCTGCGGGCCTAAAGCCAATCACAGGTCTTACGTCCGTCATCCAGTCCTTTACTAAAGCCAGACCGTCAGAGTGCCTGGCTTACATTTGACGAGGTACGACAGGCAGCTTGCCTGTCGCCCCCAGAAACTTTATCAATGCTCGACAGGCAAGCTGCCTGTCGTACATTGTCGGAGGAGAATGCATGAATATCGCCAGCATTAATGGGAATAACTCCGCTGCCGCTGCTGCCGCTACGGCTAGCGCCGAGGCGCGCACCAACGTCGGAGCCGATCAGACCACGTTTCTTAAACTGTTGATCGCGCAGATGAAAAATCAAGACCCGTTACAACCCCAGGACAGCACCCAATATATGGCCCAACTCGCACAATTTAGCTCACTGGAACAACTCACCAGCATTAACGACAAATTGGGCCAATTGCTCGACTTGGACAAGAAATAAAGACAGGTGTCCCACCTGTTAAGCAACCAGGCATCATCCCACGCGACAGGCCGCTTGCCTGTCCGACATTTTCTAAGGAGTACAACATGGGATTTTCGTTTTCGACTGCTCTTTCCGGCTTAAATGCGGCGTCTGAGACCATCAGTGTCGCTGGCAACAATATTGCTAATGCCAACACGGTTGGGTATAAAACCTCATCCATTAGTTTCTCAGATGTGTTCTCAAATTCCTCTGGCCTACGACTCAATGGCGCGGGGACGGCCTTACAATTTGGGCAAGGCATTCGCATTACCGGCACGCCGGTGAATTTTGCGCAGGGCACGCTTACGACCACTGATACGGCCACGAATTCGGCGATTGAAGGCAATGGATTTTTTGTGGTCGCCAATCCATTGGGGGCGCTCTATTACACGCGCGCCGGGGACTTCACCGTTGACAAGTCGGGCAATCTCGTCAGCCCCAATGGCAACAAGGTCCAAGGCTATGCGGCGGTTAACGGGCAGATTCCAGCGGGTTCGGCGCTCTCGTCCTTAACTGTACCTATCGGAGAAACCCTCCCTCCCGTAACAACCACCGAAGCCATGTTTCGGATGAACATCAACAGTAAAGATGGGGTCGGGACTGACTTTCACACCATTACGCAGGTGTATGATTCAAAGGGCGTCTCACGCAAACTGGATTTAACTTTCACCAAAACCGGGGATGGTGCGTACACACTAAGAGCCACCCTTGATGGTGTCGCGGCCTCGCTCAGTGCCAATGGAGGGGCGGCCAGTACGACTCCCGTGGCGGTAACGTTTGATGGAAATGGGCAACTCCTAACCCCAGCAACTTCGTTGGCGGTTATTCCTGATCCGACGGCCTTAAATGGTGCGACCTTACCCTCTATTAACGTCCGCTTACATGAGCCGCCGCCGCCGACGGGAACCGGTACACCCAACATTACCAATTACGCCGCAGCTTCCAACGTCGCCGCGACCGAGCAAGATGGTTTGCCCTCGGGTGGACTAGTCGGCTTGGCACAATCGTTGGATCAAAATGGCGTATTATATGCCGTTTTCAGTAATGGACAACGCCGCTTGCTGGGACAAATCGCCGTTGCCACCTTCAATTCGCAATCGTCGCTCAGACGGTTGGGAAATAATCTGTATGGGGAAACAATTACTTCGGGGCAGGCGACCTATGGCATACCAGGCACGGGTAGCAGAGGCACCATTGTGGGCGCGTCGCTGGAGCAGAGTAACGTGGATATTGCGAGCGAATTTACTACCCTGATTGTGGCCCAACGTGGTTTCCAGGCCAATTCGCGCGTGATCACGACGATCAGTCAGACCTTACAAGATTTGTTGCAGATTAATTAGAAAAGTGGTCATTGGTCATTAGTTACTGGTCATTGGTTATTGCGTTATTCCCTTTCGGTCAAAATGATTGGGCAATGGCTACTAACAAATGATCAAGGACCAGTAACTAATGACCACTCGCTCAACCTCCTGTCATTCCGCTCGGCCCTGTTCCAATTTTCTGACGCTTTAATGTCACTTTCTTGTCACGACGCTTAAGTTCCCGCCATCACCTGCCGATATTCAAATCAGGCGTGAAGTTCGTCGCAGCATTCTTGTGACTGTGATGCCGTTGCTACGCGCCTCAGCAATAGCCCCGCACCCATAAACCTCATCTCTCAACCATTGGCGGAGGCCGATGGCTACAACCAATAAAACTACATGTTCTTAATCATCGGAATTGTCGTAGTGCTAGGCTGTGTGTTCGGCGGGTATCTCATGATTGATGGGCCACTCGGCGTGTTGCTCCAGCCTTCAGAACTCATCATCATCTGCGGCGCGGCGCTGGGCACACTGCTGGCGGCCAACCCGCTTAAAATGATTATGCATATCCTGCATGTATTGCCGGGCGCACTCAAAGGCTCTCCTTACAACAAAGCCGTTTACCTGGAACTGCTCAAGCTGCAGTACGAAATTTATGTCAATGCCAAAAAAGGCGGCTTACTCTCCATTGAAGAGGACGTGAATAATCCCGCGACTTCTTCCATCTTCTCCAAGTACCCAACCTTCCTGGGCAATCATCACGCGATGGAATTTATGACCGATGCACTGAAGATGATGGTGAACGGCGTGGCGCAACCGGAAGAAATTGAGATGTCGATGGAGACCGAATTGGAAACCCATCACGCCGAAGGCGCGATGGTCCCGGCCATGTTAACCCGTGTGTCTGATGCCTTGCCGGGCTTAGGCATTGTGGCCGCCGTGTTGGGCATCGTGGTCACAATGCAACATCTGGATGGCCCACCGGAAGAGTTAGGCCATCACATCGGCGCGGCGCTCGTGGGAACCTTCCTCGGCTTGTTGCTTTCATACGGCATGCTCAGCCCCATTGCTACGAACCTGGAAAACCTGGCGCAGGATGAAGCAAAATATTTTCAGTGCATCAAAACCGGCTTGATCGCCTTTGCCAATGGCGCAGCACCGATGACGGCGATTGAATTTGCGCGCAAAGCTATCTTTAGTTTTGACCGCCCTTCGACCAGTGAAACCGAACCCCAACTGAAAGAGATCAGACCGCGATGAGCGCTAGTGTAAAAACCAAAAAGGAAGAACCAGTCAAACTGCCGCGCCGCCGCATTAAGAAAGTGGTGGCGCATGGTGGCCATCACGGCGGCTCCTGGAAAGTGGCCTATGCTGATTTCGTCACTGCGATGATGGCCCTGTTTCTGGTGCTCTGGCTGTTGTCACAGGCCGATCAGAAGTTGAAACAATCGGTAGCAAATTACTTTCGCTCCTCCGGGGTTTTCAGCCAACAGGCCGGCGGGATTATGACTGGGCCTAAAAAAGTCAGCCAAGACCCTTCTTCCGAATCCACTATCGAGCAAAACATGTTCAGTGATATTGCGAATCGGCTAAAAGGGCAGTTTGGTTCACGCTCCGAATTTAAGGGCGATAAGGATCGTGTCAAGATTCAGGTCACCGATGAAGGGTTGCAAATCCAAATTATTGATAGGGCGGATCGCGTCACCTTTGAATCCGGCAGCGCCGAATTGAATCCTACGGCGCGCCAAGTGCTGCTTGAAGTGGCCAAGGAAGTTTCCAAATTACCGAATCCTATTACGATTGGTGGACATACCGATAAACATTTATTCCCGGCAGGCTCAACCTATAGCAATTGGGAACTCTCAGCGGATCGCGCCAATGCCGCCCGTCGAGCGCTTGAGAGCGGCGGCGTCAAACCGGAGCAGGTACGGCGTGTCGTAGGCTATGCCGATACAGAATTACTGTATCCCAATCACCCCTTTGCGCCAGCCAATCGCCGCATTAGCATCCTGGTGCTACGTATGAGTAAGGCCGGACAGCCAACGGACGACAAAAAGCTGGAAGCCATCGAAGGCAAAATTTCTGACCAGATGAACAAGGCCGAGCCGCCTGCGGCAGAGAAAGCTGGAGCGCAGGAAAAAACGCCCGGTGCACCCTCTGACGCGGCAGCAGCAGCGGGCGAACCCGGCACAAAAGGTCAGGCCGGGAAAGCAGCAGCGCACAGCAGCAAACCGACGGCGGAACCAACCGTGTCGGCCAAGCCGACTAAGCGGTGAAGCATTTCCCTTTTGAGGTAGAGCAACTTTGCTAAACACGGCAGCGCCTTTGCTGCCGTGTTTTCGCTCTTTTCCATTTGTCATTTTCCATCTGTCAGCGCCGTAGCAGCGGTCTGCGCCCTGACAAATACTGCCCAGTGACGGAATCTCGTATTCGATTGCCGGAATGCCGTCAATCGCTGGGCAAAATAGCTATCGAGAATCCCAACCCGGTTGGCAATTCGCTTGAAAACCCTTGTAAAACCGTAGTGATTCCTGCTTTGCCAAGTGCGGCACAGGACTCGCCTATGATTTCAATGAAGGTAGTATTACCTGGAGGTCTTTATGTCAGATACATCAACTACTGCCCCTGCCGAAGGAAAACCGAAGAAGAGCAAACTCATGGTGATGATTATCGCCGCAGTAGTCGTCCTGGCGGTGGGTGGGGGCGGCGCGTTTTTCTTCCTCAAACGCGGGCAGGCAGCCGAAACGGCAGGGAAAGATAAGAAAGGTTCCAAGGAAGGCAAGAGCAAAAATAAAGGTGAGGAAGAAGAAGAACCAGCGGAACCCGCCGAAGGGGAAAAGGGACAGGAAGCGGGAGTGGGAAAACCCAAATTCAGCATTAAGAGCCTGGACTTGCCCGATGACAAAGACGTCAAGCAAGTCATTGAGCTACAACCGTTCGTCGTGAATTTAGCCGATAAAGGCGAGTCGCATTATCTGCGCGTGAGCGTCAGTATCGGCATTGGCGAAACCAAGGAAGAAAAGCCGGATGCGCTCTTAACGACGCGCGTGCGCAATGCGCTGCTCGCCGTGCTGATCAGCAAAACTTCCGAGGAAGTGTTAACGGAACAAGGCAAAGTCGTTTTGCGAAAACAACTTTTAAAAGCTGCTCGCGCGGCAATCGAAGAGCCAGCCATCGAAGCCGTTTATATCACCGACTTCATTGTCCAACTCTAAACTTGAGGGAGCCGGAATTTAGCTCTAAAAACTTATGACAGAAGAGTTGCTACGCACTGCCAACGAGAGTGAAATTGAGTCGTGGCGTTACTTTAATGACCTGCCCGTGCCGCTGACAGTGGAAATTGGGCGCACCACATTGACCGCACGGGCAATTCTGGGATTGGACACTTCGAGCGTAATTCAACTGACGCGCTCGACCGGTGATGGGGTGGACGTGCTGGCCGGAGATCGGCGCATTGCGCGGGGCGAAATTGTGATGATCGAAGATCACACGGGCGTCCGCATCAATGAAGTGGTAGCGGAAGAACGCTCATAAAATAAACAGAAGCCGTTAGCCCTTAGCTGTTAGCCCTTAGCCGGAATGCGCTAGGAGCTAAGGGCTAACAGCTAACAGCTAATTAAGAGGTTAATGCGAACATGAAAACGTATGGTTTGACCCTGGCTTTGCTGATAAGCCTGGGCGGCAGCAATGCGTGGGCGCAAGCCCCCAACAATGCCGCTCCCCCAAAGATTGGGGCCGAAGTATCGTCTACCACGCCAGTCGCCGCTAAGGCACTTGGCACGCTCCCTCCCACGACGAAGCCTGCGGCGGCGAAAGCTGCCACTAACGCGGCGAAGCCTAAGCCCGCTACGCCTGACACGACGGTCAAAACAAAACCGCCGACAGCCGCACCACCCGCCACAGAAACCAAGATCGAGACCAAGACGGCAGGAACACAAACGCCTGCCAGTGACGCCGAAGCAAAGTCAGAGGCGAGCACGTTGCCGTTCAAGCTTAACGACCGGACAGAATCGTTGCCACCAGCGCCGAGCCTGACGGGCTTGTTGCTGCGCACGTTTGGCGCGTTGCTCTTCATCGTGGGCTTGATTGCTGCGGTAGGCTGGGCCTTGCGCTATTTTGGGATTGTCAGTTTCGGCAAAGCACAAAATGAAACGGCAGGACTGAAGATTATGAACACTTTGCCGCTGGGCGAACGTCGTTCTTTACTGACTGTCAAGTTTGGCGACCGCATGCTGTTAATTGGCGCGACACCGCAAGGACTCTCGTTGCTGGCCGAGCAGCCGGAGGAAGTGAATATACCGGGCAATTATATGCCGATGCCAGGCGTGCAAACGGTGACTGACCTCCTGGGGGCCAAATCAGGCTACCAGTTTGAAGACGAGTTGGCACAGGCAACCCTCGCCGATAACACATGGCGTAATAGGAGTGGGCGGTAATGACGACACGCGCGCTGGCTCTTCGCACGTGGCGAAAGGGATTATTTGGCTAGCCTGTCTGGGGCTGTCCGTCCTGCCCGTGGTCGCCGCACCGGAAGACGCTGCTCTCAATCTTGACCTGTCGAAAACCAGCGGCTCATTGCCGATCCAGATCATGGTGTTGCTCACGTTGTTGAGCTTCATCCCCGCGATTCTGATGTCAATGACCTGCTTTACGCGGTTGCTGGTCGTCTTTCACTTTTTGCGGCAGGCGCTCGGTACTCAGGAAGCGCCAAATAACCAGGTGCTGATCGGGTTGTCATTGTTCCTGACCATGTTTGTGATGACGCCAGTCATGACGCGCATCAATCAGGACGCGCTGCAGCCGATGCTCGCTGGACAGGTCACACAGATGCAGGCCATCGAACGCGCACTGGTGCCGTTGCGCGCCTATATGCTCAAACACACGCGCGAGCATGACCTGGCCTTATTCATTAAGCTGGCGGGCAATGCGATGCCCAATTCGCCGGACGATGTGGCCACGACCACACTCGTGCCCGCATACATGATTTCGGAATTGAAAACTGCCTTTCAGATTGGCTTCGTATTGTTCATTCCGTTTCTGGTCATTGATCTAGCGGTGTCCTCTGTCTTGCTTTCGATGGGCATGATGCAATTGCCGCCTGTGGTGGTTTCAATGCCGCTCAAGATTTTGCTGTTTGTGATGGTGGACGGTTGGTATCTGATTATTGGTTCGTTAATGAAAAGCCTTACTTAACTTGCGATTAACCGTTAGCTATTAACTATTAGCTGAGCCTCTTCTGGCTAACACCTAATAGCTAATGGCTAACAGCTAATGGGGTTCGATATGTCTGACGCACTTGTTATGACGCTGATTCAGCGCGCGCTGGAAACCTTACTCTCGGTCATCGGTCCGATGCTGGGCGTGGCGGTGGTGGTTGGCATCGGGGTGAGTTTGATTCAAACACTGACTTCGATTCAGGATCAAACCTTTTCCTTTGCGCCGCGAGTGGCGGCGATCTTTGGTATTTTCCTCCTGACTTTCCCCTGGATTCTGCAAGTCCTGATCTCATTTACCAATGCGCTGTTCGGTGATTTCACGCTTTATATTCAGTAAGAGTATTGGTCATTGGTCATTGAAGGGAAATCGTATGGTCAACCACCGATGACAAGTGACAGGACGCACATAACCCTCTAACTCGCTCATGGAATCCATTACCATCCCCTTGCGCCCAGTATTGATCTACGCCGTGGTACTGGCGCGCGTGGGAGGCGTGGTGACCTTCGCGCCGTTTTGGGATCACAAAGCGGTGAACATCCGCATCCGAGCGTTACTGGCCTTGAGTATCGCGCTGATTATCGCGCCTGTGGTCGCGGCACGAATGCCGACGCCACCGACGGAAATCTTCAGCTTGACCCTGGTACTGGGCGGCGAATTGATCATTGGCTTCATTCTGGGCTTTGCCGGACGCCTGGTTTTCAGCGCGATAGAAATGGCTGCGGGCTTGCTGGGCTTTCAGATGGGTTTATCTTTGGCCAGCACGATTGACCCGGCCACCCAGGCCCAAACGGCGGCCCTGGCCATCCTGGCGCAGATGTTCGGGTTGATGGTGATGCTGGCCTCGAATGGGCATCATTGGATGCTGGAAGTTACGGTGCAAAGTTATCAGTTTGTGGTGCCCGGAGGATTTCACATGACCGGCGCACTGGGCGAAATCATCCTCCGCCTCTCGGCAGACGCTTTAGCTACCGGCGTAGCGCTGGCCGCTCCAGCGATTGTCGTGCTGCTGTCAATTGACACGTTGCTTGCCGTAGCGGCGCGCGTTTCGCCGCGCCTGGAAATCCTGATTCTTGGTTTCCCGCTGAAAATCGCTACTGGCTTATGGCTGTTGGGCGCATCTGTCTATTTCATGCCTGGTGCCATTCGTACGGCTTTCACATCGCTACGACACGCCATTACGCGCGCGCTGGGGGCGATGTAAAAGAGGCCAGGAACGTCTGGGGAAGTCCGGCTTCCTTAGACTTTCTTAGTCTTTCCCAGACTCAACATGGCAACGAATCGCTCAGAAAAACCGACTCCCAAAAAACGAGAAGATGCGCGCAAGAAAGGGCAAATTGCGCGGCGCCCGGAATTGCCTGCTGCCGTCGGCTTTCTGGCGGCGCTTGTCATGCTGCGCCTGATGAGTGACAACATCCTGGCACACATCACTGGATTTATGACAGGCACAATGCACAATGCAGGCCAATTAACGGCAATTACTCCGTTAGCTGCCTCACAGATGCTGATGGATGCGTTAGCGCGGCTGGCGGCGGTGTCGCTGCCCGTGATCGCGGCGGTGATGTTGGCGGGCCTTGCCAGCAACTTTGCGCAAGGGGGCTTTACTTTCACGCCCAAGGCGCTCAAACCGCGCGGGGAAAGATTCAATCCGCTTGCCAATTTCAAACGCACAATGGGGTTGGATGGCTTGGTACAATTTGGCAAAGGCTTGCTCGTCATCGCAGCGATTGTCGCAGTTTGTTATAACCCGATACGACAAGCGCTCGGTGCATCACCGGGCTTGGTTGGAATACCTGCGCCACAGATCATGCAATCATTAGGCGCGTTACTTTATCAACTCGGTTTGCGTGCCGGGCTGATCATCCTGCTTGTGGCTTTCCTTGATTATGCGTACGGTTGGTATAAGCACGAAAAATCCTTGAAGATGTCCAAGCAGGAAATCCGCGACGAATATCGTCAGCAGGAAGGCGATCCGCTGGTCAAAAGCCAACGGCGGCGCGCGGCGCGGGCGATGCTACAACGTCACATCGCCGCCGAAGTCCCCAAAGCCGATGTCGTCATCACTAACCCAACGCACTTTGCCGTCGCCTTGCGTTATGACCGCGAGAATCATGCCGCGCCAATCCTTGTGGCCAAAGGCGCGGATGACCTGGCGCGCCGCATTCGTGAAATTGCGCAAGCGCACGATGTCGCCATCATCGAGAATCCGCCGCTGGCGCGCTCGTTGTACCGCACTGTCGAAATTGGCCGTGCGATTCCCCCCGACCTGTTCCGTGCTGTAGCTGAAGTATTAGCGTATGTGTTTCGGCACCGAGCGCAGTGAGAGAATTAAGGAGAAGAGGGGCGAGATATTAGATAAGCAAGGTGCCACCTGTTCTCCGGTGTTATGGCACTGGTCATTTTCCATTTTCCAGTTGCGATTTGTCATTTGTCAGCGCGGAGAGAGCGGTTTTCGTGCTGACAGCAGTGGAAGTTTATTTCTCGCCATTCAGGATGACCAAATCTACCCGCCGATTTAACGCACGGCCTTCCACTGTGCTGTTCGTGGCAATAGGACGCTCTCCGGCATAGCCCGCCAGCGAGAGGCGCGCGGGCGCAACGCCACGCGCCACAAATTGTCCTAACACCAGAGAAGCACGTGCCGAAGAGAGTTCCCAGTTCGATGGATAACGCATAGTCGCAATGGGCGTGGAGTCGGTGTGGCCTTCCACCCGTAGTTGCGCATCGGAATATTTGAGCACATCTGCCAGGGTTTCGATCAAAGCCCGCGCATCCTCGCGCATGGTGGCTTCCCCCGGCGCAAAGAAGCCGGCTTCCGCCATTGATACAATAAAGCTCCCTTTGCCACCGAGAATGCGGGCGCGTGCCCGCAACGCGGGATTGGCCGCAAACGCGCTTTCCATCGCCGTATGAACTTCACTGACTGTTTTGACGCCCGGTAAAACGCCATTCCCGTGGATAGCGGTCAGCGCGCGATTGCTGACGACGTGACTCACCGCTTCCGCCACTTTGCTGGCCCGCTCGTGATCGGCAGCGGCATAGAGCACAACGAACAGAGTGAAAAGCAACGTCACCAAATCAGCATAAGAGATGAGCCAACGTTCATGTGGTTCCGGGCTTTCGGCATGCCGTCTGGGCCTGCGCGGCGGGCGCTGGGTAGAGGAAAGTTTATTCATCGCAGTGCAACTCTATCTTTGAGCAAAGCTAATTCCACATCCGCCACAAATTGACGGGTAATCGCGCTCGGTGTTTCGTGGGCGGCCAGTGCAATCAAAGCCTCCGCGATGGCTTCGCGCTGCCGCATGTGATTGGAGTGTTGCTCGCGCAAGCGGGCGGCGAGCGGAAAGAGAATGAGGTTCGCCACCCCTACCCCATAAATTGTCGCGACAAAAGCCGTTGCAATACCAATACCCAGCGAAGACGGATCGGACAGCGCGCGCAAGACCTGAATCAACCCGAGCACCGCACCCAAAATGCCGAAGGTCGGCGCATAACTCGCCGCACCTTCCAGCGTGGTCACATCGCGCAGCCCACGTTCATCCTCGTGATCAAGCACGCGTTCTAGCCGTTCTCGCACCAAAATCGGGTCCGCATATTGCGAGATCAGACCCAAGGCTTGCGCCAGCAGCGGATCGTTCGTGTTAGCCGCTTGGGCTTCCAAGGCTTGCGCGCCTTCCCGACGAATCAGCCGCGCGAGCCAATTGAGGCGTGCTTTTGTGCTTTCAAGTTCTTCCTGGCCAGGTTGGAAAAATAACATCACCAGCGCGCGCGCCACCGCCCGCAAACCATACAAACCGCGCCGGACGAGAATCGCGCCCATCGTGCCGCCAAACACAATTAGTGCGGCAGCCGGTTGCCATAAAAATCCCAGCCGCACCCCTTCGATCCAAGCGCCAGCACAAATCGCCGCCAACCCCACAATGATTCCCAGGGGGACGGCCAAATCAGGTCGTTTCATATCCAAATTACCTTGAGGGCTAATCGTTTGAATGTTCGTTTGCTTCTTCGCGGGCGCGTAGTCGTGAGGCAAGATTTTCTATTACCTTGGGAGGCGGAGGAGCGGAAGCTGCCTGGTTTGCTAATTGGATTTCGGCAAAGACTTCGTAGCGATGCACCGAGGTTTCACGCGGCGCAGAAATGCCCAGTTTGACGTTCTCGCCATTCACCGCCAGCACTTCGACAATGATTTCATTGCCGATCACCAATTTCTCTCCGATCAACCGTGTGAGTACGAGCATTACACCTTCTTATCATTAGTCATTTGAGAAAAGCTGTTAGCTCTTAGCGATTCGCTGTTAGCCAAAAGTAATTCTCTTGCTATTGGCTAACGGCTAATGGCTTTTCCTAATCAAATCATCTGCCAACAGCCGCCTCTTGCCCCAGGAACGGTAACGGTTCGGCCAATTGATAGGCGCTGTCTGTTAAGACCGTTTGCGCTCCTCGCATTGTCCGCGGCGCAATGACGATAGGCGCACGCAGATTGATGGTGGATTCCGTCCATTCCGCAGCAATCGTCACGATCACTAAAGTAAGCGGCGCTTCGCCTACGGTCAATCCCAACTGTTGCTTGAGGCTGGCGGGAAATTGTGGCGCATAATCGGGCACGTGCGCCTTGGCTTCCAGCACCAGAAAAGCGATTTGTGGATCATCCAGCGAGCAGAGCAATAGGATAGGCGCGACTTCCGTGTAATTGAGCAAGACCATCCGCCGTAATTGTGGCATTCCAATCAAGCCTTCTTCAAAGCGGATGATGTCTTCTTCCCCATAGCTCAAATCAGTACCTTGAACGCAAATAGTTGCCATGATGTTGTTATCCTAAAAAGTCGAGTAGTGAGCGGCGACCGAACTGCGAAGCCGATTGCAACACAGCATTCAGCGCCGTGTCAGCCTCTTTCGTTTCGATGGCAGCTTTGGCGATGTCTATGACTTCAATCCGTTGGGCGGTATCTTCCAAAGAAAGATTATATTGCTTGAGCCGCTCGGTGACTTGCTCTACATGGGTTAAGCGTTCGCCTATCTTGGTGCGTGCCTGGCTCGCTGAATCCGCGAAGACCTTCACCCGATCAATCGTGGCAAGCACCGTCGCTTTATCAGCCGTGTCATCGCCCGTCCCACGAATCGCCGTTACGGCAGTTTTGAGCGCGTCAAGGATCGAGCCGCCTGTATCTGACAGAAACGATTCCGCTGTCACGCTACTGGCAATCAGCGTTCCTTCCGGGTCAACTTGCACAGAAACCTCCGTGGTGGCAGTCGCCGAGGGAACTCCATTGACATCGTAGGGTGGCGCACTCAGGCGTGAGCCGCCGAATAAATACGAGTCGCGATATTCTGTATTGGCCAACTGCTGGATACGAGTAACAATGCCATCCAACTCGGTGGCGACGGGGACTCTGGCTTTGTCATAGAAAGCCGCCGTTCCTGCATTTGTTAAGAGCACGCGGGCGCGATCCAGCAATTGTTGATAGGAATCCAAGGTGCTGTCGCCAATCAGCAATGTGTCTTTCGTACTGTCGGCGTTTTTCACGAATTGTTCTAACTGCGTCTGCGTGGTGCGTAATTGAAAGACAGCGCTGGCCCCACCCGGATCATCGGAAAGACGATTGATCCGTTTTCCACTGGAAAGGTGATCTTGCGCATCGGCCAGGCGCTGGCGGCTAGTGAGAATTTGAGCAGTCAGGCGAGCATGGGTCGCCGGTTCAGTAATTCGAAAAGACATAGTTATTATTTAAGGTTGGTTCCTGAGTACGCCTGCTAAAAGCGCGCTCAGGTGAAAATTATTGGCCGAGTTGCAAAATCGTTTGTGTCATTTCATCCGCCACTTTCAGAAAACGAGCGGCGGCTTCGTAGGCTTTTTGATACTGCAACAGATTGAGCGCTTCTTCATCCAGCGACACGCCCGAAACGGAATTCCGTTGGGCTTCGATTTGAGTCAGAATCGCCGTTTGCGTCTTCAAATCATCATCAATCGTTCCGACAGTTTCTCCGACGGCGCTCACGAGCGCACCATAAATACTGGTAAAAGAACCTGTCTGCGTTCCCACCACAGAAGTCTTGTCGTTGATCAAGTTCGCAATATTACGCGCCACGGTTCCATCACCCGTGCCAGCGCCGCTGGGCGTGGTGACCACACGTCGCGCATCCTGGAGCGTAGCTGACACCTCAAAGGTGGCGGCGGTAATGGTCGTACCACCCGAAGCCACAAAAAATGCCGTGCCCACATTGCCGTTCAAATCCGTGCCTGCGGTGTGCAAAGTATTGACACGGGCAGCCACTGTTCCAGCCAAATCATCCAGCGTTTGAAGATAGCCACCAATGTTGTTAAGAGCTTCTTGTACGCCGCGTAATTTGCCATCGCTAATCACCGCCGTTTGCCCATCCAGCTTGATCGTGGCTAACCCATCGGGTGGAGTATCTTCGATGGTTAAGGCGGTGGTTTGATCGCCGCTGACCAACACGCGCCCATCCCCCACTGCCAGCGTTATGCTGCCATCCCGATTTGCCGTGGCGCGGGCCCCCGTCAGTTCGGCAACTTGTCGCACATAAGTATCGCGCTGATCCTGTAAATCACCGCTATTCCCCCCAACCGTTTCAGCCACCAGAATCTTGCTATTGAGCGTCGCAATTTTCTCGGTCAGATCATTGACTGAATTCACCGTCGTACGGATCTCCTGGTCGGCGCTGGTGCGGGCTTCAACCACCTGCGCACGGGTCGTATGAAAAGCAGAAGCCAGGACCTTGCCGCGCTCCACGACGGAGGTGCGCAACGAAGTTGAGGCCGGACTCGCTTCCAAGCTGCGAAACGCTCCAAAAAAACCTTGCAACCCCGCATTGATACCGCTTGTTGCATCAAGTTCATTAAAGGTCGCTTCTACTGGTGTCAAGGTATCGCGCTGTGCGGTCAGGCGTCCGGTGATCGCCGTTTCGCTTTGCAACCGCGTGGCAATGAATTGATCGCGCAGCGATTTGACGCCATCAATATTCACGCCCGTCCCGACTAGCTGTCCATTGGCGCTGCTAGTCGGCGCGGCGGAAAGTTGTACGGTTTGCCGCGAGTATCCTGGTGTGTTGACGTTGGCAATATTGTGCCCCGCGACTGTCACACCCAATTGACCGGCGCGCAACGCACGCCGCCCGATTTCAAACAAAGAAAAATTTACACCCATGCTTTTCCTTCTCCGCGCCGCGCGTAGGGCGCACGATATGTGGTGGGAAGTATGCCGAAAAATTCCATTGAGACCGAAGCGAAAATCGCCCCATTGATGGCCAAAGCAGCCGCGTGCCCATACGTGCGCTGATAGCTGCCCGCTATTTTCTGCAACTCATTGGAAGCCTGTCGAAAGGCGTCGCGCGTGGTTGTGCTGATGGTCGTTTCACCCGGCGAGGACGCCCGTAAATCGGCAAAGGCGGTTAGCCTAAACATCAACCGCAGCAGCCGCGCACGCATTTCCAGCAATTCGCTCTCGCCCACTCGCACCAGCGCCGTGACCTTTTCCGGCGCACTGCTTTCCAAGGCGGACGTGAGATGTGTCGTAGCCGTCTGAAGACGGCAATAGGCCGCTATTTGCTCCTGCATCAACTCCGTCGCCTGCAAAATCATGTCTTCGCCCATGGAGCGATTTCCTCATCTTTCAGTTGTTAGCGTGTTCAGTTATCAGCTTTTTTCAGCATCGCATCGGCGATAGCTGGAGCATCCAGGTGATACGCATCCTTTTGCAGGAGCGAACGAAAATGCTCGACGCGTTCGCTGCGGACATCGGGCAATTGCCCTACCTGCTCCACCAGATTGCGAATCGCCGTCGCGCGCGATGACAGGTTAATCACATCTATAATGGTGTCGGGTGGAGCTTGTGTGCGCGTTCCCTCTGCTGATGCGAGCGATTGAGGGTCTGGTTCGCGCCCGACATCTGGTCGTAAGGTAGTTCGCACCAATTCAATCTCATTGTTACCATTCACTTTAATTGAGTTCATACTTACGCCTCCTTTCAAGCTCAGTCACATTGTGCGATTGAGTATTGAACCTCTTATCGGTCAGGAAGCGCGAAATCTTTAGCAAAGTTTGTTAAGGGATTGATCGGTTGTCCATTTTCGCGCACTTCAAAGTGCAAGTGCGGCCCGGTCGAACGCCCCGTCGAGCCAACGGTGGCGATTACTTGTCCGGCAGTGATCTGGTCGCCAACTTTGGCCAGCAATTGATCGGCGTGTCCATAAAGTGTCTGTTTCCCGTCCGCTTGTTCGATAATAATCGTGTTGCCATAACCGCCACGTCGTCCGGCAAACACCACCTTTCCCGCTCCGGTAGCGCCAATCGGTGTGCCAACCGGAGCCGCAATATCAACGCCGTGATGCTGGCGTTGCTGGCCATTCAACGGATCGCGGCGCAAGCCAAACGCAGAAGTGATGCGCCCTTCCAAGGGCAACTGCGGTGCGGCCTCCTGGCTCTGGCTGACTTCCGCTTGCAGCACTTCGCTGGGCATCGTGGCCGTGGGCGTCGCAGTCGTTCCCTGCTTGACGGCTTGCACGGCAGCCACCGCGCGCTCCATGGCGGCTGATTGCGTAGCAGCCTTTTCGCGCAACTGGCGCAGGATCGTATCGGCAATCCCGATCCCGCCGTTCTCGGACATGATTTTCGCCATCTGTTCGCTGAACATTTGCTTGTACATATCCGCGCCCGTGCTGCTGAACACATTATCTTCTTCGTCATCGGACTTTGTATTCAGTGCCGCCGTAAGCTGGTTTAAGAACAATGCCTCAAATTGGACAGCCGTCTGCCGAGCCGCTGCTTCAAGTTGATTGTTCGGTAAGGCGCCAACGAGGGGCGCTTCAAGGCGTGAAAGATTCATATTTTTGAAAAGACACCGCTATGCTGCGAGTGTTTATTGCAATTCTAAATCTGCTGCGAGCGCGCCTGCGCCCTTGATTGCCTGCAAGATGCTGATGATGTCACGGGCGGTTGCGCCCACTGCACGCAAGCCGCGCACCACTTCTTCCACCGTTGCGCCCTCCGGCAAAATCAGCGACTCCGGTTTGCGCTCCTTCACATCTACCGAAACGCGCGGAACCACTGCCGTATCGCCGGTCTTGGAGAGAATGTTGGGCTGCGAAACGTCATATTCCGTACCGATGCGTACCGTCACACCACCCTGCGAAATCGCGACGGAAGAGAGCCGGACATTGCTGCCCATAATGATCGTGCCGGTGCGTTCGTTGATGATCACTTTAGCGACCAGATCAGTCTGCAAGCGCACGGTTTCCAACTCGGCAATGAAGCCAACGTTGTCATCAATATATTTACGCGGGATTTGCACCGTGATATTGCGCCCGTCCAATGCGCGCGCCGTGCCCGTACCAAAGGATTCGTTGACTGCACGGCTGAGCCGTGACGCGGTCGTGAAGTCATCTTGCCGCAGCACCAAAGTAACCGAGCCATTCACCGCTAAATCCATCGCGACGGTGCGCTCGACTAAGCCGCCATTGGGCACACGTCCCACAGTTGGATGATTGATGTCCACTGAGTTGCCCGCATCGCCAGCCGAGATACCGCCAATCGAAACCGGCCCTTGCGCCAGCGCATAGATTTGCCCGTCCACGCCTTTTAGGGACGAGACAATGAGCGTCCCACCTTGCAGCGAACGCGCATCGCCGATAGACGAAACCAACACGTCAATCTTCGAGCCTTGCCGCGCAAACGGCGGCAACGTCGCTGTCACTAGTACCGTCGCAATATTTTCTGGTCTCATCCCATCCACCGAGGTGGAGATGCCCATGCGCTGCAATAAATTCTGCAACGTTTGCCGCGCATACAAATTCTGCTGCACTTTGTCGCCCGTGCGATTTAGCCCAATCACCAGCCCGTAGCCGAGCAGTTGGTTGCCGCGTACGCCTTCAATCTCGGCAATATCCTTGATGCGTACGGTCATTTTGTCATCAGGCTTTTGGGCGTGGGCGGCGCTCACCAACCAGACACAAACGAAGGACAGACCTAGCCAGGAAATGTTTTTGTTGCGGTTCATCGTGCTACTTCTCAGGAAATGTAGAGCAAACTTTCCCGTTTGCTCATGACTAAATTAGGTGCGCCTAGCGGGAAGAGGAGCAAACGGGAAAGTTTGCTCTACATTGCGGATTAAAACGGCGTGATCTTCTCGAAGAACTTGAAGAGCCAGCCCGGCGCGTTGTCTGCGGAGGCCACGCCCTTGCCATTCAATTCGACGCGCAAATCACCGACTGCCGTGGTTGGCACCACATTGTCAGAGGTCAGATCGCGCTGGCGGACAATGCCGGACAGCAACAGCTTTTCACTTTCCTGATTGATCTTGACGTTCTTCAAAGCTTCGATACGCAGGTCGCCATTGGGCAAGACTTCGATCACGCGTGCCGCAATCCGCGAACGCAAATCGGTGGTGCGCTGGGTGCTGCCTTTCCCTTCGAATTTCCGATTGCCCAACGCTCCGACGACGCCTGCCGCGACTGCCGCACCAGGCGCAGGCAAGGCACCAGCGGCTGTTACCAAGCCACCCAACGTACCCGAATCACGAGCACGCTTAGCGCCGGAAGAAACACTGGCCGTACTGCCTTCGATGACATCTACGAACACCAAATCGCCCACCAGGCGCGCGCGAAAGTCGCTCAACAAATCAGTTCCGCGCGCCTCGGTGGTGAACAGCGAGCCATTAGCTGGGCGCGCCTGCACACGCGCGACAGTGGCTTCGTCCGGTTGCACTTGGACGAATTGCGGCACGGGCATTTCTTTCACTTCCTTCGTCGGCTTCTTCTTCTCTTCGCGTGGTTTCTCAGATTTACCTTTTGTATAGCGGAGTCTGCCTTGCGCCGCTGCAGGTACGAAAGCTGACAGCGCGCCCATTAAGACAACCACTGCATAAAGTCTGATCGTTCTACTTTTCATCGTAATTCCTCTTAAAAGCGGACGCGCACCAGGCCTTCGTCAGCGACGATGGCTTGTAGCAAAGTGCCGGATTGCAGGTTTTTCACTTGAATGCGGTCGCCGATGCGGCCTGCGGCGCGGGCTTCGCCTGTGACCATAATTTGCAAGGGGCCTGATTGTCCAAGGATGCGCACTTGATCGCCCGGATGCACCACGATTTCGGCACTGATCGCCTCCGTGGTAATCGCATCGCCGCGCCTGAAATCGCGCCGTGCCGCCATTCCGCGCAATCGCTCCGGCTCAATGACGTAGCTGCTCAAGGGGCGTTCCAGCCGTTTTACTTCCTGCTTGAAATGTTCGGGTCGTAAGCGCGTATTGGCGGCAATTTCACGCGCGGCCACCAAGACCGGTGCGAAGGCCTCCACCTGTGCCGCCACATTGAAGCGTTTGACGGCGCGGCCTTCCTGTCGCAATTCCACAAACACGGTGAAAGGCGAAAACAGATCGCGCACGGTGTTTGTGGTCGCGCGGATTTCGAGCTTGCCGGAAGGTGCTTCGATCAAGGCAGGCATGTCCAGTCGTGCTAAACGCGCGGTTGCGCCGGAAGCATTTAGTTCGCTCAAGGTCACGCGCTCAATCTCTTCTCGCACTAAGGCGAGATCAAGGGTTTGTGCCGCGCGCCGCACCAAAATCACGGCGGGCGAGACCACTTCGACAGTCCCAGCGGGAAAGCCTGCGGCGTTGATCGCCAGCACAATTTGCTCGCGCTTGATTTCGCGCACAGTTCCGATGCCGGGCGCATAGCCGAGCGTCACAGCGCGCAAGCGTGCGGTCGTTTCCGCCTCGCTGGCGCGCACCTCAGCCACTGTGCCTAAATCCAGCCGATCCTGCTGGGCGATGGTTTCTGCCGCAACCTGCACCACCGGCGGCGCGCCGCTCTTCGCAACCTGTGGCTTTGCCGGACTCGGAAACGCCAATACCGCCAGTGCCAGGCTGAGGAAAATTGTTTGCTTCTCAATCCTCATGAAACAGCTTGATTGATCGTGCCGAGCATCCGGTCAGCCGCCGTGATGACCTTGGAATTGGTTTCGTAAATCCGCTGCGCGGAAATCATGTTGACCAACTCTTCCACGACATTCACGTTCGAGCCTTCGATATAGCCCTGATTGACCCGGCCTAGCCCTTGCGTGTCAGGTGCAGCAACGATGGCTGGACCGGAAGCGGCAGTTTCTTTGAAAAGGTTACGACCCAACGATTCCATCCCTGCCGGATTGGCAAAGCTGGCGAGTTGAAGCTGTCCGATGTTTTGCGCATTCACTTGTCCGGTGACAGTGATGCTAACCGTGCCGTCATTACCCACACTGATCGAGGTCGCTTCGCGCGGAATCGTGATGGCAGGTTCTAAGGTTTCGCCCGTAGCCGTGACCACTTGTCCTTGTGCATTCAAGTGAAAGGAACCCGCGCGCGTGTACGAGAGTTCTCCGTTGGTTTGTCGCACCTGAAAGAAACCGCTACCTTCAATCACAAGGTCAAGCGGGTTTTGCGTTTGGTGAAAATCTCCTTGCAAAAAGATGCGCTCGCTGGAAATAACGCGCGCGCCCAAGCCAATTTGCAGCCCCACCGGCAGCGTCGTGGAAGCGTTGGCAGAAGCGCCGGGCGCACGATGCGTTTGATAAAGCAGGTCTTGAAATTCCAGGCGGACGCGCTTGAACCCAATAGTGGAGGCGTTCGCCAGGTTATTCGCAATGTTGTCTACGTTCATTTGCTGCACGCCCATGCCTGTGGCAGCCGTATAAAGTGCTCGATACATAAAACCCTTTCATTTGTCAGTTGTCATCTGTCACTGATTATTAGCCTTGGAAAAACAAACTCCTACGTCCTGAGACCTATTGCCAATGACTAATGACCAAATCATATTCGGCCAATTTCAGTTGCCACCTTGCGTCCCAGATCATTCATCATCAGCGTGACGGAACGTTGCAACGAATCAAACTCGCGTGAATTTTGCATCATTGTGGCCATTTCGCTGACCACATTGACATTCGACATTTCCAACGTGCCTTGCAACACGCGGGTGCCAAACGCTTCTTGCGCTGGGGCGTTATCCTTTAGCATAAACATGGTTTCGCCCTCTTTCTCCAAGGCGGTGCCGGGATTATCAAAGCGAACGACACGTAATTTGCCGATCACTTGTCCATCCGCTGATACGCTGCCATCGGCACCGATGCCCAGGTTACTTTTACCTGGTGGCACTGCAATCGGGCCAGCCTCGCCCACGACCAAATCTCCTTGCTGCGTAACCAACTGCCTGGCAGCATTCAGCGTAAAAGCTCCGGCGCGCGTATAGCGTTCGCCGCGCGGCGTTTGCACTACCAAAAAGCCTGCCCCATCCAGCGCCACATCCAGCGGTCGGCCCGTTTCCCGAAAGGAACCTGTGGCAAAATCGGTGACGCCACCCGACAGAATCCCAAAAACGCGATTACCGGAATCTTCTGTTCCAGTCGCCCCAGCCGTCCCCGTCGTCTGCGCCCGCAAAAGCGCCGCCTCAGACACCTCAATCGAATGGTGAAACAAACGATTGGCTTTGAAGCCACCCGTCGAAGCATTGGCAATATTATTGGCAATGGTGTCCAGCGTTTGCTGGCGCGCACGCATCCCCAAAAATGCCGAGTACAGTCCCGTATTCATAAGTTTAATCTCCAAATCTCGGATTGCTCATTCTGATAATCAAAGCGACTTCGCCGTGTGGCATGCCCAGGGTTTGGGCAATCGCTTTCACGTCCATCCCGCGTCGTGCCAATGTCAAGACACGATGCCGACGCTCCGTAACACTTTGGCGCGGGCCGCTTGGTGACGCAGCGGCAGCAGCCGTGGCAGTGGCAGGTTCCGGCGCGCGTGGCGCTTGGGGCAAAGGTTGACCAATGCGTTGCAATTGCGCATTGGTATGTTGTGCCACAGCTTCGAGATTGTGCCGAATCTCATTCAAGCGGTAATTCATATCGTTCGCCAGCGATTGCTGGCTGTTATTCGCTGCTTGCAATTTCCGCGCGAGTACAACCACTGCGACCCCTGCGCCGATAGAAAGTATGATGCCAGCAAAAGCGATCACTGCGATGAGTTGCTCCATAATTCATCCTGTCGTTGGGGCGAGAGAAAAGAGGGAAAAGCAAAAGGCAAAAGTGGGAAGCGGAAGCAAAGCCTTGTCTGAATTTCTAAAATTAAGCGCCGACCTTTAACTTTTGCCAGTTGCTTTCTCATTGGGGTTTTGTGAGCGATAACCGTCGTTCTTCGAGTTGCCCAATTTCGGTAATGCAAACACCGTAATACCCATCTACCACGACGACGGAACCGCGTGCGAGCGGACGATTGTTGACGAGCAATTCGACCGGCTCATCTACTTGCCGATTAAGTTCGATCATTGAGCCGACTCCGATACGCACCAATTCGCGGAGTGGAATATGGGTCAGCCCAAACCGTACGACGACTTCCAGTTCCACATCCAGTAATCGCTCCATGTTGCGCCCCGCATCATCTAAAGGCGGGCTGGAAGCACGCCCTTTGGTG
The DNA here is from genome assembly GCA_963794955.1 of uncultured Acidobacteriota bacterium. GTDB lineage: Bacteria > Acidobacteriota > Blastocatellia > RBC074 > RBC074 > JAFDVL01. The sequence continues at coordinate 88,138 of CAWCGF010000025.1, forward strand.
GCAGAAGTAACGATGTTCATGCCGCTCGTAGCCGCCGCTGTCATGACCGAAGCGGACATGGGCATATTCAGCTCCGGTAGATCCATCATCCCTGAAGCGGTCCTGGACGTAGTTATCTCTGGCACAGGCACGGCCCCAGAAGTGGGTGCCGCTTTCGTGGGGGAAGCTGCCCCCGTCAAAGCTTCAATCGTTCCCTGCGGCGCATACAACACCACCATTTCGGTGATGAGACTCCCACTAATATCCAGTGTAAAGGTATTGACCCAGGCCCACTCTCCTACCACCTTTTCCAAGTAAGTAGCCGGTGCCGAAGTAACCTCTGCCAAATCAATATGAGCTACCTCACCAAACGTAATCGGTGCAGTGGCGGTGCGTTGCAAAGCTGTCGCCGCTACGTCAAACGCGGCGCTCACGACTGACTTCATGGCGCTGCCGCGCACATTGAACATGAATTGCTGAACTTCCTCACAATCCTCTTTTTTGAAGAGACAGAGAAGGATGCCCGACAACTCACCGAAACATGGCACCGCAAAGGTGACCGGAAAACCGCGGGCCGCCGCTAACGCAGGTTTCACGCTCTCGCCGATGACTTCCTGCTGCGTCACTAAGGTGAGCGCGGAAGAACACCCCAATATATTAGGAACCGCTTCGCCCCAGGCAGTGGCGAAGGCATCAATTAGTTGTTTCTCAAGTGGTTCTGACATAAGACAAAAAAAGACAAAATGAAGATGAGGCAAATTTCCAGGGGCCGCTAAAACTCCTCACTTAACCCGGTGATGTTCACCACCGTGCGGCGTTCCTGCGCGAGCAAATCGCCTTGAAATTTGACGACTCCTCCCACGCTTACTTCAACAGCTTGGTCTACGCGATGATCAAGGCGTAATACATCGCCCGGCGACAAATTCAGCAGATCGTCTATCGCCGCTCTGGTGCCACGCAATTCTGCTGCGACTGGAAAGCGGATATTCGCCACCATATCGAGTAACGCACGGGTTTGATCCGGTGGTACTTCGCGGCTGCGTGAATACACGGATTGATTCAGGTTCTGGATAATGGGTTCCAGCGTGATGGCTGGCAAACACAAACTCATCGTGCCGCGCGCCTCCGCAATTTGCACTTGAAAGACAATCGTCAGCACCGCTTCATTCGGCGCGACGATCTGCAGCATTTGCGGGCGCGTTTCCCGTCCCAGCACTTGCAGATCAAGCTCGGCCAGCGGCTTCCATGTGGTGCGCAAATCATCCGTCACGACTTTCAAAAACCCTTCGAGGATGCGTTGTTCAATCTCCGTGACAGCGCGCGGCTCATCCATATCCTGTCCGAGTCCGCCCAACAATCGGTCAATGACAGGGAAGGCAACGGAGGGACTCAGTTCAATCGCAGCCACGCCTGGCAACGGATTCATCGAAAGGGTGAACAAGGCCGTTGGGTCTGTTAGTCCTTGCAAATATTCGGCATACGCCTGCTGCTCTACCGACAGTAAGGTAACGGCAGACATCGTGCGCATCAGCACCGGCAAGCTGGAGGACAGGCTGTGGGCAAATAGGTCGTGCATCAAATACAGCGAACGAATTTGCTCGCGCGGAATGCGATCCGGGCGACGAAAGTTATACGGCAAGACGCGGCGGCGCTTGTTCGATTCGAACGCGCCATTGTCGTTGTGTTCCAACAACGAGGACATCTCTTCTTTTGTAAGTAGGTCGTGACTTGTCATGTCTTTCGTTCGTGTTTATTTGTTTTTCGCCAAGACCGCCCGTAAGTGAATCAAGGCCTGCGTATGAATTTGCGAAACCCGCGATTCAGTTAATCCCAGCACCGCGCCAGTTTCTTTCATGGTCAGTTCTTCGACATAGTAAAGCGCGACGACTTGCCGTTCGCGCTCCGGTAACCGATGGATCGCCGCTATCAGATTTTCGCGGGTTTCCTGCCGCTCATACTCCATTAGGGGCGAGAGGTCAGGATTGTCCGGCACTTGCCAGGCATTCGTTCCGGTGGCGCTCTCATCGTGGTTATCCAGTTCCACCAACGTTAGCCCGCGCAATTCTCCCAGCAAGTTTTGAAAGGCAGATAATTCCAAACCGAGTGCATCGGCCAATTCTTCTTCTTCGGCCATGCGGCCTTTTTCCTGCTCGATTTTTCGCGCTGCCACTTCGATCTCTCTGGCCCGTGCCCGCAACGAGCGCGAAGACCAATCCAATTCGCGCAAGCTATCCAGCATCGCCCCGCGAATGCGCGTTTCGGCGTACGTCTTAAACTGTACCCCGCGCAACTCATCATATTTCTCGACCGCATCCAATAAGCCTAAAACGCCTGCGCCGATTAGGTCATCGCGATCCACCGAAGGCGGCAATTTGGCTAACATTCGTTCCGCGATATAACGCACCTGCGGCAGATGCAGTTCAATCAGAGCCTGCCGATCAATGCTGGCAGGCAAATTACTTTTCGCTTTCTGATTGGCAGTGGCGTAAATAGCGGTCAAGGTCATCTTAGGCGTCATGGCGTAAGGCAACATTTGGTTCTCGTCAGGGCAGGCAGCGTAGCGGGTTGCAGCATCACTGATCAGCGGAGGTCAGCACGCTCCAGAACGAGGCTTTCTTTTTCTCGTTCAGCTTGGCCTGACTGATCTCCAGATGCCGGGCAATCAACCGCAGGGCGCGGCTGGCCGGGGTTTCCGGCGCATAATGCACGACGGGTCGTTGTTCGCGCACGGCCTCAATTAACGCTGAATCGTGCGGGATTGTACCCAGAAATTCGATGTCACGATTGAGGAAGCGCGCGGTGGTCATTCGTAATTGTTTGAAGATGTGATCTGCATCGCCTAAATCAACGACATCATTGACCACGATGCGGATGCGCGTATCGGGAGCGGCTTGATGCATCAGCTTAATCGTCGCGTACGCATCCACTAAGGCGGTGGGATCCGGTGTGGTCACGATGATCGCCTCAGCAACCGCTTTGAGAATGCCAATGACATTGCCAGCAATGCCAGCAGCAGTGTCAATAATCATGAAATCGGAATCCGTTTCAATCGCCCGCAATTCCGCAATCAGCCGCGCATGCTGATCCAGCGTTAAGCTGGAGAGTTCGGCCACTCCGCTGCCGCCGGGAATCAAGCGCAAGCCAGGCGTGACTTCGATCTCGACTTCCGGCAACGTGCGCTGTCCTGTCAAGACGTGGCCTAAATGATATTTGGGCGAAATGCCCAAGAGGACATCGGCATTGGCCAGGGCCATGTCCGCATCCAGCAAAGTAACGCGATGCCCCAGAGCCGCGAGTTCTAACGCCACGTTTACCGCCACATTCGATTTTCCAACCCCACCCTTGCCACTTGCGACAGCAATGGTTTGCGCAAGTTTGGCCCCTGACCAGTAGGTCTCCGTCGCAGGTATCGTGGCCAGTGGCGAGAGGCCCCTTTCCGTCGAAATGGCAGCCATGAGTCGAAGAGTTGTCGCTTGATCAATAATCATTTTATCTTTCTGAACCGTTAGTTGTGAGGCGTGCAGCACGCACGGCTAACACTACTGAATAGCGAATGCCGCCCGCACTACACGGGCAGCGAATGAAAGTGGGGTAGCGCGTTCCAGGTCTTCTGGAACGCGTTGCCCGGAACAAAGGTAAGCGAGTGGAAGACCCGAATCTTTGGCGACACTGACCGCCGCGCCAGGACGTGACGTTTCATCCATCTTTGTCAGGATGAGTTGATTCGGACCGAAGGGGGAAAATTGTCGCACCGTCGTGTGGGCATCCACCGGGTGCGTCGTGGCCGGTAAAACCAACATCTTGAGCATGTCCTCGCATTCGCGCAGATAGTTGCCCAAATCCATCTCGTCGGCGAGATCAGAAGGACTGCGACCAGCGGTATCAATCAAGACAGTCGCGCCTCCGCTGTAGCGGCGCACAAGCGTATCTAATTCGCGCACCGAATGCGCAATATGATAGCCCGCGCCAATAATTTCGGCGTAGATGCGCAACTGCTCAGTGGCCGCGATACGGAAGGTGTCCAGTGTCACAAGCACAACCCGGCGGCGCAAACGGCAAACGACTTGCGCCGCGAGTTTGGCAATCGTCGTCGTTTTCCCGACGCCTGTCGGCCCGATCAAAGCAATGGCGGTGGGTGCCTCCGCACTCCCGATCATTGGCGCTAACGGGTCAATCCCGAAACGAACCAGCGAAGGTAAGGTGGCCACCAGACCAGCACGTGCCAAAGTTTCGTAATTGCGCATCTGACGCGGCCCATTCGCGCGCCCAGCTCGTACCGCGCCTCGCGCCAATTCGGGCCGCAAGCCCGCCGCCGTCAGAATCGAATAGATTTCGTAATAGGGCGAGTCGAAAATTTCCGGGTCCGACTCGAAGGTTTCGCGCAATTGACTCTTGATGCTTTCCTCGCTGTCCCCTTGTGTCACTTGCCGCGCGACCATCGCGTTCATCGAAAAGTTCAAGGCACGCATCTCTGAGCGCAGCCGCGCTAACTCTCCATCTGCAGCGGCAGACGCTCCCACAGGTGCCCCCGCAGGTACTGATGCTGTAGCTGCCGCCGTAGCTGCCGTACCACGCGGAACCGCTGCTGAAGGAGTCGCTGCGGCTGCGGGCGGTGCAGGTTTGGGTTTGCGCATCACTTGTGGAGGCGCATCTGACAACTCAATGCCGCGCGCGGTCAGGCTGGTAGTTTGATTCTCGCGGGGAAAATCATTAGTTGGCGCTTGACCGGATTGTGCCCGGCGTACTTCCGCACGGGTGGGAGTGGGTTCATTCCCCGCTTCGCTGGCGTAAGCGCGCGCAGCCAGGGCAGAATACCCCGTTCGTGCCGCCTTCGCGTTGGAAGCCCTCGGACCAGACGTAGCTTTATTGAGCACTCTGGCAGCGGGCGTATCTTCGCTCAATTCTTCCTCGTCCCAAGTCGTCGCACGCTTTTTCTCGGCGGGCGCGGCTGCCTCATTAGCGGCGACGCGCAATTCAACCAAGGGCGTCGAGCCAAGCCCCAGAAAACCACCCGCGCGCACTTCTCTGGTTTCAAGCACCAACGCATCTGCGCCGAGTTCCTGTTTCACTTGTTCGAGAGCGGCGCGCATAGTGGCGGCCCGGTATCGCTTAATATTCATTTTGCACCTTTCGGGGTTTCAGGAATTCCAAGCTGGGAATTCACGCACTAGCTCCATTAGGAAATTGCTCCTACGGAGACGAGGCGGACGTTGGGCGAGACCTCTCCGTGAGCGATCACTGAAAGGTCTGGCAAGAATCGTTCCGTAAGTCTGCGCAGGTGTGGGCGAATCGAAGACGAGCACAAAATAACCGGTTGTGAAAGGATCGCGGACTGGATGGCAGTCTCAATTTTTTCGAGCACACGACGACCGAAATCTGGCTCTATCGCCTGTGTTGGTGCGCCTCCGAGCAAGCCGAGGCGATCCGCGAGTTCGCGTTCCAGCGTGGGATCAAGCGTCAATACGACGAGTTCGCCCTGCTCATTGGACAGCCCGGAACAAATCGTCCGCGAGAGTGACGAGCGCGCGGCTTCTGCCAATACGTTGACATCCCGCGACAAGCTTCCGGCATCCGTGATCGCTTCCAAAATCGTCGCCAAATCACGGACCGGCACACGTTCCCGCAGCAAATTTTGCAAGACACGCTGCACTTCGCCGAGGCTGAGCACTTTGGGCGTGGCTTCTTCCACTGTCTTCGGATGTGTTTCGGCCAACGCATCCAGCAAGGCTTTAGTTTCCTGGCGTCCCAAAATGTCGGGCGCATACCGCTTGATCAGTTCGGAAAGATGTGTACAGACTACGGTCGTCGGATCAACGACGGTATACCCGGCAGCCAGCGCGCGTTCGCGGTCAGCCGTGCGGCGAATCCACACCGCAGGCATGCCAAACGTCGGGTCTTGCGTGACGATGCCATCAATCTTTTCGCGCACCGCGCCTGGATCAATCGCCAGGTAGCCGTCAGGATACAATTCTCCCTGTGCAATGCGCTCACCTTTCAGCAAAATCGCATATTCGCGCGGCGCGAGTTGCAAATTGTCGGTGACGTGAATCGGCGGCACCACAATGCCCAGATTCATGGCAATTTGGCGACGGATTTCCCGCACCCGTGACAAGAAGGAATCCCCCGCGCTAATCATCGGAATCAGCCCGTACCCAACCTCCAGGGCCAGCGCATCCACGCGTAACAGCGATTCGATTTTTTCGCCTTGGTCAAGAGAAGCGACCTTCGCTCTGGCTGCTTCATCCAGGAGCGCTGCCGCTTGTGAATCCGTGCGAGCTTGCTGCTGTTGTGCCAAATAGCCGCCTCCGGCAGCGCCCGCCGCCAGTAGCAAAAAGGGCAAGTGTGGCATCCCCGGAAAAAGACCGAGCACGCCTAACACCGCAGCAGCAATGAATAGTGGGCGCGGATTGAGGAGTAGTTGGGACGACATTTCTTCGCCCATATTCGCTTCCGTTGCCGCCCGCGTCGTAATCAACGCCGCCGCCACCGAAACCATCAGCGAAGGCACGGCTGCCGCTACGCCGTCACCCACTGTCAAAGTGGTGTAGGTTTTCAGCGCCTCAAGCAAGGTCATGCCGTGCTGAAACGCGCCGATGGTAAATCCGGCGACGATATTGATGATCGTGATGATGATCGCCGCGACCGCATCGCGCTGGGTGAAGCGAATCGCGCCGTCCATTGCGCCGTGAAACTCTGCCGTCTGCCCAATTTCCGCGCGGCGACGTTTCGCCTCGTGTTCGTCAATGATGCCGGCTGCCAAATCCGCGTCAACGGCCATTTGTTTGCCGGGCATCGCGTCCAAGGTGAAGCGCGCCATGACTTCGGACGAACGCACCGCGCCGTGGTTGACAACCAAAAATTGAATGGCCAGCAGTACCAAAAAGATCACGGCACCAACGATGTAATTGCCGCCGATGACGAACTCGCCAAAGGATTTAATGACTGCACCCGCTGCGTCTGCACCCGCTTCGCCGTGCGACAAAATCAAACGCGTCGTGGCGACGTTGAGTGCCAGCCGATACAGCGTTGATAGCAACAACAAATTCGGAAACGACGAAAACTTAACCGGCTGAATAATATAAATTGCAGCCAGCAGTACGATCACCGACAACATCAGATTGAAGCTGATGAAAACGTCCAATAGCAGTGGTGGCAACGGAACTAAGAGAACAAAAAGAATCACCACCGCCGCCAGCGGGACGGCCAGATGCGCATAATTGCCAGCAGTATTCAGTAAACGATCAGTGGTCATGCAAACTCAGAGAGACAGAGCAGGGCTGCCAGATGATGTGCAATCTGAGTGCCACGGACTGCTATCACCACAGTCTATCGGTAAGTGACTGAGTACTAAGCTATAAACAGCAATTCCTGACAACTAAAGCCGGACTTCAGCATTGTCAGGAATTGGGCAGTAAGAACCGGGATTTTGGCTGGGGAGTGACAAATCGCTTACAGCCATTTTTTCAGCCAGGCGTGAACTTCGCTGTAAAAGAAACGGCTATCTTCGCCTTTGAGAATCCAGTGGTTGGCATCAGGGAAAATGACTAATTTGCTGGGTATCTTTTGGCGTTGCAACACGCTCCAATTTTCGAGCGAGTTGTTGAGCGGCACGCGGAAGTCTTGTTCGCCCACAGTAATCAGCATCGGCGTTTTGAAATTTGCGGCATAACGAATGGGATTTTGCTTGCGCCAGATTTCGCTTTGCTCCCACACCGGGCCGCCATTCGTGACTTCGCGCGAATAAATCGTATCGCTTGTCGCCCATTGCGACTCCAAATTCACCAGCCCGGCGTGTGAGATCAGGCATTTGTAGCGCGTCGTCGTCGCCTGTAACCAATTCGCCAGATGCCCGCCGTAGCTTGCGCCGCCTGCCGCTTGCCGTGTGCCATCAATAAATTTGAAGCGTTTGATCGCTTCGTCCGCCGCCTCATTGATTTCGTCGCCCGGCGTCTTGAGCGGATCGCCTTGGATGGACTGCGCGAACCTTTCGCCAAAGCCGGTTGAGCCGGTGTAATTCGTGAGCAACACGACATAGCCCGGCGCAGCGAGCAGATGGTAATTCCAGCGCAGTACAAATTGATCGCGCCACATCGAATGCGGCCCGCCGTGAATCACGACAAAGAGCGGATACTTTTTGCTTTCGTCAAAGTTCGGCGGCAATACCAGCATATTATGCAGCGTGCGACCCTGGCTGCTGGTCATGCGCCAAGCGCGCGCAGGCTGCCAATCAATTTGGGCGACACGATCCGCATTGAATTTCGTGAGCGGCTGAAGCTTGTCAGGAACGCCCTCAGGTCGAAGGCTCGTGCGCACGATTTCCAGCGGATTCACAGTGCTTTCCCAATTCGCCAGCAGGATCAAAGACGAAGCTTTCGCGGGAATCGCAAGATTGGTGTAAACGCCGCTGGTCATATCCATCACCAGCTTCACTTCGCCGCCACTGGCAGGCAGTGCATACAGCTTCTCGTGATTCGCATCTTCTGCTGTCAGATAGATAGTTTTGCTGTCCGGGCTTAAATCAAAGCTCGCCACCGAACGATCAAAATTGGAAGTGAGAAGATTGAAATCAGCGCTTCTCATCTGCCCCTCGGATAATTCCGCCGCGCCCGTCAGTGGCCAACTAATTTTGAGGATTCGCTCCAGGTTATAAAGTTTGTCCTTGCGCATTTCGGCAATGCAATAAAGCGCCTTGCCATCCGGGCTAAAGCGCGGGCGGCTGGCAGAAATCGTGTGGCCCGTCGCCGTTGCGTCCGGCGTAAGCTGCATTAGGTTGCTGCCATCCGCAGAGATTTGATACAGGCGCGTGTGGGTTTCAGAATAGGCCGAGCGCGAACGATCATCCATGACCACGAAGATGATGGATTTGCTATCCGGCGTCCAGATCGCATCCAGTTCATCCGCGCCGGAAACCGTTCTGCCTGCAAAGCCTTTTTCTTGCACGAGCTTTGTCCTTGCCAACACGTCTTTCGGCTTAGCATTCGGTTCGAGCGATTGCACGAAGACGTGCGACTGCTTGTCGTCCAACCAGCGATCCCAGTTGCGAATCGGAAAGCCTTCAAACACGCGCGCATTATATTTGCGCGCCTTTCGTTCGGCGGCGATCTTTTTATTGTCTTCGTCGTTCGTCGCGCCCGGAAACACGGTTGAGGTGAACAATAGCATTTTCCCATCAGGCGAAAACTGCGGCGCACGAGCGCCCGTCGAAAGCGAAGTTACGCGCCCGACTTCGCCAACATTGCTCACATCCAGCACATAAATCTGATTGGCTTCATCACCATCGCGGCGGGCGGCAAAGGCGATCCTCCGGCTGTCGGGACTCCACGTCGTGCCGCTCTCTGCGCCTTTGGTATTGGTCAACTTGTGTGGCTGGGCGCTGCCATCCGCAGGCACAATCCATAAATCCGACACGACTTCTTTTTCATCGTAGCTGGGTTCGACAACCGAAAAGACAACCCATTTGCCGTCAGGACTGGGAACGGGCGCACCGACGCGTTTCATCAACCATACATCTTCATGCGTGATCGCGTGTTTGGTTTGGGCGGACGTGAAAATGGCGCAAGCAAAAATTGTCAAGCAAGCTAACAACCGATTCGAGCGATGCGTAATCATAAGCGTGTCTCCTGGATTGAATTAAGAATTTGCAGAGGAAATCTAACACGGTTTCCGCCCCGAATTAACCCGCAGGCACACGACACGGCATTTCTTATTCGGGAAAATCTGTGTAAATTCGTAGCTACGGATTTGGATTATGCAAACTTATCTTCGGTTCCAACGAATCCTGCTGCTTACCTTGCTGCTGAACTTCGCGGCTTACGCACAATCCAAGCCTCTCCAGCAACTCCGCGATCAACTCCTAGCGACGAATGGCTGGCGCGAGGCGGATGTCCTGGCCATTGTCAGCGAACGCGCGTTGAATGACACGGCGCAACGCCTGACAGGTTTGGAAATCAAGTTGGCGAATGGCGCGGTCATGAAAATCACTTCGATTCAGCTTGCCTTGAAACCGGCGGCGGCGCTCGTGCAATTGGGTATTCAAGTTGATCCTTCCAGCAAATTCAAGACAGTGCATTTTCACCTCACGGGCAAGCTCGGCAGCGGCGCAATCCACGGCGCAAATTTGCGGTTGCCGTTTCAATTGACGGACGTAGCATTTGGCGAGGCAAAAAGTCTGTCGCCAATGAAATTGTTGCTGCGTGACTGGCTGGTGCCAGAGAAATGGAACACTGTCCTGCCACCGCTGGAAGTTCCGTTGCAATTGAATCCAACGCTTGACCTGCCTGCCACGACATTTGAAGCGACTGGCGACCTGCCGATGACGATTGCAACGCCTGCGTATCAGGTCAAAGTGGAATTCTGGTTGGCGGCTTTTGCGATACTTGAGGGACGTGCCGTGATGGCCTTGAACTTTCGCTCGCCGCCAGAACCGCTGGCAGCAACGCGCAGCCTTGTGGCTGGAAATGATGAAGATGATGCGGCTGTCGGGCGGGAAATCGCTCAGCTCACGCAACACCTCACGCTCAACAACGATGTGCGTCTGCGGGTGCGCAAGAATGCGATCAATTCCCTGCTCGCCAACCTCGCCGCTGCACGTGACATTGATTTGACAGTGCGGCTGAAACAGGGGCGCTTGCGAGCCGAAGAAATAGACGCGTTGGTCGGCAAAATCGTCAATTACACCGAGGTCGAATCAGGGGATGGCAAAGCTGATGTCACGCGGCTGTCTATTGAAAGCATTGCTGCAACGCAGGTCTTTGTTCGCCTGGCAGGACAAGGCGACTTGAAAGCAAACGTGAAAGGCCGCGAGTATGGCATTCCCTACACCTTGTCGCCGCACGGGCGCTTTTCGATTCTGGACGAATTGCTGCCGCTCGAAATTGTGACTCGCAATGAGCGGCTGATCGTACGCGCTGCCGCAGGCGCGCTGGTGCCGGTCAGAGTGAATATGACCATTGAGGTGGTTGGGCATCCGATTAGCTTCTCGCGCGTAGTGAAGTTGCAGGCCGATCAATGGCTGAAGGATTTCGAGCTACCTTCCCTCCTCACACAGGAAGTCCCTTTGCCGCGTAAAATCGCCATTGGCAAAAACAGCGAATTAAATATCGTCAGCAGCGAAATCAGCCGCTATACAATTGCCAATCTCCGCGTCGAGGCAAAAGAGGACGCGTTGGAGTTCTTGGCCGATGTACGGTAAAAAAGCAGCGATGGGAAACTAATTGCTTCCATTAGCGTTCTGGTGTTGGGGAAAATAGAGCTATCATTTTCCCATCACTGAAAATGATGCTGGTATAATTCCTCCACTCTCGAAAAAGGTGATCCGACATGCATTTATTAAATCGTCATCTTGTTACCGTGTTCATGCCGCTCTTTTCCCTCCTCGCAATCTGCGGCCAAGATAAACCCAGGCAAGTTCCCAAAGAAGAAATCTTACGCGTAGACACCAATCTCGTTTCGATTGAAGTTAATGTAACAAGTAAAACCGGAGCTAAAAGCCCGGCGAATTTGCAGGTGGAAGATTTTGCGGTCTATGAAGACGGCGTGCGCCAAAAGCTCGAAAACTTTGCGACGACGGATGTGCCTTTTAATGTTGTCCTTTTGATTGATACTTCGGGCAGCGCCAAGGAAGAAATCGAACTGATGAAAAAAGCAGCCAGGCGTTTTCTGAACGAGATGCGCGCGCAAGACCGCATAGCCGTGGTCGAATTCAACCAGCGCGTCACCGTCTTGGAAGAATTGACGACCGACCGCGATAAGATCGAACACGCCATTGACTTCCTGGAACCAGGCACCGGCACGGCGTTTTATGACGCGCTGCAATTGACGCTGGATGAAGTGCTGAAAAAAGTGGAGGGCAGAAAAGCGATCATCGCGTTGACGGACGGCGTGGATTCCACAGGAGCGGGAGAGTATGAAGAGGTTTTGCCGGAGTTGGAAAAATCCAGCGTCACCACCTACATCCTGGAGCTGAACACGGAGGCGATCACCGAAAAGGGGATGCTGATGGATTGCAGGGAAGATAAAAGCTTTCATTTCTCCACCAAGCAACTCAAGAAATACGTCCACGAATATGCCGAAGGCGCGGACGAGACGCACTATCAAGATCACTGTGACCTCTCGCGGCTCGAACGAATGCAGATCAATCGGCGGCTCTATGAATCCGCCCGCAAGGAAGTGCGCGAACTGACCTCGCAATCCGGCGGACGCATGTATCCGTGCAAGCGACTCGCGGACATTGAGCCAGCCTACACCCAAATTGCAGCGGAGTTACGAACGCAATATTCATTAGGCTATTACCCTAGAAATGAAAAGCGGGATGGCAAATGGCGTAAGCTGCGTATCGAAGTGAAGCGCCCAGGCCTGGAAGCCAAAACGAAACCCGGCTATCGCGCGCTCAGTGAATGAGCTACACGATAAGGTGTGACAAAATTGCTCAGATCGTGCGCAGATTGTCCCACGCTCTGTAGCTGCGTCCCTAAAAACCTCAACAAAATCTGATTTTTCCTGGCTTCTGGCTGCGGCACAATGCTTGCAGAATGGATAAACGACTTTACCCCTTATCGCAACGGAGTCACTATGTTCACCGATAGCAAAAAGCAGCAACAACAAGAAGAGAGCTTACTTTGCAGCCTGTTAGTCGTTTTCAATCTGGCGCTGTTGAGTGTGTTCATCTTCTTTTGCTTGAGCCACTGATAGATCGCTTGTCCTGCCTCCCCAGCATCAACTACTATTGCCCGTGATGGGCAAAATACTTTCACTCGCCGCATTACAACTACACCGCGATCAACTGCGCGCCGCAGGCCAGACCCTAGTCTTCACGAATGGCTGCTTTGATCTGCTTCATCCCGGCCATGTGCGCTATTTGCAGCAAGCGCGCGAACTGGGCGATGCGCTGATCGTGGCGCTCAACAGCGACCGCGCGGTGCAGTCACTCAAAGGCGAGGCGCGCCCGATCCTCAAAGAAAACGAACGGGCTGAAGTCATGGCGGCGCTTGCCTGTGTAGACTTTGTGCTGATCTTCGACGACATCTCGCCCCGCGCAACCATCGCCGCGCTGTTGCCGGATATTTTGGTCAAAGGCGGAGATTGGGGCGTTGACCAGATTATCGGAGCCGAAGAAGTCACCGCCGCAGGTGGGCAAGTCAGGAGTCTTTCTTTTATCGAAGGTGTTTCAACCACGGAAGTCATCGAAAGAATTCTCAGAACATATCTCCCAAATAAAGCCAGCCGTTGATCCCATGCCATCCGAGTTTTCCTTCATCCAGCAAATTCGCCAGCGCGCCACGAAAGGCTCAACCAATCTCATTTTCGGCATCGGCGATGACGCGGCGATTTGGCGCGAGCAGCGCGACCGACTCATCACGACGGATTTGCTGATCGAAGACATTCATTTCAAGCTTGCATACACCTCACTGCGTGGCCTCGGCCACAAAGCATTAGCCGTCAGCCTCAGCGATATTGCCGCAATGGGCGGCAAGCCGGAATTTGCGCTGCTTTCGCTTGGGCTTCCCAAAACACAATTGGCGACTCTGAACTGGGAGGAGTTTTTCGACGGCTACTTTGCGCTGGCAGAAAAATACGGCGTGACGTTGATTGGCGGAGACACTTCCGCGTCACCTGACAAAGTCGTCATTGATTCGATTGTCATTGGCAGTTGCGCCAGCGGAAAGGCTCTTCGGCGGAGCGACGCGCAGGTTGGCGATGCCATTTATGTGACGGGAAGTCTGGGCGCATCCGCCGCAGGATTGGAATTACTAAAGCGCGGCGAGCGACTTAGTGAAAAGGCGAATGACTCAAAGGCTCTCGCTTTGCGCGCCCATCTTTTGCCGGAACCACGCGTCGTTTTGGGAGAGAAACTTGGCATCCTTGGCTTGGCTAAGGCGTTGATGGATGTTAGTGATGGGCTGGCGCAAGACCTGGTGCATATCTGTGCAGAAAGCGCCGTTGACGCTGTGCTTGATTATGACGCGGTGCCAATTGCGGAATGCGTCAGCGAAGTTGCCGATACGATAGACCAGGCTTTTTCCCTGGCCATTGGCGGTGGCGAAGATTACGAATTGCTGTTTACGGCGAACCCGCAAGTTGAGGCGAAACTGAAAAAACTTGCCTCTGATTGTAGGATTGAAATTACTCGCATCGGCGAAATCGTGGCGCGCAAAAATCCGCAAGAAAAACCCCGCCTCTTCTTGCGGCGGAATGAGCGCGTTGATTTGCTGTCCATAACAGGCTACGATCACTTTCGCGCTTGAATGATCTCACATGAAAAACTGGTGTATTAACTGATGATTACGGCTGAAGAACGACGAAAAAAAATCCTGCTGCGCAAAATGGGCGACGCGATCAAAGAGTTCGGGATGATTACCGAAGGCGACAAAATCATGGTGTGCCTGAGCGGCGGCAAAGACAGCTATTCGATGTTGTCGCTGCTCCTGGAACTCCGGCGTAAAGCGCCTGTGAATTTTGAATTGCTTGCCGTCAACCTGGACCAAAAGCAACCCGACTTTCCTGCACACGTGCTGCCCGAATATTTGAGCAGCATTGGCGTTCCCTATCGAATTGAAGAGCAAGACACATACGCTATTGTCAAACGGCTGGAGCCAAGAACCTATTGCTCTGTTTGCGCGCGCCTGCGTCGCGGGATTCTATACCGTGTTGCCGTCGAAGAAGGCTGCACCAAAATTGCGCTGGGACACCACGCCGATGATTGCATCAACACGTTCATGATGAATGTGTTTTATGTGGGGCAATTAAAAGCCATGCCGCCCGTGCTGCGCTCCGATGACGGGCGCAACACGATCATTCGCCCGATGATTTATTGCTGGGAAAAGGAAATCGCAGAATATGCAGCGGATCAGAACTATCCGATTATCCCTTGTAATCTCTGTGGCTCACAGGAAAATCTCAAGCGCAAAAAAGTCAAAAAGTTTCTTGACCTGATTGAACAAACTGATTTCCCCCACGTGCGCAAATCCATGTTGACCGCGCTGGGCAACGTGACGACGACGCACTTACTCGACCCACAAAAATTTGATTTCAAGTCGCTGTCATCTTCCATTGGAGATGTGGCGGCAGAATTGGATGACGCGATAGGGTTTCACGAGCCGCTGGAGCAGCGTTCACAGTTTGCCATTCTGCAATGAACCGTCACGGCTCGTGATTTGGCAGGATAGCGAGTCAGTGTTAACATCAGCGTCGTTTTTCCAAGCTATCTAAAAATAGAAACTTAAACCCCAGGAAATCTGATGCAAAATCCGACTCCACCGATGAAGTTTGTGCAAATCGAGCCGCTGAGAAAAGCCGACTCCATTCATACCGCTTCGACTGAAAATCAGCTCAATCCCAAACCTGTGACAGACATCAATCTTCCGCCGATTCCTTCCGATGGATGGGTTTATGCGATGAAGACATACGCCTTGATGCGCAAACTATCAGGGTTTCTTTATACAACGCATTCGTACGGTGCGACGCGGCGTTGGTTGATGGCAACGTTTTTGCCCGACAAGATTTTATATCGGTGGAAACCGTATCAACGCGGCGGCTGCAATCGCTGCGGCCTGTGTTGCAAGATCGTCTTCAAATGCCCCTTCTTTTACGAAGATGGCAAAACGACCGCCTGCATGATTTACACCACGAAACACGCCGTCCCCCCCTGTGTGACCTTCCCCGTTGACCCGCAGGATTTACGCGAAGTGCAACGCGAGGTCGCTCCTGCGCCATGTCCATTTTATTTTGAAGGAGAACCGGAACATCCAACCACATGGGGCGCAATCAAAGCGGAGATGCGGGAGGAGTGGAGACGAAGGAAGAGCAAGCTGAAGGAAGCGTTTGATTTCTAAGGCAAGCGCATTTTTATTCAAACAAATGGGCGTTACTTCTTTTCGTGAGAGTAACGCCCATTGTTATGTAGCTTCTCCAAAGCGAAACTAGAATTCTAGCCGCCCAACGACCTGAACAATACGTGGGGCAGCAGTGCCTGTGAGTTTGCCAAAGTTCACATTATTGATGTCAAGCGTTGGCGCATTAAAGCGGGTCGAATTCGTAGTGTTGAATGCCTCAAATCGAAGTTGAAAGCGAGTTGATTCCGAAATCCTAAAGTTCTTGATTGCGGAAGCATCCCAATTCCAGAAGATAGGCCCATTGATGAATAATCTTTCCAGCGTTCCCGTCTGTAACGGATCAACGTTAAAGAATACTTGCCCGGGAAAAAGCGCTGAACCAAAACCATTGGCTGCTCGGCCTGTGCTGGCGATGATCGCCGGATCAATATAGAAGAGACCACCATTTGACGTTCTGCGCGTGCCGACCAATTCCTTGAGTTGATCTTTCGTCAATGAGGAATTCGCCGTTTGATTGCCTGATCGTCCCGCCCGATTGAGCGTACCGCGTGCGTCAATAAATGAGAGCGGCGCACCCGATGCAATTTGAACAATTGAATTGATTTGCCAACCACCGAAAATCTGATTGATCAATCCACCCTGATTCATAAACCGCTTTCCTTGACCGAAGGGCAGTTCATAAATTCCATTAAAGTTGAAAATATGTGTGGTGTCATACGACGCACGGGCGTAATCCAGGCGGCGGTTCTGATTATCCAAAAATGGCGCAACGCGGGCTTGGCTGATGCCATCATCTGCCACATCAGTCAAAATTTTCTGGAAGGTGTAGTTAGCCTGGAAATACAGACCTGCTGAAAAGCGGCGGCGCAGTTCCGCTTGCAGTGAGTTATAACGCAGGCGTCCTGAGCTAACCACTAAGTTTCCCACACCTGTGTTGGGATTTGGCAGGAATTGAACTCCACCTGGTTGGCCGAGGACAAAGCCGGTTTGGCCTCCCTGAACGAGTGTCAGCGCTGTGTCTGCCGGAGTTCCCAGCGTAATTTGCTGCTGCACCGTCGCTTGACCAGCAGCAGAAAGTCTGGGAATAACCGTCAGTGCCTGGCATTGAGCGCAAATAGGCCCGTTGTTAACACTCCCTGTAATACTTCCTGAACCAGGCGCGCCGCCTGCGGGTCTGGTGGCTCGCTCATTCTGAATTGCGCGCAGGAAATCTGCCCCAAATCCGTTATTACGAATATCAATCTGATTGAAATCAATCGTGCGGGCTAACTGATTACTCTGCGAACCCACATAACGGACTTCGATGGCGGTCTGGAAGCCAATTTCCCGCTGAATACCAAAGTTATATTCATAAACACGTTGCACCGGTAAATTGGGGTCTACGGCAAAGATCGTGCCGAAATTACTGAAGGCCGCAGTGTTGTTATTGGCATACGTGCGTGGCGGAGTGATATAGGCCGGAGTGGTAGTGGGTGCCAGTTGCAGCACATTACTGGGTCGCGCATTCAGAAGAGGACTGCCACCTTGCAACGCACTAGCTGTGGCGGTGAGTCCAGCGTTCTGTCCTACAGCATTGTCAATCGAACGAATATATTCGTCGTTGACATAGCTCATACGGAAGCCGCCACGAATGACCGTGCGCCCGTCGCCAAAGGCTGCACCAAGTAATTTATTCTTAAAGTTTGGAGACCAAGCAAAACTGAAATTCGGGCCGAAGTTATCTTTATCGGGTTTGACAAACTCTCCGGGCGTACCGGAATTTCTCCCGACAAAATCATATGTGCCAGTTGGGCTTAATACGCTACCAACGGCATCAGCACCTAAGACTGGTTCCAAATACAAACCGTCCGTGGTGCGCAGTGGCTTGTAATATTCGTAACGTAACCCGAAATTCAGCGTCAGTTGTGGCGCAACACGCCATTGATCGCCCCCAAAGAAAGAAAATGTTTCATACTTCAAGTTACGATCTAATGCTGCACCTGGGACGAAACCAGAGGTTCGGCTAGTGACATTGGCGGCAATATTTCCGCTGCCAATCACGCCGCCTAGCAAATACCGCAACGCGTCCGCATTATTTCTGTCCGCCAAGCTGATACCGCCCGGGAATAGGCTGGCGGGCAAGCGAGGCGTATTCGGATTGTTGACGTTGCTAATGTTGTAAGTCGGAGTGCCTACCCCAGCCTGATTGAATGAGCGAACCTTGAACATTTGGAGGTCACCACCAAAGCGAATGGCGTGCGAGCCAGCTACCACGGTCGCCACATCTGAAAAAGTGATGGTGCGCGTGTTGCGTCCCTGGTCGCGGAAGTTCACTTCAGGGTTGGTAACCAACACTAACCCCGCCAGGAAAGGCTGAGAGGGCAGCACACTATTGAGAAAGGCGACATTTACTAATTGGAATCCACCACGCGCCTGATTGGTGAAGCGTCCGGTACTATCCCATCCGAGTGACATGAATTTCACTGGTGCATCCGTCCTAGCCTGGGCAACCGGGTTATAAGTGGTATCAATGTCGGTGCGCGCATCAATCGTTTTGTTATACCTATAGACACCATTGATTGAGTGTCGTTGGCTAACCTGAACATCCACGCGTCCAGTGTACTCATCACGGTTTTCCGGGTCAGACTGATTGAATCCCAAACCAATGGTATTTAAACCGTCCCCAATGTCAGCGCGATTGCCAACTGTAGGAATCTGACTCAGGAAACGGTTCTGAATAGTCGGATCAAGCGGCAACGCACCCAGCGAAGCACCTGGAATAGCACCTGTTAATCCAGTCCCGCTCAAAATATTTACAGTACAAACTCCATTGGTAAAGGTGAGGCACTGACCGGCAACAGGAGTTGCTGTTGGACGATAAGAAAAGATACCATTGCGCGCATCAGGGCGCAAAATTGTGGTGGTCTTAGCAGTTTGCTGACGTAGCAAGTATTTCTCATAAGAGAAAAAGAAGAAGGCCTTGTCTTTCAACGTTGCCGGACCGCCTTCGCCAAACCGGGGCAAGGCCAAGGGGCCACCTACTTTGCCGCCGAACTGATTGCGGTTCAGGAAAGGGCGTGCCAGTCTTTCATCTCCAACTCTTGCACGTCCCTGTATAACTGCTGCATCTGTCGCGACAAACCGCCCGGCAGCATTATTAAAGAATCTATTTGCAGCTAATTTCGAGTTGCGATTGTAAAGCCACAATGCGCCGTGAAAATCTTGTCCTCCTCGTGGGGTGACAAGTTGAATTTGTGATGAGCCATATCCCTGCTCTGCGCTTGCATTGAGCGTTGTAACCGTAAATTCTCCGGTATTGTCTACTGTCGGTGTGTCGGGTACAAAACCATTACGGATGAAAATATCCTGCACATTAATGCCATCTCGTGTAAAGTTCGTGGAAGACGTGCGTCCACCATTAATAATTTCACTGCCATTGCCCCGATTAGGGGCCGCGCCAGCCTGTAAGCTAACGAGAGCAAGCGGATTACGACCGTTCAATGGCAACTCCAAAACTTGACGCGGGCTAACAGTATTGCTTAACTCGGCATTAGTTGAGTTAACGACGTCCGCACCTGCCGTGACAGTGACAGCTTCTTCAACTCTACCAACTTCTAGCGTTGCATTGAGCGAGTATTCACGTCCTATGTCAATTTTGACTTCGGTGGCTGTGTAACTCTTGAAACCTTGCGCGGTAATACTAACCGTATAAACACCGACATCTAAAGCAGGAACCATAAAAGTTCCTTCACCAGAAGACATTACCGTTCTTTCCTTATTAGTCTGGGCATCTTTGATAACAATTGCGGCCCCTGAGATCACGCCTCCATCAGGGCTAATAACGGTTCCCACTAACCGTCCCGTACTTGTTTGTGCAAAGGTGGTTGCGATAAGCAATACCCAAATAACCATACCTGTAATGAAACTTTTCATGTCACTTCTCCTTCAACAAAATAATATGGGGGTCAAAAAGTTGCGAATTGAGGTGGCCTTCAAATTCAATTTTATTGGAACCCAGGGAGTTAAGATTTCCAGTTGTATTTCAGATTCCTGTATTCTTTTCGCCAAAAATGGCTGAAGTACGCAATAGCCATACCATCGCCACTTCAAGCTGGATCAGGTTTATTTTCATTAAGTTAATTTATATCTGTTCCTACTTGCAGCAATAATAATTCCACATTTTTGAACATCATTCAGATTTTTGAATAAGGGAAGACTGTTAACCACAAAATGTTGCTTTGCGCGCGCCAATCAGGAGATTTGCCAAAATGAAGTAGTCTTGATACGAAAATAATAATTGAAGCTATGCGTTTACTGGCTCGGCAAATACACTTGAAAAAAGTATCTGCCACGTTACCTGAAACTTCGTTGACACGTTAGATAGGTAGGTGTATTACCGGAAGGAAGGTGGCCACCAGGGAACTGATCTCCCTGCTAAAATAGGCGTCTAAGCCCAGTGCAGAGATTGGCCTCATCTATTGCGTTTTTCAATCAAGCATCGTTCCTTATGGAAATGCCCAGCGTTCCCCTCGCGTTAGAAGCGTTCCTTCCAGTACTCCTCTTAGGATGGGGATTATTTTTTCTTGCCCGCTTGATCGCGCGCTTGGATCGTAATTGTGGACCGCTTGCCTCACTCGGCTTTCTGCTGATTACATTAGCAGGATTCCTCCATGCCCTTTGGAAGCTTATTTGGGCCACGACGGAATTAAATATTCCAGTGTTGAACCACAGCTTGCTCATTCTCTCAACGCCGGGGTTTGTGCTGATGGCTTGGGCGCTTTGGAATACATTTCATCGCAGTTCCAGCAGCACGCCCGTGTGGGTTGTCCCTGTTATCGTCATTGTCATCGGTTGCGGAGCGGCTGCGATTAACGCACTTAGTAAAGGCGGTCAGCGCTGGTTTTATATTTTGCTGGGCTTGACGCTGTTAGCCCAAACCGCCATGGCGCTGCTCCTGGCCTGGCAAGCTTGGCAGCGAGGCTTGCCCTTAGTGGCGTTGCTGTTTCTAGTCTATTTGGTAGTGGTCACGGCGCAATCCGGCTGGCTGCGGCTGCGCCCGCCTTCACTCGCGCTGCAATGGATCGAGCAAATCAACAGCACATTGGTGGGAGGAATATTTGCGTACGCCGTCTGGCACCTGGGACAGACCATAGCCAAGCGGTGAGCAGTTGCCGCTGTTATAGCGTCAAGCGCAAATGAAACGACTTTGGACGCGTGAAGGCGGCAAAACCAAGCTTCGATAAAGTGCAGCCACGCCCGGAATCTTTCACGCCCGCCCACGCCAACGCCGGATCAAGATAATCACAACGATTCATCAGCCATGTTCCGGTTTCGATTTGGTCGCCAATGCTCAGCGCCGCCTTTACATCAGTCGTCCAAATGGAAGCCGTCAAGCCATAGCGACTCTCATTCATTAACTGAATCGCCTCTTCATCATTCTTGACAGCCATAATCCCGACGACGGGGCCGAAAGTTTCTTCGGACATGACGAGCATATTGTGATCTACATTGACGAGGACTTGTGGGGCAAGGTAGGGCGTGCCTTTTTGGTTTTTGGGAAAGAGGGTCGGCGCGATCAGCGCCTTTGCGCCTCGTTGCAAGGCATCCTGAATGTGGGCGCGCACTTTGTCGGCGGCATCCGTCTGTACCATTGGCCCCAAGGTAGTTTGCAGATCAAGCGGGTTACCAAGTTTATATTGCGAGGTTAAGTCAACAAAGCCTGCGACAAATTTCTCGTACACTTGCCTGTGTACATAGATTCGTTCAATCGCGCAACACGACTGCCCCGAATTGAACATCACGCCATCCACTAAATTTTCAATCGTCGCTTCTAATTGCGCGTCAGGCCGCACGTACGCGGGGTCTTTGCCGCCGAGTTCCAGTCCGGTTGCAATGAAGCGTTCGCTCGCGGCGCGCTGTACGGCGTGGCCTCCGGCAACAGACCCGGTGAATGCCACAAAGCTGATGCGCGAATCCTGAATCACTTCCGCGACTTGCTGGTGATCTATGTGTAAAAACTGAAATACGCCTGGGGGCAAGCCTGCCGCCGCAAAAGCTTCGGCATAGCGTTCAGCCACAAGAGGCGTTTGCGGCGCAATCTTCAGAATTACGCTATTCCCCGCCAAAAGCGCAGGCACAATCGCATTCACCGATGCGAGCCAGGGATAATTCCACGGTGCCAAGACCAAGATGACGCCCAGCGGTTCGCGGCGAATAAAGCGCTGAAAGTTTTCTTTCGGGTCAATTTTGATGTCGCTTAATTGCTGCTCGGCAATATCGCACATGTAATTGACGCGCTCGGCAAAACCGCGCCGAATTTCAAACGGGCTATAGATAATCGGCCTGCCAATTTGCCAGGTTAATTCGGTGCCAATTTCGTCGGCGCGCTCGACCAGCCAGGCCAGCATTTGTCGGCAAACAGCAATGCGTTCCGCGATGGGAACGTGCTTCCAGCTTTGTTGCGCAGCAACGGCTTGAGCTAGTGTCGCTTCGATTTGCTCGTTTGTGGCAAGGTTACGCTCGGCATAAACCATGCCATCAATAGGACTGATTGCTTGTTGGAGTCGGTTGCTCATACTCAGTTTGAGAAATCTCGTGATCGCAGATGAAGTGTATGAGGATGTTGGCAAATGGACAACTGCATATCTGCCAGAACTGAAAATTGGCGTAAAAAAACGGGAGCCACATCAAATATTTTGACGCTGCTCCCACATAATAATTCGCAGTTAATCTCCCCCGAAATTAACTGCGAATTATCCCTCGGAAATTGGAACTCTTCAGTTGATAGCCTGGGAACACAGTATTCAGATTAGTTGCGCCCAAATGCCGCATCGCAATTTCACTGAAGACATCACGGAAGTCTGTAGTCAAAGCAAGATCGCGGCCTTCGTAAAGCTGATTGCTTTGCAGCCCCGGCCATTTGCCCAGCACTTTGCCGCCGTTAACATTGCCGCCCAACACGAACATACAACTCGCGTGTCCATGATCAGTGCCGCGATTACCGTTCTCTTTTGCAGTGCGTCCAAACTCAGTCATCGTCAAAATCACGACATCGCCAGCACGATCTTTCAAATCACTATAGAGTGCGGCAATGCTGTTCGAGAACTCGGTCAAGCGATTGGCGAGTTGACCTTGGCCTGCGCCTTCGTTTGCATGCGTATCCCAGCCGCCGATGTCGGTAAAAGCGACTTCGAGGCCGATGTCTGATTTGATGAGTTGTGCGATCTGTTTGAGACTCTCGCCAAAGCGTCCGCGCGGATAATTCGCTTCCGCCGCAGGTTTGTATTGGGTGGGATTGATGCGTTTGAGCATCTTTACCGCTTCAAAAGTCTCGTGCCCAGTGCCGCGTAAAGCCTCATTGACGCTTTGTTCATACATCGCCTCAAAGCCGCCTTGCAACGCGGCGGCTGACTGGCCTCCGCCACCGCGAATACCGAAGTCATTAATGTTGTTCATCGCAATGCTTGGCGCTTTGCCTTGTAAGGTACGCGGTAAATTTGGCCCCATCGCTACGGCACGAAACGGCGAAGCGGTTTTGTCTGGCCTGGATTGCAAATAGCGATTCAGCCACCCATCGGACGTGCTTTTGATGCCAGGCGTACCAGCTTCCATATAATCCTGTGCGTCGAAATGCGAGCGTGTCGTGTCCGGCGAACCAACCGCATGCACAATGGCTAATTGCCCTGCATCATAAATCGGCTTGAAGGCTGAAAGCGCCGGACTCAAGGCAAAGAATCCGTCGAGGTCAATCGCGGACGGGTTGTTTGGTTGCCTATCATTCTTCGGACGCGGGACTGCCAGACTTGGCCGTAGGTCGTAATAGGCGGACTCGCCGTAAGGAATAACCGCGTTGAGGCTGTCCATCGCGCCGCGCTGGAAAATAACAATCAGGGTTTTACGTCGCCCAGTTGTTTGGGTCTGTGCCAGTGTACGAGCTAGAAATGATGGAGAGTTCATGGCAAAGCCTAATCCGGCGAATGCGACTCCACTGTTTTTGAGAAAAAATCTTCGGTTCATAATTTCCCCCAGCTTTTACTGTCTCTGAAACTCTGGCGAGCCTAGAATCAAGCCCGCAATCTTGGCAACATCGGTGCCGTTATTGCCAGCGATCTGTGGATCACTCAGCATTTTGTCTAATGTCGCGCGCGTGCTGGCTGAAATATTGCCGTGCAAGATGTTTTTGACGAAATAAGCGGCTACTTCATTTGGCTTCGCAGCTTTCAACTCAGGCGCAAAGTTGATGCGCGTGCCAAAAATCCGATTGCTGCTGAGCGCCAACGCAAAGTTCATCCGTTCAAGTAACGCGCCGGTATTGACCCAAACTTCTGCTTCGTCCTTATAACCGGTAGGTGGTTGCGCTAAGAAAAGCCCTTCGCCCATTTGCTGAATCCAGCGATGAAATATAGGCGCGCCATTGGTGTCTGCGCCTAATGCGCGCGCAGCACTGACCGTCATTTCAAATGGCGTCTTGATCTTGGCGCGATAGCTTTCGGCTGACCAGAATTCCGGCGACGTGAACAGCGATTGATAAACTGCGCGCAAATCGCCATCGCTCTTCAAGTATGTCTGTGAGAGCCGATCAATCAACGATTGTGGCGGATTGTCCGAGACAAATTTCCGAGCCAGCTTCGTCGAGAGAAACCTTGCAGTTGAAGGATGCTTGGCCAGCATTTTGATGACTATCTCAGCATCTTTCTGACCACCGCCTGCCGGAATCTTCTGTCCTAAAACTGTTTTTTCGCCATCGTCGTGCATAAAGGGAGCGAAGTAAAAGCCTCCGCCATTGCGCGGCTGCCGCAAGGTCCAGCCGGTGAAGCAACGCGCAACTTCCTGCACATCTTTTTGTGTGTAGCCGCCTTCCACACCAAGCGTATGCAACTCCATAATCTCGCGGGCATAGTTTTCGTTAAGGCCCCGGCTGCGCTTCCCTTGTGGTTTTTGTTGCGGCTGGGCCATTTTCTCTGACTGGCGCTGTTCTGCCTTCATTTCGCGTTGTTGCTGATTTTCCGTGCGGCGCATTTCGCGTTTGATATTGCCCGTTCCCAAACCACCAAACCGTCCTTGCCCCAAAGGTGCGTTGGGGTTTCTGTTTTGCCGCATTCGGCGCAATTGATTGAGGTCTGGCATTTTAGCGTTGGCCGAAGTGCTGAGCCAGTTATCCAGATAAAACAACATCGCTGGACTCTTGGCCGTTGCCAACAATAGGTCTTCAAACTTGCCAAAGACATTGGGGCGAATTGCATCACGCTCATACGACGTAAGCAAGATCCGATCTGCACCTTTCTGCGCAAACACATTGAAGTGATTGAACCAAAAATCTGTCAGCACTTCTTGCAATTGGCGCTCACTGTAAACAGCCCGCAAAATCTTGGCTTGCTGTAACTCAATTACCGGAGTTTGTCGTGGCTTGTAGCCCATGTCGGCTAAGGCTTTGATGTACTCCCGGCGTTTTGCTGGGTCAGTTAAATTGTCTCCGCCTGGCAATGTCTGTTTCTCATCAGCCTTCATTTCCTCGCCACTTGCGGCAGCGGAGTTATTTTGCTTCTCGAACTTGTCGCGTAGTTGCTGTAAGACCTGGGGTGGTGGTTCGTAGACTCGTGCAATCTCCTCGCTGCTCATGGTGATCGTTGCCAAAGGCTGCAATTTCTGCGCAACGACCTCATCAGCTATCTTCTCTGGGGACAACTGTTGATCAAGGTATTTCTCCCATCCCATTTTCATTACCTGCTCAATCTCGCCTGGGCGCGGGCCGAAAGTGAGACGGTCAAGCAGGTGAAGCACCTTTTGCTGCTCGGTAAGTTTTACACTTTGGGAGGATTTATTCTTTTGCGCGAGTACACTGCCAGCAGGACTAAAGGCCAAAAGGCATGCCAGCAATAGGGAGTAAAGTTGCGTTAGTTTTATTCTTGGTTTCAGCATACATTCCCTCGAAAATTTATGAAGCTATTCCTCCAAACGGCGGAAACGTAAGCTAAGACGAAAGAAATTGTGACTTGGTTGGAAATAAATGATGAGGGTTGTGACTATAGCAAAAAAAGAAATAGCTGCTGAAGATTATGCAACATCCCCCGAAGTCACATAATTCTCAGCAGCCACTTCAATAGCTCTTTTACGGAACAGGAACTCGCTCCCCAACGAATTCCCCAAGGTATCCCCCAACACATCCCGTAGTCGAGCGTTATTTGAACGTTGATTTCGATTATGTTTAATGCAATACCGATGCCAAGCTACAGGCCCATTACACAATATCCTGCAATAGTTGCTCTATCCTATTTTTAATCAGCGATTTATCAATCTTTTTTCATGAATCTTTTTTTCTTCGCTTCAATTGCCATTGATCTCTATGCCTGATTTGACGACATTCTGTACTCAACAGTGTGTCTTTTTAAGGCAATAAGCACTAATGAAGTCGTTGCCTTGCCCACTACCTGCCTAAATTTGACTCCAAAAATCTTGGACTCTTAAATTGACAGCCCTAGATGAGCGTGCTAAGTTGCCAACCTCTTTGCAAGTTCTTTGCATTTCTTTTAGGTGCTTGAATCTCGGTTCAAGATAATAGGGAAGCGGGTGGAATCCCCGCACGGTCACCGCCACTGTGATGCTCGATTTTTATGTCGCTGCTGATAAAGCATTTGCCATTGCGTGTTCTCACGTGAGAAGGCTAATGTCTTCTGCGCTGCATTGAGCGAAGTCAGGAAACCTGCCTGGAAGTTGTTGCTTTCGATTGCTCTTCGGCTGAAAGAGCGCGGCATAAATTAGAGGGACGGATTTGTTCGCAAAACTCTCTCTCTAATTCGGTTATTCTCCTTTCTTTCTTGTAAGCCTTAGACGCGCGCGATTTTGCCCGTCTGAGGCTTTTCTTTTTTTATGGCCTGCCCCGGCATTCAACTTAAAGTTCTTCTCTTCTGGCTCTTGGCTGTCTTGTGCTTAGGCACTTCCTGTCGAAAGCACACTCATTCTGTTACTTCTCCTCCTACCCAACTCTTTACCGATGAAATTGGCCGTCAGGTAGCGCTCACGCTAAATCCACAGCGCATCATCTCGTTAGCCCCGAATATTACAGAAACGTTGTTTGCCCTGGGATTGGGGGAGCGGGTGGTTGGGGTGACGACGTATTGTGACTTTCCGGCAGAAGCGAAGGCCAAAGAAAAAGTTGGCGACACGCTCAAGCCAAATCTTGAACGCCTCATCGCGCTCAAGCCGGACTTGGTTTTGCTTTCTACCGCCAGCCAACTGGAAAAAATTACACGGCAACTAGATCAACTCAACATTCCCATCTTTATTACTAACCCCAAGACGGTTGCCGAAGTACTGACTTCCATTCGCAAGTTGGGAGAAATTACAGGCACAAGTCTGCGGGCGGAAGAGATCATACTGGCGATGCAGGCCAAAATAAAAGACTCGCCACAACGAGCAATAAGCCAATCGCCGCCCAGGGTTTTGTATGTGCTGCAACTTTCACCGCTGATCACGGCGGGCAAAAACACGTTCATCAATGACTTAATCAACATCGCGGGAGGGCAATCTATTTCCGGCACAGAAACTACCGATTATCCGCAATTTTCCCGTGAGACGGCTATCGCACGCGCACCGGAAATTATTATCGTCCCTACCAGCCACGGCTCCGAACTCGTCAGTATTGAAGCGATTAAACGCGATTTCGCCGTTACGCCAGCCGTCAAAAATAATCGTATCGTAGGCGTCAATCCCGATCTGATTGATCGCCCAGGGCCGCGCATTGTGGATGGACTCGCAGCCTTGCGAAAGGCGATTCATGGCAAGTAAGGTCGTCCCAACTCAATTCAGGAATCTCCAGGCGGCATATTTGACCAAGCGCCGCGTTCGCCTTGTTTTTACAATATTGTGCTTTGCGCTAATCCTGGCATCTGTCATTGCGCTTTGCCTCGGCAGCGAATCTATTTCGCTGGCGCAACTCTGGGCCCAGTCCCTCTCGCGTGAACAAGAAATCATCATCTTCAATCTACGGATGCCACGGATCGCGCTGGCCTTGGGTTCTGGAGCGGCGTTGGCGTTGGCTGGCGCGGCATTTCAGGCGTTGCTGCGCAACCCGTTAGCTGATCCTTACGTGTTGGGAGTGTCCAGCGGAGCCGCTTTAGGCGCGATAGTGGGGATCATGTTTGCTTCCCAGTTCGTCTTCGCGCGTCCGTTGCTTAGTTTCGCCGGAGCTTCTATTGCCACTTTCGTGGTTTATCTGCTAGGGCGGCGCGATGACGATCCGGCGCGCTTGATTTTGGCAGGAGTGGTAATTTCGACGCTGTTGGCCTCTTTCATGGTGTTATTGACGACATTGGCTGACGATATCAGGCTGCGCAACATTACTTTTTGGTTGCTTGGCGATCTATCGAGTGGCAGTAGCGAGCTTATTTGGTTTCTTGCCGTTGCCGTACTTGTCGGAGGAATAGTTTTATTTGCGAACGCGCGGGCATTGAACTTGATGATTGTGGGTGAACGAGATGCTTTCTCACTGGGCGTGGAGACGAACCGAGTGCGCTGGATCGTTTTTGTCACTGCTTCATTGCTGACGGCAGCGGCGGTTTCGACCGGTGGCGCCATCGGCTACGTCGGCTTGGTCGTGCCACATCTCATCCGACTTGCCGCAGGCACGGATAATCGCCTTGTCCTTCCGGCCTCGGCGTTGGCTGGAGCATTATTGGTATTGATCGCCGACACGGCTGCCCGCACTGTGATCGCGCCGCGCGAACTGCCAACCGGAGCTATTACAGCCTTACTTGGCGCGCCCGTGATGGTGTATTTGTTAGTAGGGCGAGCGAGGTTGAGACGCGGAGCTACGAGAACACGGGGACACGGGGAAATAGTAGACATAAGACCCGCATCCGCATTTCCGATTTTGCCTGACGCACAGTTGCTGCAATTGGAAAACGTTAGTTTTCAGTACGATCACGAAGTTCTTGCTCAGATCAATCTTGACGTTTGCTCGGGTGAAATCGTCGCGCTGCTAGGCCCAAACGGGGCCGGCAAATCTACCTTGCTGAACGTTGCCGCCGGGAAGCTTAAACCGCAAACCGGCATCGTGCGGTTGCAAGACAAAAACATCTCCGACTTTGTGCGCCGCGAAGTTGCCAAACACGTCGCGCTAGTAGCCCAAGCCAGCGATCTACAGTTTCCGTTAACGGTGCTGGAATATGTGCTGGCTGGACGGTTTGTGCATACCCCAAGCGTTGGTTTTGATTCACTCGCAGATATCGAGATTGCACTGCAAGCATTGGCGGCAACAGATGCAACACGATTTATCACGCGCCTCTTCAACCAACTCTCCAGCGGTGAAAAACAACGTGTCGTGCTGGCTCGTGCGTTGGCGCAACAACCCCAATTACTCTTGCTTGATGAACCTACCGCCAATCTGGACGTAGCACACCAAATTACCCTGCTCGAATTAGTAAAGCGATTGACGCGAGAACATCGCCTTGGCGTGCTCATTGTTACGCACGAAATCAATCTCGCTGCCGAATATGCCGACCGTGTGGTCTTACTCAAGCAAGGAAAAATTCTCACCAGTGGCACAGCCGAAGCTGTGCTGACAAGCGGGAATTTGCGCGCCGTCTTTGATGCCGAGTTAGCCGTTCACAAACATCCTCAAAGCAACAAACCATTGATTACCATGATCGGAAAAACCCAATGAAACTTCTCCCTACAACCCTTTTCTTTGTCATTAGTTTAGTTTTTTCCTACACCATTTTCGCGCAAGAAAAATCTCCGGCAACCGGCAGCAGCCAGTTGCCGCCTGGGCCAAGCCGAATTGTTGACGCTGCTGACCAGCCGATTCCAGGTGCGCGCATCAGGATTCGCAATCAAAACGGCGTGATCGTACGCGAACTCCTTGCCGATGAAAGTGGTGAGTTTTTCGTGCCGACATTGCCCGGCGGCGAATACCAATTTATTCCCGCAGTCACCGGAATGGTTGAGGTAACGCTACCGACTACCTTCAAAAGCACCCCTGGTGCGATCATTCGCTTGACGATCAAAATGAAAATCGCGGCGCTTCAGGATTCGATTATCGTTTCAGCCACGCGCACGGAAAACAATCTAGCCATGACTCCGGCCAGCGCGTACATCATCACGGCAGATGATTTGGCGCGGTCGCAACATGTCAGCGTGCTGGATGCGTTGCGCGGCTCACCAGGAGTCGCGGTGTTGCAAACAGCACGGCGCGGCGGCGTAACTTCACTCTTCGTGCGCGGCGGCGAATCAGATTACACGAAGGTTTTCGTGGACGGCATCCCGATTAATGATGCGGGAGGCGCGTTCGATCTGTCGGATTTGACGACTGATAGCGCCAAACAAATCGAATTAGTGCGAGGGGCAAGCAGCGCCTTGTACGGCTCGGATGCAATGAGTGGCGTGTTGCAATTCATCACGCGGCGCGGCACGAGTTCGACGCCAGAACTGGAACTTTCAGCCGAAGGCGGCAGCTTTGCCTTCAATCGGCAAGCTGCCAAAATGACCGGCGCGAACGGCGGGTTTGATTATTTGCTAGGCTTTTCCCACTTGCGCACGAATGGTCGGGATCGCAATGACGATTACCAAAATCGCGTCGCCTCGGCCAATTTGGGCTACCGTTTTAAGGAGCGGGCGAGCTTGCGATTGCTGGCCCGAAGCGAGAATTCCGGCTTGGGTGTCCCCGGAGCAACAGCGCGCTATTTCCCAGACCCGGATGAACGCGCCCGCCGACGGAGGATCGCAACGGGCCTACGCTTCACGGATCAAACAACCCGCAATTGGCATCAGAGTTTTAGTTTCGTTTATGCTGAAAACACTCAACTCGGCCTTGATCTGGCGGCTCAGGATTTGACCAAACCCACTACACCGCCCGATACGAATTTTGCCTTCAATGACTTCGTTTCGTTTTTCAATAATCACCAAAAGCGGCGCGGGCTGCGGTATCAAAGCGATGTGGTGTTGCCGCATAACAATTTGCTTTCTGCTGGCCTTGAATATGAAAAAGAAAAGGCCGTTTTTGACAGCGGCTTTACGGGCCGGAATCGGGTTACGCCGAGCCGCAATAATCTGGGTGTCTTCGTACAGGATCAGTTCTTCTACGCCTCACGATTTGTGCTGACAGTGGGCTTGCGCGTCGAAAACAATCGCGCCGAGTTGCCCGCCAATTTTGCGAATGTGCTGAAGTCACTTGGCTCTGCGCCGTTCACGGGTAGCGTTGGCTATGGTACGAAAGTCGCGCCCAAGTTGGCCGGATTATTGGTTATCAACAAAGGCAACGACACGATTGGCGCAACCAAATTACGTGGGTCTTACGGCGCAGGCATTAAGGCCGCAACGCTCGTCGAAGCCTTCAGCCCCAATTCATTTTTCCTCGGCAATCCGGGCTTGAAACCGGAACGCGCGCGTAGTTTTGATTGGGGAATTGAGCAATTGTTTGTGCGGGATCGCGTGCGCATTGAAGCGACTTATTTTGACAATCAGTTCCGCGATCAGATTGCGTATGTGGGCGATCCGGCGACCTTTGGCGGGCCAATAAAAATGGCTAACGGGGTGCTCACCAGTTTTGTGAATAATGATCGTGCGCAGGCACGAGGTTTGGAATTGAGCGCAGCACTACGCCCCAAACGGCAGTTGAGCATCAGCGGGCATTACACGCTCACAGATTCCAAACTTGTTGGGGCGGCGGATGTGATTGATTTTGGCACGCTCAAGCTCGTGCCAAATCCTGAGGTCGGCGCGCCGCTTATCCGCAGGCCAAAGCATTCCGGTGTATTCACTGCGGCCTGGATTGGGGAACGCTTTGACATCAATTTCAACGTTTTTTCGCTGGGCCGCCGCCGCGATGTTGATCCTGTCACCTTTTCTCGCCTTGTTTACAATCAAGCTTACACAAGGGTTGATCTAGCGGGTGGGTATCGGCTGCACACACGGGCAACGTTCTTTGCGCGAATCGAAAATCTGCTCAATCGAAATTATCAGGAAGTGCTTGGCTACCCGGCCTATCGCCTGACGTTTTCGACGGGACTGCGAGTTAGAATCGGAGGCGAAAAATAGCTTCCTCAGCGCCTCTTGCCTCAGCGCAAATTTCCCATTGTTTGCTGCCAGGCCAAGGTACGGCGCAACACATTCAGTCGCGCGCGTTCACTTTCGGTGGTGAGTGGCTCCAACTGGTTGGCAATTTCAGTCAGCAAGGCAAACGCAAATAGCCCGGCGTGCGTTGTGATGTGCGTGTAGTAATGGACTTCAATCATGCCTGCAGCCGTGTGGTGAAAGGCGCGTAGTTCGGCCTCGTTCATCTTCTCGACATTGGCATTGATTGGCAACACTTCGCGCGGAATGCCGTGCTGATAGCTCGCTTCGTGCTTCCAACCTAACAACAAGAGGCCAATCATCACACCTTGTTCATTCAAATAATCCGGGCTGAACACAGAATTCAGCTCTGGCGGGGTCGAAAGGCGCGGGCCGTAGTTGCCATATTCGGGATTGATGAGTTGCGAGTTGTAGATCACACCAACGGCTTCGCCGCGCTCCGTCACGATTTTGACGAATTGGCCGAAGCAGTAATCGGCAGCGGTCGGCGGCGTGGACGTTTCCAGTGAATCTAGTACGCGGGCGGCGTAATCCACGTGCGAATTTGATTTAATGACTTTGGCGATACGCATAAGATTTTTGGGCGAATATTTTCACGACCACGCAATCTCCAAGAAGTCGTGACAGTTCCTGCACATATCGGTGCGAGATTGCCAACCAGAGCAGCGAACGAGATTGCTCTGGTTGAGCGCCGGGTTCGATAGCGCAGTTATTAATCAGCGCAGTCTCGCTAGTAAAGGCTGATTGGGTTGAAGACAAATCCTTTCGGGTGTAATCGTTGGGGACTCAATCAGCCTTTTTGTTTTTCTCAATTCGTGGCGGGTTTGGTCGCTTCTTTTACGTCACTCGTTACCCACGCCGTCCACCACAAATCCCGCAGCATTTGCGCGCCCGCCGCTAATCGCTCTTGTACAAACTTTTTGTGCTCGGCAGATTTGGTTGGCTCGCCGAAGGCTTCTTTCTTCTCCAATTCATATAGGTTCTCCACGAACGATTTCGAGGTTTGCAAATAGGCAATCACTTCTTCACGCGGCTTGGCAAGCACGCGCGCTGTGCCAATCAGCGGGAGCAGATCGTTCACCTGCACGTGCGTGCGGACAAATTCCGATTCAAAGCGAAAGTGAATCGTTTTGTCGGTGCTATAGCCTTTGGGATTGTCGCCTACCCAACCGTTATGGTGCATTGTAGTGTGATGCGGGTTGGCACCGTCAGTGACATAATGACCAAGAATTCCCGCATCATTAAGAATCCGTTGTTCGATTATCTTGCGCTTGGTCGAATCAGTCGTTGCGCGCCACAGCCGGAATTCAATTCGCAAGGTTTGGAATAGTTCAAGAATGCGATAGGGCAAAAAGCCCGCTTCGGAGGGCCTGCGTCCAGCCTTGGCTAAGGCTTCGATAAAGGCATAGCGATCCGGTGCCGTCAGCAACGCGCCATCGGGTACGAATTCCAAATCTAAATAATGATCAGGCGAAAAGGATTTGATTGCTGGGTCAAGATCAGACTCCGCACGCTCACGCCAGCGATCCGGTTCAGGATTCAAGTAGCTCAGCCGTTTAGTGGCTTTGCGAAAAAAGCCGGGCACGGCAGCGGGCATTTTCAGGGCAGCAGCCAAGCCGGAGATTTCGTGTCCGTGCTCGCCCCAACCATTCACGCCCACAGGCCAAATCAGGCTCACGACCAAAAAGAAGCAAAGAAAAAATCGCTTGTTCATAAGTTACATGCTGGAAAATATTCTTCTGCGAATGCCTGCATCGTAAGCTAGACGTAACTAAGCTTCAATGTTTCTAACGATATTGTAGGAAATATATTTTTTCTAACGAAGCGCCGCAACTTTTCCCTTGAATGATTAACATCGGGTGCTAAGATGGACGTTGCTTGGATTGGCAGTCCCCCGTTTATGCCCTTACCCCTTTTGACTTGAGTGAGGTTAACCTTGCAACGCGCGCAACTCCGGCGCAAGTGGTACCGCATCGAATTGCGGGCGACTCGGTTCATTGATCGTCTTGGCCTGCCGGAAAATCAAAAACTCTTCCTAATTACACTGATTGTAGGAGCTGTCTGTGGCCTGGTTGCAGTATCGTTTCACCTGCTGATCCTGGCGATGGAACGAAATATTATTCGTCACATTTTCCTGGCCCATGAGCGCGGCTTCAATTGGAAAACAGTGGTGTTGACATTGATGATTCCGACGCTCGGTGGATTGTTGGTGGGATTGCTTTTACAATATTGGGTTCCCGACGCGCGCGGTAGTGGGATCCCGCAAGTCAAAACCGCCTATTTCACAAACTATGGCCGGATGCCATTCAAATCTGCCATAGGCAAAGCTGTTATTTCTTCCATCAGTTTAGGCACAGGAGCATCTATCGGACGCGAAGGCCCGACCGTGCAAATTTGTGCGGCAATGGCTTCCTTTCTAGGACGTTTCTTTGGAGTTTCCCGGCGTCGTTTGATGGAACTCCTGCCCGTCGGTTCCGCCGCCGGGGTTGCGGCTGCCTTTAATACGCCCATTGCCGCTGTTACCTTTGCCTTTGAAGAAATCATTGGTGACCTCAATCAACGGATGCTGGGTGGCATTGTCATCGCCGCTGTTATTGCTTCGGCCATTTCGCGTGCATTTGAACCGGGGCATTTATATCCGGGCGTAACAGCTTATGGGCTACAACATCCAGCCGAGTTGATTTTTTATCTTTTGCTTGGCGCGATAGTCGGCGGCGTCTCGGTCTTCTTCTCGAATACGTTGTTGAAACTGCGCCTGATCTTTCGGCAATTCCGCCAAGTGCCGATGTGGCTCAAACCAGCGATTGGTGGGTTTGCGGTAGGCATCGTCGGGCTGTTTGCTCCACAAGCGATGGGTGGTGGCTATACTTCTCTCACAGCAGCACTGCAAGGTCGCCTGCCGCTGCTGTTAATGATGACATTAGCTGTAGCCAAAATCGTCACGACGGTGATTTCTTATAGTTCAGGCGGATCGGGCGGCATCTTTGCGCCTTCGCTTTTTATTGGTGCCATGGTGGGAGGGGCGTTAGGGTACATCGTCGAAGCCGCGATTCCCGGTCATCCCACCGCGCCGGGAGCATTTGCTTTAGTCGGTATGGGAGCGAGTTTTTGTGGGGTGATTCGCGCTCCGATTACCTCGGTGCTAATCGTGTTTGAGATGACGCAGAACTATTCGCTGATTCTGCCATTGATGATCGCGAATGCGACGAGTTATCTGGTGGCGCAGCGTTTGAATCCGACACCGATTTACGAAGCATTGTTGGAACAAGATGGGATTCGTTTAGCTCCGGCGCAACCAAGAATTTCACTGCACAAACTCAATGTCTCTAGCGTAATGACCCGCGAGGTAGTGACATTGCCGGCTGAATCTGACGATCCGTGAAGCGGTGGAATACCTGACGACGAATGGACATTACGGCTTTCCTGTGATAGACGGCGCGCGGAAGATGGTAGGATTTATTACGCGCACTGACTTGCGGCATCATCAGGCCGAAGGCAATGAAGCGACCGTGCTGGGCGAGATTGCCATCAAAGATGTCGTAACTGCCTATCCCGATCATCCGCTGGATACGGTTATGCTCAAGCTGGGCGAACAGGAATTTTCGTTGCTCCCGGTCGTCAGCCGGAAAGATCAGCAGCACTTGCTCGGCATCATCTCTATGCGTGACATTGTGCGCGCCCAAGCCCGCATCGCCGCCCGCGAGAAACAATTGCCGCGTATCAAAACCCGTCGCCGGAAGGCAAGAGGAGAAGTCGAAAGCCAACCCCAACCAGAACAAGCGAACGAGGCTTCTACGGTTTTGCCGTGAGGAGAAAGAGACGGCGCGACCAGAGGAGCAGAGGCAATACGATTTTCTCATTGTCCCTCTCTCCTTTCCTCTTTCTCACTTCTGCTTGTGTCGTTCGATATAGCTGCGGGCAAACTCATTCAGGTGTGGCGCATTTTTCAAACCGATTTTCTCTGCTTCTGCTTCCGCCTTTTCCACCGTCCAGCCATCGCGCAACACACGTCGAATCATCCAGAATGCGCCGACGCGAATCGCGCCTGCACAATGAATAAACGCCGGACGATTGTTCGGATCATCTGTAATCTTCAAGAATTCCACGACCTGCTCATCTTTCGGATCACCAAACACCACGGGAATATTGATATAGCGTAACCCGTTCTCTCTGGCTGCCGTCTCTTCTAACTCAACGCGATGTTCCGAAGCGGGGCGCAAATTGATAATGACCTTGACACCTTCGGCTTTCAATTGCGCCAGATGCTCTGGGCGTGGTTGGCCGCCGCTGCAATAGTCTTTGTCAATGCGAAAGAAGTTGCGAATTGGCGGGAGTTCTTGTTTGGGTTCCTGCGCCTGCGACAGCCCCGCCAACGGCAGCACGAAAAGAATCAGCAAAAGCATTTTCATAGTCATTCTCTCTGTAGTGGTCTTTGGACTTTTGTAAATGAGAATGACATTATACACCGTCACAAGCACAAAACCCGTAACCCAAATAACTTTCGAGGAAAACCATGAGCGCAGTTATGCAAGCAAAGAATCAAGCCGCCCACGCTGGTCTGGACGCCTGGGTGCGCGAAGTCGTCGAATGGCATTTCAATCCTGAAACTGGCACGCCATACTGGTTGGAACGCGCGCAGACGTTGGATTTCGATCCGCGCAAAGATATTCAGACCTACGCCGATTTAGATAAGTTCGGCTTCTTTCAGGATGAGGATTTGCGCGGCGGCCCCGTGCGGCGTTGGGTGCCGATAGGACTCGGCGACAAACCAATATATGTCTTTGAAACCGGCGGCAGCACAGGTGTCCCCAAATCCCGTATCGCCTCCGAAGACTTTCGCATTGACTACTCGGCGTTCAGTGAAACATTGCCAGATGAATTCTTTCCGCCAGGCGCAGACTGGTTGATGCTTGGCCCCAGTGGACCACGTCGGTTGCGTCTGGCAGTCGAGCATCTGGCGCAAGTGCGCGGCGGCATTGCCTTCTGTGTTGATCTCGACCCGCGCTGGGTCATCAAGCTCATCAAAATGGGCGAGATGCAAATGATGGAAAAATATAAATCTCATGTCATTGACCAGGCGTTGACGATCCTGCGCGCGCACGATTCGGTCAAATGCATGTTCACGACGCCGAAACTGCTGGAAGCCCTGTGCGAAAAGATTTCGCTCAAGAAAGCAGGCATTACAGGTGTGTTTTGTGGGGGCACGGAAATGACGCCGCAATTCCATCGCTTCGCCGTCGAAGAGTTGATGGAAGGCGCGTATTTTGCCGCGACCTACGGCAACACGCTGATGGGCTTGGCGACACATAAACCGTTCGATCCGGCAGACAACTACGCGATCATTTATTACCCGCCCAGCCCACGCGCGCTGATTGAAGTTGTTGATCCTGACGAACCGACCAAGCTGGTCGAGTACGGCCAAACCGGACGCGTGCGCTTGACGACGCTGACGAAAGAATTTTTCATGCCGCGCTTCCTCGAACGCGACGAATGCGAACGCGAACCACCGTGCGATCTGTATCCCTGGGATGGCGTGCGCAATGTCCGACCGTTCTCACGTTTCCAGACAAGCGTGGTGGAAGGCGTGTATTGATGCTGTTTTTCTTCTAAAGCAATGAAACAACTACTGCCCACATTGGTTTTGCTTTCGTTGTCGTTGTGGAATGCAAGTCTGAGCTGTGTGCGAGGAATTCCCCAGATAACAGCCGGGCAGCCAACAGCGCGCAGCACAATAACGGATGATGCGAGTTACGCAGGCAAACAAAATCCTAACTGCCGCAAGACAGGCAAAAGGCGGGGAAAAGCTGAAAAAGATTCGCGGAGTATCCTATGAAGGAACAGTGAAAATTTTCAGCGAAGGACGTATCAGCAGAATGCGTCTTAACATCAAGATCAATGCAAAAGGGTGGATACGCTCCCAGCTTCTTTCTCTTGATGCAGATAAAGGGAAACGTTGATAGTGTTTGATGGGCAGGAGGCCTGGATCAAAAATGAAGAGGGCGTGAAGGCCTCTCCCTTGATTTCAAGAACACTAACGCAGAAAGCCGCGATTCGTGAATGGTTCTCGTTTGTGTTACAGCCGCCTGAAGGAATGACAATGGAACTCAAAGCGCTGCCTGACTTGAAAATCAAAGGGATCGCGATGGATGTCATTAACGTCACCATTGGGCCAGCGCAATTTACTGCCTGTTTTGATAAGCAAAAACATCTTCTGACAAAGATGTTTTATGATATGCAACCAGGCGATAGAGCTATCATTGAGGATTATCACCATCAATATAAACCTATTACTGGAATTCGTTTTGCCCATCAGTTTTTAGGATATGCTGACGGCAAGCCAGACGGTGAGATACTTGTTCGACAGTACAAGATTTCGCAAAACGATACTCCTCAACAATTCACTAAACCGCAAGCGTCGCAATGATCGCCAAATTTCAAAAGAAAGCAGGTGTAGAGGTTGGCGCAAGTGGCGTGGCGTTCTTACTGCTATTCCTCGTAATTGCGCAAATTACCGCACGCACAAGATTGGACGCAATGGCGCGGACCCAATCGTGATGGCGTAGTCACGAATTTTACGGCACCTGCCGCGTGGCCGGAGAAGCTCAAGCTCATTTGGAAAACACCTATTGGCGGCGGCTATTCGTCGCCGATTGTTTTCAAAAACAAGGCTTGGGTGTTCAGCCGCAAAGATGAGACCGAAGTTGTTTCGTGCCTGGAGTTAAAGACGGGAAAAATTCTCTGGAGCCAAAATTACGGCGTGCCCTTCAAGAAAAATCAGTATGCCACTGAAATGGGCAACGGGCCGCATTCGACGCCTGTGCTGTATCAAGGCAAGCTCTACACGCTTGGCGTCAACGCAGTGCTCTCGTGCTTTGATGCGAATACGGGTGCGCTAAAATGGCGCAAGGATTTCGGCATTCCCGACACCTCCAAAATGTTTTGCGGTACAGCGATGTCGCCCGTGATTGAAAACGGCAACGTCATTGTTCACGTCGGCGATGACATCAAGGGCGGCGTGATGACGGCGTTTGATGCGGCGACAGGCAACACAGAATGGACGCTGAATTGCGACGGCCCCGGCTACGCTTCGCCGATAGTCGTGACATTAGAAGGCACGCGCCAACTCGTGACGATGACGGACAAATCGGTGCTTGGCGTAGACGTGCAAAACGGTACGCAGCTTTGGCGACTCGCGTGGCCGGATGAATGGAACGAAAACATCGTGACGCCGACGCTCTACAAAAACACGCTGATTTTATCGGGCGTGCGCAAAGGCACGATGGCGGTGCAGGTTGTAAAAAGCGGCGCGCAATGGACAACAAAGCAAGTCTGGCACAATTCCGAATTGACGATGTATATGAATTCGCCTGTGCTGGACGGCGAGCATTTTTACGGCATGTCGGCCAAGCGCAAAGGCCAATTCTTCTGCGCGGAAGCCGCGACGGGCAAAGTGTTGTGGACGACCGAAGGCCGCGAAGGCGCGCAAGCTTCCGTACTGAATACGAAAGACGCGCTGTTCATTTTGACGAGCGATGCCAACTTAATCGTAGCGAAGAAAGCGGCGGGCAAGTTTCAGCAACTGGCGAAATATTCTGTCGCGGACAGCTCGACATACGCGCATCCAATTTTGTTCGGCAAACGAATCTTGATCAAAGATAACGCGACGCTCGCGTTGTGGAGCATTGAGTAACTGCAATTTTATCTAGGTAAATAAAGCTATGATTCACATTCCCATTCTTCGTAAAGGTACCTCCTACAAAAGCATTGATGTCGCGCGCGTCCCGCATTACCGCACGCGCGAAACATTTGTCGAACTCAGTCAAGCGAATGCCGGTTTAATCCGGCGCGACCTGCTTGACCAAGATAAGATGCGTGCGGCATTGACAGCATTTTCCACAGAACAACTGCTCGCAATCTGCAAGGCGGCAGCAGAATATTATATGAATGAAACGTTGCCCATTGGCGACGCTGAACAAACGCCGGACGATTATGTGCGGCAGCTTTCTGCCACAACGGGAATGCCGCATGTGCTGGTGCGCCGGAATATGAAAAAGATTTACGGCGCGATGGCCGAAATGGAAAGCATGATTGCGGGGCTGACGCGCGGGCTGGATTTGAAAATTTTGGATGATGGTTTCGGTACGCACGAAGGCCACGCGGTCAGCTTCTTTGCACGCACGAACAGCTTGGGCGTAATTCTGCCGTCGAACTCGCCAGGCGTTCACAGCCTGTGGATTCCGGCGATTGCGATGAAGGTTGCGCTCGTGCTCAAGCCTGGCAGCAGCGAACCCTGGTCGCCCTATCGCGTCGCACAGGCGATGATCAAAGCAGGCATTCCGAAAGAAGCCTTTGGTTTTTATCCAACCGATCACGGTGGAGCGGGCGCGATCCTCAACAATTGCGGGCGCGGCATGTTCTTCGGTGATTCGTCGGCGGTGGGAAAGTACGCCAATGATTCACGTATTGAATTGCACGGTACTGGTTACAGCAAAGTCATCATCGGCGAAGATTGCATTGACGATTGGGAAAAATATCTGGATGTGATGGTGGCGTCCATTGTCGAAAACGGTGGTCGTTCGTGCATCAACGCTTCCGGCGTATGGGTGCCGCGGCACGGCAAAGCGATTGCCGAAGCGATTGCGGCACGCCTGGCAGAAGTTACGCCGCGCGACGAAGAAGACCCGACCGCGCAAATTTCGCCGTTCGCTAGTGGCGAGGTAGCGAAGCGCATTTCCGCGATTGTGGACTCTGGCTTGCGCGAAGCAGGCGCGACGGACGAAACCGCGAAATATCGTGAATCGCGCTTGGTCGAATGGAACGGCGCGACGTATTTGCTGCCGACGATTGTTCATTGCGAAAGCCACGAGCATCCACTGGCGAATCGTGAATTTCTCTTCCCCTTTGCGAGTGTTGTCGAAGTCCCGCAAGACCAACTGCTCAAAGTCATTGGCCCGTCATTAGTCGTCTCCGCGATCACCAACGATCAGGCATTCATTGATCGCATCGTGACATCGCCGCACGTAGACCGCTTGAATATTGGCGCGATTCCGACGATGCACATTTCCTGGGATCAACCGCACGAAGGCAATTTGTTCGAGCATCTGTACGCGCGGCGAGCGTTTCAGCGGGCGGCGGCTTGAAAAGACAGAAAGAAAGAGAGAAGGAGTGACAGAGAAAGAAAACCTCCCTTCTCTGTCACTCCTTCTCTCCTTCTCCCCTTCTCTTTATGAAACTTCTTTACATCACAGCCGGAGCTGCGGGAATGTATTGTGGCAGTTGTTTGCGTGATAATGCGCTCGCAACCGAGTTGATGCGGCAAGGACACGATTGTATCTTGTTGCCGCTTTACACCCCGCTGCGCACAGATATACCGGGGGTCAGCCTCGACAAAGTTTTCTTCGGTGGCATCAGCGTTTACCTGGAACAATACTCTGCCTTGTTCCGCAAAACTCCCGCGTGGATAGACAAGCTGTGGGATTCCAACTTTGCGATCAAGCTGGCGACCAAACGCTCAATCACGGTTGACCCCAAACAACTCGGCGAACTGACGATTTCAATGCTCAAAGGCGAAGCGGGGCATCAGCGCAAGGAAGTGGATAAGCTATTGGACTGGTTGCGAGAACAGGACACACCAGAGGTTGTCGCGCTGCAAAATTCAATGCTGATCGGGCTAGCAGCGCCGCTTCGCCGCACATTGAATCGTCCCATTGTATGCACCTTGCAGGGCGAAGAATTTTTTCTGGACGGCTTGCAGGAACCCTATCGCAGTGAAGCCTTGCGATTGATTCGGGCCAGCACAGCGTACGTGGAGGCCTTCATCGCCGTGAGTGAATACGGCGCAGATTTCATGGCTGAGTACCTCAACATCCCGCGTACCCAAATTCACGTCGTGCCGCTTGGCATCCAAGTTGAGGACTTCACGCCGCGCAATAACGAGCCTCTTTCAGACACCTTCACAGTTGGCTATTTCGGTCGCATTGCACCAGAAAAAGGATTGCATCTGTTGACGGAAGCTTACAAGCTTTTTCGGGAACACAGCGATGTCAGCAACGCTCGCTTAGAGGCTGCCGGGTGGATGGGGCCGGAAGGGAAACCATATTTGGCAGAGATCGAACAGAAGCTGAAAAAATGGGGTCTGGCGGATGAGTTTCAGTATCACGGCGAACTGGATCGGCAAGGCAAAGTTGAATTTCTGCGACGACTGAATGTGTTCTCAATGCCTGCGACATACCCAGAACCCAAGGGATTGACGTTGCTGGAAGCAATGGCCTCCGGCGTCCCTGTTGTGCAACCGAAACACGGTTCCTTCCCCGAAATTGTCGAGCGCACAGGTGGAGGGATTTTGGTCGAGGCAAATGATGCGGCGAGCCTGGCAGAAGGCATTCACAAGCTGTACCAAAACCCTGAATTGACGGCTGACCTGGGTCGCAAAGGCGCAGTGGGCGTGCGTGAGCATTACGGCGTGACACACATGGCCGAACGTGCAGTCGCAGTTTACGCAAAGCTGTTATCCAGGTGAAAAGGCGAGAAATGACGCAACTGAAAAAGCCCGCGCCGGAAAAAGACAACGCGTGGAAAGATGTGCTCAACCAATTCTTCCACGAGTTCATGGAGTTTTTCTTTCCGGTTATTGCAGCAGATGTTGATTGGCAGCGCGGCTATGAGTTTCTGGACAAAGAACTCGAACAGATTACACGCGATCATCGCATCGGGCGCAGACTCGCCGACAAGCTAGTCAAAGTCTGGTTGCATGATGGGCACGAACAATGGCTGCTGATCCACTTGGAAGTGCAAGGTGCGCTGCGGCGCGGCTTTGCCAAACGGATTTACGTGTATAATTACCGCATCTTTGACAAGTACGACGCTGAGGTGATCAGTCTGGCTTTACTCACTGATAGCTCGCGTTCGTCACAACTGATGACGTGGCAAGTGAAGCGTTGGGATTGCGATTTGACATTTCGTTTTCCGGTCATCAGCCTGGCTGGTTACGAAGCGCGTTGGAACGAGTTGGAAGCATCGCGCAATCCGTTTGCATTGGCTGTGATGGCGCATTGGGTGATCTTCCGCGATGTCATCTCATAAACCATTGGTTCTATAGGATATTGGCTTAGTCTATAAAAATCGTTGCGCCGCTAATTCCACAAAAGATTCCACGATAGCCTAATAGATGGTGAACGCTTCGATCCTCGCTCATTCCTTCCCGCCCTTCTTCGTTGCCTTCTTGCTTGGTGCCTTTCCAGCAATAGCCTGCTTTGACGCAGCCGTAAGCTTGGCTGA
The DNA here is from genome assembly GCA_963794955.1 of uncultured Acidobacteriota bacterium. GTDB lineage: Bacteria > Acidobacteriota > Blastocatellia > RBC074 > RBC074 > JAFDVL01. Next base: position 131,271 of record CAWCGF010000025.1, read on the forward strand.
CTTTTTCTTTGTCGGCATCGCCGTTGCGCCGAACGGACGCTCTGCCGCGCCTGACGCTTCGCTTTCTTTCTTGGGCCTGCCTACGGGACGGTCGGAGACAAGTGCAAGGTCGGATTCCGCTATCAGGTGACTTCGACCATATTGCTTTGAAGGCAATCTTCCTGCCTTGATAAGCTGATGTATACGCGGAATGCTGATTTCTAGCTTTTCCGCCACCTCTGGTGTTGTAAGCATTTTTTCTGATTCCATGGCCTAAATCATAGCCTTAAAATAAATCTTAATCAAGTTAAGATTTATTTTGCATAAACCCTTAATCCAATGTATAGTTTCTCTTGTCACGGGATAACACATTCAAAGGAGACCTCACAATGATCAAATTAGAACTCAACAAGCAAATCGAAGGCGCCATCAAACGGGCAGCCCAAAATCACAACTTCGTCACGATGACGGGCGTTAGCCAATACCTCGTCATCTCTGGCAAGTCGGAAGCCGAATACACGGTCAAGTTTTTGAAAGGTGCCGATGGCTTCGCATGGGCGACGTGCGATTGTCCGGCTGGCAAATCTTCGATGGCTTGTCACCACATCATCAGCGCAGGTTGGTTACACAAGGCGATTTGCAAGATGCGCAAGTCGTAAACACGAAGGGCTTGGTAAGTGTTGGAGCACTCGCCAAGCCTCATTCATCGTTTCAATTGCACATCAATTGAACAACTATCTGATTCGGAGGAATTATTATGGAAAAAACGGAAACTCGCAAGCCGCAATCGTCACAAGAAATCCAAGCCGCCTATCAGAAATTGGCAGAGGGAATCGTGGCGGTGATGGAACTTGAATCCACTGACGTCCACATCTTCGATATGCTGACGGAGCTATCAACAGAGATGTGGAATTGCGGGCCGAACCGAGATCGCGCAGGCGTGGTCAGGGCGCAACTTGCGCACGTCGCAGAGTTCAAAGCGAGGCACGCCCATGAATAACCCGCAAAACAAGCCAATGGAACCAGATTGGCAGTGGCTTTTCGATCAAGCGCAAGGCCGAGAAGAAATCAGCGTCACACCGGAAATGTTGGCAGTGAAGTTGCCGGGGCGCAGTCAATCTTACTACGAAGCCTACAGCCACATGCTCAACGCGGTGGCTGATTATGTCACGCATCCTGACACGCCAGCTTATTGCGCCTTCTTTTGGGCGAATATCGTTAGCAAAGAAATGGGGGGCGAAGGGTGAACGGCCTGCCAATCTTCGATCATCAATCATCGCGAAGGCTGGCTTCGGCTGGCCTTTTGTTATTCACTAGATTCACAGAGAGAGGAAAATAAAATGAACGTTTTATTATCTGGCACCGATTCGGTGACCAGCAAAACCGGGAGGTAACGCAATGACTGCCACGACAACGCAAGAACTCGATTTGAAGGTTTCGATGGTGCTTTTGTGCATCGTTCATCGCTTGCTGGATGCGCAGCGCCTCCTGGAAGAGTGGGAGGTTGAGCACATAACCGGCTTGAGCCAGGAAACACTGCGGCGCACGCGCTTACGCTGGGAGAAGGGCGAAGCGGGGGGCATCCAATTTATCCGCTTTGGCGGCGGCGACATTCGCTATAAACGCGAACACGTCGAAGCCTTCATTGCTGCGTGGTGAAGTGCCGCCCGTAAAGGCGCGGGCCAGCAAATCGCTCTGGCAATAACCTGATAACCAATAGGAGTAATTTTTATGACCTCATCAGCAAGACAGCAACGCGCGCTCAAGAACCTAAGCTTTGCAAGATTTGCAAAAGTGGGCTTCAATGGATAGCTATGAGTGACGCGTTAACCGAAGAATCAGTCAACCGTACTGCTGAAATCGTATTCTCGCATCTTGACGGAGAATGGCACGCGCAGGCGACAGAAGATGCAACAGGAGAGTGGCATTGGAAGAGCGATACCTTCGCGTTGACGCGTTACCTGAACGCCTTTTATTTTTAAAATTTATTTTTTGTATAATAAATTTTTTTTATATTTATTTATTTTTATAAAATATAAAAATATATAATTTATTTAAAGGAATATAATATGAAATTATTTTTTGATTGAATAATTATTTATATTGTAATAATAAAAGAAAAGTATAATTGGAGTAAATAATTTGTAATGTTTTGATTGGTTTGGATTTGAAAAATTTGTAGGAGTTTTGAATTGAAAAGTTTTTTGTTTTTTTGCGATTTGCGTCTTGATTTCGGCTTACCCAGGGCGATGTAGTCGCTCGAAAAATCAACCTGTGACCACTTGAGGCTGAGCAATGCGCCCTTGCGCAGCCCGGTTTCGAGAGCGCAGATAATCAATGGGCGCAGATGCGCCCGGCCTTCGACACAGTGCGCCAGCAAACGCTGTTCTTCTGCGAAGCTCAACACTCGCACACGGCGTGTCTCTTCACTGGAGCGGATCAGGGATTCGCCTTTCCCGAAGGGGTTCGCATCAATCCATCCGCTGTGCATTGCATACGTCAGCACTCCCCGAAATACATTCAGTTCCGCATTTACGGTGCGAATCGTGCGAGGCTGATGATGCTGTGTGGGGGTTGCTAACCGCTGCTGCCGAAATCGTTGCAGATCGCCGTAGGTAATGCTCTTGATTTTGCGTAAGCCAAAGGCCGCGACAATGACTCTCAAATGAATTTTCGGAGATACTAGGTCAACACGCCCGGCAATCTGTTTCCCATCGCGCATGACAACGGGAACTAATTTTTCGTCGGCGTATTTCTGGGCAACTTCAGCGACAGTCATCTGCTTAATGGTTTTCTCAATCGTTCCCTTTTGCGAGAGTTGCCGCTGAATCTCCCACAGATGCCGCCGGGCCTCGCCTTCACTCTCGAAACGGCGTCGCACGTCTACGCGCTTATTGGTTTCCGGGTCGGTGTAGCTGATACTGGCGCGCCACTTCGCCGGGCTTTTGATCTTCAGCTTTTTCACTTTGCCTTCAGGTTTTCGCATGTTGCTTTTCTCTTCCTTCCACAATTGATTCCACAATTGACCATTGACTTATAACCATCTATGCGTGCTTATGAAAAGACTCAACGCTGATTTTAGGAACAGTTGCGCAACTATGACAGGTAATAAAAATCACCGAAAACTGCGTACTATTGCGCGTAAAGCAGGCGCGCGGCGATAATGCCCGCAAGTTTGCATGGAAGCGTGAATTGATTTTCCGGCTGTACGAACGCGGCTACACACGCCAAGAGATATATGCGTTCTTTCGGTTTGTGGATTGGGTGATGAGCTTACCGGAAGAACTGGAAGAAAAGCTGAAGACAGAAATTCATCAGTACAAGGAGGGCAAACGAATGCCATACATTTCAACGTGGGAACGGTTGGTAAAAGAAGATGGGCGCAAGGAAGGATTAGAGCAAGGATTAGAGCAAGGATTAGAGCAAGGCACGCGCAACATTATTTTACGTCTCTTGCAAAAACGCTTCGGAGGCGTCGCCGTAGATGAGCAGTCACGCATTGCTGAACTGTCGCTCACGCAACTTGATAACCTCAGCGAAGCGCTGCTTGATTTCACTAAACCGCAACAACTGACTACTTGGTTGAATCGTCACACGCGCCGGAAAAAGAAATAATCGGAAGGATGCCCCACCTTGCTTGAAGCTACCAATCTAACTAAAGACTACACCACACCACGCGGCCCGTTGCCAATTCTTTCTGATATTTCCTTGTCGCTACAACGCGGCGCTGCGGTTTCAATTATGGGACCGTCGGGCAGCGGGAAATCTACGCTGCTCTACCTCCTCGGTACGCTCGAATCGCCCACGTCCGGCACGGTCACGCTTGACGGACAGAACCCGTTCCAGCTTGCCGAAAAACAACTCGCGGCCTTTCGCAATCAGAAGATCGGCTTTGTGTTTCAGGATCATTGTTTGTTGCCGCAATGCTCAGTGCTGGAAAACGTGTTGGCACCAACTCTGGTCGCGGAAACCAAAGACAACTTCACTGAACGCGCACGGATGTTGCTCCAACAAGTCGGCTTAAGCGAACGGCTCGATCATCGTCCTGCCGAATTATCCGGCGGCGAAAAACAACGCGTGGCGATTGCGCGGGCGCTGATTTGCCAACCGCTGTTGTTGCTGTGCGATGAGCCAACGGGCAATCTTGACCGCGACTCGGCGGACAATGTCGCTTCCCTGCTGCTGGATTTGCACCAGCGACAAAATACGATTTTGATGGTCGTGACGCACAGCCCGGAATTGGCGGCGAAGTTTCCCCTCCGCTTTGAAATGCGCGGCAAACAATTGCACCAATTGTTATGACTTTACTGGCCTTGCTCAAAAAAAATCTGACCTATTTCTGGCGTACGAATCTCGCCGTCATTCTGGGCGTAGCGACAGCCGTAGCCGTGTTGGCAGGCGCGTTGCTCGTCGGCGATTCCGTGCGCGCGAGTTTGCGCGAGTTGGCCTTGTCGCGGCTCGGCAACACGGATTTGATGATTGCTGGCACGGGCTTTTTTCGTGAGCAACTTGCCGACGATTTACAAGCGCAGCCGCAATTCGCCGCCGACTTCAATGCCGCGTGTCCGCTCATCGCGCTGCCCGGCGTAGCCACGCACGATGACAAGCCGGAACCGCGCGGGCAACGTGCAAATCTATGGCGTGGACGAACGCTTCTGGAAATTTCACGGACAATCGCAATCGCTGAATAACGACAACGACGACATGTTCATCAGCGAAGGCCTGGCGCGCGAACTCAACGGCAAAGTCGAGGATGCGGTGATCGTCCGCATCGAAAAACCTTCCGCAATTCCGGTCGAATCGTTGCACGGACGCAAAGATGAATTGGGCATCACGTTACGCTCGACCATCAGGCAAATCTTACCTGCGAATGCGCTCGGCGAATTTTCCATGCAACCGCAGCAAGGCGCTGTGCGCGCGGTCTTCGTGCCGCTCAAGCGATTGCAACGGCAGTTGGAACAGGACGACAAAGCGAACGTGATTTTGCTGTCGGCAAAAACGCCGAACGCCAATCAGGCAGCGGCTGTCACGATGCTCAAAAGCGCGTACAAAATCGCTGATCTTGGCTTGAAAGTGCGCCCGCTGGAAAAACAACAAAGTCTCTCGCTCGAAAGCGACGCGGCGCTGATGGATGACCAACTGGGCGACAAAGTGCGCACGGTCGCGGCAGCAGCGAAACTGCAAGCAGCGGATGTGTTGAGCTATTTGGCAAATACGATGCGCCGGGGCAATCGAGAAGTTCCCTACTCGCTGGTGTCGGCGCTATCAGCAGAAGAGTTCGCGCGTTTGTTGCCGCCGAATGCTGCGAAAGACGATTCATCCATTGTCATCAACGATTGGACAGCGCGCGAGTTGGGCGCGAAGGTCGGCGATGAAATTTCGTTGGATTATTACTTGTGGGAAGACCAAGGAACGCTCTCGACCAAGACTACACTCTTTCGTATTGCCGCGATTGTGCCGATGCAGGGTTTAGCCGCAGATCGTGATTTAGTTCCCGCCTATCCAGGCATCACGGGCGCGGAAAGTTTAGCCGACTGGGACCCGCCGTTTCCCGTAGACCTCGCGCGTGTGCGCAAGCAGGACGAAACCTATTGGCATGATTTTCGCACGACGCCGAAAGCGTTTGTGTTGCTGAGCGCAGGGCAAAAGCTATGGGCATCGCGCTATGGCAATCGCACTTCAATTCGTTTGACGCCGGCAAGCGGCAGCGATTTAGCCAGCGTGGGCACCTCGTATGAACAAGCCTTGCGCACCGCGCTTGACCCGCTTCAATCGGGCTTAAGCCTGCACGCCGTCCGCGAACAAAGCTTGCAGGCATCGCGGGGCGCAACAGATTTCGGCGAATATTTCACCTACTTCAGCTTTTTCTTAGTCGTGTCAGCATTGCTATTGACGATGCTGTTTTTCAAGCTCGGCATCGAACAACGCTTACGTGAAATCGGGTTGCTGCGCGCGGTAGGCTTTTCGATTGCCCAGATTCGTTCGCTGTTTTTGCGCGAAGGAATTTTGCTTGCTCTGATTGGCTGCGCGCTCGGTATCATCGGTGCGATTGCATACGGATGGCTGATGATGTTTGGGTTGCGGACGTGGTGGGTCGGCGCGGTCGGAACAACTTTGCTGCGATTACATATCGCCCCTGCGTCAGTACTCAGCGGCGCAATTAGCATCGTCTTGGTGGCGGCAATTTGTATTTGGTGGGTGCTACGCTCGCTTACCAAAATATCGCCGCGCGGGTTGATGGCAGGGATTTCGTTTGCTCGTCAAGAGTCGGGGATGGGGAATCAGGCAGCAGCTACAGCCAAATTGTGGCGTCGCCTGTCGCCGCGTCTAGTTGCTGCCGTGTTCGGTGTACTTGGCTTGTTGCTGCTACTCGCTGCCACATTGAAATTGATCGGGCAAGTGGGTGGATTCTTTGGCGCAGGAATCACCTTGCTGATTGCGCTGTTGTTTTTCTGGTCGGCGTGGTTGCGGAGCAAGAAGCAATTGCTTGCGGGCAGCGGTTGGTGGCCGGTGTCGCAACTTGGCTTTCGCAACGCGACGGCACGACCGGGGCGCAGCGTGTTGTGCATCGCATTGATCGCGTTCGCCACGTTCATCATTGTGGCGGTCGATGCGTTTCGGAAGGACAACTCCATTTCGCCGCTTGATAAAAAATCCGGCACGGGCGGTTACGCGCTGGCGGCTGAATCGTTGTTGCCGTTAGTTCACGATCCAAATGCGAAAGAAGGCCGGGCTGAATTGGGATTGGAAGATGAGGCGCTTACAAATGTCCATCTCACGCGCTTTCGTGTGCGGCCTGGCGATGATGCGAGTTGCTTGAATTTATATCAGCCCCGCAATCCGCGTATTCTTGGCGTCGGCGATGAATTCATCAAAGCCGAACGCTTTGCCTTTCAAAGCTCGCTCGCCGAAACGTCGGAAGAAAAAGCGAACCCCTGGCTATTGCTCGAAAAAAATCCGCAAGCCGCAATTCCTGTCATTGCTGACGCGAATTCGATGACCTACGTGCTGCATAAATCGTTGGGCGAAACGATCAGTGTAAATGACAGTAGCGGGCAACCTATCACGTTGCAAATCGTCGCGGCACTGAGCGACAGCCTTTTCCAAGGCGAATTGCTGATGTCAGAGAAAAACTTTCTGCGGGTGTTTCCCGACCAACAGGGTTGGCGCTTCTTCTTAGTTGACGCACCACCAGACAAGCAGCAAGTGATGGCGACGACGCTCGAAGACAAACTATCAGATTTTGGCTTCGACGCTACAACAACGGCTGAAAAACTCGCCGAATTTCATCGCGTCGAAAACACCTACCTTTCTACCTTCCAGGCCTTGGGGGGACTTGGCTTGTTGCTTGGCACAGTTGGCTTGGCGGCAGTGCTGCTGCGCAATGTGTTAGAGAGACGGCGCGAATTGGCGTTGCTGCGAGCGACCGGATTTCAGCCCAATCATCTGTCGCTGATGGTTGTCGCGGAAAATGCCTTGTTGCTCGGTTGTGGATTACTGACGGGCATCGTTTGCGCATTGCTGGCTGTCGCGCCTGCGCTCTTCGCACGCGGCGGTCAGGTCTCGTTTGTTTCTTTGGGATCATTACTGCTTGCAGTTTTGCTGACGGGACTGGCGGCTTCTTTAGTCGCGGTGTCTGTAGTGAAGCGTGCGCCTGTTTTAGAGTCGTTGCGGGCAGAATAACGAGGCTGCTCGCTTTCCCTCCTGATCGTCCTCAATTTACCTTCCGACATGAATCCAGCTAACACATAGTGGCTAATTTATTCGCCACTACGTGAAAACTCCCCTCTCAAAATAATTGGCGAAAGGTTTTTGGCGGGTTGTCTTACCAAAGTGGAAAGGGTGAAAGAAGCCGGTGAGCAACAACAACCTTTTATTACCAAAACAAATCAAGCAAATCCTTTAGGAGGGAAAATCCATGTTACGCCAAAACCAACGCAACCAACCGACGATGCAACGCCCAACTCACTACGGCTTCACTTTTTTATTATCCTGCACTCTATTCGCGCTCTGCTGTTTGAGCAGCTTGCCAAGCAACGCTCAAACCAGTCGAACCGAAACGCAAAACCGCAGCGCGAATAATGTTCGTCACCCCTTGGCGGAACCTTTAGCCGTAGACGATCCGCGCGCTGTGTTAAGCCCGGAATTAAGAAATGCAGCGCCCATTCCAAGCGCAGCGGAGTTTGCTCCAAATGTGCAGGCAGAAAGTGTGCAGGAACCAAAGATGGTAGAGTTCAATCTGCGCACAGGCCGCGAGACCCAATCGAAAGGACACATCGCCGCCGAAGCGATGCAAAGCGAACTGCACCAAGCTTCAGTCAGTGGCTATCAAGGTCCCACAGCACAAGCTGATCAAGGCGACCGCACCGCCGAGAAGAAAGCCCGCAGCGGCGCGCAAGCCGAAAGTTGCGGCGACAATTCGCAAGTTAATCACTCTACTCGGAGCTATCCGATGTCCGCCCAGGTCAAGCTTTTCATGCGTTTTCCGAACGGCGGTACTTATGAAGGAACCGGCACAATGATCGGCAGTAAGTACGTGCTAACTTCAATGAATAACGTTTACCAAGCGGGGTTCGGCGGCTTGGCGACCTGGATTGAAGTTGTTCCTGGTCTGGATGGCTACTACAAACCTTTCGGCTCAGCGTATGCGAGCTGGATTCGCTATTACTACGATGGCTATTCAAAAGTTGGGCTGCTCACGCTGGATCGCCATATCGGAAATAGCACGGGCTGGCTTGGCTATGGTTCTTTCTCCGATTCGTACCTGGCCTCGCGTTTGGGACACCAATTTGGCTATCGGTTAGATAAGGATTATGGGCGCGGGCTGTATTACAGCTACGGCGCGATACAAAACCTGAATCGGGATTGGCTATCTGTTGCTGTTACCTTCAACAGCGGAGAGATGGGAGCGGGGATGTACTTGCTTGATTCTTACGGAAGCCGCTACGTCTTTGCCGTGAACCAAAACACGTGGTACTGCGGAAGTTGGGGTAGCCGGTTGACGGATTGGGTCACAGGGCAATTGCGGTATGTGATCACAAATGGATGGTAATTAGTGCGCGAACAAATGCCGAGACAAAGCAAGAGCCGCTTCAAGCTTAATTTGAAGCGGCTCTTGGCATTTGGGTTGGATAGTTTATTGGGAGGTTATTTCCCGCCTTTTGAGATGCGATATAACTTTGACGCCGTGCGTAAAATCAAGCTGCCGCGTGCAATCGCTGGGGTGGCCATGCAAAGCTCATCCAGCGAGTTTTTGCCGAGCAATTTGTATTCCTTCCCCGCCTGGATCACAAATGTGTCGCCGTCTTCGCTCAGACAAAACAGTTTGCCATTATATGCCCAAGGGGAAGAAGTAAACGCTCCGGCGGCTGGATCTAGGCGTTGTTTGCTATACACTTCCTGCCCGGTACGCGCGTCATTAGCCGTGAAAAAGCCCCGATCATACAGCGTGTAATAAATATCGCCATACACGATCGGGGAAGGATTGTACGGCCCGCCCTGGCGCAGATACCAAGCGATGAATTGATTGCTAGTCTCGCCTTCTTTCAGCGAAATATTGCCCGAAGCGCCGGGCTTGATGGCATAAACTGGACGATGCTGATCGCCTACATAGCCAGATGCAATATAAAGCAACCCGAATTTTGAGAACGGCGTCGGAATCGCTATCGAAGACATCCCGTTGAATTCCCACAATGGCTTGCCATTCAAGTCATACGAACGCACCGCTTTGGTGCCGGAAACAACTAACTCTGTGCGTTGACCGTTTTCCCAAATGTAGGGCGTCGCCCAATTGGTTCCGACTTCGCGTTCGACTCGCCAGATTTGCTTCCCAGTCTTTTTGTCATACACCGCTAGAAAGGACTGCTCGTCATTATCATTGAGAATGTATAACCGATCTTTGTAGACAAGGGGCGAAGCGGCGGTTCCCCAGCCATAGCGCGTTTTGCGGGCATCCCATTTCTGTTGCCACAACAACTTGCCCTTCAGATCAAAGCAAAACAATCCGGTGTTGCCGAAGTAAGCATAAACGCGTTCGCCATCTGTGACTGGTGTTTCCGAGGCATAGCTATTTTTCAAATGTCGCGAAGACGGTGGCGCGCCACGTTGCACTTCCTTTTCCCAAAGAATCTTGCCCGTCTTGAAATCTACCGCGTAAACCATCCAACGATGTTCGTCTGTCGGGATGGGGCGTTCGCCGCCAAAATACAAACCTTTCTTGGGCGCTTCTTTGCTATCGGCGCTGATAACCGAGGTCAAAAAAATGCGATCCCCCCAAACAATGGGCGAGGACCAACCGACGCCAGCAATATCGGTCTTCCACGCAACGTTTTCTGTGGTGCTCCATTTGTCTGGCAAGGCTGGGTCTTCGGCAACCCCCAATGATCCAATACCACGAAACTGTGGCCAAGGGTCATTGCCTGGGGCGATTGTCGCTTTGGAAACAGGAGAAACAGATGTTGAAGCAATTACAACTAACAATATCGTAACGGCAATAGGCAAACGCAATGACATAAAAGACCTCCCCCCCAAATTTGCTATATTTTTCGGTGAATTCCCAGTTGGCGAATCGTATAGACCGCTTGCTGCGATGTCAACTATTCGTGCGGATTGAAACAGAGTGCTATACTGCGCGCAGCGCACAAAAAACCCCAAAGACAGAGTAAAAGTTCAGGAGTTCTTACGATGTATCTGATTAGTAGATTTACACAACTGCTTATTCTCCTCACGCTGCTGCCAGCGGCCTATGCTCAGGATTGGAATCAATGGCGCGGGCCAAATCGAGACGGGCAAGCACAGGGATTTGTTGCCCCGAAGATATGGCCTGCACAGTTGTCACAAAAATGGAAAATGAATGTTGGCATCGGACATGCTTCGCCTGTTGTGTCAGACAAGAAAGTCTACATGCACGCGCGGCAAGACGAGCGTGAAGTTGTTTCCTGTCTTGCTCTGGAAACGGGAAAAACACTTTGGCAGGATGGCTATGTTGTTGCGTACACCATGAATCCCGCAGCAATCGGTCATGGCAAGGGACCGAAATCCACACCGATTGTGAGCAATGGCAAGCTGTATACGCTCGGCATTACAGGCGTACTTTCGTGCTATGACACCACGTCAGGCAAGCTGCGCTGGCGCAAAGAGTTTGGCAAGCGGTTCAAATCAATTGCGCCGGACTTCGGCACTGCGATGTCGCCAATGATTGATCGCGGTTTGTTGATCGCGCACGTTGGCGGAGAAAATTCAGGTGGCTTAA
>CAWCGF010000025.1:150000-263079 GCA_963794955.1 uncultured Acidobacteriota bacterium
TAGGGATAACTGAGTTTATGTCAACAGGGTTTTTGCATTTTTCTACTTTTTTCTTTTTCAACCTCAAAATTCTCCTTTGCTCCTTAAAAGCAACGAGCTAATCTATAAGCGACATCAAAGCGTGCTCAACATGTATTTAATTAAAAACTTCCCCTATGAGGTTAGGTAATATGAAAAAGGCTTTTCTGGTATTGCAATTCATTGGATTATCGTTACTTTTCACTTCTTGTTGCTTGGCACAAGGATTACCGGCTAAATCACCGGCTACAGTGCCTAAGCTTTCACCTGAAGAGATCATCAAACGCTTTACAGCAAAAGAGAGTGAGTTATTTGAAGCGTGGAAAGATTATGCCTATCAGCAGGAAAACAAGCTTCAAGTCGTTGGCCCAGCGAATACTATTTCAGGGGAATATTATCAACTCTCGGAATTTATCTTCAGTGATGCTGGCAAGCGTATTGAGCGCATCCTCAAAGCTCCGCAATCTACTCTGGCGGATGCAGGTCTTACGATGACGCAGGAAGATCGTAATGCGTTCATCAACCTACAACCTTTTGCTCTTACAGCCGAAGAATTACCTAATTATCAAGTCACTTATGTTGGCAAAGAAAAAGTAGACGATCTAAACACACACGTTTTTGACGTTACTCCAAAAGCTGTGCTGGATCAGCGTGAGTTGAAGCGAATGCGAGATCAGAAAATCGAAGGCAAATACTTTCAGGGCCGTATTTGGATTGATGATATTGATCTGCAAATCGTGAAGACCTCTGGCAAGGTTGTCCCCGAGTTCAAACAGCGATTCCCAAAATTCGAGACGTATCGGGAGAATATTGATGGAAAATATTGGTTCCCAACTTATACCTATGGCGATGATCATCTTGTTTTTGAGCGCGGCCCTAGCGTTCATGTACGCAATGTCGTTCGCTACAAAAACTATCGTCGTTTCAGTGGTGATGTGACGATTAAGGAGATATTTGACGATGTTCCAGCGGAAGAAACAAATGACAAGAAGTCTGACGAAGCAAAGCCTGGCGAGGCCAAAAAGGATGCAAGCACCAAGCCGATAGAGGCGAATAAAACCACCAAACCAGAAACCAAGGAGAGAGAGAAGAAGCCAACACCACCTTCCAATCAGGCTCTTCCCAAAAAGCCATAGATTTTCACTTTGAACATCACTCTCAAATAGCGAGCGGCCAATTACTGCTCGCTATTTTGCTTTTACTAACAGCCAAAATCGCCCTGACTACCTCTTGCCTTTTTGAAAGTCTGGGTTAACATAGCTCGGTTGTTATCATCAATCACGATAAGCAAAATATATTATCTATAGACAAGAAACAGTCTTATGAAAAAACTGTCCCAAGAAAAACTATCGAGAATCGTGCGCGAAAGAAAGATGGCGGCCAAAGCGTTGCTCTCGACTAAACATACATTGCTTGCGCATATCATCCCGATGCGACGTTGCAATCTGGCCTGTGGCTACTGCAATGAGTACGATAAGGTTTCTGATCCAGTGCCGCTGGCTGAAATGAAGCGACGCATTGATAGACTAGCTTCGTTCGGCACTTCTCTGGTGGTCATCAGCGGGGGCGAGCCAATGTTGCACCCACATATTTTCGAGATCATCCACCACATTCGTAACCATAATATGCTTTGTGGCCTCATCAGCAATGGCTACTATATGACCAGAGAAAACATTCAGAAACTGAATGCGGCGCGGCTGGACTATTTACAGATCAGCATTGATAACGTCACGCCGGACGAAGTTTCACAAAAAAGTCTAAAAGTATTGGCACCGCGCTATCTGCGCTATCTTTCAGAAGATGCCAAATTCCATATCAATATTAACTCGGTTATCGGTGGTGGGGTGAAAAATCCTGAAGATGCTATCACCGTTGCGGAAACAGCGGTTGAATTAGACTTCTCGACCTCGCTCGGCATCATTCACGACGGTACTGGACAACTCAAACCTCTCAGCGATAGAGAAATGGACATCTATAAACGGCTGAAGAAATTCGGTAAGAGTGGCTGGACGCGCTTCAATGGCTTCCAGGATGACCTGGCCGAAGGGAAACCTCACGAATGGCGTTGTCGTGCAGGCGCGCGGTATCTCTACATCTGCGAGGAAGGTTTAGTCCATTATTGCTCGCAGCAACGCGGTTATCCAGCCGTTCCATTAGAGACATATACGATGGACGACATCAAGCGCGAATTTTATACAGAAAAGCCTTGCGCCAGTTATTGCACGATTGCTTGCGTACAACAGATTGCGTACTTCGACAACTGGCGTGCGCCGCAAAAATCTCAAAATCGTCCGTCATTGGAAGGCGAATCGGTGGGGGCAGTCTAAGCCTTACTCATCGCCCTGATTAGTCACTTCAAGTTCACCTACTTTGTGCAGTTTCATCATAGATGAAAGGCTGGGCTGCTCTGGCAGCCGCCCAGCCATCGCAATCACCATTTGCCCACGCTGTACTAATCCTAACCGTATCAACTTCTCATCTGCTCGCGCCAACAATTCAAAGCTGCGGCAGCCGAAATCCAATAAATGCGGCTCCAAGCCCCACACAGCGGCGAGTAAGTTGCGACTCTTCTCCTGCGGGGTAAAAGTGATGACGCGCGTTTTCGGTCTGAGCGCCGCCAAATGTTGCGCCATCGTGCCGGATTTGCTGAAAACAATAATCAAAGGCGCTTGGATTTCTTGCGCGGCGTATACAGCGGCTTCCGCAATGGCCCGTCCTTCAGTTCCTTTTTGTAAGCCGTGAATGGCTTCACGACTGCGATCTAATTGTATGGCGCAAGAGCTTTCGGTGAAGCGAATAATGCGCGCCATGGTTTCCACCGCCGCAACCGGATAATCGCCGACGGCGGTTTCGGCAGAGAGCATTACGGCGTCCGTCCCGTCAATAATTGCATTCGCCACATCAGAGGCCTCGGCCCGTGTCGGGCGCGGCTCGTGTGTCATGGATTCGAGCATTTGCGTTGCTGTAATCACCAACTTTTCTGCGGCGTTTGCCTTCGAGATGATCTGCTTCTGATAGAACGGCACGCTCTCCACCGAAGCCTCTACGCCTAAATCTCCACGCGCGACCATCAAACCATCACACGCTTCGATGATGCCGTCCAAATCTTTTAGCGCCTCTAACTTCTCAATCTTGGCAATCAATGGCGTATTAGCGCCTAAGAACTCAATTAAGGTTTTCGCGCCAATGCAATCGCGCGCGCTGCGCACAAAAGAGAGCGCGACATAATCCACTTGCTGTTCAATGCCAAAGCGCAAATCAGCGTGATCTTTTTCAGTCATTGAAGGCGCAGAGATTTTGACGCCTGGCAAATTGATGCCTTTCTTCTCCCCCAACTCGCCGCCATTGATCACACGACACAAAACCTCGGTGGAATTTACCTGCTCAACTCGTAACTCAATCAGTCCATCCGCCAGCAAAATACGATTTCCGATTCCGACATCCTTCGGCAAGTGCATATAAGTCGTCGAAACCAAGCCGGGTTCACCAAACACATCGCGTGTCGTAATCGTCAGGGCATCTCCTTCTTTAAGACTAAGCGGTTGCCCATCACGTAACTTGCCCGTGCGAATTTTAGGACCGCTGAGATCAAGCAAAATCGCCAAGGGGCGACCCAGTTCGGCAGCGATCCCACGCGCAGTGCGAATCGTTTCAGCGTGTTGTTCGTGCGCGCCGTGCGACATATTCACACGCGCCACATCCATCCCAGCCAGCAGCAAATCCCGCAATTTTTCCGGTGAATTTGAGGCTGGTCCCAGCGTCGCAACGATCTTAGCTTTTCTCATAATTTCCCTATAAAAAATGCGGTCAACATCCGGCAACTATCAAAGTAGGAGCGAGATGTGACCGCACCGTTTTAGTTGTTCTCGAAGCCAAATGGAATTATTTGAGGGCTTTTTGAATGGTTTCCCGAATAGCGGTCTGCGTCCTTGCGCCGTGTCCCATCGCATGTAGCAGCAGTTTTCCATCCCGGCCAAAAATCAATGTCTGCGGCGCTGACAAATCGCGGGACTCGACATAGTCAATGAACGTCGCTTCATCAATTTGCGCGACTGGATAGTTGATCTTTTCATCTTGAATAAACTGCCGGAGACGATCTAAGGTGGTGTCTTCCGATTCGATGCCGATAATTTGCAAGCCTCGTTTGAAATCCTCATCGGTGAAGCGCGTCATCGTGTCTCGAAGATGATCCCGCGAGTGGGCACAGTGAATGCCAAAGAAATCCAACACGACCACTTTACCGCGTAGGCTAGCCAGCGAGAATTGCTGCCCATCTACGGTGCTTAATTTGATCTGTGCGACAGACGCTTTCGGCATTTTGCCGATTTTCGTGACGGCTTCTGTAGCCAAGGGAGCAAGCGTGACAAAAACAAATAATGCCAGCACGCTGGTCACTGCCCCTACCAATCTCATCTGTGCCGAGTTATGTAAAAAATGAATTGCCGATCTCATATAGGTCCCTCAAAATTATTATGCTGCTTTAGTTTTTACGACGGGCTGGAGACTTCACCGTCGTGGTTTTTGCGGTAGTTTCTTTGGCTGGGATGGCCACAGCCTTGGTTTCAGGTGCAGCAGTGGCGCTGCTTGGTACGCCATTTTTCAACTCACCATCAACCAAAGAAATCAGTTCGGTTGTGCGCGCCTCTTCCCAGCCAATCCAGCGTTTCATCATCTTGCCATTTTTACCAAAGAGAATGACTTGCGGAATACTATGATTATGGCTGTCCATATAGTACGCCTGGACTTCAACGCTCATAAATCCTACTGGATGAGTAAGGCTATAGTCCTTAACGAACTTCTTCACGTCCGCAATTTTATCTTTCTGATCGGTGGCTAAGGAAACAATCTCGAAGCCCTGTGCTTTGAATTGATTGTAAACCTTAACCATATGCGGCGCGTGGTCTTGGCAATGTGAACACCAGGAAGCAAACATGTCAATGACGCAAACCTTGCCGCGCAAGCTCGAAAGCTTCATCTTTTTCCCATCTAGCATCGTGACTTCGATCTCTGGCGTGTCGGATGAACCATCGGGCGCAGGAAGCTCAGGAATTTCTTCTAGCGCAGGGGAAACATGATGGGCCGCACGGCTCCGCTCAGGTGCGGTCGTGGCGGCAATTAACAACAGGGCAAGGCCTAAAGCTATCAGCTTTTTATTTCTGAACAACATAGATGTACTCCTTGAAAAGTTGGGGACCAACATTAGTAAAAATTTGTGTTAAGAAGTGAATGACAAGGATTGTCAGTTGAGTTCTTTACTAATCACTTCTTCCAGTCGCGCAATGCTATGACGCGGGTCACTGCCGATAAGATGCTCCACTACGCGTCCATCTTTTGCTATGACGAATAGCTGTGGAATCGGTGCCGCGCCAGTTTCGTCTTCGGTGCCGTCGAGAAAAGCGCCAGACATTTTCTCTGTGGCATAAGCAATCGTATAGTTCACGCCTGCCTGCTTCATGAAATCCAGCACTTCTGCCTGATCGCTTTTTTCATCCAGGCTCAAACCCACCACCGCTAAACCGCGCTCTCGATATTTTTGCTGCAACGCGGCCAGCTTGGGGGTTTGTTCACGACACGGCCCACACCACGTTGCCCAGACATCCACCAAAATCACTTTGCCCTTCAAACTGGCAAATTTGAATTTCTTGCCGTCCGTCTGCTCAATTTCCTGCTCGTTAACGGATTGAATCGAGCTTTCACGAAGAACGACTCCCGGCGTTTTCGTTTTTGCGACGCGCTTGGAGGAAGCCGTGTTTGCCGCCGTGACAGGCGTCACTTCCGAGGCAGGCTTCGGCGGCGGTGCGTGATCGCAGGCGGCAACAAAAGCAACCGCCAACAAAAGCAAACCAAGATTTTTAATGGATGTAGCGTTCTTCATCTGTAAGCTCTTGCTCAAGGTTGTCGAAATTAACCAGATCATCGTGACCTGGTTGAGAAAGTCGGTAATCTTCCGCAGCCCATTTGCCCAAATCAACCATTTGGCAACGTTCGGAACAAAAGGGACGCCAGGGATTTTCGTGACCTTCAGCATCACGCCAGTAAGTTTGTTTGCGGCAAAGTGGACATCTCATAATAGCCATCCGTCAGCAGGGACGAAGCGCAATAATACCGAATTTCATCCCAAAATCGAAATCATATCGAAAGCGTGCGATAATGTTTTCTGCTCGCGGTGGTCGCGGGATCAATTACTAGAGAGTTTGGCCATGAAATTGAGAGTTACTTCGCTTTTGCTTTTTGCCCTTATCATCAATCTGCTAACCCCTCTTACAACCATCGCACAAAGCGGTCGGAGTAAAACCACACCTCCACCAAAGCCGACAATGCAACAACCGCCACCGGCCACCAGAACTATCCTTAATCTTCCCGAAGGCGGCAAGGTGATGAAGTACGAAACAGACGGCGCAACCGCCCGCTTTGTCTTGAAGAACGGCTTGACGGTCATCATCCGCGAACGGCACTCCACGCCTTTGGCGGCGGTGACGACCTACATCAAAGCGGGCTACTTTAATGAGCCGGATGAAACCGCCGGGCTGGCGCATTTGATGGAACACATGTTTTTCAAAGGCACGACCACTCGCCCCGTCGGAACGATTGCGCCGGAAACAACTAAACTAGGAGGAATGCTCAATGCGAGTACCTCATACGAAAAAACCTCTTATTACGCTATCGCGCCTGCCGAAAGCCTGCCGAAGCTTTTAGAGATTCAAGCCGATATGCTACAAAACCCGGTGTTCGATGCCGAGGAGTTGAAAAAAGAAGCGCTTGTCGTGATTCAGGAAAGTAAACGGAAGCAAGATGCGGCAACGGCTCTGGCGCTGGAAAAAATGTATGCGACAGCTTACACAACACATCGCATGAAACGCTGGCGCATCGGGTCAGAAGAGGTTTTGAAAGCAGCCACACGCGAGCAATTGCAGGCGTTCTATCAAACGTTCTACCGTCCCGAAAACACTGTGCTCGTCATCGTTGGCGACATCCAGGTCAATCAGGTCATTCCTCAAGTACAACAGTTATACGCCCGTTTCGGTGCGCTGCCCAAAGTCGAGCCACAGTCTGAACCGCAACCTACAACCTCAAAGCCTGATCCCAAAACGTCGCCTGCGGTAGCCAAAGCTGCCCCCAAAACACAACCGGCAACAGTCAAAGCTGAAGCAAAAACACCTGACACAACATCAAAACCAGAAAGCGTACCAACAACTCCGACATCTCCCATTTCCAATCCCCCATCTCCTATCCCCACCGCCCAGCCGACGCCCGCGCCACTTACACTTGAAGAAGCAGTGCAGGAAAAGTTGCGCTATGCCACTGAACGCGGCGACATCGGGCAAGCCGTCGTGACCATTGGCTACCACGCGCCGGCCTTGACGAATACTGCCGCTGGCTTGAAAGAACAGGCAACAATGGAGGTGTTGGCAGCGGTCCTAGGTTTGGGACGAGGCGCACGATTGACGAGTGTGCTGCGCGAGAAAACCGCCGTTGTTTCCAGCGTAAGCGTTGAATATTCGCCCTTGCCAACGACCGGAATGCTGGCAGTGCAAATGCAAGTTGCGCCGGATCGGCTAGACCACGCAGAAGGGGAATATTTCCGCCAGATGGAAAAGTTTCGCCGCGAAATCCTGAGCGAAGGCGAGTTACAACGCGCCAAGGTCATGCTGGAAAAAAGCTTCTACGATTCGTTGTCTTCGCTTCAGGACGAGGCGGAAATCCTGGCGCAGTATCAAGCCCAATATGGCGATTTTCGTTTGCTAAATTCTCGTCTCGACCGTATCCGCGCCGTCACGGCACAAGACCTTCAGCAGATGGCCGCTAAGATTCTGGCGATGAACCGGACGACCGTGTTCGAGTACGAGCCACGCAATGCTCCTGCGCGCACCTTTGCTCAGGATAAATTCGCCGAAGCGATGGCGATTCTCGCGCCCGCTTCCGCACAACCGATTAAGCCGGAAGACGTTAAGCCAGCCGTGGCGCTCAAACAATTCCAGCAGGGCAAAGAGCGCAATCTGAATGCGGAAGATGAAAAAGTCATCTTCTCGCCGCTGCCGCTTCCCATCAAAGATTTCTCGATTTATCGCGGCCCGCGTGCCTACGTCCGCGAAGACAAATCGCAACCGACATTAACAGTCGGCGTCTTCTTTCAAGGCGGGCGACTGACTGAAGATCAAACCACCAGCGGCATGACCGAGTTGATGCTGCGCGTAATGCGCAAAGGCACGATAACGCGCAAAGGTGATTTGATTGCGTTGGAATTGGAAAACTACGGTGGCGAAATCAATCTGGTGAATGAACCGGACTTCTTCGGTTTCACACTGGACGTGCTGTCGCGCAATGCCGAAAAAACGCTTGCGGTATTGCTGGAAATTATCGAAAGCCCGTATTTCGACAAGGCCGAAGTCGCGCGCGAACGCGATGCGTTGTTAGCGCGTCAAATACAACAACGTGACGATAGCGTGCAGCGCCCGCTGGAACTGGCGATGGCGTCCCTGTATCCGGGGCACCCTTACGGTTTGCCGCGCTACGGCTTGCCCGCTGCGGTTAAAGCGGCGAATGAAGAAACGCTCGAAGCCTGGTACAAAAAGCTGATTCGACGCCAACTTCCCCTCGTGGTTTTGGTAGGTGATACCGACGGCTCAGCATTGGTTTCCAGCATTTTTTCGGAAGCCTTCAAACGCAGTTCCAGCGAATTAGATCAAACGCTCAAGGTGAATTTGCCGCAATCCTTCGCAACGCCACAAGAACTAATCGAGCAACGCAATCGCAAACAAACCGCGCAGTCCCTAGCCTTCCGCACGCCGCCGCCGGCGCAAGTCAACACTTATGCCCTGAGCATCTTGCAACATTACGCGTCAGGAATGGGCGCACGATTTTTCAACGAATTGCGCGACAAACAAAACCTAGCCTATACAGTTCGTCTCGGTTACGACCAACGATTGGCCAATGGAGCCTTATTCGCCTACATTGCCACTTCACCTGAGAACGAAGTCCGCGCGCGCGAGGGATTGCTGAAAGAACTAGAAAACCTGATCAAAACCCCGCCGACCGAAGAGGAATTCGAGCGTGGTCGTAATGCCGCTATCGGTTCGTACGCCGTTGCCTTGCAATCCAATCAGACCCGCTTGCTGGAATACGCGCGCGCCGTCGTCTTTGGTCGCAAAGTCACGGACGTAGAGTCGCAACCTGATCTAATTCGCACGGTCAAAAAAGATGACATCAAAACAGCGGCTGAAGCAATTATCAAATTGAATGCAGTCGGTATCGGCGTCGTGCGAGGAGAGCAACCTGCTAACCCAAGTAAAAACTAAACATCTGTGAATCTCGCAAGTATTGAAACTATTCCTCAACTCCAATCATTGATCGCCAGCATTCGCGCAGGGAAACGGGTTGTGTCTATCGCAGGCTTGGGCAGTGGCGCTAAAGCATTAGTCCTTGCGGCGCTGCAAAAAGCGACGGGCAAACGCTTCGCCTTCCTGAGCCTGCGCAATCGTGATCTCGAAGATTTAGAGCGCGACCTACGTTTTTTCTATTGCACGCTCTACAGTCGCAACGAATGTGAAGAACAAGTCTTCACGCTACCCGCGTCGGAAAACAATCCGTACAGCGGGATTTCACCGCACGCTGAATTGTTGGAACGCCGTGCCTTGGCGTTGTGGCGACTGGCTTCGGGGACGGGCGACATTGTGATGCTGACGGCGCGGTCGTTGATGCAACGCTTTGTGCCGCCGCAGGAAACCAAACAGGCAACCGTGACCTTGAAAGTCGGCGAAGAATTGCCGCTCGAAGATTTACTGGATCATTTGCATAATGTCGGTTATGTGCGCAGCGATCCGGTCGGTAACGTGGGCGATTACTCTTCGCGCGGCGGCATTTTGGATGTGTATTCGCCGAGCGGCAGCGGCGCTGCCTTGTATCCATTGCGCGTCGAATTCTTCGGCGACGAAATTGATTCGATCCGCGAATTCGATCCTGAAACGCAACGCTCGCTCCGCCAAATTGACGAAGCGGTGATCGTGCCGATGCGCGATGAACGTTCGTCGGCGCAGGATTTCAAAAACTGGGCGCATATCGCCCGCGAACATTGGCACGACGAAAAGTATGATCGCGCGTTGCGTGATCGAATGGTCTTTGCTAACGAAGGCGAACCATTTCCCGGCTGGGAGTATTTGCTGCCGCTCGTGAAGCCACTGACTGCTTCGGTGTTTGATTACTTGCGCGACACAGTGTTGGTCGTGGATGAACCATCCGAAACCGAGAAGCAGGTCAAAGCTATTCTGGATGAATTGCAATTGAACTATCAGCGAGCCGAAGACGCCGACGACCTCGCGCTCACGCCCGACAAATTGTTTTTGACGCCCGATGAATTACGCGCCAAGTTGGAGCGATTGCCCCGCGTCGAATTGCGCTTGCTCGGCAGCGCGGCGTTAGGCTTTGAAGACGAACTTTCGACTGAAGATGTCAGCGCCAACACCGTGCTGATCGAATCCGCGCCCGAAGTCTTCACGCGTGACCGCTCGGCCACGCCGCTGTTTTTATTTCCGCCCGAACCCAACAGCACCGAAGTCGAACTCATTTCCCGCGCCGTGCGCAAATGGCACGGCAGATTGAGCGACCTCGCCGATGAATTAAAGCGGCGCGATGAACAAACCGTCTTCGTCCTGCCCACCACCGGTATCGCCGACCGCATCCGGGAAGCGCTCAGCGAATACGACGTGAGACTGATTGCGGATTTGGGATTGCGGAATGCGGATATAGAAAATCTGAGTTCTGCCGACAATCCGCAATCCATCATCCGCATTCCGCATTCCATCATCGGCGATCTTTCCGTCGGCTTCTCGCTTCCTGCGTCGCAACTCACTTTCTACACCGAGCGCGACCTCTTTGACGAAGCGATTCACGTCGAACGGCGCACGGGCAAGGCAAAAGCGGTGCGCTCGCAAGCTGCAGCATTTTTATCCGATTTTCGCGATTTGAAAATCGGTGATTACGTCGTTCACATAGATCACGGCATCGGGCAATTTCAGGGCTTGTTTCAATTGGACACGTCGGGCGGAACCACGGCGGCATCGGACAACTACGCGCGTGCGATTGGCGCATCAACACAGGCGAAAGAAGCGAAACGCGAATTCATGTTGCTGGTGTATGCGGAAGGGACGAAGCTATACGTTCCCGTCGAGCGGCTGGATTTAGTCCAAAAATTTTCGAGCGGCGAGAGCACCGAACCAAAGATGGCCAAGCTCGGCGGCATCGCGTGGGCGAAGACGAAAGCCAAAGCCAAACGGGCGATGCGAGACATGGCCGAAGAGTTATTGAAGCTCTATGCCGAACGCAAAATGGCGCAGCGCAAACCCTTCAGCCCCGATTCGCACTGGCAGGCCGAGTTTGAAGCCTCGTTCCCCTACGAACTCACGCCCGATCAGGTTACGGCCGTCGCGGACGTGAAAAAAAGTATGGAAGAGCCAACGCCGATGGACCGTTTGCTGTGCGGCGATGTCGGTTACGGCAAAACCGAAGTGGCGATGCGCGGGGCGTTTAAAGCGGTGATGGACGGCAAGCAAGTCGCGCTGCTCGCGCCCACAACGGTGCTGGCCTACCAGCATTTCCAAACCTTCAAAGCGCGCTTCGCTGCTTTCCCCGTGACGATAGACTTGCTCTCACGCTTTCGCTCGCCGAAGGAACAAAAGGAAGTTCTCGAAGCGGTCGAAAAGGGCCGCGTGGATGTCGTTGTCGGCACGCATCGCATTCTGTCGCGCGACCTGGTTTTCAAAGACCTCGGCCTCGTGATTGTGGATGAAGAGCAACGTTTCGGCGTCGCGCATAAAGAGCGATTGAAGCAACTCAAAAAGCGCGTTGACGTACTGACGATGAGCGCGACACCGATTCCGCGCACGTTGAATATGTCGCTGATGGGCTTGCGCGATATGTCGGTGATTGAAACGCCGCCGCGTGATCGGTTGGCGATTCAAACGAACGTTGTGCCGTTTACCGAACAAATCATTCGCGCCGCGATTGAGCAGGAATTGCAGCGCGAAGGCCAGGTCTTTTTTGTCCACAACCGCGTCGAATCCATTGATGAAATCGCGGCGCTGGTAAAGCGCATCGTGCCGCAAGCCCGCATCATCGTGGCGCACGGGCAAATGGGCGAAAAGGAAATGGAGCAGGCCGTGCTGGATTTCGTCGCGTACAAATTTGACGTGTTGGTCGCTACAACGATCATCGAAAACGGGATAGACATTCCACGCGCGAACACCATCATTATCAATCGCGCCGATGCGTATGGCTTGTCTCAACTTTACCAACTGCGCGGTCGCGTCGGTCGCTCAAATCGCCGCGCCTACGCATATTTGCTGATTCCGGGCGAAGCGGCGTTGACGCCAATTGCGCGCAAACGCCTCGCGGCAATTCGTGAGTTTTCCGACCTGGGAGCAGGATTTCGCATTGCGGCGCTTGACCTCGAATTACGTGGCGGTGGCAATTTGTTAGGCGGGCAACAATCCGGCCACATTGACGCGATTGGTTTTGATTTGTATTGCCAGATGCTGGAACGCACGGTCAACGAATTGCGCGGTGAAGACATCGTCGAAGAGATCACTACACAACTTAACCTTGGTGTAGACACGCGCATCCCGGACGAGTATATCGCTGACATGAGCCAACGTTTACGCACCTACAAACGCATTGCGTCGGCTCGCAATGATGAAGAACTCACGCGCATTAAAGACGAAATCGCTGATCGCTATGGGCGCTTGCTCGAATCGGTCGAAAACCTGTTTGCTTATGCCAAAGTGCGGCGCGAAGCTGAAGCGCTCGGCATTATTTCGATTGATCGCATTGCCGATAACCTGTCCATTCGCCTCAGTGAGAAATCGCGCATTGAGCCAGCGGCCTTGATGAAATTGCTGGCCGATAACCCACAGGCGAAATTCACGCCGAATGGGGTATTAAAAGTCAGAATGAAGGAAGAAGAGGAGTTGGCGCAGCGGGTCTTCGGAACATTAGTTAGGTTGCTCCAGGCTTTATCATCGCCAGCAAAATGACGGCCCGTTGGCTGTTCTTGGCTGCATTGACTTTTCGGCCTACCTGCCTTAACTTGCGATTACCCCCGCAGAAAGTTCTTTGCTCTTTTTTAGTTCAATCATAGGTCGCTCTCATAAATGAAATGGGTGCGCGAAGCATCCATTAAATTCCAACGATAGAAGCCAAAAATGGAGGAAACTATGGGTAGCAAGTTGAACTTCACGGATCAGGAAAACTTTTACAAACAACTACTTGACCTGGAAGCGCGGAAAGAAGATTACGAGATAGATACAGGCATCATGGAGGTCAAAGACCTGCCTTTGCGTCTGTTACATCACATCGGCATCAGTAAGGAGGAAATCGCCCACAAACAACATAAGGTAGTCGCGGAAAGTGATTTTATGTTGGATTTCGTCGAGCCGATGGTCACGAAAGTCAATGAGATGCTAGGGCGGTATAAGCCCGCGCGCGGCTATGAATTTAGCGTTGAAGCCGAGGATTATGACACCATTAAGATTCACGCTCGCCCACAAGTACAAGTCTAAAAAGGGAAAAGGGGAGAAGGGGGGCAGACAAAGCCAAGTTTCTCCTTCTCCCCATCTCTTCTTCTCCCTTTCCCTTTCCCTTTGCCACCTTGTCATTGTTTGTGGATAATCCCCCCTCACTGGTTGCCCTGCATTTCGTACAATTACAAAGAGAGGCTAGAGGAATGGCGAAAAACAAGCGGAGGCGTAATGATGTCACGGCGGATCAACAACTCCTGGAAATCCCCACCAAAGCAGAACAAGACTTTACACAAACCGACCCTTGGCGCATTTTCAAGATCATGGGCGAATTTGTGGATGGCTTCGACGATTTAGCCCGCATCCCACCTGGTGTCTCAATATTCGGCTCGGCGCGCATTGAGCCTGACAGCGAATATTATCAGGCAGCGGTCGAAACCGGACGCCTTTTGGCCAAAGCCGGCTACGCGGTCATTACTGGCGGCGGCCCGGGCATTATGGAGGCTGGCAACAAAGGCGCGCAGGAAGCTGGTGGCATCTCGATTGGCTGCAATATTGAGTTGCCTTTTGAGCAAGCTCCCAATCCTTATCAATCAATTTCGATCACTTTCAATTACTTCTTTGTGCGCAAGGTGATGTTCGTCAAGTACGCCGTGGCCTTCATTATCTTTCCGGGCGGCTTCGGCACGATGGACGAGTTATTTGAAGCGCTGACGCTCATTCAAACGCGCAAGATTAGCAACTTCCCAGTGGTACTCTTTGGCCGTAAATACTGGAGTGGTTTAGCCGAGTGGATTAAAGAAACAATGATTGGGCAAGCGACGATTTCTCCCGAAGATATTGATCTGCTGGTCGTCACTGACTCGCCAGAAGAAGCGGTGCAAACGGTTATTCGTAGTCAAAAATTGTAATTCAAGAAGCCGATGTTGCCTTCCAAACTCTACGCCATCACTGATTCGCAACTCTCAAATTGCTCGCACGCCGAAATCGTGGCAAGCCTGTTGGCGGGTGGGGCAAGATTAATTCAGTTGCGCGCCAAAGAAGCAAACGCCAAGGAACTGCTGGACGCGGCGCGCGAATGTTTGGAGCTTACCCGCGCTGCCGGAGCCAAACTCATTATCAATGATCGCGTGGATGTGGCACTAGTGACAGGGGCGGATGGGGTGCATTTGGGGCAAGATGATTTGACGGTGGAGGAAGCCCGCACATTACTGGGGCCAGACAAAATCATTGGCATCTCAACCCATTCACTCGCGCAGGTCGAAGCCGCCTTGACGACCACGGCCAACTATCTTGCCATCGGCCCGATTTTCCCTACGACAACGAAAGCCCATCCTGATCCTGTGGTGGGGCTTGAACTGTTACAGCAAGCGCGCCGGTTAACTTCGCTGCCACTGGTGGCTATCGGCGGCATCAGGCTCGCAACGGCGCTGGCCGTGCTGGCTGCCGGAGCCGATAGCATAGCCCTCATTTCAGCCCTATATCCGCCCCCAACGAAACTTTCACTCGCCGATAATTTCGCGCAAGCTCTCTCAGCCAAACCGGATATTGAAGGGCAAGTAAAACAGTGGCTGGAATGCTTGGAACATTGACCAGCAAGACTGGGGCGTATTCGCTATGCATCACTAACAACAGATTTTTCTTGCGCCCTTTTGCGCTTTCATGCCACACTGCGTCCAGCGTTTGACCTCCCCGGTCACTGCCTTCAAACGGCCCGCCTAGTTACTTCCAAGACGCCGAACGATTTATGAGTTACCTTGATCTTCCGCTGATTATCGAGAAGATGTTGAATGTTTCGGAATTGGTCAGCGACCTGAATTTCTCGGTCGGGCGCGCGCCACAAGTTGAGGTGAATGGCAAGTTAGTTCCGGTCGACGTGGGACTCAAAACGATCACCCCGTACCATACCGAAATCATGGCGATGGCACTGATGGGCGATAATGAAGAAGCCGTTGAGAAATTGATCAAAACCGGCTCGACGGATATTAGCTATAGCTTGCCGTTGCGCTCGCGGTTTCGCGTCAACATTTTCCGGCAACGTGGCACGCTCGGCATCGTGATGCGTGTTATCCCACCTCAAGTCCCCTCGCTTTCTTCTTTATCTTTGCCTACCATCTTAGGAGACATCACCGACCTCAAAAACGGATTGGTGCTGGTGACAGGTCCAACGGGTTCCGGCAAATCCTCGACGCTGGCGGCGATTATCAACAAATTCAATTTTGAAAAGCCCTATCACATCATCACGATTGAAGACCCGATTGAGTTTTTGCACCTACATCGCGTGGCAACCATCAATCAACGCGAACTCGGCAGCGACACACCAAATTTTGCGATGGCATTGCGGGCCGCTTTGCGCCAAGCGCCAAAAGTAATTCTGGTCGGCGAGATGCGTGATATTGAAACGACGCAAATCGCCCTCGAAGCGGCGGAAACCGGACACCTCGTACTTTCGACTTTGCACACCATTGATGCGGCTAAGACGATTGACCGCATCATTGGCATGTTTCCCAAAAACGAAGAAGGTGCCATTCGCACGCGCTTGGCACAATCATTCCGCTACCTGATTTCGCAACGCCTGATCCCGCGTGCGGATGGGTTTGGCCGCGTGGCAGCGATAGAGATTCTCAAATCTACGCCGCGTACGCGCGAATACATTGAGCGCGGTGAAGGGGAGGGCCGTTCCTTAGTGGCGGCTATGAGTGATGGAAGCCTGGAAGGTATGCAGAACTTTGACACGGTCATTGAGCGACTGATTCAGGAGAAAGATGTCACGAAAGAGGATGGCCTGGCGTACGCAACTAACCCACATAATTTGGCGTTGCGGTTGTCGGGTTTTGGCGGCGGCAGCGTCAGCGAGGAAGTTCAGCGCACGATGCGACAACCGGCAGTCCCAGTTACCCCTGCCGGAATACCAGCAGCTTCGACCATCAGTAAATATTGAAACCAGGTTTTCGGGTTTGGGAAGCTAGCGACGTAGCGGGCTTCTGCCATTTCAAGCTATGCAAGTAATCTGTCCACATTGCGCAACGCGGTTGCAATTGAGCGCCCCTAAACTGCCCGACTATCCATTCACCATCACATGTCCAAAATGCCAACAAGGACTGACGGTTTCGCCCGTAGCAGAGACCACACCACCAAACATAGATGAGAGCATCTTGGATATTGATGCGCCCGCCCCGCCTGAAACAAACAAGATTGAGGATACGAGAGATATCGAACAAACCGAACCATTGGCTTCGGCTCCGTTGCCAACGCCAGTGGCTCCACCTACGCCCATGCCAGCGCCGCTGCCTGCCGCCGCTCACACGGAATTTCAAGCGAAAGGGGTCGAGGCTGAAGCGGCTATTGCTACGCCTCAATCACCAAAACAGCCGCCGCCGGGCGACTTGCTATCTGCCGAAAATAGTACCGCGATTGGCTGGACAAATTCGATGCCTTCGCCAACGGCTACAGATGAGGCGAATACTCTTTTCACTGGGCAGCAGACCAATAACGACTTACTGCAAGCACTGGCTGCTTTGTTGACTAAAGGCGGGATCGCCAAATCTCCGGCCCAACTTGAACAACATCGGCGTCGTAGCGTGGTTCTTTGCCTGGCCAATCTGGAAGA
This sequence comes from uncultured Acidobacteriota bacterium, assembly GCA_963794955.1. Classification (GTDB taxonomy): domain Bacteria; phylum Acidobacteriota; class Blastocatellia; order RBC074; family RBC074; genus JAFDVL01. Next base: position 167,137 of record CAWCGF010000025.1, read on the forward strand.
CACGAAGCAGGTGGAAGCAGCGTTAGGCAACACGGCGTATGAGGTTACGATTGCGTCTTCGCCCGAACAGGTAACAGCCATGTTGCAAACAAGCCACCTATTGGACATCTTGCTGCTTGACCCCAATTTTTATGCGGGGCAACAAGGTGGCGCGACCATCATGCGCTACCTAAACATGCTCAATCCCGCGCGCCGCCGCCGGGTTTTTGTAGTGGTAACCTCCCATGCTTATCGCACCCTGGATGCCCAAGCGGCATTCGCGCATGGCGTTAACATGATCCTCAATTCCAACGAATTGGAATCATTGCCGGAAGCGCTCTCAAAGAGTATTGATGATTTCAACAACCTCTATCGTGCCTTCAATCAGGTGAGTGGCATCAACGCATTTTAGCCATCTACGCGCTAGCAGAGATGAGAAAACTCTCCTGCCGAGCTTCACTTTTGCTTTTTGAGGTTTGCCTTTTGCCGATGGATTTGCTTTCCTCTTCGCGTGACCCACATCTTTCTTGATCCACAAACCAAATTGCTGCGCAGCGGCTGGCGGGCGTTATTCTTTCTTCTGCTCTCGCCGCTCGCCCTGATCGCCATAGCCCCATTCTTGCCACTTAGTGAAGGCGGTCAGCCGCAGGTCGCCCCCAACTTTCCAACCATTATCAGTTACGTGCTGCAAGTTGGCTGGCTCATCGTTGCTTCGTGGATATGTCTAAAATATCTGGAAAAAATGCGCTTATCGTCATTAGGCTTGACCTTCTTTCGCGGCTGGTGGCGGGAAACCTGGTTGGGCTTTGCCATTGCAGCACTGATGATCGTGGCAGTCGTAGCCATACAGTCCATTGGCGGCAGCACGCGCTTGATGCTCAACCCATTGTTTTGGAAAACCGTGGAGGCGGGGCGCAGCTTTGATTTTATCGGCGTTGGAATGATCGTCCGCGAAATTGGGTTGGCGTTGATTTTGCTTGCGCTGGCGGCGGCTTTCGAGGAGTTGCTGTTTCGCGGCTATCCGTTTCAGACCTTGTTGCGCGGCGGAGTTCCGGCAGTGGTTCCGATTGTTTTACTTTCGGTCTTCTTTGGCATTGTGCATCTGGGCAATCCGAGCAGCACAGCATTTTCTACTGTGAACACCATCCTGGCCGGAATCTGGCTGGCCGTTGGATATTTGAAAACGCGCAGTTTGTGGTTTCCGACGGCGTTGCACCTGGGTTGGAATTGGATGATGGGTGCGTTTTTCGGCATCCCGGTGAGTGGGTTGAAGCTGATTCGCTATCCGATTTTTATTGCCGCCAACGAAGCTCCGTTGTGGTTGTCGGGCGGGAGCTACGGCTGCGAAGGTGGCGTAGCGGCAACCTTGGTTTTGCTAATTGCCACGTTTATTATTTGGCAGGCGAAATGGTTACAAGTCGCGCCGGAGATGCAAGCGGCGCTCAGTACGCGCGACGCCGAAAACCCTGATACGATCAAACTTGGCCTGATTGAATAACAAGACAAGATCGCCTAACATCTGCGCTTTCATCGCCCCACCTGAACCTGGCTTTTATGGAAAAACAATTCTGCAAAATTGCCCATACTTCTGAGCTTGCCGTAGGACGTGCGCAAGCTTTCCAAATCAACGACAAGAGGATTGCGCTCTTCAATGTTGACGGGCAGTTCTACGCCATTGACGATGCCTGTCCGCATCGCGGCGCGTCGCTCGCGGAAAGCATCGCCAAGAACGGCAAAGTCTATTGTAGTTGGCATCTTTTTGACTTCGATTTGAAAACCGGAGCGTGCGGAGCCATTCCTGAGTTTCCGGTGCAAACCTACGAACTCAAAATCGAAGGTACAGAAATTTTTGTCTTGTGCTAATGCAGCGAAAGGCGTACGACAAATCGCTCTTTATCCTGGCCGCGCTCTTCAATCTCAGCACGGCGGCCCTCCTGCTTGTTCGCCCTGACATTGTGTTAGCACGGCTCGGTATTACCGATCCCGCCGCAAAAATACTGGCGCGTTCGATGGCTTCAAGCGTGACAGCTTGGGGCATAGCGTACGCATTAGTCGCGGTCAATCCGCTGCGCTTTCGTGAGTTTGTGCGGCTGGGTGTGTTTTCCAAAACATTGTTTTTTATAATCTATGCTGTCGCCTTTTGCAGCGGGCAGGTTTCCGTGCAAGCTTTTGTGCCTGCAATTTTCGATTTGGTGTTGGCGGTTTTATTTGTAGAGTATTGGTGGCGCACAAAAAACTAACCTATGGTGAACAACCGCCAGTGCTGCTCTGCTCCCTCCAATTGATGCAAACCGTAATCGGTAAAGTGAATCCCGGACCCTGCTACCAGATCTTTCACTGTGCCGGAAACCAATACCTGATGTGTCGCTGCCAGCCGAGCCATTTGCGAACTGATGTCAACGGCGATCCCGCTGACTTTATCTTCGCCGATCAGATCACATTCTCCCGTGTGGACGCCTGTTTGAATGGGAATGCCCATCCGCGCGGCAAATTCATTGATGGCGGCGGCACAACGAATCGCACGTGCCGGGCCGTCGAAGGTGGCGATGAGTCCGCATTCGGTGAGTTCACTTTCGCGGCCTCGAAATAGCTCAACTTCTTTGCGAACATACGCGTAATGCCGATCCAAAAGTGCTTGCCGCTGCTGGTCATTTTCAGCCGCTGCGGGACAATTGATGACCCGCGTGCAAAGCACGGTGGCCAGGACACGATCATACTCGGGCGCGTGGCGCATGCCGGTGAGAAATTCTTCGATCTCATCCAACATCGAATCCTGATCGCCGACGAAGGGCAAATGATCTATGCCCGGCATTTCGACAAATTTTGCCCCGGGGATCAGCTTAGCCATATAACGACCTTCTTCCACCTTCAGACACATATCGCCCCTGCGATGCAGCACGAGCGTAGGCACGCGAATGCTGGGCAAAATGGGGCGAATGTCAATTTCGGCATTCATCTTGGTTAAGGCCAACGCCGCGCCGGGGCTGGCTCCCATTCGCAAGTAGGTTGACCACCATTGCCGGAAGCGTTCGTCATGCATCAAACTTGGCGCGCGGTCTTCAATGCCAATCGGGCCGCCCCAATGTTCGATAATTTCACGGAAGAAGTGTTCCCGCGCTTCGGCTGTCGGCCCCCAGGGATAATCATCATCACGCAGCCGACGCGCATAACTCCCCAACATGACCAGCGCCGAAGTCCGTTCGGGATAGGTCGCGGCAAACAAGCTGCACATTGGGCCGCCTTCGGAAACGCCGCATAAAACGGCTCGCTTTGATCCGACAGCATCCAGCACGGCATGCACGTCTTCCATGCGCTGCTCCAGCGTCGGCAATTGATTAAGCGGCACGCGATCCGATAGCCCCGTCCCACGTTTATCAAAAAGAATCAGGCGCGCGAAGGATGCCAGCCGATTCAAAAAGTAGGCGAAGGTCGGTTCTTCCCAAAAATAATCCAAGTGTGAAACCCAACCCATCACGAAGACCAAATCAATCGGCCCCTCTCCCACGACCTGATAGGCGATATTAGCCTCGCCGCTTTGCACATAATGCGTCTCCAGCATTCGGCGCAGCGGCAGCAATTGCGGTGGTGGCGCAGCGGGTTTAAGACTTCGTACAGCAGTGGGCGGCAACTCAATGATAGGCGGGTGTGGATTTACCGGACGTGGTTTCCCCATTTCGTCGTCTGTTTCTTCGACGACGATGCGGGCGCGGGTTCGTTCGCGGATGATGAACTGAGGCTGTCCTTGGCCTCCCTCTTTCACTGGCGCGACAAAGCGGTAGCCGAGCTTGGGTACTGTTTCGATAAACTTCGTTCCACCTGCGACCTCGCCCAAGGCCTTACGCAGAATCGAAATATTTTGCGCCAGATTGGTTTCCTCGACAAAACTGTCAGGCCAAATACGCTCCATCAATTCTTCTTTGCCCATCACGTGTCCGCTGTTTTGCACAAGCAGCAATAAGGTTTCGAACACCTTGTGTGCCAATGGAACAGGTTGTCCACCACGCATTAGCATTCGTTCAAGGGGGTTGAGTTGGAAAGTAGCAAATTCGTAAAGTGGGCAAGTCTGGTAATTCATAGCGTCTCCTGCAAGGAAGATTAGCAGCAAGTCTGGGATGCGATATGTGACGCGTGAAAAATAACCAGCTTGGGAAAATATGTCATAAAAGACCCCTAAATTTTTTTTGAAAGGAAAGCAAGTGATTGAGAATAGATTCTTTACCTGGCGAAGCAAATTACGAAAAGCTAACGCGAACTTTCCCGTTGGTGGCTGTTCCCACAAGTAGTTCTCAGTAATAACCGGAGTAACAAGAAAAGTTTGCCGTATATTTCATTTGTCCGCCCACCATACTCCTGTTCGGTAAAATGACAGGCGAACTGACTTTCACACGGACAACCGCTCAGCCTTCTATTCACAGCGAGCCTGGCTTTGGCTGAAAATCCCTGCCTGAGACCTGGCTTTACCTACTTTTTGATACGGCACCAGACTTGCTATCGCTCACGTTGATACTAATAGCAACAGCAACTAAACGGGTTAGTAGGGATAGGTGTTTATGAAGCGTGGCGTGGCGGCGGTTCTTACGGTGTTGCAACGAGAGACGCAAGAGACGAATGAGGGAATAAAGTCAATAAACAGTCTTTGGGGACGGAAGGGATTCTATGAGGCACAGGGTGATTTTGAGAAGCACGGTTGTAGTTTTAGCAATATGGTTGATTGGCCCCCTCAATCATCTCAGTGCGCAACAAAAATATTCATCAAAAACCGAATTGGCAGTTCGTGCCCGACGGGTGCTGGTTAATGGCCTTAGGATAGAGCGATTGGCTCCGCAGGAACGACGACACTGGGAAATTATAAAGAATATTGCATTCGCAACCGATGACCAAGGGCGGCCTTGGCATGCGACGCTGGTTACTTTATGGACGCAACTGGAGGCCAGCGGGCACGCCATTTATTTGGAGCTTCAATCCAGGGAAACTCCCAACAACAGTTTGGGAGGTATGTTTCGCATTGAGCAATTTGATCCGCGCGGAATTCGCCACACGGCTGTTATTCGACTTTATCTAACCAATATTGATAAGGCATACGTTGGGACGGCAGTCGCACGCCCAGATGGGTTTATCCCCTTCGAAAATCTGAGCCGGAATGAGCGATATGTGGAAGTGCTCGGTCACGAAATGGCGCATGCGAGTTGGATTCTCTCTGATCTGAAGCGGGCACAACAGGTGAAAGAAAGTGTTGAGCAAACAAACGAAATATTTCTTTCGCGGCGCGGGCAGGTAGATGACGATCCAGCTTTACTCCAGCGCCTGCAAGAGCGAGATGTGCTGTTAGTCGAGCTTGAGGCACAGGCTGAAGCCCTGGAAGCTATCATCTGGCACGAGCTATTGCGGAGCAAAGGCAACAGAGCGAAAGAAAATAAATCCAAGCACAAAAGTATGACGTGGCAAGTCTCCGATTTTTTACCATCGCTCCCATCGGCAAGAGCGAGATGTGCCCTCATCGCACAGAAAGATAAGCCGCAATGGGCATAACTCAATTTTTACAATAAGGAGAAATCATGAATGCGCTCGAACTCTTAAAAGAAGACCATCAAATGGCGATCCGCTTAATTGAAGAACTGGAAGCTGCCGACAATCGAGTAGGCACAGACCCAACCCAAACTGAGACCTTCAACCAGCTCCAGCAAGCTCTAAAGCTGCATACTCGGATGGAAGAAGAAATCTTTTATCCTGCTTTAGAAACCTTTGATGATACACAAGACTTGGCTGAAGAAGCATATAAAGAACATGACAAAGTAGATCGGCTACTGATCCGACTTTCATCGCAGGCACCTAACGAAGAGGAATTCCAGGAAACCCTGGCCGAATTACGCAGTAACCTCGAACACCACATTGAAGAGGAAGAAAATGAAATGTTCCCACAAGCAGAGGAACTGTTGGGCCAGCGCCATTTGGAAGAAATGGGGCGTCAGATGCAAAAGATGAAAGACAATACACAGGTAATTGCCGCTACGATGAAGCGGCGCTAACGCATCAAAGCGGCTTAGCACCTACAGCCGTTTCGGCCTGAATGTCGCGTGGAGCAGGTTCTCAACCTGCTCCACCGCCTGATTTTGCCCCTAAATACCGCAGTAATCACCTGACTTTCCTGCTACCTTCCAGCGTATTCTGCATATCAAAACGACCAGAGAAAAATCTCAAAAAAACCTCAAGCTAACTTTAAGACTTTCCTTCCGCTGCCACGTAAGCTCGTGCCCAGAGCAAGAAGTTATTTGATGAGAGCAATGCTTCCACTGTGGCGCAATGGCTCGACGCCGCAGTGGAACGAGAGCAAGGTCAAGGCGGCTGGGAGAGGCCGGAAGCACAGCTTGGGGGAGTCTGTGCTTTGATCTCCTCCAGCCGCCCTGCTCTTGCTTTTCGTGACCAAAGTCACGGTAAAAAGCTCTGCCGGGTTTGCCGTGACCCATGCCAGCTTTTCAGCCCCGTACCGTCTCCAGGTAGGACGACGCACGAGATGGGAAGCTGGCGTATTTAACCATTCAGTGAAGGGAAGAAACCATGAAAACTCAATTCAATCTACATCGCATTCTCAACATTACGGTTGTAACAACCATCGTCGCCTTTATTGTCGTCGGCGGGTTCCTGATTCACGCTGCCTCAAAGAAGCGCGAATTCAGCGGCAAACTCAGCTTCAAGCTCTGCAAGAAATTGCCCAATGGACGATGGCAGGAAATTGACAAAGGCGAAGGCCCCCTCAGCTTTGAAGGCACGCTCATTGACGCCGCCAGTGGCAAGCAATTCACGACCAATCATGTGTGGAGCGGTACGTCGGCCAAAGGCAACAGCTTCAGTTCGTCGCTGCAAGGCACCGGGAAACTCAATGCCGATTTGACGTCAGGAAAATTTGATCTCACCTCAGTTCCGCTCAAACTCACGGCAGGCGGCAAAACGGTCATCGCCGAGTTTGCGCTCACGACAGACTCCGTGACCACGCCCAACGGCGAATCGCTCAGTGGCAAGCGGGCGCGCATTGTGAACAAGCAAGGCGACATTGCCGTCGTGGGCTTTTCTAAGCCTGTTGTCGTCAATCATGAAGAACAATTCGCAGGCAATAAAAAGCTCGTGGACAAAAAGAAAGTCGTCGAAGAGCTGATCTTTATCGTCCGCGCCGAAGGCAAAATCGCAGCCAAATAATTACATTCGGTTTTAGGCACCAGGCACGTACTTCGTGCTGGTTGCCTGCATAGGCTGGTCCGCCGAATCACGCACAAGCACCTGAAGCACTGGGGGAGTCTTCATTTTCCCCCGCGTGATTTGGTGGGCTGCGTCAACCTTGAAAGGAAGCTCTGCTATGTCACGAAAAACTCTGAAAAATAACCGATTGTTGTCTGGTCTGCTTTATAGCGCAGTCGCATTGCTATTGACGCTCAGCAGTTTCACACAAGCGCAAAGCAATAAAAGCGTCCAGAAGGCGACCTTGGCAGAGGCTGTCGAACGCGTCAGCCCAACGCAGATTCGCGTCAAATCCGGCTTCAAGCTGGTACTGGTTGACGATGGCTGGGTCGTAGATCAGGTCGTAGGCAAAGAAGTACGGCGGTTGGAAAAGCGCATCAAATGCAGCTCCTGCCCCGGCGGCAACTGTCGGTCACGCCTCAACGGCACCTGTGCGCCGCGCAACAGTTGCACCAGTTCGACCTGTTTGATTGATCCGTTCTAGGCACTGATCACGGACGTAAGGAAAAACGATGCCCAACCCATCCGCACGCGACGGCAGCGAGCTTGAGCGGCGCAACCGTAGGATTAGGCATTCTCAGAAACCGCGAGTCAGTCAACCACTTGTGCGGCATCACCGAGGCTAACCTGAGCGAGAAAAAGAAAGCGAATCCTGGCGTCAACGAATCGGTCGTTGTGCTGCGTTCCGAAGGTCGTGCGGCACTGAAGAAATAAGGACACTCAACTAATCGGAGAAAAAAAGTATGTCGAAGCAATTCTGGAAAAAACTCGCTCTCTCAATCCTGACCACCGCATTGATGGTTGCGTTTGTTGGCGCGTTTACGCAAAAGACGAGCAAAAAAGATAGCCCGCCCAGCCTGACGCTCCGGGATGTGCTGGAAAAAACGGCGAAAAACAAAGTACGCGTGAAAGACCCGAGAAAGTTTGAGTTGGTCGTGGCAGACGGCAAGTTTCGGGTGCGAGAAATCTCTACGCGCCGCTTTGTTGTCGGGACGGCGGGTTGTGGCACTTGCCCCGGCGGTGACTGTACCGGTACCTCGACCGGCGATTGCGCGGGCTGCGGAAAAAAAAGTGGTGAGGACCTTTGCACAGTGAATCCGTTTTGAGGGAACAGTCGCTATTGGTCTTCTTCCCAATGTCTCACTAATTCAGTAATCAGCAAAAACAAAATTCAGAGAAAGAGGAACTCTTATGAAAACCAGACTAATGTTTGGATGGGCCGCGCTGAGCGCGCTGCTGACACTCTTGGCCGCCTTTAGCAACGCGCCTAAATCCGCCACCGTGCAGGCACAAGAACCAAACTTCGCACACGATTCGGACCGAGGTCGCGCCAAACCTTGCTCGCCCCGCACGATGAAAGGCACGCACGGCTATTCATATCACGGCATGGTACTGGGCAAAGCCATTACTGCTGCCGGGCCAATCACCTTTGATGGCCGTGGCAGTTTATTCGCCACTTATAACGTAAACCTCGGCGGGATGCCCTTCAACGGCCAGTTCATCGGCACGTACACCGTGGCGGACGATTGCACGGGAACCGTGACGCTGCAATTGCCGCGACTGGGCATTTCGACCAATGGCAGCTTTGTCATCGTGAATGAGGGGAAAGAAACATTTTTCACCGGAACCGATGATGGCGTCGCTATCACTGGTGAAACCAAAAAATTGTGAGCAATGCGCCAGGAGGAAACCATGCAGACCAAACGACAACTCAGCTTAGGGCTGCTAATGATGCTTGCTTCGATCATCAGTGTCATTGCGCAGCCCACCGCGCAAATACCAGATAAAGCTATCAACCCGATTGATACTTCCGGGACATTCGGGCCACCCAAAGTGCAAATCACCGAAGTCAAAAGCGCCACCACGAACGGGAGCGGTTTTCAGGTGCGCGTGAAATGGACAGCGCAAGTTCCCAACACCACGAAGATTGATAAGTTTGAGGTTTCCGTGAGTGTCAGGGACACAAATAACAATACCAATACGGGTACTAAAATCGCCATCAGTTCTGCCCGCGAACTGGTGATTCCGGTGTCCATCACCGCGAAGCCAAACACTTTTCAGGCAAACATCACCACGTTTTTCGTCCCGATTACCCTACAAAAGCGCGAATTGAACGGCACGTTTGTGCTGGATAAAGGCAATGGCTTTAATGCGAGCGGTTCGACCGGACAAACCGCTCCTCAATCGGTGGGCAACGCCATCACGAAAGTGCAACTCGCCGAGGGCACTGCTCTCAAAGGCTTCGATGTGAATTGGCGGCTCGCGCCCATTACGCAAGACCTCAGTGAAAGACAAAGCAAGATCAGTGGCACGTTCACCTACAAAAAGAGTAACCAAACCGTCGGGACGCGTTCGGTCAACGCGACGGTTGGCAGCGGCACACGGCAAACGCGCTTGACGGTGAGTTCTGCGCCCGTTGCCGATTTATTGAACGTGCGAATCGAAGCCGTGCTCAAAATCGAAGTCTTTTTCGACCTCATCCAACGTACTGTCGCCACCTTAAACGGCAATTTCCCACTCTAAAGGAGAAACTCATGAAACTTTCATTTACGCCTGCACAACTCCGTCGCGTGGTCAAAATCGCGCTCCTGTCGTCACTCGTTGCGCTCGTCGCATTCGGCGCCTTTGCTACCAACGCCGCGCTCAACCAAAAACGCGATTTCAACGGCACACTGCAAATCCAAGTCTGTCGTAAAGCCGCGAATGGAACCTGGGAAGTGATTAACGAAGCCAGGATCAATTCCAACTTTACGACCAATTTGCGGCAAGCCGGGCGCAGCGAAAAACTCAACACGGATTTCAATTGGCGCACCCGCTCAACGAAAGGCCATGACGTGAGTTTTCGCCTCGTCGGACAAGCGGAGCCGCGCTTCAATCCGACCAACGGATTCTTTGAGCTACGCAACGCGAACTATGAATTAACGGTCTTCGGCGTGCGACAGAACATCCTGTTTGATCTGACGATAGAAAGCGTCAATGCGCCCAATGGCACGTTCAGCGGCAAGCGCACGCAGATCAATGGCAACACAGGAACACTCGCATTGATCGGTGTCTCGAAGTTCCGCCCTAGTCCGGCGCTCTTGCAAAAACTCGCGGAAAACAAACCACTGGCGGAACAACTCGGCATTGGGAAAAAACCGCTGGATGATTTCATTGTCGTGTCGCGCGTCGAAGGCACAATCACAGCGACGAAGTAAACCAACATCAGTCTGAATCCAAAGAGGTAAACTGTATGAAATTCCATTTGCTCAATCGCTACGCCAACCTGAGCCGCTTCAGCAAATACACGCTGCTCGCGCTGGCGCTTTCCATCTTTGTGCTAGGCGCGAAACTCGCAAGTAGTAGTGCCGGTGCGCAAAAGAAAAGCTTCCGCATCGCGGAGGCCATCACGAAATCCGCCGATGGCAAAACCATTACGGCTAAGCCGGGCTTTGAATTGATCAAGCAAGGGGAAAATGGAGTTGTTGCACGGAAAAAAGACGTGGACATAAAGTCGGAAGACATCGTCGAATGTACCTGCTTCGAGTTCTCACGTTGTCGGCCAAACGGCCCGAAACCTTGTTGTAATCACCCACAAGATTCCGAGGGGCGTACAGGAGCAGTGGGTTGCCGTGGATCGTCCGACGGACCTTCGGCCACTTGTAAAGGTAACTGTGATCAATGCAAGTGGAAATAGAAAGCCCTGTTTATTGCTGAGAGAGACTTCGCTTCACACCGATGAAAAGCCGTTTCTTCCGCATCATCAACCACTATTTCTAAAGAAAGGTTCGCAATGACATTCAGGCTGAAATCAGAAACAACATTGATGCTGCCCGCAGCCTGTTTCATCTTGTGGCTGACGTTGTTCAGCCTGTCCTTATTGGCGCATGACGCGTTGACCATCACGCCAAGCTTTGCTGGGAAAGAATCAATCGCGCCGACGGAGTTGTTGGAATTCAAACTCAGTCGCGCGCTCAAAGAAGAAAAAATCGCAGTGGTTATTGGATCAACCGACGTGACAAATTTGCTGGCAGGCAGTGCGAATGGCTTGCGCTATTTGCCTACGCCGTTTGCTTTGCCTGTTGGCGACACAGAAGTGACGGTTTACCTCGTGACAAATGATGACGAATGGAAAGAGTTGGCGCGGTTCCCCTTGCGCGTATCGGCTGCGCCAACAAGCCCGACTGCGGCGACCACCAATCCGACCTCGCAGCCCGAATCAGAGATCACGCGCAAAATGAAACTTACACCATCTGTAACGCTGGGCTTCAAATCGCAAGCGGCAGAAACGCATTTCCCCGACACGAATAAACCTGAACGCCCGACGTTTCTGGACACCACATTGCAGGCCAGTTTGAAAGGCGAAATGAAGCGCGACAAGTTCAGTTCCGAACTACAATTCGATGTCGCGGGATCAAGCTTTCGCAACGAGGCATTGCGCTTTGGCGTGCTTGGCAACAACGCGCCGAGAACCGATTTGGCAAATTACCTGATGCAATTCAACGTGGGGCGCAGCCGCTTTATTTCGGGTCATACTTCTTTTGGCAGCAATCGCCACCTCATCAACAGCTTTGCTTCGCGCGGCTTGACCTTGTCGGTGCCCGTGGGCAAGCGCGATGAGTTTTCCTTCGCGGCATTGAACGGCTCAAGCATTGTCGGCTTCGGCAATTTCTTTGGCCTCAACAACCGCAATCACCAAGTGTTCAGCGCGGCCTGGGGACATGAATTTCTCAAAGAACGTCCCGGCGGTTTGCGCACCGAGGTGAGTTTTCTGGATGGTTCCCTGCTGCCACAAACTGGCGTCAATCAAGGCGCGATTACAGATCGAGAGAAAAGTCAGGGCTACGGGCTGCGGCTGATTGCCAGCGACAAAAATCAGCGGGCGAAACTTGATGCAGGTATTACGCGCAGCCGCTTTACGAACCCGCCTGATCCGCTGCTCAATCAAGGTCAGCCCATCGTGCCCGTACGAGAAGTGATTCGGAATGCGGAATTCATTGACGCCAGCTATGACATCCTGAAAGACATCTCCGTCACGAAGCTCAAGAAAGCGACGCTCACCGCTGCCTATCATCATGAACGTGTTGACCCGCTGTTTCGCAGTGTTGCCGCCTCAACACAAGCGGATCGCTTCAACAATCAATGGGACATCACAGGCAATCTTGACCAGTTCAACTTCACGCTAACGCATCAACGCTTTAACGACAATCTAGCCAATGTTCCTTCAATTTTGAAAAGCCTGACGAAGCGCAGCGCGGCTTCGCTCACTGCGCCCTTGCAGGCTTTTATTGGCAAAGCAGACAAGCCGTCGTTGTGGCTGCCGCGGGTGGGATTCAACTACGACCGCGTGCATCAATATGGCGCAGCCATTCCCGTGAATGGCGGGTTTGACATTGATCCCAGCACGGTGCCGAATCAATTGAGCATCAATCAGGCGTTCACGGCAGAATGGCAATTCACAAAATATCGTTTTGGCTATCGCTTCAATCGTTCCTCACAGGATAATCGGCAAACGGGACGCGAAATTGCAGATTTATACAATACGATCAACGGCATGACATTTGGCTACACGCCGAATCAAAAGGTTGATTTGAACTTTGACGTCAACTCTGAGCGCGCGCGCAATGTCGAAAACAAACGCAGCGATCAAACCTGGCGTTTCGGCTTCAACGCGAATTTACAATTAACGAAGAACACCACGCTAAGCGCGACACTTTCGACGCTGAATGCCTTTGATCTGGGGCAAATCAGTGACAACTTCACGAACGAATTCAACGTGCAATGGTCGTGGAAGTTTTTGGCTGGGCAACAGCAATTCAAGAAATTCAGTGGCCAGTTCTTCATTCGCTATGCCACGTTCTTGACGCGCACGATTGATCGGAGCTTCGACACGAATAATTTGACGAAGAGTAATACGTTGAATGCCGGGATCAACTTTACGTTTTTTTAAGTGAAGAAATATGATTGAAAGCAAAAGGCAAAGATAAAAAGTCAGATGATAATTTAAGGAATTCAGCAAGGGCGTGGCTTCCGCTTCCCGCTTTTGTCTTTTGCTTTCTTGTGAAGCTTTTTGATTTCTAAGAGGTAATGACCGTGAACCGAGTATCACTCATAATTTTATTACTACTGCTTGCGCTCCCGTGCTTCGCACAAACTATCGCCGTCAATCCCAAAGGCGTCAACGTCAACAGTCAAGGTGCCACGACGGTGTTTCTGACGTTTGGCAACGTGCGCGATTACAGACCAGCGGAAGCAACGTGGTGCGGAGATTTGATTTCTGCCGCGCCGGATCAGGGGTTGAAGTGCAACCCGGCTTCGCTCTACGGCTTTTTGCCAACGCGCTATGATCGCTCGCGCCGCAGCGGCAACAACGCCTACACCGATGTCATGTCCATTCCCGCCTCTGTCGCACGGCGCGCCTATCAGGCTGCCGTGAATGGTGAAGATTCACGCTTCTTTTATGTTCGTCGTTTTGTCAGTACGACAGGTGGCCCCGATCAATATGTAGATGTCACATGCCGCTTGTCAGGCGGTGGCGCGCGCGTGCCGTTTTCATTGACCGAGGTGAAACTCGCATTCGGCAGGGAAGAAACGCAAGTCTTGTTTGCGGAAATCGGCAAGCCGTTGCCACCCATCAAAGCTGACCTGACGTTTACCGGAACAGGCCGCTTGAAGGGGCGCTGGGAAATTGTTTTGCCCGGCGAAGAATTGCCCAATGAACGCGACCTGCTGACCGAAGCGACGTTGCCATTCGAAGAACGCGGCTTGCAAAAGCGCTACACCCAACTCAGCCGCTTCAATGTTTTCCTGCCGCCTACGGGCAGATACACCTTGCCCGGTCCTGATGTGACACGGTTGCCAAGGAAGGTCGAAGGCACGTATTTGATTTTATTGCGGATTGAGGCGAGTGATGATCGTGAAGGAGACTCCAACTTGACGCGTGTGAATGCCGGTCCCGACACAGTTCACAGTGGCGCAGTCGCAGGCTTCCCCTTGCCAGTGCTGCGTTATGTGATGGGTGGCAGCGGACAAGCGACGAGTTTGGCGAAGGCTGGTTTGCAATTGTTATCCCCACGCCACGATGCTTTGCTGGATGCGCGGCGACCGCTTGATTTCACCTGGGTCGAAGTACCCAATGCCGCGTTTTACGAACTCGAGCTACAGGACGCCGAGGGCAAGAATCTGTTATTTGCCTGGTTGCGCTCCAATCTCAGAAGCTATCGCGCACCGTCGTGGTTGAAGGACAAAGCTGAGGCCTTGCGCTGGCGTGTGATAGCGAAAGACCTAAACGGCAAGGCTATCGGCGAAAGCGAATTTCGCAGCGTGCGTTTGGCTAAATCCAACTAACGCTTTTGCTCTTTGTGAAGCAGTTTTTATCGTAGCCACATCCCGCAGTTCCCGAACTTTGCCCCTATTCGTAAAATAGTTTCTATGGCGACGAAGAGAAGAACCGAAATTATTATCGAAACGGAGCGGATTATCGTCGTCCCTTCCCCCACCGTTCTGCTCTGGTGTAACACTTGTCTGCTTCAAGTTGAAATGATTTCACCAGAACAAGCGGCGGCCCTGGTCAACGTGACACCGCGCACGATTTATCGCTGGATTGAAGCCCAGCTTTTGCATTTTATTGAGGAATCAAATGGACGGCTGTTGATTTGCCGCAATTCGCTGTTCGGACGAGTCAGTGAAAGCAAATGAAGAGAGCGCAGAGGGGACAGCAAGAGGGAGAGAAAGAGGGATGGAACGCGCAAAATCTCTTGATCGCTCCCGCTCTTCCTGCGCGCTTTTACTTGGCCTCGCCTTTGGTGACGGTCTCAGCTTCTTCGATGGCTTCAGCGAGCGCTTTGAGTTCGCGCCGCTCCGTCATCTTCGCTTCTAAGGAACGGAGTTGGGCAAGCTGACGGCGGGCGGCTTCTTTGAACTTGGACAAGGCTTTGGGAACCAGGGCATCATTACGCGAAAAGGCATCGTCGAGTTTTTCTTCAGCCTCTTCGAGGATATGTTTGTAATCTTCCAGTAATTCCGCTTGGGTGCCGGTGGGCAACGGCCCCCATTTTTCTTCTTCTTTGTTGGTTTGCCTGGTGTCAGGAGTCAGCAAGACCAGCAAGCGGCGATCAGCCGCTTTGATGAAGACTTCAATGCGCTTGTCAAGCATCTGCACTTCGCGCACCCAGTCTACTTCCTTTTCGGTCAGATGATCCCGCTTTTGTGCCTGGGCAGACCACCCAAAACACACGAAAGCAAGGAGGAAGATAGCGATTAGAGAGGGGGATTTCATAATGTCATTTAATGTCATTGCTTCTCAGTATCTGTGAGAAATCCTTCGCCCAGCAACAAACCGAGGGCCTGGCGACGCACTTGATTTACTAGCTTAAGCGCCTTCTCGGCGTTTTCAGCATACGAAGCAGGGCTGTCGCGGCGGATGCCTTCCAGCGACCGCAGTTGTTCACGGAGCGTGACCTCTAAGGTTTTATGCGCCTTGTCCCGCTTCGGCACCGACTCTTTGGTGAATTGTCCGACATCCGCAATTAACGCGGCATAGCCCATGATTTGTTCATCGGCCCCCGTGTGATCATTACGGTCAAGATAGCTCCGGGCGCTTTTTAAGCGAGAGTCAGCTAAGCGCAGATACGTTTTCACCCGATCATTTGCGCCTTCCGGCTTATTGATGGCGCTGCGCTCTTCCGAAGTCAGCTTGTTTTTCCAGTCGTCCGCCTTTTCACGTTGCGGAGGAGTTGGAAGGAGAGTGAACGCACGCGCCGTAGGTACGGCGGTCACTGAAGAAGTTACCAAGCTCGCCAGCAAAGCGAATGAGGCGAGCAATGAACAGTGGCCAAAAGTGTCATGCCTCATATTACCTTTCATAACTACTAATGTGATAAGTACTATCACATGGCGAAAGAGAATCTTATTTCTTCCGTTTGATCCCCTGACCTTGTGCAATCTGTCGTTGCAGCGAAGGGAGGCGAAGTTTGACTTTTTCGACCTCTAATTGCTGCTCCGACGTGGCCAGACTGAGAAATTGCTGATAGGCCTTGAGCGCTTGCTCAAAATCCCCAAATTTGTCAAAGCATACACCAAGCAGATAGGCCGTCACAGCGGTTTTTTTCCGCTCGCCCTGCTTGGCCAGATAATCTAACAGCCAAATATATTCGCGGGCTGCGCTGGGGTAATCGTGCAACTCAAAAAGTGCGGTGGCAATGTTCGCCCGTGCGGTGTAAAACTGCTCTTCCCTGAGTGATTGCGCCACCAAGGGACTGAGCGTAGCCAGCGCTTCGTCATACCGTTTCAGCTTCACCAACGCCGAGCCGATGCCAAGTAGATGATTGAGGTTTTTCGCCTCCAGCTTGGCTGCGGCTTGATATTGTTCCAAAGCTTTTTCCGGTTGATTCACGACCAGCAGCGTGGCTAACTGCGAGCGTAAATCCGCACGGTTGGGATCGGCTTTGATAAGTACCTCCAGTTGCGCCAAGGCGTTCTCGGCTTGGCCCGATTCAATCATTACCTCAGCCAGTGCCGTACGCGCTTCCTGATTCATCGGCTCCGCCTCAGCGACTTGTTGATACCACTTGATGGCTTCGTCATATTGCTTCGCCGCGCGAAGAATGTTCGCCAACCGCAGCATTGTCGCAGTGGCTTTCTCAACCGCGAGCAAGGCCTGCAAATCAATCACAGCGCGCGTGGGGTCATTACGCGCCAGCGAGACTTCAGCACGATCCCGCAGGGCTTGTGGGTTATTTGGCTCGCGTTTCAAAGCTTCCGTCAAATTCGTCCAGGCTTCGTCATTTTGCTGGCGGCGAAACTGGGCGTGGCCGAGCAAGGCGTAAATCAACGCACTATCGTCGCCCGTTGCAATCGCCGCTTGAGCAGCAGTGATTGTTTCGGCAACTTTGTTTTCGGCAATGAGCGCCTGCGCTAAACCGACCTGCGCGCGTTTGTGCTGTGGATCAAGTTCCAATGCGCGCCGAAAAGCGGCTTCGGCTTCGGCGGGTTGATTCCTGGCGAAGGCAATTTCGCCGCGCAGGGTTTGCGCTTTGGTCGTGATCTGTTTTAGCTCAGGAGAATCAGCAAACTCTTTCAGTTGGTCGAGGACTTTCGCAACCGAATCGCCTGCCTCGGCAAACCGATTGAGCGAATAATAAGCGGCGGCGCGCTGAAATTCCGCTTGCCAGATGGAGGCGTCCAGCGCCAGGGCTTGCGTATAAAGCTTGACAGCATCTTCTAGCTTGCCTGCGGCATGTGATTCCTGACCGGCATCGAAAAGGGCAGCGGCTTTGGGCTGATTAGCTTCTGGTTTGACCACGGGAGCGGACTGCGCACGCGGACGAGCTTGCCCCCACGCCAAGGCGGCACTAAAGCTTAAGCAGGCAAGAATCAAAAACGATTTGCTAAGCACGCGCATTTATCACCTCTTTTCATGTGGGAACGCTGAAAATCATAGCACAAGTTGCCAAAATCTGATTGCTACGGCAAAGTAACGATTCTTTTTTTTGCACTTCGACCAATTATATTTTGCTTATGAATTTTCGCGCTTTACTTTTTGATTTGGATGGCACGTTGATAGATTCACGGGCCGATCTCGTAACTTCTATCAACTTAACGCTGGATGAGTTGGGATATAAAACGCTGCCCGCCGCCCAGGTCATCACCTTTGTTGGAGAGGGCATTCGTTTGCTCGTCGAACGCGCGTTGCGGGCGAGCCTACAGCGCGAGCCAGAGGAACCACAAATCCTGCGCGCGCTCGAAATTTATGCAGGCAAATACCGTGTGCATTTGCTGGATCAAACGCGACTCTATCCGCAAGTGCTCGACACGCTAAATGCACTGGCAGAATGGCCGAAAGCCATAGTCACGAATAAACCCATTGAATTCACGTTGACGATTCTTGAGGCGCTGGATTTGCAGCGACATTTCGCGGCTATCCTGGGCGGCGACAGCCTGCCGGAGCGCAAACCGTCGCCCCTGCCCTTGCTTGAAGCTGCGCGGGTTTGCGAAGTACTACCAACTGATTGTTTGATGATTGGCGATACTCGTATAGACATGTTGGCGGGACACGCCGCCGGCATGAAAACTTGTGGCTATGTGGGAGGGTTTCGCGGCCAAGAAGAACTGGTTGCAGCGCAGGCTGATTTTTTGATTGAACGATTTGGAGAGTTACGGAAACTGGTGGAGGGAACTTAGCGGCACAAGGAATTGGCGCTATTAAGTTCAAGAGAGAAACACGTGCGACAGCAGACCGCACAGGACAGAGAAACACCATTGTTCCAACCGGCATCAACCTGATCCTTTTATCCCAGCACCTTGTTTTTTTCTCTGTCCTGTGCGGTCTGCTGTCACACGTAGCTTGGACAACTCAACACCCCACACGTGCTACCCCAAACACCACTTTCAGCCCTTTGGGCACCTAGTCAGACAATTCGGGGGGAGAAATCAATTTGCCTGACACCGTCACCGGACACCTCTTTCAGCATGTAGTTCCCGTTCCCGAAGTTGGGAATTTTGTAGCAAGATAATCCGATGATCCAACGCCCTTCGCGTCCGCACCAACTCTTCCTGCAACTGCTTCACCTCCGCTTGCAGCCGCCAAATCCTCTCTTGCACCTGACCTGTTTCCTGGGTTGCTACCGGGCTGGCTGGGGGAAATTCTATTATCTGCCCGATAGAAGTTGCTGCCTGACGATTTGGAATCCGAACTATGCTCATGATTTTCCCTCCCGCTGCGCCACTTAAACTATTTCGTCGTTATTTGCGGTACCGCATAAAAGAGGTAACTGCTCCGGTCATCGTCATTACTGGCTACGCCCTGAGCAGTTACCTAACACCCAGTGAGATGTGCGTGATAACGAAACAGAGTTTACGCATTCAGTGGCGACGTGACTATTCGTAGAAATACGGAATTTGAGCGGTATTTTTCCGTATGTATTGCTGGGGAAGGAAAATCGTTTGGCGGCAGGAAGTCTGTGGCTGAGAGCGATTTCGCCTTTTATTTATCAGGCGTTCTTATTCATCCAGGGGTAAGAGACCGCGCCGAATCGCATAACGAATCAGTTCCGTATGATTACTGAGGTGGAGTTTTTTCAAGAGGTTCGCGCGATGGGTTTCCGCCGTGCGCGGGCTGATGTAAAGTCGCTCGGCGATTTCCACATTGGTTAAGCCCTCTGCCGCCAACTGCAAAACTTCGCGCTCGCGGGTCGTCAGCGAACTGTAGCTATCAACCGCCGTAGATTCGGCTTTCAGCACGTAACTTTCAATCGCGCGTTCGGAAAGCTGCGAACTCAAATAGCGCCGTCCCTGCAACACTTCACGAATCGCCCGCACCAGTTCGTCTGCGGCTGTGTCTTTGAGCACATATCCATTTGCGCCGTTGCGTAACGCTTCGAGCACATAAGATTCTGTGGCATGCATCGAAAGGATAATCACTTTGGTCTGCGGCACACGTTGTTTGACTTGGCGGGTCACTTCCAAACCCGTGAGGCCTGGCATCATCAGGTCAGCGATCAAAATATCTGGGAGCAGGCTCTCAACCAAACGCACCGCTTCCAATCCATCCCCCGCTTCGCCAATGAGTGTGAACCCTGTTTCCGCTTCCAACACGGCCCGCAACCCACGCCGTACTATCGGATGGTCATCTGCCAAAACAATCCTGGTCATATCAGTGATCTCCCCTTTGCCCGTGGCAATTTCAGCTTGCTTCGTAAAGCGGCAAGTGTGCTGTGATGCAGGTTCCGGCCCCGATTTTGGCTTCAATCGTTAGGCCGCCGCCCAACAAGCGGGCGCGTTCGCCCATCCCTGCGAGTCCGCTGGAAACATTAGCCTGAAGCGCCTCAACGGGATCAAAGCCTACGCCCGTATCGGTAATCTCGACGCACAAAATATCAGGATCAGCCCACGCCCGCACTTGCACTTGCTTCACTCCGGCATAGCGCGCCACATTCGTCAGGGCTTCCTGCACGATGCGATAGGCAGCGGTTTCAATTTCTGTAGCGAAGCGCTGATCTTCTAAGCCGCTGTGGGTAAACCCCACCTGCACTTTCGTTTGTGTCATGTACCGCTCGAAATACCAGAGCAAAGCTGGCAATAAGCCCAAATCGTCGAGCATGCCGGGACGCAAATCAAGCGAGATTTGTCGCACCTTCGACATCAATTCCCCGACAAGCAGTTGCGCTTCCTGCACATTAACCTGGGCGGCAGCAGGGGGCAAACGCAAGCTCATTTCCAGCATCAATTTCAGCCCCGTCAGGATTTGACCTATTTCGTCGTGCAGCTCACGCGCCAGATTGCGCCGTTCTGTTTCCTGTAGTGCCACTAACCGTTGTGACAGCACTTGGGTGCGCTCGCGGGCAGCAAAAAACTGCTCGAATAATCGGGCGTGATGAAACGCCGCTCCAACCTGTTTGCCAAACGAGGTGTAAAACGAAATTTGTGCATCGGTGAAACCGGTGCGACTGAAGAGCACAACGACACCTTGCATTGCGCCATCCGCCAGCAATGGCACGCCTAAACTACTTTCCCACTCAGGGCGGGACTGAGCTAGATGCAGATCAAGGTAAAAGGGATTTTTTTTGATTTCCGCCAGCAGGAAGGGCTTGCGAGTGAAAAGGATTTCATTGGCAGGATAGCTATTGGCAAGAACAAAGGTCATTTTCGGGATGGCCTCTTCCGGCATTCCCCAGCACTCCTTCAGTTCAAACTTTTCTCCCTGCGAGTCATAAATGTAAATACATCCACCTGGCACGCCAAGCTGTTGCGACAATTGCTGCTTTAATAAAAGTAAGACCTCGGTCAAATCCAGTGAGGTGCTGACGGTGGCGGGAATTGAGTTCAGGATCGCGAGTTCCTGATTTTCGCGCCGGATTTCGCGTTCGACTTGTTGCGTTTCCAGCACCTGTTCGCGCAAGCGTTCGATGGCTTGGGCCAACTCCGCTATACGTTGTTGCGCGCTTACTTCGATTTCCTCACGCGCCCGCGCAAACTCTGCTGCCATTTCGGTCTGGCGAGCGAGCAGAGTTTGCGCGGCTGGCTGATCCACCAGCACAAACACCGCTTGGCGATTGGCAACAGCTTCGAGTGCAACGGTCAGCGAATGGACTTCCAGTTGCGCGTCGGAAGGCAAAAGCTTCTGTGCCGCTGGGGCGGAGTCGTTTTCGACTATTAGGATTTTGTTTGAGTGGTTCGTCATGCTTGCTGTGCTGCCGCAGCGGGCGATTATACGCACAGCCTGCGCTGGCGGCTACCGCGAATCTTTGACCCGTTTGAGAAAGTACACGGGTTCGCTCGTCATTGTTACTGTGATGACCTCCCAGCCTTCGGCACCGAGTTTATCGAGGTTCATCTCCAACGGATAATTTTCCCGGAAGCCGCTTTCCAACGCGAGCTTGGCCAACTTTCCATTCGTGCCCGCACTCGACAAATTGTTGCGTCCGCCCGCGATCACCAAATATTCCCAGGTTATTTTGTCCGTATCGCTGGAGCGGGTGGAACGATGCTTGGCAAAAGCGACAGTGGCAAGCACCAAAATGATAATGCTGCCAGCGAGAAGGATGGTTCGTTTCATAACTCGGCCTCCTGTAAATTTGATTGTTAGCAAACTGAATTGATTTATCGCTGTTACTACCAAACGCCGTTTGGGGCGGATAGTTGCAGAAAGCTGCCGATTGAAAAAACAAAAAGCGCAGGGAAAGCTCCCTGCGCTTAGGTAGAAAATCCGCGAAGGAGAAAATCGTCAACCTGTGAGTTGAATGCGCGTCTTGGCGCGTTCTTTCTTGAGTTCTGCCTGTGCTAAATCCGTCCCCTCGCCGCTTCCCCCCAGCCGTTTCTCCGCTCGCTCAAGCGTAGCTTTCGCCCGTTCGGTATCAATTTCTTCCGGCTTTTCGGCGATGTCAGAAAGTACGGAAACATTGTCGCCCAACACTTCGGCAAACCCACCGCTAACGTGCAATTTTTGCTGCGCGCCGCCTTGCCGATAAGTGAGCACGCCTGTTTTCAACTGCGTAATCAACGGCTCGTGATCGGGCAGTATACCGAGTTCGCCAGTCAGTCCAGGTAATACGACTTCGTCCACAGTTTCGCGCAAGGCGAGCTTTTCAGGGGTGATAATTTCAAGATTGATTTTATTGGCCATAACTCTGTTTTGAGTTTCGGGTTTTGAGTTTCGAGCGTTGAGTTTTGAGTCTCCCAGTACGCGGATTTAGAATGTCAGCCGCGAAACTCAAAACCCAAAACTCGAAACTTACCCCTACATATTCTTCGCCGCTTCGATGACTTCATCAATGGTTCCCTTCAGATAAAAAGCCTGTTCGGGAATATCATCGTGCTTGCCATCCACAATTTCGCGGAAGCCGCGAATGGTTTCGGCAATCGGCACCAGGCGACCTTCGAGACCGGTAAATTGGGCAGCCACGAAGAACGGCTGTGACAAGAAGCGTTGAATCTTGCGCGCGCGCGACACGGTGAGTTTGTCTTCTTCGGAAAGTTCATCAATACCAAGAATCGCAATGATGTCCTGCAAATCTTTGTACCGTTGCAAGACGCGTTTCACATCCTGCGCGCAATTGTAGTGATCTTCGCCGACAATGCGCGGATCAAGGATGCGCGAACTCGAACCCAGCGGATCAACCGCCGGATAAATTCCGAGTTCTGCGATTTGCCGCGAAAGCACCGTTGTCGCGTCAAGGTGCGCAAAGGCCGCCGCCGGAGCCGGGTCGGTCAAGTCGTCCGCCGGAACATAGACGGCTTGGACAGAGGTGACAGACCCCGTTTTGGTGGAAGTGATACGTTCCTGCAATTCGCCCATTTCGGAAGCGAGGTTCGGTTGGTAACCCACCGCGCTTGGCATACGTCCGAGCAGCGCAGACACTTCAGAACCAGCTTGCGTAAAGCGGAAGATGTTATCCACAAATAACAATACGTCCTGGCCTTCATCGCGGAAGTATTCGGCGACCGTTAAGCCGGACAAGGCCACGCGCAGGCGCGCTCCGGGCGGTTCCGTCATCTGACCATAGACCAATGCCACTTTGGATTTGGCCAAATCGTCATCAACGATAACGCCGCCTTCACGCATTTCCAACCAAAGGTCATTGCCTTCGCGGGTGCGCTCACCGACGCCCGCGAATACAGAAAAGCCACCGTGTGCTTTCGCCACGTTGTTGATGAGTTCCATGATCGTGACGGTTTTGCCGACACCAGCACCGCCGAACAAGCCGATCTTTCCGCCTTTGAGAAACGGCTGAATCAGGTCAATGACCTTAATTCCGGTTTCGAGCATTTCCAATTCGGTGGATTGTTCTGCGAACGTCGGCGCGTGACGGTGAATCGGGTAGCGTTCGGTATGCGCGACAGGGCCTCGCTCATCCACTGGCTCGCCAATAACATTCATGATACGTCCTAGCGTACCATTACCTACTGGCACGGTAATCCCGCCGCCAGTATCAATAGCTTTCATGCCCCGCACCATGCCGTCGGTCGGTAACATGGAAACCGCGCGCACGCGGCCTTCGCCCAAATGCTGTTGCACTTCACAAATGACATCTATGGGTTGCGGCACATCAAAACCTTCGCTGGTGACACGCAAGGCCTGATAAATCGGGGGCAAATAGCCTTCCGAAAACTCTACGTCCAAGACCGGGCCGATAATCTGGACAACTTTGCCCACGGCTCCTCCGGCCTGGCCATTCGTACTGGAAATGCTCATATTGCTTGTTCGCTCCTTAAAGAATCGTCTCGTTAGTTGATGAACGATGAATGACTGCTCGTTTAAAGCTGCGCAGTGTATCACGGGGAATTGAATTATTGCCAGCGTGCCACGCGCGCGATTTGAATTTTCATGAGCGCGGCTGATTGACGCCTGTGCTTAGGGTTTGCTAGTATCTCGCCCTTCGCAGAGAATTGACAATTCGGGCATATAACTCAGCGGTAGAGTGCTGTCTTCACACGGCAGAAGTCACAGGTTCAAATCCTGTTATGCCCACCATCTTCAATGTAGAAAGCCGCTCCGGTCCACTGACTGGAGCGGCTTTCTACATTGAAAGCAAATGGCAAATGGCAAAAGTTGAAAGGCAAAAGGTCGGCACTTGATTTAAGAAATTCAGAAACGACTTCCTTCTGCATCCCCTTTTTTCCTTTTGAGATTTGCCTTTTGCTTTGGCGTGAAGCCTTTTGCTTTTTATGAGACACCCCTCCTTACTTGACCGCAAACGCGCCGCGCTTGTACTGATTGATATGCAGGAAAAGTTTCGCCCGATCATGGCGAGCTTCGATGAAGTGGCTGGGCGTATTGCAGTGATGGTGCAAGGCAGTATATTGCTGGGCCTACCAATCATTGTGACGGAGCAATATCCGCAGGGCTTGGGGCGCACAGCCGCAGAAATCGCACAGCATTTACCCGCAGGCACGCAGCCGATTGAGAAGTTAACGTTTTCCAGTTGCGGCGTGCCGGAATTCGATTTGCAATTACGTGAAAAGCACATTGAGCAAGTCATCATCGTCGGCATCGAAGCGCATATTTGCGTGAGTCAAACAGCCCACGACTTACTGCAACTTGGCTATCAAGTACATTTGATAAGTGAAGCGATTGGCGCACGCTTCCCACACAACCGCGAAGTGGCGCTGGCTAAGTTGCAACGAGCTGGTGCATTGCTTTCGTCCGTCGAGATGGCACTGTTTGAAATGATGAAGTCGTCTGATGCCGCAGAATTTAAGGCGGTGCAGAGATTGATTAAGTAAAAGCGAAAAGCCCTGATGAACCTTTCGACTCATCAGGGCTTAACGGTAAGCTGTTTGAATTGACTGTGGCGGCACGGCTACTTGCTGTTCGCCATAAGCCGAGCTGCTCAGGTCGCAGCCACCTCACTGTGGTAACTACTCATAAACTTTAGACCACCTCCTTTCTCAGTGTTAAGCTGGATCATAAGACTGACATCTTGCGGTGTCAACCCTTAATTTTGGCATATCTTGTGGGAGTTATATGAGCAAAGAAACCGTGCGCCAGCAATTTGCCGGAATGATTGCCAGCGCTGAAACCGACATCGAATTAGATCGCGCCGCCTTACTTGTGGCAGCGGAAGAATATCCCACCCTACAAATCGAGGATTATCTAACGCAACTTGATGCCTTGGCTGAAGAAGCGCGGCAACGAATGACGCTGGGTGAGCTTTTTAATCCGCTCGAATGCGCAACGGCCTTAGCCACACATTTATTTTATGAAGGCCGTTTCGATGGCAACACCAACGATTACTTTGACGCGCGCAATAGCTACCTGAATAAAGTCATTGACCGCGGCAAAGGCATTCCGATCACGCTCTGCGTCGTATTCCTCGAAACGGCGCGACGGCTTGGCGTAGAACTTTTTGGCGTCGGCCTGCCAGGGCATTTCCTCGTTAAATATTCCGATGAGGAACAGGAAGTTTTCTTTGATCCATTCAATGGTGGGCGGATGCTGACAGTGGAAAATTGTCGCGCGATGATTGAGACGATGTATGAGGGGCGCGTGCAGTTTGACCTTGCTTTTTTGCGCCCTGTTACAAAAAAGCAGATTCTTGCTCGCATGTTGCAAAACCTTAAGAACATCTACGTTAACGCTGCCGACCTCAACAAACTGCTCAATGTGATCGAACGCTTGCTGTTACTTCAGCCAGATGCCGTGCTTGAATTACGTGACCGCGGTCTAACTTGCTATGGGCTGAGAAAATACTCACAGGCGCGCACCGACCTCGAAACGTATTTGCGGCACCTTCCACACGCCGAGGATAAAAATAAAATCCAAGAGGTACTAAAGGATGTACGTCAGCGACAAGCGCAATTAAATTAGGCGCAGAAAACCAAAGAGGTCAGCATCAGTGGCCTGATGCTGACCTCCGAAACGACCGCTATGCGAGGGGAAAAAGACTATTTGGCTGTCAGCGTATTGACGTGACTTGTCAGCCGGGATTTGTGGCGTGCTGCAGCATTGCGATGAAGGACACCTTTTTGTACCGCTTTATCAATAGCGGAAATGGTGGCAGGCAATAATTCTTGCGCAGAATCAGCCTTTTTGGCAGTAAGCGCCGCGCGCAACTTTTTGACCGACGTGCGCAGTTTAGTGCGGCTGGCGGTGTTAAGAGCGTTCCGCTTCGCATTCTGACGGTCGCGCTTTTCTGCTGATACATGATTAGGCATGCTAAATTTCTCCTCAATTTACACTAACTAAACGATCTTGACCCAAATGCAAAGCGGCAAGTATAGGGATCACGCCGATACCTGTCAAGCTTGTGTTCACGATGTCACGATGTTGATTTAGTATGATCCACGCCCGCCCTGCCCCTATCGAGATAAACATCCGAGAAGCTCCGTGCAAGATTGGCGCAGATGTTCTGCTTACGTCGTCATTGCTTTTAGAGTAAGTCCCCAAGAAAGAAATAGTTGCGAAAAATCAGTTGCAGTGATAAACAATAATCCTCGCAACGCTGCTCTTCCTCAAAGCAAATGTCTAATTGATCGGGTGAGAACTCTCCGGTAGCTTGATGGAAGGTGGATACTGAGGACAAAGCTATGTCTAATTCATCTGGAGCCTCATCCGGCACGATCTTAATGCCACGCATGGTCACGGTAGCCGCAGTCCAGGCCGCACCAGTGTTTATGAATCTGGAAGGCAGTTTGGCCAAAGCCTTAAACCTAGTGGCCGAAGCTGCGCTAAAAAAAGCGCAACTCGTGGTTTTTCCCGAATCCTGGATACCGGGCTATCCCGCCTGGCTCGAATATTGCCGTGATGTAGCCGTGTGGAATCATCCTCCCGTAAAAAAGCTCTACGCACGGTTGGTCGAAAATAGTGTGGTAGTGCCAAGTCCCACGACCGAGGCTTTTTCTGCCGTTGCGGCGGAATATCGCTTGACCATCGTCGTGGGGATTTGTGAACGAGTGGCGGAAGGAGTGGGGCGCGGGACGCTTTATAGTTCTATGCTGACGTTCGGACCAAGCGGAGAGTTGCTTAACCATCATCGCAAATTATTGCCCACCTATAGTGAACGATTGATTTGTGGACAGGGAGATGGGCGCGGCTTACGTTCGATCAGAACCTCTGTGGGACGCGTTGGTGGTTTGATTTCGTGGGAACACTGGACGCCGCTGGCACGCCAGGCAATGCATCAGGCAGGCGAAGACTTACACGTGGCTATTTGGCCATCGCTAGGTGAAATGGAGCAGATCGCCTGTCGGCAATATGCGTTTGAAGGCAGAAGTTTTGTCATCGCGGCAGGATCAATTATGCGCGCTCGCGATTTGCCGCCGGAACTGGAACCGATTGCCGAAATCGCGCATAACCCTGACAAGTTAATTCTGGAGGGCGGCAGCGCCGTGATCGGCCCGGATGGTAAGTATATCGCTGGCCCAGCCTTCGATTATGAAGCTATCGTCATGGCACGCATCAACCTTAATCGTATCCGCGAAGAAAGTTTGATGATGGATGTAACAGGTCATTACAACCGACCTGACCTATTTGAACTCCGACTCAAGGTGGGCGATGTCACCAGCGTTCCGGCGTTAGCGCCTAATTCACTGGAAGATTCTCACCTGCTCACGACTTCGTTGCCGATCACAGAAGAAGTTTCCAAGGAGGTTTTGCCGGACTTTCCAGAAAATCTGGTGAATCCATCTGCCAGCAAAGTCGCGTAACCTTATTCCCCTCGCAAAAATGAGAAGCGCCGCTGAAACAAATTTCAGCGGCGCTTTGTGCTTTTGCCAGACATTGTCTTGCTAGTCTTATTTTTTAGCCTTTTGTTTACGGCCTCCGCCATATTTAAGCACCGTCAGCCGGACGTTTTGACGACCAAAGCTGCGCGCTTCACGTGATGACGGCATCCACACATCAATGCGTTTGCCTTTGATCGCACTACCTGTGTCGTGAACCGTGTATAGTCCCGAATAATTTCCCGCTTTGAGCTGCACCACACTACCCAGCGGAAGTACATGCGGATCTGCCGCGATGACGCCCCGCCGCACATGCGTGCCCGCTCTGGTTCTGCCCGGCAAACTATAAGCAGTGGCACGAAAAGTGGTAGGCGGTTCGATCCCCAGCCACTCTTCTTCATTGGGATTTACCATCAGTTTAGCAGATTTTATCTCTGCCACCTCGGCTTCTAAAACGAGCGGCGGATTTGCCAGTTGAACATTTGGCTCTAGGGGAGAGGCGGTCGCGGCGGTGGAAGTTTGGGGCTGCGTTTGCTCGCTGATAACAGCTTCCGTCTGAGTAGGCATCTTTGCCGTTTGAGTTTTGCTAACAGCCTGAGAAGAAGATTTTCCTAATATTTTCCACGCTTCACTTAATAAGTGCGTTTGAGCCATCGCACTAAAACTCAGCATAATGAGGAGAGAGATTCCCACAACTATCTGGGGGACAATTTTTTTACTACACATATTTAGCGATTACTCCGTTGAGATCGTTTTGCTCCTAGTTTAATTGGTTAATGTTACTTCGTAACTAACGTCTCCCTCCGTGCAGATCAAGCACAAAACACACTCCATTACCGTCTGAATGTGTTGAGGGTGATGGCATAGGATCAGGTTTATTTGCTACGCTTGATCCTAGCAATTCTGAGTTTTGCAAACAGCGTTAGTAGAAGCTACCGGCATAAAGCTCGCAAAGAGTACCATAAACCCAACGAAATGAAAAAGCCTTGCGGGGAAGAGCGAAATTAGAGTCCGGGCTTGGTTGGAAGATTAGTTATCCAATTAACATCGCTTTGGCAAGATCATATTGCGAAACGGTTGCCGTCCCGATCTTACCCACTACAAGGCCAGCCGCGTGATTAGCAATAGCAGCAGCCTCAGTAATATCGGCCCCTGCGGCCAGAGCAAGCGTCAAGGTAGCAATCACTGTATCGCCCGCACCGGTAACATCATAGACCTCCTGTGCCATCGTAGGAATATGGGTGACGGTATCCTGGCTGAGTAAAGACATGCCGTGTTCGCCGCGAGTAATGAGTACATGCGGACAATCCAGCATTTCTCGAATTCGTTGCGCCGCCGCCAACAAGGATTCTTCGTTGCTGATCTCAATCCCTGTGGCACGTTCTGCTTCGTGTTGATTCGGCGTAATCACAGTTACGGGACGATAGGCCGCAAAGTTTTTGATTTTGGGATCAAGACAAACGATCTTGCTTGCCGCCGCTGGCAGAATGCTTTGCAAGACACGTGGCGTGAGAACACCTTTGTCATAGTCAGAAACAACGACGGCGTCTGCTCGCTGCAAAGCCGTCGTGAAAGCCGCGATCAAGGCATCTTCGGTTGCTTCCTGTAGCGGGGCTTTGCTTTCACGATCCGCCCGAATCATTTGTTGATGATGCGCCACGATGCGGGTCTTGACGGTAGTAGGCCGAGTTGCTTCGTGGATCAGAAAAGTGGTGTCAGCGCCGGCTGCCAGCAACCGGTCATGTAATCGCTCTCCGGCTCCATCCTGCCCCATCACACCTATCGGAATCGCTTGCGCTCCCAGCGCCAGCAGGTTGGAAACCACATTGCCCGCGCCGCCCGCGTGCCACGATTCGCGTTTGACTTCGACCACGGGAACAGGGGCTTCGGGCGAGATGCGCCGCACTTCGCCCCAGATAAATTCATCCAGCATCATATCGCCCAGCACAATCAAACGCTGGTCAGCAAATTGCTGCATAATTTCCTGGGCACGCGCTGAGTTCATAGCAAAACTTTCTCTATTGCCTTACTTACCTGCTCGACAGTAATGGAGCGAATACATTCCGGCTCAGCATATTCAGTGCAGGTGTACATTGCGCAAGGATTGCACGCGAAATCATTCTGCACAAGTTCCGTGTGACGCGCTGCCCAGGGACGCCAGCGCACGGAACTAGCAGGGCCGAACAGCACGACCAGCGGCGTTCGGACGGCAGCGGCAATATGCGCCGGGCCACTATCGTTGCCGACAAATACTTTGGCTTCTGCAATGACTGCCAGCAATTCTCCGATGCTGAGCGAGGTCAGCACGGCCAGTGTTTGGGAAGTCGCAGCTTGCACACTTTCCACTTGCGCGATTTGCTCAGAGGTCGGCGCGCCTGTCAGCACTACTTGCAAGCCGCGCGCACACAATCGCTCGGCAATGGCAGCATAGCGTTCCGGCATCCAACGTTTGGTGTAAAACTCATTCGTTGGCGCGAGGATCGCATACGGATGATTGAGGTCAACTCCAGCAGCACTCAGTTTGGCGCGCGCGGCTTCCCGCTTGTTGGGTGCCACAAAAAGCTGGGTCGGTCCCGGTTTTTCCGTCGGCAAGCCAAGCCACTTGAACCAACCAAACTGCGATTCAACCGAATGTAAATCCGTCCGCCCCAGAATTTCCTCGGCGGGTGGCACACGCAAATTGTAGGCATAGCCGTTGCGAAAATGCGCGGCTCCGATGCGATGCTTCGCGCCGCTTAGAAACGTAAGCTGCGCACTGGTCGGCCCGCCGTGCAGGTTGATCACTGCCTTGAACTTTTTTTGGCGAAGGGCGCGGATGATGTTGAGCCGAGAACTTAGCGAACTGCGCTTTTCCTGCTGCCCGCGCGTGAGCGGAATCGCCTCAATGTCGGGATCGGCTTCGTACAAATCCGTATAAATCGCTTCGACCAACGTCGTGATTTGCAAATCAGGCCGCGCGCGCTTGAGCGCACGCAAATTCGCAGTGTCGAGGACAGCTTCGCCCAGATTGCGCAGCCGAATGAACAGCACGCGCGATGACTCAGGGAGTTGCTGAAAGAGAGGAACAGGCACGGCAATTAAGCAGCAGCAGGCGTTTCTTCGATAGTGGATTCTTCGACAATCAAGACCGGAATTTCATCACGAATTGGATAGACGCGCTGACACGCCACACATTTCAACCCGCTCCCATCCGGTTTGACTTCGATTTGCGCATGACAAGCGGGGCAAGCATAAATTTCCAACAATTCCGGCTTAATGACCATAAAAATTCTTCCGTTCTTCGTTGATTGAATCGGGCGCAGTATAAAGCTCTGCGTC
The DNA here is from genome assembly GCA_963794955.1 of uncultured Acidobacteriota bacterium. GTDB lineage: Bacteria > Acidobacteriota > Blastocatellia > RBC074 > RBC074 > JAFDVL01. The sequence goes on from CAWCGF010000025.1 coordinate 198,301, forward strand.
GGGGCTTACAAGGCGGTAGAGCTTTACTGTCTGGCTCCCAGCCTTGCGCCACTGCGCGATATATTTGCATCAACCTGAGTTCTAAGCGCATTATACTTGGCATCACAGCCAGCCATGCCTTACAACAGCACGGCAAGAAAAAAAGCCTTGCCGGCAGACGAGAGGAAATTCGATGTCTTCAATTGACAGAAATGCAGGGCGCACTATACTGCGCGAGATGAATAAAAAACAAAAAGATAGCTTCTTAGCCAGCCTGGGCGCGCGCCTCCGCTCATTGCGCCTAGAAGCCAACCTCACGGTCAAGGAATTTGCGGAGCGTGCTGACTTATCGCCGCGCTTCATCAATCAACTTGAAACCGGCACCGGGAATATTTCGGTGGCAGGTCTGGCGCGCGTGAGTGCCGCGCTTAACCGGACAATGGCCGAGTTGCTGCCGCCGCTTGCCTCGGATTTATCTTTGCAGGCAGAAATCTGGCGGATGCTGAGCGAGTGTGATGAGGCAGACTTGCATGCGCTGCGACAATGGATCATCAAACGAAAAGGACAGGATACTACTCCGCGCTACATTGCCTTAATTGGTATCTTAGGCGCGGGCAAATCCACGTTGGGGCCATTGCTCGCTAAAGCACTGAAGACCGAGTTTATTGAGCTGGATCATCAGATTGAAGAAGCGGCGGGCATGTCGCTGGCGGATATTTTTGCGACGCACGGCGAAAGCTATTACCGAGACCTGGAACATGAAACTTTAGCGCGTCTCTTTGCCACCTCACGCGGCTGTGTGTTCGCGCCCGGTGGTTCGATTGTCACTGACTCGGAAAGTTGGAATCTCGTCAAACAGCGCTGCTTTACGGTTTGGTTGCATGCCACGCCGGAAGAGTTGATGAAGCGGACAAAGAGGAAAGGAAATCCGCGCTTACTGAGCCGCCCATCCGTGTTGACCGATATGAAAGGTTTGCTGGCGCGCCGCGAACCACTCTACGCCGAATCACAACTTGCGATTAAAACGTCGGGCAAACTTCCAGCCAAAGTCCTGCATGAAATCCTGGCAGCAGTTCCGTCCTAACACCTTATAGCAGTTGTTCAGCAAACAGATTGCCGCGTCCCAGAATCCCCGCCGGATCAAATGTCCGTTTAAGGTTGGCCATGGCCCGCAACCCAGCTTCACCATAGAGCATTTGCAAATACTCGCGTTTCAGTTTCCCAATGCCGTGTTCAGCAGAAATCGTGCCGCCCAATTCCACCCCGCGTGCGATAAAGCGCCCATAAAGCTCATGCGCCTGTGCCGCTTCGTCCACATTGCGCGGCAGAATGTTGACGTGTACGTGGTTGTCACCGATGTGGCCGAAGATCAAGTATTGCAAACCGCAGGCGCGCAACACGTCCTGATAAAACTGCAACATCGTGGCAAAGGCTTCATCCGGCACGGCAATATCCGTCGCCACTTTACGTTGCCCGTGCCGCGTAATCCATTCGTTGATGGATACGGGCAATTCGTGCCGAAAATCACGCAGCGACTGCTGATCGCTTTCATTCACTGCAAACCACGATTCGTCCAAACGCGCGTCATGCTGCTCCAACAATTCCAGCCACTGACTCATTAAGGCGTCTTCGGTTTCTGGCGTGACCTCCTGCTCAAAGAAAATGGCTCCGGCGACGCCTTCCGGCACACGCGGATTGCGACTGCGCATAAAGTTCAGTGATTGATCGTCGAAGTATTCCAACGCGCGGGCGTCAATTCCTGGCGTTGGAGAAGACACTTGGCGCGTCTGCAACGATTGCGCACGCGCTGAGCGCACGAAAGCCAACACATCAGCTTCCGTCGCAAAAAAAACTAACCCCGCCAGCAACCCTGCTGGACGCGACAGCAAATCCACTTCGATTTCAGTGATGACGCCGAGCGTGCCTTCGCTGCCGATGAACAAATCAATCGCGTCCATCCCCGGCGCGACAAAATATCCGGCGGCGTGTTTGCGCGTCTGCGGCATTTGGTAGGCGGGCAATTGTGCCTCAATCTCTCGCCCATTGAGCAGGGGGATTTTCAACCGCCCCGCCGCCGTCGCAAAAATCTGCCCGCGTTTCAATTCAAGCCGCTCGCCCGTCGCCAGCACAATATGCAAACGCCGAATGTAATTGCGCGTCGCGCCATATTTGAAACTTCGCGCGCCCGAAGCATTAGTCGAAACGCTGCCTCCAATGAAGCAGCCCCATTCGGTCGGATCAGGCGGATAAAACAGGCCGCGCGCCGCCGCTGCCGTTTGCAAATCACGTAAGCTAACGCCAGCCTGCAACGTCGCGCGTCCACCGCTGGCATCACCTGCAATACTCACAATGCGCGCCAGGCGATCTGTGGCCAGCACGATGCCACCGAACGGAACGCGCCCACCGGTAATGCCTGAACCCGCGCCGGAAACGGTGACAGGCGTTTGTGTTTGACTCGCTTCGTGTAAGGCGGCAGCAACTTCCTCAGCATTATCGGGAAAAAGCACGCGCGCAGCATATCCGCCTTTTATGTTGCTTGCATCGGTCAGGTAAGATTGGATTTCATCCAGGTTCGATTTTGTCAGCATAGCCAATGATAAATACAGTGTGGAGATAGTTGTGCTAACGGCACGCCCTGCCTCGGCGGGCATATTCGCGCACTAGGACGAAGGCCGCGCCACCATATAGTACGGAAAACAACTCCGCACTGTACAGTGCCGCAGCCTCGGGAGCGAGGTATCTTTGGCTACTACACATACAAAAACACTTGGCAAGGCAGATTAGCCGAGTTGCTTGTTGTCGCCGCCGGGTAACACGCAAGCTTCTGCGAAACAAAATCAATAGCAGCGGATTTCGTTCACCCCCCTGCTGGCTCGTGGGCCTGGCACCGCGCCCCAATGACTCGTGGCCCCCACATCAATGGCAGCGGCTTGTGGGTCATAGGGCGTCAGCGGGCTTTCGGTAGCAGGCGGCTTCGTGGCATGCGGCGTTTTACGCGCACTGGGTTTGGCGGGGCGTTTCATGCGAGTTCTCCTGGTCGTGGTTAGCCCCGCTCGACGCGCAGCGCAGGAGTTCATAACTTGAGTAAGTTCCTGGGCGGGACCAAGCCACTGTGGGCTTGTCACTACGGTCATCATGACGGACTCCTGTGACCACACTCCGCGCGCGGGTTTTGGGATGACACCAATGCCCGCTCGCCCTGCACGAAAAGTGCGCATGCGCTGACTCCGCGTTTCTGCTTGTCGTCCGCCCCGCTTTGGAGGCTGGGGCATTTCAGTCGCAAGCACTCCGCGCAGGGCAATCATTTTCCTTTAGCAAATTTTCGTGTCTTACAAAGGAGTTGAGATACAGGGATCGAACGCTTTGCGTTAGAATCAGGCCACTATGACAAATCCTGATTCCCTGGCTGAGTTTCAGTTCATTCGTGATGCCCTGGAAATCCCGCGCGATTTTTCTCCTGCCGTCCTGGCCGAAGCCGAAGCCGTTGCCCAGCGTGATCCGCTCGCTGCGGCCTTACTGGATTGGCAAGCCATTCCGTTCTTGACGATTGATCCGCCCTCCAGTCTGGATTTGGATCAAGCCTTTTTTGCTGCCCGACAAGGTGACGGATATCTCGTTCGCTACGCCATTGATGACATCGGCTTTTTTGTAGATCGCGGTAGCCTGATTGAACAAGCCGCCTGGCAACGCGGGCTGACCCTATACAGTCCTGATCTCAGAACTCCACTTTACCCGCCACTCCTCAGCGAAGCCGCCGCCAGCTTATTGCCTGAGGCGGCGCGTCCGGCGATTGTATTTACGTTTTCGCTGAATGCACAAGCTGAAGTCGAGTCCTACACAATCACACGCGCAGTGATACGCAGCCGCGCCAAGCTGACTTATCCTGACGTGACGGTGCATCTTGATGCCGAACGAATCACGCCTGGCAGCGGCACAATGGCCGGGCACGAGTGGTCAGAGTCTTTGACGCTGCTGGAAGAAATTGGGCGCGGACGTGAGCAACTGGAAGTCGCGCGCGGCGGTATTACCCTGCGCATCCCGTCGCAACAAGTCGAGCGCTGGTCAACGGCGCTGGCTGGGTATCGGTTGGCGTTTGAAGAGGCCAGCGCGGTGGAAGGCTGGAACGCGCAAATCTCGTTAATGACCGGTATGGCTGCCGCACAATTGATGATCGAACATAAAGTCGGTTTACTGCGTGCCCTGTATCCGCCGCGCCCCGAACGCATAGTCATGTTGCGCTTGACCGCGCAGGCGTTGCATATTCCCTGGCCGACCGACCGGGCGTATGACGACTTTGTCCGCAGCCTTGATCCCAAACAGCCGCTGCACGCCGTGATGTTACATCAGGCGGCCAAAGCCACTGGCGGCGCACGCTACGTCGCATTTGAAGGGGAGCAGCCGAATGCGCTGCATTCGGCGATTGCCTCGCATTACGCGCACGTCACCGCCCCGCTCCGAAGATTGGCAGATCGGTACGTGCTTGATCTGCTGCTGGAATTGGCGGAGGGAAATTCGCCGCGCCCGGAAATGGTCGCCACATTGCGCGCACTCCCCTTGGCCATGAGCAATGCGGATCGGTTGTCGCGCCAGCTTGAAACCGCCATCGTGGATTTCGCCGAAGCGCGCTTGCTGCAAGGTCGGGAAGGAGAAGTGTTCACTGCGATGGCGATTGGACTCCGGCAGGAAGGCATCATCGTACAAATCACTGATCCACCCATTCGCACACTGCTGCCGCTGGCGGCGTTGGCGGCAGGAGCGAACAACGCCCAAGTTCAATTCTTGCCCGATGGCGCAACGTTGACCGTGGCGGGAAAACAATTTTCGTTGGGGCAAGGTTTCCAGTTGCGACTAACTGCCGTGAACCTCGCCACCAGAAGCATGAGCTTTATCGTCGAATAAATAAGTACGTTTATGCGTCTCTGGCTTTCCAAAAGCAGCGAAGTCCCGCTCCGCGAACAACTCGCTTCGCAGATCATTCTCGGCATCACGAGCGCGGATTTGAAACCGGGGCAAAAATTGCCGAGCACCAGGGAATTGGCACGCCGGTTTCAGATTCATGCGAACACAGTGATTACGACATATCGTGAACTGGAAGAACGCGGCTGGATCGAATTGCGGCAGGGCAGCGGTGCCTACGTCCGCGAAAAAACGACTCGTACAGAAAATCCTGAAGACGGCAAACTCGCGCTGGATCAACTCACCACTTCGTTCCTGCAACAAGTGCGCGGTCGCGGTTACTCAATGCAAGAGATCAAGGCCAGTTTGCAATATTGGCTCGACCTGCAACCACCAGATCATATTTTGGTGATTGATCCTGACGAGGCCTTATGCGCAATTCTGATGGCGGAAATCGAGGAAGCTACCGAGTGGCCTGTACAAGGAGCGACGGTGGCCGGCTGTAGTGATCTAAAGCGATTCATCGGCGCGCTGCCTGTGGCCTTATACAGCCGCGCCGAAGCGGTGCGCGCCGCCTTGCCCGGCAACGCCAATTGTCACCTGGTGCATTTGAATTCTGTCCCGGCGGCGATGAAGGGAAAAGAACGACCCGCCCCGGATGCACTAATTGCTGTCGTGTCGGGCTGGCCGGATTTTCTGCGTTGGGCGCACGCGATCTTAGTTGCAGTCGGCATCGAAGACGCCGCGCTGAATATGCGTCTCACAGATGAACAGGGTTGGCAACGCGGCCTGCGCGAATGTGCCTTCGTGATTGCTGATATGCTCACTGCCAAAGTAATTACTCGTGATTTAGATACGCGTGTCTTTCGCCTGATCGCAGATTCTTCTTTGGCTGAGTTGCGTGATTTGATGCCACGTCATTGATGGGCTTCGCGTTCCGTTATTGCTTGTACGATGGCGTGATAATCTTCTGGTACTTTGCCGCCGAAATGCTCTTTCAGCTTGAGCTGTGCGCCCCAATCCTGCCGCTTCACAATTGCTTCTGCCATCAGCGGTTCAATGCCTGCCGCGCGCAAAGTGGCGGCGACTTCTTCCAGCTCCCGCGCACGTCGTTCGCCGTGTTCGACTACGCGGCTGATGGCATAGCCCGCCAGTTGACTCCAATTCATGCCAGGATAGGATTCTTCCAGTGAAGCAAAGACACGTTCATCGGCACCATATTTCACAGCCCCAAGCGCACATTCAAACAACAATGCTTCCAATCCTTTGACCATCACACTGCGGCACATCTTGACCGCGACCGCTGCGCCGATTTGTTCGGCAACGATTTCCAAGCGCATGCCGAAAGGAGCAAGCAACGCTACGAACGATTGCGCCGCCGTGCCGCCCAGCAGCATCGGAACCCTATGTCCGTAGGGCGGCACCGGAGCCATTACCGCCGCTTCGACAAAGCGCGCGCCGGTGGCGGAAACCGTCTGGTCAATCGTGCGTTTGGTATCAGGCGAAACCGAATTCAGATCGGCGTAGTAATGACATGCCTGCAAATACGGCGCGGTTTGTGCTGCGGCTTCAGCGGCAGAACTGGCCGTGACAACAGAAAATAGAATATCCGCCCGCATCGTCAATTCTTTTGATGATGTCAGCAACGTGACTTCGGTTTCTGCTGCTCGCTCCTGAATCCGCTCGCCGCGCCCTGGTGTAGTGGTGTGAATGTCATACGCAACCATTGGCGCGACTCCTGCGCCATGCAAGCCCTTAGCAAGGTGGTAGCCTGCTTCACCAAATCCAATAAACCCGATTTTCAAATCATTAGGCATGAAAATGATCCCTGGTTATGTCAATTACCTTTCTTTGCGCCGCTCTCATCGTGGGCGCGTTTAATAACGAAGGCTTGAATTGCTTTGATTTCATCATCTTTCAAAACCTCGGCAAAACTCGGCATGCCTTTGCTGGCAATACCATTTTGCACAATGCTGACAAAGGCTTCGTGTTTGTTTTGGCTCAGATGACGTAGGTCTGCAATCACGCCACCGCTGACTGCCGCGCCACCGTGACAGGTTGCACAATACGCTGTATAGAGGATTCGCCCGCCCTGGATGACTTCGGCGGAAGCGGTTAGCGGCGGCGGTTCGGGAATTGGTGCTTCTTTGGGCATCAGCGGTAACATGGCCTTGCCACCGATTTTGAACGTCAACACACGCGCAATGGATTTCACTTTCGCTGCCGCCGCTATATCTCCACCAGTCACACCAAGCACACCGCCCCATCCTGCCATCACCGTGACATATTGCTCGCCATCTACGGTATAGGTGATTGGCGGTGCGATGATGCCAGTTTGCGCTGGAGTCTCCCACAATTGCTGTCCTTTGTCGGCAGAATAGGCAACCACGCGCCCATCCGTCGTGCCGATGAAAACCAGATTGCCCGCCGTCGCAAGCACACCGCCGTTGAGCGGATGTTTGTAGTCCACCTTCCATGCCGCCTTTTGCGTGACGGGATTCCAGGCCAGCAAATAGCCGACGCTGCCTTCGACCATTTGCTTGATGCTCGCTTCGTCTTCGGGATTTGGAATCGGCTGCTGCGCGATGTTGAAGCCACGTTTGCCGGGCTTGTAATTCGGATCGTTGCTGTAGGGGAACGCAAGGTCTTGCGCTGGAATGTAGACCAATCCGGTCAGTGGCGAAAACGACATAGGATGCCAGTTATGCCCGCCATAGGGGCTGGGCATAATTAGCTTCACTTCTTTGGAATAATCCGTGCCGACCGCATCTTCCGCCGGGCGACCGGTTTTCGGGTCTACGTGCGAGGCCCAGGTGACGGTCACGTATTTTTCTGCCGAAATGAATTGCCCGGTCTTACGATCCAACACATAAAAGAACCCATTCTTCGGTGCTTGCATAATCACTTTGCGCAGCGTGGTTCCTGTTGGGCCGCCAAGGTTCAGATCAGCCAGAATCAAATGCTGCGTCGCCGTGTAATCGTACTTGTCGCCCGGCGTCGTTTGGTAATGCCAGACGTATGCGCCCGTGTCAGCCTTGACCGCGACGATGGACGAAAGGAATAGATTATCGCCACCACCCGGACTGCGAACATAAGAACTCCACGGCGAGCCGTTGCCAACGCCAAGGTAGAGCAGATTCAATTCGGGATCGTAGGCCATCGAATCCCACACCGTCCCGCCGCCGCCATATTCCCAATACTTATCGCCCTTCCACGTCTTCGCGGCCATTTCCAGCGCCTTTGATTCGTACGGCTTTTTCGGATCGCCTGGCACCGTGAAAAAGCGCCACGCCTGCTTGCCCGTCCTCGCATCGTACGCTGTTACATAACCACGCACGCCGTATTCACCACCGGCATTGCCGATGATGATATTCTTTCCGGCAATGCGCGGCGCGCCTGTGATCGTATAAGGACGCGTGCGATCTGTGATTGTATCCACGCGCCATACGCGGTTACCACTGCCAGCATCCAGCGCGTCCAAATAGCCATCCAGCGTAGCGACATAAACTTTGCCTTCCAGTACCGCAGCACCGCGATTCACTACATCGCAACAAGCATGAAACGCAAATTCGCGGTTTACCCTGGGGTCGTATTTCCATCGCAATTTGCCGTTGCGAACATCAAGCGCGTAGACAATGCTGAATGCGCCTGTCGTGTACATCACGCCATCCACGACAATCGGTGTCGCTTCAACGCCACGATCAATATCGAGTTTGTAATGCCACGCCAACCCAAGCTGGCCGACATTCTGATCGTTGATTTGTTTGAGCGGTGAGAAGCGTTGTTCATTGAAGGTGCGTCCATGCGCCAGCCAATTGCCGTCAGCGGATTTTTCGCCAGCAATAATGCGGGCAACCGTCACTTGCCCGGCTTTCTTTGCCTGTGCGCCGACAATCGAGCGGAGGTTGGAATATTCAACCTCCGCCAGTGTAAGCAGCGCCGCTACTACGATAAGGACTTTGAGTTTGGGATTGTTCATCGCGTCCTCTGTTTGTTGTTCGTATGCCAACAATAGCCGCAAAAACTCCCGGCGGTTAATGTAAGTAACCGCCGCCATCGCACAGGATCATCTGCCCAGTAATCATCTCGGCATCATCGCTAGCCAGAAAGGCAATCAAGCCTGCCAGATGTTCCGGCTTGCCCCGCTTCTTAATCGCCTGATTGTTCATTACGCGATTGAAGGCTTCTTCGTTTGAGTGCTCCAGCGTGCCTTCGGTGGCGATCATGCCGGGCGCAACCGCATTGACGCAAATGTTATCATCGCCCATTTCTTTAGCCATCACGCGTGTCATCCCCATGACTGCGCCTTTGGCAGCAACATACGCCATCTGGCCCGGATTTGCCAAAAAATAGGTGCGCGAAGCAACGTTAATCAGTCGCCCGTGCTTGCTTTTTTTCAGCAACGGATAGATCGCTTTTGAGACCAGAAAATAGCCCAGATAATTCACCTGTACGAAGCGATTGACCTCTTCGTATGAAAGCTCGTGCCACGGCGTTTTGCCGGAGAGGATACCGGCGTTGTTGACGAGAATATCGACGTGAGCGTGGCGCGAAGTAATATGGGCCACAGCCTGAGCGATTTGCTCTTCGCTCGTGACATCGCAAATTTCAGCATTGGCTTGCCCGCCTGCCGCACGGATTTCCTGGACGGTTTCAACCGCATCTTTGAGGTCGAGGATTTCGACGCTGGCACCTTCGGCAGCAAGGCGAACCGCAGCAGCCTTGCCCATACCGGTAGCCGCGCCTGTAACTACGGCAATACGATCTTTCAATCGGCTCATGATTTTGTCCCTTCAGAAGTGGAGGAGGAAATTATTGATTGGTTAATTCGCGCTGTAAGCGTTTCATCTCGCCGTGGACAGCGTGCAATGACATCAGCGCGTGCAACGGATGCGCCCCTGCCTTGACGATGCGCCCGGCGTTGTCGCTGACTTTCGCGGTCATGCCAACTTCGGCAATTGCGCGCGCGGCATCAATGCCCTCGCCTTCAATGCTGTATTGTGCGATAACATTATCAAATTCTGTCAGCAAGCGTTGCCGCAAGGCAGCATCGTGTCGCACATCAAACAGCAGCTTATTCAAATTGTAGGCATCCGCTGGCGGATGTTTGTAAAACTCATAACCGCCTGTATTGAATTGCAAACCACCGTATTCTGGTAACTCTGCTGAAGTCTTGACCGCCGCCACTTTCTCCCGCGCAGGCAGGAAGCGCATCATCGCGTGTCCGTGATGCCATGTCGGCGTGTATTGAATTAACTCGCCGCACTTATTGCCAATCGCGCCCAGCATAATTGCCCACGGCAACAGTTCGGTGTTGCCCGTCGCATCAAGTTGTTCGACGGTCAAATCCAGCACGGCATTCACGTTGCCTTTTTCCAGTTCCTGAATCACCCAATAGTCGAAATCAAATTCCGGCTGTGGATACTTCCACGTACCCGGATAATGCGACATGCCACCACTGGCAATGAGGGCGACGCGTTCTGGGCGTGTGGCAACGACCTCGGCAATCGCGCGCCCCAAGGCCGCACAACGTTTTGGACTCGGCAACGGCGGCAGATAAACATTCGTGTGAAACGGCACAACCGGAATGTCACGACCACCTATGAGGAATTCAAATGGCACCGCGAACGTGTGACCGAGAATTGCGTCTTCGGAATAGGCGATGTCGAAATCTTTGCGGACGAGCTTGGACAAGAAATCTTCCGCCATTTCGCGGTGAATCGGCAGGTCATAATTGCGCCCCGCGAATTCAGCCTTCGCACGACTGCCCGCAACGATGGCGAACGTCGGATTACACGACATGGAAAACGTTTCGAGATGATCGCTGCCAAGGAAAAGAATTACGTCCGGTTTTGTTTCGTCGAGCAACTTGCCGAGTTCACGCATGCCAGCAATGCTCGCATCAAGCTGCCCGTGATCTTCGTCTGGCGGATAAGTGAATAATTGTGGTGCGTGGCAGGTGGCCATTGCGGCTACGATTTCGCCCATGAGTATTCCTCAGAACATGTACAGCAAACTTCCCAGTTTGCTGCTGGCTCCCAGAGGAGAGCGCAGGTGAATACAGTAGCAAACTGGAGAGTTTGCTATACATTAACGCTTCACTTTTTCAAACGACAAATTGGTTGAAAAGAACGGCAGTGTTTTGGTTTGCAGCCGCTCAGCAATGCGATTCAGGTGATCGCCGTCATAGCTTTCGTAAAAATGCGGGATGCCATAATCCGTGAGGACTTGATCCAACTGTTTCGTCGTACCGGAAATGCTGACGTCTTTCGTGCCTGCATCCATGCCGATAGCTTTCAGCTTTCTCAAATTCGGAATGTGCTGATGAATCGCAACCAACGTTGCATTTGCCTGTTGACGCGCCAGAATTTCTGGAACGACTTCGCCGTCACGGAATGGCAGATCAATATAAAACGGCGGATTCTTCGGATTCGGCGACCACGCAGCAGCCGAAGCCAGCATTGCCAGCCCGAAAAAGTTTTGCGCTTTCACTTCTTCGTCAGTCTTGATGGCTTCGAGTTTTTTCACCATGTCTTTCATGCCGGGATTGCTGCGCCCCGCTTCCATACAGCACGGACTGAGTGCATAAATGCTCGAAAACACATCGGCGCTTTTCATCCCTAAACGCATCGTGCCGTAGCCACCCATCGAATGCCCGGCAAGTCCGCGACTCGCCGCCTGCGCCAACGTGCGGTAATGCGAATCGATGTACGCAACCAGCTCTTTCGTGATGAACGTTTCCCAATCGCCCACCGTGACCGAGTTGGAATACATGCTGCCTTTGAAGCGGGTAAAGCCATTCGGCATCACGACGATCATTTCACGCGTGTTGCCATCGGCAAACGTTTTGTTAAGGACTTCCGGCAAGTTGATCCAATGCTTGACGAGGCCAAACCATTGAGCGTCGCTATCGGTGAATCCGTGCAGCATATACACGACCGGATAGCGTCGGTTCTTTTCCATTTTGTAACTCGGCGGCAGATAGATCGAAACGTCCCGCTCCGGCGCATCACCACTGAGATTGCCTTCGAGTGATTTGCCGTGAACCTTGATTCGTTCCACAGTTCCTTGTTTCGTTTGCCCGTTCACCGCCAGGAATAATTGACTTGCTACAACAGCGACCAGCAGACAGGTCGTTAAGCTCAATATGATTTTTATTGAAGATGCGATGCTGGCTTGCATAAGTGTATGATGGTTTCCTCTTTTGCTGTTAGAGTTGTTCGTCAACATATTCCACCCCTAGTTCTTTCAGTTTGGCGCGCAACCCATAGAAATCAACGCCGAGTTCTCCGGCTTTCAATCTCTCGCGGGATCGGTGCTCCTTCTCCAAACGCTTTTGCCCAAGTTGTGCCACTTTGGCAGCAAGTTCGCGTTTGACGACCACCACACCGTCAATGTCGCCCACGACCACATCGCCCGGACGCACAATCGCGCCCGCGCAAACGACATCAATATTCACTGAACCTGCGGTCGCTTTCACTGTACCCTGCGCCGAAATCGCCTTTGACCACACGGGAAAATTCATCGCGGTCAAATCCGCCACATCGCGCACTCCGGCGTCAATAATCAAGCCAAGAATGCCGTGTGCCTGACACGAAGTCGCCAGCAATTCGCCGAACATCCCATCCGTAGATTCCGAAGTCGTCGTGACAACCAGCACATCGCCCGGCTGACAAACCTCAATCGCCGCGTGAATCATCAGGTTGTCGCCCGGTTGACAGGAAACGGTGACAGCAGAACCCGCAACTTTGGCCGCTGAGTAAATGGGTCGCATATACGGATTGAGCAGACCGGTACGGCCTTGCGCTTCGTGGATCGTCGCCACACCCTGCGCGTCGAGCGTTTTGATCACCTCAGCCTCAGCTCGTTTTATATGACGAATAATCTGATGTTTCATGCAAGTGCATCCATCGTGACTTGTGGGTAAACGCGCTGAAATGCTTCCGCGTAAACAATGGCTGAATTGCCCGAATTGCGCCCGCCCTGTGTGCCGCGCCGCTTGGCCACATCGGTGTAGTAATTCCATAAATGGACCTGCGCATCCATACAGTGCATCGCCGCGACCTTGGTTTCAAAGACGGGCGTGATGTCCAAGATTACATCGGGCTTGAACTGGCACATTTCTGTCTGATGCGGCTCGAAGTAAAATACAGGGGGCGCGCCCAAGTGTTTGTGCGGGCTGGGATAACCCATCGCCTGCGCATAGACCCGCGCATTCATTGTGAGCTTCGACGTGGCTTCGTGATCGCCGTTGTAGGGGTCAACCGGCGTGTGCGTCATCACGCACGTAGGCTGGAAGCGGCGAAACTCCTGCACCAGTTCTTCTATCAGTTCCTTCGTCACGCCGAGTGGATAATCGCCCACATCAAAACAGTGAATTTCTGCACCTAAGACTTGCGCTGCTTTCGTCGCCTCTGCGTGCCGCGTCTTCTTAACCTCTTCCAGTGTCATGCCTTCTTTTTTCCAAAGTCCCTGCGATTCGCCACGCTCACCATACGACAGGCACATCACACGCACGCGAGCGCCACGCGCAGCATAGAGCGCAATCGCTCCGCCCGCGCGCCAAACGAAATCCGCTGCGTGCGCACTGACCACCAATAATCGTTCATTTTCCCAATCCATCTTGCAGTCCTTATTCAAATCTCAAATCTTCAGGATACTAGCCCCGCTGGAATCGTGGCTGCCATCCGGTGAATCTCAGCCACCGTAAAACCTGCATCCAGCAACCGTTGCGCAAACATCGCAAAGCCTTCCGTGACCGGCGGGTTGGTCTTTTGCCCCAGATCAGTCGCAAGCAGGCTGCGCTCTACGCCGGTCGTGCGAATGTTGGCGAAGACCGCTTCCCACGGCGCTTTGTTCGTGTGATAAGTCGTGAAGCAATGTTCGATGATCGCGCCCAAATCGGCAAGTGCAGCTTGCTCTTCGCCTGTCAAATTCTGCGAAGGGAATTCAGCGTGTGTGACAATGATGCGGTTGACGCCGCGCGCTTTGGCTTCTTTGACGAGCGGAAAAATTTCGTGCCGACCCAAATGCCCCGTCGCCAAAATCATATCGTGCTTGGCAATCAATTCCAGACATTGACGCGTGTCTTCGTTGATCGTACCTTCGCTGTCCAGCACTGTCATCGGCGGACGCGTAATGCCTGCGGCGGCGATTTCGCGCTGAATCTTGGCCCAGAAAGGTAACTTTTCATTACCGCCATCCAGGCGACCTGCGGTTTCGTTCGCAGCATCCACCGTAGGGAACCAAACGATTTTGTTGCCGGAGCGTCCTGCGATTTCAACAGCAACAGGATTCAGACCTCCGATGCTATGATTCAGTGCAATCGCGCCGTAAGCCTTGATACCCGGCACGCATTTTGACACGACCTGGGCGCGTTCGGCGGTGGGAATGTAATGCGACTTCAGCACAAAGCCTTGCAGTCCATGCGCCAGAAAATCTTTCGCCAAATCCACATCATCAATGCGTCGCTCAATGACATCCGGTGCCACGTGAATTTGCAAATCATACGCGCCCTGTAGCGCTTCCCACGCCGCCGCAGAAACAGGCGTGACGGCACTCGCATCTTGTGTACTCATAAGCCTCCTGGCAAAACAGACAATGAAAGAATAGGTTCGCTACGAACGATCCGAGAGATGCCGCGAAGCATGGCGGCAATTCGCTTGCTTGTCAAGTACGATGCAGCCTTCTGATATATCAGAATCTTAAAAGCAAAAGGTGTTAGCTTAGCCTTTAAGCACAAACTGCTTGATCTTCTTTTGCTTAGTCAGAATTTCTGATATGGCAAAGGTAAGAAACGACTTGACGCTGTATCGCTCAACCTGTCATATTTCCGGCGGCCTCGCGCCTTAACCATCTGAACCTGGAGAACAGTATTTATGAACGAGCCTGAGGAAGACCACAGTCTGGCAACAGAAGCATACGTGATTTTGCGCGAGCGAATATTGCGTGGCAAATTGCCGCTGGGGCAGGGACTTTCGCGGCGCAAAATTGCAACCGAACTTGGCATGAGCATGCTGCCCGTGACCGAAGCTTTATTGCGCCTGGAGGTGGAAGGATTGTTAGAAAGCCGCCCCCGCGCTGGTACGCGCGTGAAGATTCCTTCCGAACAGGACGTGCGTGGGCATTACGTGGTGCGCGAGGCCTTGGAGGTACAGGCCGCGCGGCTCTTCGCCACAGTGGCGACCCCACGCGAACGCTCTGAATTGCAAAAACTGGCCGGGCGTGTGGACGCGTTGTATGCACAAGGCCAGCATAACCAGAACAACTATCTCCTCTTTCTCGGCGTGCATGAAAAACTGCATCGCCGCATCGCGGAAGGCACGCACTGCCAGGCGCTGGTCGAAGCGATTGAGAAAAACCATGCGCTTGCTTCGACGTGGCTGTGCGTGCCCCAGGAGGAGGCGCTGGCGGAGCCGGTGCGACGGCATCAGGAGTTGATTGGAGTCCTGGTCAAAGGCACGCCCGCCGTCGCGGCCAAGGCCATGAGCGAACATATCCAAGCGGCCTTGCAACATACGCTCCTGCGCCTGCAATCGCATTTTCAAATCAGCCCCGCCAGCCTGAAAATCTTTTCTCGTAGCGAGAAGAAGTAACGCCCCAAGCATCTGACAGCTGCCTCTTCTCCGCGCTCAATTCGTCACAACTCCAGCAGTTCCCGCGGCTTTTTGGCTTGCCGTTCGCTTTTGACCTTGCGCAAATTGACGAGGGCAGAATGATGCGCGCGAAAGAAGGGCGGCGACGGCAGACGCGCTTCATAAAAATACGCCCAAGCGAGTTGCTGTTGTAGCTTGGCGTTCTTGGGTTCGCGTGCGAGTTGCGATACAAGCTGGTTTGGCGATGACGCTTGCTCCTGTGCGCCCATGTGCAGCCAACAGGAAATTGTAGTGGTAAGTAGCACTGAAAAAACGGCGATCTAACGGCGATCTATTTGATAAGTCTCATTCGTAGTCTCCTTTGGTTTCTGTTGCGCGAAGAGACTACGACGAGAATTCTCAAACGTGCGTAGAGACATTCTGATGAGCGCGGAAAACCGATAGATGAGCGCAGAGAGTCGAAAGATAAGAGAGAGAAGAAGCGATACAGATAGGGAGAGGATCTAACTGCATGGATAGAGAGAAAAATATGTTGACAATCGCTGCGGTGAGCGAGATAACAAAAGGGAACTTCAATTTGAGGTAAAATTATGAATCGAACGATTATCACTAACGAATCCACACTCCAGCGACTGAAACCACTTGGATTGACGCCATTTCAACTCAGCGCACTGCGAATCTTCCTGAATTGCTTATTCACAGTATACTATCCACCTGCTATTGCTCAGGCAATTAAAGAAGTAATGGCCCGCTTCGGCTATCACGATCCGAAAGCTTTTTGGGAGTATATTTGCTACCACACGCAGATTGAGCCGGAGCATTTTCAGGAAGTCAAAGTAGATCACCCTAGACGATTTCGCTTTAAGTTCAAAAAATGAAAAGGCGGCCAAAGCGCCCTTCTTCACTTCCGTCCACTTGACTCAGCACCCACAGGTGCCTTCTGATTGGCGGCTTTGAAATCGTTGTAGTGCAGCACCGCATTGAAGAGCATTCCAAATTCGCCATGATTTTGCCAGCGATAACACGGATTCGTCGCAAACAACAGCACGCGCCCTTGACCCACCGGTACGTCCACAATCGCCGGGCGATTCGTGATCTCATTCGCGCCACGCATCAAACCGCTTAGCACTGATTTGTCGCCACCGGGCAAGCGCATTAGCACTTGTTTGGTGCGATCTGTTTCCGGCACATTCAGCAGCGGCCCATTCGCATAACGCACGGGAATCGTTTTCTTGTCGTAGCCGTAAAAAATTGGATGCGTCGGTTGCAGGATTTCGGCTTCGACAATCGGGCCGGGCGCGTAAAATTGCGGCGAGGTGCGCCCCGCATCAACGGTGCGCGTCAGGCCGAATTCCGCCGGGAAGAAACTCGCCGTGCCGAGCGTGATGAGCAAGCCACCGGAGTTGATAAATTTCTCGAATTCGACGACGCCGCTCAAGCCCATCCCTCCCGTAATATCTTCTGACGAACCGTACACGCCCATCGTTTTGAATTGATCGGTTTTGGTGTAGGCAAGCGGTTTGCCTTTGGCTTCGATGTCAAAGACGATGCGCTTGCCGCTGCCGCCCTGGTTCGGCATCAGGATGACGTCGTACGCTACACGCAGATTGCCCTGCTTAACGCGCTCTTTGTAAATCAGATCGTATTGCACACCGAATTGATCCAGCGCGTGGCGCACCCAGCCAACTTCCTGCGTGCTGCCCCACATTGTGTAGACGGCGAGGCGTGGCAAATCCACATCGTGCGTTGCAACGGTTGGCAAGTCTGTTAATGCTGCCGCGTTCAGGCCGAGTGGTGTGACGGCATTCTTCACTTGCTCAAACACCTCTTTGCCGTTTTGATTGGCGGCGACGATAAATGATCCGGCGGGATACTCGCTATTGCCGGATTTGAAAGATGCTTCCGCCGCGCTGACTTTCAAGTCTTTCAATCGGTAGCGCAGTGTGACCAGATTATTCGCGCCGTTATGTGCAATCACATACGCCTTTGCGCCTGCGTTGCCGCTTATCGTGCCTGCGATTTCGGCTTTGCTGACCGCTTCAACCGGCACGTCCAGCATCGCTTTGTCGGCGCTTTCTTTCACGTCCGTTTGCATCATCAAGCCCATCGTCCAGCCAGTGTCGTCATACGTGCGCAGGTTTGGATCAGGGAAGTTTTGCTTCTCCAACAAAATCTTGGCCAGGCGCCCGTATGGCTGATCGCGCTTGATGATGTATGAGCCAGCGGGGAACGTGCCTTCTTTCAATTTTACTTCCGCTGTAGCGCGCCCGACTTCGATGCCTTGTGTGCGCAGAATGTTCACGAGCGTGGCGACGCGCGTCATGTCTTTGTGCGGCGCAATTACAAAGCCGTGCGGCGCTTCGTTCTTGCCTGCTTCAATCGAGTTGCGGCTCTTGCGATAAAAGTTTTCCAGCACGACTTTCGGAAACTCCGACGCGAGCTGCAACGCGCTCAGCACGCCGGTTTGCATGTAATTCGTGTTGTTGCGCATTGACCACTCGACTTCTTTGTACGGCGGCAAGGGGCGATACCATTCGCGCGAGGTTTGGCCTGCTCCGGTGGGCGGCGCGACTTTACGCTTCATCGTGTTCGCGCCGCCGTTGCCGAAGGTTTCATACATTCGCAGCATGCCGTTGTGGTTCGACGACATAAAACCGAGATAGCCGGGCGACCACATATCCACGAAGCCGTGCGTCCACACGCCGGGCATGCCGTACTTAATCATCTGCGCCATCTCGAAGTTTGAAAACCACGGCAACTCGCCATAGAGAATCGGATCGAGCGTCGGATTTTGCGGCGCTTGCCCGCTGAAGGTGTAGAGAAACGGCACCGATTCGTGCAGGTCATGCACAATGGGCGGATGCCAGTTTAAGTACCAATCCAGGCTCGCTTTCATCGTCACTTGCGAATAGTTAATATCGCGATTGTTGTCGTGAAAGATGTACTTGCCCCAATACGGCGGGCCAACAATGCGGTCGTCCTCGGTTTTCTCTGCGATCTTATGGCGATAATACCAATCCACATAGCGGTCGCGTCCATCCGGTTCCAGCACGGGCGTAATCATCACAATCACATTATCGCGAATGTTGTTGATGAGCGGCGCATCTTCGACGGCCAAACGATAGCCGAGTTCCATCACCATTTCCGGCGGCCCGGTTTCGGCGCTGTGCAGCCCGGCGGTGAAGTGATACACGGGCTTCGCTTTGGCAATGACTTCGCGCGACTGTTCTTCAGTGAGCTTGCGCGGATCGGCCAGTTGCGCGAGGTAGCCGCGATATTGTTCCAGATTGCGGATTGTTTCCTCATTGGCAATCGCCACGACAATGATGTCGCGGCCTTCATCGGTTTTGCCAGCGACAAAGACTTTGACGCGGGGGCTTTTGTCCGCCAGCGCGCGAAAGTATTTATAGACGCCTTCGGTAGATGTCAATTTCTGCGGCGTGCCGATGTGATAGCCCAGCACCTCTTTCGGCGATGGGATGCCCGTGACTTTGGGCAAGTGGTCTACCAGCGGGCTGATGAATTCCGGCTTCGTTGTCCATTCTTTGACGGAACGTGCGAAGTCTTCATCCATTTGCTGTTTGGGTTGTTGCGCGACAGCAGTAGTCACAAATAAAAACAGCAAGAAAGAGAGTTGAATGGATTTAGGCAAGGGTGACATTATAGGGGACTCCTTAGAAATGCGGGATGGACTGTATGGTGATTGAAAAATAAACGTACCCACTCAAAAGGAGGCGTCAAGAGTTCAAGCTTTAACTTGTTTCCAGAGGCTGAAAAGCCAAACTAAAGTTTGTACTCCTAACACTTAATTTTTATGTGTGTCTATTCAATGTTATTCCAGCTGTCTGAACTTTGTTTACTTTTCTTCGCGCGCTTTGCGCAACATTGCGGCGCGAAGGTGGATTGTGTATCAGATATTACGTTTTTAGCCAATCGTTCCAGCCTTTTTCATAGTCGGCGAGCGTGTCTGCAAAATCCGCTTCCAGGCAATGCTCAGCTTCGACCAGGGCTTTTTCCGGTGTGTCAGCGAATGACAGCGCGAGCATAAAACGCTTTGGTTGCTTAATGCGTGCAACACAGATGACATTAGATTTATCGGCGCGCGGGCTTTGCCTCGTTAGCTTGAAACGGCGCAATAAAGTTTGCAAACCGTCATTCGCGCCGACCGCATCCACGCTCATTTCCGCAAAGCCTTTGTCGGCAATCAGCGCTGAGCAACTAGGTCGCCTTCATACACACTAAACGCGCCCTGCCCGCCAAATTGCGCGGCAGTGTCGTTGGCTTCTGTGTTTGCCAACGCCGGATCAAAGACCACATAGAGTTGGTAATGCGCGGGTGCACGAAAGTCTACATCAATCAGCACCGTGCTGTAATCTGGATAGGCGCAGTAGCTTTTCGTCAGCGTGAATTTTCGTTTCGGATGCGTGCTGATTTGCTGAAAGCTCAAAGAACGCGGATTCGTGGCGATGAGTTGATGTGTGATTGCAGGATCGCGTTCCGACACGGCAAAGCTCTTGCCATCGGTAACGACAAAGTAAAGCGACGTCAGATTTTGGGTTTTGAGATTCGGATAATGCGCCTGGCTCAAAATGCCCTCGCGCAGGGTGAACCAGACTTTGGAATCGGGCAGGATGCTGGTGCCGAAACCTTCCTGAGCTTGCGCCAAAATTGAAATAGCCACCGAGGCCACGGAGAACACGGAGAAAAGGAACAACACTTTTGCTCTGTGCCCTCGGTGTCCTCTGTGGCTATTCATCTTTCATCCGAAGCTCTATTTGACGATGGGCGTGACTACGACTTTGCGGAAATAGACTTTTTCGTGGTCGCCTTGAATCATAATTGGCCCCGGCTCGCCTTCGCGGGAATCGAGCGCGCCGCCCGTGATACCGTCAATCACGATGTTATCGTGGACGATTTGTCCATTGAGCTTCACCGTCAGGCGATTGCCAACGATGACAGCTTCCATCTCTTGCCACTCGCCCGCCTTTTTGCTGGCGCTGACTTTCGGCGCAACGCGACTGTAAAGCGCCATGTGATTGTGCAATCCATCGGAATTGGCCGTCTCATCATCCAGCACTTGCAACTCATACCTGCCGCGCAAATAGATGCCGCTATTCGCCGCATTGCCGCCCGGTTGCTTCGGTTCCAGCTTATATTCACAGTTGATTTTGAAGTCTTGGAATTTTTGCTTGGACACTAGATTGTTACCATGCACATCGTTCGTCATGACACCGTCCACCAGCTTCCAACCGAACGGACGATTGGTCATTTGCGCCGTGAAGTTATCCAACGATTTGCCATCGAAGAGCGCGACGGGCGCGCCGAATTTGTGCTTGCCGTTGGCGTTGTGCTTGCCCCATTTCGGCGGACGTACACCTGTCCAGTTGATTGTGCTTTGCGCTGTTTTGACCGAGCCTTTCAGCTCTTTGCCAGCGATTTTGGCGTGATGAATGGGTGAGTTCGCTTGCTTGTTCACGGCAAAGACGAGTTCGTCGTTTTCGATTTTGAGGGAGTGTAAAGGTAAGACACTGCCGCCACGGTTGAGGAACTTGCCGCTCAGTTTGCCGTCGGCTTCTTTGGTGACTTCAAGCCAGTAGACGACATTTTGATTGGGCGCGTCACCCATAATGTCCCATTTACCTAAGAAGGCTTTTTCTGCTTGGGCAAATGCAGTGGCGGTGAAAAATGTGAGCGTGAATATCAGGGCTAGTAATTTCAAGTTTAGGACTCCTTTTGCTTTGGTCAGTTGTCATTGGTCATTTATCGCTCGTCACTTGTCATTAGTCATCGCTTTCCAACTCTTATCCAATGACGAATGACCAGGGACAAATGATCAATAACTAATTCACTTTTTTGATGCTTTGTACCAGTTTGATGTAATCAGCCTGGCTGGTTTTGAAGGCTTTTTGCTCGGCGACCGTAAACGCGATAATCGGACGTTTGCCACCGATCAGCACGACGATATTCCATTCCATCAGGCCTTCGCTGGTTTCACCCGAGCCATTTTCAATCAGTGCGCGCAGGTCATTGATGCTTTCTTTTTGCAAATCGCCGCCGACTTTGAAGTTGGTGTAATCCTGCTTCAAATAGTCTTTCAACCCAACGATCATCGCTTCAGTATTATCATTGACCGCTAAGCCGATAATGATCGAAACGCCGCCATCCGGCGAAGTGATTTGCGTGGCACCTGTATGTTGCTCGGTGCGCCAGCCAGCCGGAATTTCGTATTGAATATTAGCTTCTTTAATAACAACGACAGGGTTGGTAGGAACGACTGTATGGCGCGGGGTGACAGGGGCTTCTCCTTTGGGTTGGAGCGCCCGCAATGCCGCCGCCGCTTTTTGCTGGGCTACTGATGCGGTTGCCTGGGCCCAGCCAAATGAAGCCAGCAACAGCAGGCCAGTCGCCCAAATAACGATTTTCTCAACGAGTGATTGCCAGATTCTTTTCTCCATAGTAACTAACAAATTTTATGAGGCTAGAACTTTTTCCCCGAGGCTACAAGAACTGTATGCTGCAAAGTTTAGCCTTTTTGCCGTTTGAATGCCAGCACTTTAATCAATCGCCACCGCCAGGCTCGCTACTCGCCTTGCTCGACAAACTTGTAGCCGAACTCCTCTAACGCGAGGCAGCGGACGCAATGCCGATGGCGACCAAAGCTACAGCCAACATGCCGACGTAAAATCCTGCGCCGTAAAGCGCGCCTCGCTTCAACGCGCTCCTCGCTTTTATCCCTCCCACTTTGGAGACCTTCCTTAACTCCGTGTAGGCAATTTCCCGGCTCGTGACTTGCCCGGTTTGATCCACGAATTGCAACGTAAAAGTATCGTTCCTGATTTCGGCGATGCGCCCTTCGAGCCTTTCCTTGGCGGCCAACGTGACTTTTACATTCTGATTCGTGCCGCATTCGACGACCTGTCGTTTGAATTTGATTTCTGGTGTAGGCTTGAGTTGAGCCGCGGCGGCAAGATTCTGAAACAACAAAGCAACGAGAACGATTGAGATCGGTTTTCTGAACATGTTTCCTCCTGACTGGGGAGTTCGCGGTCAGCGTGTGTGCCCCCCTTCCGTTGGCACAAACCGACCGTGCTTCATCGTCAAGGCGATGATGCAGTAGTTGTCCGAAGTGAGTTCACCGCCAGCCGCTTTTTCATTGCCGGAAACGCTGAGGCATTCAGCAGATATTCGTTTTTGCGCTCCAGCTTGGCGAGGTGATGGCGCACCCTTCGTAGACGTTCCAAAAATGTGACGGACGGTGCAGGAAGCAGGCTTTGCTTGACGTAGTTCCGGGGTCGCAGGCTACGCAGTTTTTCGAGCACGGAAAGCGCCGCGTCCGGGTCATAGCCCGCCTTATGCAAGTAATCTACCGCGAGCCTGTCCGCGTCGAAAATGAGCGTTGGCGGAACGGTTTGGAGAGAAGCATAAACAGGCCGTGGATGAGCGTGATGATTGATTTCCTGCGCCATGATCAGCGCGCCCACTTTCACCCCCGCTGGCCCGCCCATCACAATGACAGCGCCCGAAATCAGGCCGATCAGCAATGTGTGCCCGGCGCTTGGTTTCTTCAGCTCAGGCCGCTGATAGGAAGTTGGCACATTCAGAGACGAAAGCTGTTGTGCCAGCACAAAGACCAATTCGGCTTCATTCGCAACGGCATTGAGCAGGCCGCGGGTAAGGTAGAGTTCGCCATTGGGCTGGGTAAACGCATTGAGGCTCTCATCGTCAAGCACCTGCACGGAGCAAGTGATATTCGTATTGGTGCGCGCGATGACGTGATTAGTCAGGCGCGTCAAATAATCGCTGAGCGCAGGATCGTTGACCGTTGGCAAAGACAAGTTTGTCGCAGTCGGTTGGGCGTGCGTCGTGAACGGTGCAATGAAGACGAGCGCGACGATCAGGCAAGTTTTCACCTTATTTCTCCTTCGCTGTTCTTGGAATACCACTTGAGGTGAAGAAGATATTATGGCGGTCGGGGGCTGCGGCTGAGCCTGTCACACTTTTTCAAGTGTGCTAGTTATTTTGCACCGTGCAATTGTTTGGCGACCTTCTCCACCTCACCCAACAAGCGCACTGTATTTCCGCCGAGAATTTTGCGAATGTCCGCCTCTTTGTAGCCTTTGCGCAACAAGGCTTCGGTAATTTTTGGCAGCTTCGTGCAATCTTCCATCCCGACTGGCATTGAAGCGCCATCGAAATCCGATCCTAGCCCGACGTGTTCTGGGCCGACCAATTTCACGGCGTGATCAATATGATCCACGATGCGCTCCCAACTGGCTTTCGGTGCGGAGCCGAATTGCTTTTCCAGTTCTTCCCGAATCCTGGCGAAGTTCTCGCGGCCTGGATATTTTTGCGCCAATTCGCGGCGCGCAGCCTGGGTTTTCTGTCCCCATAAATACAGATCGTTATCAATGTAGCTGTCCAAATAATTGATCTGAATCACGCCACCTTTTGCGGCGAGCGCCTTAATCATCTCGTCCGTCATATTGCGCGGATGTCCGCTCAAGGCACGACCCGACGAATGCGAAGCGATGATGGGCGCTTTGCTAACTTCCAGTGCATCCCAAAACGTTTTGTCTGCCACGTGTGAAACATCTACCATCACGCCGAGTTTATTGAGTTCGCGCACCACATCTTTGCCAAAATCGGTCAAGCCATTGTGCTTTAGTTGATCGCCAGAGGAATCTGCCCAATCAGTATTGATGGAATGCGTCAGCGTCAGATAGCGCACACCGAGCGCGGCATACATCCTGAGTACGGGCAGGCTGTTGTTGATCATGTGCCCGCCTTCCATCCCCATCAATGCAGCGATTTTGCCTTGCTTATGTGCTTGCTGAATATCCGCTGCTGTCGTGCAAAGCATCACTTTGTCAGGCATGTCTTCGGCCAGCTTGTGGACAGCAGCAATACGTTGTAAGGCATCATTAACTGCCTTTGGACCGGTGACCGTGCCGGACATATAAATCGAAAAGAACAGTCCATTCAGCCCACCTTCTTTCATCCGTGGCAAGTCAACATGACCCGTTGTGTGGCGTTCGTCGAACTTCCAGCCTTCGCGTTGCAAATTCGGTGTTACGTCAATGTGTGTGTCCATCACAAGCGAAGAGAAATGAATCTTCTTCGCGCGTTCGCTTACGGTATAAGTCGTTTGCGCGAACACAGAGGCGATGAAAAATGAAATGCTAAGAATTAAAATTAGGGCTTTTCTCATAGTGATTCTCTTAAAAAATTGGCGCGCCCCCAAGAATCGCACCGTATCGTTTTCAGGTTGTTTTACTTGTCCGTCCAATCCGGCAACCGTCCTGGTGTCCACGGTGCGCCTGCCGCATCAAGTGCTTTTTCCAGCTTCGGCATCTCCACCTCAATCAACGTCTTCAGCCGTGCCAGCACAGGCTTGAATTCTTCCGCTGCAATATTATAGTTCTCGATTTGTGATTGCGTCGGACGGAGCGCAGACATACGAATGCGCTGCACAATCGTGTTAACGCGCTGACTAATCGCAGGCGGCGGAATTTCTGTGTTATCTCGGCCCCCACGCAAGGCCTGCAAGATGTCACGAATCTTGCTGTCAAGCGTTTTTACTTCGTTCATCAACGCGGGCGTTGTACCCGGCGCTTCTTGGGCAGCACGACGCAGCAGGCCGATGCGTGTGTTGGCGTTGTTCGCGGCATCCGTTGCGCCTGTTACAGCGCGTTGCAGGTTTGAGACTTTGCGCTGGAATTCTGCTAACGCATGGCGATCTGCGGCGGTCAGGCCTTCGGTGCCTTCGGCCACAACATTGAACGTTTGCGCGCCAGGCAATTCCGTCACGACGCCGTCCCCCTTGCGCGCCATCTTGACCGTGTATTTGCCGGGCATGGCCAACACTCCTTGCGGCCCGAAGCCGCCAACGCCACCGCCGCCGAGATCAATGCCTTCAAAACCGGGTGGCAGTTGCGGAGCCTGTTGAATCACAGGCGGCGCATAGCGAAAGTCCCACGACACGCGCTGCACACCGGGCATTGCCGGAGCATTCAAACGACGCACGATTTTGCCCTCGGCGTCCGTGATTGTGAAGATCAAAGCGGGCGGCTCTTCCTCGGCTTCTTCCCGCAATTGCGCAAGGCTGGGGTACGGAGGGGTTTCGTTTTTCTGCGCGGCAGCGCGTTCGGCTTCCTGCCGTTTTTGCCGCTTCGTTTTGGGCGCTTCTTTCGTGAAATACGTGATCGTTGCGCCATAGGCCGGATTTGGTGCGAGATAATGCGATGCGCCCTGGCTGCCGACGGCAGTTGAAGAACGAATGAACATCAACGCATCGCTCACCGGAAACAGGTTTGATTCCTGTGCCAGCGTGTCGGCTTTGATGTTGCGCAGCGGCGTGTAATCGTCCAACACGTAAAAGCCGCGTCCGAACGTCGCCACAACTAAATCATTCGCGCGTTTGTGAATCGCAATGTCGCGCACCGCAATCACGGGCATCCCGCCTTTCAACGGCGTCCATTTCGCGCCGCCATCCGTCGTGAAGAACAAGCCGAATTCCGTGCCGCAAAACAGCAGGTTCGGGTTCACATGATCTTCAGCAATGGCATACGTCGAACCGCGCTCCGGCAAATTGTTGCTGATCGAAGTCCACGTTTTGCCCGCGTCGGTGCTTTTCATCAGATACGGTTTGAAGTCGCCGTTCTGATGATTATTGTAAACCGCAAAGACCGTGTTGGCATCGTGTTGCGAAGCCAATACACGATGCACGTAGGCATTTTTGGGCACACCGGGAGCCTCATCCACTTTGCGCCAGGTTTTGCCTGCATCTTCGGTAATGTTGATTAAGCCGTCATCTGTACCAACGTAAATCAGCCCTTCTTTTTTCGGCGATTCGGTGATGGAAGAACCGTTACCATAGAGCGCCGTAGATTGATGTTTGGCCACGGCTTCCGGCCCCCAGATTTTGCCCATCACCGGGATCGCGTTGCGATCCAGCCCGCGCGACAAATCGCCACTGATGAGCTTCCAGTCGTCGCCACGATTGTCGCTGCGATAGAGCTTATGCCCCGCGAAATACAGGCGCGTGCGCGAATGAGGGCTGATGATAAACGGCGAGTCCCAGTTGTAGCGTTCGGATTCCTGCCCCTTGCCGGGAATCGGCACGATGCTGACGCGCTCGCCCGTGCGTTTGTCAAAGCGCACCAAACCGCCGTTCTGCGATTCGGCATAAATGATGTTTGGGTCTTCGGGATCAACGCGCGAGGTGAAGCCATCGCCGCCGTTCGTTGTGAACCAATCGGAGTTCGGAATGCCTGCCGTGCTGCGCGTTTTCGCCGGGCCACCGAGCGAGTTGTTATCCTGCGTACCGCCGTAGATGTTGTAGAACGGATATTGATTATCTACGGTCACATCGTAAAACTGCGCGATGGGCAGATTAGCTTTGAAGTGCCAATTGGCGGCACGATCATGGCTTTCGTACACGCCACCGTCACAGCCGACCAGCAGGTAATTCGTATTATTGGGGTCAACCCAGATAGCGTGATTGTCTACGTGTTTGAGGCGTTCGCCAAGCGGGCGCTGCGTTCTGCCGCCATCGTCCGAGACTTGAAAGACGACGTTCGGAATGTAAATGCGATCCACATTTTTGGGGTCGCAGATGATTTGGCCATAATACATTCCCTGCGCAATGGTTGAACTCATTCGTTCCCACGTTGCACCGCGATCCTGTGAACGATAAATACCACTGCCCTGACCAGCGGCTTCGACGGTTGCATAAACCACATTCGCCTCTACCGGCGAAACCGCGATCCCGATGCGTCCCATATCGCCGCCTGGCAAGCCACCGCGCAAGCGTGTCCACGTCGCACCACCGTCCGTGGATTTGTGAATCGCGCTTTCTGGCCCGCCGTTGATGAGCGTATGAAAATGCCGTCGCCGTTGCCACGCCGCTGCATAAATGACATCCGGGTTCGATGGATCAAGCACAACATCGGTTACGCCTGTATTTTCACTGAAGCTCAAAACCGCCTTCCACGTTTTGCCGCCATCGGTCGTTTTGTAAAGCCCGCGCTCTCCGCCCGCAGCCCAGAGCGGCCCTTGCGCAGCGACGTAGACAACTTTGCTGTCGCGCGGATCAATCACGATGCGTCCGATGTGCTCGGATTTTTCGAGACCGACTTTGCGAAAGCTCTTGCCGCCGTCTTCGGATTTATACACGCCGTCGCCATAACCCACGCTGCGTTGGCTGTTGTTCTCGCCCGTACCGACCCATAAGACGTTCGTGTCTTTCGGATCAAGCGCGATGTCGCCAATCGAAAACGCGCCGTAGTTATCAAACACTGGCGTCCACGTTGTGCCGGAGTTGACGGTTTTCCAGACACCGCCCGAAGCAACGGCGACGAAGTATTTCGCGCGATCATGCGGATCAACAGCAAAATCCACAACGCGCCCGCTCGTGACGGCGGGGCCGATGCCGCGCAGTCGTAAGCCACCAAACATCATCGTGGCTGGATCGAAGCGACCGCCGCCTTCAGGCGCGCCGCCCGCTTGGGGTGGGCCGCCGCCGCCGCGACGACCCTGGGCCACAGCAAACGCCGTGAAAACCAATGACAAAGCAAGAAATGAGGCAAAGCGTGATGATCGCATGGTGGCCGACTCCTTTAGTTCTATATGACGTGAGCGCGTGCTCGCGCCAGATTCGTGTGGTACAGCAAAATGAGGCTTGGTACAAGAAATTGGATTATGGTTTTGGCACCCGGGGAATTCAAGCCCTTCGGCAATTCCTGCCAAATAATCCCAGCTTCGTAAACGCGACTCAGCCACGCCGTTTATTTGCTGCGGTGCCGCCCTTACCTATTCGTCATCATCATTTGCTTCCGCCGTACTGTTCACTTGTGTGGTTTTCATTTGCTCCTGCAAGATGGTCGCGCGCTTGAGCATAACTTCGTCCATCCGCCCACGAAACGGGTTGTCAATCCACTCGACGAGCGAAGACAACACCAGTTCTTTTAGATACGCAAACGAAAAGCCTTCGGTTATCGCTGCTACCTGATGACAGGCGGCTTCAGACAACTGCGCATCGTCGTGGAGCTTGGTTTGCAGATACTGCCAACGCTCCGCTTCAGGCGGCAGTCCGAAATGATATTTGCGATCAAACCTGCTGGGACGATCAATGATGGCCGGGTCAAGCCGTTCGGGATAGTTCGTCGTTGCCAGCACAATCACGCCCGTATTTTGGGCAAATCCGTCCAACTCATTCAGGAAGAAAGAACGCGCTTTTTTTGGCAGCAACGAATCAATATCTTCCATCAAAATCAGGCAGGGCTGTTGCTGGCGGGCGCGATTAAAGACGCGCCGAATCCCTGCCTCAACCCCACAGCGTGAATCCAAGCTTTTGACATACAGGCACGGCAAACCCAAATAATTGACGATGGCTTTAACCGTATGCGTCTTGCCATTGCCCGGCGGCCCGGTGAACATCACGCCGCGCTTCCACGGAATGCCATATTGTTCATACAGCGAACGTGAGGAAAGGAAGCGCGTGAAGTCATTGACGATGCTCTGTTTTAATTCTTCGGGTAAAACCAAGTCGTCAAGTGACGCGCTCTTGATCGCAGCATACAGCTTTTCGCTTGCCTGCCAGCCACCATCTTCAAACACCAAAATCTCGCCTTCCACAGGACTCGTCCAATCGCAGACGGCACGCATGAAGTCTTCGGCAATCGCGCGCGCTTCAGCAATAATCCAGTGATAACGAACCTTGTTGCCATCATGCACATACGTCACCAAAATGACGTCCAGGAGATGCTCCTGCCACAACACACTAAGCCACGCGTTTTCGTACTGGCGCTGGAGCTTTTCGTCTGCGCCCATCCATTCGGTTTTGATTTGATTGTAGAGGGCATTTACGCAAACAACGTCGCAGTGCCCGGTGCGCTCAAATTCTTCGATGTCGAAGGCATATTCCTGTCCTTCGACAATTGTGGTGGCAGGAAATCGTTCGGCCAGCTTGCGGCTCACGGAATAGGACAAGACGTCTTGGTGCTGGCACAAAGCTTCGCTCAGAAAATTCTCTTTGTTCATCATAATAAAATTAGTGGCGCACCTATCCTGTGCGCAGAGATTGCCTGGTGGGCGCAAACCCAGGCAGTAGCCCAAGCTTGCTGCGCCATCGTGCTTGCAGGCAACAACCGTTAGGAATGACTACCTTGAGATACACAAAAGGTATGTCGCCGTTTCTTGCGCTTGAAGGGGATTAAGAGAAGTTGTGATAACTGAGCACCAACATAACAATCACCACTTTCATTTGAAGTGTGCGGGGAAAATACTGAAATTCGGGAGGGAGGTCAATAAAAATATTATGAGTGCAACTTCCTTTCTGAAGTTGCACTCAACGTTTTGGGAATGCCTGGCTATCTCATTTGCAGCTTATCAGTAGCCCTTTGGATCTGTACGCTCATTGCATCCAGTGTTTTGCTGATAACCACTACTTGTGCGGCTGCCTCGCCCCAATTCTTCTGCTCTAATGCTTCGCGCACGCCAGGCAATGTTTTCACTCCATAGCCCGTATAAAAGCCTGGCGCATAGATTTGGTGCTTGAACCAATTACGGCGTGGTAAGCCTGCTTCGGAAAGCAGCTTTCGTTCGGATTGGTACAGCAGGCGATTAAGCGCCTTGACATCATTAAGTTTTTTGCCGCTCAATGCCGCCCCTCGCAAAGCGCGATCATAAGCATCCGCTTTGTGACGAAGTTGGCTGGCGGCAACACGGAGCGGCTGCAGATCAACAGCGGTAGCGGGCTTGCTGATCGCAGCCAATCGTGCAACGTCACTCACGTAGTTATCAATCGTGTCCGCCAGATTGGTAAATTCAAAGGGCAGAAGATCGGTATCGGCCAACCGCAAGGTAGCCGTGCCTGCGGCTTGTGCCAGCGCGCGCGTATGAGTGAAATCGCCATCGGAGAACTTCATATACCAGGCAAAAGAATCATAGATTGAGTGATAGATGCCACCGCCACTCTCGCCGCCAAAGCCGAGATTCAAGGAGGCAATGCCAAGGTGATCAATGAAGACCGTATAATCAGAGCCTGAGCCTAAGGCACCCATGCGTAAATCGCCACGCTCACGCAATTCGCGCTTTGCTTCGTCGGTAGCGGCAGCTTTTTCTCGTACGGCTTTTGCAGCCTCCCAGACCGTGCCTTTGCCTTTCGGATCAGGAATTGCGCGCGCCACATCGTTCATAAAATGTTCGAGCGTATGCGACCCACTCATTCCCAACGTGCCTTTGCCGGTCGAATCACTGTTGATGTAAACAACCGCTTTCTGTGTGAGTTCTTCGGCATGATCTTCCGCCCATTCGGTCGAACCGAGTAGGCCCTGTTCTTCGCCATCCCACGCGCAAAAAATAATAGTGCGCTTAGGTCGCCAGCCTTGTTTGAGCAATTCACCGAAGGCACGCGCTTCTTCCAGCACTGACACCAAGCCACTCACTGGGTCATCAGCGCCATTCACCCACGCATCGTGATGATTGCCACGGATGATCCATTCATCAGGATACGTGCTACCTGTAATGCGCGCGATGACATTGTAGGTTGTTGCCTGTGTCCAATTAAAAGACAGCTTGAGATGCACTTTGACATCTTCGTTGCCACCGACGTGATAGGTAATCGGTAAGGCACCGCGCCAGGCTTCCGGCACAATCGCACCGCGCAATCGTTTGAGGAGCGGCAAAGCATCACCGTATGAAATGGGCAAGACAGGAATCTTGAGAATAGTCTTCGCTTCTTCACGAGCCAATCGCTTCGCCCCTTTCGTTGCGCCAATACCCGGTGTGAGCGGATCGCCAGGATGAATTGGCATATCCATCACAGAGCCGCGCTGGACGCCCGTTTCATTGCGATAGGGGCCTTGTGGATAGACATCACCTTGGTAATAACCATCGTCTTTCGGGTCAGAATAAATCAGGCATCCTATCGCACCCCGTTCATAAGCCACTTTCGGTTTGATGCCGCGCCAACTCGCTCCATAACGTGCAATGACGATCTTGCCTTTCACACTCACGCCTAATTTTTCCAGCACCTCATAATCCGCTGGCACGCCGTAATTCACATACACGAGCGACGCTGTCACATCTCCATCACCGGCATATACATTGTAGGTCGGAAGTTGATTGGCGTCCGTAGAATCGGAGTCTTCGGCGATTCCAGGTTCTTTAAGTTGCGCGACAAATTTTTCCGGCGCGAGCATTTCTAACAGGCGTTCTTTCGGGGTAGGAAACAACACCTCATATTCTTCGAGACGTGCATCCAGACCCCATGATTGCAGCTTATCGCGCATCCATTCGGCATTCTTCTTGTCTTGCGCCGAACCTAAATGATGCGGCTCTGCGCTTAGAATATGCATGTATTCTTTGAGTAACTCGCGGCGCGGGAGGGCGCGAAATTTTTCTTCCCAATCGTTTGTTTGTGCGTGTAAAGAAAAATTGAGATTACTTTTGAATGGCTGCGCGATAAGCAGCAAAGCCAATATTAACGCGCCTATCGTAACGATGCGGTAGGTTTTAGAGAAGCGCATAATGTCTCCTTCGTTGTGGTGTGATTGATCGCTTAAATGCCTGGATAATGATTGAACGATGATTATCTAACGCTTGTGTTGCTGATGACAATAGATGTGATTCATCAATGAAGAAGATTTTTTTTATTACCGGCAAATGTCAAAGAGTAAATAAAGTGAGGCCGAAGAAAACCTGTAATGTGCCTTGCAACCAATGTTCATGCGGGTCTCATCGAGCTTGTGACTTATAGCAGTGAGCACCTGGTAAGCAAAAACTTCTGCATTGAAGCCGCTTTAGTGCAGAAGTGCTCATCATAAACTAAAAAAGTTGTTGACACGTGTTGTGAAGAAGTTTATAAGCATCCTCATCTTGTATGTTACTTGCTGTAGTCCACAATCATAAAAACAATACAACATTTTGTGGTTATGGGAGTGGGGCAGCGGACAACAAAAGAAAGGAGCAAACTTATGCCAGCAAAGAAAGCAGCAGCACCGGCCAAGAAGGCAGCGGCACCTGCTAAGAAAGCAGCAGCACCTGCTAAGAAAGCAGCAGCACCTGCTAAGAAAGCAGCAGCACCTGCTAAGAAAGCAGCGGCGAAAGCAGCAGCACCTGCTAAGAAGGCAGCGGCGAAAGCACCTGCTAAGAAGGCAGCGGCGAAGAAGAAATAGCTACAGTTTTTTTGTAGTAGTTTTGAATAAGGGGTGGGCAACCACCCCTTATTTTATTGGCACCAACCCCTTTTATCTGATTCACCTCATTCGACATTCTCAAGCCGGACCGCGTGGCAATTATGACGAACTTTCATCATTGGGAGAACAACAGGCGCACTTGTTAGGAGGCTACTTCGCACAATAACAGATTCGCTTCAATACGATTGATACGGGTCTGTTGCAGCGGCAACGGCTCACGGCCTCGGCGAGGTTTACCAAAGCCTCTCGCAATGTTTGTGCGAAGGAAGCGAGAGTTTCGCGCTCGACTTTGCAGGAAGAGGCAACGAAGATTTTCGCTAAGAAAAAGGGATGCTTGTGACGGCATCCCTGTAGAGGTGGAGAACACTATGAAAACTTTGGTACACCCGCCGCGATTCGAACGCGGGACCTTCAGCTTCGGAGGCTGACACTCTATCCATCTGAGCTACGGGTGCAACATCCATCAAGTTACACCAAGCAATGGCGTCGGTCAATTCCTTTGCAGGGTCATTTCGTTTTCCCGAAAAGAGTTGAAAGAAAGCATCCAAAAGGAGATAAAGAGTTTTGTCGGCACGCAGTTCTCAAGTGGCAACGAAAAGTTGCGTGTAAACTAAAACCCTTTATCTGAGGTGAAAAGCTGCTATCACAAGGACGACGCCTGCTTGATATGTTAGCCGAAATCCTGGACCTTCGCGCCGCGCAAGGCCAACGCCATCCCCATCCCCTCATTGGCGATTCTCGCGTTGGGCTGTTATGCGGCCTTATATGGCTATCGCAGCGATGAGGCGCTTGATTTCTGTGCTAAATTCTAAGCTGGGCATTTGGTTCCTTCTCCTGAGTTTGTCTTGCAACAACACTGTATGGGAGATCATTCAAATGCTCAATTTATGCTCGCGTGCGTGATAGCTGTCAAAGAATTTGTAACGAAACCGATGGCTCACAATCCCCGCCCTGCATGAAGGTTTATTCCACACTCATCAAGCGAATTTTGCCATCCGCTCCACCAGTCGCTACGGTTGTGCCGTCGGGTGAAAGGGCGATGGAATTTAAGAGGCCGTAAAAAGGTGGGCGGCGAAACGTAAACGCGAAGGCAATGCCCGACGAATTCCAGGGTTGATCCCAACTGGTGATTGGCCAATCGCGGGGTTTGACGATCTGATTGATTTTGCCGGAAGCTGTGTCATACATCCGAATAATCCCATCGCCGCCACAGCCAACAATCTGCTCGCCGTCTTTGGTAAAAACAATGCCGCTGAGCCAACTGATGCTCGGCAGCATGTCTTTCGTTTTTTTCTTGCCTGACTTGTCCGCCAGGTTTTCCAACTCGTCGTACGAAATCATGTACTCAGACGCCGTGCGCAACTGACGGAAGGTTTGCATGTCCCAAATCCTCAATGAACGATCTCGCCCCGCACTGGCCAGCAAGCGCCCATCCGCCGAAAACGCCAGTGCCGTAACGGCCCGCGAATGCCCCGGCAAAGTTTGCCGCAGTTGCCCCGTAGTAATCTCCCAAATGAAAATTTCGTACGGCTCTTCATTCGGCGGGCGTCCGGTGCCTTCGATCATGCGGCTGCTGCCTGCCAACCAACGACTGTCCGGCGAAAAGGCCAGCGTTCGCATCGGCAACCCAGTTCCCTTTAGGCGAAACACCAGTTTCCAAGTGTTCACATCTATCAAAAACACTTCGCCAAGCCCATCGCAGATTTCTTTCTGACAATCTTTTTCCCCTTCTTGCGGAATCGGGCCAGTGGCAATCGCCAGCCAGCGGCTGTTGGGAGAGAACGCAATTTGCCACGCGGGATAGTCGTGAAAATTCAGTGTTGTTTGCAACGCACCTGTGGTTGCATCCCAGATCAGTACTTCCCCGTAATGAAAAAAAGTCGTGACGATCTTGTCCCCCTGTCGCCGCGTCCTTCGGTTTTTCAGATAGCTCTGCCCGCCCGCCAACCAACGACTATCCGGCGAGAAGGCGACCGAGCGAAACGTCATCCCACGTGAATTCTTGAGCTTGAGAATTTCCTTGCCGGTGGCCAGATTTGTTACCTTCACGCGGTCGCCGCCTGCGCTGGCCACGCTTTGGCCATCCGGCGCGAAAGAAACTGACCAAACAAACGTCGAATGACGTGCGAAGGCCTTCTCTTTTTTGGCGGCTTGTGCGACGGGATTCTCTGCCACCTGCGTTTGCGCGCAGGCTTGGCTGACCGCCAGCGATAAGAGGAGCAAACTCACAAACAATAAATTTGGCACAGGAAATAGACGCATATTACAACCCCTTCAAGATGGGTTAGGAGGAGCGCAGATTTTTTGCTCCTTGTTTCAAGTTAGCCGCCAGTAGATAATGATGCCTCGTTACCCCGCAAGCAACTATTGGAGGAGATTATGCGCCGAGTTCCCAGATTATTGAGTCTATTTTTATTGCTTTCCCTGTTCACATGCGCTGCCTTCGCGCAAACCAAACGCCCGCTGACCTTCGCAGACATGATTTCGATGAAGCGTGTCGCGGATGCGCAGATAGCGCCGGATGGCAGCAAAATCGCCTATGTTGTCAACGTCATCAACAAAGAAGCCAATCGCGGTAAACGTAGCATCTGGCTAGTGTCAGCCAAGGGTGGTAACGCAACCGAGTTCATCACGTCCGACAAAAACGATGACACGCCGCGCTGGTCGCCAGATGGTTCACGCGTGGCATTTCTTTCGACGCGCGCAGGCGCACCACAAATTTTCGTCGCCAATGCTGATGGTGGAAACGCGCACCAAGTCACCAACGTGCCCGAAGGCGTCAGCGAATTCATCTGGTCGCCTGACGGCAAGAGCTTTGCGTTTGTTACTGATGTGTATCCCGAATGCAAAGACCTGAAATGTGTTGCCGAAAAATCTGCTACCGTGGAAAACAGCAAGGTCAAAGCTGTCGTTACAGACCGCTTGCTCTATCGCCATTGGGATACCTTCAAACACGGCAAGCGAGCGCATTTGTTTGTAATTTCTGCGGAAGCCAACGCAGAGGGAAGTCAACCAAAAGATTTGACGCCGGGCGATTACGATGTGCCGCCATTCAGCTTGGGCGACCCGACAGCTTTCGCGTTTTCGCCGGACAGCAGAGAGCTTTGCTTTGCCCGCAATACCGACAAAGACGAAGCCCTCAGCACCAATAACGATTTGTTCATCATTCCTGTCAGCGGCGGCGAAGCAAAGCGTATCACGGGCGAGAACAAAGGCTCCGACACCACGCCGCGCTATTCGCCCGATGGCAAATACATCGCGTATCGTTCGCAAGCGCGCAAGGGCTTTGAGTCAGATCGCTTCCGCCTAATGCTTTACGACCGCAAGGCTGGCACGGTGCGCGAGTTGTCCATCAACTTTGATCGGTGGGTCGAAGATTTGGCTTGGTTGCCCGATAGTAAAGGATTGCTTTTGACCAGTCAGGAGCGCGGACGCGATGCATTGTGGCTCGCGCCAATGAACGGCGATAAGTTCAAACGCATCATCAACGAAGGCTCCAACACAGGCGCGACGGTTTCCGCCGACGGCAAAACCTTTGCCTTTACGCGCGCGACGATGACAATGCCGAATGAGGTTTTCAAAGCCAATGCCGACGGCTCTGGCGTCACGCAACTATCGAGAACCAATGCGCAGTTACTGGCACAACTCGACCTCACTCCAGCAGAAGATTTTGATTATGTCGGTGCCTTGAAAGCCAAAGTTCACGGTTTCATTGTGAAGCCGCCGAATTTCGACAAGTCGAAAAAATATCCGATGATTTTGTTGATTCACGGTGGCCCGCAAGGCGCGTGGGTTGATACCTGGAGCTTTCGCTGGAATCCGCAGATGTGGGCCGCGCGGGGCTATGTGGTTGCCGCGATCAACCCACACGGCTCGACCGGGTACGGGCAAGCGTTTACCGAACAGATCACGGGCGAATGGGGCGGCGCGGGCTACGATGATTTGATGAAAGGCACGGATCACATGATCAAACTCGGCTATGTGGACGCAAATCGGATGGGTGCGGCAGGCGGCTCGTTCGGCGGCTATATGGTGAATTGGATCAACGGCCACACGGATCGTTTCAAAGCCCTCGTCTCGCACGCCAGCATCTTCAACGCCGAAAGTATGTATGCGACCGAAGAGCTATGGTTTCAGGAATGGGAGTGGAAAGGGGCGCCGTGGGATACGACGAGCGTTTATAAAAAATGGTCGCCGCATCTGTTCGTGAAAAACTTCAAAACGCCCACGCTGGTTGTGCATGGCGAATTGGATTACCGCGTGCCGATTGGCGAAGGCTTGCAGATTATTCTCCGCCTTACAACGACGCGGCGTGCCGTCGAAGTTGTTGTATTACCCGGACGAAGGTCACTGGGTGCTGAAGCCGCAGAACAGTGAGCTTTGGTATAAGACGGTACTGGATTGGTTCGATCAGTGGCTGAGGAATGGCGGGCAGATAGCAGCGAAGTAGCAACGAAAATAATACAATGCAAGAAAATCTAATCGGTACGGTCAAAGGGCCGGGCGAGTACCCGCATCAATACACCTTTATCACCAGCGACAACAAAAGCGCGCGCATCGGTGAATTTGTCTACTACATTGCAGACACAGGCGATGAAGAAGGCAAGTTGAATATTGTCGGTACGATTACGGAACGTGCGCTGGTGCGGTGTTTGCCAGATAGCTTTATGGCTGACCCGAATACGCCGCCGTCGTTGATCGCCAGCTTGATTGGCTTGCCGGAATCGGATGTTGAGTTGTACGAAATCACGGTTGAAGCGATTGGATATTTCGACGAGGGCTTGAGCGATTTTATCAACCCGCGCATTCCGCCAATGCCGGGACAGGGCGTGTTTATTGCTTCCAATAAAATGCTCTCGCGGATGCTTTCGCCGCGCCAGAAGGGGCAAAACGGCGGGGCGCATATCGGTTCCTTATTAACGCGCAAACGCGATGAAGTGCCGATTGTGCTTTCGGTCAAAGATGTGGTTTCGACGCATCTGGCGGTATTGGCCAGCACGGGCGCAGGCAAAAGCTATACGGCAAGCGTGCTGATCGAAGAGTTGATGATGCCGCACAACCGTGCTGCCGTGTTGATCGTAGACCCACACGGCGAATATCACACGCTGACCGAATTGCACCAACACCCCGCTTTTAAAGGCCCCGACGGCTATGCGCCGGAAGTCAAAATCTTTACGCCAGATAAAATTCGCGTGCGGATTTCCTCGCTCACCGAAGCTGACATCATTTACCTGCTGCCGGAAATGACCGAAAAGATGAAATCCATTTTGTCTCCGGCCTATCGTTCGATTGTGAATAGCCCGAACGGCGAGCGGGGGACCTGGGGCTTTCTGGATTTGCTCGACGCCGTGCTGGGGCAAAAATACGAAGACGAAAAAGGCAAAGGCGGCGGCAACTCTTCGACGATTGACGCGCTCGAATGGCGGCTCAGACGACGCTTTGAGCAAAGCCACGTCTTTTCCGATCACGAGCATATTGAGTTGACTGAAATGCTGAAGCCTGGCCAATGTTCGGTATTGCAGCTTTCTGACATTGAGGAAACTGAGCAACAAGTCATCGTCGGCACGTTGCTCAGACGACTGAACAAAGCGCGTGTCGCGACGGTACGTGGGCAAGCCAACACAGGCGATGAAAGCTATTTGCCGTATCCGGTGTTTGTATTGCTCGAAGAATCGCATCGTTATGCGCCCGCCGGAACGCAGGTGGTTTCGACCAACATTCTGAAAACGATTCTGTCCGAAGGCCGCAAATTCGGCGTCGGTATTGGCTTGATTACGCAACGTCCAGGCAAGCTGGATCAGGACGTGCTGTCGCAATGCATGACGCAATTCATTATGCGTATCGTCAATCCGATAGATCAGCAAACGATTGCCTCTTCGGTCGAAGGCGCGGGGCGACGCTTGCTGGAGGAATTACCTGCTTTGACGAAAGGGCAGGTCATTGTTTCCGGCGTAGCAATCAATACGCCTGTGCTGGCGCAAGTGCGTACACGTATGACGAAACACGGCGGCGAAACCATTGATGCTCCGGCGGAGTGGGAAAAATATTTCGCCAAGAGCGCCAAATCTTCCCGCGAACGCGACGAAGCCAAACTGGTAAAGCCCAAACCGAAAGACACCTACACAAAAGAAGGCTGGGATCTGTGATAAAACAAAAGGCCGAAGGTAAATATCAAACAAGCACGGACCGAAAGCAAAAGTGGCAGGTAGAAGAAAAATCCTTTTTAAAATGCTGGAAGCTAACGCTTGAATTCGAGGGCACGAAATATCACGGCTGGCAGGAGCAAGCGAATGCAAAAACCATTCAAGGCGAGCTGAGAAAAGCTGCCGAAGATTTTTTTGAGACCCGCGTTGAACTCGGTGGCGCGGGGCGCACCGATGCTGGCGTTCACGCACTCGCGCAAGTTGCGCATCTGAAACTACGGCAAAAACCACGCACACTGTATCGCACCAAAGACATTCTATTCGGTCTGAATGACCGCTTGCCAGCGGACATCTGCCTGATTGACGTGACCGAAGCGCATCCCAATTTTCACGCGCGTCATGATGCGATAGCGCGCTCGTATCTGTATCAAATCTCCCCGCGAAAAACAGCTTTTGCCAAAAAATATGTGTGGTGGGTGAAGGATAAACTGGATGTCGCTGCAATGGCGACTGCGGCAAAATTCCTGGTTGGGCGGCATGATTTCTCCGCCTTTAGCAAAGCCGATCCGGCGCGTCCTGATGAATCTACCATTGTGGCTGTCGAGGCAGCAGAAATCACGCTGGAAAACCAGTTGATTCTGTTTCGGATTACGGCGTCACATTTCTTGTGGAATATGGTGCGACGCCTGATGGGCGCATTAGTGGAAGTTGGCAGGCAGAAGATGACGACGGAAGAATTCGCGGCGTTGGTGCATAAAAAGACCCTTAAGGCAGTGACCTTGACAGCCCCACCATCAGGACTTTTTCTTGAACGAATTACCTATCCTCCTCGTCCCTAATCCTGCGCCAGCAAAGAAATTTGTTGACAAGTTGCCGCAACCAGAAATAATGAGCCGTAACACTCTCTGCAGTCCCGCCGAGAATTCCACCAAAAACCCGGAGAAAAGCCCCAGCAGCCCTTACTGATTTAGCTACGCTTGGCTACACCGAAAAAGGAGACATCCATGCTTTTCTCAACAAATACTCAACGTTCCCAGTTCGGTTTTTCCCTAATCGAATTATTGATCGTCGTTGCCATTATTGGCATTCTGGCAGCGATTGTTGCTCCCCTGTTATTGGATGCTCGTGTGACTTCCAAACGGGCCGCTGCGATTTCCAGCCTGCGGTTGATGCACACGACAGAACACAATTATTTCACACAAAATTCTCGCTATGCCACCTTGTCTGAATTGAATTCATTTCAGGGTGGTGGCTTAGGAACGATGACAACCGCAACAGAATTGACTACCAACGGTTACACATATCAGATGGTTCCACCGACCCCCAGTCCTACCAGTTTGACCACCGACTTTGCCATTGAATCAAATGGCTTCAATCGCGACGGAACGGCGGCCAAATATCTGGTGAGTACAAACGGCACGATGCAACAGGTTCTGCCTGTTTCTCAGTACCTCGCGAAATTCGAATAAAGAGTACCGCCATGTCCCAATCTGCAGCTACTCCTACTAAAGGGCTGAGTCCACAGGTGGCGAAGGAATCGTTGGCCTATCTACGACGTGCCATCGAAAAGATGAAAGCGCTGCAAGCAACGGAGCGCGTCATTGCCTGCTTAGAGCGGGCGGTGCTCAATCGCGTGCCGGAAAAATTTGAGTTGAAGTCCTTGGTGGTGGCGATCAACTCGCTTAACCTGGCCTTGCGCGCAGGTGATGAAGCGAAAGTCTTGCTCACACGTGGCACAGTCAACGAAGAATTGGAGACCGCGCTAATACAGCTAATCGGTCGGGATGAGGTCATTATGCCGTATGATCTGCGGCATCTTTGTGAGCAAGATAGTTCTTTATTGGATTTGAATTCGTTAGCTGCATTGACCAACTTTTATCGGAGTTTCCCCTCTACAGCAGCCAGCCGCAGCAAGTATGATTTCGTCATTACGCGCCTTTTCTCCAGTGCCGATGCGGGCCGTTCAGAACGCCATCGCCATCTCAGGATTAGTCGTGCGCGAATCACCAAACGCCTGACAGAAATGTGCCGGGCCTGGGGAGAAACGCCGGAGCCTGATCCGGCGGATGCCGTTCGTCTCC
The DNA here is from genome assembly GCA_963794955.1 of uncultured Acidobacteriota bacterium. Classification (GTDB taxonomy): domain Bacteria; phylum Acidobacteriota; class Blastocatellia; order RBC074; family RBC074; genus JAFDVL01. The sequence goes on from CAWCGF010000025.1 coordinate 239,193, forward strand.
CAGCCTTGCTCCGGCAATTTGAAGCTTTCCTGACAGAGTTGAGAACCATCCATTCGCTGGAGGACTTCGCCGCCAAATCCTTCTTTCAGCGGGTGCGTGATTTCAAAGCCGACCTCGGCGCTACGCTTTTTCTCCCAGAAGTGACCGCCGCCTCAGTCGAAGCCAACATCACCATTGCCAATTACTTTTTGTGGCTGCTTGAATTGGAAAGTGTGGTGATGCAACAAGCGCCGGAAGAGTTTCACCTGCTGGCGGATGCTTTTAGCGACACATACTCCAACGAAGCGGACGCCGTCTCGCACCTGCTGGACGAGCTCCAAGCGACGAACCAACTCGATGAAGTAGCGCAAATACGTGTTTCTCGCTTCCTCCGACTCTTACAATTAGCAACTAGCGTGAGCGAAGAAACTGATCTCCCCTGGGACTGTAATTCAGAGGTGCTTTGGGGTGAATCAGATGACACTGGTGAGGCACCCGCCGACTTGGCAGATGCAACCTATTCCACCATTGTGGTAGATGAGGATGACGAGTTACAAGCGTTTGTCATAGCGCCTGAAAGTCAGGCGCTGATGGAAGAATTACAACCGCTTACGGTAGAGCCAGAAAACCAGGCGTTGATAGACGAGCTACAAGCGTTTGCGGCGCAGCCAGAAAATCAGGCGTTGATAACAGCCTATCGTGAGGCATCAGACGAAGTTCGCAAACTGGAGCTTCAGTGCTTCCTATCCCCACTACCAGATGGAGAGCCTGAGGAATTACACAGTGAATACGTGTCACGCCGTACCGCACTTGAACTCATCTTTCGTGCCGATCAGTTCGTGCAAATGGAGTTGAGAAGAGATTGTGATCCAGGCCCCGATACAGAAGTTATAAAAGCACGCGTTGATAAACTTTTGGATGATCTTGGGCAAGGCAGTGACGAAATGCGAGAATTCATCAACGCCACGCACAATCAGGAGCAACCTGCCAATTACGAAATCTTCTTACACGTTTACAATCAATTGATGGCGGCACGGCTGCGGTTGCAATCCGCGCTCGTGCGCCGTAGCGCCAGGGAGATTGTCCTCTATGATTCGCAAGAAGAAGAAACTACCACTCAGCTTTCCGTGCAAACCGCGCCGGAAACTATTCAGGAAGCCCGCTCCCCTGAAGGCCCTAAAAACCAGAAAACCATTGCCCCGAATGCACGTCGCAAGTGGCTGGTAAGCGCGGCTCTCTTATTGCTTGTCGCCGCCATCGGGCTTCGCTTCACCACCCCGAACGACAAAGTAGTACGCAAAGATGACGCCGATGTCGTGCGCCTCGCCCAGAAGGAAGTACCGAACGGTCAAATGTTCGCAGAAATTAAGCTGCATCGCGATCTGTTGCTTGGCATTGCCACCGAAAGCTGGCTGACGCTTTCAGCCAAAGAGCAAAAGGAAAAGTTGCAAGAGTTATTGCGCTTTGGCCAGGAGCGCGGCGCGGTGCGCGTCTTGCTGGTTAATCCCCAAGGTGCCACCGTTGGCAGCGCTACCAAAAACGACCTCTACGTGAATTGAGGCCAGAATCCTGCGCTTCGGCTTGCTTGTCATGGCTTTTCTCGCCGAGAATGCTCAGCCATGAGCAAACTATCGGCAGACGAAATCAAGCGCCAAGCTTATGAACTCGGCTTCCAAAAAGTCGGCATTGTGCCTGCTACAGTCTTGACCGAAGAGGGCGAAAGGTTGCAGGTGTGGTTGCATGAAAACTTGCACGGCACGATGCATTACCTCGCCCGTGATCCCACCAAACGCACCGATCCGCGCTTGTTGCTTCCTACTGCTAAATCGGTTGTTTGTGTCGCGCTCAATTATTACCGCCCAGAAAAGCATTCCGAAACTGTAGGCACAGGCAAAGTCTCGCGCTACGCCTGGGGCGATGATTACCACGATGTTTTGCAGGGCAAGTTGAAAGCGCTGCGTGATTGGATACTTACGCAAGCACCCGAAGTCGAAAGCAAAATCTGCGTGGATACGGCACCAATGATGGACAAGGCCTGGGCAGTGCGCGCCGGGCTAGGCTGGCTGGGAAAGCACACTAATGTGATTACACGCGAGTTTGGATCGTGGGTGTTCTTAGGCGAACTCTTGCTCTCGGTCGAACTCGAATACGACACCACCATCGAAAAAGACCATTGCGGCAAATGCACGGCCTGCCTGGATGCCTGTCCGACAAACGCGATTATCGAACCCTACAAACTAGACGCGACGCGTTGCATCTCGTATGGAACGATTGAGTTGCGCAGCGAAGATTTGCCCGAAGCGATGCGGGAGAATTTGGAAGGCTGGGTGTATGGCTGCGACATTTGCCAGGATGTTTGCCCCTGGTCGCGTTTTTCTAAGCCAACCGAAGAGGCGCACTTCACACCGCGTCCCGGCATTACTGAATTAAGCTTGCGAGAATTAGCCGAAATGTCGCAGGAAGAATTTTCCACACGCTTCCGCCGCAGTGCAATCAAGCGTGCCAAGGTTTCGGGGCTGCGGCGCAACGCGCAAACGCTTATTCAAATGACCAACAAGCCAGCCTCAGAGAAAAGCTAAATTTCCACAGTTTTGAAACAACCTTAAAATCGACATTAGGCCACCTAATCTCTTCTTTTCACAATGGTTAGCTATATCAAAGAGAGTGAAGCAGAAAGGTATACACAACGTTTTCCACAGGTTTTCCACAAAAGTGAGCAATTTCTCTGGTTTCATCGCAAAAATTTCAGCAATTAGCTTTGCTAACTTCTCCTTCTTTCTTTAACCACTTCAGCTAAATAGCTATCATTCCTGGTCTTTTTCCAAATCGTGCCGACTGCCAGACGACTAATTGAGCGTATGATTGAAGGCTAAAGTGCGAATTTTCTCGTCAAGCTGGCGCTGGATATTGTTACGCTGCTCTATCAATCCTGCTTCCTGTTGTTTGATCTTTTCGATCTGATCTTCCGACTCCGCAATTTTGTTCACGTACCGAGTGAGCAATTTCTTTTCCTCTTCGCTCTTGCCCAATACCTTCAAGTTCTCCCGCATCCGCGCCTGCTCCTGCGTCAGGCTACGAACTGCTTCCTGCTTCTCCTGAATTTGTTTATTGAGCGTGGAAGTCTTTGCCTTGATTTCAAGGATTTCATCCAACGCTTTCTTCATTTCTGCCGTGAGGTATTTGTCGCGTACCCAAATCGTGATGTTGTCGGGCGTGACATTCGTAAGCGCGTAGGTGTCACGGTCAGGCAATTCTTCCGTTACCTTGAATTCCGTCGTCGAATTGGCGGCTATGACTTCCTTAAAGCGCCGATAGCTTTCGGTCGTTTCAACTGGAGCGGGCGTATTCACGAGTTTCCAGTCTATATTGCCATCCTTATCAATCGGGTGTTCGAGGTAAACCGTCTTCGCCTGTGAGTTCACGTTCGTCAAAATGTATGTTGTGGTTTTGGATTGTTTGTAGTGGATGCGCAATTCGCCATTGATAATCTCAGATTGGTACGCCGCCTGATTTTCTTCTTCGGTTTTTGTTTCGACGCGGCAGCCAACATCCACGGCGTAGGTGATGAATCGCTTTTCGCCTGCTTTGATTCTGGTAGTCAACGCTTCGCCTGAGTACGTACCACTTTCAATCACTGTAATCGGGCCGCCTTCCAAGGTGAGTCCCGTGGTGTTGGTTAGGTACACCGCACTCATCGGATGTTGCTTGAGCGTTTTGGCATTGTAGAGCGAAGCGGTTTCCCCTTCGATAGCCGATTGGACAATAGGAATCAGCGCCGAGCTATTGCGCTTGATGCTGATAGGCTGGTCAATCTTGTATTGGAATAGCTCGCCGATTTCCTGTGTGCTGACGTTGACTTCGACGCTCTATTGTCAGCGATTGATCTGACCATGACTGGAGCGATTCCCTTTCGAAACCTTCTGCTCCATCAGCCAGTGATAGTGACGGCTTCTGAATCTGCCCAACCTCGAGTGTGAAATTGACTTGGGTCATTTTGTCGCTGGCAACCGCCACAGAATTTACTACGGTGGTCTTGAATCCTGGGCTTTCCACTCGCACTTGATAAAGCCCGGCAGGAACGTCCAACTTTGATAGCGCCCTTCGTAATTCGTTGTGGCAGGGTACTCATCAGATGAGTTTAAGTCTTTTGATCGTCACTCTTGCATTCGGCACAATTGCGCCTGAGGAATCCTTCACTACACCTCCAATGCCACGACCAGTAAGACCCGATGCGATATCTGGCTCGGAGTGGTCGTCTTCGCAGCTTCGGCAATTTGCGGCGTCATCACCAAATCATCCGGCGGCGCAATCACGGGACGGCGTTTGTAGCGCGGTTGCTGCAAGTCCTGAATAAACGAAATGGGCATTCCGGCTACGAGCGAGAGCGACACGTTTGTCCAATCCTCATCTTGCACGTTGTCCACCACCGCCCAGCCTTGTAGGAACGGTTTGTTCTTTTCATCAAGCACGATGCGATAAGTCGTTTTCCAGACCGGCGCTTCGACCACATAACTGACGAACAAATCGCGTGCGCCCCGACCATTGGCCGTGATCGAAAGCGTACGCGCGTTCTTTTTCACCGTGGATTGCAAAATGGAAAGATAGCGTTCGAGGTCGGCGCGGAGTTTAGTATCCAGCAATTTGATCCCGCGAATTTGCTCCAGCGGAACGCTGCGCAACTCGCCTTCCACCATCAGCACCAAATCCTGCATTTCGCTTCTTTCCTGTCCCTGTGTTTTGCTGCGTTTTTCAATGCCAACGACTGTTCCCGTGCTGGTGATGCTAGTTCCTGCTCGAACCTCGACACGCGAGCCTTTGAGCTGACCCAGCAGCATTGTCATCCCTGTCGCATTCGTGTCGTCCAATACAAAACCAAACTCTTCCAGTCGCTTGTCGAGCGGCTTCACCGAATCGAAATTCACTGCACCAATTTTCCCGTTGCTCAAATCCAACACGACGAGCGATTTCAAGACATCGTTCATTTGCGAGGCATCGAAGGAAAAGCTAACTTCCTGGTCGTCATTCACTTTCCCTTGTCGCTCAAAATATCCCACGCCGTGCTTGTACAAAACCACTCGGCGCAACGGCAACGGATTGTCTGGGCTTTGAGCAAAATCAGTAATGGAAAGCAAAAGAAATGCGGCGAGGGCAAGGCAAAAACGGTTTTTCATAACGCTATCTCCTGAGATTGAAATTGAGGGCGGAAGACAACAAAAGGTACTGGATAAACGACAGAGCCGAGGAAAATGTGACAGCCGAGAGGTAAGGGAAAATCAACAGCTTGCTGACAGAGCGATCCGCGTTACGGCACGATTTGCAAACCGGGCTTGAGGTTGATGCGATCATATACGTCTTTCAACTTCAAGGTGCAATGGATAGAGTTGATGACGACTTTGCTGCGCAGGCCGCGATAAACGGCGCGCGTCCAGGTGCCGTCTGCTTGCCTAGTGAAATGCTCAATCTTTGGCTGATCTTGTGAGACAAGCAGATAATCACTCAACGTCGGATTCCAGGCATCGTAACGATCAAACTTCTCACCGCGATCAAATCTCTCTGTTGCGGGTGACAAAACTTCGATAATGACAGCGGGATTGGTCACGACATCACGGTAGCTATCCAAATATTGCGGCTCGCCGCAAATCACGACAGCATCAGGATAGGAATACAATCCTTTAGTTGCGTATTTCAGTTTTGGAAGTGGGCCGCTGCGAACTTTTGTGTCTTTCTCGCGGGCGCGACAATCTTTCCCCTTTAATCCATTGAATAAAATTCCAGCTATATTGTGGGAAATATCAGCATGTTCGCCGCTTTCGCCTGCCATCGCGTAAATCATGCCGTCCAGGTATTCGTGCCGTTCCTCGGATTCACGCTCAAGCGCAAGATATTCTGCAACTGTGTAAAGCGATTGTGGTTTTGCTAGCGCCATAAAGTTTACTTTGCCTCTGGTCGCATGTGCGGGAACAAAATCACGTCTCGAATCGAACGTTGATTCGTGAGCAACATCACTAACCGATCAATGCCGATGCCCTCACCAGCGGTCGGAGGCATGCCGTAAGACAAGGCGCGAATGTAGTCTTCATCCATCACCATTGCTTCGTCATCGCCGCCTTCACGATGCTTCATCTGCTCTTCAAAGCGGCGCTTTTGCTCTGCCGGATCGTTCAATTCCGAAAACGCATTCGCAATTTCCATTTGTGCAATGAAGAGTTCAAAGCGATCCACAAAGCGCGGATCAGCGGCGTTTTGCTTGGAGAGCGGCGAAAGCTCGGTGGGGAATTCGGTGATGAAGGTTGGATGAATGAGATGCGGCTCCGCCACATGCTCGAAGATTTCGCCCAGCAAATAGCCATTATTGAGCTTCGGATCAAAGCCGAGTTCCAGCGCGGCGGCGGCATGCTCCAAGGCAGTGCGATCCATCAGCGCATCCAGCGTCGGCTTCTTCTCCTGCAAATGTTCCGGCCAATATTTCAGCACCGCTTCACGCATCGTCAGGCGTTGCCAATGACCGAAATCCAACGAGTGTTCTTGATAGGGAATTTGACGCGCGCCACAAAGTTCGTCTACTAGGCCCGTAATCAGCTCTTCGGTTAGGTTCATCAAATCGTTAAAGTCCGCATACGCCTGATAAAATTCGAGCATCGTAAATTCAGGATTGTGGCGAATGGACAGCCCTTCGTTGCGGAAGTTGCGATTGAGTTCATACACGCGGTCAAAACCGCCCACGATCAGCCGCTTCAAATACAATTCCGGCGCGATACGAGCATAGAGCGGAATGTCGAGTGCATTGTGATGCGTCACGAAAGGTCGTGCCGCTGCGCCCGTGGCTAGTGGCGTCAACATGGGCGTTTCGACTTCGATATAGCCGCGTTCGTCAAAGAATGCTCTGATCGCACGAATGATATTGGCGCGCTTGACGAACACTTCGCGCGAAGTCAATTCTCCCTCTTCGCGTTCCTGCGCCGCGCCGCTCGCAATCAAATCCACGTAGCGTTGCCGATAACGCAATTCCTTGTCTGTTACGCCATGATATTTGTCCGGCATAGGCAACAGCGCTTTAGCCAGAAATTGCAGACGCTGTGCGTGTAGTGACAATTCGCCGGTCTTAGTGATAAACAAAAAACCTTCGACGCCGACCCAATCGCCGAGGTCAAGTTTGTTGTACAGCTCCCAAGCCGCTTCCCCCACATCATTTTTGCGCACGTAAATTTGCAACGGCGCGCCGCCTTCGGACAGATGCGCGAACGCCGCTTTGCCCATCAATCGCATCGTCATGATGCGCCCGGCAATGCGAACGGTGCCATTGCCAACCGCCTTGAGTTCTGCGTTGACGCGCGCCGTTTCGGCTTCGTCTTCACGTTTGCCTGCATAGCTGTGATATTGCGCCACCAGCGACGAAATCGTATGCGTGCGGTCAAAACGATGCGGATACGCCGCGTGACCGAGTTGGGTGAGTTCTTCTAAGTGAAGGTGACGTTGTTGAATTTGATCGTTGTCTTGTGTTAGCAAGGTGATAACTCCTCATTTTGAATTATTGCCGAGAACCATTGGGGTTTCTTACTCTACTTTCACACCCTTCCAAAATGCGATGTGGTTTTCAATATTTTTCGCGGCGTCTTTGGGCTGCGGGTAATACCAGGCGGCGTCTTTATTCACCTCACCGTTGACGGTGACGTTGTAATAGCTTGCTTCGCCTTTCCAACCGCACGTGGTGTGGGTCTCGCTCGGCTGAAAATGTTCAGTTTTGATAGCGGTGGAGGGGAAATAATGGTTCCCTTCGACAATGACGGTTTCATCACTTTCGGCAATGATTGTGTTGTTCCAGATAGCTTTCATAAATACTCCTTGCAGCCAGGACTGCGCTTGTTTTAAGTGATAATTTCTTTCCTTACGGTCAACAACTCTAGGCGTTTTTCATTTACCTCAAACCCAAGGCCCGCATCTGTCGGCGGCGTGATTGTACCTCGCGCACTGACTTCAACAGGCGGGACAATAATATCTTCCGCCCAATAACGTTTCGAGGCCGAGACATCGCCCGGCAACGTGAATCCAGCTAGCGTAGACATCGCAATGTTATGCGCGCGTCCGATGCCAGCTTCGAGCATGCCGCCGCACCAAACGGGAACATTTCGCTCGCGGCAATAGGCTTCGATTCTTTGCGCTTCGGTGTGGCCGGCGACGCGTCCGAGTTTGATGTTGATGATGCGGCAGGCATTCAACTTTATGGCTTTGCGCGCATCGTCTACGCTCAGGATGGATTCGTCCAGGCAAATCGCGGTTTTGAGTTGCGCCTGCAATTCGGCGTGGTCAATGATGTCGTCATAAGCAAGCGGTTGTTCGATCAGCAGCAAATCAAATTCATCCAGCTTTTTCAGCAACTCGACATCGCTCAGCGTGTAGGCCGAATTCGCGTCTACAGTTAGCCGGATGTCGGGGAATTCTTTGCGGACGGCTTTGGTCATTGCGTAGTCGCGTCCGGGTTTAATTTTGATTTTGATGCGCTGGTAGCCTGCGGCGACTTCGGTTTCAATCTTCTTGAGTAAGGCCGCGTCGGTTTCCTGCAAGCCGATGGACACGCCGCATGCGATTTCCGTTTGCGTACCGCCAAGTAGCTTCCAAAGCGGAACATTTTGTTTGCGTGCTTCCATATCCCAAATCGCCGTTTCGACTGCGCCGCGCGCCATTTTATTACCGCGAATCTTGCTAGTTAATGAGGTCACCTGGTTGGGCGCTTCAATGTCCTGGCCCATAATCATGGGGGCGACGTAATCCCGAATTGTAGCCCACGCGCTTTCGGCGGATTCGTGATTGTAAAAGGGGTTTTCGCCTACGGTGCATTCGCCCCAGCCAATTACCCCTTCGGCAAAAACTTTGACCAGAATGATTTGGCGTTTGGTGGTTTGCCCGAAACTGGTTTCAAAGGGCGCGACTAAGGGTAATTGAATTTCGCGTAATTCGATGCGTTCGATTTTCATGAATTCTTTGCTCTCCTAAAAATAAGGGGCGATTATAGCTTGCGATAGCGCTATTGGCGAAGCGATGATGCTTGTTAGAGGTGGAAAAAGCGGGAGGTTGTTGTTACGATACGCCTTTATTACGTCCCCTTGAGAGTGCAAGAGAGATCCACGAAAGGTTTATTCCATTAGCTATGCAATCATCTGACATCCCTACGATCTTCGAGACTGAGTTCGGAGCTAACTCCACATACGTCACCGAACTGTTCCGTCAATATCAGCAAAACCCTGCTGCCGTAGACGAAGCCTGGGGCGCATACTTCGCTTCCCTGCTGCAGCTTGGAGCCAATGGCGCTAGCGGGACGACGGCAGCCACTGTTACGCAAACAGTGCCTACAACTTCGGCCAGTGCTACGTCAGGGGCTGCACCGGCAACCGCAGTAGAAGCAAAAGCAGCAGCAGAAATTCCTGACAATAGATCGGCCATTCGCGGCGCGGCATTGAAAATTGTCGAGAACATGGACGCCAGCTTGACGGTTCCGTCGGCGACCTCCCTGCGAGAGGTTCAACTCAAAGTCCTTGATGAAAACCGCACCCTACTCAATCGCTATCTGGCGCAAATCAGACGGAAAGCTTCTTATACGCACCTGATAGCCTGGGCGATCATCAAAGCGCTCGGTAAATACCCGCAAATGACGGATGCCTATGATTCGATTGATGGTGTGGCGTATCGCGTGCGTCATGATCAGGTGAACATTGGCATTGCCATTGACCTGACCAAAAAAGATGGCACGCGCACACTGCTGGTACCGAATGTCAAAGCCGCCAACAAGATGACGTTCCTACAATTTATTGATGCCTATCAGGACGTCGTCAAACGCGCGCGCGATAGTAAGTTGCAAATCAGCGACTTTATGGACACCAATATCTCGCTGACCAATCCAGGTACAATTGGCACTACCGCTTCGAATCCGCGCTTAATGAAAGGGCAAGGCACGATCATCGCTACAGGCGCGATTGATTATCCACCAGAATATCGGGCCATGACCCCCAAAGCACTGTCACAGTTAGGGATCAGCAAAGCCTTTACCATCAGCAGCACTTATGATCATCGCATTATCCAGGGTGCGGAATCGGGTGCCTTTCTAGCGGAAATCCATGAGTTGCTGATGGGCAACAATAATTTCTTCGATGATATTTTTGCCGAACTCAGCATTCCCTATAAGCCGTTTCGCTGGTCAATTGACCTGAATCCTTTGCTGTTGGGTGGAGATCGCGCGCAAGAGGAAATCAAGAAGCAAGTGCATTTGTTCCAGCTCATTTATGGGCATCGCATTCGCGGGCATCTGATCGCCGATATTGATCCGCTGAAAATGGTGCCAATTCAGGAACATCCTGAGTTGGATATTACGACGTATGGCATTACGATTTGGGATTTGGATCGCGAGTTTTTCACCGATGGATTGGGCGGCACGGAGCGTGCGACGCTCCGGCAAATCCTGGATATGCTACACCGGTATTATTGCGGCACAGTTGGCTATGAATATCGCCACATGATCAGCACCGCGCCGAAATCGTGGTTGCAAAAACGTATTGAGACTGATCCTGAACCCATTCCACCAGAAGTCAGAAAACGGATTTTATGGAAGCTGATTTCGTCTGAACAATTTGAGCGATTTCTGCATACAAAGTACGTTGGGCAAAAGCGCTTTTCGATTGAAGGTTGTGACGGCGCAATTCCCTTGCTCGACCAATTGATTCAAGGCGCAGCCACGCGTGGCATTAACGATTTTGTCATCGGCATGGCGCATCGCGGACGGTTGACAGTCATGGCCAATATAGGAAAGTTTGCCGAACGCATTTTTACGGCGTTTGAAGGCACTGTGCATCCAAACTTCCCTGGTGATGAAGGCGATGTAAAATATCATCAGGGAGCAACGGGACTGCGGCAGGCCGCAGGGCGTGAAGTTCGCGTCACGGTCGCCTCCAATCCCAGTCACCTGGAATTTGTTGACCCCGTAGTCGAAGGCATGGTACGCGCCAAACAGGACGCGTTATGGGTGGATAAAGAAGCGGCGCGCGATCAGGTGCTGCCGATTTTGATTCATGGCGACGCGGCGTTTTCTGGACAGGGCGTCGTGATGGAAACATTGAATCTCGCCGACCTGAAAGGCTATCGCACGGGCGGCACAATTCATATCATTATCAACAATCAAATTGGCTTCACAACAACGCCGGAATCCAGCCGTTCCTCAATGTATTCGACAGACATCGCCAAGATGACCCGCTGCCCGATTATCCACGTCAATGCTGATGATCCTGACGCCGCCTATCGTGTGTTGCAACTGGCGATTGATTTCCGGCAACAGTTCCGCCGCGACATCGTGATTGATCTAATCGGCTTCCGTCGCCACGGTCACAACGAAGGCGATGAGCCGAGTTACACGCAACCGCTGATGTATCAGAAAGTCAAAGAGCATCCCGGCGTGCGCGAGTTATACGCACAAAAGCTTATCCGCGAAGGCGTGCTGACGCGCGAAGACGTAGACGCACTAATTGCCAAACGCGTGCAAGGCTATGAAGACATTCATGCTTCCGCCAAAGCCACCGTCGCCAAGCGTAATAAGCCGACGAAACTCAAGCCACCATTGCCGGAAGACGACGGCTCCGAGGTGGTCGAAACAGGTGTACCGCGCGAAGCACTAAGCGAAACGTCAAAAGCTTTGAGTCTGGTGCCGCAAGACTTCAGTGTTAATCCGAAAATGGTCAGCCAGCTTACGCGTCGTGCAAAAATGGGCGCGGGCGAAGTGCCGATTGATTGGGGCTTTGCCGAAGGTTTGGCGTTTGGTTCATTGTTGCTGGACGGAACATCAGTGCGCTTGTCAGGACAGGATAGCGGGCGTGGCACGTTCAGCCAGCGGCATGCGGTTCTCTATGATACACAGACGGGCAAACCCTGGACGCCGATGGAATCTTTGGTCAAAGATGGCGTGCGCTTTGAGGCTTTTGATAGTTCGCTGTCTGAGGCTGGTGTGCTGGGATATGAATATGGCTACTCCGTCGTAGCGACCAATACCCTGACGATTTGGGAAGCGCAATTCGGTGACTTTGCCAACGCCGCCCAAGTCCAAATTGACCAGTTCATCATTGCGGGCGAAGACAAATGGCAACAGCCTTCGCGCTTGGTAATGCTCTTACCACACGGCTATGAAGGACAGGGGCCGGAGCATTCCAGCGCACGCCTCGAACGCTTCCTGCAACTCTGTGCGGAAAACAACATTCAGGTTTGCTACCCCACGACGCCCGCACAATATTTCCATTTGCTGCGTCGCCAGATGAAACAAGATGCCAACAAACCGCTTGTCGTGATGACGCCCAAGAGTTTGCTGCGTTCGCCGCAGGCCGTTTCGAACCTTGAAGAATTTACCAGTGGTGGCTTCCGTGCGGTAATTTCAGAGACAGTAACCAATGCCGAAAGTATTAAACGCCTAGTGTTTTGCAGCGGGAAAGTATATTACGACATTAAGGCCGAAGCCGAACAGCAAGGCTTGGATCACGTCACGATTTTGCGCGTCGAGCAATTTTATCCCTTCCCCAAACAAGCGATTGAAGAATGGGTGGCGCAATTTACAAACACCACGGAAGTCGTCTGGGCACAGGAAGAGCCGCAAAATATGGGCGGTTGGACTTTCATGCAACCGCGCCTGGATGCATTGCTGACAGGACGGCGCAAACTGCGCTATGCCGGGCGCAGCGCCAGCGCCAGCCCTTCGACCGGTAACTACATTATTCATGGATTGGAACAAACAAAACTGGTGAAGGATGCACTGGGAATTAAGTAGGAGAATAGCAGGAACCGGGAGTCGCACTCCTACTGGATTTCACTTATTAGGTTTCTAAACTCTAATGCAAAAAGACAGTTTTCTTTTTGGCTTAATCGGACTTGTTTTCGGTGTAGCGGATTGGTTACTTCGCTACCCAATCCATCAATAAAGATGGTACCCGCTGGCGAGCAATGAAGCCGCGCCAACGGCAGCGCAATCGGCGGCAGATGCCGCCAGAAATCCTGGCAATACTCAAGAAAGCCAGTGACGAGCCGGACAATTTTGAAGCGCAAATGCAGGTCGCGGCGCTTTATCAGCAGATCGGTCGCCCGGAAAAAATGGTCGAATTTCTCAAGCGCGCCGTGAAACTTAAACCGATGGATGCCGACGCTTTGCAAAATCTGACCAGCGCCTTGCTTGAGATCGGCAATAAAGCAGAAGCGGAAAGCACGCTCAAACAACTCGAAAAAGCCAGCCCCAAAAATCCAGCTATTGCGGAACTTAAGAAGCAAATGGGTTCCAAGTAAACTGAGACTCGCATCCGCCTGCAACGCTTCGGCATTCCGCCTGCGATGTGCTAAGATCGCGCGTTCTATCTCGCCCCACAGTTCTATTTATCAAGAGGCTAAAGGTAATGGCAGCATCCAGTTTGGAGAAAATTGTCAGTTTGTGTAAACGGCGTGGTTTCATCTTCCCGAACTCCGAAATTTATGGTGGCTTGGGTTCGACGTGGGATTACGGGCCGCTCGGCGTTGAACTGAAAAATAACGTCAAGCGTGCGTGGTGGCGCAGCGTCGTGTATGACCGCGAGGACATGGAAGGGCAGGACGCCGCCATCATTATGAATCGTTTGGTCTGGCGCTATTCCGGCCATGAAGCCACCTTTTCCGATCCGCTCGTGGATTGCAAAGAATGCGGCAAACGCTCGCGCGCCGATCATCTTGTGGACGGTAAGTGCGGAAGCTGCGGCTCGACGAAGTTAACGGAGCCGCGCAACTTTAACTTGATGTTCAAGACGACGGTTGGCCCGGTCGAAAGCGACGACAACATCGCATATTTGCGGCCTGAAACGGCGCAAGGCATCTTTGCGAACTTTGCTAACGTGCAACAATCTATGCGTCGCAAGCTGCCGTTTGGCGTCGCGCAAATCGGCAAAGCGTTTCGCAACGAAATCACGCCCGGCAACTTTACGTTCCGCACGCGTGAATTTGAGCAGATGGAAATCGAATACTTCTGCAAGCCGCCGCAGTTCTTGCAGGAAGGCGAAAAGAACGATGTCGAATTGCACGCCGAATGGGTTGAGCAGCGTTTTAATTGGTATGTGAACCTCGGCATCCCGGCGGAAAAAATTCTCAAGCGCGAACAGTCGAAAGAAGAGCTTGCTCACTACGCCAAAGCGACCGTGGATTTGGAATATCGCTTCCCCGGCTCGCTCGGCTTCAGCGAACTCGAAGGCATTGCCAATCGGCAGGATTACGATTTATCCGCGCACAGCCGCGACATTTCTGAAGAAGATTTGACGCGGCTCAAGTTAACCGCGAACACAGACACAACCGCGAAACTGGATTATTTCGATGACGCCGCAGTTGATCCAGCGACAGGCAAAAAAGGGGTGCGTTATGTGCCGTATGTAATCGAACCGTCAGCGGGCGCAGACCGCGCGACGCTCGCGTTTTTGTGCGAAGCCTACAATGAAGAAATCGTCAAAGAAGCTCCAGCAGAAGCCTTAGCATCATTGCAAGAGGCTATCGCTGCAGCACGCAAAAATATTGACAAGAAAATCAATGAAGCAGAAAAGGCCGTCGCCAAAGGCGAAGCCGTTAATCCAACTGCCGAGCAATTGAAAACGATCAATATCGCGCTCGAACAAGCGGATGCCGGCTTGCCGAAAACATTGCTCGACGTCGAAGAAGCTTGCAGTTTGCCTGGTGCTGATCGCGTCGAATTGCTGAAGAAAGTTCGTCCGATTGCCGCCAAGCTTTGCGATGAATACACGCGCGTCGTGCTGAAATTGCATCCGCAACTCGCGCCGATCAAAGTCGCAGTTTTTCCACTCAAGAAAAACGAGCCGCGTATTGTCGAGGTTGCGAAGCAAATCAAAAACGATTTGCAACCCTTTTTCCGCACTGTGTATGACGACAGCGCAGGCATTGGCAAACTCTATCGTCGTCAAGACGAAATCGGCACGCCGTTTTGCATCACCGTAGATTTCGATACTTTGGGCGAAGGGAAAGGTGACGATTCTGCTGCCCTGAAAGGCACTGTCACCTTACGTGACCGCGATTCGATGCAGCAGGAACGCATGCAAATTAGTGAGCTTGAATCCTATTTGCTAAAACAGTTGCGATAGAAGCTTACGAACAGGAAGCTCAGCAGTTTGTCTGAGCTTCCTTTCCTGACCCGTTAGCCCGGAAACCTCCAATGAATCTCATTCAAGCAATTATTCTCGGTCTGGTGCAAGGTCTCACAGAATTCATTCCCGTCAGTAGTAGTGCGCATTTGATTCTGGCCGAAAGAATCATGGGGATGGATCGTTATATGACCCCGGAACAAATCACCGCGTTCACGGCGGTGATTCAACTCGGCACGCTCCTGGCTGTGATCGTCTACTTTTTCGATGACATTATGAGCATCATTGTCGGGTTTATCGGCGGAAATATGGTAATGATTCAATCTGGACGAGACGGAGGCACACATAACGGTGCGAAACTCGGCTGGTTGATTATTTTTGGCACATTACCGGTCGTGATTATCGGGCTTTCGGCGAAGAAAATCATTGAGGGCGCATTCACTAAAAACCTCTATGTGATTGGCATCAGCGTAGTGCTGTGGGCGCTGTTGCTCTTGCTGGCAGAGTTTTTTAGCAGTCGCCGCCGCACGATGAGCGAATTAGGTTGGAAAGATGCCTTGGTCGTTGGTCTGGCACAATGCTTTTCGCTGATCCCCGGCTCATCGCGTTCGGGCACAACCATTACGGGCGCGTTGGCAATGGGCATGACACGAGAAACAGCCGCGCGTTTTTCATTTTTGCTTTCGATTCCGGCCATTGCAGGGAGCGGACTTTTAGAGATGAAAGAGCTGTTCAAAACTGGCGGACTACACGGCATCGGGATGACCAATTTAATCGTCTCGACGCTGGTTTCAGCCATTGTCGGCTATATTAGTATCGCGTTTTTGCTGAGCTTTTTGCGCAAGAATTCCACGATTGTTTTTATTATCTACCGGCTACTCATCGGGGGATTGATCTTATGGTCGGTGATTACCGGACGTATGGCACCATAACAAATCTCATCGTTGCTTGAACGAATACAAGCGCGCCGGACGATGGGCACCGTCAGTGCGAATTTCACTCAACTCTTTGATCTGTCCTTGGGCGAGGATTTTCTTGCGAAAGTTCCGCTTATCCACTGGCTTTTGCAGGATAATTTCATACACGCGTTGCAGTTCGGACAAGGTAAATTTGGGCGGCAACAATTCATACCCCACGGTTGTCCACTCCAACTTATTGCGCAAGCGCCACACAGCATACTCCAGAATCTGACGATGATCGAAGGCCAATGACGGCGGGTTAAAGACCGAATGCCATTCCGCAGCGGCGGCATCTGAACCCGCCACAATATGCTGTTGTTCGCTATCTACCAGCGCAAAATAGGCCACACTGATAACGCGCCCGCGCGGATCGCGGTTTGGTTCACCAAAGGTGAAAAGCTGTTCGAGGTAGACTTGCTTGACGCCAGCCTCTTCCTGTAACTCGCGCGCGGCAGCGTCTTCGAGCGATTCATCAAGGCCCACAAACCCGCCGGGCAAGGCCCAATGTCTTTTGTAAGGTTCCACGTCACGGCGAATCAGCAACACTTTCAGATCATTGGCGGCTATCGTGAAAATCACCAAATCAACTGTGACAGAGGGGCGGGGATAATCTTTGGTCATTGGTCAGTTGTCCTTCGTCAATTGTCCATGGCATTTTGCCCCAACTTCAAACGACAGACAAAAGACGAGGGGCAAAGAAACATTACCCTTGCACATCAATCACATCATGGCGCGTGATGATGCCGACAATGCGACCGTATTCTTCGACTAAGATGGCGGGCGAATGCTTCAGGTATTTGGTGGCGCGCTCGGCTTCGAGCGTCTCATTCACCACGGGAAATGGCGCATCCATGACTTCGCTGACAGGCGATTGCAGCAATTCACGATTGTTCAGCAGCTTGGTCATTAACCGGCCTTCGCGCAAGCTGCCAACGCTGTTGCCAGCGTCAAGAATCGGAATTTGTGACAAGCCATGTGCATTCATTAATTGCAATACATCAGCGACTTTATGATCAGAACTGGCATAGATCAACCGTGGGATGACCTCGGTCGCCTTCATTTCATTCAGCAACCCTACCGTCAAACGCTCAAAGCCCAGCAGTCGTTTTTCTTTCATCCACTCGTCAGACAGGAATTTCGATAAATAGCGCTCGCCCGTATCACAGATGATGAAGACAATCACGTCTTCTTCGTTCGCCGTCTCTGCCACTTTCAAGGCCGCTGCGGCAAGCGTACCGGTGCTACCACCGCAGAAGATGCCTTCCTCACGCCCCAGCCGCCGCGCGGTATTGAACGAATCTCGATCTGTAATGTTGAGGATCTCGTCAATGTATTTGAAATGCACATTCTCGTAAATCGTGTCTTGCCCAATACCTTCGACCAAATAAGGGGCAGAGTCTGTCATCTGCCCGCTTTCTTTGTAGGTCTTAAAAATCGAACCATACGGATCAGCGCCGATGATTCGTATGCGTGGATTCTTTTCTTTCAGGTAACGCCCTGTACCGCTGATGGTACCGCCGGTACCAATGCCTGCGACAAAGTGCGTGATGCGACCTTCGGTTTGCTCCCACAGTTCGGGGCCAGTCGAGTGATAATGCGCTTCAGGATTCGCCGGATTGCCATACTGGAAGGTCAAAATCGAATTCGGCGTTTCGTGGGCGATGCGGCGGGCGACGTTCAAATAATGATCTGGCGATTCGTGCTTTGATGCTGCCGGAACGACGACCACATCCGCCCCCAAGGCTTTGAGATAGCGCACTTTTTCCTGACTGCATTTGTCTGTCATCACAAAGACGCTGCGATAGCCTTTAATCGCGCAGGCCAGTGCCAGTCCGATGCCCGTGTTACCACTGGTGGCTTCCACGACCGTGCCGCCAGGCGCAAGCTCGCCCAGACGTTCGGCGCGCTCAATCATCGCAATGCCGATGCGATCTTTAACGCTGCCGCCGGGGTTCAGCGATTCCATTTTGGCAAGCACTAAAGGCCGCAAACCTTTGGTCAATTTGTTTAGTTTGACCAGTGGCGTGTGTCCAACTAATTCGAGAATATTGTTTTTATAATCCATGAACTTCATCTCCCAAGCCGCGCGAAGGGCTTTCGTTAATAAAAGAATATCCAAAATAGTAATCGCAGTTCGTACTTTCGCGCTACTGTTTTATGCTGCGCAGCCAATGACAATGCATCACACTTATGCCATCATGCGCCGTATTCTCCAATTCCCCTGAAGCTAACCGAACTCTGCAATTATTATGTCAGCATTGCCGCCCCAAGATGTGACGCGGATGCTCGCCGACTGGCGCGACGGAGATCGCAGCGCGCTCAACGAATTGTTGCCCATTATTTACGATGAATTGCGGCAGCTTGCTGCATCGTACCTGCGCCGTGAAAGTGCCGGACATACGTTGCAGGCAACGGCGCTGGTGAATGAAGCCTATTTGCGTCTTGTGGGTCAAGCGCAAGTCAATTGGCAGAATCGCGCGCATTTTTTTGGTGCCGCTGCGAATCTGATGCGGCAGATTTTGATTCAGCATGCCCGCGCCAAACACGCCGAAAAACGCGGCGGCAAGGCACAGAAGCTGTATCTCGATGAAATCAGGGGTTTAGCCGACAACTTGATCAAGGAGCAAAATCTGGATTTACTCGCCCTTGACGATGCGCTCAACCAGCTTACCACCATTGCTCCTCAACAAGGCCGCGTTGTCGAACTTCGTTTCTTTGCTGGCCTAAGCATCGAAGAAACCGCCGAAGCGCTCGGCATCTCCCCTGTGACCGTCAAACGCGAATGGAACATGGCGAAAGCCTGGCTCCATCGTGAATTGAGTAAACAATAGTCATTAGTCATTGGTCATTAGTCATTAGTCATTGGTTGTTGTTCCCAAATGCATAGGCTTACGCGACAACCGGAAAACTAATGACCAATGACCAATGACTATTGACCAGTACTTATGAACGCCTCCGAACATCATCAATTATTGACTGATTTGTTGGATGAAGCATTGCAACATGAACCGCAGGAGCGAGCGGCATTTTTGGCGCAGGCTTGTGCGGCAAATGTGCAACTGCGGCGCGAAGTGGAATCACTGCTTGCCTCTTTCGACGAATCGTCCGATTTTATCGAAACGCCTGCGCTGAACCTGTTTCCTGACGAAACCGATGAAGCAATGGAGGGCCGTCAGATCGGGCATTATCGAATTATGCACGAAATCGGACGTGGCGGGATGGGCGTGGTGTATTTGGCCGAACGTGCGGATGAGTATCAAGAACAGGTTGCGCTCAAGATCGTCAAGCGCGGGATGGATACCGATTTCGTAGTGCGACGTTTTCGCCACGAGCGGCAGATACTGGCGTCGTTACATCACCCGAACATCGCGCGGCTGCTTGATGGTGGCACAACCGAAGATGGGCGACCGTATTTTGTGATGGAGTACATCGAAGGCGAGCCTATTGACGAGTATTGTCAGCATCATGATCTTTCGCTCAGCGAGCGGCTGAAACTCTTCCGCATCGTCTGCGCCGCCGTGCATTACGCGCATCAGAATTTGGTAGTACATCGAGACATCAAACCAGGCAATATTTTGATTACCTCTGCTCCTGATGGTAAGGCCGCTGGAAAAGCTGCCGAAGTAAAACTCCTTGATTTCGGCATTGCTAAAATTTTCAATCCTGAAATTTCGCAAACCATCGAGAAAACAGCCACACTGATGCGGCTGATGACGCCCGAATATGCCAGCCCTGAACAAGTGCGCGGTTTGCCTGTAACGACCGCATCGGATGTCTATTCATTAGGCGTCGTGCTGTACGAACTGCTTACGGGCCATCGCCCCTACCGCATCACCAGCATTTTGCCGAGCGATATTGAACGGGTGATTTGCGAACAGGAACCGACGCGACCCAGTACGAGAGAAGGGGCGGAGAGAAGTGGGGGAGAGGGGGAGAGAAGGAAAGATGAAGAAGCTACGCGCTCCGCTACTCCCGCTGTCCCCTTCTCCCTTTCTCAGCTACAAGGTGATCTCGATAACATCGTACTCATGGCGCTACGCAAAGAACCGCTGCGTCGTTATGCCTCGGTCGAGCAGTTTTCTGAAGACCTGTGCCGCCATCTTGAAGGTTTGCCCGTCATTGCGCGGGGCGACAAATTCAGCTATCGCGCCAGCAAATTCATCCAACGCCACAAGGCCGGTGTCGCCGCTGCGGCCTTGATCGTGTTGTCGTTGATTGCCGGGTTGATTACAACCATTTGGCAAGCCCGCCGCGCACAAGCGCAACAAGCCAAAGCAGAACGGCGGTTCAATGACGTGCGCAAGCTGGCGAATGCCTATCTCTTTGAATTTCACGATGCGATTGAAAAGCTACAGGGTGCGACCCAAGCCCGCGAACTCGTCGTCAAACGTGCGCTGGAATATTTGGATAGTTTGGCACGTGAAGCGGGTGATGATCCCTCGCTTCAAGAGGAACTTGCAGCGGCCTATTTGAAGGTCGGCGATGTACAGGGACGGCCTGGCTTTCCGAACCTGGGGCAAAAAGGGGAAGCGATGCAAAGCTATCGCAAAGCCCTGACGCTGCGTGAAGCGTTGTTGGCGACAGGGATAAAGAGCCTTGAATTTCGCCGCGATTTGGCTACGAATTATGATCGCATCGGCGACACGCTACGCACCATTGGCGATTCGACAAGAGCGATTGAGCATTACCGAAAATCGCTGGCACTACGCGAGGAAATAGCAGCGGCAGATGCAACCATGGCTAGCCGCAGCGCTTTGGCGACCAGTTATCAACGCATTGGCGATACGCTGGCACTCACGGGTGACGGCAAAGGTGCGCTGGAAAATCAACGTCGTGCCTTGCCGCTTTTTGAAGTCCTTGCCAAAGCGGAGCCAAACAATGCCAAAGCGCAACGCGATGTTTTTATCGGTTGCATCAAGTTGGGGGATCGTTTGCTCGTCACAGGCGATATAGCGGGAGCGATGGAAAAGTATCGGCAAGCGTTACTAATTTCCCAAGCTTTGGCCAAGGGCGATTGGCAAAATGCCAGAGCGCAACGCGAACTAGCCATCAGTCATGACAAAATCGGCAACGCGCTCAAAGCGAGGAAAGAAACATCAGCGGCTCTGGTCAGTTACCGCGCCGCGTTAGAAATTCGTCAGCGCCTGGCTTCCGATGAGCGCAATGCGGAAGCGCAACGCGATCTTTCAATCAGCTATGACAAGATCGGTGAAATCCTGGCGATGACCGGTAAAACGGAGGAAGCCATTCAAAGTTATCGCCAGGCCTTGACGATTGATACGGCACTCTCGCTGACGGATCAAGAAAACGCGCAAAGCAAACTTGATCGCGCCAATAGTCTGGAAAAGATTGGCGAATTACTCACACAAAAAGGAGATTGGACTGGCGCACAGGAGCAGCATCGCCAAGCTCTCGCCTTACGCGCAGACGTGACGAAAGCCGATAAAGCCAATGCCGATGCTACGCTTGATCTGGCCTCGTCGTATGTTCATCTTGGCGAGATGAGCGCGAAACTTGCAGGCCAAAGCGGCCAGCAAGCACAGTGGCACGAAGCTAAACAGCAATATCAACGCGGCCTGGATATTCTGCAGGAGCTGCAACAACGCGGCGCTTTAAGCCAGGCCGCAGCGGGTGAACCGGATCGAATCAAAAACGAAATCGCTAAATGTGATGCGGCGCTGAAATAGCGGAACGGCGCTCACGCCGCCGCTTTTTTAGGCAGGGGCTTGCGATCCATTTTGGCTTTTTCCTGTTCACCGAGAAGCTGGTTCAGCCCATCCTGAATAAAACAGCACGACGGTGACTGTTGGCAGCGACGCGGAATCCGTTGCTGGTGGATTGAGTGCCGGAGCAGATATAGCTTGTTCAGCCATTGGAACTGCGGTGGGTCTGACAATCATGAGGGACGGTTCTTCACGTTCGACGGGAACGAGTTGCTCGCCGTTACTACGCCAGGCGGAAAGACCCAGAGCAAATACCAGCAGGGCCGCTGCCGCACCGCTATAATGTTTCCAGTTCAGCGGGCCGAGCCTGGCTTCAATCGCCTGTCGCGCTGTCAGCAAAAACGACGGCAGCTTCAAGATAAATGTACCCGTTGTGGCATCAAAACCAGAATCTCTGCGTCGCGGCATTTCTTGCGACTGGCTGGCAAAGCCTTGCCAATCCACTTCGCCTGCACTTGCTGCCAGGCGCGTCGCTTTAAGCGCAGGTTCAGTTTCGGACTGTACACTCGGCTTAGGCTTGAGCGCCGCGGCAGGAACGGCGCTGTTTAACGCGTTGTGGAATTTGGCGGCGGATTGAAATCGTACAGCGGGGTCTTTCGCGAGTGCTTGCAGAATCACGTCTTCGACCGCGAGCGGAATGTCAGCTTTGAATTCGCGTGGCGATGGCGGAGGGCTTTCGACTTGTGCG
Organism: uncultured Acidobacteriota bacterium; assembly: GCA_963794955.1. Taxonomy (GTDB): domain Bacteria; phylum Acidobacteriota; class Blastocatellia; order RBC074; family RBC074; genus JAFDVL01. Next base: position 261,667 of record CAWCGF010000025.1, read on the forward strand.
CGCATCAATTCGTAATCACTGTCGGCTTGAAACGGCACGCGTCCAGTAAGCATTTCGTAGAGCAGAATGCCGAGCGAATAAATGTCCGAACGCACATCCGTTTCGGCACCGCGCATTTGTTCGGGTGACATATATTCGAGCGTCCCTATCAAACGTCCAGTCTTGGTTTGCCGTACTGTGCCGAGGACACGCGCAATGCCGAAATCCATCACTTTCACTTGATCGTTAGCTGCGAGCATTAAGTTTGCGGGTTTGATGTCACGATGGATAACGCCGAGTGTGTGCGCGTGCGCGATACCTTCCAGCGCCTGACAAAACAAGCTTACGGCGCACGCTGTTTCCATCGCGCCGGATTGACGAATGATTTCATCCAATGTTTTGCCGCGCACAAATTCCATCACCATAAAGTAATCCTCACCGTGCCGCAGAAAGTTGTAGAGCGTGGCAATATGCGAATGATTGAGCTTGGCCAGGGTTATAGCTTCGCTGCGAAAGCGCGCGACCAGTTCCGGCTGGCGTGTCAGTTCAGGACGTAACGCCTTGATCGCCACTTCGCGTTCCAGCATCAAGTCGTGGCCGCTGAAAACCGCGCCCATCCCACCTTCGCCAATTTTTTGTTCGATTCTGAAGGTACCGATAATTTGCCCGATCATAGCTGTTGTTGATTTGTTCTGGCGAGAGATATTCGACCGTGCCGATGACAAATCCGGTGTGTGTCAAACTGGGGGAGAAATCGCTTTTGGCAATGCCGAAATCCAACAGCTTGGCGCAACCTTCGGCAGTAAGGCGAATGTTCGCGGCTTTGATGTCGCGGTGAATGATGTCGTGATTGTGCATGTAATCCACCGCCGCTACGATTTGGCTGAAGACCGCTAACGCCTGTGCCATCGGCAGCGCGCCGCGTTTTTTCAACTGTTCCGCCAACGTAACGCCCTCCACATATTCCATCACCAAACACAGGCGACCGCCCCATTCCACTTGCTCATAAAATTCGACAATGTTCGGATGGCTTAGCTGCCGCTGGCCTCGCGCCACACATTGGGAACGTAGGCGTGATACATCGGCTGCCCCGTGCGCGTGTTCGTGAGCTTCCAACTCAGTCGAATTTCTGCGACTGCGCCACGATTCATCTCCCACACTTGTGTTGGCGTCAGCGCGCAATCGGTGCATGGGTGAGGCCGCAGATACCAAAACGCCACCCCCAACAGTACCAGCAACACGCCGCCGCCCAGCAACATTTGCCGCCGCGTCTCGCGCTGTTTGGAGGAAGCGATTTCATACGCAGTGGATTTGCCGATGTACGATTTGGCGGACGCTGCCGACGCGGAGGCGTTTTTCTTGTTATTGCCGGTTGTGGAAAACGGGAGATTGTTGTTGGCAAATTCACCCGAAAAAGAAGCGCTGTGGCTGACT
>CAWCGF010000026.1:0-318681 GCA_963794955.1 uncultured Acidobacteriota bacterium
ACATTCGTCGGCAAACGCGGTGCGACGTACAACCCCGTAGTCGAAATCGTGCCAACCGTGGCATTGCCACCTATGATGTTATTGACGCTCCAGGTCAGACGCTGATCGCCGGACACTGTTGCTACGATGGCCGTAAATTGCACCTGCTCTTGTTCCAGCACTGTTGCTGCCTGTGGTTGCAGCCCAATGCCAATTACAACAAAAGGCACCGATGTTGTCGCCGTACCGCCGCTCGCGGTCGTCACTGTAATCAGGCCGGAAGTCGCACTGTTGGGGACGACAGCGGTAAGCTGCGGTGCCGTCGTCGTTACGGTTTGGGCTGCTGTGCCATTGAAAGCCACACAGCTGTTCAGCACCTGCGCCAAAGCCTGTGCCCAGAATAGTGACCAAGGTGCCAGGCGGGCCTTCGCGCGGGAAGAAGATCCAGAATTTCAAGCTGATTCGCTGTATTGCGCCGAATCACCTTGAGATTGCCTGCGATAATATTCATACACATTTGCTTCGCCGCTGGGTGCGATGACGGCGCGTAAGCGCCCGTTGCGTCGTACACATAGCGTGTCGTACCTTGTGCCAGCACAGAGCATGAGCCGATGAATATCCACAGCACGATGACTGCGACTGGCGCGGATTTCTGGGTGTCCCATTTGTCATGGTTGTGACTTTCATTGCACCGGGGTGGCCTGTGGGCCGAGTAACACCGGACGCGGGCGGCGCGCCTTATGCCGTGCAGGTGATTGCCAATGCGCTCTTCCGCCCATTCGGGATGCGCCGCGTAAAACTCGCCCGCAATGTCATCCGCGCGCGGGTCATCGCGCCAGAGCAGGTACAGTTCGTTGGCGCGTTGTGCGTCGGCATTGCGCCCGGCGCTGGCGTAAAGTGGGTAGAGAAACTGGTACGCGCCGAAATCTGTTGGATCAATTTTCAGAATCGCTTCAAAGCCAGATTGCGCGGCCAGCGGTTCCCCCAAGTTGTAGCGCGTTTGCGCCAGTTGCCGTTGCACTTCGCGGTCGCGCGGATAGGCGTTGGCTGGCCTGTTGCAAGACCTCGGCAGCCTTCTTTCCGTTTTGCCCTGCGCGCGCCAGATCAACGACTCGATAAAAGCGGGCGCGCGCGATAGAGGGCGAAGTTTGGAGGGCGGCGTTTGGAGGGATAAGGCGCGTTCGATCTAGCGCCGCCGCCTTCTCTAATTGCGGTCGTTCGTGATGGGCGTGGCGTCGGTGCGCAGTTCCGCCAGCGCGGCATTGACCAATAAATCGGCATCTATGGGATTCAGTTCACTGGCTTTGTGAAAAGCAACAGCGGCTTCGCCATATTGTGATTGTTCGAGCAAGCCAATCCCATAGTCATTCCAACGTTTCCATTTCGGGCAAGGATCAACGGATCGCTTCGTCCGAGTTTGTTCGCCGCGCCGAATTGCAACGCGACCTCGAGCCATTTGTCGACGGCGCGGTAATCGGTTTCTTTTGCTGTTGCTGAATGTAGTTCGTATATTCCTGATTAAAGCGGCGGTAATTCAGTTTCGCTCGCAATGTGAGAGGAACACCAGCCTTCGTTCCGGCAGGAACACGGAAACGATAGCGCGCCACATCCGACCGGCCTGGAGGAATCGTTTGTCGTATGCTTTGATAGTTGTCGTCCAGATTTGATGTCGTGTGATCGTTCGCCCGGATTCATCCAAAATGATGGTTTTATAAATATGCGCACTTTCATCCAGCATTCCATCCGGCTTCAGATAGCCGCTATGATAGAGGGTCTTGCCGTTTGCATCTGTGACTTGAAATTCTACCCAGGGTTCGTACAAATCGCGCACTTCAGGCGGGAGGAGATGCGCGGCATTGCGATTGGAGACCACAACTTCGGCAATCACTTCTTCGCCAGGATTGTCGCGGTATGGCTGGCAAATACGGGAGCTCAGCGGTGCCAGCAATTGGTTCGTCGCGGCTTTGCGCAGTGCGAATATATCGATCTCTGCCACCTCTGCTGCCAGAAATGCTGTGGTCAGCGCGACTTGTTCCTGTTGCCCATAAAAGAGCGGCGCGGCAGTGTTCGCCCCTAGCCACCGATGCGAAGCGATCTTGTTATCTTTGGCAGAGCGGTCGTTATAGCTTTCGATTTTGGGCATGTGGCAAGCCCGACGATCGGTGCGTTGGTCGCGACGGTAAAACGGCAATACAGATTCGTGTGACGCGCCGGACTGTTGCCATTCGTCATACGTCGAAAACCCGCGAATATGCTTGTAGCCATTGAGCGCGGGCGGCGCATCTACTTTGTGGCACGTCGCGCAGATTTCGGGCGATTTCAGTAATGGACGCGCATGACCGCCCGTTTGTGACCAGGAATATCGGCCAGAATCTCGTCATCGGTAAAATCACCAAAGCGCGGCGTGCCATCCGGCTCGGCCAGTAATGCCGGGCGACGAATCGTGTAACTGCCCGTGCCATCCAAGCGCGCTTCGGTAATGGAATGACAAAGCCGGAACAGCTAATCCCTTCGTCATCCAGCGGGGTGAGGGGACGGTTTACTTTGGGCGCGGTTTTGGTCAGTGCTCCTGAGAAAAGTGCAACGGGGGTATGACAGGACTCGCAATGGCGGGTGAGTTCAATGCCTCTGGTTTTTAGCAAAATGTCAGCACTTTCCCGATAAAACGGTTCGCGGGCCGCATTGCGATGTAATGAGTTTGACCAACTACTATGCGTATCCTGATGACAGGCTGCGCAACGCGCCGCCGGGAAAAACTGCTCGACGGGAATCAATTTTCCGTCCGCCGTGCGTGCGTTGGAAGGCGCAAACGAGGGCGCATCGAACATTGCCGATGTGCGTCCTACTGCCAGCCAAAGGGTGGGAAGCAATGCCAAAAGTAGGGTTTTAAGAAGACGAGTCTGCATCCTGAAGAAAACCTATTCAGGCGGCTGTCCGCAAGGAGTAATTGACGTGTTCTATCTCAAGCCAGACTGAGCAGGATTGAGGATGAACTGTTGCGGTCGAATCGTGTACGTGGCCAATGGCTGCCAATAAGGCGGCGGCGCAACACAAAGGATAAGTGCATCAAGGCAAAAAAGGATGCCAGAGAAGATGCGAGAAAACGAAATAGTGTGGACAGTTTTTTTGGTTAAAGACAGTGCGACTGTAAAGCATTTGCCTTTTGCTGTCAATTGCCGAGACAAGGTCACTGTCCTTAATGGCGTAAGCGATGGCCCGCACCCTAATCATTTAGCGTAAAGGGTTAGCTTCCTTCGCGATGATGTCGTTGCTTATGGCCTAACCAATAATGGCAACGAAGCACGCATTTCGTCACGCCTTTTATGCCTTTGCCGAACTTCCATATCGTCTCAATCGTGTTGTTACCATCGCCAACCTTCTCAACAGCGATCGTAGAGACCTCAAGAAAAAGAATGTTTGAAAAGTAGGGAAAAGACGCGGCGCGGTTGACGACGGCGCAGCATTTGGTGAAGCTTTCTGGTGGAGCTATTTTCCACAATTTCACCACGAGGAGCGCACCAAATGCTACACTTTCGTCTTCCATATGCCCGAGTTACACCAATCCCTGCAACGTAAACTCGACCTTGCCCAACGCCACGGCGACGTGCGCCTGGTCAAGTGGATACTCGCGCTCTTCGCCGTGGCGCAGGCGCAAGATCGGGCGCAAGCCGCTGCCGTGCGGCAACTCTCGGAGGCGCAGGTCGAAACGCTATGTCTATCAGTTTATGGTCTATGGGCTGTCCGGCGGGGGCTTCAAAAAGTCGTCGGGACGCCCGCCGAAATTAACCGCGATGCAAAAAGCCGAACTCAAAGGGCTGTTCCAGGCGGGGCCGCAAGCCTGTGGTTTTCCGGGCGGGTGTTGGCGCACGCCACTAATTCAGGCGCTGATTGAGCAACGTTTTGGAGTGGGCTACAACGTGTTTTATCTGGCCGAGTTTTTGAAGAACCTGGGCTTCAGTTATTTCGCAGCGCGGACATTCAAAATCACGCGTCGGTATGATGTTAGCGATGGTGACCCGTTGTCTGTGACAGCGAGAATGATGTGAGCAAGTCCATTTGGACACGGTCTATTCATCGGACGCCAAAGTGGGCGACACGCGGCGGTGGCCGTGACGGTTGCTTTGGCCGCATTGCCTTGTGCAATCGTGACTGCCGCCGTGTTCGTTTGCGGCACATATCCTGCCTCTTCGTAATGAAACCATTGATAGCTGAGTTTGTTGCCGTCCGGGTCTTTGCTGGCACTCGCGTCCAGGATCACGGGCTTGCCAACTTCGGCGTCAATCGTGATCGGCGCAGTGCCGTCTTTGCCATTCATAATCAGTTGCGGGTTATGATTTGCCTGTGCATAGGGCTTGATCGTCCAATCCATCCGCGCAGCGAATTCGTGCTGAGATGAAGTATTCCCCTGTGCCAGCGAATTGCAGGTAATGTTTGCCGACATATCGCAAGCCTCCCTTGCCGCGAAAATCCGCGCCGGACTTGTTCGATGCCGCAACTGTGAACGTACCGCTCGCGCCATCAAAGGCGGCAGCCTTACCAGCAGTTGCAGCCGCGCTCAGAACTACATCTGAACCGCTCCGAAAGGATGCCACGTAACGCCATTCGCCTACGGCATCCGGCATGAAGTGGACGCGCCATTTGTTACCGCTGGTTGCTGATGATTCACCTGCATTGCCGTCATCGGCATAAAATCCGGGTACCACAAAGTTGCGGTTGCCGTTGGTGAACGTGACATTCAGGCGGTAATCGCGAAACGGATTCGGTGTGGCCGTTTCACTTGTGCCGGAGTCATGGAAAGTAATCGTCACGCGATGCCATTGCTGCAATTCGCCCGACAACTGCCCGGCTGTCTTTTGCGCCCAGACAGGCACGACAAGCAATGAGCACAGCAGGGTCAGAATGATTTTGGCTTTCATAGTTTTGGTAACAGACCTTTCACGAAAATTATTTCCGACAGAATCAGCAGCCATTCAGGACGCCTGAGATGCGGACACTCCCACGGCATCAACCGGAGGTCGCATCAACAGCCAGCAGGCAATGGCAACTACATTCAATAATGCAGCTAAGACAAAGTAAGTATTCGCGCTGCCCGTCAAGCCGTACAGCCAGGGAAACGCATTGGCGCTCACGAACGACCCAAGGTTGCCAATCATATTCATTGAACCGGAAACCGCTCCCGATTTGGTTCCGCCTATATCAATGCAATAGGACCAACTCGGACTGATGGTCATATCCGTGCCGAACGTCGCCAGTGTGAAACACGCCACGGCTGCGCCAGGGCTGTTGACCTGAGTGATTAAAATCAACCCCAGCACACCCCCCAGAAATCCGATCATGGCCGGGATGCGGCGCGACCACCCGCGCAGGCCGGAACGATAAAGCGCATCAACCACAAAGCCCGATATCCATTGTGACGTAGCGCCGAATAGGAGCGGGATCATCGCGTATCCGGCAGCTTCGGTATCCGACAATTTGTAGTGTTCTTTCAAATACGGGAGCATCCACGACAGGCAGATGAAGAAAGTGAAATTGCTGGCGAAATACTGCACCATCGTCAGCAACATACGACCTGATCTGAAAACCTCGCCGAAACTGACTTGCGCTGAAGGGACTTTATCTGCTTCGGTTTTGTCTACGGGTTGCGCTGGATGATCACGAAACCAAAGCAACCAGACGGCTGCCCAGACCACGCCGATCAAGCCCAGGTAAACGAAAGAGAGCCGCCAGCCCCAGCCGCTCAGCATCCACGCCAGCAACGGAAAAGCCAGCGCGCCGCCCAGCCGCGAGCCTGAAAAGAGAATGCCATTGGCGCGGCCTCGTTCAGCAGCAGGCAACCAGCTAAAGATCGCTCGTGCGCTGCCCGGAAATGCTCCGGCTTCGCCAACGCCGAAGAGAAAGCGGATAATCAATAGCACCGCCAGCCCCTGCACCATTCCGGTCATTGCGGTAAAGATACTCCAGGCAATCACAACCACAGCCAGCGCGAGTCGCGGCCCCGTCCTGTCAGCGAACCAGCCCGAAGGAATCTGCGCCAGGGCATAACCCAATGCGAACGAACTGAACACCCAACCCATCGCCTGATCCGATAAGGCCAGGTCAGCCGCAATCGGGGCCTTGGCCGATGAAATGGCGACGCGATCAATGTAGGTAATTAGCGAAAGAACAAAGAGGGCAAAAAGAACGAGATAGCGTTTCATCTTTCTCAGCGTCCCTCGCCAAACAGATGACAGGCCGTGTTCCACAGAATGTCCTGTTTGATTTCGTCTGATACTTCGAGGTTAGTGATTTTCGTCAGCTCGGTATCCACATTTTCCGGCAGGTCAGAGCCGATCATGATGCGCGTGGCCTTGACGTGTTTCAGCACCAGCATGATCTGATGGGGCAGCAGCGTCGAAAGCTCCAGCCAGATGTTTTCACAGGTCATCGCCGCCACAATCGCCTCACCGAAAAATAATCCGCCGCCGCCGCAATGCGCCAGAATGATCCTGGCTTCAGGAAATCTTCGGGCAGGCAGGATGTATAGCGAGGGTAATGAATACGGAACACCACTGCCGGTGTGAATCACTATTGGTAGAGCGAATTCAATCGCCGCCTCATACAAAAAATCACCAATTTCCAGCAGTGGATCAAGCGGTTGAAATTGCGGCTGTAATTTCAAGGCGCGAAAGCCCAGTTCCTCGGCACATCGCTTCACTTCATCACGGTATTTTTCTTTGCCGATGTATGGATAAATGCAGGCCGCTCCCACCAGACGATCAGGGTGTGTCCTGACGGCGTGCGCAATTTCGTTATGAGCGTCGTAATGATCCGCGACAACAGGAAACGGAATCACTAACGACTTGTCCACGCCGTGATCGTCCATCGAAGCCAGCAACTGATCGGCGGAAAACCGCCGATTGTGATGCAACCCATGACCGACGTGCGTATGCGAATCAAATACACGAAAACCGTTTTTCATAGTTTTATCCCCGACAAACCAATCACACGCCTGCCAGTAACGGAGCGCCCTGTAATCAGGCTTGCGCAATCCTCCCAGCAATTAGATCGCCCATCTGTTGAGTCGTGAGTGAGCTTTGCGGATCGCGGGCTAAATCGCGGGTGCGATGCTCCGGTGTCTGAAAAACTGTCTCCACCGCGCGATAAATCATCGCTGCACCGCGTCTTGTTTCTTCGGTATCAAACCAATCCAGCATCATTGCTACCGAAAGAATCGTCGCAACAGGATTGGCGATACCCTGTCCCGCAATGTCCGGTGCTGAGCCATGAGATGGTTGAAAGACAGCGTACTTGTCGCCGATGTCTGCGGACGGAGCCATTCCCATACCGCCCACCAGACCACCCGTCAGATCAGACAAGATGTCACCAAACATGTTTTCCGTGACCATCACATCAAAGCGGCGCGGGTTCTGCACCAGATACAGCGCCGTCGCATCCACATAAATTCTCTCGGTGCGAACGTCGGGAAACTCCGCGCTGATTTCATCAAAGATGCCCCGGAAGTACGCCATCGAAGGCAACACATTCGCTTTGTCAATCAACGATAACCAGCCCGCGCCGTTTGCGCGCCTCACGAAAGGCGGCGCGAAACAATCGCTCTGACGTGTGGCGCGTGATGCGCATCGTGTCATTGGCTTCGCTGGCACCTGCCAGTATTTGATTGTGGCGCGCGGAAAACAGTCCTTCGGTGCTTTCGCGCACGATCAGCAAATCAATTTCGCCCGCGCCGTGGTTTTTGAGCGGCGTGTCGTTGACGTGATAAAGCTTGATGGGCCGCAAGCCGCAATACAGATCAAGTTTTTCCCGCAGATCAATCTGCGGCGTCATCTCCACGCCACCCGGCCAGCGCACGTCGGGAAGCCCCATCGCGCCCAACAGAATCGCGTCGTAGGATTTAATTGCCGCGAACGTAGCCGACGGCAGCGGATCACCGCTTTTCAAGTATTCTCCCGCGCCCACCGAAAATTCCTGTAACTCGAATTGCACACCGTGCAATTGGGCTGCAACGACGCGTATGACCTTGCTGCCTTCGGCCATGACTTCAGGGCCGATGCCATCACCGGGCAAGACCGCGATCCGAAATGTCTGATTGGATTTGCTCATTTCAAAGTTATCAATTGACCTGTTTCCGCCGATTCATAGCAGGCAAACATCGCCCGTACAGTTTGCAGATAGGCTTCGCCTTCGGTTTCGCACGGCGTGCCGTCGCGTAAACAGGCGGCGTAGTGTTGTTGCGCAGCAAAGACGCTGTCACCCTTGTATCCCTGCGTCGGGATTTCATAGGCGTGTCTGACTTCAGGCTGACCGTACACGGTGATGAATAACTCGCCCTGCGGCGTCATTCGCAAAGCGGCCCGTTCGCCTTCCAGTGTGAAAACACCAAATGCCACTTCAGGCGGAACCGCGCCCGCGATGCGATTCGCGTCAATCAACCCGTGTGCGCCGCTCGTGAAGTTCAGTTGAACGATGGCGTAATCTTCGCCCGCAATACGTGGATTAATTCGACGTAACTGGCAAAACACGGCTTCGATTTCACCGACCAGAAAGCGGAACGTGTCAATGAAATGCACCAGTGTTTCGTAAATCAACAGGCGCGGCATCTCGCTAAAATAAGGCTGAATGGCATAGGGCTGCGCGCCTCTGCCATCGCCATTGCGCATGCAAAAGCCCAGATGATAGATACGCCCGAAGGTTCCTGCTTCAATCAGTTTTTTGACTTCCCGATACCACGCCTGCCAGCGCCAGTTTTCGTGTACCAACAGCCGAACCTGTGCCGCCCGGCATACTTCAATCATCCTGACGCATTCTTCCAAAGTCGGCGCGAGCGGCTTTTGACAAATGGCATTTATGCCGTGGGCTGCGGCCAGTTCGACCAAAGGCAAATGCGTGTCAGGCCGCGTGGCAATGTCAACGAATGCCAGGCGTTCGTGGCGCAACAACTCTTCCGCGCTGCTATACACGCGCGAAATGCCCCAGCGCCGGGCAAATTCCTGCGCCCGTTCGGCCAGCGGCTCTGCGACCGCAACGATCTCGCAGCCCGCGATGCGCTGCCAGGCTTCCGCTTGAAACCCGGCAAAAAATCCTGCGCCAATAATTGCACCCTGTAATGCTGACTCGTTCATGTTTTGTTTTTTTTGCGACTGACTGTCCTGGTGCCGCTACTCTTTTTGGTTGCCCGCGTTTCGGCACGAACCAGCGTTTCAAAACCCGAAGCAATCAGCCCTAACGATTTCGCCGCACGTTCGGGCGGGCCTTTGCGCAAGACCGCGATCATCTGTTCGTGCTTGGCGACTTGCTCTTTCAGATTCAACTCTTCAGCGCGATGATCCCGCATCAGGCCGAAGGCGAAGAGCGGCAACACTGCGCGCTCCAACGCTTGCGCGGCAATCCGATTACGCGACAGCTCCCAGAGGCGACGATGCAAGCGCAAGTCATGAAAAAAGAATTGCGCGAAATCGTTTTGTGCCGCCGCCTTTTTCAATTCCTCCAACAAGGGCTGTATCGAAGCCGCTTCCTCCGCCGTCATCCGCTCGCTCGCCCAGGCTATTACCTGTGGCTCCAACAAGGCGCGCAACTCAAACATCTGGTTTAGTTCTTCCCGCGACAGTTCAATAACGCAACAGGTGCGGTTGGGGCGTTTGACGACTAAACCGCGCCCCTCAAGCTCATGTAAGGCTTCGCGCACAGGGATCGAACTGACACCGAATTTTTCAGCCAGTTCGCGCTCAATCAACGGTGCGCCCGGTTTAATCAAGCCAAGGATGATCGAGCGTTGTAACGCTTCGACAATTTCATCCCGCAAAGATTTCGCATTGATCGTGAGACTTGTATCTTGCATAAATGAATGGTCATCAGTTGAAAGCTGGAAATTCGAGTAACTCGACTTCTTCCATCCATTTGTATCACAAGCTCCTGAAAATACGCCAAAGCACCGCATACTCACGCTTGCTTAATTTCGCTCATGTATTCATCACGCATCACTATTTATCATATCATATATAATATGGTAAATAGTGATGCGTGATGAATACAAAAAACAACAATCTGCTGTTTGCGGCTATCGCGGACGATGACACGGGGGCAAGCGATCTTGCGGGCATATTGAAAGAACGAGGTGTCGAGACGCTGCTGGTGATTGACCTGCCAAACGAAGCCCGATTTCTGGAATGGTCACGCGGTTATCAGGCCGTAGTGCATCTGCATTCGACGTACTCGGTCGCGTTGTCCTATTTGGACTCGACTTTATCCAATTAGGCCGCGCCAGCTAAACAGGAAAGCCAAGGCTCCCAAGCGGGCGCGGGAAAACTAACGGACTCTGCCTTTTCAGCAGAGTTCACAGAATTGAGTGAACGCCATATATGCTTGCGTACCAAGATAAAACAGTCGGAGAAGGTTGCTTCCTGCTTCTCATACCAAGCCGCTGTCAGCACCGGCACTTGCCCGTCGGGTTGCAGCCGCTGCGTGAGCAGGACGACCAGCGAAAACAGCCCCAACAGGCAGGGCGTCGTGCGCGCAATCGCCAAGTCGCTCCATTGGCGTTGCGTTTCCAGTCCCAGATGTTCACGCGCTTCCTCAAACGTGGTCTCGACCGACCAGCGCATCACCACCCACTCAATGATCTACGCGGGCGTAGCGTCGAGTTTGGTGCAGGCGAACACTTCATCGCGCAAGTGGCCCGCTGGATCGCGCGTGAGAACATAACGGATCGGCACAGGCACCTCGCCCGGCGTGTACCACAGTGCCGTGCGCGCGAAGAGCAGCAGCTTCTTTTTTTGCCCGCCGTACCAGGCGACTTCGACCTCTTCCCACGGCGTGTCGCGCCGGTGCGCCCATTGCTTGAGGCTGCGTTGCCGTGCCCCTTTACTGGCGGTGCGGGCCACGTTGCCCGGCAGCGGCGGGCGGCGGCGGATGATCAAGCTGGCATCCCAGCGCAGGCGCGTCACCAGCGCCAGGTGCGGCGTCGCAGCACAGACCAGCGCCAGTTTGACCGCTGCGAAACCGCCGTCCACGACCAACACCACCAACCGCTCAGGCAGCCACCGATGGACCTGGCGGATCAAGATCATCAACCGATCAATCGCCGTTTTATGCTGCCGGGGTGTCGTCGGCGCGAGTACCGCTGTAACTTTGGCGGGCGGCTTCTTCTGACGCTTGCGCCGCCGTCGCGTGGGCCAGACCTTCGCCGTTTGCCCGGCCTGTTGCGCGCGGCACAGCACGGTCAAAAACGGCAAGGCTCACACGCGACTACTCCACGGCAGTTTGACCAGCAACATCAACGAGAGCCATTTCAAGCCGAAACATTTGACCACATATTTGCGGCTCGAGCGGACGGGTCCCGGTAACATCCCACGCCCTTGATCGCTGGGCCGCGCCGCCGCTCGATGGTGTCATCCGCGCCGAGCACTACGACGCCTCCTGCGGGCAGCAAAAGCAGCAACAACCCCAACAAAATCCGGCTCGCTTGCCCCGCACTCCAAGGCGCTCGATTAAGCACCCGGTGGTAATTCTGAAAAGCTTTCTCCTGGCTCAGGCCGACGACGCGCAGGCAGGCCGTCACCGTGCGTTAGCCGCGCGCCAACAGCGCCCCCAACAACAAAACTTGGGCGTAGTCCCAAGTCGGCTTGGTGAACAGCGGTTGAAAAACTACAATCAGACTCAACAACTCGGCAGGCAGTGTGTGCCTCGGGCAGATTCCTCTTGGTGGAGTTTTCGGCCCGAGTGTACGCCGCCTGCTGTGCTTATTTCAAAGACCAAAATTGGATAAAGTCGAGTACGGCTTCCCTCTACTTTGGTCAAGGCCGCTGCTTTTTTACGCAACAAGTCTCCTTTCAATTCGAGCCGATGCGCGCCGTGCAAAAGCCAGTCCAGCAAGGCATCGGCGACCGTGGTTCGAACACCTTCACGCAAGATGATCTGGATCGGCTCATCGCAAAAACACGCCGCGAAGAAAATGCGAAGTATGAGAAATAAGGGAAAGCGTGATCCTCCGCTTTGTCGAAGGCCAAAACCGTTCCACCATAAGATGTGCGTGCGTAGGAAGCTGCGATTGCGCCCAGTCGCTATCCTGCCGCGATGTTTGCGCGGAGGCTGCATTGCCTAACCAGCTCTACAGAAAAATGCCGGAGAGGAAAACTATCAGCTTGAGTCTGGCTTCGCTTTTCATTTTACTTCGCTTGCTTGAAGTATCGGCAGGTAAGCTCGCCACGGCCCTACCGCCTGCGTGTACTGACGGCACATCACGCGGCTGATCTGCGCGATGTGACTAAGATCGTGGACAGTCCAAGTCGCCAGCAACTGACCGAGCGTGACTGCGCCGAATTCGGGATGCTGTCCCTGTTGGCGCAACTGTGCAGGCGTTAGCCGCCAGTCGCTGAGCACGACCAGATTCTCCGCACGAAGCCGCATAAAGGTGTCCAGCAGATCAGTGAGCGAATGACCGACGGATTTCTCAAATTGGGCGTGCCGATCAAAGACATCAAACACGCGCGTCTCGCCGGCCTCCAGAATAAGACGTGCGCGCGGAATCCAATCGGTCTCTTCACCATGAATCAGATGCCCGATCACGTCAAATGCACTCCAACTCGTTGCCCCTTCATTCTGAGTTGTCCATTCCTCCGGCAAATCTTGCAGCAGCGCGTTGAGTACGGCTGGCGTGCGGCGTAGCACAGCTACAGCTTGTTCCAATTGAAAATCCATCTTTGCAACCTCCGTGAAATAATTGACCGCACACTGCTATGAGCGAGCAGGTTAAGCGGCAAAGCAGCGCGAACAAGGCATCCATCGGCAGCCCTGCGATATAGTGCGAGCGGCTGCGAGGGGATAGTCCTCAGCTTGTTTCATTGTTTTTGCTTCGGCCTTTCAAATAACTGAGGATCACCTGCACCGTTGATGAGGGTGGCTGCGATAAAGGAGATAGTGCGTGCCGACTTGGAGAGTGTCAAGAGGAAGGATTCAAAGGGGGGAAGGCATCTGTTTTGCTAGTGCGTATCCAGTTGGGCAAATGGATACACACACTCTACGCTGAGAAATGGCGAGAGGTGTCTTATCCCTGGCATTAGGCGCAAAGCGGCATCTGCTAAAAAAAAGAGCAGGCAAAAAATTGCCTGCTCCCCATCTTTTGCCACAATCTTCTCTTCCAGAAGAAAGAGCGATTACCAATTGACCTTAACGTGGCGCACTAGCCCGGATAGTTAATTCGGTGCCACGAGTTAACTCTAGATCGTCACGTCCTTGTACATAAATTGAACCTGCCCCAGCGCCAGCACCCACTACGGCTCCAATCGCTGCACCTTTCCCCCCCCCAGCAATAGCGCCGATAATGGCCCCAATCGCACCACCAATCGTTGAGCGCTGGATGGTACGATTCGTTTGGCTTTTATCTTCTTCCACGCTGCCTTCTTGATCCACCCGCACGGTTTCTCCATTAGGCAGGCGCACGGTTTCTATCGTTCCCGCAAACTCAGCAGTCCGACCATCCCGTGTCCGAATACGGTCAAATTCCAATTGGAATCCAGCCCGACCCGAAATACGACCAGAGCGCTCTGCATTTAAGATACGACCTTCAATCACTGCACCCGCAAATTGATTCGGTTGCTGTATCGTCATTGAGAAAGTATCTCCTTCCTGTGCTTCCTTAGTACGCAAGTCGTTATTTAGTGTCGCAATCACTTGGGTTCCATCGGTCATAAGGAAGTTGCCGCGCCGGGTATTGCTACGCGTATCGGGATAATCCGTAGCACCATTATAAACAGTGAACTGTGCCGTCTCGGCAGTTCGATCATAAATGCTGCGTGAGACAATCGTCTGATTCAGCCGATCTGTAAATAGGCTACGAATAACGCGTAAACTCCGCCCGCCCTCAATGGGTTCAAAAATCACTTCATAATCATTTCCCCGGTCACCAGTCGTACGCACCATTAACCGTTCTCCTGTTAAGGTAGCGCGGGTGCTGCGTTGACGACCATTTTTCAGCGTTTCTGTACTTTCGCGCCCATTAGCTTCAAACGAAATTTGTTGCGCGCGATTTGACGCCATTGTCACGGTTTGCCCACGGCGCTCAATAGCCAAAGCGTCCGGCGCTTCCAATCGCCGCATTAAATTGTCCTGCACAGTGCTGCGATTTCCCGTACGATCATCATTACGCTCATTATTGCGCTCATTCTGGGTAGCGCGTTCTGCTATTGTGCGTGGATCATCGCTGCGGGATAAGTTCAAACGCCAGGTACCCGTCAAACGATTAGCAGCGTATCTGGAATTTCCCTGAGGATAAGTCCCACTTGAAGTAGCCCCTTGATTATTCCAATTCCAGTTGAGATTCCAGGCGTTCGCTAGTTGATCAAGTTCGCGGCGTAAGGCAAGCCAGTCGTTTTGTGCACGCGTATCCAGTCTTTCGCGTTGCATAAAATCATTGAGATAGGACGCCCGATTAAGGACTTCAGTCACATCGTTGTTTACCCGGGAACGATTCCGTAGCCGACTGGTTGCCTCGGTGAAATCTCGCACATAGCGATTTATTTCGTTCTCCCGACGCGTGCTATCAAAGCGACTGCGATCTAACGCTGCGTCTAAACTTTGCTGAAAAACCTGGGATCGGTTTTCAATGCGCTGGAGCAAATTATTCATCTGCCGCTCATTGAGGCGATAAGGCCGCTGTGCTATTGAGGTTATTCCCAAACAGAACAATGCCAGTAATAAAAGAGTTGAATTTCTAACGTGATAAATCATTGCTTTTCCCTCCGCAAATTTTTTATTGGGTTAGGTCGCTAATGACGCTGGTCATTAGCTCATGCCCGCGTTTAGCCCACACCGGAGAGTTCTGTTCCACACTAAACGCGGGCATGAAATAACTTTAGGCGACTATCCTTACCGTTTGCCTGCCACCTTCTCACCAAACTTTTCAATTGCATCACCAGTCTTGCGGCGCGCTTTACCAAACTTCTCCTGCACCTGGCCTTCCGCGCGCTCAGCTTCCCCGCTAGCTTCCACATCTGGGTTGCCAATGGCTTCCCCTACTTTATCTTTGACTGCGCCCTTCACTTGTTTTCCTTTTCCTTTGATTTCGTCTTTATTCCACATACTGTTCATTTCTCCTTCACAGTGTTTTTCTTCTAATCTTGATGCGACTCTATCTCTCAACAGACAGTCAATTTTTGAGCCTGTTGTAGTTGAATCGGCTAATTGCGACAGTACATAGGACGGGCAATCAGCGTGCCGAAATAAAGTCCTGCTATTTATGACCGCTGCACGCTTCTGAGACTGATCTGATCCAAGTGATATGTATAAAAATCGGAACAACTATGGCAGAAATAGGACAGCATTGCCGTCCCTGACGGGAGAAAACCGCTAAAAAAATCCGGCACGCAAGTTGCCGTAAGGTAAAACGGGTTCGGTTTTCACTCACAAGTAGATACAAGTGGACAGGAGGGAATATGAAGCGAGCAAGATTAATTAAACAGGAAGAGTTAATGGAAAGAAAAAATGCAGAGGCGGCCTCACCAAAACCGTTGTTAGCACCCCTCACGGGTGAAGTAGTACGAAAATGGGTTACTGAACGCCAGACAAGATCAGTGTCTGATCCTCGCAGCGCCTTTTCAGCTTTGTTTGCTCAATCACAATCAGCCTGATCTGCTACAGCTAGAGCAGACTGCTCTTTGTTTCAGACATTTTTGGGTTCCACTAGGTTATTTGCTGAAGAGGGAATCTGAAATTTTTCTTCTTTCCCCTCAAACATATCTTTTTTGGCGCGCAGCTGTTCTCTCTCCGGGCGAATATGTTCGGCATCCGCTTGATGACTCTGTCGCTGAAATAAAATTAAGACGCCTATCACTAATGCCAGCGCCGCGCCAAATTGCAGAGTTGGCAAAGGGTCTTGCCAACGAATAAAATGTTCTAAAAATGTCGTAGACATAATGACGACTAACACGCTCAACACCTTATCCTCTAAATCTGTAAGGGTTTCTACACCGAGTGAGACAGATAAATTGAGCGGCGTAATAAATAGCCCATATAGACCGACTCCGATCAGGTAAAAAACCACGGCTTTCAACATAACCACGACTATTTGCAAAAATTCAATGGCAGTTTCAGTGGGTTCGTTCTGGGACCTGAAAGCAGCCGCCCAGGAATGCCAGATGCTAAGTGCCGCTTGCATTGTTCCCTGCAAAAAAAGCGAGATTGCTACAAGTAGTAAAGCGGCCACAGCAAATAAAACTACATACCGTGTTTTCCCAACGATAGCGCTGCACCACTCAAACAGCTTAGTGGAGTTGTCAGCGACTCGCTGCGAATCAGAACTAAGTTGCTTCACAGGGCACCCTCTTGCATATCCAATGACTAAGCTGTTCGCTCTTTTGCCGCAGGAGACTTATCAATGCCAACCAATAGGTCTGATAGTTCATCGGCATGCTCTCTTCCTTAGCCAAAATCTCTTCCAGCAAACGACGCGAAGTGGGGTCTTTATCACTAAAGAAACTGATGATTTCCCGATAACTTTCAATAGCAATACGTTCGGCAATGAGGTCTTCGCGGATCATGTCGGCTAACGATGTACCCTCTTTATATTCGCTATGACTCAGATTTGTCAGGCCAGCGGGATTCATTTCCGGCTTACCGCCCAGTTGCGTAATGCGTTCGGCCAGAAGATCGGCGTGCTCTTGCTCTTCCTTGGAATGTTGTAGAAATTCGGCAGCGACACTCGCCGAATGAATGCCCTGTGCAGCAAAGTAATGATAGCGATAACGCAGTACACAAACAATTTCGGTGGCGAGCGCCTCATTTAAAATACCGACCACGCGCTCGCGATCAAGGGGGTAACCTTCGGTAACGGCACCTTCTTCGATTTGTTTGCGCGCGCGCGCGCGAATTTCTGAAATATTGCTAATAAAGTCCATACTCTCTCCTTTTAAAAGCCGGTTACGCTGAAGGAATCCGGTGTTAGGCGTGCTCTGGCCGATTGAATGACAATTTGCTTAGGATTATCCGGCACTTCATTGATGGGAGCTTGCTCTGGATTTGCTGGTGGCGCTTCGATAGGAAGCGGAGGCGGTTCACCAGGAAGCACAGGGGTTTCCTGGTCTTCTATTTGCTGATCGGGTTTTTTTGGTGTTTTAGTTTTATCGTGATCATCTGGCTGTGGCTTCATTCTGTTCCTCACTGCTGATTTATTTCTTACCTAAATGTTATTCAACTGGTTAATGGAGCAAGGCGGATGCCAAAGAATTAGAATCACTAATGAGATGTCTTGTTGTTAAATGAAGCGGTGCGAGCTTGCCCTAGAAATGGCATGCAAATTGCTCTAAAAATAGGCGACACATTAGATTATAGCGGGGCTAGGCTTCTGATGTACGGGTGATGTATGGGTGCCGTTGGTAAGATTTCATTGATCTTAGGTTGAGTTTCAGTGTGCTGTCTGCAGCAGTCGGAATTATTGGGGAATAATTCCAACTGCTGCAGACAGCTTTTTTGCCTTTTTATTGGGTATATAAATAAAAAAACTACTTGTTTTGAATTTAACCTACCGGTCAGAAAAATTTTTACCTGTATTAAATAGGATCAACTGTTTTAATTTAGTGCGATACATTGCAATACATTATGTTGCTACCCCTCTTTTAGGATCTAATTTGGATTCTGACAGGCAGGCTCATTGCCCGGCCTGCAAACATAAATTGTCTTGGTAAACAATTAGGTGTATGTCACAACGCTATCGCCTATCACAACATCGTTACGAAGAAAAACCGCCACGCCGTGACGAGACAACAGGGCAAATCTGGGAAGATTTGCCAATGAGTTCACTACCCTCGCCACCCCCTATACAAGAGCAGCAACTTAACGAGGAATCTTCCTCTGATAAAGCAAAGGACACCCGTCAGATTACGCATAGAAAGTGAGGTAAACATTATGTGTGATTATTCATTGATGGAAGTACCCAATCGACTTGCCGAAGAAGCAGAGAGTTTGCAGGTCTTTGCTTTTCCTACCGGCACCAAAGGTCTCACCGCCCAGGTACCTCCTTATCGTAGTTTCTGGCAACAGTTCAAAGACTTCTTTGCCAAAGAACCGGATGTACTCCCTTGTGCGGTTTGTATTCCTCCAGGTGCGCGCCTGACATTACATGATATTACTACGACAATTCAACGCCAGTTCGATGTCCGTGCGACAGAGGAAGTAACCTTTACACAACTGCACGCTGATGCCGGCTATCACCGCGACGCTGTGCGATTCAGTAATGGCCAGACCTTAAGCTTACAACGACTACAACCCGGACAGCGAGTAGACGTTTTGTGTCTTTCGCTGGCAGAAGAAGATGAACGGTTTGCGCCGACTGTCTCGACTTCAATATATGAACTGATCAGCAGATAAAGGGAAACCCTAATGAAAAAATCTCATAGCGCTACTGCAAAGGCCCCGCGCGTCAATGATGCCGCGCAGGCTGATCAAGAAATAATTAGCCAGGAAAACCTCGCCGAGGCGGGGGGCAGGCGAATGCAAAAGGAGCGAGAAGAATATAACGCGGTCGGGCCTAGCTTATCGGGTGGTGATATTGATGCAAATTGGCAGGATGCGGAAGCGACGGGCGAAGAAACTATCGGCGGTCATGTGGCAACGCCTGATCAGGACAGTGTGGACGAAATTGGCCAGGCCCTCGGCATAGAAATTCCCGATGAGCAGGAATTGCACACGCACGATGAAATTCTGGCCCGGCGAGATCGTCACCGCTGGGAATTAAATCAGCGTTCCATTGAAGATGATTTTCAGCCTGATGAATAGGATGTCATAACTTACAGCGGTTTCGAGATTAGCGACCAGTCTGGATTGCCTGAATTGTTACGTGCTTCAGCTAGTGGCTTGCATGGCTCCCAGCGGTTTTAGCCGAATGTGAAAAATAATTCCTTTCTAAACAGCTTTCGCTAAAGCGCATTGGAAGAGGAATATTTTTGAATTTTGGCTAAAGCCTTCGATAGTTGCCTCCTGTGCTACTAGCTGGAAGCTCGTAGCAATTCATCTTGCTGAACATTTAAGCCAAGTTTGTTGTGAGTAAGTAGACAGAATCATTCTGGTATAAAGATTCATAATGCCCAATAAAAATGGGGCAATCAAATTTCAAATACCAGAATAAAAATGCTCAGGTACTTATCTTCTGCAACTTGTAGTAAGCGTAACCCGCTCGGTGGCCTAATCGCCGCCGGGCATATACTAAACGCAGCATTGGCCAAAGCGGAACAGATCAAGTAAATGTACAGCCAGATAATAGAACACTCCGAATGAAATAGAGTCATTCCATTGTATAGATTTTCAGCCGCAATCAATATTAAGTTCTGTCTTAGTTCTAAATCTTGCTAACTCGCCATTGGCTTAAGTTTTGCATTATTTCTCACGTCCGAACAATCTACCATTTTTCAAAAGGAGAAAATTATGCAAGCATTTGAGTTATTAATTAAAGATCATCGTAAAGTAGCAGACCTTTTCAGTCAGGCCGAAGAGGCGCAGGGCGAAAAACAGAAACAGCGCCTCTATAAACAGATTAGTGAGGAACTGGAACTTCATACTGAAATTGAAGAAACAATCTTATATCCCGCGCTTCGACAACACGATGAATTTACAGATCATGTGCTTGAAGCACTGGAAGAACATAAGCAAGTGAAAACCTTGATTCGAGAAATAGCTCAACTTACTGATGGGAGTGAGAAATTTGAAGCCAAATTAAAGGTTATGCAGGAAAACGTCGAGCATCACGTAGAGGAAGAAGAAACAGAATTATTTCCACGCGCACAATCAATTCTTTCTGCCGATGAGCTAACACAACTGGAAAACCAAATAGCTCTAGCTAAAAAGCAATCATCCCCAAAAGCGGGTAAGCATTCAACCGCCAGATAAACTTACTGTGATTCCCACCTTTGCTTGAAAGGATCGCATAATGACCGAAGCCCTTGGCTGGACAAGTTCCCTGATATTACTACTAACTGTTGGTAAGCAAGTTTATAAACAATGGCAGGAAGGCTCCAGCCAAGGGATTTCAAGGTGGCTATTTATTGGTCAGGTCGCCGCCTCTTTGGGCTTCACAATTTATAGTTGGTTATTAAGAAATTGGGTCTTTGTTGTGACCAACCTGCTGATGATACTAAATGCGCTAATCGGATTAGGTATTGTCCTTTGGCATAAACATCAGGAGCACCACTAAATTAATACTGAACCTAATTTCATTGTAACCTGGCACCCACCTGTAAGACAGACGACTATAAGTTATTAATCATTGTAATGTACATAATTTAATAAAACGTATCCTAATCATACAAAGCATCCACCACGTTATTCACCCTATTATAGGGTTATTTTCTATAACATCTTTATTGGTCTTATTAGTATAAATTATCCGTTATAAGGAACACCGATTGCAGTTACTAAACTGCGCACGATTTAGTGAATTAGATAATTACACTGTGTGCCTTGCTGTAGAGCAAGTTTGTGGCAGTGTGATCGTGTTAATTTTAGTTATGGAGGAATAACAATATGGCGGAAAGCAAAAGAACATATGACAACTCAGTAGTTGAAGAAACGGCAGCTATTGGGGAACGCGCTAAAGGCGCGATAAAAGAAGGGTTTGGTGCAGTAACTGGGAATCGTGAGTTGGAACAACGAGGTGAAAGGGAAAACGCCGAAGGACAGGCACGGCAAGCGAATAATCAGGTTTTCGGATCATTTAGTGACCGCGATAGCGCTGAGCGTGCTTATAACTCAGCCACTAATCGAGGCTACACTCAGCAAGATGTTAACCTGCTAATGTCGGATGATACTCGCAACAAATATTTCTCCGATACAGATACAGAACTAAGTAGCAAAGCAGCAGAGGGAGCAGGTAGTGGTGCCATGATTGGAGGAGCAGCAGGCGGGATTTTAGGCGCAATCGCCGCGATTGGCACGTCGGTTGCACTTCCCGGCCTGGGATTGGTATTGGCGGGGCCGTTGGTAGCTGGATTAGCAGGTATTGGAGCGGGCGGACTAACAGGCGGGTTAATTGGCGCTTTGATTGGCTGGGGTATTCCCGAAGATCGCGCTAAGGTTTATGAAGATGATATCCGTCAGGGAAGAATCGTAATGGGCGTGAACCCACGAACGGCAGAAGATGCAAACTACTTTGAAAGTGAGTGGGGAAAGCATAACGCACAAAACATTACGCGCTAAGATCGCAATGACAGCGAGACTTACTAAGTTATCGCTTACAACAACTGGCGCAGAAAGAATAGCGCAATCAGTTATGGTTGCGGCGCGCGACCGGCAAGGCCTTGGTAACAATCAAGGCGCTTCCTCCCAGCGTCGTAACCATAACTGATTGCGCTACTTTCTTATGTTGTTTTTCAACTGCGTACGACCACTAGGGCATCCGCGTCCTTTTCCAGCCAAGCATTCCTTGGGGTCTGCGCTGGTCAGAAAGAGCCTACTAGTGTGAAAATCGCTAGCAGCATCCTGCATCGCCGATTTCGCGTTTTGCATATTGCCGTTGTTAACGGGAAAGAATTAATGATTCAGCCTACCACAGAGCAACCCCTGCTTGATGAAACTCATAAAAAAGCCCTTGCGGCAGTTTCTGCAACAATCGGCTTTTATGGCGCAGGGCGGCATTATCACCGACCTAGATGGAACAGTCGTCCACGAAGAGCAAGGAAAAATTCGTATTCCTGCCACAGTCGAGTACGCGCTGAAGGAATTATATGATTTGGGACGCCCTGTGATCCTGAACACCCTGCGCTTTCCCTTATCCGTCATTCGCACTTTTGGTCGTGAGTGGTACAGCATTTCTACTAAACCGATTCCAGTCGTGACGCTGAATGGCAGTCAGACGGGCTTGGTGACCGTCACCGCAGAGGATGAATTGATCTTTGAAGAAATCGCTGCTTTTCCGCTCTTGAAAGAAGAAATCGAAGAAATCTTAATCGGCGTACAAGGACTCTTAACAGGCGGGGTAAAAGAAATTCTTGTCTTTGCCTATCCACGTGATTGGCGCATTGGGGAAATTATCTGGACGCCAGTGCCCGAAAAAGTAATGACGGTCAAAGAAAAATATACCAGCGCGTCGGCGGTCACAGCGGTGGAGTTCGATAAGTTGCGCGAGCAATTACTCCAAGAAGAATTTTGTATGATTTTCCTGTTGATTGATATTCCACAAGATAAGTTGATGGCGTATCAACATACTAAACGCAGCAGCTTTTTTACACACAAAGGAATAGATAAACTTTCCGGGGCACGCAGTATCGCGTCTCATTTGGGCATTGATTTAACGCATTCTCTAGGAGCTGGTGATACAGAAATGGATTGTTTTTTGAATGGTACTGGACTTGCTGTATTAGTGGGGAACAATGAGCTTGAATTTCGTGGACACTTCCAAACGATCAAGCTGAAAAACTCTTTTGAGTTAGGTGCCTTGTTATTTCAATTGGTAGAAATTCAGCGAGCCTTACAAGTATGACCAAAGCGGCGAAAGAAGCGAGAGGCGATGTAGACAACGCAAAAAAAATGGCCCGCCAAGTGATCGAACATCACTTTGGTTCAAAGCCCAAACGTATTATCTATCAGGCTGAGGGCTTAAGTAATTTTGTCTTTCTGGTGCAGCATAGCGAAGGTGAATTCATTGTACGGATCGGCCAAAGCCCTGGCAAAATCAACGCCTATTTCAAAGAACAATGGGCGGTCACCAAAGCCCGCGAAGCTGGAGTTCCCACAGCAGAAATTCTTGAGGTCGGCAATGAAGTAATCCCTACGCCGTTTATGATTTCGCGTTATGCGCGTGGCGAAGTCGCTACTCAACATCCTGAGCGATTGGCCATTCTGCACGAGATGGGGCGCTATGCGGCGATTATCAATGGAATTTCGACACAAGGGTTTGGCAGCGTGTTTGATTGGTCCAATAATCAACTATCGCACAACAAAACCTGGGACGAATTTCTCTTTCAGGAACTCAGACTGGAAGCCCGCCTGGGGATATTGAAGAAATACAAAATGCTGCCGCCCCGCAAGCTTAAGCTCCTGGCTCAAATTCTGGAAAAAGCGGTGGGGCGCAATGCAAAACCAACCCTTAATCACGGCGATATACGGCTAAAAAATGTGCTGGTAGATAAACGAGGCAAAATTATAGCGTTGATTGACTGGGAAGATTGTATGTCGAATCTCGCGCCACAGTGGGAATTGTCACTGGCGCTGCATGACCTTTCCATTGATGAAAAGCAGGAATTTCTGGAAGGCTACGGCATTGGCGATGACAAATTGGTTGAGCTTGCCCCCATTTTGAAGGCACTAAATATCATCAACTACGTTCCCTATATCGAACAATTGGGAGCCACAGACAATACGACACAATTAGATAAATATCGGCTCCGACTGGGCGGCATACTGGATATTTACTCGTTGTAACTCCCACGGCCTTTTACCGACCCAATTCTTTGTCAAACTTTACCAGCAACGTGCTGAGTACGCATACAAGACATACCTTCAGTAAAAAAGCAGTACATTAAGACAAAAATCGAACACTAAAAACCGATCAACCATAGACGCGCTAAGCGCCGCTACGAGGAGGATAAATGGCAAGAGAAAAAAAGCAGCAACCAGGAACCAATAAAAAAATAAATGACCTGGCCAGATTTACAGTAGACGATACAGAACAATATCTAACGACAAATCAGGGCGTGCGGATCAGTGATGATCAGAATTCGCTCAAGGCTGGCGAGCGTGGCCCCTCGCTGTTGGAAGATTTTATTCTGCGGGAAAAGATCACGCATTTCGATCACGAACGAATCCCGGAACGCATCGTCCATGCACGCGGGGCAGCGGCGCACGGATACTTCCAGGTTTATGAATCGCAGGCCAAGTTTACCAGCGCGGCTTTTCTGCAAGACCCGTCGGTCAAGACACCGGTTTTCGTGCGTTTCTCTACGGTTGCCGGTTCGCGCGGCTCGACTGATTTAGCGCGTGATGTGCGTGGGTTTGCCGTCAAGTTTTATACGGAGGAAGGCAACTTTGATTTAGTAGGCAACAATATCCCCGTCTTCTTTATTCAGGATGCCGTCAAGTTTCCTGATCTGATTCATGCCGTCAAACCAGAACCGCACAATGAGATTCCGCAAGCGGCGTCGGCGCACGATACCTTCTGGGATTTTGTTTCGGTAATGCCGGAATCCATGCACATGATTATGTGGGCGATGTCGGATCGCGCTATTCCACGCAGTTTTCGCATGATGGAAGGGTTTGGCATTCATACCTTTCGTTTCATCAATGCAAAGGGCAAAGCCTGTTTCGTAAAATTTCACTGGAAGCCGTTATTGGGTGTCCATTCTGTAGTATGGGATGAAGCACAGAAGATTTCCGGCAAAGACCCGGACTTCCACCGCCGTGATTTGTGGGAGGCTATCGCAACGGGCAATTACCCGGAATGGGAATTTGGGGTGCAAATTGTCGAGGAAGCGGATGAGCATAAATTTGACTTTGATCTGTTAGACCCCACAAAACTTATTCCCGAAGAAATAGTGCCTGTCCGTCGCATTGGCAAACTCACCTTGGATCGCAACCCCGACAATTTTTTTGCGGAAACCGAACAAGTTGCATTTCACCCTGGGCATATTGTGCCTGGCATTGATTTCACAAATGATCCGTTGCTGCAAGGAAGATTGTTTTCTTATACAGACACACAATTGCTCCGACTCGGCGGGCCAAATTTTCACGAGATTCCGATCAATCGGCCTATTGCGCCAATTCATAATAATCAGCGCGATGGCCACATGCGTCAAACGATCAATCGCGGGCAAACCAGTTATAGCCCGAACCGTATCGGCGGTGGTTGTCCCTTTCAAGCAGGGCGCGATATGGGGGGCTTTGCCAGCTATGCGGAAAAGATTGATGCACATAAGGTGCGAGGTCGTAGCGAAAGCTTCTTCGATCACTTCAGCCAAGCGGCGCTCTTTTATAACAGTCAGTCAGAGGCGGAAAAGAATCATATCGTGAAGGCGCTGCGCTTCGAATTGGGCAAATTGGAAACGCCTTCAATCCAAGAGCGCGTGCTGGTCTTGCTGAATTATGTGGATAGAACTCTGGCGGCGCGCGTGGCCGAAGGATTAGGCATGAAAGTTCCAGCCAAATTGGATAGCCCGCTCAATCACAGCGTTCCAGCGGACGGTGACAGCCGACGCTTTCAGCCTAAGCCCGTCAATAAATCGGTTGGCACTTCGCCCGCATTGAGCATGGCAAACACGATCAAAGATAGTATCAAGACGCGTAAAATCGCGATTCTGGCGGCTGACGGCTTTGATGATGCCGCGCTGACGGGAATGCAAAAAGCTCTTGTTAGTGCAGGTGCCATGGCACAAGTTGTGGCCCCGCGCCTGGGCTACATAAAAGGCGCGAAAGGGACAGAAGTCAAAGCTGATCACAGTTTGTTGACGGCTGCTTCTGTGCTTTTTGATGCAGTCTATCTTCCGGGCGGAGCGCAAAGCGTACAACGGCTGATGTCCGAAGACGACGCGCTGGTTTTTGTGAATGAGGCCTACCAGCATTGCAAAGCCATCGCAGCGCAAGGCGCAGGCGCGGATTTACTAAAGGCGTCTTTCCCGTATAAAACAAACACAACAGAAGCTGGCATCACGCCCAACGATGAAGGC
The DNA here is from genome assembly GCA_963794955.1 of uncultured Acidobacteriota bacterium. Classification (GTDB taxonomy): domain Bacteria; phylum Acidobacteriota; class Blastocatellia; order RBC074; family RBC074; genus JAFDVL01. The sequence goes on from CAWCGF010000026.1 coordinate 25,614, forward strand.
GTTATCCTGGGCGGTGACACACAAATCGGCAAACTCGCGCAGGCGTTTATTGCGGCGATTGCACAACATCGTCATTGGAGTCGGGAAAAGAAAGTGTAGGTAGTAGGGTAATCCGCTCTGGTCAGGTGGCTGACTGTTAAGCCCTTTAGTGGTAACCAGGGCAACCTCACCAGAGCGGGTTACCCTACTTTCTTTTTCTTGCACGCAGGTAAATTCGTTAGTGCGCGCCTCTACTGGTTGCGGCGCTAATTGGAATCTGAAACTGATTGATCAGGTGATTATGTGCGGGATGGTTTTCCAAGTGCTGAGCAATTAGCAGTGCCTCCATCATGGGTATATGTGGCACCCGCTCCAGGCTGTCGCTGTTAACATCTAATTCCCACAAACCCATTTGCGTCCATTCCTGGGGCGCGTGCCATTCCGGCATGCCAAGAATGGGATAGAGGCAAATACCACGTAACGGGATATTTTCGTCCAGCACGCAACTGGCTGCCCTGGCTAATTCGTGTACCCAGGCGGCGCGTCGATGTTCCAGTTCACTGGTTTCACTGATAACAATTTCGGTGTGATAGCGATTCCAGACCGAGCGAATCAAATCTCTCAGCGAACACCGACGCGGGTCGTGGCGGTCTAAGGTACTGGCCTGCCCCCATTCCCATTGATTCGTCCAATAATAATTAAGGCCGACAATATCGAGATGTCTGGGGCTGCCGCCGAGTTCCGGGCATAGCCTTCCGCTTAGCATATCCCAGCTTTGAAACACCACTTGTGAGTTGAAATAATCAACTTCGTTTTGTAGTTCCGGGTTGGCAAAGGGGCGAGTGACATGACAAAGCGGATCCGCATTGACGATGCGCGCTTGTGGCTGCACTGCATGGATTGCATTAATGCCAGCAATTGCTGCGGCAATTAATTGTTTTTTCAATTCATTGCCGCGTCCAAACTGATGGGGCGCAAACAACCCCATCTCGCCTGCCGCCCAGGAAAAATAAGAGGGTTCATTGATAGGCGTGAAGTAGCCAGCGGTTGAGGTTCGAGCCGTAATAAACTCAGCCACGGCATAACAATAATCAGCAAAACGGTTGGGAAAATCAGCCGAGAAAAGATCAATGTCTGCCGGATAACCAAAGTGAAACAGATCATAGATGATCTCGATACCCTGTTTTTCAGCGGCGTGAAGGAAGGGTTCTAACGTAGCAAAATCGTACCGCCCACCCTGATCAACCAACGGCCAGCGCACGCCTTCGCGGATGGTGTATATACCCAGTGCGGCGAGGCGTGCGTAATCCTGCTCAACCCAGAGATCATGCTTCGTAGCGCAAATCTGATCTAGCCAATGGCCGTGACGGTTGTACCCAGTGCTGCATTCAAAGCCAGCTTGAAAGAAACTTTTAAATCTCATTCGGAGGAAACAACTCTCTTATTTCAGCTTTGATTCCTTGCCGGCTAGCCGAGCATAGAGTGTCAATGCCTGCGCGACAACCTGATCCTGATTATAGTATTTGTACGTCGCTAGGCGTCCGGCGAAGTGGACTCCTTTGGTTGCTTTCGCCAGTTCTTCGTATTTTTTGTAAACCTCGGCATTTTCCGGTCGCGGGACAGGATAGTACGGGTCGCCTTCCGCGCGCGGATATTCATAGACAATACTTGTCTTGTGATGTTCTTGTCCGGTCAGGTATTTGAATTCAGTGATGCGTGTATACGCATGCTCATTCGGATAATTGACGACCGGAGCGGGTTGATAAACTGATTTATCTATCGTCTCGTGTTTGAATTCCAGTGAGCGATAGGGCAGTTTGCCAAAGCGAAACTCGAAAAATTCGTCAATCGGGCCAGTATAAATCATCTCGCGGAAGGGAATAATTTGCTTAATCTCGCGGTAATCCGTATTCAGCATAATGCGAATATTCGGATGATTTAGCATGTTCTCAAACATCCGCGTATAGCCGTGCAAAGGCATTGCCTGATACGTGTCAGTAAAATACCGATCATCCCGATTAGTGCGAACTGGCACACGCGCCGTTACCGCCGAATCTAGTTCGGAAGGATCAAGCGCCCATTGTTTGCGCGTGTAATTGCGAAAGAATTTTTCATATAACTCCCGTCCGACCCGATTGACGATTACGTCTTCCGAGGTGCGTATTTTTTCCTTGTGTTCCGCCACTGAAGCAAAAAACTCCTCCACCTCGAAAGACGTAAGCTTGAGGCCATAAAGCTGATTGACCGTATCCAGATTGATAGGAATCGGCAGCAGTTGCCCATCCACACTAGCGCGCACCCGATGTTCGTAGGGGCGCCATTCGGTAAAGCGCGACAAATACTCAAAGACATCGCGGGAGTTAGTATGAAAAATATGCGGCCCATATTTATGCACCAAAATCCCAGCATCGTTGTAATGATCGTAGGCATTGCCGCCGATGTGCGGTCGTTTGTCTACCAGCACTACTTTTTTCCCACCATCGGTGGCTAGACGTTCTGCCAACACGCTACCAGCATAACCAGCTCCGACAATCAGATAATCAAACATAGCCTTCCTCTTCCCTCCTTTATTTATACGCTTGCCGCCGGGGTAAGCCCCCGATTATTGGTTGCTTCTGGTCCTAAGGGAAGAGCGGAAGTTGTCTGTACCGGATAGCGAAGCGCTGATCGCCGCATTGATAAGATGCAGCATCCGCATCCAGGTACGATCCCACGAATTAAAGGCCAGAGCTTCATCCACTTGCCGCAACCAGGCAGTATGATTGAATTGCTCACTGAGCAAGGATTCGGCGGCCTGAATAAATTCAGGCACAGTATCAGCGATTTTTACTAATCCCTGTTGCCCATAAGGACGAACCACATCACGGATGGAAGTAGAAATGGTTGGCACACCTGCCGCCAGATATTCCGGCGTTTTCGTCGGGCTGATAAAGCGGGTGGATTCATTGCGGGCAAAGGGAAGCAGAGCAATATCCCAGCCTGCCAGATAGGCTGGTAGTTCCTTGTAATCTTTCCCGCCCAGGTAATGAATATTGGCACGTTGCGGCAAATCCGCCGGATCAATTTTCACAACGGGGCCAAGTAGTACCAGATGCCAATCAGGGCGTGCGTCAGCCACACCAGACAGCAATTCCAAATCCATGCGCTCATCAATAACACCGAAAAAGCCCAGCCGTGGATGCGGAATATTTTTTTGATCTGCGGGGTCGGTGGTCAGATGACGGGCTTGACGGAAATGGACGGCTTCGATGCTACTGGGAAAAGGATGAATATTGGTATGCAGATGGCGTTTGGCTTCGTAAAGACTATGGCCTCCGGTAAAGACCACATCCGCGCATTCAAGCAATTCGGCTTCCAAACGTTTCAAGCCCGGTGGCGCAAATTTGAAAGCGGATAACTCATCCATACAATCATAAACTCGAGCCAGCGGTTCCAGGTGGCGCGTGAACGATAACGCCATCGGGGTGTAGTACCAAAGCACGTAATCGGTCACACTACGCTCCATGAAAAGTTCATCAATCAGCAATGCCTGTTGCATCGCACTGATTTCAATTTCATCCAACCCGACAGGCAAATGTGGAGTTACGACACTTACGCCGCAATCCCGCGCGCTAATTTCCAGATGCGGAACGTAGTCGCCATAGATAGGCTCTTCCACAAAAAAAACACGCTGATCCCGCGCGCAACGACTTAACAAATGCTGTGGGCGCTGCCAGACAAAATCCCAGCGCAGATGCGACAAGCAAACTAAATCCGGTGCTGTGGGTGGCAAAGCAGCGCCGTTCGCACGATTGCTGAGAGGGAGGAAATCCGCGCTGGATTTTTGCGACTCTCTGGGAAAATATCCAGGGCTTTTACTCCTGCCTACAGAACTATTTCTATAGATAATAAAATCTTTATTACTCATTTTTTTCTCCGTTTATTTGTAGATACAAAACTACTGACCCGACCCATCTCCCTGCCCCTTAGAGCAACGGTTGTGCCAGACGGAAGATAAATGGAAGATAAGAAGAGAAAAAAAAGGGCTTGTAAAAGCAGGACTTACGAGTTTATCAAGAGGCAGGTTAAAAATGAAAAACGTTCGTATGCTAAATTGACGTACTAAAACGATATAAAATGCACGTGAACAATGCAGCCTTATTTTAACCAGTGATCAGAAAATTTCGCTTGCTCCAGCGGCTGGCTCAACCACTGAAATGATCGGTATCAGGCCATAAGCTTTCTGATATTCGCGGGTAATAATTTCCCCAAAATCGTTGACTACTTCACGCCGGACGAGATTGACCGTACAACCACCAAAGCCGCCACCCGTTAAGCGCGCGCCGCAGACACCATCGGTTTGCTGGGCTATTTCGGTCAACAAATTCAATTCCGCACAACTAACCTCGTAGTCTTCGCGCAGAGATTGCTGCGACTCATTCATCAACTGCCCCAACTGCGCATCAAATTGCGCCAGATTCGCCGCACGCAATAATTCTGCCGCCTTCAGAGTACGCGCATTTTCTGTAACCACATGGCGGCAACGGCGGCGGATTGGCTCCGGCAATTGCGTTTCGTACTGCTGAAATTCCGCGACACTAACATCGCGCAACGCGCAGATCTCCGGCAGAAATTTTTGCAGCAAGGCCACGCCGCGCTCACATTCGGCGCGGCGCTGGTTGTATTCCGAAGAAGCCAGTTCATGTTTGACCTGCGAATCGCAGACGACAATGGCCACTTGCGAAGTTTCCAGCGGCAGATAAGTCGTATGCAGCGAGCGGCAATCCAGCAACAGCGCGGCCCCACTTTTCCCGTGCGCGGAAGTCCATTGATCCATGATGCCGACGTTAGCGCCGACGTACTCGTGTTCCGCTCGTTGCCCGGCTCGTGCCAGCAGTTCACGGTCAAGCTCCAACTCTGATAAGGAAAGCAATGCCAGCCCTGTCGCCACTTCCAGGGCCGCAGAAGAGGATAGCCCACCGCCGGAGGGAATATCCGAAGCCAGCAACAAATCGGCTCCACGCAAACGCGTGGCGGCGGCTGGCAGCAACTTCAGCAGCGCCTGCGCCGTGCCTTCGACATAATCCAACCAAGTCCCACGACGCGGGGGGCCGGGTTGATCGAGATCAAACGTCGCCTGCCCATCAATATTGACTGAATAAATGCGCACCAGCCGATCCTGGCGGGCAGCGCCAGCCAATACCAGCGAACGATCAATCGCCATGGGTAGCACAAATCCATCGTTGTAATCCGTATGCTCGCCGATCAGATTGACTCTGCCCGGCGCGCGAAAAACGCGTGGCGCACGGCCATACATGCTGGTGAAAGCGGATCGTACTCCTTCAACTTTAAGCATTGCTATTCCTTCTCCTAGCTAACAGGTTTGACGAGTGCGCGTAGCTCGGCGGCTTTTTCTTCTGGCAGCGTATCGTTAATGAATACCCCCGCGCCAACTTCGCTGCCTGCCAGGTATTTCAATTTGTCGCGCGTGCGCAGCGGCGGATAAAACTCGAGATGAAAGTGATAATGCGGATAATCACCGCCATCACTCGGGCGCTGGTGCATCACCATAACGTAGGGAAAGGAAAAATTATACAGTCCGTCGAAGGCGACCAGCACCTGTTTGAGAATTTCTGCCAGTCGCACTTGCTCAAGACGCGCTAGATCGGTTAATGCCTGGAGATGGCGCGTGGGACTGATATGCAACTCATACGGCCAGCGCGCGAAGAAGGGAAGATAGGCGATGAAGGAGTCATTCGCGGCAACGATGCGCTGACGGTTTTGCTGTTCTGCGGCAATGATGTCACAGAGCAGGCAACGGCCGGTGCTTTCGTGATGGGCGGCAGATTGTTGTAACTCACGTTCAAGGTGGGGCGGAATGAAGGGATACGCATAAATCTGTCCGTGCGGATGATGCAGCGTCACGCCGACTGCTTCGCCTTTGTTTTCAAAAATGAAGACGTATTTGACAAACGGCAAGGCAGAAAGCTTGGCAAAGCGATCTGTCCAGACGCGAATCAGTTTATCTATTCGCTCTATTGGTTCTTGCGCCAGCGTGGTCAGGTGATTCGGCGAATACAAAACCACTTCGCAGACTCCTTCAGACGGGCGTACGGGAGATAGCTCGGTGCCGTTTATAGCAGGCACAGGCGGCGGCGACGAAAGGCTCGGAAAGCGATTTTCAAATACAACTAAGTCGTAATCGCTGGCTGGCACTTCCGTCGCAAAGCCCCCGGGTTTCGTCGGGCAAAGCGGACAGTAATCTGGCGGTGGCAGAAACGTTCTTTGTTGCCGCTTCGTCGCCGTGGCCGTCCATTCGCCGAGCATGGGATTCCAGCGCAGTTCAGACACGCTCGCCCTCTTCTTCCTGGACTCCCAGTTCGTTGATTTCCCTGTTCTCAGGAGTCAGTTCTATCGTCGCTACTTCATCCTCAAAAGTGAAATAGATCAGGTAGCGACCATCGGGCATTTTGATTTCTTTGCTTTCCATGTCTCATTTTCTTGTGGTCTATCATTCATACCCTCGTGGATGATGCTTCATCCATTGCCACGCAGAAGTAATGATCTCGCGCAAATCCTGCTGTTGTGGCTGCCAGTCCAATTCGCGCTGAATTTTTCCAGAACTTGCGATCAGGACTGCCGGATCACCAGTAGCGGCGCGGCGCGATTTTCACTTCGATATTCCGCCCCGTGACTTCGCGCGCGGTTTCGATCACTTCGCGCACACTATAGCCCTCGCCGCCGCAGCCGAGGTTGTAAATGGTGCTGCGTTCACCTAGGATCGAAAGGGCGCGGATATGCGCATGCGCCAAATCCGCCACGTGAATGTAGTCGCGCACACACGTGCCATCGCGGGTGGGATAATCATCGCCGAAAACCGCAATCTCATTTCTTTGCCCCGCCGCGACCTGCAAAACCAGGGGAATCAAGTGCGTTTCCGGCGTGTGGTGCTCGCCGCAACGTTCGGTCGCGCCAGCGGCATTGAAATAGCGCAAGGCCACAAAGCGAATGCCGTAGGCGTGTTCGTACCAACGCAACATCCGCTCGAACGCAAGTTTCGTTTCCCCGTACGCATTCGTGGGCGCGGTCGGGTCAGTCTCTTCAATAGGCTGTTTTTCCGGTTCGCCGTAAACCGCTGCCGTGGAGGAAAAAACAATGCGCCTCACCTTCGCCTCGCGCATCGCATTGAGCAACACCATACCGCCAAAGACGTTATTGCCATAATATTTGGCTGGCTGCTCCATGGATTCCCCGACCAGCGAGTCGGCTGCCAGATGAATCACCGCTTCAATGCCCCGCTCTACCAAAGCCGTGCGCAATTCAGCGCCGCTGCGTAGATCGCCTTTGACAAACTCGGCGTCTTTGACGACCGCCTGGCGATGGCCTTTGGAAAGATCGTCGTAGACGATGGCTTCATGCCCCACCGCTGTTAGTTTTTCGGTGACCACACTGCCAATATATCCGGCCCCGCCGGTAACCAGTACTCTCATAGATTTATCCTTTTTGTTCACTAATGGCTGGCGCAAGCGGCAAGGACGAATCAGTAAAACACCGTGCCCATTGCTGCTCATGTTCGCTGGGTAAAACGACTGGCACACGCAGGCAAACACTTTGTGTTGGCAACACCGCACGCCAGTCATGAATTAACTGCCGATAGGCTGTTCCGACGGGGCGAATCTTGCGCTCCAGATCAAATAGGCCGAGTCGGTTGACACGATTGTTCTGTTCGCGCAAGGCCGTATCCCAATCCACCTGATCGGTCAACGAATACCAGGTGAAACCGACGATAGGCACACCGTCATTGCGCACGCGTAACACATTGGCCCACTCTTTCCACAACCAATTGACCGCCTCATCGCCCTTCGGCCCTTCTTCCATATTTGTTTCTGTGTGCATGACCGGCAAAAGGTAACGATTGTAATACTGCCGCGTAATGTCGTCATAGCCGAAAACATCGCCTGCGGCGCAGGTGTGGCCATCGGCAGACACGCGATGCTCGTTCGTAATGTAATAGTCATTGCCCATGATGCAATGATGTTTGAGATTATTACCAAGAAAGGCATGATACTCTGCGCGTGTCATGCCATTATCCAGCAAGAATTCATACATCTCGGAATCCACGCGCCGACCATAATTCAGATCAAGCGAAAGAAACCGCTTGGCATTCATAATCTCAGCAGGTTTGATCGCCTGCGGGTTTTCGGCGTGGAAGTATTCAGAGGACTCGCTTTGAATAAAGATCGCATCAGGCCGGATTGCCAGAATGGCGTGCATCGCCATCACATTCGCTTTGACAATATGTTTGAGCGCTGTAACAAAGGCCTGATCACTGTGTAATTGCTCATTCCACCAACCATAACTGGCGGAAAAGGTCGCGCAAATGAACATCTCATTAACTGGCGTGTAAAGCTGTACCCACGGAAATCGCCGCGCAAATGCGGCAGCATACGTGGCAAAGAGAGCAGGAAAATCCGGGTTCTGAAAATTACCAATCCAATCCGGCACGCCAAAATGACAAAGGTCAACGATGGGCACGATGTCGCGTCGTTTTAGTTCGGCAAATGTTTCATCAGCGAATGACCAATCAAATTGTTGCGGCCCCAAAAAGGTGCGATGAAGCGGCGGGCCATAACGCAGAAAATGAATATCCAGCTCTGCCACCAAGGCAAAGTCTTCCTGCCAACGAGTGTAATGTCCACACTTTTCCATTTCATCCACGCGCACTTTTCCCTGCTGGATCGTGGGCGCACTATTCTCAATCCCAGTGGCAAACATAAAGGCGGGTGTCATGGTGGATTTTTTCATCGGCTTTTGTATGCTGAAACGGTAGAGCAAACTTGCGTGTTTGCTCTACCCTCAGTGCGCAACATCCTTAGTGCGCTTGACGTGGTTGGGTTGGTTGAGAATCTATTCCAGTATCCTGCTCGCTGGCTGGTCGTCCAGAAAGGGAATTTGGTGAATTTAAATGAGCGCCTTCATCAACACCAACCCCCAGACGATCTACTAATTCACCCCCAAGCCAGCCAGCAATGAGGGCTAGCCCTACTCCAATAAAGGCTAACACCAGGGCCAGCGTAGAGGGATTAGCAGGCAGTTGGCGACGTATTAGCCAGCTTCCTATAAATAATAAAATCACTACTAAGTTAATGCCACCATGTAACATCCCAATAAATTTAGCGCGTGTATTTTCTGGAATTGCCAGCCAATCCAAAAGCCCAAAAATCGCGGCTACTAGCCCACCAATAACTCCAGATCCTATCAGATAATAGGCCATCGTTGCCCAAAAGCTGTTGCTTGTCATTAAACTGATTAGATCGAAAATGACCGCTACAGCGAGCAAGCCGAGCGGAAACACAATTAACATGGGATGAATCGGATGCCCGAATAATTTAGCTTTGCTTTGCATAATCCTCCTTAAATTATCTATGAAAATAAGCAAAGAAAATAAGCAAATTTCTCTGCTTCACAAAATAGCTGAGCAATTGAAATGCCAAGCCCTAACAGAAGATAGTGGAAAGAGAATGAAATAACAGATGCTCCGATCAAGAACAGCTATGCATCAAATGAAATCGCTTTGCTCAGCGGAAACTAATGACATTGGACTGGAACACGATTTGCCATAGCGATTCTTTATCAGTGTGTCTGAGTTGTATTGCCCCAAAACAAATTGTTCCAGCGCAGGGCATCCTGCTTCAGTGAGAAAACGCATGGCGCAGACTTATCTCAACCCCGTACATAATCGTTCCTGTCCTGATCCCTTCGTGCTGAAATACCTCAATGAATATTGGTGTTACTGCACAGGGTTTTGGCACGATGGTCGTTGTTTCGGAATTCTCCATTCGCGGGACTTGGTTCATTGGCAGGAACTCAGCGGCGCGCTGGCCCCCTTGGATGCGCAAGCCACTTGTTACTGGGCACCTGAAGTGATTTATGACAATGGCCAGTTCCTAATGTATTACAGCGTCGGCAATGAAGCGCGTATGCAAATTCGCGTAGCCACGGCCACCCATCCTGCCGGGCCATTTGTTGACAGTGGCAGGCAGTTGACGACCGAAGACTTCGCCATTGATGCCCATGTATTTATTGATGATGACGGTACGCGCTGGCTGTTTTATGCGACCGATTTTCTGGAGCATTCGCACATTGGAACAGGCACCGTCTGCGACAAAATGGTTGATCCCTTGACCCTGGTCGGCAAACCGCAGCCGGTCACGCGGGCGCGTTACGACTGGCAAGTGTATGACCCGCAACGCCAAGAAAAAGGCGGTGTGCGCTGGTATACGGTTGAAGGCTCCTTCGTCCTCAAACACAAAGGTCGTTATTACCAGATGTTTAGTTCTGGCAACTGGCAACATGCCACTTATGGTGTCGGCTATGCCGTAAGTGACCGTCTCGGGGCTGAAGAGGAATGGGAACAATTCGCGGATGGGGAAAATGTGCTACCGATTCTGCGGACGGTTCCTGGTCACGTTATTGGCCCTGGACATAATTCCGTGGTGCGCGGGCCTGACAATCAGCAGTTATATTGCATCTATCATCGGTGGGCGGAAGACGCTCAGGCGCGTGTGCTAGCTATTGATCCGTTGGAATGGGTGGGGGATCGTATGCTGGTGCTAGGCCCAAGTTACAACCCCCAGCCGCTCCCCCTAGTGCCGCTCTTCGCTGATCATTTCACAGGCGCTAGCAATGATAAATCTCCGGCTGGATGGCAGTATTCTGGAGGCCACTGGAGCGTTAGCAATGGCGTGCTTACGCAAGCTGCACTGGAGGAAGAAGCGGAAGCGGTCTGTTTGGCAAGCCTGTCAAATTTTATTGCTGAGGTCAGTCTGCGAATGCCCACCAGTGCGCCGGACGATAGCGCAGCGGGTATCAAATTGAGCGAAGCAAAAGAGGCTGTCTTGTTTTTCAACTTGCTCCCGCCTGCGGGGCAGGCGGCGCTGGTGGCACAAACCACCGACCAATGGACGCGGCAGCATTTTCAATTACCGCCCGCCTTTGATTACAATGCGTTTCATCTCTTGCGCGTGGAAGTCAATGCTTCATGGGTGCGTGTTAGTCTGGATGGTAATGTCCTCCAATGGGAAGGGCAGCTTGGCGCACAAGCTACTTCCCTTTCGCTCACGACAAAAAATGCCGCGGCAGAATTCTCGGGGTTCGCGCTGACTGGCGGCTGGCAGGATTCATTTACAGAAAACGATCAACCCCATACTGTCTTAGGTTGGCAGACCACCGCCGATGATGATCGTTGGCGAATCAGCGGTCGTCATCTCTGGTTTATCGGCCCACACGGGGAAGCTTCGATTTTGACGAAAGGGCCGTTGCCTGCTGATTATGAACTGGTTATTAACGTGAAGCAGGTGAATGAGCCGGGAGCCGGGGAACACTATGGCTTTTATCCTGCCTTGAGCGCCTCTGAGCACAGCCCCTTACTGACCGTTGAACGGCTGGCGACAGGGTGGGCGCTTCGTTCTACTGCGAAGCCTGAGACCGACATATTTCCTTTAGACGTCGGTTTCAATCCGTTGCTGACACAGCAATTTCGTTTTCGGAAGGAGCAAGATCGCCTCACGATTTACCATGAGGCCAGGTACTTAGGTGAGGTCGCCGTACCGTATGAAGCGCAATTAGTAGGCTTATACGGCTTTCGGATGATCGCGGCTTTTGATATGGTACGGGTTACTGCCATTACTTCCAATAAGGAAAAAGATTTGTAATGGAAGGCTGGAACAGGTTCACAAAAAAACTATTGTGAACCTGGCCTACGTCAGTGTAATAATCGTTTGGCATGAATGATTTGAATTTAAGTTCACACCCTCGCAATTTCATTTGGGCTAGCGGAATCGAAGACACGTTCGTCCCCCAAACAAAAACCGGACATCGTTCCCTTGATGAATATGATTTGATGGGACATTACGAGCACTGGCGCGAAGACCTCGCGCTGATTCGGGATACTGGCTTGCAAGCTGTACGTTGGGGCGTTCCCTGGTATCGTGTCGAACCGCAACCGGGAGAGTTCGACTGGCAATGGATGGATGAAGTTATTCCGTACATCGTCGAGGAACTGAAAATCACGCCCATCATTGACCTAATGCACTACGGCTGTCCGTTTTGGCTCCGCAAGGAATTCGCCAACCCCGATTATCCGCGCGCCGTGGCCGCTTATGCCGAAGCCTTTGCCCGGCGTTATCAATCGCTCGTGCGTTGGTACACGCCGCTCAACGAACCGCTTGTCAACGCACTCATGTGTGGTCGCCGGGGTCTCTGGCCACCATACTTGCGCGGCGATCAAGGTTACATTCGTGTGATGTTACAACTGGTCAGAGGCGTCCTGCGAACGGTGGAGGCCATCAAGGCAATTGATCCAAGTGCGATTATGGTGCAGGTGGAAGCGACCGGCCTCAGCCGTGCGATTCAACATGAATTGGAGGTATTGGCGCTGGAAGATACACGACGCGGCTATCTCTTCTTCGATCTGATCACTGGGCAAGTGACATCGGATCATCCGTTGTTTGGCTGGTTGTTGCGCAATGGCGCTTCGCTGGATGAATTAACGGATATCGTTAGTCGCCGCATTCCCATTGAAGTGCTGGGCATGAATTTTTACCCCCAGTGGTCTACCCGGCAAATTTATTATGATCATAAAGGAAGGCTTTCCTATCGTTCGGTGGAACAGGATGGTATCGGGTTTGTCACGCTGATTGAGGATTACTATCATCGCTACCAGACCCCAATTATGATTACGGAAACCAGCGCGCTAGGTCCGGCAGATGAGCGTTCCCGTTGGTTGACTGCTTCGGTCGCCGCAGTCAAGGATTTACGCAGTCGCGGTATTCCTGTCTTGGGCTACACGTGGTTCCCACTCTTTACGATGGTGGATTGGCGCTATCGGCTCGGACGCAGAAATGTGGAGCGGTATTACATTGATTTGGGCTTATACAAAATTAACGATGCTGACAACTCGGAGCGTTGGCAAGCAACGCCTTTGGTCGAACAAATACGCGGTTATCTACAAAACCCAGAAGAGAGTATCGGCGAGGTCGCGTCAGTTCAGGGATAGTCTCCCGGTTCGTTTTCTCCTTTGGCTTAGCAGTTGCTTCAGTAAATGTAGTTCATTTAGCTGCTGCATAACGCGCAGCGAAAACAGATTACAAAGGGGAAATTATGAGCAGCAAAAATAATGTCAATCCAGGCCAATACAAAACCCGTGGCAGCTTGCGACAAGGGGAAGATGTCGTTCACGACATACAGAAAAAAGCCTTCACGCAAGCTCCTGCACCTGATACTCAGGATGAAGTGGAAAACATGCTTCCAGCATCGCAACCAGCAGATTCGGTTAATAACAAAGTGAAAGCCGAGCAAAAGCAGACCAAGCGATCCCATTCTGGACGCTGAAAATAGACGTAAAAATAGACACCTCGTTTGTTCGCAATATTGCCTTCAGGCAGTACTGCGAACAAACGAGGTGTCATTTGTGTTATAAGCCCGTAGGCCTAATGAATCTGATTATTTTCCAGTGCGGCTTGCTCATTCAAGGTTGTCATCCACGATGGACTTAGGGCGGATTCGCTTTCTTTGCCTTTTGCTGCGGCGGTGCCGATGCCACCAGGAGCAGGCAAGAAGGAGTTAATCATGCCCAGCAGATCAGCCGTGAAGCCAGGGCATAATCCGTGCATGGTTGCCGCCAGTTTCGCCGGTACAGAAAGAATAACCTCTGCTTCGCCCTGCTCACAGGCCGTAACGATGCGACGGGCTGCGCTTTCAGCGCTCATGGAAAGAAAGGGCAAAGCATCACTGATACTAAACCAGGCATATTCGGCGCGATGCTGTCCTTTGAATGTTGCATTGCGAGGACTGCCCGTACGCATCAGCCCGGGACAAATCGTTGTCACGTAAATCCCCTCTTGCTTTAATTCCGCTCGCAAGCCTTCTGATAATCCGACCAGCGCAAATTTACTGGCGCTGTAAGGCAACAAATGCGGCACGCTGATTTTGCCGCCAATCGAGGCGATATTAACAATGCGTCCTGCCTGACGTGCACGCATCTCCGGTAAAACCGTGAGAATAATATTTAGCGCGGCTTGATAATTCGTTTGCATCGCATCTTGAAAATCGGCGAGTGTCATGGCTTCGAGCGGGCCAACAGTCATCAGGCCAGCGTTATTCACCAGCACGTCTATCTGACCAAAGTGATTTCGCACCGTTTGGATCAGCTCTTCAATTTCAAAGGGCATAGTCACGTCACAGGCAACGGCCAACACATTGCTATCGTATGCCATCAACTCTTCTTTTGCGCGTGCCAGTTCATCTGCGTCCCGCGCGCAAATCGCGATTTTCGCGCCCGCTTGTTGGAATTCACGTGCCAGTACCAATCCTAAGCCGCGTGAGCCTCCCGTGATCAAGACTGTTTTGCCCCGCAAATCAAATTTATGGCGAGATCGCAAGGCAGCCTGCGCGACCAAGGCTGCGCCCACCCCGACAGCAGTCCAGGCCAGTGCTTTTTGATGACGCCGAGAAGTTAATTTCGACACTTGTGCGAGCGCATACGCTTTGATGAGTTTTCGTATTATTTTATTCATAGCTTGTCCGCATGAAAATGTTGCCGTGTGGCAGCATAAGTCCTTAACTTACGCTGCCACACGGCAACATGATTACTGTTCCTTCTCATTACCTTGAGATTACTTGGCGCTACGCGTGGAATAACGGCCTAAGGTGTCAGGAAAGGCACGAATAGCTGCGGGAGCAGTTACTTTGTTTTCGCGCAGAATATCTTTTGCTGATGTCCCTGAACCGTAAGCGTCACGCATATCGCTATCATCCTGATTAATGACTACGCCTTTTAGCTCAAGTCCCGCAAACAAGCCTTTGCTGCGGGAGTAAGAGAGAATCTGCGCATTCAACGCCGCATCTGTTGAAGCACCAGCTTGCCGCCCAACCGGGCCTGCCGCCACAGACGCATCAGCGCCCATCGTAAATTTGTTTTTGAGCAAACTATTAACGCCGTCTGAATTCATAATCAAAAAGACGAAATCAGTCGCCTGAGCGCCGATCTGCAAACCAAAGCTGCCACCACCTAGATTGAAAAATGCGGGTGCGCTCCAGCCATTCCCGATACGACAACTGGCAACACCGCGACCACCACGGCCACCGATGATGAAGCCTGCTTTGAGAACCTGCGGAAAGACCGCAATGCACTCGGCTTTATCCACGAGTTCCTGTGGTATCCCTTTATCGGGCGCTCCCATGATTTCAGTAAAAACCTTAGCGGCCTTCTCTGATTGTTCGACCTCATCCTTGATATCCGCCTTATTATCGGATTGGGTTGTTTTGTTTTCCTTGTCAATTCTTTCCGACTCACTTTGCGCCCAAGCGCAGGTGCCTACCCCAAACGCACAACTCAAGGCCAGCGTGAATAAAAAATTTGATTTTAGTTTCATTTGTATCCTCCTCTTACAATTATTCTGACATTTAACCTTATTTTTTTAGTACTGGATATGTTTAGCTACGCAACTGGCGCGCCATTGAGCAGGAGAGCTTAAACATCAATAAGAATTCTCTTTCTCTCGGCCTGGGTCTTGCCACAAATTACTATCATCGTCTCCCCATGTTCTCATTCAGAACATATGACTGTATGGCTTTGTCCGATGGCGTACGTTTCCTGGCAAGCGCCGCCGATCCGGTTATCTTGTAATGAAAAGGTAGCAATTGGAATACGCTTTGCTGGTAGTAATGCCAGCAATCCGTTTAGTTCAACAGCAAAAAACGATGCAGGATGCATCAGAAAGGAGGACGGTGAAATGGTAGAACAAACTGAAAAATGTGGTCATGAACAATGTCATTGTACAGCACAAGCGGATACAGGTTTTTGTAGTGAGCATTGTCAGCAGGCCAACCTCCGGAGGGAGGCAAAAACAGGTTGTGGCTGCGGGCATGCAGGCTGCACCACAGGGGCGAAAATACAACCAGCGGGAAGCAAGCACTGATTCTTCTCGCTAAGCTGCTACTACAATTTGGCGTAAGCGTCCCACGCGTCTATCCTCCTAAAGCACCCTAATAACGTAGGTCGCTTGCGCTTCCATCTTTTTACCTACACTGATTTCATTGTTTCTCATCCATACGAAATGGATTAACCACGAACATCTTTTATTTTTTTGTAGTGCCAGGATGAGTAAGAAGCTTGTGTTTTCACTGCGCTTACAACTTATTCATCCGAATACTCTTGTTGTAGGTGGTTGTACAGCAAATAAAGTACAGCTTTCCGGCTCATGCTTCTTGGCATTGTTCTTGCACATATCGCAGTCGCATCCTAATGAAAGAGAGGAAGGATTGGTTATGTCGTCAGCACAAAAAAAAACATTGAAGGCAGCGGCTGGATTAGGGTCAGCGCCTGAATGGGTCACACTCAATGCTCAGCAACAATGTGATGAAGCGGGGCTATTTAAAGAAGCGCTATTGGAACGTGTCGTGGCGCAGGATGAGGCGGTGCAGGCCCTTGCTGAAATTTATCAAGTCTACCTAGCGAAACTGAACACACCAGGCAAACCACTTGGTACTTTATTATTTCTCGGGCCTACGGGTTCGGGGAAAACGCGCTCGGTGGAGGCGGCAGCCGAGGTTTTATTTCACGATTCTTATGCCATGATCCGCATTGATTGCGCTGAGTTTCAACATTCGCATGAGATCGCTAAACTGATAGGTTCGCCGCCCGGCTATTTGGGGCATCGTGAAACGCAACCCATGCTGACACAGGAAAATTTAGAACGCTTTCAGGTGGCAGAGAAAGAGTTGACCTTTGTCTTATTCGACGAAATTGAAAAAGCTTCGGATGCGCTGTGGCAGCTTTTGCTGGGCATTCTGGATAAAGCCAGACTGACGTTGGGAGATAACCGGCGGGTGGATTTTTCCCACTGTGTCATTGTGATGACATCGAACTTAGGCGCGCGTGAAATGAGTTACCTAACTGAAGGGAAAATGGGCTTTTCTCAGACGCCTCTCGTTAACGAGGACTTCAATGAGCAATTGGAAAAGATTGGAGTAGAAGCCGCCCGACGTAAGTTTTCACCCGAGTTTATGAATCGGTTGGATAAAGTTGTCGTATTTCACTCGCTCCAGGAAGCCGCATTGCGCCGCATCATTGAGATCGAACTGAATAAAGTGCAACAGCGCATTTTTATGGCAGAACGTGGTGCCTTTGCCCTTTCCTACACCAAACAGGTAGAAAATTTTTTACTGCAAGAAGGCTTTGATCGTCGCTACGGCGCGCGCCCGTTGCGGCGTGCCATTGAAAAGCATCTTGTCCTCCCCTTGTCTAATCTCATTGCCACTAGACAGGTCGGCAGAGGCGATTCTTTGCTTATTGATCTGGACAGCAAGACCCAAGAGTTATGCTTCAGAAAAAGCCCCTTGCTGTCAGTCAATCTGATGAATGAGACATGGCCGGATGAAACGATGTTTTTACCTACGGAGCAAAGCGCGGTGCCGATCCGCCCGCCCATAAATTTTCAGTTCGCATAGAGAACTATAATAACTTGCAAAGAGTTTGATGCAATTAGGCATCACTAACAACAGGGAGGAATTATGAATATTGAGCAAAGACTTACATCAAAGACCGTTAGCCTACTACTGGTCGGCCTCTTACTCACTGCTGGTTTCATGAGCGGTTGTGGAGAAGATAGAGAGGCACCTGGCGGTAGCAATACAAGCACGACCAAAGCCAAGATGAGCAATTCTGATTTAGAGAGTGCCATTAAGGCGAAATTTGATTCTGATGCGCAAATAAAGGCCGCCAATCTAGACATCAGCGCCGATGTTGATCGAAATCAAGCTACTCTTTCTGGCACGGTGGAAACGCAAGCAATGCGAACCAAAGCCTTAGAAATGGCGAAGAGCGCGCATGCCGGTCTGCTGATTACAGATAAAATTGAGGTGAAACCACGTGAATTGACGCGGGCGGAATGGACAGAAGACCGGGCGCGTGAAGAACGTGAAACGGCGAAAGGATACGGTGACACTATTGGCAGTTCGTTGGATGATGCCTGGATTCATACCAAAATCGTAGCCAAACTTATTGGCAACAGTACGACGCCAGAGCGCAAAATCAATGTAGATGTAAACAATAACATGGTTACTTTACGTGGCACCGTAGATACAGCGGCGGAAAAGGCTGAGGCCGAACGCGTGGCTAAAGATACGGAGGGCGTGAAGCGCGTCACTAATCAACTCAAGGTGGGTGCGGGTGCCAGTCCGACGCCTACTATGAAAAAGTAGCGACGGAGCAAACCAGAAGTAATAACAAGCCTGCTCCACGACGGTGAATGAAGTAGTTTTCTCGTCAACACGATGGGAGAGTTGCTTCTTCACCATCGTGGAGCAGGCTTGTTATTGCGAAATTTCATGAACAGAAGACTCAAAATCGGGCGACTTTTCGGCATCAATATTCAGCTTGACTGGAGTTTGGGCAGTGATCTTTTTACTGGTGACCTGGACTTAGCTGTGGGATTGTTTCCGGCTTTTTAGAGGATGTGCGCCGGGTACCCCGTGAGCAGTGGGATACAACAACCGTGAGCGAAATTATGACGCAGGTCAATCAACTTGATACAGTTTCAGCTAATGAAGATGCCAGCCAGGCGTTTGATAAACTTGCACGCCGCGACGTCAGACAGATACCCGTCATTGCAGATGGCCATCTGATCGGTCTGCTTCGCCGTCGTGACATAATGCAATGGTTACAATTGCAAGCAGAATTTGGCCAACCGCGCGCAAGTCATTAACCGCGCATAAGGAGAGAAAACTATGGCGCAATGCGAAGTGTGTGGGAATGAATATTATTTGTCTTTCGAGGTAATCACCGCCGGAGCAAAACATACTTTTGATAGCTTCGAGTGCGCGATTCACAAGTTGGCTCCTGTCTGCCATCACTGCGGCTGCAGAATCATCGGTCATGGGATTGAGGCGAACCAGACGTTTTACTGTTGTGCCAATTGTGCCCGCCAGGAGGGTATCAACGAAGTGAAAGATCATGTCTAAAGAGTCGTCCAATAGTTTATCCCTCGTGAAGAAGTAAAGGGAGCACAAGCCTTATCCCACTCTCAAGTCAGGATAAGGCTTGTGCTCCCTTTACTTCAGTGCCTACACTTGTAAAAGGACGACCAGACTTCAGCACAGATTAGCTGAAAATTTCGATTTGTCGCCGCCGCTCTTCGCGATGAGGGAGCAGTCATCGAAATTTCCAGCACACCGTCCCGATAAGTTGGCCTTTGCCTCATCGGCATTAGCTCCTTCCGTTAGCGGAATAGTGCGATAGAAACTGCCCTAGCTGCACTCACTGCGGTGCGAGGTTCATTGTTCCTTTGTTTATTGTGCTTCTTTTGCTTTCGCCGTGAATTTGGTTTCCTCTCTAATCGAAATTACAAAGTTAAAGCACTTGTCTAACTGTCTTACTTAGCCAGCCTGATTCTCAATTCAGACTGTTTGTATCCGCTCGACGGACGCGTATGACAGACATCCAGTATGACCACAGCCACAAAGGACTTCATCAGGCGCTGTCTCACAATGTGGGCTGCACCATTGCTCGCCTTGCGCCACTGTGCAGTTACAGCCTGGATGTGAGCATTGGTTTTCAGTTATCTGGTTTGCCATAATTATTCTCCTTCGGATGCATATTTTTCTTTCAGCTTTAGGGATGCGCTAATTCATGATGACCTACCATTAGTGTTAAATCAGCGGCGTGGAATGTGGGTTGGTTCCGAAACCGCACACAGCATATCGGCGATGGCGCGCCTCTCACCCCAGCCCGTATGCGTTCCTGCATGCCAGGCCAGATCAGCTTGACTGACGATACCGACGAGTTGATTGTGATCATCTACAATTGGCAATCGTCGAAGCTGGTGGCGTGCCAACTGACGCATACAATTCTCAATTGCATCATATTCGTGGCAGGCAACAATATCACCGGACATGCATTCATCCACATGGACACGGCGGGGATATTTCCCACGTGCGGCGCTGCGGATGGCAATATCACGATCCGTTATGATGGCGATTAAGTGCCCGTTTTCGCTAACGACTGGCAACGAGCCACAATCACATTTGTCCATTAAATAAGCAGCGCGTTCGACTGTATCCCACGGATGAACCGTGATTACATTACTTGTCATGAGGTCACGCGCACGGACGTCGCCGAAGCGGTCGTGCGAACGTGCGATGGTATGTTGCCGCTGGTAACGTTCGTCTATCAAACGTCGCCGCTCGGCTTCTTCATCGCCAAACCACGAGCGCAGTTCATCTCCGGCCCGCTCAATCAAGCCTCGTTGATGTTCAGGGCTATAATAATCTTCTCTCTGGCGTTCACCGCGACTCGGATTTGGTCTGGTTTGCCAATCTTTTCGCGAGCGGCTGGAATCTTGAATCGAATATTGTTCAGTCATGGTTCTCTCCTTAAAACAAAATAGTTGTAATTAAATATAAATGAGAGAGACGCAAGCAGCGCGCCAAAAAGCCGGCTCTCAAAGTAGGCGCGGCAGATTTTAATCTAGCCTGATATTTACAAGAATCTAGGTTGAAGGAAGAACGCTATAGTCAAGAATTGCATTATGTTCGCAAGGCGAACGCAAATGCAGGCAGGGAGTACAATGGCTGTATGTTGTACCTGCTTAATAGTAGGAAGGTGATATTGTTACGCATATCACCAAGCTAAAAGAGATATTCCAGTTTTATCACTTTCCGGCCTCAAGCTGAGCCAAACTCTCCCCCTAGCGCAACCCATTCGCGACGAATACGTTGTAAATCTTCTTGTGAGTGCGGCTTAACAATAATTAGAATCCGTCCTTCATGAACACCTTGTTCATAGAAAGTGTTTTCTTCAGCGGAAACAGGTGATCCTAATAGGCCACCTAAGATTCCTCCGAAACCTGCTCCTACTACGGCCCCGCCCGCAGCCATCGGCCCAACCACAAGTAATGCCCCTCCTGCAGTTGCAATGGTTACACTGATAGCAGCAGCGGCTCCTAAGATAGCTCCGATTGATGCCATTGCTGCTGCCGCAGGCCCAGCTTTAGTTTCTCGTTGCGTTTCCGATGCCGCATCCGTGGCTCTGGATTTTAAATGATAGGTTCCCTGTGAGTCGTCAGTAACAACCACGTTAATTTCGTTGTTGTCATAACCTAATTCGGTGAGTAGGTTGACTGCCTTGCGGGCTGTTTCTCCATCTATAAATAAAGCGCCAATTGGCTTTATCGAAGCCAGACTATCTTTAGTTTCTTCAAGCATAAAATTTCACCTTCTTTATGGCAGCCAATAAGTTTTCAGTTGCCTGATAAGTGGCCATTGTTTTTCTGTGGTGTGTAGTTGGATACGGCCTGCGCCCTGCAGGTTTGGCTCAGCAGCGTCAGAACAATACCTAGACATCACCGAGCCTCCCCCAGCAGAGGCGCTAAGCGCACCACTATTACTGTGTACCTTCAACTATTACTGTGTACCTTCAACAACTAACTCATTCTTTACTTCAAAAAGTCCGGGAACGCCTCTAGCGCGAACGTTTGCCAGATTCCTGTCAGCTTCGGAACTCACTATGCCTTTTAAAGTTGCACGCCCCCTATTGACGATCAAATGAATAGAAGGATTCGCCCCTAATGCATAGCGAAAGAGCGGCGAATTGCCATTGAAAAGTGTAGTATAAAGCGCGCGGCGCAAACGATCATCATTCGGTGAGAGTGGCAACACTTGAATATCGTTTCTTAACTCACTCACACCCTCAATATCTTTGACACGTGCTTCAGCTTCAGACTTTGTGGTTGGACGTATTACCCAACCTCGCAAAACAACGGCTCCATCTGGACTTACAGTTCCTTCCAACCAGTCAAAAACTCCATACCAGTTTAGGGTCAGTAATTCGTGTCGAATCTCTCTGACCAAACGTGCAGTTTCTCGTGAATCAGCATTACCTTTTTGCGTAGCGCGCTGAGCCAGCGTAGTCTGATCGAAATACGTCAAGCTTAACCCTAGCGCCAGTGACGCTATAATAAATTTAAGTTGCTTATTCAGTTTCATACGATAAATCTCCCTCCCTTAAGTGATATTTTATATTTGTACCTTGTATGAAGTATTTCAGCAACCCTTGTGCCACCCATCTATTAATTGCTGATAATGATTCAACCGAGGGAGATGGGGTAACAGCCTGACCGTGAGGAAGACACACATTTTTTTCTGAGCCGTCCTCACAGTCAGGTTTCCGCTTTTCTCTTAATTATAAATATATGCACTTTGGCGAAATTTAGGTACTTTTCCGTTATCCGGTCTACTCTCTTGAGGTACTTTGGGTAACACTCCTCCGTACCAGCCGAAAAGTATTTTTTCGCCAGTGTCGGAGGTGTTACCTGTGCGCGACATCTGGTTGACGAACGTGCGAAGCTCAATGGATAAAACGCTGCAACACAGCCGCTGGCTCAGCGCCTGCGTGTGCCATCTCCACAGCCGCTTTAAGCAAGGCTTCACTATGTTCGTCCCGATGCCGCCGGAGGAGGTCGCCGTAACATTTCACTTGGGTGTCGCGTTCGGTCTGAAACCGTTGTTCGACATAAGCCCAAGCCAGATGCACTGCGACCACGTATTTGTCCGCGGCGGCGTAGCTCCAGC
Source organism: uncultured Acidobacteriota bacterium (assembly GCA_963794955.1). Taxonomy (GTDB): domain Bacteria; phylum Acidobacteriota; class Blastocatellia; order RBC074; family RBC074; genus JAFDVL01. The sequence continues at coordinate 48,201 of CAWCGF010000026.1, forward strand.
AACGAAAGTCCGCCAACCCAAGCTGTGTCTTGGTATAAAAGTTGACGACTTCACACGACCAACGACCCGTATAGCCCTGCAAGATGGCTGTCGGCTTGCAGGCCCGCGTACTGGCAAAGTACGCAGGGGCTTTTTGCCCCAGGTGCCGTTTTGAGATCAGAACGCAAACGTCAAAAGAAAGCTGCTCCAAACGTCCGTCGAGTTGCCGCACATAGTAACAACGTTCTTCCTGGTTGGCATTGGTCACACGCACGCGCGCGTGCCACTTGTGCTTCTCTTTGAGGTGTTGGTGGTCAAGCCGTTCACCGTTGAGCTTGCGGTTCGACTTCACGCCGCAGGTGAAATGCCACGACTGGCGGCGGACAAACTTGAGTAACTTATGCGCCGCATACCAACTGTCGAATTGGACGATGACGGTCCAATCCGGCGGCAAGTACGGCGCGAGGCGCAGTAACATCGCGCGGACAATATTATTTTTGCTTTGGTAACGAATCCGCTCCTGCGGCGCACGCTTACGATTCAACGCGCGTAAGGTACGCCGCCGCAAATACAAGCGCACGTCCAAAGTAACGACGATGGAAGCGACACACAGGGTGCAGGCCACATAACAAAAAGCTTTTTGATAACGCGGACGCTGCGGCGTGCTGTGCGCATGATCGTGATGCCAATCCACGACGTCAAGCCGCCAGGTCGCGTCCCCCTTGACGCCCAGCGAATCGTCGAAGTTGAGGTAGATTTCTTTACTTTGGCAAGTTTTTTGTCCTTCTTCAAGCGCCCACGCGATTTGCGTTTGGAGTAACTTCGCGCGTACTGCATCAGGGTTCCAAGGACTAATGCGCAGAAAGTCCGCCCAGTTTGATTGATCCGTTGTCTCGACAAACAAGCGCTGCAGGGCGGCCAGCGTATGAGTGGTTTCACAAACCAGAATGCCATCGCATAGCTCCTGTAAATGGGTCTTTTGCGGTTGGGACAAACTGCCGCAGAGCGGTACCAGAAACGAGTCTAACTGGGGCGACGGGTGTAAAATGCGCGTGAGCATCGGGCGTCCTCCTGTTGGAACAAAGTAGGTTGTCAACAGACAGCCTACTCAGGAACGCCCGATGCGCAAAGTACACGGTGGAGTTCCGCGCCGCCACGGATTCGGATACCTTGTCAACTTTTGCGAAAAAGGCCGCTAAACACGCGGGTTTGAGCCGCCTGTTTTCAAATCTCGCCCAGCTCTGACTGTTCGGAAAATGAGGCTCAGTTTAGAACATCTGAGTGCGTTGCGAACACATTAATAACTTTTACAAAATAGAATATGTAACCTATTAACCAGTTACTCGCCAACTTAGAGAATCGGCAGTTATCTTGCATAATCACCCTTTGCCAAATCCTGCTACTCCTCATTTTCCTATTACTTGCAGCGCAAACCGTACTTTGCCGAAACCAAATTAAGATTATTTTTGGAGTAACATTGTTATGACCTGACTTACTTGTAGCGTACTTCTGGCAATAGATAATTTGTTTCTTTTAAGCGGCATAAAACTTGCTCAACTTTTCATTACATCTTTGAGTCCATAGGTATAACGGAAGGCCAATGAATGGTTAAAGAACCAGGTAGTCTACTTCCGTCGAATTACCTGAGCGAATTAGTTACATTCAAACCATCGGAGGATAATATGGCAAATCCATATAATGATCGTGAAACCGAACGCGCCCGTTATGGACGCTCTACAGAAGATTATCGCCAAGCAAATCGTGGCCAACAGGAACGCGGTTACGAGGGCCAAAGCCGTGAGTATCATGATTATGACGAGCGCGGCTATCGAGGTGAAGGCGAACTACGCGCACAGTTCGGTAGTGGAGATTATCAAGGGCAATGGCGTCAGGGTGAGGGCCGCTATGAAGAAGGCCGCTATGGGCAAGGCAATAACTATGGCAATTATGGCGGGGGGGAACGTTCCGGCTCACGCCGTGAGTCTGAGCAGGGCGCTACTGGATATGGACGGGAATGGGGGCAAGGCGGTTCCCGGAGTTTTTCAGGAGATCAGGATTACTATCGCAGGTCACGTGAAAACCAGACTGATTTTGGCGGCGGGCACGGTTATGGTGGCGACAGGTCAAATGAACAAAACTGGCGCGAAGAAAATAGCGGCTACGGCAATGAATCTGGCGCTCGTGAAAATAATAGCTGGTCGGTGCGCGGGCCATATACCGGACACGGCCCGCAGGGCTACAAGCGTTCGGATGAGCGAATCATGGAAGACGTCAATGAACGGTTAACCCAGCATGGGCACATTGATGCCAGTATGATTCAGGTCAAGGTGAAAGATGGCGAAGTAACTTTAACGGGAACTGTTAGTGATCGCCAAACGAAGAGAATGGCCGAAGATCTGGCCGAAGATTGTTCCGGTGTGAAAGAAGTACAGAATCAATTGCGGGTGAAACAGGAAAATCAAAGTTCCGGCACACGGCAAAACCAGGCAACTACAGGACAACAAAGCCAACCTGAAATGAGACGTAGCGCCACCAAATAATCGGTGATAAAAGTTTCAGGCCAGATTGGCAAACTAGCCAGATGTTCCCCCGCTTAGGAAGGAACATCTGGTTTCGCTTTCAGGCGCTGGTTCGGCATATAGCTTGCGCTAAGCAGCAATGGCGGAATTGTAATGTAAACCGGTCACCACTCAATTGCTGTTCTCCTCGTATACAAGCAAGATAACAGCAGTTGAACTTTTCTGGGGTTTAGCGATGCCAAAACCAAAAGAAACTCAGAGTACACCAGCAACCAGGATTAATGGTGGCAGAAGTGCAAGAACGAATGTTGGAAAAATGTGCATTTCCTCTATAGCGGACTTTGGGCGTGGGAAGATGTCAGGAGACAGGTCGAACCGAAATAGCGGGCTGATATGCAACAGGAATAATTTTTAGCTGCCTGATCAATCAGCAAACTTCCCCTGATTAACAAACACGCTCGTTAACCCTAGCTGCTAGCGAGCCAAATAATGGAGATAATGAAATGCGAAAAATATTACCCTTCACTCTTATTCTAACAATGGCATTAGTGATCGTCGGTAGCTATGCCCAGGCACAAAAGAAAAAGGGGGCAGACATGGAACACGGCGGGCAACCGATGACAATTGCCCTGTCGGGTGCGGTTGAAGTGCCAGGACCGGGTGATCCAGATGGCGCTGGCTCTGCCAAAATAACGCTGAATCATGGACAAGGTGAAGTCTGTTACGAATTGTCTGTCTCAAATATCGAGAAAGCAACTGCTGTCCATCTCCACGCAGGGGCCGTGGGTAAGGCTGGTGATGTCAAAGTCCTACTCACTGCAGCCGCCGATGGCGCTTGGAAAGGGTGTGCGAAGGCAGACAAGGAGTTAATCAAGGATATGATGCAGAATCCGACTAATTACTACCTTAATGTCCATACTGCAGATTTCCCGAAAGGTGCCATTCGCGGTCAGCTTGGCAAGTAGATGCTTAATGCAAGGAAGGCGCTGGCACATGCTGAGCGTCTTCCTTACATTAAGCAAACTGGCTATACGTCGAAATATTGATGGATCACTTCACCATCAGACGATGCTCAAGCACGGTCGGCACGCCCAGGGGCGGAGTATCGCCGCCCATACGCCGTCCCCATACCCGAATCACCGCCTCGCCCGGTTTATTAAAGCGGAGCGTAACGGTATGCGGAAATTGTTTGAAGATGGCAGTACAGGCAATGCCGGGACGTGTGGCAGTAGTGAAGTCATAAACCATTATCGTGGCACCCGCCTCTGACATAACCACTCCCAGGTCACCAGCGCGTTCACAACCGCCCCCGGAGGTTGTAATCGTAAGTTGAAAATCTTCTCCGGAGCGGACGCTTGCAGGGGCCGTAATCACACTTTTCGTTCGTTCATCTGAATAATCAATGACGCCCAGAATGCGTGCTTCTGACAAGGAAGTAGGTGACTGTGCTTCAGTCACTTTCGCTGTGGGAAGGCACTGCTGTGCCAAAAACAACAGTAGAGTTAGTAGAATTATTGGTTTCATTTTTGCTCCTCTTGATTGAGATGTTAATGGACAGTCTGGGGCTTACTGCCGTTCACTATTCCCCCATTCCAATACTTCTGTCCTCACCTGCGCTCGCCCATCTTTTATCATATCCAGTTTGTTGGCTGCCGCTTTCGACAAATCAATGATTACGCCTTCAGCCTGATTTTCCTGGCTAGGGCCGCGATCAATAACGCGCACTTCTACGGTTTGCTCATTCGCCAAATTCGTAACGCGAACTTTGGTTCCTGTTGGATAAGTTGGATGGGCAGCAACCAGTTCGTTTTTATTGAAAGTTTCTCCGCTGGCGGTTTCCTGGCCGTGGAATGCTTGTCCATAAAAAGAGGCTAGTCCGGTTTTGGTTTCTTTGGATTGTGCACCGGCATTTGCCTGGTTAACGCCACGCTGGCAACTGACTAATAACAGCATAATCAGCATTGTTATGCTGCCAATAAAATGGGTTTTTCTGAACATCTCTCGTGCTTCCTTTGTTGGTAGTAATTTGGTGTAGTTCGTTTTATCCGACACTCTGGTGCGGCTAATCAGGTTGATGATACTTCTCTGAAAGGGGTTGTCGCCACCGTACGCAAAGTTTCCGGTACCGTCTCAACCAAGGTTGAGATCACCAGGGCGCTAAAGCCGATGATCTGTAAAATTGCGCGTGCGGCGTGTGTAAATTCCCATTGCTGGCGATACGCTGTCCAGTCCGGCGGCATCGTCGCTACCGTCCAATGCACCATTACCTCATTAACAGGGTTCACAAACAACCACCAGGCAGCCTGTGCTGCCACCATGCAAATGGCACAAAGCAAGGTCCAGCGGTACGCCGGATAATGGCGGCGGACTGCAAATGCCAAGATTACGGCTAAGACCCAGGCACCTCCTTCGATAATTGCACCCACGGGCGGCCCAAAGTATTGATACATACTTTGGGTACTGCGCCACATTTCGGCGTCATAGCTCATCCGGGGCGGTAGTTGTAACAGATGACAAAACGCCATTGCCATGCTAAGTGCCACGAATAGCAAAGTGATAAAACGTAAAATTTTGATCGTCATATATCACTTCTGGCTAAGCCAGCTCCTCTCTTCTTATTGAAGGGATTATTAGGGCAAATCCTATGCCCCAGACGTATTTACGACTGGGCTGTTCTTCGTCTGACACTCCGGCTCAGGCATACGCATTGCACAGTGATGGAAGACAGTACATCTGCCTCATTTCTTGGCAGCCTTACTGAACCATTGACTGCTATGTGTATGACTCGCTTGCACGACTGTTCGTAATTATTACACCGTGAATGAAGTTCTTTACATCAGTATTTAATATCAGCGGCCCAAGTAGAAAGAAAGGTACTGACGCTCCGGCGACGTTGCCGCTGAGGAGAAAAAGCGCATGTTGAAGCATTTTTTATTTATCTCTGCCTGGGCGGGTACAATTTTATTGCTGCTGGCATTGAGCGCGTGTCAGCCGCCTAAACCCGCTGCCGCACAAGTCGCAACCTTAGAAACCACGCCGCCAAGTCAGGAGCTTGGGCAATGGAAGGTAATGCCCTCCGCAGGGGTGAAGTTTATTGTTACGGCACCAGGCGCGAGTCAAGTGAAGATGATTTACAAACCAGTTACCTCCGTCAGCCGTCACGCCGAAGTAGGGACGATCAATACGGCTGACGAAAACGGAAAGTTTTCACTGGCCTGGAAACCTGATGCAGATTTTACAGGTGAAGTCTGGGCGGAGGTAGCCTGGCCTGATGGAACGAAGAAGAAAACAAATGTGTTGGCGGTAGCCAGCGAGGCTGCGCTGAGCTTGGGCGGTAACATTCCCCTGGATAGTATTGGCAACTCTGTTGAGACCGATGAATCAGCGCGCTCAGACAAATTGACGGGGGGCAAAATTGTTACTACCTCGCTGGTACCGGGCGACCATCGTATCTGGATCACGGTAGACGTGCCGGCCTTTCGTCTGACGCTTTGGCAGCAGGGCAATGAAGTAAAGACCTATCAGATTGGCGTGGGACGGCTGGATTTTCCGCTGCCTATCGGCGAACGTAAAGCCACTGAGATTATCTGGAACCCCGATTGGATTCCGCCTGATTCCAAATGGGTCACCGACGTTGAACCAGGCGAGAAGATTGAAGCCGATGATCCGCGCAATCCCCTCGGCAAAATCAAAATTCGTCTGGGCAATGCCATCCTGATTCATGAGGCCGCGAAGCCGTCTGACATTGGTCGCCTCGCATCACATGGATGCGTGCGCATGCTGACCGAAGACCTGTTTGATTTGACGGAAAAGATCGTGGCGGCGCGCAAACTGCCCATCACAAAAGAGCAGATTGAGCAGGCCAAAACGAACACAGAACGATTAGCCGTAAAGCTGGATCCACCGCTCTGGGTGGATGTGAACTACGATACGCAAGTAATTGAAGGCCGCGTGCTACATCTTTACCCGGATGTTTACAACCGCCAGAAAGATGAGCTTGCCAGGTTGCGCAATAAGCTTAGCGGTAGTGGCGTGGCACAGGCGGATGAGACATTGCTCAAACAAATGCTGGAACGCGTCAGTCGCAAAGAAGAATTTGTGGTCAGTCTAGCCGATCTTAAAGCGGGCCAGGCGCTCACGGCTGGTCGGCAAATACCGCTTACCAATGCGCTTGAACCAAAGCCAGCCGCATAACTGATGAGGAAGCTCAATGACAGCAAAAGAAACCATTACCGAGGCGCCCATAGCCAAGCCAGAGTGGGGCTTGCTGAAGCCCTTGAATAATACGTTTGAATGGTTTGGCGAACTAGGCAGTTTCTTGCTGCGAGTCATCCGCGCCGCGCTAACACCGCCTTACGAGGGCAAAGAATTATTGCGGCAGATGGATGAAATCGGTGCCAAATCGCTGCCGCTGGTGGCGCTGGCTGGTGGCGCGATTGGGGTCGTGCTGTCGTTGCAAACGCGCGACAGTCTCGTGCGCTTCGGAGCAGATTCCTTATTGCCTATCATCATTGTTATTTCGATTATCAAAGAGAGCGGGCCGATTATTACGGCGTTGGTCATGAGCGGGCGCATCGGCGCGGGTATTGGGGCTGAGTTAGGGTCAATGAAGGTAACTGAGCAGATAGATGCAATTGAAGCTTCGGCGGTCAATCCGCATAAATATCTGGTCGTAACCCGGATTCTTGCTTGCATGATGATGTTACCGTTGCTCACGCTCGTGGCGGATTTCTGCGGCATTCTGACTGGTTGGTTGGCGCTTACGTTAGTGGATGAAACTCCGCTCCAGCTTTTCCTCAACACGGGGTTTGAGCCGGTCGGCTTCGACGATTTGTTGCCTTCGCTTTTCAAGGCGTTGGTGTTCGGCTTCATTATCGGCCTCATGGGATGTTTTCAAGGCATGCGAACCACCGGCGGCACCGAAGGCGTCGGACGCGCTTCGACTAGCGCCGTGGTGCTCTCGTCCTTGTTTGTGATTTTGGCGGATGTCGTGCTGGTGCGGTTAATCATTATGCTGTTTCCGTAAACCAGCATTAAAGGAAAGGCGGCGCGAGCGAGTATTTTATGGAAAATCAAAAAAACACGACTGACCCGGCGATTCGCATACAGCATTTGCAAAAAGCATTTGGCCAACAAGTGGTCTTGCACGACGTCAGTCTCACCGTGCCACGGGGCAAAACTTTATTGGTGTTAGGTCGCAGTGGCACGGGCAAAAGTGTGTTGCTTAAATTACTCATCGGGTTGCAAAAACCGGACGAGGGCGAGATTAAAATCAATGGCGAAACAATCACCGCCATGCCGCTTGATGAACTCAACGAGACGCGTAAGAAGGTGGGGTTCCTCTTTCAGAATGCGGCGCTTTACGATTCCTTGTCGGTCGAGGAAAACGTCGCCTTTCCACTCCGTCGTCATACGAAAATGAAAGGCAATGAACTGCGGGAACGCGTGCGCGGCTTGCTGGCGCGGGTCGGGATGGAAGAGGCAGTAAAAAAGATGCCAGCAAATATTTCCGGCGGCATGAAGAAACGCGTCGGGCTGGCGCGCGCGCTGGCGCTTGATCCGGAAATTATGTTGCTGGATGAGCCGAATGCCGGGCTTGATCCAATTACCGCAGCGGAGATTGATGAGTTAATCCGCGACTTACAACAGGAACGCGGCATCACGTCAGTGGTCGTGACCCACGATATGCGAAGCGTCCAAACTGTTGCAGATCGCGTGGCGCTGCTCAATAAAGGCCGGGTTGTGATTGAAGGAACACCGGAAGAGTTACGCCAAAGCGACGATCCATTCGTCGTGAGGTTTATGCAAGAAAAACAGGAGGAAATATAATGTCCAGAACTGCGCGCCTTGGCGCTTTCATTTTTGCCGCGCTGCTTATTTTCGCGGTCACGGTCTTCCTGATTGGCGAGAAGCGCTTTCTTTTTAGCCCTACTTATCATCTGAAAGCCACGTTCGATAATGTGGCGGGACTCGACGAAGGCGCGCCCGTGCGCGCTGGTGGAGTGCGGATTGGAACTGTAGAAAAGATTCGCTTGCCCAGCCGTCCAGGAGAAAAGATCCAGATCGAAATGCAGCTTGCGGATTCAACGCACGCCGTCATTCGTAAAGACTCGATGGCCGCAATTGAAACGGAGGGCTTGCTCGGCAGCAAATACCTGGAAATCACTTTTGGTTCGGCGCAGGGCGAGGCCGTACGTGATGGGGATATGCTCCCAAGCCGCCCGCCGTTGGATTACGCCGACATTGCCCGCAAAGCCAGTGCGACAATTGATACTACGAAAGCTGCGATTGATTCCGCCAAAGACGCAATTGATTCAGCTAAAATCGCGATTGGCAATCTCAACGACGCCACCAGTGATGTGAAATCCATCACGGGGAAAATTGATAATGGAGAAGGGACCATTGGTGCGTTCGTTAATGACAAAAAGACGTTTGAGAATATCAATGCTGCGACTGCTTCCATGCGCGAAATGGTGGATGAAGCCAAGACCGGCGTCGTCTCTTTTCAAGAGAATATGGAAGCCCTCAAGCATAACTTTTTGTTGCGCGGCTTTTTCAAGGATCGCGGCTATTTCGATTCCTCTGATCTGACCCGCTATGCAATTGATCGCTTGCCAGAGGCCACCCCGCTCAAGAAGTTTGTCATTACTAGCAAAGACCTGTTCGATAAACCCGACAACGCCAAGCTGGATAAAGAGAAACTGCTGAATGAGGTCGGCAAGTATCTGGAGAACAATCATTTCGGCGTGGTCGTGATTGTTGCCCACACCGGAATGCAAGGCACCAAAGAACAGAATCTTAAGCTTTCACAAGCACGCTCCATGGTCGTGCGGCAATATCTGGCGGAAAACTTCAAAATTGATGATGCCCGTATCCGTACACTGGGACTAGGGGAAGCAACGCAAGGCGAAGTAGCGGGATCATTAGAGATTCTGATTTATGCGCAAGATACAAATGGACGTGTGGCAGAAGTGAAGGAGAAATAGCAGCTTTCAGAACCCATCTGTTCATGATTGTATGGCGACAGAACAGCGCGATCAAAATTTGATACACCAATCATTGGGGCACCCCAGTCAGGGAAAATAAAATCCCAGGTTAACGTCTGCTTTTTGCTTGGCTTGCTGGTTGCATATTGACCCTCTGAAGGCTCCATATAAGCCTTCAGAGGAGGACATGTTATGTCGCTTGAATCTGAATTCGCTACATCATCAATAACACTACCGCTCAACAGAGAAATAGAATTTGCTACGGCAGAAAAACCCGTCGTAGTGGTGACAGGATGTGCAGGTTTGATTGGGGCCAAACTCATCGCTGCCTGTGCCCCGCATTACCGCGTTATTGGGCTGGATATCCAACGTCCGTCGGTGGAAGTGGAAGGAACGGAATGGATCGAATGTAATTTCACGGAAGATGAAAGCGTGCGCCACGCGCTGGCCACAGTGCAGGAGAAATACGGCCCACAGTTGGCCAGTGTCATTCATCTGGCTGCGTATTATGATTTTTCCGGCGCGCCTAGTCCGCTTTACCGTGACCTGACCGTCGCTGGGACACAACGGCTCCTGCAAGGGCTGCAACGATTTCAAGTAGAGCAATTCGTTTTTTCCAGCACTTTGCTAGTAATGAAGCCAGCCGAGAGCGAAGACGAAACGATCAACGAACGCTCGCCAGTCGAATCTGTCGCCGAAGCCTGGGATTATCCACGTTCTAAGCTCGAAGCTGAGCGTATTATTCGCCAGGAGCGTGATACGATTCCCGTCGTTATTTTGCGCATTGCGGGCGTATACGATGAGACTGGTCATTCCATTCCCATCGCGCAACAGATCAGCCGCATTTATGAACAGAAATTGGAAAGCTATTTCTTCCCCGGCGATGCTAGTCACGGGCAGGCATTTGTTCATCTCGATGATTTAATGGATTGTTTTCTACGGGTCATCGAATTACGCAGCGAACTAGGGCCGTATGAAATGTTTTTGATTGCGGAACCCGACGTGATGAGTTATGCCGAATTACAAGAACAAATCGGTGCCTTGTTGCATGGTTCGGAATGGCCGACCATCCGCATTCCAAAAGTGGTGGCCAAAGCGGGCGCGTGGGCGCAGGAAAAGCTATTAGGACAGGAAACCTTCATCAAGCCCGCGATGGTAGATTTGGCCGATACACATTATCCGGTAGAAAGCGAGCGCGCCCGCCGCCGCCTGGGCTGGGAACCACAGCATCAGTTGCGCGATACACTCAGCAAAATAACAGGCAGCCTGAAAGAAAACCCGGAGCATTGGTATGAAGTTAATAGGCTGACAAAGCAGGAGCGCGAAAAAGAGAAGGACGCAAAAGCGAGTAAAAGCTGAGTTACCAATTAGCGAGTTAACAGCGCCGCGCCGAGGACGTGGTGTAGGTTTACGCAAAAGAAAAATCGAATACAAGGAGGAAGGTTATGCCAGTGAGAACGGCTGAGGCTGAATGGAACGGAAGTATCACTGAGGGATCAGGACGAATGAAGCTCGGCAGTGGGGCATTTGAAGGCGCGTATTCGTTCCGCTCCCGAATGGAAGATGGTGTGGGCACGAACCCGGAAGAGTTGATTGGCGCAGCGCACGCAGGCTGCTTTTCGATGGCATTGTCAGCGCAACTGACGCGCGCGGGTATTACTCCGACACGGATTCATACTACAGCCCAGGTACGCTTTGACAAAGTTGAGGGCGGGTTTGCCATTACGAGAATTGATCTTCAGACAGAGGTCGCTGCGCCGGGTCTGGACGAGGCCAGCTTTCAGCAACACGCACAGGAAGCAAAACAAAATTGCCCGGTCTCCAAGGCGCTGGCCGGGACACAGATCAATTTGCAAGCGAAGCTGGTCTAGCATGTGGCACTCGACTTGCTCTTCATCATCCAGAGAGAAGGAGGGAGTTAATTATGATGCGAAGATTCTTTACCGAATTTCCAGGCGGGTTAAAAGGCACCGCCATACTTTTGGTGCGCATAGTAGTCGGCTTAGCCTTTATCTTGCACGGCTGGCCGAAGATGCAAAATCCAACTGGCTGGATGAATGGAATGGGGAACGTCGCTATCCCCGCGTTTCTGCAAGTGTTGGCAGCGCTAGCTGAATTTGGTGGGGGCATTGCCTTAATTCTAGGATTATTGTCACGCGTGGCAGCCTTTGGAATAGTGTGTCAGATGGTGGGCGCTATGGCGCTCGTGCATGTGCCGCAGGGCGATCCCTTTGTCGGCATCGGACGCCCTGGTTTTGAATTAGCCTTAATCAACTTAGCTATTGCTTTTTTGCTGGTGGTGCTTGGGCCAGGACGCTTCTCGCTGGATTACCTGCTTTTTGGTCGCAGTGTGCGGGTAATGCCAACCAGGCTACAGGAGGTTTAATGAGCGTTTATCCTATTGACCCGGCATTGCCGGATTTTCCTATTCCAACGCCGGAACAACCAGAACCACAGTTGCCGGATTTTCCGATTCCGCCGCCAGATCGTCCACCGCCCGAGGCGCCGGAGCCACAACCGCCAGCACCGCCCTACGATCCAATTGATCCTGATCTGCCTGAGCCACAGCCGTTGCTATTGTTCTGAAATGCAGTAAACTTCCCCGCTTGCTCTTGTCATAACAGGATACTAATCGGGGAAACATTGAGCAAACATGAAGGTTTGCTCTACATTGGCAGATCACGATCAATGGAGGCAGCACAATTTGTCAAATCTCTTAAACCTGCAACAACTCTATTTTGTGATCATTCTCAGCGCGGCTTTTTTGCTGTTACTGACTGAACGCCTGCGCAATGACTTGGTCGCCATTCTCATTATTATTGCCCTCTCTCTCACCCGCGTGTTAAGCCCGGCGGAAGCGCTCGCGGGGTTTTCCAGCGAGCCGGCGATTGTTATAGCTGCTATTTTTGTTTTGAGTAGTGCCTTACATCAGACTGGCCTGTCCGAGACTTTTGGAGCCTGGGTGGGTCGGTTGGCAGGGCACAGCTATACCAGAGTAATCGCGGTGATTATGCCTGCCGTGGCGTTGCTCTCGGCGTTTACGCATCACGTCACGACCACGGCGATTATGTTGCCGGTGACGCTGAACCTATCGCGTGAGCGTGGCATTCCTTCCTCCAAGCTGTTGATGCCACTTTCCTTTGCCGCTTCGTTAGGCACAACAATTACGATTATCGGCGCTCCGGCCTTTCTGGTAGCGGATGGGCTGCTACGACAGGCAGGACGGCCCGGGCTGGGAATCTTTTCCATCGCGCCGATTGGTCTCGCGCTTTCCTTAGCAGGAACGGTATTTATTTTGCTCGTGGGTCGGTTTCTCTTGCCGACGCGGCAGGGTAATGAAAACGCGGTAGATCGGTTTCGTTTGGACGATTACTTTACAGAATTTACCATCCTGGAAGATTCTCCTTTTTTGGCCAAAACGGTAGCTGAAGTTGAAGCGGACAATCGCTATCAATTGAAAGTGATTGGCTGGTTGCGCAATGGCCAGCGCTTACGCCGCCCCTATGACGAACGAAAGCTGGAGGCGGGCGATGTGCTATTAATTCGCACGAGGCCGGAAGACCTAGTAGCGATTCGGCAGGAACCCGGCGTTGAGTTACATCCCATAGTTAAACACGGCACTAAAACTTCCACCCCCACTGGCGATCAGGAAGAATTGGTGGATTTACTCGTGCAGGCGGTTGTCGCGCCTGGCTCTGAACAGGTAGGTCGTACGATTGGCGAAATTGATTTTCGGCAACGTTATGGCGTTGTGGTACTTAGCCTTTGGCGGCGCGAAGGCTGGTTCGATCAGGAACTAGCCAAAACCAAAATGCGTCCTGGCGACGTGTTGGTTTTGCAAGGTGATGAGGAAGCCCTGGCGCGCGTCGAACAAGATCGCGCTTTTCTGATGCTGGTTCCCTTTCAGGGCGAACTTCGTTTACGCAGTAAGGCGCGCTTGGCAGGGTTTATCATGCTGGCAACGATTCTGGCGACGGCCACTAATCTGCTGCCTCTTGAAATCGCTACACTCGCCGGCGCAGCGGCCATTGTGCTGACTCGTTGCCTTACCATGCGTCAGGCCTATCGCGCGATAGACACACGCGTCTATGTCTTTATTGCCGGGGCGCTTCCTCTCGGTGCGGCTATGCAGCAAACAGGCACTGCCGCCTTGTTAGCCAACTGGCTTTCCTACGGGCTTCGCGGTTGGCGTCAAACCGCCATCTTATTAGTGCTTTTCGCGGTCGTCGCGGCCTTGACACAGTTAATGTCAGACGCCGCGACGACCGCCCTCATGGCCCCCGTGGCAATCGCTTTGGCACAGGCTTTAGGCTACGCGCCAGAACCCTTTGTCATTACCGTAGCGATGGCTGCGGTCACCGCTTTTTTGACGCCGATTGGTCATCACGGGAATTTGCTGATCTATGGGCCGGGCGGTTATCAATTCAGCGATTTCATCCGCGTCGGAGCGCCCCTGACTATTTTGATCGCCGGCATCGTAGTAATCATGGCCCCGATGATTTTTCGCTGAATGAAGCCCTACCGTGCGGCGCGCGAAGGAGAAGCCGCACCTCCTTTTTTCCCACCTTTGCTGGCAGGCGCTCGGTTAGTTGTCTTCCCACGACCTGACCCTGATTTCTTGCCGCCACCGTCCATTTTATTCACGGTCGCCCAAGCGCGGGCTTCCGCTTCACGTTCGGGTGTACCCTGTTCACGATAACTATCCTCAATATGTTCGGCCTGCCGTTTTTGTTTGTCGGTATACTTTGTTTTGTCTCCGCGTGGCATAACGATCTCCTTTAAAAATTCATGAAATTGGTACGCAAGCGAGCCTTCATCCCTGCCACCTCTGCTTGCACTGTAGTTCTCTGGAGGGCTTCGAAGCAGATGTTGTGCCACGAAGAGTGCGGCCTAGCCGAATATATTGTCTTGCAGTAAGGCATATATAACTGTACGAGAATCAAACAATGTGTTCCTGTTTTAATTGGAGATCAGCTAATCGAAAGAGAGTTATGCGGTAATAAAGACAAAATCATTGCTCCCTGATTGGCACGAATTTTGCCATCTTCGTTATATCACTGGTACAGCAACCTGACTGGTTGTGTCTCACTTAGTTAAAGGTGGTACGAAGAAAGGAAAACGCATGGCGACATTGCCGAAAACCTACTCTCAGTTGGAACAACAGATGAAACGCTGCATTGAACTTTGCCAGCGCTGTCATAATGTTTGTGTCGGGTTGGTGGATTCACAATCCACAGGGGATCGGCTTAGTGAAGCTTTGCTGCGTGTCTTACAGGATTGCGCGGAGATTTGCCAAACCAGCACGAATTTCCTGTTGCGAGGGTCTAAATTTCACGCGCAAATCTGCGGCGTTTGTGCTGAGATTTGCCTGCAATGTGCGGCGGCTTGTGAGGAGTTTCCAACGAATAGTCGAATGAAAGAAGGAGCAGAGATTTGTCGCCAGTGCGCGGAGTCTTGCCAGATGATGATGGCAATAGCTGTGTCGAAATAATTATTCATTTCTGAGAGGAGCAATATATGAGTGCGGTTCTTCAGCTTGTCAACGATCCCACCATTGTGGAATCTGAAGAAAATTTACGAAAGAACAAATTAACCCTGCTGCCTATGGCGCAATTATCACGGGACAATCTACAACTGCGTGAGGTGGTCAGAACACTACGCGAGGAATTGGCCCGAGCCGAACATTCGCTCGCCGCCTATAAAGCATTAATTAATAATGCCCGTGTGCGTGAATCAGAATTGCGCGCCGAATTATTAGGATTTAAGCGATAAATACCAATGTAAGATGTCCCCCTGCTGGCTACGCGAGCAGGGGGACATCTTTAAGCTTAGACTGTTGATTTGCGATTCACGAACAATCGCAAGAGACCTGTAATCATTAGGTGTAACAGAATATATACCACCAGTGCGATTACATAGGAAACACGAAACTGAAAGCGCCCTGCCGTTGGATCAGGCACCAGACTTTGAAAAGGAATTAGTAGTGGATCAGTAAGCGTATTGACCAAATGGCGAAACGTATTCGTGCGACGTGCGCCAATTAGATCCAGCAAGATTTCCAAGCTAATCAGCCCATAGATAAGCCAGAAAACAAAGTCTACTATTTGCGAAATGCGCGCAACGAATTTAGCGCGTTCTATTTCTGCTCCTGTTTGTGCGACTTCGCCTACGGCTTGCTGGCGCATTTGCCGACCAATAGAGGCTGCTTGCGCGGCTTCAGGCTCACTCAGGCGCTGAGCTGAACTGGTAATTTCTGCCTGTACTTCTTGGGCTGCTGCCGCTTTAACCGCTTCGTGCCGGGCTAAACGTTGGGCATCATCAACTAAGATTTTTTGATCATCAACCATATTATTATTTCTCCTTGAAAAAGGTAGCGCAACCTGCCGAGGTTGCGCTGTTACGATCAGGAAGGCGTAGGAGGAAACCAGGCAACCCTGGCAGGTTGCGTTCCTCTCGCCGCCGATTCTCACTTTCTGGGCATCGCCCGCGATCTGCCCGCGATCTGGATGACTTCAATAAATAACTCAGACAGCGCGGCGTGTTAACACACCAATAATCGCGATAAACAACGCTGAGCCAACAATAGACCAGATAACGGGAAAGGATTGCCCGCCAACACGCAAAGGAAGCAACTCCGGCCAGCCTAATGAACTCGCTAACCATGCGCCGATCATTGCCCCAATGAAGCCGATGGCAATGGAAACTAAAAACCCACCGCGGCTAAATCCAGCGATGGCCTGGCCAATTAATCCACAAACGCCTGCAATCAGTAATAAAATCAATAAACCAGCCAAGGTCATAATATATCTCCTTTCGCCTTTTCCGCTGCTTGATGAAGTCGCCACCGAGCAATAAGAAAAGATGTAAGAAAAGGGATGAGCAGGCGAAATCCCTCGCTTCCCTGCTCATCCCCATAGTAATCAATCAAGGGCGTCTTACCGTATCACTCACCGATGGCTAACTGCCGGTGTACTTTCCGTCTCACCAATAACAATCTCCACCCGGCGATTCTGCTGTCGGCCTGTATCCGTGTCGTTAGTAGCGACTGGACGTGTCTTCCCGAAACCACGGGTAGCCTTAATACGATCTGCTGCCAAGCCTGCCTGCGCGATATAGTCCCGCACCGCCGAGGCACGGTTTTCCGACAATTTCTGGTTATACTCATCAGAACCAACGGCATCAGTGTGTCCTTCAATTTCAATCGAATAATTACCCGGATAAGCGAGCAGGATGCCGACTAATTTACTCAGCTTTTCGCGCGCGCCAGGCTTGAGTGTAGCCTGATTGAAATCAAACAACACATCGGAAAGATTGACGATCAAACCTCGTGCTTCGCGGCGAGTGTCTAAGATTGCTGACAAAGAAACAAACAATCGCTGTTGCGCTGCGTCGCGCTCACGCTTTGCTTGTTCGCTTTCCTGTTTCGCCTGTTCGCTTTCCAAACGGGAGCGATCGGCCTGCAAGCGTGCTACTTCCTCATTAGCCTTGGCTTTTTCAGCCTCAGTTTGCGCTTGCTCGGCCCGCTGACGGGCCGCTGCTAATTCATTTTCAGAACGTGATAAGGCCGCTCGGGAATTTTCCGCCTCACTCCTGGCCCGTTCCGTTTCCAGACGTGCCCGTTCGGCTTCATTGCGGGCACGCTCTGCATCGGACAGTGCGCTGGAGACCGCATTACTTGCCGCGCGGCGTTCGGCCTCAAGCCGGGCTTGTGCAGAGCGTTGCACTGCCAGTGTCCGAGCCTGTTCCGCAAAGCGCATTACTTCCCGCGCTTCACTACTAAAGCGTTCTTCTTTCGTTCGTTGATTGGGCCAGATTTTCTCTAACGTAGCTAATTGTGTTTCCGCCTGCCTTAACTCTGTCTCAGCGAAGCGAGTCGCGTTAGCCCGCCGCGCAATTTCAACCGCTCGCTGTGCGCCCAGCACAACTAAGGGTGTGTCGTAATCAACCGGCGTTGAATTGTTCACAGACGTTGCCGAATAGTACGAGCCTGTATCACCCCGATACTCAATCTGACTGGCGGTAAAAGTGCCTTTGGTTTTTTCGCGCAAGATATTTTCGGCTACGATGTTTGGGCTTGGCATTTTAACCAGCCCATACGGTTCAGCCGTAACAATTAGCCCGAAAGTTTGATAGGGTGTCGTGACAGAGATATCGCTGCTGTTGCGATTTCGTTTAATCGGCAATTCGCCCAGATTATCAGCTTGCCCTTCTGGCGCGATAGCCCAGACCACATAAGTAGTGAAATCTGAACCGAGGACTTGCGGATAAGCCAGATCATCAAGACGTATTTTGATACTGGTGCGCCCATCGCGCCGTTTGACCTCCGCCTTGCCTCTCACGCGTGGATGCCGAGCGGTACCAATCATATCCACTGAGGTTCCTTCCTGATCGGGATAACGAATAGCAAGAGTGTTGCGTCGTTCTGCGTTCCAGGAGGAAGCCTCAGTGGTTGGTGCCGTCTGTGCAAAGGTCGAAAAACTACTCACCAGCAATGATATTGCTCCGAGTTGGACCAATTGCGGTAATTTCATGTTGGCTCCCTTCTTAACCAATGGGACGGCGTCCAGAAAAAAGTTGGATTAGCAATACAACGGCTGCCACTACCAACAACAAATGAATTAAGCTGCCGCCAACCGATCCCACCAACCCAAGCAGCCAAAGAACCAAAAGAATTGCAAGTATTGTCCACAACATCTTATTTCTCCTTTTTTCATAAACAGTTAATTTTTATAACTGGCCTTGACCAGCAATTTGTTCACCCTGCTCTAGGGCAATCGCTATGCCGCAGATTTCCGCTCATTCTTACGCTCGTAATTACACATGAAAAGGGACTGTATGAGGGGGTTACACTTAAAATCACTCATGTTCGATTTTTCACGCTACTGCACTTGTCGCATACACTACAGTGCGAGGATATAGTCAGGAAATGCCACAAGAACCTTTGGCATCTGTTTTGCAGTACCTAAAGCTGTGGTTTGATGTGGAAGGTATAGACTCCTTTGTTTACTTACTTATGAATCGAGTTTGCTACCTTGTGGGGACGGGTAGCTGTTTCGACAAACTGCTATTCATCGTTGCATAGCAGAAGAGGCAACTGGGGCACAATGGTGAATGGCAGTTTGTCGAAATTTTAGTAACGATGGCAAAGGATAAAGATTGATAACAAGTGCTTTGCAGGGAGAAGTTCTCAGGAAGACGGGAAAGTAACAATACATTGATCCATCCCGATATATTTACGGGTTTACCGAAAAGGCACTCAAGCTGTCTGCATCTACAGTACCTAAAATAGGGCAATGATGACAGACAGCTTTTTACTTATGAGTATTATTTTATGAACCAAAGAGAAGAAACTTTTGAGCCAATGAGTCGTTCCTGGGAACGCGAACCATCTACGTTCGAACGCGCTAAAAAAACAGCGGCAGAGAAGTTGCAGCAGGCTGCGCAGGCCTTGCACAACCAGAGTGAACGCGGCGGCAATCAGGAACTAGGACAATACGGGCATCGCGCGGCAGACTGGTTGGAGCGGACATCAGAATATGTAAGTGACATCAATCCGCAACAGGTCAAGGCCGATTTGGAAAAACAAGTCCAACGGCATCCTGGTCGTACGTTGTTGATTGCCGGAGGGATAGGGCTGCTCTTAGGAGCAGTGCTGAGACGGAGGTAAGAATTATGCCAGCGCTGCAAGAATCTCGACATCTGACGCAACCGTCCCGCGAATCGTTTGGCGAGTTATTAAGCGAACTGGCGGTGCATTCCGCCGGGTTAGTGCAAGATGAATTCACGCTAGCGCGTCAGGAAATCAGTGAAAAACTACAATCATATAAGGCGGCCTTTTTACTTTTGGCGGTCGGGGGCATGGTGAGTCTGGTGGCCGTCATGTCTTTGTGTGCGGCCTTTATTCTTTGGTTAGGAACTCAGATAGAGCCGTGGCTGGCAGCCCTGGTGACCGGTGTCGGCTTAGTTGTCGTTGGAGCAATAATTCTCTTAATCGCGCGCAGTGAATTCGCTCAATTAAATCTCAAACCAGAGAAAACTATCAGGACTTTGGAGGAAAACAAGGAATGGTTGAAAGACATAACTTAGCTACGCGTGACGCTGTTGATGAGACATCCAGCGAGCGCGATACCGATCAGATTCGCCAGGACATTGCCGCGCGGCGTGAATCCATCACAGAAACGGTTGATAAGATTAGTGAGCGCGTCCAACGAACGTTGGACTGGCGTGAATATATTGGAGAATATCCCCTTGCTTCGCTAGGGATCGCGGCTGGGGTGGGATTTTTGGTGGCTGGTATTTTTAAGCCGCGCCCCTCGCCTGGCGATCGAATTTTGGAAGCCTTGTCTGAAACTGTCGAAGACATCACAGGTCGTGTGCGGGCGCAGCTTGATAGCTCGCCGCTCCAATCTGCTGGCTCGACACAATCGGTCAAAGCGGTGGCGGCGGCGCTGGCGACTAAAGCAGTCGTCTCTTATCTAAGCAATCAATGGACAGCTAGCACCAATCGTAATTCAACCCGATTTTCAACTCATTCGCCTCGGGAAGAAACTACGGTTCAATCACCTTCCGGTTTTGAATAGGCAACCAAAGCGATATTCCGCCGGAAGATTTTCATACTATTTTATTAACGCAGGGAGGAATTATGGAAAACAAAGAAACACAGGAAAAAAGCAAACCATTAGGCAGTGAAATGAACAAACCGCAAGGTACCACCAGCACGACGACGGGACAGGCTGGGAATCAACCGGGAAGCCAGAGCACTGGGCGTCAAGGTACTGGCAGCGCGACACAAACATCTCGCTATCAAGAAACCGGCCAAAGAGGAGGCCGCGAGCAGGATGAATGGAATGATATGAAGGAACGCGGCGCGGAGATGGTGGATCAAGCCAAACAAACCGTTACGGATGCCTATAAACGCACCAGCCAGACCTTGAACGAAGGTTATGAACAAGCTGTGGGTTATGGACGCGAACATCCTGGCCAAGCAGCGGCTATTTGTTTTGGGATCGGCGTCGGTGTCGGCTTATGGTTGGCCAGCAATGTTAATTCACGCAGCCGCGCCAGTCGCATTGTGCCGCCGGTAATGAATGCACTATCCGACATTGCGGTACAGCTTTTCCGGTAATGTAAATTACTGGGGAACGCAGTGCAAGCAAGGGAGTTTACCTGACAAGATGACTAAGTGGACTGTCCAACGGGGAGGAAGTTATCAGGTCATCTCCAGTTGGGTGCTCTCTTGCTTGCGCTGTTGTCAAAAAATTCTTTCTGCTTATTACCAGGAGCAGCGAGGTAAGTTGGTTTGCTTCCCTTTTTCATGAAGCCGCTTGGTCTTGCGACATTGTTCCTTCAATAAAAGAAAAGGCGCGCTGTTGGATGATCGGAAGAGTTATCGCAGATAAATAAGGCTGTTTCAGCTCCCAGCATTAGGCGGCAATGCGCAAAGGTCTCCAGCCTTTTTTCTCCTCACTTGAGTCGAGTTCTTCGATGACGGGCTTATGTCGCAAAATTCTTTCCAGTTTATTTCTACCTTCAAACGACTGCCGTTAATTGCGGCTGGGATCGTTATGGTGATTGCCTTATTGGCGATCACAGGTTGGATAACGGGCTGGATACGACTTGCTGGTGTGATCCCCGGCTGGCCTCCGATGGTTCCCCTCACCGCTTTCTGTTTTATTTTGACCAGCATTTGTCTTTGGTTGCAACGTGATTCAGAGCAACCATTAAAGACCCCCATTTTGGTGCGCAGCCTGGCGACGGTGGTGGGCGTAATTTCTCTTTTCACCTTAACTGAATATGTGTTTGGCTGGGATTCGGGCTGGGAACGCTGGCTGATTCCCAACGGGACAGTAGACCCCAGCCGGAATTTTTTGGGGCGGATGTCGCCGAACTCCGCCTTGGCTTTTTTGTTCCAGAGTGGCGCTCTCTGGCTACTAAATCATGAAACTTCACGACAACAACGTCCGGCCCAGACACTGGGCTTTATCGCGGGGATGTTGGCGTGGCTTGCTTTGCTGGGATACAGCTATCGGTCAACCGGATTTGATAACTTTAGTTTCTATCCGGGGATGGCCTTTCATACAGCCATCGCAATGATGATGTTATCGGTTGGTATTTTATGCCTGCACCCAGATCGTGGGCTAATGGCCTTATTGACCAGCGATAGCGCCGGTGGCTTCCTGGTACGACGCTTATTACCAGCGGCATTAATTGTGCCATCTTTGCTGGGCTGGATGTGGCTGCTGGGTGAATGGGCGGGATATTACAACACAGTTTTTGGCGCGGCATTGCTGGTTTCGCTTAACGTCATTGTTTTTATTATCGTAATTTGGCGTAATGCGGAAGCTTTGCACCGCGTGGATTTAGAGCGCCAACAGGCGGAAGCGGCCTTGCGCTTATCGCATGTGGAACTGGGGCAAAAAGTCGAGCAGCGCACGCAGGCCTTACAACAAGGTGAAATGCTCAAGAAAACGGTCTTAGATGCCTTGCCGCAACACCTGGCCGTATTGGATCGTGCCGGAACTATCATTGAGGTGAACAAAGCCTGGCAGCAGTTCGCGGTCAATAATGGCGGGGCTGAACACGGTTGCCAGAGTGGCGTCGGCGCGAATTATCTCGCCACCTGTCGTGACCTGCCGGGGAGCGAAACAGCCTCGGCCCAGCAAGTTCTCGCGGGTATCGAAGCGGTGCTGGCAGGTCAGGAAAACCTGTTCACGATGGAATATCCATGTCATGCGCCGACCGAAAAACGCTGGTTTCGTATGACGGCAGTGCCCTTGCCCCATGCGAATGGCGGGGCGGTGGTGGCACACGAAAATATCACGGAGCAAAGACTCGCGGACGCTGCACTGCGCGATAGTCATGCAATGCTCTACCGCTTGCAGGCAGTGACCGATACCACATTTTCGCAGCTTTCTCTACAGCATCTGATTCCAGAAATGCTGGCACGCATTTGCGACGCCTTACAGACGGATGCGGCGGCGCTGTGGCTACTCGAAGAGGAACAGATGCTCAGTTTACGCGGGGCCGTAGGGAGGGAGGAAGAGATGGAGGCGAAGCTGAAAATCCCCATAGGGCAAGGGGTCGCAGGAGCTATTGCCGCGCATCGTCAACCTGTCATCATTGATGATTTAGCAGCACTGGAAAACTACCATCCGCTGCTATACAAAAACTTTGCCTCGCTGATTGGGGTACCGCTCTTGATCGAAAATCGCGTCATCGGAGTAATTCACGCGGACACCAAAAACCCCCGCCATTTCACGGACGAGGAAAGCAACTTGCTGCAATTGGCGGCAGATCGTATTGCCGTTGCGATTGAGCGCGTGCGACTCTATGAAGCCGAACAGCAGGCGCGCCTGCGAGCCGAAGAGGCCAGCCGCATGAAGGATGAATTTCTGGCGGTGGTTTCCCATGAATTACGCTCACCGCTTAATGCGATTCTTGGCTGGGCGGCGTTGTTACGTGGGGGCCGACTCAATCCCGAAGATATTACGCGGGCGCTGGAAACGATTGAACGTAGTGCCCGTGCGCAAAACCGGATCGTCGGTGACCTGCTTGATGTTTCCCGCATCATTAGTGGCAAGCTACGGCTGAACGTCCGCGCGCTGGAACCAGCCACGGTGATTGAAGCGGCGGTCGAAACATTAGCGCCTGCGGCGGAGGCCAAAGCCATTCGTCTGCAAACGGTGCTTGACCCCTCCGCAGGCCCTGTTTCCGGGGATTCCGACCGCATACAGCAGGTAGTTTGGAATTTGGTTTCCAATGCCATTCGCTTCACGCCGAAAGGCGGTCGAGTTCAAGTCCGCCTGGAACGAGTTAACTCCCATCTGGAAATTATTGTGAGCGACACAGGCAGCGGCATTCGGCCAGAGTTTTTGCCGTATGTCTTTGACCGGTTTCGCCAGGCGGACAGTACTACCACCCGTCGGGCGGGTGGCCTGGGCTTAGGGCTTTCCATCGTGCGGCATTTGGTCGAGTTACACGGCGGTCAGGTAGCAGTCGAAAGCCAAGGAGAAGGACAAGGCACAACTTTCACAGTTAAGCTGCCACTGTTGATTAGTCGCTCCACGCTGCCCGCCGTACAGCGGGTGCATCCAGCCGTAGAAGACCAATTAACAGTGGATTGCCCCCCCGAACTCCACGATTTGCGGGTGCTGATTGTGGATGATGAGGCGGATGCGCGGGAATTGATTGCCGCGATTCTGCTTAAGTGTGGAGCGGAGGTGAAACGTGCGGCGTCTGTCAGCGAAGCCCTCACGTGGCTGACCCCGGAGTCGGAGTGGAAACCGGAGATCGTGATTTCAGATATTGAAATGCCCGAAGCCGATGGTTATGCGTTCATGCGGCAAGTACGAGCGCAGGAACAACCGGGCACACGGGTGCCTGCGATTGCCCTCACCGCGTATGCGCGAGCGGAAGATCGCATGCGGACGCTCGCGGCAGGCTTCCAGATGCACGTGCCGAAACCAGTCGAGCCAGCCGAACTACTAACCGTCGTCGCTAGTCTGGCAGGGCGGCTGGACCAGCGCCAACCAGAAAAATTGAAAACGCTGGAATCTAACCAGCATTAAAACAGTGTGGAGAGAAAGGGAGTTAGAAGCGGGGCTATCGCAGAGAAGAAAATGATCTTCCGAATTGTGTTCCGATGGGACGCCAAGAGGGTAATCCTGAGCTATTGGATACCGCTCCGTTAGAGCAAGGTAAAGCGCAGGACAGTTATGATAGATCGTTGCCCTAATAGGTTTACTTGACTGCGTGAGCATGCCCGCAAATACTGGTGGAGATGCGCAACCTGGTAAATCCGTCAAGGCAACAGTCCATGACGCTCAACCGATCTTTGTACGGTCACGAAGCAACTGGTGCAGCAGGCGCATTAGGGTTTGTAATAACGGAAAGAAGGTGAATCCCATGTCTGAGATAACCCCCATCACCATTCTCAATGTTGAGGATTATCGAGCCAGCCGCGCGGCCACCAGCGCCCTGTTAGAGGCGGCTGGGTATGCGGTCGTGGAAGCAGAAACAGGACAGCAAGCATTGGCACTTGCGGCCACGGTCAAGCCGCATCTGATTTTGTTGGATGTTAAGTTGCCGGATTTAAGCGGCTATGAAGTTTGCCAGCGGCTCAAATCCGATCCAGCGACCAAGTCGGTTCCAGTGCTGCAAATTTCCGGTTCCATGATCGAAGGCGAGGACAAGGTACGGGGGCTGGAAAGCGGAGCGGACGGCTATCTGACCAAACCGGTTAGTTCGGCAGAATTGTTAGCGACGATGCGCGCCTTGTTGCGTATGCGACAGGCTGAGTTGCGGGTCAGCGAAAGCGAAGAACGGCTCCGGCTGGCGCTGGATGCCGCCAGACTGGGTACGTGGGATCTAAACGTGGAAACAGAGCAAATCATTTGGGGCGGTCATCACGCCGAAATGTTCGGCCTGCCGCCGGAAACCAGCGGGGTTAGCACCGCAGAATTTCTGGCGCTGGTACATCCGACCGAGCAGGGCCAAGTGCAAGCATTGATAACGCATGTGCTGGCGGAGGGGGAGAAGTACAAACAGGAATTTCGCATCACCCAACCCGCAGGCCAGGTGCGTTGGATGAGCGCGCAAGGACAGGTTTATCGTGATGGCCAGGGACGGGCGATCCGCCTGGTGGGCATTGTCCGCGATATTACCGAAAGCCGCCAGGCGGAAGAAGAGCGCGACCGCTTGCTCGCACGCGAACAGACGGCACGGGCGACGGCGGAAGCGGCGACGCGCACGAAAGATGAATTTCTCGCGCTGGTTTCGCACGAACTCCGCGCGCCGCTCAGTTCCATTCTCGGCTGGGCACAGATGCTACAGCCGCGGAACTCCGGTGCCTTACCGAATATCGCCACCTTGACGCGGGCCTTGCAGGTCATTGAGCGCAACGCGCGCAGCCAACTGCGATTGATTGAAGACTTATTGGATGTCTCGCGCATCAGTAGCGGGAAACTGAGCGTTGAGCCTCGCCCGGTAGAGATCAGCGCGTTACTGGAAACGACTTGCGAAAGCTTGCGTCCGGCGGCAGCGGCCAAACGCATTCATTTGCAATGCCACACGGTGCCGTTCCTCGACACGGTATATGGCGACCCGGATCGCCTGCAACAGATTGTTGGGAATTTGCTCTCCAATGCCATCAAATTCACTCCCTCCGATGGCACAGTGGAGGTGCGAACAATACAATTTGATAATCAGGTTGAAATTTCCGTTAGCGATACGGGCAAGGGCATTAGCCCGGAATTTTTGCCGCATGTCTTTGAGCGTTTTCGGCAGGCCGATGAATCCGGCGCGCAGCGCCAAGGGGGGCTGGGATTAGGGTTGGCGTTGGTGCAACATCTGGTCGAATTGCACGGCGGTACGGTGCGGGCGGAAAGCGAGGGAGTAGGAAAAGGGGCAACCTTTACGGTCAAGTTTCCCCTAACGAAAATGCAGAAAGCGGAAAACAAAATGCAAAATAAACAAGTGGAATGGAGCAGTCAGGCAGCAGTGCCGAATCTGGGCAGCACGCACTCCTCGCTATTGGCAGGGTTGCGTGTATTGCTGGTGGATGATGATGAATTTGCGCGCGAAATCGTCACGCTTATGCTGGAACAAGAGGGTGTACAAATCACCGCCGCAGACTCCGTTAAAGAGGCCATGCGAATCCTCTCGGCGTGGGAGCCAGATGAGCTTCCGCACGTGCTTATTTCCGATATTAGCATGCCGGATGAAGACGGTTATGCACTGATTCGACAGCTACGGGCGCTGCCGCCGGAGCGGGGTGGACAGATCCGCGCCGTGGCGCTGACGGCTTTTGGCCGCCCCGAAGATCGTGTGCGAATGATAACAGCGGGCTTCCACACACATATTACTAAACCCGTCGAGCAGGAAGAACTGATCGCGGTCGTCGCAGCGCTGGCAGGCCGATTCGAAAAAAATGCTTTGGCATAGCATAATGGAGGCACTACGAGGGAAAAGGAATCTTTCATGAATAAAACTGCAAAGCAGTCACAACTAGAACAACAGTGTGAGGTGCTGGCGGCGAAGAACCGCGAATTGGAACAACGACTGGCAGCCCTCCAGCACGAACGAGCGGAACAGCAGTCAGTGGAGCTGAGCCGCACGGTGTTGGAAAGCAGCCAGGATTGCGTCAAGTTGCTGAGTATCGAAGGACAGCTAGAGTATATGAATCGTAATGGCATGGCGCTGATGGACATTGACGATTTTGAACCATTCAAAAATCAGTTTTACTGGGAGCTGTGGGCAGCAGAAACCCAGTCAGAGATTCGCACCGCCGTGCGTACGGCGCTGACCGGCGAAACGGCACGTTTTCAGGGGCTTTGCCCAACGACGAAAGGGATACCGAAATGGTGGGACGTGATGGTGTCGCCCGTGTGTGATTCGTCCGGCAAAGTGATCCGCCTTCTGTCAGTTTCGCGTGACATCACGGATGAAAAAACGGTGCAGCAGGAGCGCGAAGAATTACTTGTTCGGGAACAACGCGCCCACGCCACTGCTGCCGCTGCGAATCGCGCCAAAGATGAGTTTCTGGCCATCGTCTCGCACGAATTGCGCGCCCCGCTCAATGCGATGCTCGGCTGGGCCAAGGTGCTGAAGAGCGGCAAATATAAACCGGAGACGCTGGCGCATGCGATTGATGTCATCGAACACAGCGCCCGTTCGCAGCAACAATTGATCGAAGATTTGCTGGACTCATCGCGCATCATCAGCGGCAATCTACGACTGGAAATGCAGCCATTGGATCTGACGATGGTGATCGAACGGGCGCTGGATACCATGCGCCCGGCGGCAGAAGCCAAAAGCATTTCTTTCGAGACTGTGTATCTGGCTGAAACCGATGTCATCACCGGCGACCCGGAACGCTTGCAACAAGTGGTTTGGAATCTGGTCTCGAATGCCGTCAAATTCACCCCGAGTGGTGGACATGTTACGCTCCGCCTGGAGCGGGTTGATCCGTATCTGCAATTGATCGTGAGCGACACGGGAAAAGGGATCAATCCTGATTTCCTGCCGTATGTTTTCGACCGCTTTCATCAGGCAGACAGTTCCAGCACTCGGCGGTTTAGCGGTCTGGGTCTCGGCCTCGCCTTAGTGCGACATCTGGTTGAACTACATGGAGGTGCGGTCAGCGTGGACAGTCCAGGTGAAGGACTGGGAACAAGTTTTACTATCAAATTACCCTTGCGCGCCGTGCGCCCGTCGGGGTCAGAAGCCGCCCTGGTTGACAGCAATATGAGCTTTGGCCTACGCATATTGGAGGGGCTGCGGCTGCTGGTTGTTGACGATGAATCCGATGCACGCGATCTGATTGCACTCATGCTGGAACAACAAGGCGCGGAAATAACGGTGGCAGGCTCATCAGAAGAGGCCTTAACGGTCATGAAGAATAATGGCGCGGACTTCGATTGCCTGGTTTCTGACATCGGTATGGCGGATCAAGATGGGTATGAACTGATGCGCCACATCCGTGCCTTAGCGGCAGATCAAGGCGGGCGAGTACCCGCCATCGCGTTAACCGCGTATGGTCGTGCCCGAGATCGAATCGCGGCCTTATCCGCAGGATTTCAAATGCACGTCCCCAAGCCAGTGGAGCCAAATGAACTCACGATGGTCATTGCCGGGCTGACTGGACGAGTCGGAAAGGGAATGACCGCCGGATGAAAAACTGTCCGGTAAACTTTGCTTTAGTAAAATTATCCAGGGGGAATAAAAAAGCCAGGAGAAAGTTATGAAAAACGCAAGCATACTACTGATTGACGATGATCCGGCGATGGTGGACCTCACGAGTTATCAGCTTCAGGAACAGGGTTATACCGTCACGGCGGCAGAAAACGGTACGAGAGGACTCAAGCTGGCAAGTGAGCAACGCTTTGATTTGGCGCTAACCGATTTGAATTTACCTGACATCAATGGCATTGAGTTAGTGAAGCGACTCAAAGAAATCTCGCCCGGCCTCGAAATTATCATGATCACGGGGTTCAGTTCGGTGAGCGATGCTGTGGAGGCCATGAACGCGGGTGCCTTTTATTTTGTCGAAAAGCCAGTTGAATACGAAGAACTCCTGGCCTTAGTCACACGAGCGCTCGAACGGGGCCAACTGACGGAAGAAAACAATCAGTTGCGCCGTGAGTTGGTTGTCCCTGATCGCTATTTCAATCTCATCGGCGGTAGTAAGGCGATGCGCAACGTCTACGAGATGATCGAACGTGTAGCGGAATCCGATGCCAACATCATGATTATCGGCGAATCAGGCACGGGGAAAGAACTGATTGCGAATGCGATCCATTACAAGAGCCTGCGGAAGAAAAAGCCCATCGTCAAAATTAACTGCTCGGCGCTGCCGAAAGAACTGATCGAATCGGAACTCTTCGGGCACACCAAAGGCGCATTTACGGGCGCTTCGTCAGAGAAGTTCGGTTTGATCGGACAAGCGACGGGGGGCAGCTTGATGCTGGATGAAATCGGTGAGATGCCGGTGGAGTTGCAACCGAAGCTGCTGCGCGTTTTGCAGGAACGGGTTTATTACCGCATTGGCAGCGAGAAAGCGTTGGAGGCCGATTTTCGGCTGATTTCCGCCACCAACCGCGAGCCGCGTAAGGCGATTGAGGATGGACATTTGCGCGAGGACTTGTATTACCGCATCAACACCATTGAGATTCGCGTGCCCCCATTGCGCGAGCGAGCAGAAGACATCCAGCATTTGGTTGAGCATTTTCTGCGGGTGTATGCCCAAAAATATGAGCGCCCAGTCCACCAGATTTCACACACCGCGTACGAACGCATGTTTGCCTATCCGTGGCCGGGTAACGTCCGTGAATTACAAAACGTAATCGAACGCGGCGTGCTGTTGTGCAAAGGAAATACGATTGAGGCGGATGTCTTACCGTTCCGGGACATTCCCGCCCCTGCCGCCGCCAGTCCGGCTCCCGCTCCCACGCCCATTCCCAATGGTGCAACGACCACCCCCAATGGCTCAGCGCCACCGGTGCTGAATCAGGACGAGCCGCTCTTCAAACAAATGGGACGCTTGATTGTGAGCAAAGTGCCGGAAGTGAAAAGCGGCAGCGAACGATTCGATATTTTTGATGAATTAGAAGGCGCGATTGTCAGTGCCGCGTTGGAACGCACGCGAGGCAATAAACAAGCCGCCGCGAACCTGCTGGGCGTTTATCGTCCGCGCCTCTATCACATGCTCAGAAAACACAACCTGCATCAACCGGCGCGCGACAATGAAGAATGGTCGGGTGAGGAAATAACCGTAGGAACAGGAGCGTAAGTGCAGCGGTCTGCCAAGCGTTAGCCCCTTGGCAGACCGCTGTGCTGTTACTACCCAGCGTTTTGCAAGTTCAAATAATAAGTGCGCCGCTCTTGCTCCAGATGTTCGATAGCATAACGCAATTTGGCCAGGCAACAAAAATTGACAGCTTTGAAATTAAATGGCCGAGTGGCAAGCTTGATAAGCTCACAAACGTGCCGATTAACACCTACTTGCAGGTAATTGAGGGAGAGGGTATCGCCAAAAATGTGGCCAGTGCGCCCCCCAGCTAAAACCTGATTGCAACCAGAATGTTCAACTTGCGTCAACTAAGACTTGCGATGTGTGACTCAAATCGCTAGAATGCCTCTCTTTTGCCCCACCGCTGACCCCCAAATGAGGTGAGGCTGAACTAATCAGCCGCTTAAAATACACACACGGGAGTACTCTCTTTATGCTTCGTCTCTTCTCCAAATTTCAGCGTTCCTCGAAAGTAGTGCTGTTAGTTTTTTGTTTTGTCCTGCTAATCAGCATGTTGTTCTTTTTCCTTCCTAACGCAAGTATGCCTGCCAGCACTGGCACAGGTAATACCGATGATGGCAATGAGGTTATTGCCAAGGTCGGAAGTTACGACATCACGCTTAAGGAATATCGCACGCAATTGCTCAATGTCGCGCAAACTTATGCCCAGGGACGCGGGGTTGACCCCCGCATGATTCGTGGCATGAAGCTGGATCAGCAGACGCTAGATCGGCTCATAGACGACCGCCTGATGCAGAGTGAAGCAGAAAGATTCGGCTTCATCGGTACCGATCAGGAAATCAATGATGCCGTGCATCAGCAATTTGTTGACCCGGATACGGGTAGATTTGTAGGCAAAGAAGAATACCTGCGCCGCCTTCGCCTTAACGGCCAAGACCCGGAAGATTTTGAACGCACCATTCGTACCAGTTTCGTGTCGGGTAAGATGCGGGCGTATCTGGCTTCTGGCGTGCAGGTGGCGGACAAAGAAATTGAAGACGAATACAAAGCCAATAATACAAAGGTAGAAGTGATCTACGCCACGATTGATAAGGACAAGATCAAAGAAGCGGACAAAGCCAAGCCTACCCAGCAGGAAACACAAGCGTATTACGATGCGCACAAAGACGAGTTCAAGGCAACAGAGCCGGTACGAAAAGTCGAATACATTTTCATCCCGACCGATAAAGTAACCGTCAGCATTACGGACGAGCAACTCAAAGCCGAATACGAAAAAAACAAGCAAAAAGAACCGCGCGTCAGCATCATTAAGTTGAATGTGGCAACGCCAGCCGATGATGAAACCATACGCAAAAAAATCGGTGAATTAAAAGCCCGTGCGCAAGGCTCATCTGCCGTCCAACCGGAAGATTTTGCGGCCCTGGCACGTGGCAATTCACAGGATGCTTCGGCGGCCAAAGGCGGCGACATCGGCTTCGTCAAAAAAGACCCAAATCATCCAAATGACTGGAAGCAAAAGGCGCATGGCCTGTCAGTCGGCGCGATGGATGGCCCTTTCAAGGAGGGCAATAGCTGGTACTTGATGAAAATCACCGAAGAGCGTGATATTCCCTTCGCAGAAATGAAGCCGACGCTGGTGGCAGGCGCGCAAAATCGTGGCAAATATTCCAAGGCCAGTGAAATCGCAGACAAAGTCTATGAACTGTTCACCGAAAACAAAGACCTGCGCAAAACGGCAGAAACAATTGCCGCCGAAATGAAAGTCGCGCCCGAAGACCTAATTCGCACTACACCCCATTTCAAGAAAGGCGATACGCTGCCGGAAATCGGGAGTAATCCAACGTTTGAGAAACATGTCGAGGAACTGAAGAAAGGCGAAATTGGCGACAAAATTGGTATTCCCAACGGCATTGCGGTGCCACGATTGATAGACGTGATTGAAGGCGGCGTGCAACTCACCTTCGAGCAAGCCCGCAACCAAATCGAAACCAAACTTCAACGCGAAAAAGACGTCAACGCGGTGCAACAAAAAGCAGCAGGTTACCTGGCCAAAGCAAAAACGGCAGAGGAACTAAAAGCCCTGCTAAAAGCCGATGGCATCGAAGCCAAATCGGATGCCAATAATCTGGCTGGAATCCCCTTCAGCAGCTTACAAATCACCCAGCAAATTAGAACCGCCGTCCTCGCCACCAAAGAAAATGAAGTCGTGAAAGCGCCGATCAAAACCGGGGCAGGCACCTATCTCATTTTTGCCGCAACCAAGCGGACGGAAGCGGATATGTCCAAGTTTGCAGAGCAGAAGCGATCTATCCGTATGCAATTGGAGGGCGAGCGCGGTTCTTTAGTCTACGATGCGTATGTGAAGGCGGCGCGGAAACGTTACGAAGATGCCAAAAAGATTTGGATTGATCAAGCGCGCATCAATAAGTTTATTGACAGCATCAACGCCAACCAAGGCAATTGATAATCTAAGTGTCCAAGGCCTGAAAAAAGAGCCAGCGGAGCAAAAATGCTACCGCTGGCTCTTTTTTTGTGTGCCTCGTGCGTCTGAGTTTACTGTTTTTCTTTCTTCTTATCGGCGGCGGCAAGTTGGTCAAACACACTCTTCGGAATCATCATTGATAAAGCAACATCTGTGTCATGTGCGTTAAGCTTGACCAGATCAATTACCTGCGTCAACGCTTGCATTATCGGGTCATTATTGCCACCCAAAAACATCTTGCCCAACCCGACCAACGCAGCCAGACTGGTTTGCAGCCTGGCCGCCTCGTCGTTGGAGCCTGTGCGTAATTTGGTATCTAACAGCAAATTCAATTCTCCGGTCAGATCAAGTGAGCCAAACACAGTTTTAATGGCACTGAACTGAGCGAACATGTCGCCTTGCCCCGTTAAACTCTTACGTGCGCTTTCGGGGACGTTCGCGGCAAAGCGGAGCAAGCCATTGCTTGTTTGCGCCAGCAAGGAAGTTAAAGCGAGGTTGGCCGCACCATTGCCGCCATCCAGCACACTTTTGACGCCACTCAGAGTTCCCAGTACAACCCGTTCGCTATCGAGTTGGGTGAAAGCCAAATCTTCATTTACACCTGCTTTTTCAGCTTTCATGGAAGTTACCACGAAAACCTGTTTCCCCTTGTAATCAACAAGTTTAACCTCTTGTTTATTGTCCTTCCCCTTGATCGTGGTAATAAGGCGATTAGGATCAAATGAAATGCCCTCAATGATCGCGGAAACGCTGTTGCTGTCCGACATTTTCACGCCGATTACAGCAGACTTGATTTTGTAAGGATCAATGCCCGTCTCGCCGATAAACTCGCCGATTTCCTTCTCAAACTTTGCGGCTTGAGCGGGCGCAATCACACGAAACTGCGGCAGCAACTCGTTCACCAACCGCGCCACATCTACGACGGCAACCGCATCCGAAGCAGGCAGCAAGGTTACTACATCAGCAATCGCTGAAGCTGTGTAGGCCATCTTGCCGGTGCTAAATCCAGGCAGTGACAACGTAGGAATTAAAGTAAGTATCAGGACAATCTTAGTAAGACGATGGAATTGTTTCATAGCATTCTCCTTGAAAAGTTTTGTTCCGACTATCGCTAAACAAAGGGATTGGTTTCAGTTCCTTGTAAGCCAACGCTCAGATGCAAGGTTGCGCGCTCCCGTGCGCTGAGACTCTCTAGGGCAAGCACATTCGCATAGACGCGCAAAATGGAAATTCGTTAACAAGGCGGTGAGAAGAAGGAAATTTTAAGCCCACTCATTTCCTTACTTGACAAAAAAAAGAGGCAACAGTATTCTCTCGTTTCTTGAAAACGATTTTCATTATCGCAGAAAAAAAGACCGCCAAAACGCTCAACAATGCATTAGTTAACGTTTCAACCTTTTACCGGAGCAGCCATGAAAATTACCAAAGCGAGTCAAGAATTGCTCGACACTTTGAATGAAGTATTATCTATGGAATATGGAGCCACGATTCAATATGCTCAACATCACTTTCTACTCTCTGGGCCGGAGCGTATTAATTTTTCCAATTTCTTTGATGTGAATAGTAAAGAGGCGCATTTACACGCACTCAATCTGGGCAGCAAAATCGTAGCGCTCGGCGGCCTTCCTACGACTCATATCGCTCCGATTCAGCAAGCACCGACCCTGAGTGAAATGCTGGCACAGGATTTAGAGATGGAGCGAAACGCGCTCGCGGCTTATGTGCGCGCCTGGGAGTTGGCCGAAGGCAATCAAATTCTGCGCTTCTGGCTGGAAGACATTATTCGACTGGAACAGCTTCACGTAGAAGAGTTGGAAAAGATGACGCGCGAGCATCGGTCAAAAACGGTAACACACACTTAATCTTGGAGAGAAAGCTTATGTTCGAGACAAACACCCGTTTCAAAAAGAAGATCAAATGTTGCAAGAGCTATAAGAAAAAAGGCAAAGCCTGCAAGAAATGCCCGCTTTTCTGCTAGCCTTGCGGGCGCTTGAATGCAGGGAATACCGCGCTGTGGCACACCAACACGCTTTGGGTTGAACGGGCAATCGTGATGACGATTTTTGCCTTTGGGAATATCTTGTTTGGGCACTTTAACCCAGGTAGCAACGAGTGCTACTAATTAGCACCACAACCGTCGTTGTGAGGCTATCTGCGTCTTTGGGGCGGGCGTTTGGGTTTATCGCCTTGCCGCTTGCTGGGCGCAGCCGTCATTCAGTTGTGGTGGCTGCCGAGGAACGGTGTTAACGGCTGGACAGCAGAACCGCGGGACAGATACGGCGAACTCATTAAAGTGCGAAAATAACTAGAAGTAGAAACGCCGCTGATGCTGTCACATTAGCGGCGTTGTTAAGCAACAACCAACCTGGTCAATTCTGAAAAATCTACCGGCGGCGTGCGGGAGCCATCCTATCACGCTAACGCCGAAAACAGGAGGCTCTCAATATGCTTTCACTGCGGATTTATCATTTACAAAAAGCTACTCGTAATAACTCAACCGCGCAAAGGCTGCCTTTGGGGCTTTCACTCTTGCTCATCACTGCGGTTTCCTTAGGCGCGTCTGTTGTGGCCCAGGCGCAAGGCAAAACTGGTTCCCTTGAAGGCGTGATTGCCGATCAAACTGGCGCGGCGGTGGCTGGCGTGCGGCTGCTTTTACGCGGTGCCACGGACCGCGAAACGTTCAGTGCGCCACAAGGCCATTATGTGTTCCCTTCGTTGCGAGCCGGCGATTACACGCTTATTGTTGAGAAAGTCGGCTTCAAACTTGATCCGCAAAAACTGAAAGTCAGTGAGCAATCACAAACATTGAACCTCACATTATCGCCTGCTGCCGTCACCGAATATGTGACCATTACCAGCAGTGACGGAGCCGCCGAAAACCTCTCGAAACTGCCTGGCTCCTTACACGAAACGCCGCGCGCAATTTCAATTATCAGCGCCGAGCAAATGCGCGAACGCAACTTTCGCAGTGTTCCCGATACGCTCAATTTCATTCCCGGCATGGCGGTCAACAGCTATCGCACAGGTGGCTATCACTTTTATGCGCGCGGCTATCGAATGGGACCGGAAGATACGCGCGTGGATGGCTTCGTCGGCACCAATGTAAGCGGTGGCTTTGGCGCTTCGTTGTTTGGCGTTGAGCAAGCTGTTGTGTTGCGCGGCCCGGCGGGCTTGCTGTATGGCGCGACAAGTGCGCCGGGCGGAATGATCAACCTCATCACGAAAAGACCGCAGGAACTGCGCTCGACGCGAGTAGATTTGCGCAGCGGTGGCTACGCGGGCAATGGCGTAAACCTAACCGAACGGCCTTCACTGAGTTTCGATCTTGACACCACAGGAGCATTAGATAAAAACGGGCGTATCTTGTATCGTGGCCTCTTCACGCTGGAGAATCAAAATTACTTCACGAATCACGTCCTGGATCGCAATCGTTATCTGAACGGATCACTAACCTTCAAGCTCGATTCGCAGGCACGCTACACTCTGACACCGATTGCGCAATACGCGCGCTTCAATCGCCCGGCAGGCGGTGGCATTGTGGTTTCGCCGACGACTTCATTGACCACGAACGATGGCAGTAATGGGCCAATCAATAAACAGGACTTGTCGCCCTTGGACGTGAATTTATCGGCAGGTGGGCGCGTGGACGAAACGGCACAAGCAGGCTTCGATTTTCACGCCGTGCCGAAAGAGGCCTGGCGCACGAATTTTTCCTATCGCGTTTTGCGCCTCGACACTTTCATCAATCAATATTTGCCGCAAGCTAGCACGGCGGCACAAATCAATTTGCTAAAAACACAAAATCAGGTGAATCGTTTGCTCTCAAAAAGCGATACATATCGCCAGTATCACAACTTCGATTTCAATACGTCGTATGAACTGCGCGGCGCTTCCTGGAAAAACCTAACGCAAGTCGGCGCGTACACGCGCATCACCAGCACACGCGCAACGACGCCAAACGGCACGACGCCTGCGGCGCATTCGCCGATTAATATCTATACGGGCATCGCCGCATCACCATTGACCGACAACTATCCCGCACTCACTTTGGGCGCATGGAGCGACACGACGATGTGGAATGGCTACCTGCAAAATCGCACTTCGGTGCTGAATGACAAGGTTATCTTCACGTTGGGGCTGGGCTATGGGCAAAGTCATCCTGACGGGCGTGCCGTGCAAAAAGGCAATGTGATGCCGAACGCTTCGCTGGTCTTCAATGTGACGAAGCAGTTAGCGTTATACGGCAGCTATACGACCAGCTTCAATCCGACGGATCCGACACTGGAAAACGTGACAGGCGTGCGCGGCGCGTTCGATCCGACAACCGGAAAGAATTACGAATTCGGCGCGAAATTCGACCTGCTCAGCCGTCGCGCGTCGGCCACATTGAGCTTCTTCAAAAACGAAGTCAGCAACGCACTCGTACAAACGGGCATTACAGACGTCAATAAAAATGGCAACCGCTATTACGTCGAAGCAGGCACGCGGCGCAGTCGTGGCATTGAGCTTAGCTCGGATTTCCAAGTGCGGGCGAATTGGCTGGTGTCAGGCGCAGTGAGCTACACCGACGCGATTTATACGGGCAGCGGCCCCGCCAGCGCAGCCACAACGTTAGCGATTCCCGGTTCACGCGCTGAAAAAACGCCGCGCTGGTCGTGGAATGCGACGACGCGGTATGAACGATCCGAAGGCAAGCTCGCCGGGCTGGGCGGCAGTGTAAGCTTGCTTTGGCAAGATGAACGCTTAGGCAGCAACGGCGCACGCACGCCAGCTGCGCCCGATCCGTTGCAGTTGCCCGCGTTCACGCGCGTAGACGCGGCGGTCAGCTATCGCTTCAATCAGTATTGGGATTGGGCGTTGAATTTCGACAATTTGCTGGACCAGAAAATTTTCGTGAATGCCAGCGTCGGTTCTGCGATTGAAATTGCCGCGCCGCGCATGGCAACAATGCGAATTGGCTATCGGTTTTGAAGGGAGTGAATCAATGAACGAAGATTCGCCATTTCGCCTAATCTTTATCGGGGTTTTCGTGCTGGCGATGTTACTTTCAACGCATTATCGCAGGTTGGCACGAAAAACCAGTGGGGTCATCGCGCGGCGACAGGAAGGCCTGCTGGCGCTGATTTTGCGATCAGTGTTAACGCTCCCGCTCTTACTCGCAATTGTCTTTTACGCCTGTAATCCGCGTTGGATGGGCTGGTCGGCAATTGCTGCACCGCTTTGGTCGCGCTGGTTGGGAGCAGGACTAGGCATCGCCGGCGTCCTGCTCATGTGGTGGGTGTTACGCAGCATCGGCGCGAACATCTCGGAAACCGTATTGACCAAGCAAGATCATCGGCTCGTGATGAAGGGGCCATATCGCTGGGTGCGACATCCACTCTATAGTGTTGGCTTGCTTGAGATTTTTGCGCTTGGTTTGCTTGCCAGTAATTGGTTCATGATGCTTTTAGGGCTTATCGGCATCGGCGTGTTTCGGTATGTTGTCATTCCCAAAGAGGAAGCGAATCTGATCGCGGCCTTTGACGGTGAGTATCAATATTATCGGCAACGCACCGGAGCTTTGGTGCCGCAGTTTCGAGCTTGAGCACTGGCGGGGCTGAAATAACAAGGCGTAAGTGAGATTGAAATTTATGAAACAACTCCGAAAAGTGATTTTCTGGTGTCACCTATGCTGTGGCGTGATTGCTGGGGTAATTATCCTGCTGATGTCCGTGACAGGCGTTTTGCTGACATATGAAAAGCAACTAATGCTGTGGGCAGACACACGCAATTATCAGGTTGCGCCGCTCGTAGGGACGACACAATTACCGATTGAAACGTTGCTCGCCAAAGTACGCGAATCGCAAAATGCCGCCCCGACTGCAATTACGAAGCGCGCCGAAAGTACTGCGCCGATGGCCTTCGCTTTGAGCGGCGGGCGCACGATTTATGCGAATCCGTACACGGGCGAAGTCTTGGGAGAGGGCGCGCCGGGCGTTCGCAATTTCTTTCACGTTGTCACGGACTGGCATCGCTGGCTTGGCACCGAAGGCGCGGGGCGTGCGACAGGTCGCCTGATTACAGGCGTTTGCAATTTCGCGTTTTTGTTCATCGTCGTCAGCGGGTTGTACCTGTGGTTTCCGCGCACTTGGGCGTGGCCGCA
This sequence comes from uncultured Acidobacteriota bacterium, assembly GCA_963794955.1. Taxonomy (GTDB): domain Bacteria; phylum Acidobacteriota; class Blastocatellia; order RBC074; family RBC074; genus JAFDVL01. The sequence goes on from CAWCGF010000026.1 coordinate 86,557, forward strand.
ATTCAAAAATATTCTCTGGTTTCGCCGTGGGCTGCCCAGCAAAGCGCGCGATTTCAATTGGCACAACGTCATCGGATTCTGGTCGCTGGTGCCGCTATTTCTGATTGTGTTGTCCGGCACCGTGATTTCGTTTCCGTGGATGAGCAATTTGGTTTATCGCGTCGTTGGCGAGGCACCGCCACTGCCTGCTCGCCCGGCTCCTCCGTCCGTACTACCAACGGCGAAGGCTGACACTCCGATGGATAATCCGTTAGCCAGTCTGAACTCGCTGTGGGCGCGCGCCGAGCAATATTCATCGGGCTGGAATACGCTTAGCCTACGGCTGCCCACCTCTGCTGCAGCACCGCTGGTCTTCACGATAGATCACGGCACAGGCGGAGAACCGCAGAAACGCGCGACGCTCACGTTGGATCGTAAAACAGGCGACGTGGCGAAATGGGAGCCGTTTGCCAGCTTTACGAAAGGTCGGCAGTTGCGCTCGTTGCTGCGCTTTACGCACACTGGCGAAGTGGGCGGCATCGTGGGGCAAACGATTGCCGGATTGGTTTCGCTAGGCGGCACGGTCCTGGTCTGGACAGGCTTGGCATTGGCATGGCGACGTTTCCGCGCTTGGAAAATGCAACGAGCAAAGGCAACGGCTGAAGTATTAGTTTGAGCGCCCTAACGCGCGCCAAAGAAATTCCGGTCACAGCTCCCGCATTTAGCTGGGCCACAGCCGACCCAACAAATCTTCCGGCCTGATACCAGATGCCCTCAACGCAGAGAAAACCAGGATCACGCCCACCAGGATGAGGATGATTGTGAGGTAGTGTTTGGCCAGAGGTCGGCGCGTTTTCTGCCCACTGGCTTGCACGCGGGGCGTGGCAAAATGCTGAGCATTTATCTCTGGCGTCGCAGGCAGTGTAGCAGTAGCGGATTCCGCTTCTGTCTGTGTTACTGGCTCTGCCGCAAGAGATGAGGTTGATGCCTCTTTCCCCTCTTCACTCCAGTACCTGACCGCTTCGTTTTCATGGCGCGAAACCTCTGCAAGGGCTTTGTCATCGTGAGCAAAATAAGTAGGCAGTGAAGCGTCCGACCACGCTGTGCTGAAAGGCTCAGCGGCATTGAACAAGTGACAGTGCTCGCTGCTGGCATTCACAGTCACAACTGGGAGCGGCGGGCTGGGCAGGAGCATTTCCACCAATCCATTTTCACACGCAACTCCACAAATCTGGCAATAGCGCCAGGGGGTTCTCCAGACTGTGCCGCAATTTCGACAAAGTCCGACCGCGTTCTCCTTGGTTTGGACGCTTTTCTTCCATCCACACGTGAAACAAAAGCCCTTTCCTGCTTGCCCTCGCATGCCGCAAGAGGTGCAATGAGTCAACTCGGAAGACTCTCTTGCCATAGCAAGATAGGTCGGAGCGCCGCAATTTTCGCAGTATTCCCGATCCACCGATAATTCATAATCACACGCGGGGCAGGTCATAGTTCTGATCAATCCTTGTCGTTACGCTCTAAGTAAGTAGCATTTCGCCATTGAATAGTCGTCGCCGGTGCCGCTCGCCGACGACTCAAGTATCGGCATTCAATCATGCGGGGAGGCAGGGGATGTGAATTATAATACGAGCAGGTAATGGCTCATGCAAGGCGGTAGGAAGAATCGCTGAAATTATTGATTCAAAAGATTTTAATGGTAAATCTGGTTCAAGAATCAGACGCTAAAAGAGCGCAAACTCACAAGCCTTAACTTGCACTTTTTGCGCTCTTTTCTGCTTACTTTTGTAATGGCCAACGCCCGGCTGGCCTAGTCGTGAACTGTTCAGCCACGGCCTTCCCAACCGATTTGTTTCAACTTGCCGTCTTCGACAATGAGAGGGCACTGTGGGGTCATTATTGGAGAAGACAAACATCTCGGCACGGTAGGCACGATTGTCTTGTGCGTTCTTTTCCGTGAATGCAATTCCCTGCTGGCCGTACCAGGCTTTGGCCTTAGCACAATGTGGGCAATCGGGCTTGGTATAGATCACAACATCACTCATATTTCACCTCGCTAGCGGTTTTCAATCGCCACATATTCAACTGAAGGCAGCACACCAGTGTAATCGGCACGCGGACGAATCAGACGATTGTTTTGCAATTGCTCCATCACATGTGCGGTCCAACCGGAAATACGGCTGACGGCAAAAATCGGCGTAAACAAATCCACTGTGATGCCGAGCATGTAGTAGGTCGAAGCCGAATAGAAATCTACATTCGCGCGAATCTTTTTGCCCTTGCGATCCATTTCGGCAAGGACGAGTTCTTCAATGCGCTGCGACATAGCAAACCATTTGGTATTGTCTTGCCGCTGTGCAGTGGCTTCAGACATCCGGCGCAAGTGCGTAGCGCGCGGGTCTTCGGTGTGATAGACACGATGCCCAAAGCCCATGAATCTTTTCGCCTGTCGCAAATGCATTGGCGATGTAGCTCGTCCACCTTGTCGAGGTCGCCAATCTCGAGCAACGTCTTCATCACCGCCTCATTCGCGCCGCCGTGCAACGGCCCGGCGAGCGTGCCAATGGCCGAAGTAATCGCTGAGTACATATCCGTCAATGTCGCAATTGTCACGCGCGCGGCAAACGTTGAAGCATTGAATTCGTGATCGGCGTGGAGGATCAACGCGATGTCGAGGGCTTTGGTTTCCACCTCACTTGGCTCTGTACCGTTCAGTAACCAGAGGAAGTTGCCAGCCAGGCTCAAATCCGTTTTCGGTGCCAGTGGTTCTAGGCCTTGTCGCAAGCGATGAAAGGCGGCGACGACCCCTCCGATTTGCGCAGTCACACGCACCGCTTTGCGCCAATTGGCTTCGATGGAGTTATCTTCCTTATCAGGATCGTAAAGCCCCAGGGCAGACACCGCCGTGCGCAACGCATCCATGGGCTTGGTGTCGAGGGGGAATGATTTCATCATCACTACTAGCTCCGCCGGAATCGCGCGATGGGCGGCGAGCGATTGTCGCAATTCATCCAACTCCGCTTGCTTGGGTAAGCGTCCGTGCCAAAGCAAATAGATGACTTCTTCAAAGTTCGAGTGTTCGGCTAACGTGTGAATGTTGTAGCCACCATAAGCGAGCAGACCTTGCTCGCCGTCAATGTAGCAAATCCGGCTCGGCGCAGCGACGACATCTTGTAACCCGGCGGGGGTGGCAGTTGCTTGACTCATACCTTCAATTCCTTACTTTCTCGAATGTAATCCGCGCTGGGAGCGCAGGTGACTATTGCAAACGTACAGCAGCGAGTGTTACGACTTCAGCTTCAATTTCAGGTGCGGAAAATTGGACTCTAACGCAGCAAGACCAAAGATAACAAGGCGTCTGAGCGATGTCAATTTAAGGGCTAGAGCTTGCCAGCAATTCTTCCCTTCGGGCCGTTGTTTCTAATTTGTTCCGGCGTCTTTAGGTAGGACTTTGCTTCATCCTTTATTTGCTTCGCTCTTTTCCTCACTGATTTGCAGTTCATTGATCAAGCGGTAGAGATACTGGCGAGCAATTTTGAGGCGGGCGGCGGCTTCCGAACGCGAGCCTTTGCATTCGCGTAAAGCAGTGCGGACAAGTTGGCGCTTGAAATCCGCGATGGCATTTTCGTAAGAGAATTCCGGTTGCTGAAAAAGTTCGGTCAAATCGCCGCGCGCAGGTGACTGTCCGGCGGCGATGGCAGTGGTAGGCGATTGATTCTCGACCACTTGAGTTGCAGCAGTGCGCGCCGCCAGGAGTTTGCCCCGGATTCTTTCCGGCAAAACAGTGATGTCCAGCAGCGTGGCGGGGCTAACTACTACACAACTCTCAATCACGTTTTCCAATTCTCGAATATTGCCCGGCCACGAAAAAGAACAGAGAGCTTCCAACATCCGCGAGGTAAAGCTGGGAATTGGGCGTTCGTGCCTGGTGGCAGCTTTGCGCGCAAAATGCGTGGCCAGCAAGGGAATGTCATCAGGACGTTCTCGCAACGGCGGCAACTCCAGGCTCACGACATTCAAGCGGTAATATAAATCCGCGCGGAACTCATTCTTTTCTACCATTTCTTCCAGATTACGATTCGTGGCCGTCACGACACGAATATCTACGTTTAGTTGATCTTTACCGCCCAATCGTTCGAATTGACGTTCTTGCAGGACACGCAGCAGTTTGACTTGCATGCTGTGCGAAAGCTCGCCGATTTCATCCAAAAATAACGTGCCGCCGTCGGCTTGCTCAAAGCGTCCGGCTTTACGCGCAACCGCTCCCGTAAAAGCGCCCTTCTCGTGCCCAAAGAGTTCTGACTCAATCAAGGTTTCGGGCAAAGCGGCAATAGAACAAGCGATGAAAGGTTTGTTAGCACGCGGGCTGGAACGATGAATTGCACGCGCCAGCACTTCCTTGCCTGTGCCGGATTCGCCGGTAATCAAAATAGTGGCGCTGGTGGAAGCGACTTCACGAGCCTGCGTAAAAATGGCCTGCAACCTGGCATTCGAGCCAACGACTTCCTGCCATCCTTCCGCGACCTGCTGGCGGAGCGAAGCATTTTCCTGCTCCAGCGTGACTTTCTCGCGCTCCAGGTTAATTTTCTCGGCGGCCTGCCGCACAATGATTTCGACTTCATCCAGCGAGAAGCTGTCCTTCTGGAAAAAGCCATACGCGCCGCGGGCTGTCACCTGCACCGCGACCGCGCGTTCACGACTGCCGGTCAGGACAATGACAGGAAGCGGCGGATTGAATTGGCGGGCAGCTTCAAGCACAGCGATGCCTTCGGTAACTTCATTCACGAGCGGCGGAAGGTGCAGATCACACAAGACGACATCAATATTTTCGCGTTCCAAATGGGCGAGGGCTTCGGCGCGTGAAGCCGCTTCGAGCACGCGATAATTTTCTTCGAGCGCCCAGTACAGTTGTTTGCGGACAGCATCGTGGTCATCCACCACTAAAATCGTTTGCTTGTCGAAATCAGCCATAATTTCCTTCTCAATCCACACCGGAAATCGCTTGCTGTTCTTTTCCTATCAGACTTGCCTGATTGGCTTGGGGCAGAAGAATTCTGAATTCCGTGCCGACACCTTCCTGACTATCAACCTCAATATCTCCGCCATGTTGCTCAATAATTTCACGGCAAGAATATAATCCCAGGCCAATGCCTTTTTTCTTCGTCGTCGCAAATGCATGAAACAGCTTGTCGCGCAGGAATTCCGGCGACATTCCCTTGCCCGTGTCCATCACGCTAAGCACATTATTTGGCCCGACGGCCTGCGTTGTGAGGTGGAGTTTACCACCTTGCGGCATCGCTTCAAGCGCATTGATAATCAGATTCTCCACCACCCGCTCTATGGCCGAGGCATTCATGATCGACCTGAGACCTGCACTAAGTTCAGTCGTTACTTGATAACGCTCTCCCGTATGGACAGCCGTACGAAGCAGCACGCGTTCAACTAATTGGCTCAAATCTCCCTCGAAGCGTTCTTCTGTCGGCTGTGTCAGCGGATCAGAAAGTTTGGAAACCAGATTTTTCAAATTACCTACGGAATCGGCGAGCGTCCGCATCGCATCTTCGCGGAAGCCTTCGCGGTCGAATTTACGCTCCATATTCGTCACGAGGAACGAAAGCGAAAGAATTGCGTTCTTCAAATCATGCGTGAGCACTGCCGAGAGGCGGGCAAAAGACTCAAATTGCTTCTGCTCACTTTCCCTGGCAATCATTTCGCGCAACCGCCCCGCCATGCGATTGAAGGCCTCCGCCAAAACCTTCGTCTCGTCATTGCTTTTGACAATAATATTGGCATCCAGCTTCCCCGCTGCAATGGCCTTGGCTCCCCGCGTGACGCGCCGAATCGAATCCGTCGTCCCGCTGATAATCAAGTACACAAGTAACGTCGCCACTATCGCCAGTAGCAGCGTAATACCTAAAATACTCAAGCCCGCAATATCCAGCGGGTCACGCCCCACATCCTGCTCAATCACAAAAATGGAGTAGACGGTGTTCCCACTACTTTGGTGCAAATGAATCATCCAATACTGATTATCAACCAGATAGCGATTCCGTACCTCTCTTCTAAAGAGTCCCGGCCACAATTGGGACGGTACGTCTTTGCCTTCCAGTAAATGGGTGAAAATTTGCGGTACAACCCCAGGCAAAGCCGCGCGATAATCTTTCCCTTCCCATTCTTGATTAGCGGCGTAGCGGACAAAGCCTTGCGCATCAAGAATAATCACTTCACGCAATGATCGTACTGTACTTGCCTCTTTGGGCAAATACCGCTTGGTCAAAGCAGCGGTACGTGGGTACCGCCCAACGGCTTGTTCCAAGGATATGGCTCGATTTGGGTTGGGGCTTAGCGCTTGTTGTCGGTGCAATTGTTCCTCAATCTCTTTCGCCCTGGCGTCCAGTCCCAACCGCACTACGGCGGCAATGCGCTCGACTGAGGTGTTGTACCACACGAGCGTCAGCACCAGCATCGGGACAATTGCAAAGAGCAATACGATGATCACGAGCTTCGCGCGGATTGGAATGGGATAATTGATCTTCATGGCTTGGTAATGTTTGCTCACGCCAATTCAGATTTACAAATAACCAGTTCGTACGAATCAGGGGCGTTCCCATCGGTACAGAGGCCTGTCACAAACAAGCAAACCAGTCGTGCTGGCCTCGCTTGAAAGCCAACTCTTTCGCTATGAATTGAGTTGCTGAGCGTGCATTTCGTCTCATTCGGCATACTACACGTCTCGCCGGGAAACTGTCAAAGTCAGCACTAAAGTAAAATATTCGCTTGGCAAATCGGATCAATCATTGTACATTGCCGTTGCAAATCTTCCTCACATCGGCAAAACATTCACGAAGAGGATTTGTAAGCTAAGCAAATCAAGTCTGATACGCAAAGTGCCCTCCGTACCTATCCCCACGCTTTGCTTCCATTCGATTCTCTCACTGGGATTGCGCGATAGCTCGACACCTCATGAAGGGTGAAGTTGGGTCAAGCTTTGTGTCCAGCAAGCCGCCTTCAGCACTTTTGCTCTTCTTTCCTTAATTATAAAGATGGTCGCTGAACGACCACAAATTATAGATGCGAAACTTTTATGCACCACACTCACAACCTCTTCTCTCGCTTTGCCGGAGGCCTGTTCTTCTTTCTTAGCCTCTGCCTTGTTCCGTCGTTGGCACAAATCGTTTTTGATGATTCCCCGGGCACCGCCGCACCGCCATCTACGCTTGGCCCGTACACGATGACGCCGTTTGGGCCAGACGGAAGAACCTGATGAATATGATGTAATGATGGTTGACGACCCGCCAGTCTGTGGTGATAGCAGTATAGGGTTCAATGCCGACTGCTACGCACTCACAGATCGGCCCCGCAAATCAATTGGGCGACCTGGTCGCATGGCTATACGGGAGATGGTGTATTCAACTGTTGAGCAGTACCAATGTGACGATTAACCTTACCCGCTGGCACAGCAGCTTTTTATTTCTATGCCGAGCCAAGTAACTCTCGGCCATGTTTACCATTCAGGCAACGGCGAATGATGGCACTACATTGACCGATTCAGGTGCAGGGAAATGCAGGAGCACAGTACTTTGGGTTTTATACCACTGGCCCTGCCACGCTCAGTTCTATTACGATCAATGTGGACCAAGCGCAGCTGGCTTTGCGATTGGCGAGTTTGGGATTTCCTGCCAGCCCATTCAGGCCGTGACCAACTTGCCCAGCGATCAGAAGGCTGGTTCCTTCCTTGTATTTCCCTATTACACTTCCAAAGTGGCTGATGGAAGAGACACGCGCATCTCCATCACGAATGTCAGCAATGCAGCCCCGACTTTGGCGAATTCGGCTTATGTGCATCTCTTCTTCATTGATGGCAACACCTGTTATCAAATGGATACTTTTGTTTGCTTGACACCGAATGCCTCTATTAACTTTAACGCCTCATACTATGACCCTGAAACTCACGGGCTTTATATATGCCGTAGTGGTTGATCGGGCAAGCGGGATTCCTATCCAAAGAAATGTACTCATCGGAAATGCTTTCGTGCGAGACGGCGATTATGTAGGGAATTATAGCGCAGAGTCATTTTGGGCTTACGGCACGACAAGAGGTGGAGCATTTGATCCTATCGGTCAAACGGCCATCATTGGCTTCGGCTCCGCATACGACGGAGCACCAACCGAATTTGCGGTTGAAATCCAAAGTCCGATGGACAAACCTAATCAAAAGCTGGTAATCGCGCCACTGGCTGGAGACTTGAACTATTTAGTATCCGATAACGCCAATTTATTGTTTTCGGCAGCCGCGCAAGCGGGCACAGCACAGGTCTTCAACGAACAGGAAACAGGAGCGAGTTTTTCAAGCCTGCTGGTAGGCACTTGTTTGCGATCCGCAATCATCACGACTACTAATCCGCGTATTCCAAATTCATTTGGAAATTTGATTCGGTCAGGCCAAGCCGGGTACCTAAAATTAAAGGTCGACGCGGCAGTCGGCTTGTTAATGACGCCGCGCACTGGCGGCAATACGTGGAATGGCATTCGTACGCTGCACAAAACTCGCAACGCTCGAAGGCAATTCTGCAAATTCCTGTCTTCACGCCCATTTGCTAGAGCTTGGGGCAGCCGCCATCAAAATGGTAACAAATGGCTACGACGCTGGTAACCATTTGCCGCTCCGAGCGAGGCTGTCCCAACTGACTTCCACTCCCCCAAACAAAAGGCCAGAGAGCTATTCCCTGGCCTTTTGTTTTGTCCTGTCTGACGCGACCTACTCATCATCCTCTCGCAGTTTCTCCAATACCGAAAAATCTTCCAGCGTCGTCGTATCTCCAGCCACCGTTCCGCCCGCCGCGAGTTCGCGCAACAGCCGCCGCATAATCTTGCCCGACCGCGTTTTCGGCAACGTATCGGTAAAGCGAATCTCGTCTGGTTTGGCAATCGCGCCGATTTCTTTGGCAACGTGATTGCGCAGTTCATTTTTCAAATCATCATTTCCCTTCCGGCCTCCTTCAAGCGTCACAAAGGCGACAATCGCCGAGCCTTTTAAATCGTCAGGACGCCCGACCACAGCCGATTCCGCGACCATCGGATGAGAGACGAGTGCGCTTTCCACTTCGGCAGTGCCAAGCCGATGCCCGGCGACATTCAGCACATCATCCACACGCCCCATAATCCAGTAATAGCCGTGCTGATCCCGACGCGCACCATCGCCAGCAAAGTAATAACCAGGAATCTCCGACCAATATTGTTGTTGGTACCGTGCGTCATCACCCCAAATCGTGCGCAGCATGCCGGGCCAGGGTTTCTTGATGACCAGATAGCCGCCTTCATTCGGGCCACAGCTTTTGCCGTCCTTCGTGATGACATCAATCGCAATTCCTGGAATTGGGCGTGTCGCGGTTCCTGGCGTCGTCGGCGTCGCGCCTGGCAACGGCGAAATCATGATACCGCCTGTTTCCGTCTGCCACCACGTATCCACAATCGGGCAGCGGCCTTTGCCAATCGTTTGGTGATACCACATCCACGCTTCGGGATTGATCGGCTCGCCCACGGTGCCGAGCAAGCGCAATGTCGTCAAATCATGTTTCAGCACCCACTGCTCGCCCCATTTGAGAAAGGCACGGATTGCAGTTGGAGCCGTATAGAAAATGTTCACTTTATACCTGTCAATGATTTGCCAGAAGCGATCCGGGTTCGGCCAATTCGGCGCGCCTTCGTACATCAAACTCGTCCCGCCATTCGCCAGGGGGCCATAGACAACATAGCTATGCCCCGTCACCCAACCAATGTCCGCCGTACACCAATACACATCTTCGTCTTTCAAATCGAAGACCCATTTCGTCGTCAACGCCACCTGCGTCAAATAGCCGCCCGTCGTGTGCAAAATTCCTTTCGGTTTTCCAGTCGTGCCAGACGTATACAAAATGAAAAGCGGATGCTCGCTATCAAGCTCTTCGGCAGGGCAGTTGTCGTCTACGATTTCCATCATTTCGTGCCACCAATGATCGCGTCCCGGTTGCATCGAAATTTGTGAGCCAGTGCGTTTGTATACGACGCATGATTGCACGGAGGGCGTGTGTTTCAAGGCTTCGTCCACCGCTGGTTTGAGCTTCACTTCTGCGCCGCGCCGCCATCCGCCATCTGCCGTCACAACTAATTTGCAACCGCAATCGTTGATCCGATCTTTCAGCGCATCTGCCGAAAAGCCGCCAAAGATAATCGTATGTGTTGCGCCAATGCGCGCACACGCCAGCATCGCAATGGCCAACTCAGGCACCAGCGGCATGTATAACGCGATGCGGTCGCCCGTCTGCGCACCCAGTTTTTTCAGCACGTTCGCAAAGCGGCAAACTTCGGTGTGCAGTTGCTGATACGTCAGCGTGCGCGTATCGCCCGGCTCGCCTTCCCAAATGATGGCTGCTTTGTTGCGTCGCCACGAAGTCAAATGCCGATCCAAACAGTTGTACGCGACATTCGTTGTGCCGCCGACGAACCATTTGGCAAAGGGCAAATTCCACTCCAGCACTTGATCCCATTGCTTGAACCAATGCAGGCTTTCGGCCTGATGCGCCCAATAGCTTTCAGGATCAGCCTCGGCTTCCGCATAAAGCCGTTCGTATTCGCCCATCCCTTTGACGTGAGCGTTTGCGACGAACTCTTCCGAAGGCGGAAACAGACGCGATTCGTTCAGAACAGATTCAATCGTAGTTGATTCAGACATTGTAAAAAGACCTTTCAGATGAAATCAAAAGGCAATCTCATCGCTAATGCGATGTGGCTTTTTCTGCGCCAATGCCCGTGTTGGCGCGCACATTCAATTCATCGTACTTCGCTTCGGCTTCCGGTTCGCGTCCAAGCAATGTGCCAATGATCGCGCCTAAAAATCCGAGCGGGATACTGATAATCCCTGGGTTTTCCAACGGGAAAATCGGATTCGTCTTCATAACGCTTGGCGAAATAGAAATCAAGATTAACGAAGCCAACAAACCTGTCGCTAAGCCTGCCACCGCGCCTTTCGTATTGAACCGCTTCCAGAACAGCGACAGCACAATCACCGGCAAATTCGCAGATGCGGCAACAGCAAAAGCGAGCGCAACCAAGAAAGCAACGTTTGCTGTTGGGCCAAGCGTAATTGCTATCGCCATCGAAATCCCGCCAACGACGAACGCCGTAATTTGCGCGACGCGGACTTCTTCGCGGGCGGTCGTTTCCTTGCCATGCTTCAAAACGTTTGTCCAGAAATCATGCGCAAATGAAGTAGATGCCGAAATCGTCAATCCCGCCACCACTGCCAGAATTGTCGCGAACGCAATCGCAGAAATAAAGGCAAAGAACACATCGCCCGCGATTACTTTGGCCAATAATGGCGCACTCATATTTGTGCCACCGTTGAGCACAATAAAATCGCGCCCCACAATCGTCGCAGCGCCGAAACCGAGAAACGTCGTCAGGATATAAAACAGGCCAATGATCGCCATTGCCCACACGACGCTAATGCGTGCTGTCTTGGCATCCGGCACGGTATAAAAGCGAATCAAAATATGCGGCAAGCCAGCCGTGCCGAAAATCAAGGCCATCCCCAACGAAATCAAATCCAGCGCGCCATAGGGTGGTTTGTATTTCAGCCCTGGTGTCAAAAAATTCTGCGTGACCAAATTGCCCGCCGCATCATGATATTGCACGTTCGCCACGGCATTGAAGAATTCGCCGAAGCTAAAATGGAAATGTTTTAGCACCAAAAAGCTCAGCAAAATCGTACCGCTCATCAACAACACGGCTTTGATAATTTGCACCCACGTTGTCGCCAGCATGCCGCCGAACACAACATAGACAATCATCAGAATGCCGACGCCCAGCACTGCCGTCTGAAAGTTGATGCCGGAATCCTTAAGCAACAGCGACACCAGCGCGCCCGCGCCGACCATCTGCGCAATCATATAAAACGTGCTGACCGTCAAGGTGCTCAGCGCGCCCATCGCCCGCACCGGACGCGGGCTTAACCGATACGCCAGCACATCCGCCATCGTATATTTGCCCGCATTGCGTAGCGGCTCGGCGACGACTAACAGCACGGTCAAATATGCCACGAGCCAGCCCACCGAATACATAAATCCATCGTAGCCGGAAAATGCGATCAGCCCCGCAATGCCTAAAAACGACGCCGCGCTCATATAATCGCCCGCGACGGCCAGGCCATTTTGCCAGCCTGTGATTGAGCGCCCAGCGGCAAAGTACGCATTTGATCCGGTCGAGCGTTTCGCCGCCCAATAGGTAATCCCCAGTGTGATGGCGATGAAAAACAAAAACATCAAAAGTGCTGCGGACATTCTTTCTCCTGATTACTTCTTTAGTTTGTTGATTATCTTCTGCGCCAGCGCATCAAAATTTCCGGCTTTCTTCACATAAACTGCTGCCAGAATCCACGCCATAAAAAATTGCGAGAGTGCGAACAGATATGCCAGATTGACGACACCGAAGATTCTTGTCTCCATCAATTTGGGCGCGTATCCCACCAGCACGGGCAAGGCAAAGTAATACACGATAAAAAAAATGACGGCGGGGAGAATGAATTTGCGCTTGGTTACAATCAGCATTTTGAAGTCGTCGCTGGCGGCTATGCGCTCCCACTCTTGTGAGGTCAGTTCTTCTTTTTCGGCCATGCAAAGTAGCTCCTAAATTAAGTACCGCTGTTAGAATTTGTGTTCAGGCAGGAGTGAAAATTACCGCGTTGCTTTATGGCAGAATCAAGTCTGCCATTGTGTGTGCCTGCTCGTCATCCATATTACGCAAACCGTTGATAACACCTGCCCGGTTTGCCGCGTTTTGATTCTGGCTCATTTTCCATTTGCCCTGCAATCGCGTGATATTAAATTCGATCCCAACAATTGCTGGCAGAAGAGCGTCCACATAATCGCGCGGCGCATCTGCTACTTGCCAAGGATCAGCCTTTTTCGCCTCGTGCTCATCTGTCAGTCGCTCCACCAAATCGCGTAACCACGCTTGCTCTTCGATCACGCGGATTGTCCCGTAAGCGTGGACAACGGCGTAGTTCCAAGTTGGAACGACTTTGCCTGTTTCCTGCTTCGTCTGATACCACGACGGCGTGATGTACGCTTCCGTCCCTTGGAAAATCGCTAAGGCTTCAACCGTAGGAGAAAAATCGCGCCACAGATTATTGGTTCGCGCGACATGACCGCGCAACTTGCCCAAAGGCGCGGGGTCGGGATCAAGCAACATAGGAATATGGTTCGCGTTCAGCCCTTCAGAAGTAAGCGTCACCAGCGTCGCCAATGGATGCGCGCGCATCAATTGGTGGAGAACTTCTATCCGTGTTTCGGCAAAATGTGACGGAACGTACATCAATAATTCCTGCTAACCGTGAAGGACATTGGCGCGACAACTTGCGTGATGAATAACGCAGCGCATTATAGGCTAGAGCGCAAAAACACAAAAGGTGACACCGTGATTGATGTCACCTTAAATCGCTACTGTGTTTTCAGCAGGCTTTAGTTTTCCTGACCAGGTTTCTTCGCCCAGCGTGCAAAGAGCGCGCGCCGACTGGCCAGAATTTGTTTGGCATTCGGGTTTTTATAGACCAGCGTTTCTACATGTGTCAGGTAGTTTGCTTCGCCAAACATTTCGCGCAGTTCAGCGATGAAGGGTTCGAGTTTGGAAAACACGCCCATGTATTCGCTGTTGGCATCAGAAAACATTTTCTCATCCATGCCGCCGTTGTTCACCAGTGACGTAGCCATATCCCAATAGGACGTAACCATTCGATAATAGGCGCTTTCCGCTTGTCCACTCAGCATTATCTTGACGATGTCCGCCGCGCTTTCCGGCTGAAATTCGGTAAAGTACCAGGCACGGGCCGCCCGCATCTTTTCGTCGCGGCGCAGTTCATACAATTTAAGTATGGCCATCACATCCTGGGGTTTTGCTTCCATTCGACTCTTCCTTTCTCATTGTGCTTGATGAGTAGTTTGCAGACTCGCCAGCAAACGGTTCGAAAAAGATTGCACCAGTGTGCGGCAGAGTTTCAGATTGGCCGCCGCTTCGTTTGAGCGCCCCTTCGATTGCTTGAGTGCCACAGTAAATTCCTGCATCGCGTCATCATAGCGACCACGTAACACCAACAACACGCCCAGATTGTTATGGCCGCCGGGGAAATTGTTCGGGGCTTGCCTGATCGCCTGGCGCAAATGCTTTACGGCAGCCGCGTGATCGCCTTCATTTGCCTGCAAGAGCGCCAGTTGAAACAAGGCTTCGGCATCGCGCGCCTGGGAAAGTTCTACGACTTGCGCAAAGGCAAGTTTTGCGGCGGAAAACTCGCCTAAATCCTTCAAGGCGACGCCTAGCGCAAAAGCAGCTTTCGCATACTTTCCTTCTGCCGCCTTGAGCGCCGCACGATATTCAGCGACCGCCTCGCGCTTGCGCCCTAACTGATAGTGACACACACCGATGTTGTAATGCGCCCGGGCGAGATGATCGCCCGGCCAACTTAACGCGACGCGGTATTGCGTGATCGCCATTTCATATTGCCCGCGTGTGAAAAAGTCCGTCCCCTGCGCCAGGGCGTCTCGGCTTTCATCCGCGCGGACAGAGCTGAAGCTAAGCAAGGAAACTAGAAAAGCAAAAGCGATAGTTCGGAATGTTGACATAGTACCTCCTCGGAAAAGGCGTTTGGATCAAGCCCCGCTTGGCCTTGGCGAAATGCCAGGAAAAGCCAGGCCAGGGCTTGTACACTAAACGCCCAGGTTAGTGACTGGTTTGACGAAGAGAATGATAGGCAAAAAGATATTTTCCGTCTTTCGACGGCTTGCGCACTTTTACGCGAGCTTGCGGTTGTTGCAGTTGTTTGCTTATTCCCAGATAAAAATATTGAGCGGCTCAATCACGCCACCGACTGTGGGCTAAAAATACCTTTGACAATGATGGCGGCGCTTTAGCTGTCCACAGCTAAAGCGCCGCCACCATTGTCGCTGAAGTAAGGTCTCAAAAATGTCCAAGCCATTGTCGCTGGTAGCACAACAAACAACCGTGGAGCTTATCCCCATCTATTAATGACCTCCTGCAACGCGGCTGAAATCCGTCCGCGCCGCTTGGGCGGACGCCAGCGCGGGGGCGGGACGTGGTAGTACAACAGTTCTTTGACACTCCAACAATGGGTCGTCAGGCTGGCGGCCATGGCTGGTGTCCGACCCAGCCACTTGCGACCGCCGATCAACCCCGGCAGGCGCAGGCTCTCGTGTTCGGTGCAAAAATTGTAGATCGTCCCGACCACCCAAGTCCCCGCCCGCAAGCGCGCGCTCGTCCGCGTGCGGGCCCGCGTGCGCCGCGCCAGGCTGCTCAGGCACGCGCGAAACGTGCCGTTGAGCCGTTCGATATACGCGCTATTGATGTCACCGGCACCTTGCGTGGCCAAAATCACCGCCGCGATCACTTCCCGCGCCCCTTGATAAATACGGCGGGCGACGCCTACCACGCGATGCCCTTCGTACTGCTTGACGACCTGCGCCAGGTGCAGGCGGGGCCATTCGACCATCTGACAGCGCCCGCGCTCCCCGTGCCGCGCCACCTTCGCGCGGAAGACGCGTTTGATCGTGGTCGGATAGCTCGCCAGCCCATCCATACAGAAGAGCAGCGGCCCGCCCAATGCCGAGGCGCCGCGTTTGACGCGTTGGATCAGACGTTCAATTAGCTTGCCGTCGCGCTGCGCACTGACTTCGGCCCCGAGCCACAAGCGGGTCTGCACGCACAGGGCCATCGCTAACCACAGCACGCCACGTTGGGCTTTGACACGGATTTCATCGCACGGCACCTGTCCCAGGTCCTGCGGCTGCTCGACCAACTGCTCGTGGACGCTCTGACAATGCGCCCCGGCCTTGGCCAGCCAGGTTCGCACCGTGCGTTCGTCCAGGGCGAAAGCGGCCACAATGGCTTGCACCGGACAACCGTGCGCCAGCAGCGTGACGACTTGCGTGACGAGCGCGGTCTCCTTTTGCAAGCGATAAAAGACGGTGCCTTTGCTTGCACTGAACGTCTTATGACAGACAGGGCAAATGAAGCGTTGTTCCTGTTGAGAATGCACACCGATGTTGCCTTGCCCGACCTGGCCTTTGGCAGGACAGTCAGCGTTGGGGCAAAATGCTTGTGCCGGGGCGAGGGGCAATCTATTTTCTGGTTTCACACCCCTGATTGTCCCAAATCCCCGGACTTTTTTTCAAAAAGCTATGACTCCACGTTTGTTTGTATAGCTACCCCGATAAGAATAGCAACAACAAGAATCAAAATAGCTATTAATCAGGAAAGTTATTTTTCAGAAGCTGTTGGATAGCACCCAAGCTTCAGAGGGAGTTTCCGCTTGCTGCAAAACCAGTGCTACGGCCCGTTTTTCGAAATCAGGTAGATATTTATACTTCCGCAAAATCCGCTTCGCTATCAGCCGCACAAAATTGCCAACCATCTCGCCGTTCTCTTGATACTCCACTTTTACCCCATCACGCAGCCAGCAATGAACTTGCAGATAGGCTTGGTGCAGTAAAGGCAGATTCGGATTTGCGATTTATAGCCGAGCCTAAGACTTTAGCTGTCGGGTACAATATGGTTTATTTGAACGGGGGAATGGCGGAAGGCAATCCAACGCGCATAAAAAAGCGGGCAAAGGCTTGCGAAAAGTGTTCAAGAAACGGGGAATTCAAGCGCCAACGTTCGCCTTGTTGTTCTGCATGTTGGCTGAGAAAGTCGAAAGGCAAGCTGTAGATTTCTCGAAAATCAACGACCAGGGATTCTCGATTATTGGTCAGATCACGCAGCGAGCCGAGCAGGTGTAACCCTTCGATTCGCCCCTTCCGTACATTTTCCCATTCCCCCTTTCGAGAAAACGACGGATTGGCTTCTTCAAACTCTGCTAGCGTATAAATCGGGCATAATGCAACAAACGCCGCTTTCCCATTTTCCAGATCACAGCTTTGTGTCATCACAATCAGATCGTATACTGAAACTGGAAAAGATTGCGCCTCAGTATCATTAGGAATTTCAGTTAAAGCAGGAACCGGGCAATTAAGAAGATAGTCTCCCTGCCATAGAGTCGCGCCTGTCACGTTCGACCAAAAGGATTCCATGAGCCTAAATCCCTTTCGTGCTATTCCGCATCATCCAGTTTGTAAGGCATTGGTTTCCCACGCCCAACAGGGTGAAATTTAGCTCGTGCTATATAGGTGCGCTTCGGTGGCACACGGTTCAAACTGAACACATCGGGGATCTCATTATCATCATCAGCGCTAAGACCTACACTCGCATCGCGCACACCTTGCCATTCACGGCTTGCATCCAACTGGTCTGAAATTTTAGCCATACAGTCATCCAGCCAGGTACCGAACTCACCTTGCGCTTGCGGTCCCATTGACTCCTTGTGTCGTCTGACGATGGCTGGTGGTTGTACGTAATCAATGGTTATTGGCATTTTGTAGTAACTCCCTTGTCCTATCCGTGATTAGTGACTCGAAAGTGCGATTCTTACTTTCACGAAACTTCTCAAATAGTCCCCACAAAAACTCTTCATCATTCGCTAACTCAACATTACGAAAAATTCCAATATCAAGTAAGAATGAAACCGTATTTTCATTTGGCGCGGGTACGGATGCCTCATTCAAGACAATCGTTGCTTTCAATTCATCTTCACGAATTTGCGTTTGGATGAAGAACCCTTCCATTCCATTTTGGAGTTGATCAGGCAAAGCAGGTAAAAGCTGCAAGTAATCATCTATAAAAATTCCACGTGTAAAATCTAATCGGTTAATATATCGAACACCTACTTGTTGAATCGCTTTGGGCTGAGCGATGGCGCGGTAAATTTCCCATAACCGACGAGCTTCTGCAAGAAATATTTCCCAGCCTGTATAAGGTGCCAACCGACTAAACATAAATCCCTCTGGCCGCGCTTCCATCTTTTGTTTTTTATCAGCGGTGAAACAAGCAATGCCAAGCGGTACTTGATTAGCGGAAATGCCCATCTGATCTCCCACAGTAACCTTGCTTTGAATGCCAACCAGATTAGGCTGCTCTGGATATTGTTCGCCAATAACGGCAAACGCCTGGTGGAGTATATCGTTTTTGATCTCAACGGAAGGTTGAATACGAATTTCCAACAATGCTTCTGTGATTGGTTCTCGACTGTAATGCGTTCTCTCTGTCATCGTGACGAATCTTATCCAGCTTGTCCGTATTTTACAACGCCGCCTCTGCTATTAGGTTTGAGGGATGGAAGATGAACAGAATCATGCGAAGTTCGCGTTCTTCTGTGGCGGTCTGCCGAATTAAAAGCGCGGAGCGTTTGCAAGTTTTTCATTCCACCAATCGGAGATATTGAGTGGGGGGTTCGCTATCACAAAATCGGCTCGCCAATCCGCAGGAACGAAGCAGCAGGCGCGTTGCCCAAGTTGAAACCCATCCTGAGAATGGCAAGGTTCATCCCTATCAGCCGCCTCAAGCAAAGTTGGCATCGCGCCAAACCTTCGGCGTCATCGCCGTGTAGCGACGGAAGAATGTCGTGAAATGGCTTTGGTTTTTGAAGCCGACTTGGGCGCTGACTTCGACAATCGGCAGGTCATCTTTGGCCAGTAAATTCTTGGCACGTTCAATGCGGCGTTGCATCAGGTATTGTTGTGGTGTTAGCCCGGTCGTGCGTTTGAAAGCGCGGGCGAAGTGATAGGGGCTTAAATCAACGGTATCGGCGATTTCGGCCAGCGTTACGTCTTCGGCTAAATTCGCGTGAATGAACTCGGTGGCCAGCCGCAATTTGCGCCCTGTTAAGCCACCCACAGAGGATGAGAGTTGATTCTTGCCGACGTTGTAATGCCGGAGCAGATGAAAGGCCAGGGTGTTGGTGAGCGATTCCGCATAGAGGCGTCCGACAGGTTCCTGCGCTTCGGATTCGGCCAGCAAGGCTAAACCGATTTGCCAAATCAGCGGATCGTTTTCGTCGTAGACTTCCTTCAGTTCGATCTGTCCGCCATACGCGGATTCCGCTGCCGCACGCACGACCAAAGCGGGTTCAAGCGCAATCGTAATGCATTCAGCTTCATTGCCCCAATCAATTGAAACCGGCTGACCGGAAGGCACTAAGCACATATTGCCCGGCGCGCGCTGCGTCACACAACGCGTACCCGTGGCCGTTTGCTTGGTGGTCGTAAAATTGCCTGTCACAGACAAACTAATTTCGTGCTCGTCAAAAACGGTTTCGACCAATTCGCCGGCGTTAACACGCCAATGGATAAGTTTGAGGCCGTTCCATTCGGTGGTGCGATAGAAGATGACGGGTGATTCCGTGGCGGCAACTTTCCAGTTTATATTCATAGCGTTGTGTCTCGGTTATCAGTTGCTGTTGAGAATGATGCTTTCCCCTATTCGGTACGTCAAGATTGCACGAGTGGTTCCCACTTCTTCGTTGACTTTGCCTGCGGCAATTGCCTATAGATCGCCACCTGCGTCTGTGCCTGCGCCCTGGTTGCGAGCGGCGTGCTAGAGGGAGAACAAGAAGCTCACAAAGCTTGTAGTGTTCCCCTCAAGGCACCATATTGTACGTGACCATCGGCACGCAAAAGCCCGTGTTTCATACCAGTCAGCCCGACCGTTTGGAATTCTTTACATTTACGATGAGTGGGGGGGAGGCTATCGAATGCAAAGAGTTTACCCCCGTCAGACCGGTACGCGTGATTTACTGTAGTAAAACTGATGCGCCTTCCAAATATGATGGCGAATCAATCGCTGTAGAGTTTGTTAAGCAATAGCAATTCCCTCGACCAAACGCGTCGCCCAGGAAGCGAAGGTGTCTTGCCTGCACTCTCTGGGCGGCAGGCCATCATAGAGTTGTTAACAGCTCTATGATGGCCTGCCTGTACTGAATCCGATACAGACGGCTCCTCAATATGATGGACTTTGACTTGAAAATGTAGGCATAGAGATTGCTAGAGGTACTTAAGTATCAACTACAAGGAGCACCCCAAATGGATTCAGATAGCAGTGTCACTACCGAAATTATTCCGCTGACAACCGAACGCCAAGTTCAGGAAAAACTTAGAACATCACGCCCGTTTACGGTTTTCCACCTCTTACAACCGCATTGGAAAACCCTGTCACTCACGCTAATTGCCATCGCGGGGGCAGGAGTCGCAGATGTGCTGGAGCCGTGGCCACTGAAAATGCTGTTGGATTATGTATTGGGTTCAAAGCGGGCACCGGAATGGCTGACCTCGATTGTGCAAGCAACGTTTGGGCAGGGTAAATATGCTTTTCTCAATTTCACGATCTTGTTGGTTGTGTTAATCGCCATTGTCGGTGCGATTAGTTCGTACTTTGAAAAGTATCTGACTACCACTGTTGGTCAGTGGGTCATGCACGATATGCGACGCACCCTGTATTACCACATTCAGCGTTTGTCTTTGTCGTTTCACGATCAAAAACGCACCGGCGATTTGATCAGCCGCGTCACGAGCGATATTGATTCAATCCAGAGCTTTATTACTTCGGCCTTGCTTGATGGACTAATCAATATTCTAACGCTGGTGGGCATGATCAGCGTGATGTTTTATCTAAATTGGAAATTCACGTTGATGGCCCTTACTGTCGCCCCAGTACTGTTCATTGTCGTCTTTTCCTTTACACACCGTATCAAAAAAGCCTCGCATGATGTACGCAAGAAAGAAAGCCAGGTTGTTTCGCTTGTCGAAGAAGTGCTTTCGTCCATGCGCGTAGTAAAGGCCTTCGCGCGGGAAGACTACGAACAAAAACGCTTCGAGCAGGAAAGCATAGAAAGCGTCGAAACAGCGCTCAAAGCCCGGAGTTTGAAAGCCAAGTTAACGCCTATCGTTGAAATCATTATGGCGGCAGGCACCTGTGTGGTGTTGTGGTATGGAGCGCGGCTTGTTTTATCAGGTCAAATCAGTTCTGGCGTATTAGTTGTCTTCTTCCTATATTTGGGCAAGCTCTATAAGCCAATGCGCGATCTATCGAAGTTGGCGGATACCTATTCCAAAGCAGCCGTCGGCTTTGAGCGCATTCAGGAGGTGCTGGATACAGAAGGCCAGGTGCGCGACCTGCCTCATGCGCGCAAGGCTCCACCATTAAAGGGCGGCATTGAGTTTGATCACGTCAAATTTGGCTACAATGATGACCAGGTGATTCTGAACGATGTGAGTTTCTCGATTCAGCCAGGGCAAGTCGCAGCCTTTGTTGGCCCGACTGGTACAGGCAAAACCACGATCATCAGCTTGATTCCACGCTTCTACGACCCCAAGGCAGGCAAGGTGCTGATTGATGGCACTGATGTACGGCGCTTCAAGCAACGGTCGTTACGGCAGCAAATCAGTTTTGTGCTACAAGAAACGCTGCTCTTTCATGCAACGATTTGGCAAAACATCGCTTATGGCAAACCCGAAGCATCGCGGGAAGAAATTATCCAAGCCGCAACATTAGCCAATGCGCACGAGTTTATTGAAAAGATGCCTGAAGGCTATGACACAATGGTCGGCGAACGTGGCGTCACGCTGTCGGGCGGCCAGCGGCAACGGATTGCTATTGCCCGCGCTATTATTCGGAATTCCCCTATTTTAATCCTTGATGAACCAAGTTCTGGATTGGATGCAGCCTCGGAGGAATTGGTCTTTGACGCGCTAAACCGCTTGATGGAAAACAAAACATCTATCGTTATTGCACATCGCTTGGCTACGATTCGGCGTGCTGATGTGATCTTTGTATTGAAAGAAGGAAAAATTGTCGAACAAGGCAATCATCAAGAATTACTAGCGCAAGGCGGGCTTTATTCAGAGCTTTACGAAATTCAGTTTCGGACGCAGGAAAGTGAAGAAAAGTAAATTGGGTAAATGTGCAGGTTAACTAAAATGTGAATCAGGGGTTCAACCAATATCCGTATGGAAAACAAAAAGCTTATAGCTCCGACGTTTTGGTGCCCGTGATTTTTCGCGCGGATAAGCTATTGTTGCGTAATAACTTATTTGAACCCCTGATTCACATTATATGGCTTTAAGAAAAACGAATTTCCGCAGAAAGTCCCGGAGGGACGGCTAGAAATTAGCCCCGGATGCAATCCGGGGAACCAGGCCAATCGCCCCCCAGCCCCGGCAGGGGCGTCGGTCACCCCTGCCGGGGCTGGGGAACGTGGCTGAACAGACCCAGGGTGCAACCCTAGGCTAATTTCTGCTCACCCCTCTGGGGCAATGGCATTGAATTAACGATAAAGCTCCTGTACATAGATAGATATGGAACAAAAAAAGAACAAACGCTCTTGGCGCAAATCCGTGCCAGTTTGCAATGTCCGGTCGTGATCGCTGCGTGTCGGCAACGTCCGCAGGACTTTACGCGCCTGCGCCTGCTCTGGTTTGGTCGTCTTTGTCTGGTGGTTTTGCGAGGTCATAAATTGTCTTTCCAGAATGCGCTCAATAAAGTCTTTCACGCGCTCGGTGACGTCTTTGGCGTCCCGACGCCGAGCGCTTACTCGCACGCGCGGCAGAAGCTCAAACCCGAAGTGTTTACGTCTCTGCAGCGCAGTTTGCGCGCGGGCTTTTATCAACTTTATGAGGCCGACGAGCAAGTGCAGCGCTGGCGCGGGCATCGCTTGTTGGCGACCGACGGCACTTATTTGACCGTGCCCGACACGCGCGCAGACGCGCGCGCACTATACGGTGCAGACCAATCAACACGCGGGCGCGGACTGTGTGCAAGCGCAGTGCGGCGTCTTGTATGACCCCTCTGGGGTTCTGATCGGAAAATCATTTTCTTGATCTCTATAGTAGGTTTGCTGGTGAGACTAATAGCACTCGAACTTTCAGTTTCTTTCAGTGCCAGACAAAAGAGGCGCAACATAAGAATTGGTTGCGCCTCTTACCCTAAAACAAACTATTGGTGATTGCCTAAGAGCCTAACCGGTTTAGTTCTGCGATGCGCGCCTTGATTTTACCGGCCAGCAAGCTTACTTCCTGCGAATTGTAGCCCGCCGCCCGAAAGGCATCAGCAAGCTGCTTGTTTGATAACTTAGCTAGAATAGAGCCAATCCATTTCGCATCGGTGCGTGGAATATTATGGACAACTTTTTCCATCCGTGTGCGCTGAACATAATAGGGAAGATTAAAGATCAAAATCGGATGCGGGCGACTATTCATCACGAAATCAACCTCTTCTTCATCCACCTTTTTGATAAACTTTGAGGCCAGAAAATCAGGAATATTATTGCGAGAACGCACCAAGTGATCACCCGTCTTGCCAAAGGTTGCACCGAGATCACTAACAAGATAACGAGCTTCACGCCCATTCTGTACTACGATCTTGTTATTTTCTGTCTTTAGGTCCCAGTTATTAATTAATGCCATCATCACTTTCAGGCCATTGAGTTCTCGTGAACGCACAAAAGGATTATCTGACCAACTCCACGATGAGCTTTGCGTATTTTCATAGTCGCGCTCCAATCTGGCTCCCTTCATTTTCCCATTAGGTAAAATATACGATTGACCTCGCGCGAGTTTTTTCAGCCCGCTAACTTGTAATTCAGGCAGGTAATAGTTTTCATCTGTAAAGTACCCGACCGCCCAAAGCAGCCTTGTAGCAGCCGTTTCAGATTGTGCTTCCGGGCCTAGTTTCACTTTCCAATTCACTCCATTTTCGTCCTTTACTACAAATTTTGGATTTGATCCGCCTTTATCTTCCTTAACAAAAGTAAGCCTGTTACCGGGCTTATGCTTCTCACCTCCGGCACCATAAAATAAATTTCGACTGGCGATGTTAACTGGCTCACGCCACAAAGCACCAACAGACAAAGGAGCCGTGGAACGGGCTGTAAGCCGATTTAATTGCGCTGGCGCAGTTGGAACCAGGGTAAAGGCAAGGACAAATAGACCTAGGGTGATTCTTGCGGTGTGCATCAAGGCTCTCCTTTTCATAAAACAGAAACTAATAGAATCTTTCACTCTGTTGAGCGATCAATGCAAAAGAAATGCCAGCAGAAAATCCTTCTGAAATAGTCCGTGAACTGCTTGCTGATACATAAAAACAGCTACACTTTCTTCACACCAGAAAACCACCGCAGTAAAACCGTACAGAGGCTGTATGGTCAGAGAACAAAAGTAATTTCTTTTCTGCTTACGAGGTCATTCTTTGTTGGTGTATTCGAGCCAAACAGTTGCGGCCTGAGAATTGCAAAAAAGAAATTCCGACGTTTATGCTTGTGCTGTATCTAGACAATCAATCCGATTACATCTTTTTCAGTGTATTGTAAGGAAAAATCATGAAACTTCTAATTCAACCAGGAGATGGAATTGACGCTTTGCTTTCCGGTATTCGGAGTGCGAAAAAAAGTATCGAGATCGTGATTTTCCGTTTAGACAAGAAAGAGTTGGAAATATCGCTCAAAGCCGCTGTTGGGCGCGGGGTAGCTGTTAAAGCGTTGGTAGCTTATACCAGCCGTGATGGAGAACGAAGGCTGCGAAAATTGGAAATGGGTTTATTAGAGGGTGGCATAACTGTTGCCCGCACGGCGGATGACCTAATTCGTTATCACAACAAATTGATGATTATTGATCGCCGCATGCTTTATGTTTTGGCCTTCAATTACACCACACTTGATATTGATTACAGTCGTAGTTTTGGTGTGATCACTGAAGATCCGCCAGTTGTCGAAGAAGCCGTAAAGTTATTCGAGGCAGATGCCACACGTCAGCCTTACGCGCCGGGATTGGATCATTTTATTGTCAGCCCGCTCAATGCTCGCAAGCAGCTTGCCGCCTTTCTCAAAGGCGCGAAAAAACAATTGCTGATCTATGATAACCAGCTAAGCGACCGCGAGATGATCGGCATCCTGAAAAACCGCGCCAAAGCAGGAGTGGAGATTAAAGTCATCGGGAGTACCGGAAAAATCGGAGCAGGATTAGAGACGAGGAAATTGGATGGAATGCGACTTCATACCCGCACAATTATTCGCGATGGCCAACAAGCGTTTCTCGGCAGTCAGAGCCTGCGAAAGGCAGAATTAGATGCGCGACGCGAGGTTGGCCTAATCATTACTGAAGCGAAAATTGTAAAGAGGTTAATTAAAACCTTTGAATCTGATTGGGTCGGCAATGAAACCACAACGTCAAAGCTGAAAGGAGCCAGTTTAATAACTGCCGCCAAAGCTGCGAAAAAGGCCGTAAAAACGCTGGCTAATGACCTTCCAGCCCTAGTTCCCTTAGTACAAGAAGCAGCGGCAGGAGCGGTCTCAGAAACCCTGGATACCGTGGCGGAACAAAATGGGGTTGAGCGCGTGATTAAAGGCGCAGTGATGGAAGCTGTCCGTGATGCGGTTCAGGATGTAATTAAAGAAACCGTTGCAGAAGCTGTTCAAGAGATGAAAAATGCGGAATGAGTTTATATAACGTACAGTAAAAATTTTGCCTTTTAGACAGCTTTTGCAAAAGGTGGGACATCTGATAAGCAGTGAGATGGTCCCCATTACAAAATAGCGATTCTCACTAAAACTCTTTTCGGGATTGAAAAGACATATTTAAGCCCCCTGATTTTTAACTCTTCTAGCTTTAAAGGGAATACATAATATGATCGCAACTAAAAATGCCTGGCTCAAAAAATTTAACGGATTGTCATTGGTAACACTGCTAACACTATCTACATCCTTCTCTGTCATCGCAGATTCTAAGCATAAGACCGAGACCAATTCTGCCTATCCAGTTAGCATAGAGAATTTTGGTAAAGTGAATGATCACTATTATCGTGGCGCACAACCCACACAAGAAGAATATAGACAACTTGCCAAGCTTGGAATCAAAACAGTTATTGATCTGCGTCAGGATGTTAAGGAGTTTGCAAAGTCGAGTGCGGAGAGCAGTGGTTTACAGTACATTAACTTTCCTATGAATGACAAAAAATATCCGCAAGCAAATACTGCACAAAAGTTCCTGGAGATCGCCAATAATCCAACGAATTGGCCTATTTACGTGCATTGCGCTGGGGGGCGTCATCGTACAGGCGTCATGACTGCGGCATATCGCATTACAGTAGATGGCTGGGATATGGCTCGTTCCTATGCAGAGATGAAGCAATATGATTTCTATACCGCTTGGGGACATCAAGCAATGAAAGATTACATCTTCGATTTCTACAAAGAAGCCAAACAGAAAGAAACGCTTGCCGCACAGCAAAACGTGGCTACGACTGCCACTGAAGAAAAGCACCAGTAAGAATGAAGAGCAAACTGGAAAGTTTGCTCTTCATTTTCAGAACGAAAAGGACGTAATGCTCTCTTCGGCTATAACCCAAAATACTGGTTATTCGCTCATCAGGAAAATCATCGGACGCACATCGTCTTCCGGCGTCCAATCCCAATAGCGCAGCAGAATCTTGTAAATCATCATCCCGGTTTCGCCTTCGCCAAAGAGCAAATATTTGACGGATTGAGACATTAAATTAAGGCGTGTGAGACCTACGAAAATGCTAATCGGATCAATCAATTCGCTAATGAAAGCAATGGTGTTGGCAATCGCAATGGCACCATGAACTTCGATCACAAAGTCATCATTCTCGCGGAAAACGCGTACTTTCAACGGCGCTAAGAATTCACTACGATTATCCATAAACGTCACATGGACAAAGGCCAGCGGGCCTTGCACGTTATAATGCTTGCGAATTTCTTTTTCCTTTAATGCGCGATGTTCTGGCGTTGACGTGCGGAGCGGCACCAGATTGACCTTTTTATTGACGATTTGTTTCCAGACTTCTTTAGACGCATCGTCGGTAAATTCAAACTGTGCGACTCGTAATTCGGTTGCCCGCTGATAACGACTAATCGCGCTAATGGTAATTACAACCAGAATAAAGACCGCGGAAATGATGATCCCGTCGTGCCGTTCGATAATGTTGTCAATGAAGGTAAAAGCAAATACCGCCGCTACGACCCAGAAATAATTGCTCAGCATTTTATTGGACTCCTGCCCAATCAAGGGATCCTCGGATTTCTTTCGCAAGGCCAGCGCGACCGCAATCGCCGCTGACAACATTAAGGCCAACACACCCGTCGCATACGCGCCACCTTGCGCTTCGACATTGGCCTTAAAAATCACGGTCACGATGACGCTGATAGCAAACAAGACAATGACCAGCGGCCTACGATATGCTGTCCAACGCGGTGCCATGCCAAAACGCGGTAAGTAGCGGGGGATCAGATTCAGTAAGCCTGCCATCGCGGACGCGCCCGCGAACCACAAAATCAAAATCGTCGAGAAGTCGTAGATGGAGCCGAAAATATTGCCAAGATATTGGTGGGCCAGAAATGCGATGGCGCGCCCCGACGCCTTGCCGCCTTCTTTGTAATCCGCTTCATTGATGAGTAAGGTGGTCACAAAGCTCGATGTAATCAACAACACGCTCATAATCAAAGCCGCAGCGGCTAACAGCTTGCGCGTGTTTTTAATTCTTCCCACAGGCGCTTTTCCGGCTTCTTCCAAGTGCCCTTCATAACCATCGTCATTAGCACCGCCTGAAACCAGCGGCATCACAGAAACGCCTGTTTCAAATCCGCTCAAGCCCAGTGCCAGTTTGGGAAAAGTAAACGCCGTGACAGCCAACAACGCAGGCAAACTGCCGCTGACTCTTGGATTGCCCCACATCATGCTTTGCCAGTTCGACAGCAAATCGGGATGGCTAAAAATTTCGATGAATCCACGCACTAAGACCACAGCGTTGAGCAATAAATACGGAATCGCAATCGCCGCTGCCAGCCCCAGGGCTTCAGCAAAGCCCTTAATAAACACAATGGCAAGCAGGGCTAATAATCCTATTGTAATGCTGACCTGATGGCCTTCGAGGTAATGATGCAACAGCGGGTTTTCAATGGCGTGTTGCGCTGCATCTGCGGCTGAAAGCGTCATGGTAATCACAAAGTCCGTCGCGGCAAATCCAATCAACACGAGCACGAACAACTTGCTTTTCCAACCTGTCAGCAAATTTTCAAGCATCGCAATTGAGCCCTGTCCAGCATAAGAACGCGAGGCAACCTGTGCATACACCGGCAGCGCACAGAGCAAGGTCACAATCACGAGCAGGATTGTCGCCAGCGGCGAAATCGCTCCGGCAGCAAGCAAAGCAATCCCTGGCTGATAGCCAAGTGTTGAAAAATAATCGACGCCGGTCAGCCAAAGCACCAAATACCAGGGATGCGTTTTATGATCGGCGTGCTGTGCATCCAGGCTGCCACCACGAAAGAGCCAACGCCCAAAGATTGTGCGAGGCATAGAATCATGGGCGGTCGGAAGAGTCCGAATTATGTTTTCCTGATCCATTCTTTTTTCCTTGATCGCCACTGATTCACCTCGCTGATTGCTGGCGGGAGACTGGCTCAGCCGTAAAGTTCAATCGGTATAAATGGGGGAAGCGGTTGGCGAATAGTCAAATAGCGGGTTGCTGTTGTGTCACGCAGTGAAGGGCACCCAATCCCCAAATCAAATCGGTACAATCAATACCTATCACCTGGCGCTGGGGAAATAACTCCTGCAATATTGCTAGCGCACGTGCATCGTTTGCGTGACGGTACGTCGGCACTAAAACGGACGTGTTGGCAATATAAAAATTCGCGTAACTTGCAGGCAAACGCTGTTCCTCGTAATAGATTGCACCCGGCATGGGCAGCGTAACAATGCGAAATGGATTGCCGTCTTGATCCTTCATCGTTTGCAACCGTTCGTAATTTTCTTTGAGCGGGGCATAGTTTTCGTCGCTTCGGTCTTCTTCAATGACAGTCACGATGGTATCGGCGGAAGTGAAGCGCGTCAGGTCATCAATGTGACCATCCGTGTCATCGCCGACGATGCCATCGCCCAGCCACAAAATATTCGTCACGCCCAGATAATCGCGTAGGTATCGTTCAATTTGCTCTTTCGTTAAGTGCGGGTTGCGATTGGGATTCAGCAAACAGGATTCAGTTGTTAGCAAGCTGCCTTTGCCGTTGACATCCAGCGAGCCGCCTTCCATCACGATGCCTGGTGTGAATAGCGTTTCGTTGCACTCGTGCGCGATACGCGTCGGTACCACATCGTCCAAATCGTATGGCGGATATTTGTTGCCCCACGCGTTGTACCCCCAATCATTGATCGCACGTTCGCGCTTGTTATGGACGGTGCGCGTCACATAAATCGGCCCGTGATCGCGGCACCATGCGTCGTTGGTTGGATGGAAATGAAACGTCACGCGGCTGAGAGTAACTGCGGCTTTACGCAATTCGACGCGTACGCGTTCGGCAAAATCTTCATCCGCGACATTGATGCGAACCCGTTCCGATTCGGTTAAGCGTTTGGTCAGTTCGGCAAAGATGGCGGGTACTGGCTCGAACTTGCCGGGCCAGCTTGCTTCTTTGTGCGGCCACGAAAGCCACGTCGCTTCGTGCGGTTCCCACTCAGCAGGCATTCGATAGCCAAGAGCGCGGGGGGGTTGTGTAGATTGGTTCATTTGCTTCAAAATCGAAGAGAGAGCAAAAGGCAAAAGGCCTCAGTCAATCATCCGTTTCGTAATCTCGCCATACGCATCAATGCGGCGGTCGCGCAAAAACGGCCAGTGCGTGCGTTGCACATCCAACTTGTCGAAGTCTACTTCCGCAATCAGAATTTCTTCCCTATGTACATCGCCTTTCGTCAGGATTTGCCCCGACGGATCAGCCAAAAAGCTTTGCCCCCAAAACTGAATGCCTTTACCCGCATGTTCAGCAGGTGTAGGTTCATGGCCGACGCGATTGATTGCTGCCACGTATACCCCATTGGCAATCGCGTGGCTGCGTTGAATCGTTTCCCACGAGGAATGCTGGCGTTCGCCATACTCTTCAAACTCATCCGGCTGCCAGCCAATCGCGGTCGGATAAAACAGGATTTGCGCGCCGCTCAGCGCCGTCAGCCGCGCGCCTTCGGGATACCATTGATCCCAACAAATCAGCACGCCGATTTTGCCATAGCGCGTGTCAAAGGACTTAAAGCCCAAATCGCCGGGCGTGAAATAAAACTTCTCGTAAAACAGCGGATCGTCGGGGATATGCATTTTGCGGTACTTGCCCAGCAGTTTGCCATCCGCATCAATTACGACTGCCGTGTTGTGATATAAGCCCGGCGCGCGTCGCTCGAATAACGAGGCGACGATGACGACTTCGTGTTTGGCCGCAACGGCACATAACGCTTCCGTCGTCGGGCCGGGAATTGGCTCGGCCAATTTGAAATGCTCGTGATTTTCAGTTTGGCAAAAATAGAGCGAGGTAAAAAGCTCTTGCGTGCAGATAATCTTGGCACCCTGCTGCGCGGCGGCTTCAATCTTCGCCAGACACTTCGCCACGTTTTCGTGCGGGTCTGCAGTGCAAGTCATTTGAATCAAACCAATCGTTGTTTTCATAACGCGGGAATTATAGCGAATGTTACGCAAACTGCCAGTTTGCCGGAAACAACAAAAGCCGATTGACGCGAATATCAGCCGTGCAGTACCTTGTTCCTTCCGTCTGGGTTCCCAATTGAAATCTATTTACAGAAAACTAGCGACTACTTAACTATGGCAGAAGAACAAATTATTACCCAAGCTGGCCCGCCCAAATCCATCATCCGCGAATACGCTGAAATGATTTTGGTGACAGGCGTGCAGGTGCTGTTTCTAATGACGTTTATTTTTCAGGCGATGAACGTGCCGACTGGCTCGATGCAGAACACCATCAACATCGGCGATCAGTTTTTCGTCAACAAATTTCTTTATGGCAAACCGACGCCGTTCTTGAGCGCACTCCTGCCACAGCGCGAAATCCAGCGCGGCGACATCGTCGTGTTCAAATATCCGATCATGCCAACGGTCAATTACATCAAGCGTTGTATTGGCTTGCCCGGCGACGAAATCCTGGTCAAAGATCGTAAGGTCTACATCAATGGCAAGGAATTGCCCGAGCAGAAAGTTACAGTTGATATTCCGGGCAACGCGCAACTACTCTCCGCGTTGCCAGTCATCAACGAAGAGACGCTGCCGCCGGGCGCGACCTACAAAACCTATCACCAAGAAGATTCGGAAGACTATCACGCCATGAAATTTGCGGTGGGGACGCCGTTCAAAATTCCTGAAGGCCAGTACTTTATGATGGGCGACAGCCGCGACAACAGTCAGGACGGTCGCTTCTGGGGTACCGTGCCGCGCTCGTATATCGTAGGCCGCCCGCTCTATGTGTATTGGTCGTACAATTCGCAAGACCCCGAAGGCACGAACTTTTTTAGTTACATCAAGTGGCGACGAATGGGGACGGCCTTGAAGTAATTATTGGTCATTGGTGGGCGAGCGAGGTCAGCGCCCCCAAGGTTGAGATATTATGACTGTCGAAGTATTAGAAAGGCCGGTGACACCGCCTGTCGCGGCGCAAGAAATCCGGCGCCCGGAACCGGAAGAAAACCTCTTCCTCAATCGTGAGCTAAGTTGGATTGAGTTCAATCGCCGTGTCCTGGAAGAAGCCTTGGACGAAACGCAACCGCTGCTCGAACGCTTGAAATTTCTGGCCATTTTTTCTACCAACCTCGACGAGTTTTTCATGGTGCGCGTGTCCGGGTTGCAGGAGCAGTTGGAAGCTGACCCGTCTACGCTTTCGCCGGATGGGTTAAATCCGGCTATGCAATTGCGCTTAATTTCCAAGCAATTGCGCGAACTACTACAGCAACAAATGGCCTGCCTCAACGATGTCTTGCGGCGCTTGGCACAGCATGGCGTGCGCATTGTTCCTTATGCGGAGGTTTCTGAAGCGCAACGGAAAATGCTGCGGCAGATGTTTACCGAGCGTATCTTTCCCGTCCTGACGCCACTCTCGTTCGATCCCGGTCATCCGTTCCCCTACATTTCTAATATCAGCATGAACCTCGGCACCTTCGTAGTGCCAGAGCAATCACACAATGAAGAAGAAACGAAATTCGCGCGCATCAAGCTGCCGCCCAACGTGCCGCGTTTGATTCGATTGGGGGGGGGAGATTTTCATTTTGTGCTATTGGAAGAACTGATCGCCGCGCATATTGAAACGCTTTTCCCCGGCATGCGTGTGCTGGAATGCCAGCCGTTTCGTATCACGCGCGATGCCGACATCGAAATCGAAGAAGATGAAGCGGGCGATTTGCTGAAATCCGTTGAGCAGCAATTGCGACAACGTCGCTTCGGCTTCGGCGTGCGGTTGGAAGTGGCCGCAGGGATGAGCGAACGGATGGTGGCGTTGCACAAAAGGGCGCTGGAACTGGTGGATCAGGATGTCTATTCGTGTGAGGGGATAATCAATATTCCTGATCTCATGGCGCTCTACAAACTCGAACTGCCGAAGTTGAAGGACAAGCCCTACACACCAGCCACGCCCGCTGTGTTGAAAACGGCTGACTCTATCTTCGATGTCATACGGCACCAGGACATCTTATTGCATCATCCCTATGATTCATTTGCGCCTGTGATTGAATTCCTGCGTACGGCGGCGCGCGATCCCAATGTTTTAGCTATCAAACAAACGCTCTATCGTGTCGGGCCAGATTCACCCATTGTGCAGACGTTGATTGAAGCCGCCGAACACGGCAAACAAGTCGCGGTGTTGGTGGAATTGAAAGCACGCTTTGACGAAGAGAACAATATCCAATGGGCACGACGCTTGGAAAAAGCGGGCGTGCATGTGGTGTATGGCTTGCTCGGCCTGAAAACCCACTCCAAAGTAGCCCTGGTCATCCGCCAGGAAGACAATGCCATTCGCCGCTATGTCCATCTGGGTACGGGAAATTACAATGGTGTTACGTCGCGGATTTATACCGATCTGGGTATCTTCACCTGCGATCCAGATTTTGGCGCAGATGCTTCGGAGCTATTCAACTTCCTCACTGGATATTCGCATCAAAGCAACTATCGCAAGCTGCTGGTTGCGCCCGTCAATTTGCGCGAACGATTTATCGAACTTATTCGCCGCGAAGTCGCGCATCATCAAGCCGGACGCAAAGCGGGTATCATTGCCAAATTCAATAGTCTGACCGACACCAGCATCATTGAAGAATTGTATGCGGCTTCGCGCGCCGGTGTGCCGATTGACTTGATCGTACGCGGCATCTGTTGCCTGCGACCGGGTCTTGCAGGGCATAGCGAGACGATTCGCGTTGGCAGTATTGTGGGACGCTTTCTGGAACATTCGCGGGCCTACTGTTTCTTGAACGGCGGCACAGAGGAAGTCTATCTGGGCAGCGCCGACTGGATGAGCCGCAATTTGGATCGTCGTGTTGAAGTGATCTTCCCGGTGCGCGATGAACGCCTGCGCGAACGCGTGCGTCGTGAGGTGCTGGATGTTCCCTTGGCCGATCACGTCAAAATGCGCTGGCTGCAATCAGATGGAACCTACCTGCGACCTGCCCCGCGCAATGATGGCGCGCTCAACTCACAGGAATATTTGCTCAGTCTGGTACAAGGGAATTAAGAGCCGCTGTTTAGCATGTTAGAAGCTGCCCCGCCCGTTGATCGTCAATCCCGCACGCCTCTCATCATCAATGCGGATGACTTTGGGTATTCCTCCGCTGTCAATCGCGCCATTCTGCAAGCGCATCGGGAAGGCGTCTTGACCAGTACCAGCCTGATGGTCAATGAACGCGCGGTGGACGAGGCAATACAACTGGCTAAAGAAACTCCCGCGCTGGCGGTCGGTCTTCATCTCGTGCTAGTGCTGGGACGATCTGCGTTGCCATCTTCTGTCATTCCGCATCTCGTTAATCCTGACGGAAATTTCACTACCAGTTCCTTCATCGCAGGTATCAAGTATTTCTTCAGCCCGGCAGCGCGCCGCGAACTCAAACAGGAAATGCGCGCCCAGTTCGAGAAATTCCGCGCGACCGGGCTGCCCTTCTCCCACGTAGACGGGCACACACATTTGCACATGCATCCGGTGGTTTTCGATGAACTCATCAAGCTCTGCGAAGAATACGGCGTCAAGCGCCTGCGCGTCGTGAAAGGCGAAATACGGCTGAGCCTGCGCCTGGATCGCAGTCAACTGCCGATCAAATTAGTCTTGGGCGGGGTCTTCAATTTACTGGCGCGTCATTGCGAGAAGAAGTTGCGCGGGCGCGGGTTTGTGGTGCCCGAAAAAGTCTACGGCTTATTGCAAACTGGCAATATGAACGAGGATTATTGGCTTTGGTTATTGCTACAAATGCCACGCACAGCCAGTGAAATTTATACGCATCCGCTTGCCGCTGATGCGGAAGAATGGAATATCCAGGAAAACCCGCGCGGCGCAATTGAGTTACAAGCCTTGTTGAGTCCGTGCGTTCGTGAAGCCATCAAGGCTGCGGGCTTTGAACTATCAAGTTACGAACGGTGCCGGACAACTTATCTGAAACCTAAAATCTGACCGCTTAAACCTGATTTTCTAAAACCCAGGTTGCAGGTCCTTGGTTTTAGGTTTCAGTGAAGAAAGTATTTCGCACATGAAAACTCTCGTCACTTTATTTTTCGCTATCGTCTGCCAAACGCTCGGTGATGTGTGCTTGACCAAGGGGATGAAATCTATCGGCGAGGTCAACACACTCGACCCGCTGGAATTGCTCCAGATTGGGCTGCAAGTTTTCACAAATCCGTTTATCTGGCTGGGTATTGGCGTGCTTACGGTTTTTTATTTTCTTTATTTGGCGGCGCTGTCGTGGGCGGATTTGAGTTATGTGTTGCCGGTGACGGCCTTTGGCTACACGTTGAATGCGGTGATGGCGAAGTGGCTCTTGCACGAACAGATTTCGTTGACGCGTTGGCTTGGAACGTTCGTCATTTGCCTTGGGGTGGCCGTTGTCGCGCGCACCGAACAAAAAACAACGGGGGCGCACGAGCCGGTATTGTTTCCCGGAGAAGAGACGGAATGAAAACGCTGCTCCTATTAGCTTCGCTCATTATTTTCAGTTCGCTGGGTGAAATCTTTTCGGCGCGCGGAATGAAACAAGTCGGCGAACTTTCGTTTCGCCCACGCTTGTTGCTCAAGTCGTTAGGTCGCATCTTCACCAATCGCAATTTGTTTGCGGGCGTAGCGTTTTTGGCGGTGTCGTTCTTCTCCTTCCTAAGTTTGCTGAGCTATGCCGACTTAAGCTACATCATACCGCTCACCGCGATTAGCTATATCACAAACACGATTGGCTCAAAGTTGTTGCTCCACGAAAGGATTTCCGCCGCACGATGGCGAGGAACCCTGTTTGTGACGCTTGGCGTTGCTATTATTTCGCTTCCCGCGAGTTTTGAAGCCACGGCGATTAGCGCAGCACACAGCGTGCTCGCTCAACTCAATCCCGGTCAAAGCGCCTTCACGCCCGCGTTTTCCTTGCTCTTTGCTGTGCGCGCCTTGCTG
The DNA here is from genome assembly GCA_963794955.1 of uncultured Acidobacteriota bacterium. Taxonomy (GTDB): domain Bacteria; phylum Acidobacteriota; class Blastocatellia; order RBC074; family RBC074; genus JAFDVL01. The sequence goes on from CAWCGF010000026.1 coordinate 121,910, forward strand.
TTATTGTTGGTTATCGCGGCCATTGTTTATAGCGGCATTGCCCTTGTCGCGGGTTGGTTGTGGAGCCGTGATCGGCAACGACAACGGGCATTACGATTGGGCTTCGCGCCGCCCGTGACGATCTTGATTCCCGTGCGTGGCGCAGATGCCGAAGCGTATGAAAACTTCGCCAGCTTTTGTCGTCAGGATTATTCCGCCTTACAACTCGTGTTTGGTTGCCGCGAAGAGGCTGACCCAGCGGTGCTCGTCATTCGCCGGTTGCAGGCCGATTTTCCGCAACATCGCATTGATCTGGTAATTTCGGATCGCGTGCTTGGCACTAATGCAAAAGTCTCCAACCTGCACAACATGTATGCCCACGCCGCGCACGATTACTTAATCATCGTGGACAGCGACATCCGCGTCACACCGGATTATCTGCACCGTGTCCTGGCTCCCTTACAACAACAAAAAGTCGGAATGGTGACGTGTTTGTATCGCGGTGCCAAGGCCAGGACGTTGGCCGCGTTATTGGAAAACATAGGTATCTCCTCCACGTTTGGGCCGGAAGTGATGTCGTCGCGCGCGCTCGAAGGCATTAAGTTTGCCCTTGGCTCAACCATTGCCATGAGACGCGAACTCTTCGAGCAAATCGGCGGCTTCCCGGTTGTTGCGGATTATCTGGCGGATGATTTCTGGCTCGGCAATCGGGTCGCAGCGGCAGGGTATGAAGTCGTGCTTTCCGATTGCGTGGTAGATCATATCCCGGCCCCTGACACGCTAAGCGCGATGCTCAAGCATCAATTGCGCTGGGGACGAGCGGTGCGTGTTTCGCGTCCGAAAGGCTTTGCCGGATTGATTTTGACATACGGGGTGGCCACCTCGCTGCTACTCCTCGTGGCGCTCGGTTTTTCAGCCTTTGGCTGGGTCTTAGTGGCGCTCACGCTTTTGGTGAGACTTAGCACAGCGGTTTATAGCGGCGTCGTTTTGCTGCGCGATGGGGTATTGCTGAAATACCTGTGGCTGGTGCCCGTGCGTGATTTGCTCGGTTTTGGGGTATGGGTAGCAAGCTGGTTGGGCAAAGAAATTCATTGGCGCGGTCAGCGCTTCATTGTGAAGCGTAGCGGCAAGATCGAACCGCTGGCGGAAGTCTAACCACAACGAGTCCCCGTATGCCTCAAGAAGTAGGGGGCGCGGAGCTTACTTGGTTTTGTAATCCGCGCCTTGCTTGTAGTCGTCAAACATCTTGTCCCAGGCTTCCAATTCTTGCGGCGGGTAATTACGCGTCCTTTTCGGAGCCGAAAATCGCTTGAGCAATTTAATGGCAAGGGCCAGCAAGGCAAGTAAAACCGCTGTCCAGAACACGAACTTCAGGATGCTAAAAACCGTCCCCAGCAAACCGAGGAAGAAAATCGCGAGTAACGTAAGAGCCGCTGTCAGGAAGATCACTTTTGCTAATTTCATAAGGTACCGCCGGGAAAGAAAGCAGCGAGCCGGATGGCGCATCCAGCTCGACTTTGAGTAATTCATTCAGATTTCGCACACTGCTTTGTTACGACTTGCCGAGGAGAAATGTTCAGTGAAGTTGCTGCGCTGAAAGTGTAACGCAACAAAAATCTCAGCCCAGCAGTGGCCTATCGTCGCCGAGTTAGTTATAATCGCCGCACCCCTTTCAGAAACCCTGTCGTCCCCTCTTTTCAGGAGATCACCTATGATATGTTGCGTGCGATGCTCGAACGAGATGTCTGCGCTAATTGTCTTTTGCCCTCGCTGCCAACACCCCAATGAGCCGGATTTCAAACAACTCATCAACCAACTGCTGGGCCACCGTTTTCAACTTTATCGCCAACTTGGCGAAGGTGGACTGTCTACTGTGTTTGCCGCGATTGATTTGCAAACCGATAAGACTGTCGTCGTCAAAGTCAGCGACCCGCGCCACCTGACACAAACCAATTTCACTTCGGACGCCGAGCGATTAGAAGCCCGTCAATACTGGTCGGAAATGACCGAACGGATGCAACGCGAAGTGACCGCGCTGGCGAACATCCAGCATCCGAACATCGTGAAGGTGTTGGCCGCAGGCACGATTTGTGCCGACTTGAGTTATGTCGTCATGGAGTTATTGCGCGGCCAAACGTTACGCGAAGAGTTGAATGGGCGCGGCCACTTGCCCGTCGCTGACGCCATTGCTATAGCCACGGAAGTCGCTACTGGATTAAGCGTGATTCACGCCCAGGGCATCGTGCATCGTGATCTGACCCCGCGGAATATTTTCCTCTGCGAGGAAACTGCGGATTGGGGATTGCGGATTGCGGATTCACCCTTAACTAGCGGCCAAGCCTCCACCAATCGCAGGTTCAAAGAGCAATCCGCAATCCGCAATCCGCAATCCGCAATCGTTAAGCTGATTGACTTCGGCATTGCCAAGTTTCCGAAACCGGCGGGCGCGCAAACCTATACACAACACGCCGTGATGGCGGGCACGCCGGGCTATGCTTCACCGGAGCAATTTCAAAACCTTGCGGTAGATCATCGCGCGGATATTTATTCGCTCGGCGTTATGCTTTATGAGATGGTCACGGGCGAAAAACCCTTCACCGGTCGCAGCGCGACAGAAATCGCCCTCAAGCAAATGCGCGATGAAGCAATCCGACCGCGCGTACTCGTGCCCGAACTGCCGATTCGCCTCGAAGCCTTGATTTTACGGGCCTTGGCGAAAGACCCGGCGGTGCGGCAACAAAGCGCGGAGGAACTGGCAGCGGAGTTGAAAACCATCGCGGCGCGCATTGAAGTGCCGCTGTTTGCGCCACTGCCCGCACCCGCGCCGTTCGTCGCGCTGGCTGAACCCTCTGGGACAGAAGTGTTCACGCTGCTCAGTGATCTGGTAGCCAAAGCCGAAGCCAAATCGCCACCGCCTACGCCACGGCCTGAGAAAGCGGAAATATTTGCCCTGACTGAACTATCGGAAATGAAGTTAGAGTCGCTGCCACCACGTCGTCATCGCACGCTTTTGCTTGCGGCAGGGCTGGCATTTGTTTTCATTCTGGCAACCTGGTTGTTCGCCCGGCAAAACGACTCTTTGCCATTGCCATCGCAGGCGTCTTTATCCACTCCTCCAGCGACGTTCAGCACGCCTGCGCCGACGCCGACGCTCCGGCCCGACGTGATGGAGGCGCGCACGAGTGCGCATCCAGCAAGCGCGCAAGAGCCAGCGCGTGAGAATATCTCGCCCCTTGAAAAAGCGCTGCCTACTTCAACGTCGCAACCCCTTTCGCCGCCTAAACCCGCTACCAATCCGACGCCATCACTCAGTAAAGCGCCAGTGCCTACTACACGCCCGACGGTGAGGCCGACGCCAGCCATCGCGGTAGCACGAGTACCACCTGTCACCATTCCGCAACCACCCGCCAATATTGAGCCAAGACCGTCTCCGGCTCCGCCACCCGTCCGCCATGAGCCACGCGATGCCTCTCCGATTGATGCAGGTGGATGGAGACGCGAACCCGCGCCGCCCGAACGTACAGAACGTACCACTACACTAACACCACCACAGCGCGAAGCAGTGCTTCTTGATCCCAAAGTGATTCCGTGGCAAGGCCGCGTGTATGGCTCACGCGAAATCACCCTGGAAATGCCCGGGGTGCCGGGTATGGTAGACATCCCACGCAATTTCCGCAAAAACGTAGGTGTAGTCGAACCACCCAGCCCCAGCAATGGCTGGCGTCGCGCAGTACTGCGCGTCTTCGGCAATGGTGATGTCTCGTTGATTGTTCGCTGGTGGCCGCATCGGGTAACACAATCCAGCCGTCAAGAAATCGTTAACTGGACACGGCTCAGGTAGTAGAGAAGGGGAGACGGGGAGTGGGGGAGATGGGGAGATTATCGGGTTGTTCCTTTTTGGCCTGACGGTAAGACCCAAGCTTGTGGGCTGTTTATCATGCTTACGAGCATGGCAATGATTTCATCGTAGGCTCTGAATAAAACTCGGCCTGTTTCAGCCTCCAGGTAGTTGCAACGCACAGCGAATTCAAGCCAGGTTTGTGTTTCTGCAGCTTCTGCCTCCGAGTCACTGAGCTTGCTAATGAAGGCAGCTTCATAGCGCCGTTTGCGCCACGCTTCGGCAAGGTTGGCACATACCGAACGGGAGGCTCTGCGAAGTTGATCTGTCAGAGAATACGTTTCTTCTTTAGGAAAATATTTGCTGATTTCGAAAATTTGCATTGCGCTCTCGAACCCTTTTTTGTAAACCGCCAAATCTTGATGCCGCATAACTTTTCCACTCATAAATACCCCTATTAGATTGGTGTAGCCCCTTACCGCATCTTGCCATTCCCCGTTCACAAAGCGCAAATAAAAACCTCCCCCACTCCCCATCTCCCCTTCTCCCCATCTCCCCTTCTCCCCCACTCCCCTTCTCTCCAGCCTTCACAAAACATCCCACAAAAATATTTCAGAGATTTTCTGGAACGGGGTTCGCATTGTTGCTTTCCATAGGGCGTCCGACACAGTTGGACTTGAGAGGTTAGTTGAAAAGTTTCGAATAAATCCTGTGTGGGTTGGATTTAATAGCCGTCGGCATTACCCCCCTGAAGTTGTGTCCGTGCTTGTCGCAGACGGCTATTAAATTCACCCCCGTTTTTTGATAACAAGCAGAGGTCTTTTCAACGGGCCTATACCTAAAATCCTTCGATTGATCCTTTAAGGAGTAACTCACATGCAAACCTCACACAAACTCACACGTATTTTTGTGGCCTTGTTCACGCTCATCGTCTTGGCCGCGTCGGCAATGGCACAGAATCCAACTGACATCGCCATCAGCGATCAGAAAGCGGGTTCCGCATTGGTGTATCCGTTCTACAACTTCGGATTCCCAAACCAAAGCCGACACGCGCATTACGCTCAGCAATCTGCACACCACGCAAACCGTGGCTGTCCACTTGTTCTTCTTGGACAAGAGTTGCAACCAGGCCGACACCTATGTTTGCTTAACCCCGAATGCCAGCATCGCGATGAAAGCATCGGAATTCGATCCCGAAGTCAAAGGTGGCTGGTTATTGGCCGTTGCCGTGAATGCGGCGGGTGTTCCCTACAATCCCAACTCATTGATCGGCAATGCGTTCGTCATTGATGGCGACTATGTTGGTAACTACGGTGCCGAAGCCATCCGTGATTTTGTAGCGTACTCCTGCTGGAGACGGACAATCGGCGGCCATCACCTATCCTTGCGCCTAATCAGTTCGCGGTGGAAATCCAAAGCCCAAATGATGCTGCCGGTCAGAAGCATTGTCACCGTCGGTCTGCAAGGCAGCCTCGTGGCGATGGACCTCAAAGGTGCCGGTCACAGTGGCATCGGTCAACTCTACAACGGGAACGAAAAGCCCTTTGGTAGCTTCAGCAAATTCCTCACGGAAGGCTGCCGCGCCGAAGCGATCATCACGGCGACCAACCCCGCGCGTCCCGCTCGGACTCGGTGTCCTGATTCCTTCGGGTCAGGTCGGCACGATGAAGTGGAACTCCACCTTTGGTTCAGTGGGACTGATGATGACGCCCACGCACGGCCAAGTGGAGCGGCATCCGCACGCTGCACAAAACGCGGCAAGTGCGCCACCACCACCACCATCCCGGTCTTCATCCCTGGCTGCGGTGTTGTTGAGTAACTGCTTCGCTAAGCAATCCCGATCTTCGAGGTGCAAAAAGGGAGTAGCAATCAGTCGCTGCTCCCTTTCTGCTTAAATCACTCTGAATGAAGTTTTTCTGACTGGAAGCAGGAGCAGTAAGGAGTCTTTCACCAAGATCTGATGCTTCGTCACCTACATAAATTTTGACACTTTAATTAAAGGAGTAACTAGACATGCAAACCTCACACAAACTCACACGTATTTTCTTTGCGCTCATGACGCTCATCGTCCTGGCCGCAGGCGCGTTAGCGCAAGCCGACCGATATCACAGTCAGCGATCAGAAAGCTGGTTCCGCGTTGGTGTATCCCTACTACACCTCGGATTCCCAAACCAAAGCTGACACACGCGTCACCCTCAGCAACATCGGCACGCACAATAGCGTCGGTCCACTTGTTCTTCTTCGACAAAAGCTGCAACCAGGCCGACACCTTTGTTTGCTTGACCCCCAATGCCAGCATCGCAATGAAAGCCTCGGAATTCGATCCCGAAGTCAAAGGTGGCTGGCTGTTGGCCGTTGCGGTGAATGCGGCGGGTCTGGCCGTTACTGGCACCAACAACTCGCTGATCGGCAATGCGTTCGTCAACAGTGGCGACTAAGTTGGCAACTATGGTGCCGAAGCCTTCCGTGATTTCGTCACTACACGATCCATCTAGGCGGAGTGACAGACGCGCAAGACATCTTCACCTTCAACGCTCCCACGCAATTCGCGGTGGAAATCCAAAGCCCAGAATGATGCGGCAGGTCAGAAGATTGTCACCGTCGGTTTAAGCGGCAGCATTCACGGACATGACCCTCAAAGGTGCTGGTCACGTCGGCATCGGCCAACTCTACAACGGGAATGAAAAGCCCTTCGGCAGCTTCAGCAAGTTGCTGACGGATGGTTGCCGTTCAGAAGCGATCATCTCCGCTACGAACCCTCGCGTTCCGCTCGGACTCGGTGTCCTGATTCCTTCCGGTCAGGTCGGCACGATGAAGTTCAATGTCGGCGCAGCCGTGGGATTGTTGATGACGCCCAAGACGACCAAGTGGAGCGGCATCCGCACGCTGCACAAAACGCGGAAGCCACAGCCAACCTGACGATTCCGGTGTTCTTCCGGCTGTGTTGGAGTAAATGATTAATCGCCGCCCTTAGGAGAATCTTGCCGAGCAGGCAAACAACAAAGGGACCAGGTTAACGCCTGGTCTCTTTCTATAAATTTATATTTCTGGAATTGGGACGATATTGATTTTTTCCTCAAATCCCCCGATTCATCACCTAAACCCATTATGTTTTTCCATTAAATAGGAGTATCAAATATGCAAACCTCACACAAACTCTCACGCATATTTTTCTCATTAGCCGCGTTGCTCGTCTTTTCGCTGGCGGCTTTGGCGCAAAATCCCAACATCGTGTTCGATGGCTCACCAGGCACAGGCGCTCCGCCTCCGACTTTAGGCGGATACACGATGGTTCCATTTGCTGATGATACACAAGGGGCTGCCGCTCCCTCAGTAGCTGTTCCAGCAGCATCCGCCTGTGGGGGAGCAATCAGCTTCGCCCCTAATCCGGTTCTCCATCTCAATGCTCCGCCCTTCGGAGCTTGGACAAATGGCTACAATGGAGACATCTACGCACCTGTAAACCCATTAACCTCCGTCACCATTAACTTACCAGCAGGTACGCGCGCTTTCTATTTTTATGTGAACCCACTCAATTTGAACAACCCGTGGTCGGTAAGGGCCACTGCGCAGGATGGCACCAATTCTGGTGATATTGCGATTCCGGGTGGTAATGCGGCTGAATATTATGGCTTCTACTCGACCTGTGATCTGAATCTGACTTCTATCACGATTTCTACTACCACCGTAATTCCAACCGGCCGTCCATTTCAATTTGGCCAATTTGCGATTTCGTGCGGTTCGCCTTCCACAGTGAGCGATCAGAAAGCCGGTTCGTTCCTAGTCTATCCCTACTACACCTCTGATGCCGTTACCAAGAAAGACACGCGCATCACCCTGAGCAACGTTGGCACGGCCCTGACTGCCGTCCACCTCTTCTTTATGGATTCTTCCTGTAACCAGGCCGACACATACGTCTGCTTAACCCCCAATGCCAGCATCGCCATCAAAGCCTCGGAATTCGATCCCGATGTCAAAGGTGGCTGGATCATTGCCACGGCAGTGAATGCTGCTGGCGTCCCAACGGTTGCCAATAACCTCATCGGCAATGCCTTTGTGGTGGACGGTGATTATGTTGACAACTACGGTGCCGAAGCCTTCTGGGCTTTCGCGGATGGCGTAAACAATAATGACGGCACGGCCAGCGTCTTCTTTGGCCGTACGCACAATTCGGCACCCAATCAGTTCGCGGCGGAAATCCAAAGCCCGAATGATGCTGCCGGACAGAGGATCGTTACGGTTGGCTTGAGTGGCGATCTCACAACGATGAGCGTCAAAGGTGCGGGTCAACTAGGCATCGGTCAACTCTACAACGGGAATGAAAAGCCCTTTGGCAGCTTCAGCAAGTTCCTCACGGATGGCTGCCGCGCGGAAGCGACCATCAAAACGGATGCGCCCCGCGTCCCGCTCGGACTGGGTGTACTGATTCCTTCGGGTCAAGTGGGTACGCTGAAGTGGAATTCAGGCCCCTCCGTCGGCTTGATCATGACGCCCAAGACCGCCAAGTGGAGCGGCATCCGCACCCTGCACAAAACCTGCTTCGCGGGCATCACGCAATTGAAGCTCCCAGTCTTCAATCCTGGTTGCAACGGCGGCGCTGTGGGGGCAGCCTAAGCAATACCGATCTTCAAGAGCAAAAGGGAGCAGCAATTAACTGCTGCTCCCTTTTGCTGAATCTTCTGAACCAAGTATTCTGGTTGACACGTAGTAGCGAATTGCACCGCCGGACTGGCATTGAAGTCTCTCATCCGTGGACTTCCGTCCACTGTGAGCGGTAAGAGTCATTGTGACGCGTGCCGACATCCAATCTCAAGCGAAGCTCAGGCGACGTAGGCCTAGGACCGCTTCTGAGGCAATCCACTCTTCGTTTTTCTGTAGCTTGACTGGCCACCAACAATATTTGTAACTAGCCAGCCTCTTCGCCACGTCGTGGCGGCTGACTTTAGCCGTGGATTTCAATCCACGGTGAGCGCAATAAAGCTCCTGTGTCGCGTGAGCGACACCTGAATTCAAGCGTCGCTCACGCGACGCGGAAACCTCCAACCTCTTCCGTGGATTGAAATCCACGGCTAAATTCAAACTGCCGCTAACGCGGCAAAGAGACTGATAATTCGCTGGCCTCATCTGACCACGCGAATGAATTCGCTACTACGTGTCATTTCGCATTTCTTATTATGCCGTTAGTTTATCGAGCGCCGCATGGAGCGCCGCAACATCTACGGGCTTGGAAATATACTCGTCCATCCCCGCAGCGAGGCATTTCTCTCGATCTCCGACCATAGCATTGGCGGTAATGGCAATAATCGGGATATGTTTCCCGGTGGCTTTTTCGCGCGCCCGGATTTCTCCCGTAGCGACCATGCCGTCCATCTCTGGCATCATCACATCCATCAGGATGGCATCAAAGGGCTGCTGTTCCCATAGTTCAAGCGCTTCGCGGCCATTATTCGCCACGACGGACGTATGGCCTTGTTTTTGCAGCACTCGAACTGCCAGCTTTTGGTTAATCGGATTGTCTTCGGCGACAAGAATGTGCAAGATTCTGCGATTTTCGCTCATATTTGTACGATCTGTGATGACGATTAAGCTTCCCCACCTTATCGCCAATCGCGCGTAATTTCTGCCCTGTACCCATAATTGTCAAGCAATTTTTTTGTTGCTGTAACTCATGTTACGCTGTGAGAAAGAAGACCTGCGACTTGACAGGGGTTTCGCCCCAGCGGAATGGCCTGATGGTAGCCCGGCAATTCATTGCCAGGTGAGGGTCTTCAGAAATTCTTTTTTCTTAAAAGCTACCTTGCAAGGAGTCTCCCTTATGTCTTTTAGCAACGAGCTACTCAACCAGGCGCGCCCCATCAGCGTGCGCCCGGTGCTTTTGCCACGGCGCGAGCATTACCACCCCTCGCCCGTAGATTGGCGCGATGAAGTTTTCTATTTTTTGCTGCCGGATCGTTTCAGCGATGGGCAAGAAGCAACGCGTCCGCTCCTTGACCGTCATAATCTCAGCACCGCCCGCCCGCCTGTCTCGCCGCAAATGCCCTGGCAATGGAACAAGTGGGCGCAGTCGGGCGCGGAGCGTTGGCAGGGTGGTACGCTGCGTGGGATCAAGTCCAAACTCGGTTATCTGAAAAAACTCGGCGTGACGACGCTCTGGGTGGGGCCGATCTTCAAACAGCGCGGTCATCTGGATACCTATCACGGCTACGGCATGCAAGACTTCCTTGATGTTGATCCGCATTTCGGCGACCGGCGCGCGCTGGTCAAACTGGTTACCGCCGCCCATGCCGCAGGGCTGCGCGTCGTGCTGGATATTGTCTTCAATCATTCCGGGGCGAATTGGTTTTATCCCGTCGGGACACCGCAAGCGAACCAGGGCACGACAGGAGAATTGATCGCGCAGTATACGTCTCAGCAATATCCTTTTGGCACCTGGCGCAGTGGTCAGGGACAACCGGTCAACACCATACAGAGCGGCGAAGATGGCGTCTGGCCGACGGAGTTGGCGACCGATCATTACTACACCCGTGCGGGCGCAGGCGATTTGGGAGCGGGTGACATCAATGATCCCAATGCGGAGCACAAACGGTCTGACTTTTTTGATCTGCGTGACTTCCGGCTGGATAATGCGGCGTTATTGAGCGATCTTGCCCGTTGTTACAAATACTGGATTGCATTGACCGATTGCGATGGGTTCCGGCTGGATACGCTGAAGCATGTGAGCTTTGAGCAGGCACGCAACTTCTGCGGCACGATCAAAGAATTCGCTGCCAATCTGGGCAAACAGGATTTCTTTCTGGTCGGCGAAATCGCCGGGGGCGACATCAATGAAACCCGGTATCTGGATGTCCTGGGGCTGAATTTGAATGCGGCCCTCGACATTGGCGAATTGCGACTGGCATTGCGCGGCGTCGCCAAAGGCTTGCAACCACCGAACGAATATTTCAGAGGATTCGATCCGGGCCAAGCCGTGATGGGATCGCACCGCAATCTGGGACGCCGCCACATTTCGATTCTGGATGATCACGATCATGTCTTCGGCGAGAAGCTTCGTTTCGCCAGTGAAGCAGCGTCCGAGCATCAAGTGGTGGCCGGGGTCATCTTGCAGCTTTTCACGCTCGGCATTCCTTGTATTTACTACGGCACCGAGCAAGCCCTGGCCGGGCCGGAGGTCGCGGAACGACAATGGTTGCCGGAGTGGAAGAAGTCCGACCGCTATTTGCGGGAAGCGATGTTTGGCCCAGCGCATCCACGGCAAGCGGGGAGAGCCGGATTGCCCGGCGGAGCAAATGTCATGGATCGCAAGCTGCCAGGCTTCGGCCCATTTGGCACAGCGGGGCAGCATTGCTTTGATGAAACCAATCCGACCTATCTGCGCATTGCCGCCGCTGCCGCAGTCCGCCAGCACTATCCGGTGCTCCGCAGCGGCAGGCAATATCTGCGTCCCATCGCCCCCATTTCAGTTGCAGTGGAAAGATTTGAATTTCCACAAGCGGGACAACTCATGGGCTGGTCGCGCATCCTGGATGACGAGGAGGCGCTCTGCGTGCTTAACTCTCATGGCAGGCAGGCGATAGGCGCGAAAGTGCTGGTTGATGCCACGCTCAATCCAACGGGTAGCTTCATGACCGTGCTTCTCAATACGGCCCAAGCGGCAGACCCGGCGTATAACGGCCCGCACCGCGTAGGGGCGACGATCCCTGTCAAAAGAACTGCCGATGGAAAGGCGTACTTGGAAATACTGCCGCTGTCCGCGTCAGAAGCCATCGTACTAACGAATCATGCGTAACGGTCAAGCACGGTCGCAGTTGGTAATCGTGGGACAAGATGCCACCTTGTCCCATTTTCGCCGAACAGGAAGCAAAGAATTGCCAGCGTCAAGCTGACAAGGCACGTTGCCTGATGTTTCATTGTTTCAACTTTCCTTTTCCAGGGTGAGTTCGACAGCCGAAACCGAAGCCGCCGGGAATTCCCAATTCGTCAGAGCGGGAATGGGTTTTTCCTGCACGCGCATCACGTCGGCGCTGTTGAGCAAACTGACTTCGACCATCGGATCATCGGCAATCTCAAAGGTGCGCGCCCGCTGCAGTCGGCGGCCTGCTACTTGAAAATTTGCTTTGACCGGGCGCGTGCGATTCGTATTCACGACGTGCAAATAAATCGTGTCGCCGCTGCGGCTGGCGGTAATGTCCAATCCGTCGGGTGTGCGTTTGATTGCGACAAAATGCGTACCGAGGTGCTGGCGATAAAGCTGCATGACACGCGCAACAGGTTGCAGGTAGGCTTTGCCCTGATTGTGCGGCACGGGAATGATGACCGCGTTATTCTGCCAGCGCGTGCCGCAAAAATCTGCCGCTGTGGCAATCTTCAGCACATCGCCGTGCCGCTGATGATTGTTGAGGATGCGCGCATACGCCACGCCTGTCGCCCAGGTCGAATTGACATCACCGCGATCACGCCCTGGCACAGTGAAATGGCATTCGGTCATGGCCAGCGGCTTCGTCTGTTTGCCCATACTCTCGCGGACGGTACGAATCTTGCGGTCGTTGATCTCCCACGCCTTCATCAGTTGTTGCCACGTCGCGTCGGCGTCGCGCCGATACAATTCGCCGCGCAGCACCGGACGCTTTTCATCATCGGGATTGAACATGTGATGAAAGGCGAGTATCTCCACATGTTCGCCCGCGACTTCGAGCATGCGCGCGGCCCAGCCGCTGTCGCCCCATGCAATCAATTGAATCGCCGGATCAGCCGCGCGCATCGTTTTGGCGAACTCGACGGTTTTGCGCGCGGCGGTTTCCAGATCGAAGCCCTGTTTGTCATACGAAGTCTCGTTGCCGATCTGCCAATATTTGACGGCGTGCGGCGCGGCGTGTCCGTGTGCGCGGCGTTCGGCGTTTGCCGGATCGTTGCAATAACGCACCCAGTCGGCGGCTTCCTTGGCATCGGCAGTACGGACACTGCCTTTGGCGTTCATATACCGCTGGCGGCCATCGGATTCAAAGTTCACACAGATCAGCGGCTCCGCGCCCACGCGCCGCGCGAAGTCCACGAATTCCGCTGTGCCCACCTGATTGGATTCGATCCCGCCCCACAACAGGTTGAGCATCGGCGGACGCTTGTCGCGTGGCCCGACGCCTTCGCGCCAGCGATAGAAATCCAGAAAGATGCCGCCCCATCGCATCATCGGCGGTGCCAGCGCGCGTGTCACTTCGACTACGTCCTCGCGCCAGTTATCGCGCAGATGTTCCCACGCGGCCTCGACCGAAGCGTCAGTTGCGCCGAGTGGTTCCATAAATTGCATGTACAAATATGGCGACAGCGCAAAGCGCGGCGCGGGGTCAATAGCAATTGTTTGCGCTATCGCTTCCTGCGCTGCGGCAGGCGGCGTCACCAGCAATCCTGCGCCACTGGCGAGAACGCCCAGCGCCTGACGGCGGGTGATCGGTTCGTTGATTAGCTTTTTCATTTGCCTCCTGTCAGTGGCGCATTCATCACGCATAACAGCGCCGGATCAACCTTGATGCATTTGCGGTCATCATTCGCCGCTACAATCGCAGTGGGGCGCTGATGTAGGCAATGCGCCGATGCCCAAGTTGAGCAAATGCTCGACCGCGAATGCTTTTCTCATAGTTGACAACGATATTACTGACGCACGGCCTCACCTGACCGACATCCAGCAACACCACGGCGATTGCGCACACCGCCAATCGTCCCGCCCACACTGCATGCATTTCCGCAGTCATCACCGCCACACCACTGATACGCTGTTCCAGCATCCGCTGCACGCTCGCCACGGTGCGCGCGGCGTCGTAAGGTGTATTCGCCAACGTGATAGCGAGGGGTTCATTGTTTCAGGCCAGGCGCGACCGGGGCATATTGCGCATTCTTTTCCGTTGGCAACAAGGCGTTCGTCGCCTTGAACCATTGCAGCAAATCATTCAGCAGTTCGTCACGTTTCGCTTTGCTCGTATTGGCGAGATTGGTTCGTTCGCCGATGTCGGCAGCAATGTTGTACAACTCTACCGCATTGTTGTCAGCCAGCTTTGCGCGTCCCCCGTCGAGTTGCCATTCCTCGTGATAGAGATGCAGCTTCCAGTCGCCTTTGCGAATCACGCTGACGGGACGCGTGCGAAAGACGGAATCGCGCCCCCGAATCACCGGATCATCCAGATAGCCGGGGAAATGCCAGAAAATCGCTGGCCGTTTCAGCTTGCCGTTGCCCTTAAAGATTGGCAATAAACTTTCCCCATCAAGCATTTTGTCTTTGGGGGGAGCCGCGCCCGCCACCGCCAAAAAAGTCGGATAGAGATCAACATTCATCACCGGCACGTCCGAGCGCGTGCCGGGTTTGATGACGCCCGGCCAGTAGGCAATGAACGGTTCGCGGATGCCGCCTTCGTAATAACCGCCCTTGTTACCACGCAGCGGTTCCTGCGACGATTGCTGCGTGCCGCCATTATCCGACGTGAAAACGACCAGCGTGTTTTGGTCAAGCCCAAGTTCTTTGAGCTTGTCCAGCAACAATTTCACTCCATCATCCAGGTCAAACAGACAGGCGGCATAGAGCGCGCCTTTATGCTGTGCGCCCGGCTGTTTGGCTTTGAATTTCGCGAGCGAGGAAGGGCGTGCTTCCAGAGCGGTGTGAATCGCATGATGCGAAACAAAGGCGAAGAACGGACGGCTGCGGTTATCCTCCATAAATTTGCTTGCCGCGCGCGTCAGCGAATAGATGCCTTTTGGATCATCCGGTTCATCGCGGCGTTGATTGGGATCAGGAGAGCGCGAATCGAAGTAAACATCGAATCCTTGTTCTTTGGGTGATGCTCCATCTTTGCCGCCGAGATGCCATTTGCCAAACAGGCCCGTCACATAGCCCGCAGCTTTCAACGCCTCGGCCATTGTTACCTGCGCGGGTGCCAGGCCGCTTTTGTTGGGAATTGGCTCCATCCGCATCAGGTTTACCGGGCCGCGTTTCGTATCTCCCACGGCATAAACCGAGTGCCGCGGGCTGTACTGGCCGGACAGCAAGACGGCGCGGCTCGGCGCACAGTTGCCCGCTCCGGCGTATGCCTGCGTGAAAACCATTCCCGCTTTTGCCAACTGATCCAGGTTGGGCGTTTCGTAAAAGTCTGTGCCCTGATAACCCACATCTTTCCAGCCCAGGTCATCAGCGAAGATGAACACGATGTTAGGGCGTTGCGGCTGGGCGAGGGCAGTTATTGACACCAGCGCGAAACAGCAGAGCATCCATAAGGCAACTCACCGAGGAGGTGCGCCCGCGTCCTCGCGGGCAAGCGCGAAGATCGAGAGACTTGCCCGCCCGGGCGCGGGCGCTCCCTAACGAAAAATGCTGTAATTTTCGCATCAGTTCCTTCTTCTCTGTTGTTGCAGGTTAGGATCGGTGAACGGCAGTCGCTCAAAGGTTTGCCCGTCACCGGTCACGCGTGGATCCCCGGCTTCTGTCAGAATCTTCATCAACTGCGCCGCCAGTTTTGCACGCTCCTTTGCGTAAGCCGGATCCGCCGCGACGTTCTTCATCTGATCCGGGTCTTTGCGCAGATCATACAACTCTTCGCCGGGGCGTTTGGCAAAAGCAATGTCATAAAAGCGCCGCCCCTGCGCTTCGTTGCGATGCATGACCAGCCACGCTTTGGTCGGGCTGGCATCCATATCGGGAAACGCCACGTAGGTTTCGCTTTCCAGTTCTTCCACCGACGGCGTATTTTTTTCTGTTACCTCATAGGGCGCTCCCAGCGGCCAGCGGTCGGGCGCGAAGTTGCGAATGTAAAGAAACTCCGGCGTGCGTAGCGAGCGTTGTGGATAGGGTCGTGATTCTTCCCGCGCAAACGCAACGTGGCGTTCACGTCCGGCAATGACCCAATTCCGATTGGCCTCCACCTGCCCGCTCTTGTTTGAACGTAACACGCTGAGCAGGCTGCGCGCATTGACGCCTGCCGGAATTGCTACGCCAGCCGCCTCCAGAAACGTGGGAGCCAAATCAGGCAAGCTCACCAGATCCTCCACCACACGCCCTTTGCCCTTGATTCCCTTCGGCCAGCGCGCCATTAGCCCGACGCCCGTGCCGAAATCATAAAGATTGCATTTGCCGTTGGACACACCTGGCATGCCGTGATCGCCGCTGATGACGATCAAGGTGTTGTCCATCTCGCCCGTCGCCTCCAGCTTTTTCAGCAGCACTCCGATGTACGCATCAAACGCCTGCACTTCACCGAGGTAATCGGCCAGATCTTCGCGCACTTCCGCCACATCAGGCAAAAACGGCGGCACCTTGCCTTTGAGCGCATCAGGCTCAATGCCCCAGAGCTTCTTGCCCGAGCCTTTGATCCAGCGGCGATGCGTCGTTGTCGGCCCGAACCAGTAATGCCAGGGCTGTCCCGGCTTGCGATCCGCCAGGAACGCCTCAAAATTGCCTTGCACCTGTCCATAGATTTTGTCGCGCGCGGCTTCCAGCGTTTGCCCTTTGCTGATCATCTCCGTCACATTTTCAGAGAAGTTATTGGGCAAATTGCCTGCTTTTTCATACGCATGCTTGCCCGCTCCAAAGGGGGCATCATTCGGTGCGCCGGGACTCCATACCTTATAGGTTTCGCCGATGTGATAGCCCGCATCGCGCAGCAAATGCGGGAAGCTCGGAATTGCCGCGTCCCATTGCGCCGTCTGCAAAATCGCGCCGCGCCCGGTATTGAAAAAGTACCGCCCTGACAGCAATGCGCTGCGGCACGGCGTACAGGAAGGCGCATTCACAAAGGCCCGGCGAAACAATATGCCTTCGCGCGCGACGCGATCAATATTGGGCGTTTTGACGACTTGATTGAGCGACGGCTGCTTTTCCATCAGCGCGTAGATGCTGGCATAGCGGCCCCAATCATCGGCAAAACAAAACAGAAGGTTCGGACGTTGTTGCGCCTCTGCTTTCCGCAGGGAGGGAGCAGGAGCCGCAAACAATAAAGAAACAATTAAAATAGTCAGAAGAAGTTTGTTCATAGTCCCCTCATTTTGCCCTTGCCCGCCAGGTGCCCAGCGGTAACACATGCGCGCGCGCCGCCCATGCATCCCACTTCGCTGCCAGCTCTTTTAACTTGTCGGGATGTTTGGTTGCCAGGTCATGCAGTTCGACGCGGTCGGCCTCGATGTCGTAGAGTTCCCACAGTTGATTTTCTTTGGCGACAATCTTCCATTTGCCTTCACGCACAGCGCGATTGCCCTCGTGTTCCCAGAAAATCGGTTGCGGACGTTTGAGCGATTTGCCCGTAAACACGGGTCGCAAGCTGACGCCTTCCATCGGATGGATTTTATTGCCATTGATTGCTGTCGGATATTTCGCGCCGCTCACATCAATCGCGGTTGCCATCAGGTCAATCAGATGGCCGGGCGATTGCACCAGCTTGTTGCGCTGCGGGGCCGGAATACCTTTGGGCCAATGCACGATCAGCGGCGTCGCAATGCCGCCTTCGTGCGTCCAGTGTTTGTATTCGCGGAAGGGCGTGTTCGAGACATTCGCCCAACCTTTGCCATAGGCAATGTATGTATCATCCGGCCCCGGCATGGCGCCTGTTCCCATCATCACCGGTCGGCCATCGCGCGTTTGTTGTGGCGCAGAACCGTACTGAAAATCATCCTTTGACATGGGCGCATAAGCCGCCTTTTCCGGGCGCGTCTTGTGGGGGTTTTGTTGGGTTGTTGCGCGTCCTTGCAACTCGGCGCAACCGCCATTGTCCTGGAGAAAGAAGATAATTGTATTATCGAATTGCCCCTGCTTTTTCAGCTCTGCAATGACGCGACCGATGCCCTGGTCCATGTTGTCAATCATCGCCGCGTATACTTCCATTCCGCGTGCTTCCCACTCCTTGTTTTCGATCTTGTCCCAATCGCCTGCCTGCGGCGACATCTCCCAACGTGGATCAATCAATCCCAGTCTTTTTGCCTTTTTCATAGCGCGCCTTGCGAATCGCTCCGTAGCCCTGATCATATTTGCCTTTGTATTTGGCGATGTCTTGTTCCAGCGCGTGCATCGGCCAGTGCGCGGCGGTGTAGGTGAGGTACATAAAGAACGGTTTGTCGCTGCTCTGTTGTTTATGTTCGGAGATAAAGCGCGTTGCCTGATCGCTCAGCGCATCGGTGTAATAAAACTGCTGCGGCTTGTATTCAGGATCATTAAACGCCGTGATGAGTTTGTTATCGCGCACGAGTGAGCTTGGGTCCCAGAAACTGCCCGCGCCGTGAATCGTGCCGTAGAAACGATCAAACCCACGCTGCAACGGCCAATTATGCTGTTTCGCCAACTGCTGGGCATTGGCTCCTGGCGTAACGTGCCATTTGCCGACGGCGTACGTCGCATAGCCTGCGGGCTTCAATGCTTCCGCGATCGTCACAGAGTTACGGTTCAAATCGCCGCGATAGCCCACGTGATTGCGATCTTCCATCATATGCCCGACGCCCGCCTGATGCGGATACAACCCGGTCAACAAAGAAGCACGGGTCGGGCAACAACGCGCCATATTGTAAAATTGCGTGAAGCGCAATCCGTTCCTGGCCAGTCCATCCAAATTCGGCGTGTTGATTTCACCGCCATAACAGCCAAGGTCTGACCACCCCATATCGTCCGACATAATGATTATAATATTCGGACGCGTGCCGGACGCACGGGTGGACTGTGCAGCACCAACAAGATACTCATTTGATACCAGCGCCAGCAACAGTAAAGAGAGCAGGCTAATACGAGTGCAATATTTGTGCATATTTCTCCTCAGAATTTGGTGCGGTGCGCGCCCTTGCGGGCTAAATTTTTCCCCACGCTCCTGCGCACCAACGCGAGCGCATTGAAATCACTACTTCCCAACGCGTTTGAGCGAAAGGGATTTCAAATCCATCACGACCGCGCCGGGTTTTGTCAGCGCGCGCAATGTCAGCTTCACGCGCCCCTGCGGCAACGTCAACATACCGACGGGCAACGTGGCCCATTTCATTTCGTAGACCTCGGTGCGCGGCACGCGGTCGGGGGAATTGATTTGCTGGTAGTCGGTGCCCGGCACGGTCGCTTCCGCCACGCTTCCGGCTACGCTAACCTGCACGCGCGCTCCGGTGGCGGCTTTCGGGCTCAGATATTGCAGTTGCACGGCGTAGCGCCCGGCTTTCACAACCTCCAGTTCCCACGTAACACTGGCCTCGGCGCTCGTCCAGCCCGTCAGCCAGGCATTGTTCGGATGTCTGCCGTTAAATTTCAATCCCTGGGTGAACTGCGACTGCGGGACGGGCAACTCCACTGGATTTTCTTGGGCATACCCGACCGGAATGGGCAGCTGTTCGATTCCTTTTGGTCGTGTTTGTGGAACGATTTCGCGCCACCAGGTGTCATACGCGGTAATCAGTCGTTGTGCGACGTCCGGTTGCGCTTCCGCGATATTGGTTTTCTGCGCGGGATCGCTGGCCATATCAAAGAGTTCCCAGCCTCGCCCTTCATTAACCAGACGATACCGCTCGGTGCGAACCGCGCCCGTATTAGGCCGCAATTGATGTTGCGTAAAGAGCGTTCGGTCCGGCCAATCTTTGTCTTTTCCTTCCAGCAGCGGCACCAGACTGCGCCCGTCCTGAGGCAATGTTTTCGGCATCGGCACGTTGCACAATTCCAACAATGTCGGGAGCACATCAAGGTGCGCGGCGATCTGCGGGATCAGGCGCGGCTGTTTGAAGCGCGCTGGCCAGCGCAGGAAAAACGGCACCCGCGACCCGCCCTCGTGCAAACTGCCTTTGGTGCCACGCATCCCGCCGTTGAAGCGTGCGCCGTTCGGCCCGTTGTCAGTCATAAAAATCACGATGGTGTTGTCACGCTGCTTTCGTTCATCCAGCCGCGCCAGCACACGCGCGACGTTGTCATCAATGTTTTCCACCATGCCATAAACACTCGCCAGATAATCGTCCAGTCCCTTGGCTTTGTACTTATCGAAGTATTTGTCCGGCACCTGAAACGGCGAGTGCGGCGCATTGTAGGAGAGGTAACAGAAGTATGGCTCGTCGCGTTTGGCATTGATGAAGTCAAGCGCGGCATCGGTCAACACATCGGTGATAAAGCCCTTGGTCGGCACGCTGCGCCCGTTGCGTTTGAGCGTCGTGTCGAAATAGTTGTTCCAGTGTCCGAGGTTGAATCCGAACGCTTCCTGAAAGCCCTGCCCGTTGGGTGTGTAAGGATAATGCTCGCCGTTGTGCCATTTGCCGAATAATCCGGTGCGATAGCCTGCGCCGCGCAAGGCCTCCGCCAGCGTCACTTCTTCAGCGCGCATCGTCTCCTCACCCTGGGACACGCCGCTGACGCCCGTGCGCAAGCTGTAGCGTCCGGTGAGCAGGCTCGAGCGCGTCGGCGCGCACAAGGGGCTGACGAAAAAGCGGTCGAAGCGCATGCTTTCGCGCCCCAACCGGTCCAGCGTGGGCGTGCTGACGTGCGGATTGCCGTGCAGCGCCAGATCGCCATAGCCTTGATCGTCGGTGATGATGAGCAAAATATTTGGTCGCTTCGCCTGGGCGCAGACCACAGAAAACAAAATGCTGACAGTGGCAGCAAGCGCACAACTTCTCAGCAGACAAGTGGAAGCTTTCATATCATTGACCTGATCGTTAGGGTTTCGTTCCTGGCCAGCGGTAATCGTTGCGCCCGGCAGCAGGTTCGACCGGGCCGGGCGGTAAGGACTTTTGCCAGGCCAATAGTGTTTTTGACAAACGCGCCACGACATCAGGATGCTTATCGGCAATGTTATCAAGTTGTATCGGGTCGCGTTGGATGTTGTATAACTCCATCCGACTGCGGTCGGGATTCATCAACAGTTTCCACTCGCCCTCGCGGATGGCCAGCACGGGGGAGCGATGAAATGGCTCCCCAAAAATCCGAAAGCGCCATTCCCATAGCAACGGTTTCGTGCGCGCCTGGGACTGGCCGAACCACGCTTTGCTCATATCTTCGCCATCAAGCGCATGATTCGCCGGGATTTTGATGCCTGCAATTTTGCACACCGTCGGCAGAAAGTCTACGCCCGCCACGATAGAGCTGTCATCCACGCGGCCTGCCGGTACTTTCCCCGGCCAGCGCATAATGAAGGGCACGCGCACGCCGCCTTCATACAGGCTGCGCTTGCGTCCGCGAAACGGCCCGGCACTGCCGACACCGCTGTGTCCAGCGTTGTTGATGTGAATATCTTCGGGACCGTTGTCGCTGGAAAAAATGAGCAAAGTATTATCACTCAAACCACGCTTATCGAGTTCAGCCAGTAAGCGTCCGACTTGCGTATCAAGATCAGTCACGCTGGCATAATAAATTGTCTCGGCGCTCTTGTTCGGAATGTTTTGCGCGGTCAACCGGTTGAAGGGTTGCATTTGCTCTTCTGTCGGATTAAGCGTCGCGTGTGGCACCAGCATCCAAAGCTGTACATAAAAGGGCTGCTCTTTGGTCTCGCTGATAAAGCGTAACGCTTCGTCTATAAACAAAGCTGACGAACGCGCCCGATAGTGCGGATCATTTTTTGCCACCGCAGCACCGCCTTCGGTGCTGCCCACAAAATCGAAGCCATAGTCGCCTGTAGCCGGGCCTTTGGCGTCGTTGCCCAAATGCCATTTACCGATATGTGCCGTGCGGTAGCCTGCGCCTTGCAAAAGCGCGGCGACATTCGGGACTTTTGGATCAAGCCAACTCGACATCCCGCGCGCTTCATTTTGCTCACGCGACGCGTAATGCCCGTGAATACGATGGCGCGCCGGGTACTGTCCCGTGAAAAATGCCGCGCGCGATGGCGAACAGACCGAGCCATTTACATAGAAGTGAGTGAAGAGCGTTCCCTGCGCAGCCATCTGATCGAGGTGCGGTGTTTTCAGCCGCTCGTGCCCATACACACTCAAATCGCCCCAGCCGAGGTCATCTGCCAGAATGAAAATGATGTTGGGTTTGCGAGACGATACGCTTTGCCCCGCACTTGGCAGGCAGAACGCAGCGATGGCGACACTCAGCAAAAGAAAATGGCGGACGAGAAGTTTTATCATTATTGCTATTTCAGCGGATAGATACATTGCAGTCTCTGACCTAAAGACTTGCCGCTTACTGCTCTGCGCGGCTTACGTTTCATTACCTGCCTATTTTGCTGGCTTTAGTTCAAGCAACCCGACATCAATAAAGGCTTTGCGCCTGTCTTGTTCACCCAGCACAGTAATGACATTTTCGCCTTTGCGCAACGCCCGCTTGCCCGCTTCGCCAAGCGGCGACCAGTGATAGCCCGGCGAATTACCACCTTCCTGCCGCACCTGCACGCCGTTAATGAAGACCGTCGCGCGATCATTGTTGTGAAGGCGCAAAAACAGATGCGCGACGTTTGGATCATCCAGATTGAAGGTTCGCCGCAGCCAGATTTTGCCGCTGCTCCACGGCGTGGCGGCTTTATACATCGAACCATCAGGATCGGCAAAGGGCGCGTGGCCCGTCTTCCACGCCGTGTCATCGAATTCCGGCTTATGCCAGTCAGCACCGGGTTCGGTCATCGTGTAGCGCCACTTTTGCGGCGACTGCTCGCTCGTCGGCAAAATCGTGCGCGGCAGATTCGACATCGTCACAGGCCGCAGCAATTCGGCGTGCCACTTCGCCACTTCACTTTGATCGAATTTCACGACTTCGCGGTCATACGTCATCAAGCCGTTAACTTCGATCTCGACATCGGTGGTCTGCGTGTAGATTGCAGCGGACAAGCCGCTGTCAATCGCCACTTTTAATTCGCGCATCAACTCGCCATAGCGGTCTTGCAATTTTTCTTTCGTGTCAAATTGCTGATAGCCCCAGTTGCGATCGGCAATCCACAAATGATCTTTGACGATCAAACCGAGACCGCCGAATTCGCCCAAGACCGTCGCACGTTCCGGCGGCGGCGGAAACATACTGACGCCGGGATAACGATGAAGGTCATACAAGTCGCCGTACCCGCGATCCAGCCAGCCGCTCGGCCCACCTACCAGGCGCGATGGGTCGCCCCGTTTCACCCATTGCAAAATATCGTTCGTATTGTGCTGCCCCCAGCCTTCGTTGAAGGGCACCCAGACAATGATCGAGGGATGATTGCCGCGCGCCTCCATCATTGCTTTGAGTTCCACGCTGAATTGCGCGGCTTCTTCTGCGGTGAATTGCAAATCTTCGGCATCGCTGACTTTGACGCTGCCTGTCGTGCTCGGCATATCCTGCCAGACCAGCAGGCCAAGCTTATCCGCCCAGTAATACCAGCGCGCGGGTTCGACCTTCACGTGTTTGCGCGCCAGGTTCATCCCCAGCTTCTTTGTCATCTCGATGTCGTAGCGCAGGGCTTCATCGGTCGGCGCGGTGTACAACCCATCCGGCCACCAGCCTTGATCAAGCGGGCCAAGTTGAAAATAGGGCTTGTTATTGAGCGCCATGCGCGTGATGCCCCATTGATCTTTGACCAGCGAGATTTTGCGCATGCCGAAATAGCTTTTGACTTCGTCGGTGATCTTTCCATCTACTTTGAGCGTAACCTTTAGATCGTATAGAAACGGGTCCTCAGGCGACCAAAGACGCGGTGTAGGGATTTCTAACATCGCTGGGGTAGGTAAAATAAGTCTTGATTTCCATTCGGCAATGACCTGCCCCTCCTTCAGTACAGTAAAAATTGTCTCATAGCTAGAAGCGGTTTGACCCGGTAACTTTGAAAAAACAACTGCATGTACCGCACCGCGATCAATATCCGGCGTGATCCTGAGGAAATTAATGTGAGCGTCATTCACTGTTTCGAGCCACACCGTCTGCCAAATACCCGTGACTGGCGTATAGAAAATGCCGCCAGGATTGAGGCGCTGTTTGCCATTGGGTTGTCGTTGTTGATTCGTCGGATCAACCACGCTGAGCGTAATCGTTTGCTGTTCGTCGCTCGTCAGCGCATCGGTGATGTCAAAGCTGAAGGGATCATAACCGCCTTTGTGCTCCCCCATCTTCTTGCCGTTGACGTAGACAACCGCGTGCCAATCCACCCCGCCAAAATGCAAAAGCAAGCGTTCGCCCGCTTTGAGCGCAGGTTTGGCAAATTGCCTGCCATACCATAATTTCTGCTGCGGCGTGATGCGCAATTGCACACCCGACAATTGCGATTCAATCGGAAACGGCACCAGAATTTTGCCCGGCCACATATCCGGCCCGCCGCCGTCTACGGGGCCGATGCCGTAATTCCACCAACCATTCAGATTCATCCAATTGTCGCGCACGAGCTGCGGACGCGGATACTCAGGGTGCGGCAGCGTTTGCGATACATCCTTGGCCCAGCGTGTTTTCAACGTGCCATAGGCTTTTTCCGCTGGACTGGAATCCGCCGTTTGTTTGCGCACTTGCCACAGCGGATCGTCCACGTGCGCTTCGTCCATATACCTGATGGCTTGTTGGACGATCTCAGGGTTTGCCTTGGCAAGGTCGTTTGTCTCGCCAGTGTCTTTCGCCAAATCGTAAAGCTGCACGTTGCCCGTGAACATTGGCTCGCGGATCGCTTTCCAATTGCCAAAACGCACCGATTGCCGCCCGCCCTGTTCGTAAAATTCAAAGTAGATGTATTTGTGCTGTTGCTGCGATGGTGCGCCCGCGCCCAACAAGGTTGGCACAAAGCTGATGGAATCAAGTCCGGCTGGAGTTTTCTGCCTGGTCAATTCGCTGACGGTGGCCAGCACATCGCCGAAATAGCCGATATGATCGCTGGTTGTGCCGGCTTTGATTTTGCCCGGCCAGCGGGCAATGAACGGCACGCGCACGCCGCCCTCGTACAGCGACCGTTTCATCCCGCGCAAGGGGCCGCCGGGATTGAACAACTTCGGATTGTTTTTGCCTTCTTCGTGCGGGCCATTGTCCGAAGTGAAAATGACCAGCGTGTTTTTCTCCAAGCCCAAAGTCTTGAGTTTGGCCAGTATTTTCCCGACCTGCGCATCCAGCCGGGTAATCATCGCGGCTTGCCCTTTGTCGGGGTTGGGCCAGGGTTTGTTTTTATAAATGCCGTAATCAGGCACTTCCTGCCCATCGCCCGTTGCACTCGAAGCTTCGTTGTTGGCATGCGGGAGCGTTGAAGAGAAATATAAAAAGAAAGGCTTATGGCGGTTCTGCTCTAGCCACTGGAGCGACTTCTCAAAAATCACGTCCGGCGCGTAATCAAGCTTCGTGCGCGCCCAGCCATCGCCCCGCTCTTTGTCTTCGACTTCAGCGACATTGCGCAGTGGATATTTTTCTGCGTTATGCACCAGCCACGACGGATAGAAGTTATGCGCGTGATGTTGATTGAGCACGCCAAAGAATTCATCAAAGCCCATCTTGTTCGGATGCCCGTCCGAGCCGACTTCCCCCAGTCCCCATTTGCCAAAGAGCGCCGTTTGATAGCCTGCGTCTTTGAAAACGTGCGCGACCGTGCGTTCGCCTTTGCGCAGCGCCTGATCGTTGATCTTCGCTCGTATCGCGTTGCCGCGCACGCTGACGTGTCCCATATGTTTGCCCGTCATCAGCACGGCGCGCGAAGGCGCGCAGACGGTCGAACCCGCATACATCTGCGTGAAGCGCAGGCCCTCTTTCGCCATGCGATCCAGGTGCGGGGTTTGAATCAGCTTCTGGCCGTAACTGCCAAGATCACCATAGCCGAGATCGTCCGCCATGATGTAAATCACATTGGGTCGCGCTGTATCATTGGTCTGCGCTTGCGCGAGGAAACAAAGTAATAGGCTGGACAGCAGCGCCCAGATGAATCGTTTTCTCATTTTTATTACCTGATGATTTCTTTAATAACCTGCCCGCCAAATTGCGAGAGTTGCATTTGCCGTCCATTGTGAAAGTAACGCAAGCGGTCGTCGTCCAATCCGAGCAGCCGCAGCATCGTGACGTGAATGTCGCGCAACGAATGCACGGCTTCGACTGCACTGCCGCCGATTTCATCGGTCGCGCCGACGATCCCTGGCTTTACATCACCGCCTGCAAACCACATCGTCATGCCTTTCGGATTGTGGTCGCGCCCATACACTTTGCCGCCGCGTACCCCGTTATCTGGTGAGCGTCCGAACTCGCCGGCCCAAATCACGAGGGTGCTGTCGAGCAATCCGAGCCGCTTCAAATCCTTCAGCAATCCGGCAATGGGCTTGTCTACGGCGCGCATCCTGTTTTTATGCGCCGTCGCGATGTCGTCGTGCGAATCCCAGCCGGAGGAATAAACCTGCACGAAGCGCACGCCTTTTTCGACCAGCCGCCGCGCCAGCAAACAGCGCCGCCCGAACGCATCGGTTTCTTTTTCGTCAATGCCGTACAAAGCTTTGGTGGCAGCGGATTCTTTCTCGATCTCTACAATGCCGGGAATTTCGGTTTGCATCCGAAAGGCGAGTTCATAGGCTTCGATGCGGGCTGTCAGTTCGGCTTGATTCGGCTGTCGCGCGCGCTGCGATTGGTTCAGCGAGTTCAGGAAATCCAGATTGCGACGTTGCGCTTCCGGGGTCACACCGGCGGGCGGCGCAAGGTCGAGAATCGGCGCGCCACTTGCACGCAACGGCGTTCCCTGAAAATGCGGCGGCAGGAATCCGTTCGACCAGTTGGGCGCGCCGCCCTGCGGATAAATCACATCCGGCAAGACGACGAATGCGGGCAAATTCTGATTCATCGTGCCCAACCCGTAAGTTGTCCACGCGCCAATGGCCGGTTCGGTGCCGAACATATTGCCCGTATTCAGGTGATAAAGCGCTGTCGGATGATTCACGCTCTCGGCCTGACCGCCGCGATAAAAACAGATGTCATCCACACATTCGGCAACGTGCGAGAAATGCTCGCAAACTTCCATGCCATTTTTCGCGCGCACGAAATTAAACGGGCTGGCGACGTAATAGCGTTTGCCGGATTCCATATTCGAGACAAACTTCGTCCGCTCTTTAACGAACTCCTGCATGTGCAATGCTTGCAGCTTCGGCTTCGGGTCGAAGGTGTCTATGTGCGACGGGCCGCCATCCATCAGCAGGAAGATGCAGGCTTTGGCTTTGGCCTGGAGATGCGGCGGCTTGCGGCGCAAGCGGAGCTTCGATGGCGGAAGACGAAGGGCGGAGGCGGGAATTGGGCAAAGCTTTCCTGCGCAAGCAATGCCGACAGCGCCATGCCGCCCAGCCCATGCGCTGTCTGCCAAGAAAATCGCGACGTGTTTCGTGACGCGATTGTAACGTTGCTGTTCCTGATCTGTTTCTTCTAGTCAACCTCGGCTCAATCAAGCCCCAAATCTCTCAGTAAACATAAACAAATTCATTCGCATTCAGCAGCACCAGACAAACCTCCGCCAAGGCCCGCGTTTCGGCGGCCACCTGCGAGGGATGCAGGCCATATTCGTAACGACTCCAATCCTGATCTTCGGTGAAGCGAAATGTCTCGCCGCTGAATTCGCTGGTCACGGTAGCCAGCGCGGGCGTGCGCAACACGAGCGGCGCGGGCCTGGTGGCACGATGATGCGCGATCATCGCGCTCAGATGCGCCAGTGCCTGCTGTTTTTCGCGCGCTGTCGCGGGGCGCTGAAAGGCAAGTTGGAAGGCCAGCTCGATTTGCTGCGTACGGTCTTTTGTCAGCGTTTCCAACCGTCGCGCGAAGGCGAGTGCAATCTCCGCCGAAAAACGGCTATTGAACAAACTGAAGACCTGCGGCGCGATGGTGCTGGTGCGGCGGAATTCACACGATTCGTTCGGATTCGCGCCATTGAATACTTCGACCAGCGGATTGATAAGGCTGCGCTGCTGGAAGGTGTAAATCGTGCGGCGATTGCGCTCGGCTTTGGTAGAGCGAAGCTTCATACGAAGGCGCGACCGTGCCCATAATCAATCGCGGCTGCGCGACCAGGTCTTCGTTAAGGTCAGGGAATCCACCGGGGCCGCCCATTTCCAGATTCAGTTCCCCCGACACCGCCAGCATGCTGTCGCGCAAGACTTCGGCTTCAATGCGGCGCGGCGTGAAGCGCGCAAGCAACTTGTTTTCCGGATCGGCCTTGGCGGCGAGTTCGGCCTTGTTCTTTTCAACTGCGGGATATTGCGAGGCGCGTTGATAGGTCGCCGAATTCATAATCAGCCGATGAAGGTGCTTGACGCTCCAGGGGCCGTGTTGGGAGTTGCCGGAGACTGTGGCTCGCGTAACTCTCTCCCGTTCTGCCCCGACTCCCGCTTCGCTAAATTCCAATCGCCAGCCAATCCAGCAACTCCGGGTGCGTGGGCCGCTTGCCGAGCTTGCCGAAGTTGTTGCTGGTTTCGACGAGTCCGGTGCCGAAATGATATTGCCAGACGCGATTGACGAAGACGCGCGCCGTGAGCGGGTTGTCGCGGCTGGCGATCCAGCGCGCCAAGGCCAGGCGGCGCTTTTCCTGCGTTTGCGGCAAGGCGGGTTGGGCCGCAGGTGCCAGCTTGAGCCTGGAGGCGACGATGGCGGGCGCGCTGAGCACGGCAGGAAAGACCTGATTGCTGCGCGCGCCCAAATTGCCGCCTGTCAGGATGAAGGTTTCCTCTACGGCTTTCTTCTCTTGCGGGCTGCTGGTCACGCTGAACGCCAACGGTGCAAAACGCTTTAGCGCCAGGTTCAAAAATTCGACGCGTTTCAAGTAGGCGCGTTCGAGTTCGAGGTTTTCGATCTGCTTCGGCTCCGGGCGCTTCAGTTCCGTCTGCGGCGGCAACTCGGCGGGTGTGGCGCTGGCCGCCGGTTGCGGCAATCCTTTCCGGCGTGGCTTTTTGCCGAGCGCCAACGCAGCGTTGTCATATTTTATTTCCGCGCGTTCGAGCTTGGGTTGCAGGTGCGCGCGGCTCGCTGCGGTGCGGCTGCGATTTTCACTGGGCAGAAACGGCGCGGGGCGATCTTCAAAGTACGTCGTCGCAAAGACGGATTGCACGCTGTAATAATCTTTGGCCGGGATCGGATCGAATTTGTGATCGTGGCATTTGGCGCATCCCATCGTCAGCCCTAAAAATGTCGTCACCGTCGAATGCGTCACATCATCCAGCCATTCCTGCCGCGTCACCGCTTCAATACTCATCCCCGTATGCTCCCACGGCCCCATGCGCAAAAAGCCCGTCGCAATCAGGTTCTCCGCCTGCTGCGGTTCCAGTTCATCGCCCGCCAATTGTTCGAGGATAAATTGATCGTACGGCTTGTCTTCATTGAAGCTGCGAATCACATAATCGCGGTAGCGCCAGGCGTGCGGGCGTTCGTAATCATTCGAACCGCCAGCGGTGTCGGCGTAGCGCACGACATCCAGCCAATGCCGTCCCCAGCGTTCGCCGTAGCGGGGGCTGGCAAGCAGGCGTTCGACGACTTTCGCAAAGGCTTTGGGCGTTGGCAGCGGATCGCGCATAAAAGCCGCGACTTCCTCCGGTGTCGGCGGCAGGCCATGTAAGTCAAAGGTTGCACGGCGAATTAAAATGAGGCGGTCGGCAGGCGGCGCAGGCTGAAGGCGCTGCTCCTGTAGCTTTTGCAGGATGAAAGCGTCAATCGGCGCTTGTATGCTTTGCGCGTTGCCAACTGTCGGCACGGGATAAGACTGGATGGGTTTGAAAGCCCAGACATCATCTGCGGAGTAATTCCACTTTGCCTCGGCCAGCGGTGTCGCAGCGGTCGCTTCGACCCAGGGCGCGCCGGCTTCGATCCATTGCCTGAAAGCGGCGATAACTTCATGGGCGAGGGGTTTGCCTGGCGGCATTTGTTTGAGACTGCCTTGTCCCAGCAACGCCAGATACAGCAGGCTCTGCTCTGCCTTGCCCGGAATTAGCGCCGCGCCCCGCTGTCCGCCCTTGAGCAGCGCCGCGCGTGAACGCAAATCCAATCCTGCCGCCGCATCCTCGCCGTGACACGCCTGACATTTTGCGAGCGTGGGCGCAATCTGTGTAATGAAGAGTTGTTCCGCTTGCGCTGTGGTCAGCTTCGGCGCTGCCTGCCGCGCCGCCTGGCTCGGCCACAGGCCGTACAAACCTACTCCCGCGCCCAAGGCGAAAATGAGTAATTTCAGCGTCTGAAAGCGAAAGATCGTATTCATAACTTCAAAGTCGATATATTGCACATCTGGTGCGCCCGCGCCCTCGCGGGCAATGTTTGTGGGGGATTGCCCGCGAGGGCGCGGGCGCACCAAACATACGTTATTTTTGCGGTGGCTTTTGCTGGCGGCGATTGTTGCGACGTTGTGGGTTCGCGTTATTGCTACCGCCTTCTCCTTCCCTGCCATCCGCCTGCGCGCCGCGTGGTTGATTGATCTGCGGAAACGCTTTGGCCATCTCGGCTTTCAGCTTGTCGTATTTTTTCTCGCCCGCCAGATTCGTCCATTCGTAAGGGTCTTTCATTTCGTCGTACAGCTCTTCGCCGCCCTTTTCATAACGAATGTAGCGCCATTGCTCGTTGCGTACAGCGTGATTCTGAAAGCCGTGCGTCGTCAGTGCGGGCGTCATCCATTTGGCGTTGGGATCGCCTAAAAGTTTCTTGATGCTCACGCCCTCGACATGTTTGGGAATCGGCAGGCCGCACAACTCGGAAATGGTTGGATAAATACTCATAAAATCCACTGTCCGTTTGGACACTGTGCCCGCTTTGGTAAGGCCCGGCGCAACCCAGATCAGCGGTGCGCGGGTTGGTTCTTCCCACAACGCGAATTTGCGCCAGTGATGCTTTTCGCCCAGGCTCCAACCGTGATCGCCCCAGAACACAATGATCGTGTTGTCCTTGTAGGCCGATTGTTCCAGCGCGTCGAGTAAGCGCCCAAGCTGGCCGTCCATATAGGTGATGGTCGCAAGATAAGCTTGCACGGCTTCTTTCCAGCGGCCTGATTCGAGCATCAGTTCGTGATCGGAAGGCTTGTCGGGCGAATTCGAGCCGGGGCCGCGGGCCATCTTCACGCCTTCTGCCGGAATGTCCTTGAGATCGTCTGCCTGATAAGGCGGCAGTTCGATTTTGTCGAGCGGATACAGGTCGAAATACTTCTTTGGCACGTTCCAGGGCATGTGCGGTTTGTGAAAGCCGATGCTCAGAAAAAACGGCTTGTCGTGCTTGCGCTGCAACTGCTCGATGCCATACGACGCGATGCTGTAATCCGAGACGCCATCATCGCCGCAATCCATGGGCGAAAACTTGATGCCACCAACGCCATCCGTATCGTTCAAACGTTTGCACGGCGCGGCGCGTTCCCTGTCGTAATCGTCCCATTCGGATTTGCGGTCAAAGCCCCCGTGATAAATCTTGCCTGCTGCTGCGGTGTAATACCCATTTTGGCGAAAATGCGTGACCAGCGTTTTCTCCGGGGCGATTACGGATCGCCAATCCACGTTGTTGTCATAGACGCCCGTCGTCGAAGGCCGCAGGCCCGACATCAGCGCCGCGCGCGAAGGGTTGCAAATCGGTGCTGCGCAATAGGCATTACTAAACGTCACGCCCAGCTTCGCCAGCCGGTCAATGTTGGGCGTGATGACCTGTTTGTTGCGCCCCAGATGTTTGACCCAGTGATTGAGGTCATCTACGGCAATAAAGAGCACATTTGGTTTGGGCTTGCTTTGTGCCGCACTGACCGTTTTTGACGGTAGTTGTGGCAACAATAAACCGAGCAACAAGAAGGCAAGAAAAATTGTTTGTTTCATAGATTTCCTTTGGTTTGATACTCGGCGCTGCCCGCGAGGGCGCACCACTTAGCCTAAAATAACAGCTTCAACCCAAACGTCCATTGCCGCTGGCCGTGCCCTTTTTCGCCCGTGATCGTGCCCAATGCCGTATTGGTCACGCCGGTATTTGGGTTGGCGAATTGGACGTGATTGAGCGCATTGAAACTCTCGGCGCGGAACTGCAATCTGAACTTTTCGGTGAGCTGGTAATTCTTAAATAACGACAGGTCAAAGTTATTGATACCGTCCGCCCGAATGTAGCCAAACCGCATCGGCAGGGTGCGGAAATTGAATTGCAGTTGTTTCGCTGGATCGCGCTCAAAGACGCGATTGGCGGCAGCCACATCAAACCAGGTGTCGGTGGTGCGCTGGTTGACGGGCAAGACGATGTCGCGCAAATTGCCGCGCACGATTGCATTGCCAAAGCCCAGTGCTTCGCCGGTTTGGCCTTCAAACCAGCCCTGAAATTGCCAGCCACCCACCAACAATTCAGTCCAGCGATTCGCGCCGCTCAGGAATTTCCGGCCCTTGCCGAATGGCAATTCATAAATACCATTCAAGGCGAAGCGATGCGGGTAATCCTGATCCGACACGACTTCGCTGGGGCGCAAATCCGAGGGGTTCAGAAATTCCGTCGCCTGCATGAATCTCGACCAGGTGTACGAAGCCTGGAACGTCAAGCCCGCCGATAAACGTTTCTCGACGCCGACCTGCATAGAGTGATACCAGGAATAACCGCTTGATTCGTTAAAGTTGATATCTTGAAAATGCGGAAAGGGGCGCAGCAATTGCCAGCGTTGGACGTTCTGCCCAACCAGTCCGCTGCCGGCAAAGTCCGTCAGCCCAAAGAACGGATTGCGCACCTGCGCCGAGAGAAAGTTGATGGTGTTTTGATCGCGTTCCGCCAGCCTGGAAAGGTATTTTTCCGGCAACGCATTGAGGTTTCGCGTGATGTCGAGTTTGTTGGCGCGGCTGCCGACATAGGTGACTTCCGCCACGACTCTGCCCGGCAATTCTCGTTGCAGGGATAAGGACCAGCGCGTGTTGTACTGATTCAGCGGACGCTCGTTGAAAAAGCTGATGCCGCGTCCGAGGAACGTGCGCAAACCCTGTGATGCGCCGGGCGGCAGTTGAAAACCACTCGGAAACGGATTAGACAACGACGCAATATAGGTTTGCCCATTGTCCAGGGTTGGGATCAGGTTCGTGGACTGATTAAAGCCGCCTTGGTTTACATCCGTGCGATCAATACCGACCGTATCGAAGTACACGCCTATGCCGCCGCGCAACACGGTTTTTTGATTCAACGTCCAGGCGAGGCCAAGCCGCGGCATGATGTTATTGGTGTCGGCATCCCATAATCCGCGCGGGTTGCCGTTGACCCCGGCAAAAGTCAAACCGCCCATCGTTCTGAATTGCGAAACAGGCAGTTCGGGAATTGGATTCTTGGCGTAATTGGCTAACGCCGCCGCCGCAATCGGGTTTTCGACGAACGGATCAAAGCCGCGTACCGTGCGATTGTACCGTTCAGTCGGCGGGCCTTCGATTTCGTAGCGAATCCCCGCATTGATCGTCAGCCGATTATTGACGCGCCAGTCATTATGGACAAAGAACGAATAATAATCGGATTGCTGCGCCCGCGAGGCATTCAAACTCACCGAACCGCCCGTCGGCACACCTAGCAGAAAACTGGCGAAGCCGTGCCCAATGGGCGCAACCGGCGAATTATCCAGCGGCCCCCGCGTGTAAGCTTCGCCAAAGGTCAAAGAGGGCGAAACATTGCCGAAGTTAAAGCCGTTCTCACGTTGCAGCCGATATTCGCCGCCGAATTTGATGCTGTGATTGTTAATGATCTTGGTGAATGTATTCCCGAAGACGTGAGAGTAAATCGAGCGCGTATTGCCGCCATCCTGTCCAATGGTCGTGAAATTCGTGATGTTGATGACCGGAAAGGTGACGCCCTCAAAATTGTTTTTCGTTTTGATTTCATTTACCAGGCTTTGGGGGAACCCCAGAGACAGCAGATCAAACCCGCGCGTCAACCGTCCCGGCTGCGGCGTTTGATGCGACATGCTGTACCGCACATTCATAATCAGCGTGGGACTGAACGTATAGACATCATCAATGGCGATGCCCCGCCCCGGTTGCGCGGCAGTCGTTCCTGTCGCACCGCCCTCAAATTGCACGGTCGTGTCGAATTGATAATTCTGGGTATAGCGCACGAACAGGCGATGGTTCTCGTTGAAATTATGGTCTACGCGACCGAGGAAATTGCGATTGCTGCGCGCAATTTTCTGGGTGGTGAAATAGTTCTGCCGCCCATCCGCCGTGCCCGGCTGGTTGGGCAGCGGATAGTAAGCCAAAATCTTTTTCGCAATCGGATCAAGGCGATTGGCGGGAATAATGTTGCCGGCAATGGGTTGCCGACTAAAGCGACCGCCCGCCGCAGGCTTGATCGTGAACGGATCGTAAATCTGATAGGTCGCGCCGAGCTTCAACAAATCCGAGAAATCGCCGTTGCGCTCTTTTTCGGTCGGCATCGTGCCCGTAAAGGAAAGGTTACGGTTGATCTTCAAGCCCTCATAGCCAAAGCTCCAGAAGGTCTTCGCGCGCCCGTTGTAAATTTTGGGAATCATCACCGGGCCTGTTGCGGTCGCGCCCCAGCGTTGGTGCAGCCACGTCGGAACGTTGCGCGCGCGTATCTCCTCTTCATTCGCGCCGGGAACGGCAGTTTGTATGCCCAGAAAACGATTGGTATGCCAGGGGATCGCACGCAGGCGCGAATCATTCATATAAGCCGTGCCGTGCAAATCCCGCGTACCGGATTTGACACTCACATTGGTCAGGGCGCCGCTCGCATGGCCAATGGAAGCGTCGTAGGAGATGGTTTGAATTTTGAATTCAGCTACTAAATCCTGCGGCGGTGAAAAGCTGGTGCTGCGCTCGAACATATTGGGGGAACCATCCAGCGTGACTTCACTGGTGCCCGTTAGCGCGCCATTGCCAACCAGATTGCTGCCCGACCCATAGTCGAACGCATTCCCGGCACTGCGTCCTCCCGTCGTCATCACGCCCGGCGCGAGCCGCGAGAGATAAAAGGCATTGCCGCCCACCATGGGCAATTCCGCCGCGCGCTTGCCGTCAATCACCATCCCGGAGGTTGCCGAAGTGGTGTCGAGCAAGGGCGCTTCGCCGGTGATGTTGACGGTATCGTTGACCGCGCCAACTTCCATGGTGAAATCGAGCGCCAGGCGGTCGCCGACGCGAATGTCCACCGTCTCGCGTGTCGCGGTTTTGAACCCTGGGGCTTCGACGGAAATTTTATACGGTCCCGGTTGTAGATAATTGATCTGGTAACTTCCCTCCGCATTCGTCACAGAGGAAGTTGTGACGCCCGTTTCAAGTCTACGCACCACAACTTTGGCGTCCGGCACGCTGCCACCGGTGGCATCCGTGATACGGCCCAGCACGACGGCGCGTGATTCCTGCGCATTGATGCTGAGTACTGTGCATAGCAAAACAATCGTAAGTGCGCTGAAAAGGGTGAGTTTGTTCATGAGATATGTCCTCCTGGGTGCGCCTGCGCCCCCGCAGGCATTCGACCTGTTTTCATATACATCACAGAAATCCTTGCGTTTCGCCTGAACCCACTCGCGTTAAACTACCAGGGATGATACTCAGATTGTGGTGTAGCCGGATCCGTCGCTCTCGTCCGCCTGTCTGCCTGATACAGAACCAGCCGATCCAGCTTAAACCCACGCGCCCGTGGCGCAATGCTGATGTGATGTTTCCCTTCGCTCAAATCGAAGGCAAGCGTGACGGTCTGATCCTGCGCGGCTGCCGGGCCGACCCAGTTCCATTGGCCGCGCCGCGCAGCATTGCGCAAGCGCATCCAAGGGCCGTCATCAACGCGAATCAAACACTCACTCTCGCGCTCGCTGTTCGGGTGATCGCTGCGCACGCGCACCTGCAAGTGCCAGCGCCCGGTCGTATTCAATCGCACGGGGTAACTCACGATCCCAAGATGGCCAGGCTGAGACTGATCGCGCAAACCGCGCAAATACCCATTGCCCCCAAAGCCTGGAATCAGGTTTTCAACGCGCCACGCTTCATCACGCGCCAGCGGCGGGGTTTCGGCTTCCATCACAAGGTAACCGTTCGCTTCCTGAAAGGCATAGTTGCGCAATGCCGTCAGGTCGCGGGTCTCGCGCAGCACGTCCTCTGGCGCAAATTGCGGAAAGGGCTGGTGCGTATCCAGCACCTGTTGCAGTTTCAGACGCGCGACTAAGGTTCCCCTGGTATCCGCATTCGGCATCATCGGTCGCTCTTCCCGCTCATCGGTTGCCAGGTCAAATAAGCGTCCATCGTCGTACAGCTTGTAGCGTTGAGCGCGCGCGAACCGTTCGAGCGCGAAGCGATCTTTGTCCCAGCCGGGGCGCGGATCGTGATGCATGTAAATCCATTCGCGCGGAGTCCCTGGCTGGCCCTGCAACTGCGGCGCAAAGCTGCGCCCATCAATCGTTGCCTGCATGGGCAGTTTGTAGTTCA
Source organism: uncultured Acidobacteriota bacterium (assembly GCA_963794955.1). Lineage (GTDB taxonomy): Bacteria > Acidobacteriota > Blastocatellia > RBC074 > RBC074 > JAFDVL01. The sequence goes on from CAWCGF010000026.1 coordinate 157,929, forward strand.
CGATTTCCGCCAGCGTCGGCACGAAGTCAGTCGAATCAATCAGGTGGTTGGAAACCACCCCCGCCGAAATTTTCCCTTTCCAGTTAGCAATCAGCGGCACGCGTGTTCCGGCGTCGGTCATCATTCCCTTGCCGCCGCGCACGACTTTTTCACCCATCTTTGAAATCACCCGCAGATTGGTTCCGTTGTCGCCGAAAAACAGGATCAGCGTGTTTTCGCGCAGGCCGAGTTCATCCAGCTTCGCCACGACTTTGCCGACGGCTTTGTCGGTGTATTCGACCATGTCCTTGAAATAACGCGTTTGTTCCTGGTGACGCGCCGACGAGTCTCTCCACTCCGGGCTGTCCGGCGTGGGCACAAACGGGTTATGCGGCAGTGCCATCGCGTAATACACAAAGAAGGGCTGTTGCCGCTGGCGCGCCATAAAATCGCCGATGTAATCCGTCCAGATGTCTTCGCCGTAGCGGCCTTTCGTGTCAGTGCGAAACTTCCCGTTCTCAAAAATCACCGGATCGGCGTAGCGTGAGCCTTTGTCTTCGGTGTGCCCCGCGTGCCAGACGCTATACTCATCAAAGCCCGCGTCCTCGATGCGCATGCCAACGTTGCGGCGCTTTTCCGCGCCCGGATAATCCGGCGGATCATAGCTGGTGAATTGCCACTTGCCGGCCATCAGCGTTTTGTATCCGGCTTCTTTCAGATAATGCCCAAAGGTTCTTTCTTTTGGATTGAGCAAGCCAAAGCCGAGCCAATTGCGATAAGCATAATGGCCGGTCATCAACTGAATGCGCGTCGGCGTGCAGAGCGGCGTAGCATAAGCCTGGGTGAAGCGCGCGCCCCCGGCTGCCAGCCGATCCAGATGGGGCGTGCGATAGCTCGTGCCGCCATAACAACCGAGCGTTTCAGAGCCCAAATCATCCGCCAGAATCAGCACGATGTTCGGGCGTTGCGCGCTACGGTTTTGCGATTGTGCGGGGCTTGGAATGATCGCCAGTGCCAGCAAAATAATGGCACAGGAAAGAAGCAGGCTGGCGATGTTTTGACTCAAGTTCGGCATTGGTTGATCGACTTGCGATTATCGCAACTGCGAATTCGCCTTGTAATCATTCAGTATCAGCCACGGATCGTTCGTGCGTTTGCGCCAATCCTGCAAACGCTGGCGCAAATCTTTCAAGGCTGCGGCGTAGTTTGGATCGTGCGCTACGTTCTTCAATTCATACGGGTCTTTGCTCAGGTCGTACAGCTCTTCGGCAGCGCGATGCAGGTAAGCGTTTACCGAACGCCCCGCCAGCGTGGCCTCCTTGCGCTTCAAGATGCCCTGCCACGTGGGCGAGCCGTACAGATCAGAAGCAAAAGGAAATTCAGTTTCGGAACTCAGATTAACCAGATATTTGAACTGCCGCGTGCGCATGCCACGCATCGGGTAATACATCGTAATCTCGTGGAAGACGTGCGAGAAAAAGACTTCATCGCGGCCTGCCGGATTCTCTTCCTCCAGGATTGGCAGAAACGACTTGCCCGGCAGTTGATATTTGGGTTGCGGCGCGCCCGCCCAATCCAGAATCGTTGGCGTCAGGTCGGCCCAGCTCACCATCGCATTATTGACGATGCCGCGCTTTTTCTGGTCGGGCGCGGAAACGATCAGCGGCAGGTGCACACCGGGGTCATAGAGGTTGGTCTTTGCGCCGGGAAATGGCATGCCGTTATCGCTGATGTACATGACCACTGTGTCCTGGTCGCGCCCTGTGGCTTTGAGCGCATCCAGCATCAGGCCGATGCCCTGATCCAGGCGGCTGATGGATTCGTAATACCCGGCAAGCTCCTCGCGCACCTCAGCGTTGTTGGGCAGAAAGTACGGTACGGTGACATCCGCGGGCGAATATTTGACCGGTTTGACGCCCGGATAATCAGGTCGGTTGGCGAATCCGACCGCGCCCTGTCGGTGCGGATCGCTATAACCGACGTGCAGATAAAAGGGCTTGCCATTCGTCCCTTCGATAAACTTCCTGGCTGCCTGCGCCATCCCATACACATTGCGCGCGCCATCGCCCAGCTTCTCATCCGTATTGCCGCTGGCCTGCACATCAAAGCCATAAAGCTCTTCCGGTTTGACATGAAACTTGCCGACGATGCCGGTGGTGTAGCCCGCGCGTTTCAATAGCTTCGGCAACGGTTCCACCCAGTCGTGCGTATGCAGGTTGTGGTAATCGTGTGCGTGCCCGAACTGGCCGTTGCTGTGCGTGTACAGGCCGGTCAGAATCACCGCACGACTGGCACTGCACGAAGCGACTGTCGCGTATGCATTCGTGAAGCGTACCCCTTGCGCCGCTAAGCGGTCGAGATTCGGCGTTTTGATTTTTTTATCGCCATACGCGCCAAGCTGGAAACTGTGATCGTCGGCAATCAACAGAATAACGCTCTTTTGTTTTGACGTTTGCGCAATGGCGAAAGCAGGCAGCGCGATAACCGCGAACAGAAAACCAAGATGCAGCAAAAGTTTTTTCATAAATTCCGTGCACATTGCATGAGTTAAAGAGATGAATTGCCTCCGCAGTTTTTCACGGATGGCTTACAGCAATCGCAGAAGTTCCATAGAATCCAGTTCAGGATTGCCGCCGCGCCTGCCGCATCCGGCGGCGAGATAAACGGCTTCCTTGAAAACAATCGCCTGCGTGCCATGACGGCCTCTATTCAAGGGAGAAAGCGGTGCCCATTGCAGCGTTTTCAGATCAAGTGCTTCAACTTCAGGATGCGCCAGCGCAGTCGTTCCGCTTTCGCCGCCCGCGATGATCAGCCGATTGTTGTGCATGAAGGCAGTGCAACCAGCGCGCGGAGTTGGAAGCTTTGTCGGCAAGGTTTCCCAGCGACCTTTGGCTACATCGTAAACATCAATTTCAGCAATCGTCAGATCAAAAACATGATTGGTGCGCTGTGAGGTCGTGCGCCCTCCGGCAGCATAGATTCTTCCCGCCTGCGATACCGCATGAAAATGATCACGCGGGCGCGGCGCGTCAGGCAACTGCCGCCATTGATTGGTGCGCGGATTCCATTCATCTATCCACGGCACAAAATCGCCGCGATGCCCGTCCTGCAGGCCGCCGATGACATAAACTTTCCCCTTGTCCGCGACGATGCCCGCCGAACCGCGCCGTCGCGCGGCAGGAATCTCCGCGCCTTTTTCCCAAGCATTCTTGGCCGGATCGAAGATGTACACATTCGGCAGCGGCGTTTCGCCGGGATAGCCGCCTGTCAAAGCGCCGATTACGTAGATCTTCTTGTCGAAAGAGAGCGCCTGAAAATGATGCATTTCAATCGGCGGCGGAGCCAGTTGTCGCCACGTATTCGCCACCGGGTCGTATTCCTCAACTGGCTTGATGCCGCGTCCGCCGAGCAGATAAAACTTCTCGCCGATTGCCGTGAAAGCCGCTTCGTGTCGCGCTGTGGGGTTCTGTTGAGGCTGCAATGTTTCCCAGTTCGATGTGTAAGTTTTGACTTTGACCGCTGGCCCGGCGTCTTGCGGTCGGGTGAAAGCGGCATCGGTCGTCAGCAGCCATTTGTCGAATTCAAAGCCGTCCTCACGCATTGAGAACGAAACCGTATGCCATCCGGTGGAGGGAATATCCAGAAAGATTTTCTGCGGTTCGCCGCAATGGTTCGCTTCAGTGCGTTGTTTGCTTTCCCAGCGCCAGGCGTTTTTGCCCTCGCACCATTGCATACGCGCCCCACTTTCCGGCCACATGCCATCCAGCCCGACGTGAATCCCGTTGTCTTCCGGCCCGGTTGAAAAGGCGCGCACCCAAACGTAATAACGCCCTGGCGTATTGAACCAGACGCGGTAATTCACGATGGCCATCTCGCCGGGCTTGTTGGTGAAATTCTCGCCGTGAATCAGCTTGTCATTGTGCGTGCGCCTCGTGTCCGGCAATATTTCCAGGTAAGCATTGCCGCTGGCCGCTGCCGCGTGATTGTCGTCGCCATCCGGCTGAAGCGCCGGGGCAACGTTGTCTGTGACGCGGTACCATTGGCGCTTTTCGGCCTTTTCCTGCCAGAGAAAATGCTCGGCTTCAACAGCCACCATGCCGTTCAACTCCTCAAAGTTGGCCGCTTTCTCCATCCTGCTCACCTGATTAAAGATTTCTTTTTTTGCAGGCCGAGGGCGCACCCGATTCGGCAGCGGCTGTCCCGTCTCACGGTCGAACTCATCCGGCGTGCGGCGCGGTGGCATCACATCATTGGTTGCTTGCCCCCATTGATTTAGCTTCTCGCGCAACTCCTTAAGAGTTGAAGCGTAACGCGCCTCAGCCGCCAGATTGTTGAATTCGTGCGGGTCGGCTTGCACATCATAAAGTTCTTCGGTGGGGCGCGGCGTCTGAAAAATGCGTGACTGTTGCAAGGTCAGTTTGCCCTCTTTCCGCAAGCGGCGAATCGCATCCATCGTCGGGCTGCGCCCGGAATCCGCCGAAGTTGTCAGCGGCAGATCGGGGTAATCGTTGCGAATGTATTTGAAACGCTCGGTGCGCACCGCACGCGTGCGGTCTTCGTAATCGTGCCAATTTTTTTCGGCATAAATCGCGTCGCGTGTTTTGACTTTCGGATTCGTCAAGGTCGGCGCAAAGCTCTGGCCCTGCACGGTTGGTGGAATTGGCAGTCCCGCCAGTTGCAGGATCGTCGGCGCAATGTCTATGCTGCTGACCAGCCCCTCAGCCACCGTGCCGCGCCGAATCTTCTGCGGCCAGCGCGCAATGAGCGGCGTTTTGATCCCGCTATCATAGAGGGTGGTTTTTGCGCGGGGGAACGGGCGTCCGTTGTCGCTCATAAACAAAACCAAAGTATTGTCCGCTACTTTTTGTCGCTCAAGCTCGGCCAGCACTTTCCCGACATAATCATCCAGGCGCGTGATTTCATCGTAATAGAGCGCCAGTTCCTGACGCACTTCGGGCGCATCGGGCAGATAGGGCGGCACGATGACAGCGGACGGGTTGTGCGGATTCGCAATGCTGTTTTCGACGTAATCCCGATGCGGATCGAGCGCGGCAAACCATAAGAAAAACGGCTGGTCTTTGGGTCGCTGCCGCAGGAGAGGAAGCCAGCCTGCCGCTCCACTATCATCTTTCGCCAGCATTTTGCCGGTTTTTGCGATCAGTCTGAAATCCGGCTTCGCCCGGATCATCCACGACATCAAAGCGATTTTTGACCGCCTCACCTAAATGCCATTTGCCCGACGCCGCCGTCCAGTAGCCTGCGGCTTTGAGCTTTTCGACAAACGTCACCTGTTCGGCAGGCAGCGGCCAATGCAACTGTTCGGCGTCGGTGTTGTGCGGGTAGCGTCCCGTGATAATGCTTGAGCGGCTCGGACTACACGAAGAAATCGTCACGAAAGCGCGGGTGAATTTCAGCCCTTCACGCGCGAGCCGATCAATGTTGGGCGTGCCGACTTTCTTGTTGCCATACGCGCCGCTGTCATCCCACGCCTGATCATCCGCAATAATTAGAACGATGTTTGGACGCGCAGTAGATTGCGCCCACACCGACCCCGCCAGCAACAGCAGGACAAGACATAACCAAAAGTTTGTTCGTAGTTTCATAATCAATTGCTCAGTCAATGTTGATGATCGCGGCACCGCCTTCCTCCACCGCCTGAATGCCGGTCAGCGTTTGGCGCGGCTCGCCGAGATGCAAGGTGTACCGTCCCGGCGCAAACACTTTCGGGCGAAAGCTCTGCCCTCGGATGCGCAGTGTATACACCACTTCGCCTGTTGCTTCTTCGATTACCTGCACGACTGGATTGCGCTGGCGTTTGAACTGCAACGTCGGCAAATACGCCGCCGCTTTTCGTCCATAGTTATCGGTTTGTTTGATCGTGATCGGCCAGCCGGGATATTGCTTGCCGCGTTGTGGATCAACGTACCGCGCCCAGGTTTCCAGCGTGATTGTACGTGTGGCTTTGTGGAAGCGAATGATATTGTAACCCGTCGCCTTGCGATGCAATTCCACGGGTTCGGGAAAGTCGCCTGGCTTGGGGGTTTCCACTGGATTGGCAACTGCGTGAATCGTCAGCTTGTTGTGAAAGCCGTCTTCGTAGTTGCCGCTGAAGGGGTGCGCGCCCGGCGCGCCCGCGAGCGGCGGATAATTCGGGTTCCAGGAGCGCGTATATAAGTTGGCAATCGCCGGAGAGCATTGCGACCAGCAGGCGTCGCCGTATTCGTCAATGCCGTGTTGCAGGGCGCTCGCCAGATGTTGATCGCCTGCAATATGAAGCATAAAACCACGCCGCAATTCGCGTAGCGCAGCAGCGCGTCCCGTCTGTGGCCAGGCATTGGAATCAAGGTCTTTGTCGAGTTCGCCCACTGTAGGCGGACGCGAACTGATTTGCAGGTTGCAGAAAATCGTCTGGCTCAAACAGGCTTTCATCTGCTGTCCGCGCCAGTCTTTAGCAAACTCGTGCAGGAACCTGAGTTGACGCGCCCCCAGCAATTGTCCGCCCAGCGTGTCAATCTGCCGTGTGTCGTAATCCTTTTGCGTGATGTGGCTGTCGCGCGTCATCTCGGCTTTGACAATTGAAGGCGACGATTTGAATTTGCGGTCTTCCAGAATCGCAAAACCGATTTCGCCCCAGACCAGTTGCGTGAAATAGACGCCGATGCCCTGTGCGACGGGCGCGGGATCAACCGGGTCGGGCAAATGACTCGTCTGTGTGCGCTGCATCATATTCAGCCAACTCGCAGGCATTCCGTAACCGCCCAGCAAACCCGCCGGATCGCCCGAAGCCGCCGCCCGTCCGCCATCACCCCAGATGTTGCCATGATAGACATCGTGATCGTCGGGGATGCAGATGCACGGCGCGTGACGCACGACATCGCCGAACGTCCAGCACCACAAATACCATTTGTACAGGTAATCCAATTCGGCTTCGTCGTCGGGCGCGCGCACGATCCGTGTCGGATTGCCTTCGTAAATCTGATCGCCCGCGAAGAAATATAAATCGGCTTTGTGCGCTTGCAAATTCGGCGTCAGATCAGCGTGCGGAAAGTTGACGTTGTAATTCCACCGATAGGTCGGATTCGCCGCCAGTGCGCCATTGATTTGCTGCACGCAACTCAGCGAAGCCAGCACGAGTTCGTCTTTGTTGACCGGGTTCGCCGCGATGGTGCCTTCCCACGTATGCACGACGGCGCGACCGCTTACGCCTTTGAGTTGGTAGCGCACGCGATAAGGCACGGCACGACTGTCATTCCAATTTTCTATGCGAAACGGCGCGACCCAACCCGACGGATTGATGGTGGCTGTCTGCACAGTCTTCCAGGCGCGGCCTTGTTTGATCTGCAATTCTGCCGTGCGGCTTTCCTGCACGCCGACGGGCAGCAATTGCGCTGTCAGCTTGAGCGTGCGGTTGTGGATCGTATACAGAACGCTGAGGATCGGCCCGCAAGTGCGATCAGGATGCGCCGTGACACGCGCACCGCTGACTTCCCAATCGGCAAACCAGAAGCGCGCCGCAGTGCCGCCCGTCCCCGGATGCGAAACCAATGCGACATTGCCGGTGAGTCTGGCGTGTGCGAACGATTGCTGCGCGCGGCTCAATTCGCGCCCTGATCCGTCGCGTGCAAGCAACGTCAAGATTGTTTCCGCGCCTGACGCCTGGGCGCTTAATTCCAGCGCGATTTCACGCGGCGCATCTTTGATCGGCGTAGTTCTTTCCGGCTTTGCTTGCGGTTTTGAAAAGTCGCGGAAGAAAACCTGCCCGTTCGCATCACAGGCCGCCAACACGCCGCCGCCTGGCCCCGGCTGATGATGAATCAATGCCGCAGCGCGATAGTCCATTTCCACGCCACCTGCGCCCATTAGAAAACCTGTCGCGGCATCGGCAGCGGTCGCGCCCGCATCAATCACACCGGTTCGCACGCTCAATGTAAAGCTCGCCGCCACCGCGCCGAGCCGATGCGTCAACAGATGCAAGGTTCGCATCAAGCTCTCAGGCCGTTTGTCTACACACTCAATGCGGCCTTGGCTGAGGCGCCAATCCTGCAAACGATTCGCCCAGTATTCCGGGCCTACGAAAATGCGCTCGGTGTTAGATGGAATAGAGCTATGGAAACCAGTCGCAGCCTTTGCGCCCTTGTCTTGTGCAGCCAGCGCCGTCGTCGCACCTGCGGTTCCGGCGACAGCCGTCTTGATAAAATTGCGTCGCGTTGTGCTCATTGTTGTTATTTGCCAGGTTTGTATTCCGAGTTGAGCGTCATCATTTGCGCGCCGACGGACTGTCGCCACGCCGCCAGCTTCTGTTGCAACTGCGCCGCGTGTTGCGGACGGCGGCGCGCCAAATCATTTTGCTCACCGAGGTCGCGCTGCAAGTCATAAAGCTCGACGTGATTGTCCTGATAAAACTCGATTAGCTTGTAATTGCCCTGCCGAATCGCTGCGCCGGGCTGATTGAGATGGCCGCCGTTCACGCTCTGATTACTGTAATGTGGATAATGCCAGTATAAAGTGTCGCGCTTGAAGCTGCCGCGTCCGGTCAGTAACGGCAGCAGGCTCAGCCCATCTACGCCAGTCGCATTTTTTAATCCGGCCAATTCAACTGCGGTGGCGAACAGGTCGGCGCTGTAAACCGGCGTGCGATTAACGCTGCCCGCTTTGATTCGTTTCGGCCAGGTCACAATCAACGGCACACGGATGCCGCCTTCATACAAATAGCCTTTGCCCGCACGCAGCGGCGCGTTGGTTGTCGCGGGTGTATCCGGCCCTTCCGGCGTTGCCAACCCACCGTTGTCTGACGTGAAGATAAATATCGTGTTGTCGCTGAGTCCCAATTGTTCCAGCTTGCGCGTCAGCCGTCCGATACTATCGTCCATGCTTTCGATCATCGCGGCGTACACGAGATTATGCTGCCCGCGTTCCGGCTTGGGCAGCGCACGGTACTTTGCGATCAATTCAGCTTTTGCTTTGAGTGGAATGTGAACGGTGTAATGTGGCAGATAGAGAAAAAACGGTTTGTCCTTGTTTTGCTCGATGAAGTGTTCAGCTTCAGAGGTCAAACGATCCGTCAGATATTCGCCCGGCGGCGCGGTTTCCAGCTTCGGCATAAAGCGTCCGTCACGCTGATAGGGCGCGAAATAACTGAGCGGTGTTCCGGTGTGATCGCCAGTGACGTTCAGATCAAAGCCTTGTTGCTCCGGCTCGAAACCTTTGCCACCCAGATGCCACTTGCCAATACTCGCGGTCGCATAACCCGCTTGTTTGAGGGTTTCGGCAAGGGTCGTTTCGGCGAGCGGCAATTCCTGCCGAATGATGGGGCGCGCCAGTTTTTGTGCAGGTAGATTGCCGCGACCGGGCAGCCAATCCGTGATATGCAAACGTGCCGGATGTTTGCCCGTCATCAGCGCCGCGCGCGTCGGCGAACAGACTGGCGCAGCAGCGTACGCATCGGTGAAGCGCATGCCGCGCGCCGCCAAACGGTCAATGTGCGGCGTGCGATGATACGTGCTGCCATAACAACCCGTATCCGCCCAGCCGTAATCATCAATCAACACAACTACAATATTGGGCAAGCGCGTTTGTCCAAATGCAGTCATCATCGTTAGCAATAGGCCCAGTGTCAAAATCAGTTTCTTCATTGTGGGTTCTTCCCTTCTAAAACAGGGGCTTCAACGCGAACTGCATCTCGCGCTCGTTGTCTGAGGCCGTGAGGCTACCGACATTGACAGCATAAGTCTGCCGCACAGGTGAACGAAAATTGGCGAGGTTCATAATGTTGAAATCTTCCCAGCGAAATTGCCGCCGCTTCGTTTTCGTCCCATGGGAAAACTTCCGCAACGAAATATCAAGCTGTCGCTGCGCCCGCGTGGGTGTGGTTAAAAATCAATCCATTCATTGTTGGCGAGTTTGTCTAGCGGTAGCCTATATTATTGAAGGCAGCAGATGTTCGGCTGGCTCCCTAGTTGCGACGCCACGCTGCTGAACGGGATTGCCGTCAATCTGTCATTTTCATCTCATCCTCTGTATGTGCGCCCGCACTCAACTAAAACACGTACTTCAAGGCGAACTGAATGCGGCGCGGATCGCCTGCGCTGTTGATCTGGCCGACGTTCGCTGAACCCACTGCCACGTTGGGATTGCCAAAGGCAGGCGTGTTCGTGAAGTTGAACGACTCAAAGCGGAATTGCAGATAGTGATTCTCAAACGGCATCACGAAGCTGCGTGACAGTAAAAAGTCGAAGTTCTTCATGCCCGGCCCAATGATCAGGTTGCGTCCGGCATTGCCAATTTGACCTACGCCCGCCGGAGTCGCGACAACAAACGTTGTATTGAACCACCGATCAATCGTGCGTTGGTCGCTCGGCAGGTTCGGATTGCTAACCCAATTGCCACGTACCGCGCCGTTGTTGTTCTGACGATCCACATTGATCGAATGCGTCAACGGGCGGCCTGACAGAAACGACGCAATGCCGCCGAATTGCCAGCCGCCGAGCGACCATGCGCCCGCGCCGCTGGCAAGCATTTTCTTGCCTTTGCCGAACGGCAGTTCATAAACAAAGCTCGTCACAGACGCAAGCCGCCGATCCTGATTGGAACTCGCGCGCTCCAGCCCCGGATTGTAATGATCGCGGTATCCTGAAACATTTTCGCCGTTATTGAGCAATTCGCCGGTGAAATCAATGTTGTGTGACCAGGTGAAAGAACTTAGCAGCGTGAAGCCGTTCGTAAAGCGGCGTTCCGCTTTGGCGGTCATTGAGTTGTAACTCGCACTCGACGAATTTTCGCGTACGTTGATCGCGTTAAAATTCGTGCGCAAGCGGCGGCGCGTATTGGCCAATGCCACCGCGTCCGGTGTGAGTGGCGCGTTGATGTTGCGTGTCGTGGCGATGTTCCGCGTGCCTGCGCCCGCGTACCCCACCGTCAACACAATGTCGAGCGGCAGGTTGCGTTGTACATCAAGAAACCATTGATACGAAGCCGGCGTGATGCGCTGAATCGCAAACAGATCAATCGAAGAGTTGTTCGGAATTGTCGTGCCCGCCGGCAGGTCAGGAAAACCTGTCGAGAGCTTGGTGACGGCGACGGTGTTGTTAGCGAGAAAGGTCAATTCGTTGGCGCGTGGCGGCCCCGTGAAGTAGTTGCTGAATTGCGAATCAAAACCGTCCGGTTGTGCATAATAAATGCCCGCACCCGAACGAATAACCGTCTTGTCGTTCAGCTTCCACGCAATACCGAGGCGCGGCGCAAAATTCATCAAATCGTTTTTGCAACCGCAGTCGCTTTCACTGGTTGGGAAATAAATCCCTTCGGCCTGACTCGTGCCATAAAACTCTGGCAACCAATAACGCGCGACCGTTTGCTTATCGGGATTGGGATAAAACGCACCGCGCGTCCCTTCCCAGCGCAATCCGGCGTTGATCGTCAGGTTCTGCCTGATCTTCCAATCGTCCTGCACGAACACGCCGTAATAGGGCGCGATGATCTCTTCGCCTTGCGCGCGTCCGTAGGTGCCGCCGCTGACATTGCCAAGCAAAAAATCGGCGAGGCCGTTGCCGGTATTGGCGCGACTCGCGGCATCGTTTGGTTTTTCGGATGTGTAGACGCCATTGAAGGTGAAATTTCCACGCCGGAACCGCTGCGCTTCGCGGAAAATTTGGATGCGGCGATATTCCCCCCCGAATTTCAACGTGTGATTGCCGCGCTGCCACGAGAACGTATCTGCCAGCGTCAGGTTGTCGAGCGTATTGATATTCGGCCAGAAGCTACGCGCACCGATTTCAGCGTACCCATTCGGTGTAAAGCGCGACCAGCCGTGATCCAAATCATCGCCGAACTTATCGCCTGGCGCGTTCTTGATGCCGAATTGTGCATTCAGATTTTCCGTGTAAGGAATGTCAAACCGCGTCGGGAAATAGGTGTAGCCAAAGCGTACTTCATTCGTCGTCGTCGAACCAAAGGTGCTGTTCAAATTGGCGGCGATGTTGTGACCGGGCAACACAGTTTGCGTCCACAAACCACCGTCAGCAGGCAGCGGCAAGGGGCCGGGATCAAGTTTGTTCTGATCACGTTTGGAATAGCGCGCATAAAAACGCTGCTTGTCGCTGAAATTGTAATCACCGCGCCAATCATATTGATCCGCATCATCCTTCGCGTTCGGCGAAAAGAAATAATTGTTCGTGTCGTTCTCGCGGCCAGCGATGTTCGGATCGGGATAGAGTTTGATGATCGCCGCAGCAACCGGGTCCCAGCGATTGAGTGGAACGATATTGCCCGCAAACTGTTGTTTGACCGCCGTTGCGCCCGTGCCAGTTAACGTCGCCGGATCGTACACATTGCGGCGAATCGCAGGCTGTTTGGAGAAATCACCCCGTTCTTTGATGTCACGGCTCGGCACCGTTGAGGTGAAAGTTTGCCCGACGCGGCGGCGCGTGCCTTGATAGCTGAAAAAGAAAAACGCTTTGTTCTTGATGACCGGCCCACCAATCGTGCCGCCGAATTGATTTTGCTTGAAAACGGGCTTTTTCGCGCCTGCACGGTTGGCGAAGAAATTTGTCGCGTCGAATTTGTCGTTGCGCAGGAATTCATAGAGCGAGCCGTGAAACTGATTCGTCCCACTCTTGGTCGTGACGAGAACTTTCGCGCCTGTCGAATAGCCGAACTCTGCCGACGTGTTGTTGGTTAGCACCTTGAATTCACCGACCGCATCCACTGGAGGCTTCACGGCCTGCGCTTCAAAGCCCAGCGGGCCGCCGCTCGCGCGCGAACTGTTGTCAGCGCCGTCCAGCAACACATTGTTTTGATAGGTATGCTGGCCAAACGCGAGGAATCCGCCTTCATCCGATGTGCGGCTGTTGCCTGCAGGCAGTACGCCTGCGGTGAGTTGCGCAAGTTGCAAATAGTTCCGTCCGTTGAGCGGCATCTCGACAATGCGCTTGCCGTCAATCACCTGCCCCACATCTGTCGTTTCCGAATTGAGCAAGGTCGCTTGCGCCGTCACCTCAATGGTTTCGCTAACGTTGCCAATTTTCATGCTGATGTCGAGACGTGCGGTTTGACCGACTTCCAGTCGCGTTTCGTTGACGCGCGCGGCGGCAAAGCCATTGGCTTTCGCTTCGACGCTGTAACGACCGGGATTGAGCGCAGGCACGCGATACAGCCCGGCTTCATTGGTTGTCGCTTTGGCCGCGAGGCCCGTGTCAAGATTGGTAACGGTAATTTCCGCGTTGGCCAGCACAGCGTTGGAGTTGTCTGTGACGACGCCTTGCAAAGTAGCCACGCCCGTGACTTGCGCGGCAATAGCGAGGGACCAAGCACACAGCAGCAGGGCTGTCGAGATTGCAATTTTCATGGTGAACTCCGGGAAAGGTGGGACAAGCTGGCAGTAGCTTGTCCCACGAACTTATTTTTGTGCCGTCTCGCTGACAGGTTTCATCGTCAGCTTTTCTTTCGCATTCCACAACGCATTCCATTCGAGGGTTTGCCGCCGATACGCAGCCTCGCGTCCGAGAATCGCAGTGAACGTACTCTTCATTCCGTAATCAGTATCGTCACGATGTTCGCCATTGCCCAGCACGCTTTCGACAAATGCGACCGCTTCCTGATCGTAGTGGCGATCATCCGTGCCTTCGTATTTATAGATGCTCGGTGTGTCGCCGCGTTTGGGTTTCAGACCGTCAATACGCGCGCCGCCCGTACCGTCTTTGCCCGCCGTGGTGGTAAACGTGCCTTTCGTGCCGCGAATGGTTTCTGAAATGTCGCCCAGCACGCCGTCCACCTGAATGCAGGTGTGGTTGGAAGTAACGCCGTTTGCATATTCATAGACCAAGTTGAAATTGTCGTGAATGTCGCCGATGTCCTTGCGGAAGCGGCGCGAACTCGTACCGTGCGCGCGCACTGGAAATTGCCCGACCATCCAGTTGATAACATCGAGGTTGTGAATGCTTTGCTCGACGATGTGATCGCCGCTCAGCCATTTGAAGAAGTACCAATGCTCGACTTCGTAATCCATCTGCGTCGGCCATTTGATTTTGTCGGGCTTGGCGCGACGGGTCGGCCACAAATCGCCCGTATCCCACGCCGAATGCGCCATCACAATGTCACCAATCGCCCCACGGTCAATCAACTCTTTGCACTTGCGATAGGCCTTGCTGTAATGGCGTTGCAAGCCGACGACGACCGAGAGCTTATTGGCCGTCGCCGCTTTGCCAGCGGCGTCAATGAGGTGACAGCCGTAGGCATCCACCGCCAGTGGTTTTTCCATGAACACATGTTTTTTCGCGGCGACGGCGGCTTTAAAATGTTCAGGCCGAAAGCCGGGCGGTGTCGCCATCAACACGGCATCCACTTTCGAGCCAGTGATGGCCTTGTAAGCATCTACGCCGACGAAGGCGTTCTTTTTGTCGAAGCCAGCGAGTTTGGGACGCTGCACGGTTTCCGGGTCTTGCCCTTGCGCCATCGGTTTGAAGAGGTTGTCAAGGCGGTATTGAAAGTAATCGGCGACCGCGACAATCTTCGCCTTGCCGGTTTTTTCCAGCAGGTAAGCGTCGCGCGTGCCGCGTCCACCAAGGCCGATCCAGCCGACTTCCACCATGGAATTCGCGGCGGTACCGCGGACGGACTCCGCCTTAACAATGGTGAAGCTCGACGAATAGGCAGCGGCAGTTAGCCCTGCACTGGTTTGCATAAAGGCGCGGCGTGAAAGTTTCTTTTTCATGTTTAATTCTCCCCGTAAAAACGTTATGGTGCTGGCCTACCGTAAGGCAATCTGCGCTGACAGTAAGCTCCGAAATGAGCGGCATGCTACAAACGGTAAACGATCGCGTAACCGCTTACTTCTCTGCTCGCCGTTATTAATCAACGGCCATCATTGTTACTCTCGACTGCTTGGTTTGGTAAGTTGTAGCGATTGTCTCTCGGTAGCAAGACAGTCCAGCTTATTTTTATATCAGATATTATTTGTGGCGATTAAAGCATAAAACAAACTGGCTGACAATCAGCCTGCCATACTTTTCCGACTGATGGCAGATTAGTGTTTTGGCCTCACTAATTTCATTTAGGTTGACAAACCAGGTACGTCACGAAGTGGTATAACGCCACTCATCGCCCACTATCGCGCGTGTCTCCCCAGCGTTGCCAGCGGCCACCTGACCAGACGGAAAAGACAAGGTCTTTTCCGCGCAATGCCTGATCTTTCAGATGGATGAAAGAGGAGTTGCCTGTAGGGGCAGTTCGAGCGGATTAGCAGTGCGTAGTGGATGCATCAGCAACCAGCACGCTACGGCCATAACATTCAGCAAAGCAGCCACCGCAAAATAAGTGTTGGCGCTGCCAGTCAGTCGCCAACAGCCAGGGAAAGGCATTGGCGCTGCCGCAAGTAAGATCGCTGGTGGCGGTAAACTAACCAGCACAGCGGAGACGAGCGGCGCGAACCCATTGGGGGGACGTGAAAGCCATCCGTTGCAATGATCAGCCTGGCTCTCTTGCTGTGCCGCTGATCCGACGCAGACAGCTTTACCCAATAATTTCCTGGACGCGGCCCACTTCACCCGTTGCCAGGCGAACTTTAATGCCGTGTGGATGCTGCGCCGAGTTGGTTAAAATATCCCGCACAATGCCGCGTGTCCTTCTCCCGGTACGCTGATCCGGTTTCGTGACGATGTCCACCGTCAGCCCTGGTTTTACATCTTTCCTGTTTTGACCGTTCATTGCTAATGCCTTTCTTGCGTCGTGAAAATAATCAGTGCCAAGCGTTGCGCAGCTTAGAGCATAACCGCCAGTTTCGTCTATCGCCAGGCGAACGCAATCCGTCTTTGCTTCGCATCCTGACTGCCAAACCCACCGGCTTGCAAAAACTGGCAGAGGAAGGCGCTGACACTGTTGCCGGACATCGTAGATGATGATAACTTGGCGGCGCTAACGGATTATTATCATCCTAAACCTAACGAACCGCCTCCGGTTGGTGTCGGCGCGCAAGATTTACCAGGCGCAAACAGCAAATACGTTATCCTAGTCTCGACTGCGGTAAGTGTGCTGTTGCATGGATGCTTGCTTCGTACTTATCAAAAGCCGTTTGGAGAAAGTTTCATTTTGGGATGAAGAGCCAGGCAGCAAGCAGCAGATTTTCAGTTGCAAATCGTCTCACGATAGAGATCAAGAAAATGATTTTCCGATCAGAACCCCAAAGGGGTGCCAAGAAATTAGCCCAGGGTGCAACCCTGGAGATGTTTGGCCAAGTCCCCCAGCCCCGGCAGGGGCGACAGACGCAGCTTTTCTAAGATTCGTCTATCGCCCCTGCCGGGGCTTGGGGGGCGATTGGCATGGTTCCCCGGATTGCATCCGGGGCTAATGTCGGGCCGTTCCGCCGGGACTTTCTGCGGAAACTCTTTTTTTCTTAGAAAGAACCAAACATACCCAGGAGGTCTTCTCATGCTCAAACGAATTTTCGCTTTTTGCTTATTGATGATAGTTGCGCTGTCGCTCCATGCGCAAACGCCTTCGGGCGAAATCAGCGGTGTGGTGGCCGATCAAGCAGGCTCGGTTGTAGCGGGCGTGCGGGTCTTGCTGACCAATACTGCCACCAACGCGCCGCGCGAAGTCCAAACCAATGATTCCGGGTTGTATGCGTTTCCGGCGTTGTCGCCGGGTACCTATACGTTAAAGGTGGAGAAATCGGGCTTTCGCGCTATCGAACGCAAGAACATTGACGTGCTGACCGGCAGCGCGAACCGCATTGATGTGACGCTGGAAGTGGGCGAGTTGACCAACGTCGTCGAGGTGGCGGGTGGCGCGCCGATTTTGCAGAGTGAGAATGCTTCGATTGGCACTGTCATCGAAAACCGCACCATTGTCGAGTTGCCGCTGAATGGCCGCAATTATCTCCAACTGACTTCGCTGATTCCTGGCGCGACGACCAATGGGCCTTCGTCTTCGCAGGGCAAGCAACGAATGGGCGGACAACGCAATAGCTTCGCGCTCAACGTCGCGGGGCAGCGCATTCACTACAATCACTACTCGCTGGATGGGATTGAGAACACCGACCTAAACTTCAACAGCTACATGCTGCTGCCTTCGATTGATGCGTTGCGTGAGTTCAAAGTCGAATCGGGATTGTTTGACGCTGAATACGGACGCGCCATCGCGCAGATCAATGTTTCGACCAAGTCTGGCACGAATCAATTTCACGGGACGCTGTTTGAATTCCTGCGCAATTCGGCGCTCGATGCCAAGAATTATTTTGACCGTCCGAACGATCCGATTCCGCCCTTCAAGCGCAATCAGTACGGTGCCACGGTCGGCGGCCCCGTCTTGCTGCCTAAGTTCAGCGGGCGAGATCGCTTGTTCTTCCTCTTCAACTGGGAAGGCTTACGCGAACGCAAGGCGCTGACTGGAACACCATCGTTGCCGCTGACCGCGTGGCGCACGGGCGATTTCACGGGCTTTGCGACGATTTACGACCCGGCGACACGCGTGTTTGATGCGGCAGGCAATGTGACCCAAGCGCCCACGCCGTTTGCCAACAATCGCATTCCAGCCAATCGCATCAATCCGGTTTCGCAAAAGTTGCTGGCGTTTTATCCGTTGCCGCAACAGGAACGCACGGGGGCGAATTACGTCAACAATGAAGCGCGCCGCATTGATGCCGATCAATACACCTATCGCATAGATTTCAACGAAAGCTCGAATTCGACGTGGTTCTTCCGCCACAGCATCTCGCACGAACTCGGTTATGATCCGTTCGCCATTCCCAACATGGGCATCAACACGGACACCGATGTGCAACAGGGGGTGTTGGCGAACACACGTACCATCGGCGGCAACAAGGTTAACGACATGCGCTTTGGCTTGAGCCGTTTGGTGAATTCGCACATCTCGCCGCGCGCGAACACGGTGAATGTCGTCAAAGAACTTGGCATCAACATTCCGAGCGACAACCCGCTGTATTGGGGGGTGCCGAACATCGGCGTCGCCGGCCTCTCCGGGCTGGGCGAAGAGAGCGATGCGCCGTTCATCAATTACGACACGACGATTCAGTTGATTGATAACTTCTCGTGGACGTTCGGCACGCATTCAGCCAAGTTCGGCGGCGAAGTGCGGCGCGTGCGCTACAACCAAATCGGCGGTGTTGTGACGCGCGGACGCTTCAACTTTGATGGACGTTACACGCAACAACCGCTGCTACCGGCGGCGCAACGCGGTGGCCATGCTTTCGCCGATTTTCTGCTCGGTCATTTCAACAATTCCGAAGGGCAGATCGGTGCCCCCGTCGCTAATTTCCGCTCGAACTATTTTGCGCTGTACGCGCAGGACAATTGGAAAGTGACGCCGAAGCTGACCGTGAATTACGGCTTGCGCTGGGAGAACGATCAGCCGTTCCGCGACAAACACGACGCCATCGTCAACATTGATTTTCGTTGGGACAATTCGTTCGAGCCGATCTATGTGCGCGCAGGCACGGGCGACCCGTATGAAAATAACCCACCGTTTCGCCTGGCACCTGACATCCAATATGTGCGTGACGGACGCTTTGGCAGTCGTGCGTTTCAGAACGACCTCAACGATTTTGCGCCGCGCCTCGGCATCGCGTATCAGATCAATTCCAAGACGGTGCTGCGCTCCGGCGCAGGCATTTACTACGTGCGCGACATTGGCAATGCGACGTTTGACATCGTGCGCAACGCGCCCTTCACGATTCGCCGCAACGAACCGGCGGAATCGTTTCGTCCGAATTTGAGCTTTGCGCAACCATTTGTGCGCACGGGCGCGCCGACCTTCATCCTCATCAATCAATTTGGTGAACGCACGTCGTATGTCGGGCAATGGTCGCTCGGAGTGCAACGCGAATTAACGCAGAACATGACGATTGAGGCCACGTACTTCGGTTCGGCAGGCGTGAAGCTGCGCCGCTTGCAAACGTACAATCAGACGCGGCCCAGCCAATTGGCCAACACCAATTTGTCGCGTCCATTCCCAAAATTCGGTGGCTTCCAGGTGATGAATGCACCGAGCCATTCCAGCTATCACGCGCTGTATTTGAAATTGCAACAACGCTTTGCGCACGGCCTGTCGTTCCTCGCGTCGTATGCGTACAGCAAGTCCATTGACAATGGCAGCGGCATCCGCACGACCGATGGCGACAGCTTGACGCCCTCGAATGACTACAATCTTCAGCTAGAGCGCGGGCTGTCAGCCTTTGATTTCCGGCAACGGCTGACGACTTCGTGGTTGTGGGATATTCCAGTGGGCAAGGGGCGTCGCTTCCTGAGCAATTCGCGCGCACTGGGTTTGCTCCTCGGCGGCTGGCAATTGGGTGGGATTCTGACGTTGCAGGATGGCTTTCCCTTCACCGTGCTGTGCGGCCCCGGCAACATTCAAAACGGCGGTGGCGTATGCTACCCCGATTCGACGGGCGCGAACCCGAATCTGTCGGACGATCAACAAACACGCACGCGGTTTTTCAATACCGATGCGTACGTAGACCGCATTCCGGCCACGGGCAATTTCCGTTTCGGCACGACGGGGCGCAACTCGGTGATTGGCCCTGGCATCATCAGCTTCGATACGTCGCTCAACAAGAAGTTCAATTTCACAGAAACGAAGTATCTGGAGTTTCGTACCGAGATCTTCAATGCGCCGAATCATCCCATCTGGAATCCGCCCGGCAATCAATTGCGCACGCCGAATTATGGCGTCATCACGAGCACAAAGATTGATTCGCGCCAGATTCAGTTTGGGTTGAAGCTGGTGTTTTAAGGATTGAAGATTAAATAATCGCACCACAGCGGAAGAGCAGACCTCCCTGGGCAACCACGGAGGTCTATTCCTCTGCTGAATTGAACTGATTGAAGCTTCACCCAAAATTTTTCCGACGGACCGAACGATGAAAAAAAGAGCCTTTCTGAAACTTTCTTCTGCTGGCCTGACGGGAGTCGCGCTTGTTCCGCTTACGGGTTGCCAACCAAGCGCGCCACCAGGCATATCGCCTGCTACACCGACTGCTGCGGCCTCTGAGAAACTCAAAAACTGGGCGGGCAATCTGGAATACAGCACTGCCAAAGTCGCTTATCCCGAAACAGTCGAACAGGTACAAGCGGTCGTGCAGCAAGCCGACAAGTTGCGCGCGCTTGGCACCCAGCATTGCTTCAATAAAATCGCTGACTCGCCGCATCAACTGTTGTCGGTGAGGAAGCTGAATAAGATTTTGGCACTTGATGCGCAGAAAAAAACCATCACGGTCGAAGCGGGCGTGCGCTACGGAACGCTCGGCGAATATCTGCAAGAGAAAGGGTTCGCGCTGCATAACCTGGCGTCGCTGCCACATATTTCGGTCGGCGGTTCCATCGCGACGGCAACGCACGGTTCCGGCGTGAAGAACGGCAACCTTGCAACAGCGGTGTCAGGCTTGGAATTCGTCACGGCGGCGGGCGAGGTCGTGATGTTAACGCGGGAAAAAGACGGCGAACAATTCCTTGGCGCGGTCGTGCATCTCGGCGGCCTGGGCGTTGTCACCAAAGTCACGCTCGACATTCTGCCAACGTTTCAGGTGCAGCAGGATGTGTATGAAAACCTGCCGTTCGCGGCACTCGACCAAAACTTCGAGGCGATTATGGCAAGCGGCTACAGCGTGAGCCTGTTCACCGACTGGCAGAAAAATGTGATCAGCGAAGTTTGGGTCAAAACCCGCGTACCCGACGGCAAAGCGGAGAAGGCCAAACCGGAGTTGTTTGGCGCAAAGCTGGCCACGCGTAATTTGCATCCGATCCGGGACATCGCAGCAGAGAACTGCACCGATCAGATGGGCGTCCCCGGCCCCTGGCACGAACGCCTGCCGCATTTCAAAATGAATTTCACGCCGAGTAGCGGCAAGGAATTGCAAGCCGAATATTTCATCCCCTTCAGTAACGCCGTCGCCGCGCTCAAAGCCATCAATAGCCTCGGCGACAAATGGATTCAAGACCTGTTCATTTCCGAAGTCCGCACCATCGCCGCCGACAACCTCTGGATGAGCACAGCGTACAAACGCCCCAGTGTGGCGATTCATTTTACGTGGCAGCAGCATACGGAAGCAGTGATGAAGCTGTTGCCACTGGTCGAAGCGCAACTCGCCGCCTTTGGCGCACGTCCGCACTGGGGCAAGCTGTTTACGATTCCGGCAACGCAATTAAAAGCGCGATATGAACGCTACAGTGACTTTCAGCAATTGCTGCGGCAATACGACCCGCAGGGCAAATTCAAGAACGAATTTCTGGCGCAGAATTTTTCTGCTTAGACGCTGCGTATTACACCACCGATAAGGAACCACCATGAAATATATCCTAATCCTTCTTGCCTTGCTGCTGCTGGTAACAACGGTTGCCGGGCAAAATCGCCCGCGTCCCAACATCTTGTTCGTGATGTCCGATGACCACAGCGCGGCGCACGTCGGCGCGTACGGCAATGCAGACATCAAAACGCCGAACCTGGATGCCTTTGCCAAAGAAGGGATGCTCTTCAAGCGCGCGTATGTCGCCGCGCCACAATGTGTGCCGTCGCGCGCGGCATTGATGACGGGACGCGCGCCCGTTGCCATTCAAATGACGCGGTTCTCTGCACCGCTGTCTGAGGAATACAAAACGTGGCTCGAGTTGTTGCGCGCGCAAGGCTATTTCACTGGCGTGGCCGGGCGCAGTTTTCATCTGGATGGTTCCGGCAATCAGCCGCCCGAAACGATTGCCGTCTTTGACCAGCACAATTTGCGCACCTTTGCGCGCCGTTTGGATTACGTGAAGCAAGGGAATGCGCTGCTGCAATACCGCGATTTTTTGGAGCAAGCCAAAGGCAAGCCGTTTGCCTTGCAGCTTTGCTTTAGCGACCCGCATCGCCCGCTTGATACCAATGCGATCCCTGTGCCGCACGATCCAAACAAAATCAAATTGCCCGCGCATTATCCTGACACGCCCGGTGTGCGCGCAGACTTCGCGCGGTACTACGACGAAATCGCGCGCTTTGACAGCAACTTTGGCGAAGTCCTGGCGGAGTTGAAAAAGCGTGGCTTGGCTGATAACACGCTCGTGGTGTTTCAGGGTGACAACGGCGCGGCGCAATTTCGCGGCAAAGGCACGCTCTATGAGTACGGTGTGAACGTGCCCTTGCTGGTGCGCTGGCCGGGCCAAGTCAAAGCGGGCAGTGTGTCCAGCGATTTGATTTCCGGCGAAGACATCGCCCCCACGTTTCTGGAAGCCTGCGGCGCAAAGCCATTGCCGGAAATGACCGGGCGCAGCTTTCTCAAATTGCTGCGCGGCGCAGCGTATGAACCACGCCAGTATGTCTTTGCCGAACGCGGCGCTCATGGTTCGGGCTTGCCCGAAGGCACTTCGCCGTTTGATTTGGGGCGGGTCGTGATTGGCAAACGCTACAAACTGATTTACAACGCGTTATGGCAATTGCCCTACCAACCCGTAGATTTTGCCGGGCAGCCTTTTTGGAAAGAATTGCAACAGATGAACAAGGACGGCAAGCTGTCACCGCTACACGCGCGCTTGTTGTTTGCGCCGACGCGTCCCATGTTCGAACTGTTCGATTTGGAAGCGGACCCCAACGAGTTCACGAACCTGATCGGCAAGCCGGAACACACCACGCTCGAACGCGAACTCAAAGGTAAATTACAGGAATGGATGATTCTGGCGCGGGATTACTTGCCGCTACCGATTCCACCGCAACAATAACAGTCGTTTTTTATGAAATACATTTTTACTGGAATTAGCCTGACCGTCGCGCTGCTGTGGAGCGTGACCACGCAACAACCCACCTTCGATCTACTCATCCGCGCTGGTCGCATCGTAGACGGCACGGGCAATCCGTCCTATCTCGGCGATGTCGCCTTGCGGGACGGTCGCATCGTAGCAATGGGACGATTGGCGGGACAATTGGCCAACGCTACGGCGACGCGCACGATTGACGCGCAAGGATTGGTCGTCGCGCCGGGTTTTATTGATATTCACAATCATTCCGATGACACGATTATCGAAGACGGCGACGCGCAAAGCATGGTGCGGCAAGGCGTGACTTCGATGATTTTTGGCGAAGGGATGTCGGCTGCGCCGTCGGCCAAGTGGAAGGATTTTGCCAGCTACTTTGCTGAGGTCAAGCAGCGCGGTGTCTCGACGAACATCGGTTCGTACATTGGCTCCGGCACGGTTTGGCTCAATGTTCACGGGGATCGCGGCGGCAAGGCGACGGCGGAGGAATTACAACGGATGCGCGCCGTTGTACGCACCGCGATGGAGCAAGGCGCGCTTGGCGTGGCCAGCAGTTTGAGCGGCCCGCCCGGTGTGTGGATTGACACCGACACGCTCGTGGCGATGTGCGAAGTCGCAGGAGAATACGGCGGGCTGTATTCGACACACATGCGCACGGAAGGCATTGGCGTTTTCAACTCGGTCGCCGAAGCCATTGAAATTGGTCGCCGCGCGCAGTTACCCGTAGACATCATCCACCTGAAAATCGCTGAACATACACTCTGGGGCAAGATGCCTGACCTCGTTGCACTGATTGCCAAAACACGCGCACAGGGCCAATTGGTCGAAGCGAACGTGTATCCCTATCGCGCCGGACAAAACAACCTGTCGAGCATCATTCCGCCCTGGGCACACGAAGGCGGTTCGCAGGCGTTGATTCGGCGCTTGCAAGACAAGTCATTGCGCGCGCGCCTCGAAACCGAAATCCTCAAGGGCATTCCCGATTCGGATTGGTATAACCACTACACGGCAACGGGCGGATGGGACGGAATGTTGCTGGTGACGCTTAGGAATCCGAAGTACAAACAGTTTCAGGGCAAGCGCATGAACGAAGTCATTCAGGCGCTGAACAAACCGCCGCTGGACACGCTGTTTGAATTGCTGATCGAAAACAACGGTTCGGTGCCGACAGTCTATTTTCATCACTCCGAAGACGATATGCGCTATGCGTTGAAGCAGTCGTTTGTTTCCATCGGCTCTGACGGAACAGCAGTGAAGACAGCAGGCCCGCTCGCTGCCGGGCATCCGCATCCACGCTACTACGGCACATTCCCGCGCGTGCTGGGGCGATACGTGCGCGAAGAGAAACTACTGTCACTGGAAGAAGCCGTGCGCAAGATGACTTCGGCGAATGCGGCGAAAATTCACCAGTATGATCGCGGGCTTTTGCGACCAGGGCAATGGGCGGACGTGACGATTTTCAATCCCGACACGATCAAGGATAATGCGACGTTTGAGCAGCCCCATCAGTATGCCAGCGGCATCGAATACGTCATCGTCAATGGCAAGATCGTGCTGGAACGCGGTACGCATACAGGCGCGCGACCCGGTGCCATCTTGTCCGGGCAAGGGCAAAAGTAGCGTAACCGAGCTATCCCCGGCTTATAGTAAATTACAGCGGTTTCGGATCGAAAGTGGTTTGGCGAAAGCTGTTCGGAATGGGATTCTTTTTCCAATTTGGCGAAAGCCTACCCCCGCTACGGCAAGCCAACTCGCGCCAATCAACCCGATTGTTTTTCATTTCATAATTTCCCCTTTTGCCAACCGGACTCAGAGCGCCCGATGCTCTTTCACTGTTTTGTCGTTGAGTGTAATACCAAAGCCAGGCCGTTCCGAAAGCGTCAAGTGGCTCTTTTCAATCAGTTCCGGTGGATCAATCAGTTCGCTGCGCCAGGGTATTTCGCCAAAAGCGAATTCGAGGATATTGAAATTCGGCAGCCCGGCACAGATGTGCGCGGCGGCGATATTGCCGACAGGGCTGGCAGGGCCGTGTGGCGAAACGTTCATTCCAACTGCTTCGCCAAGCGCAGCGATCTTTTTCAATTCAAGCATACCGCCGCAATACTTGATGTCCGGCATCAGCGTGTGAACTGCATTGGCGGCTACGAAATCATAGAACTCTTTGACACCGTACAACTGCTCGCCAGCCGCAATCGGCATTTTGCTTATGCGTTTGACGGCGGCCATGTCGGCAAAGGCAATGTGGGGCGTGACCTCTTCTAACCAAAACAATTTTAAGGGCGCTAATCGGCTGGCAATTTCAAACGCTTGCGTTTTGTGGAAGAGGCTGTGCAAATCAACCAGCAGGTCCCGCTTTGCGCCTAATGCCTGGCGGACAGCGACAGCACATTCGATACCGAGGTTGACACGTCGCTCAACTTCTTCAGCGGTTGCGGTTTTGGGCAGTCCGTCGAAGGGCGCAAGCTTGACAGCATCGAAGCCCGCTGCTGCCGCACGTTCAGCCATCCGGGCAAAACCTGCGGGCGTGCGTGGGTCAGAGGAACGATTGATATTCGCGTATTGGCGAATCCGGTCGCGCAGCTTGCCGCCAAATAATTGGTAAACCGGCACGCCGAGCGTTTGCCCCTGAATGTCCCAACACGCCTGCTCGATGGCGCTGGTTGCGACCTTCGCCACCATTCCGCGTTTCGCGCTTTCCGCTTCTCCCCATTGCCGCAACCAGGCAATGTCGAAGACGCTATGCCCTTTGAGCTGTGCGACGTATTCCCGCAGCAAGTGGATGACTGTCTCGTCTGCGTGACTGTGCGAGGCGTCGCCGAGTCCCGTCAATCCATTGCTTGCGCGCAACCGCAACAACACCCAATCGCCGCGCTTGTTCACCTGCACGCGGAAAACTTCCAGATCATTGATGGATGTTTTCACGATTTCGCGCTGCCCCTGCTCAGGCATTGCTGCACGCAGGAGCGGTGCCGCACTGATTGCTTGGAGCACTTCTCTACGATTCATCATTTATCTTCCTCCAGGTTTGTTATGTATGGCCCCGACAGTCAGCAATGCTGCTTGCCATCCACCGAATGCCGCCCGCGCTACCAGATGTGCGTTGCATATCCAGCAGGATCGGCAAACGCAGCCTCGCGCCGCTATTGACCAAAGAACTCGGCTTAAAACTGGTGAATGTCGCGTGGTTGTACGATTCTATCTTTCTGGTCTTTTATACGCTGATGGGGAGGGGGATGGCAAATCTGGCTGACCGCTCGCCGGAGAGCTATGCTCGCGCGGCAAGCAGGTGATGAAAGACTATCTGAACCAGCCCAAAGCAACGCGCGCAACGATTGTTAACGGCTGGCTACACACGGGCGACATCGGCTATCTTGACGCCGACGGGTATGTCTATATCACCGACCGGAAGAAAGATTTGGTGATCAAAGGCGGCGAAAACATCTCACCCCGCGAAATCGAAGAGGGCATTTATGCGCATCCCGCCGTCGCGGAGGCGGCGGTGTTCGGCATCCCGGATGAAATTTTCGGCGAAAACCTGATGGCCGCCGTCGTGCTCCGCCGAGGCCAGTCGCTCAGTGCAGAAGAACTCAAAACGCACATTGGGCAATATGTCACGAAATTTAAAGTACCTGCCCGCATTGAGTTCCTGGCCAGCCTCCCGAAGAACCCTTCCGGCAAAATCCTGAAGCGCGCGCTGCAAGAACAATTTACACCTTGTCCGGCACAATGAACGGCGCGCGATAGTTTCGCGTGAGGAAGTTGTTGGCTTCCTTATCACCAATGAACTGTTCGCGGTTGGAATCGAACACAACTGTCCGCTGCGTGCGATAGGCGATGTTTGCCAAATGGCACATCGAAGACGAGTAATGACCTTCCTGTAGCTCCGCCTTCAGTTCCTGCCGTTTGCGCGAACGCACAGCATCAATGAAGTTGGCCAGATGGCCTTCTTCGCCTGTGCCGCGTGTGTTCAGCGTTTCGACTTTGGCATCGGCTTCTTTCCCAGTCATCTTCATTCCGGGTTCTTCTTTGCGACCAAAGTACGTTGCCCAGTCACGCATACCCAACCGCATCCAGCCTTCTGAGCCGTATACCAGCAAGCCCATCCGCATGCCGTCTTCGCTGTTCGTATACCAGTTGCGCATTTCGATTTGCACGCGCGTTTTGTCGGCATATTCGAGCGTGGAGGTCTGTGTTGTCGGCGTTTCCTGATCGGTGTCGTGAACGTCAACATGCCCCAGGCTCTGCGTTTTGACTGGATGTTCGTACTTCTTCAGAATCCAACGCGCAATGTCGGTGTAATGCGGGCCGTTGTTACCGGTCTCGCCGTTGCCGGTGTTCCAGAACCAATGCCAGTTGTAGTGAAACCGATTCTCGTTGAACTGGCGCAGTTCGGCAGGCCCTGTCCATAAATCGAAATGCACGCCTTTCGGAATCGCGCCGTTGGCCTTGTGTCCGATGCTGTCACGCGGACGCAGGACCAGACAGCGAATCTGATAAATTTTGCCGAGCTTGCCCGCATGCAAATAATCAACTGCCGATTGAATGAGCGGGCGGCTGCGATTCTGGGTACCAGTTTGCACAATGCGGTCATATTTACGCGCAGCTTCGATCATGCGACGCCCTTCGGTGATTGACCACGAAACGGGCTTTTCAACGTAAACATCTTTGCCCGCCTGACAGCCCCAGATCGTCGCCAGCGCGTGCCAGTGATTCGGCGCGGCTACGGCGATAGCGTCAATGTCTTTGTTGTCGAGCACGCGGCGAATATCGGTTTCAGTTTTGGCGCGTTTGCCGCAGGCTTTTTCCAGGTCGCCAACCGCTTTTGGTAACAAGTTTTCGTCAATATCGCAGATCGTGGCAACATTGACGTTCGGCAACTTGGCAAAGCCTTGCATCAACTCGCTTCCGCGCCCATTGATGCCCATGATGGCAATGTTGACAGTGTCGTTGGGACTGGAACGCGCCCAGGCGGATTTGACGAAGGCTCCGGCCATCAGGCTCGTGGTGCCAGTTTGTTGAATGAAGGTGCGACGATTCAGTTTGTTCATAGCATTGACTCCTGTTGTTATTGAGTTGAGGGATGATGTCTAGTTCTGCTACTTGATTGCTCTAGCCTTCGACCGTTTCCCAGCGATCTGAGATTACCGATCTTTCCATCGCTTCCAGAATGGCGACTTCTTTCAAAAGACTTTCGTGCGCGCGCGGCTCTTTGCCCTCGCGGAACATTTGCACCATTTCTCGGTAAGGCGACAACGGGTCGTCCTTTACTTTCGACTCGAGTTTGTTTAGCCCCTTATCGGTGACTACTGCCAACTCAAACGGTGGGCGGCCTTTCGCCAAAATCAACGTGGCTTGCAGGCCGGAGGCAAAGACGAGTGTAGCCGAAGCATCTCCTTCTTTTCGTGCCACGCGTGCTCTGACGACATTTTCGCCAAACACTTCCATCAGCCGCTGCACCTGATGCACGCCGTAAAAGAAGACTCCGCCATAGGGCGAAGCTACATCGCAATGACCGGAACTGATGATGTGTTGTATCCCGCTCAGAGCTTTGACCTGTGCTTTAAGGTCGTCAACCACCTCGCCGCGCGCGGTTGTGCTGAAAGAGCCAATGGGCGTTTTCTTCGTGCGCGCCATCGCCAGAAAAGCGCGGCCTTCGCTGACGCGGTAACAGAACGGCTTGTCAATGAAGGTCGGGATGCCGGCTTCGACAAACGGCCTTGCCGCTTCCAAGTGATATTTCGCGTGACGGTGGTCAACGATGAGCGCGTCAATCTTTCCCTTGAATTCTGCCGGGTCTTTTACGATCCAGGGGATATGCCCTTTCTCCGCCGCATTTTTGGCGAACTCTGGCGTCTCGCCCCACACGCCGACCACTTCACAACCGGGAAACTTGCGGTCGCGGTTAAATATCTGACCGTAACCAACCGTGTGTGAATTTTCCGCGCCGATGATGCCGATGCGGATTGGCTTGGCGGTTTGTGGCGGACTGGCGGCCTGCGTCATTGACGAAACTGCCAGCGTCGCGGTCAGCCCGCCGCTAACTTCCTGCATAAATTCTCGTCTGGATTTCATAGTGCTTGCCATTCTAATGCTCCAACCTCGCTTCTTCCAAGACGCGCACAGGCACATTGTTTTTCTGTGCATATTCTCGAATGAGCGCAGACAGCTTTTTCATCCACTGCTCAAGTCCAATGCTCTCCTCCGGCGCAATCATATAACTTAGGTCAGCGCGGCGGTCAGCCCAGTGATCTTTCACGTCGTCAAGTACGTGCAGGAATTTCTTGCCATTCACGTCTCGGCCTTTCGGAAACCTACTCTTCTCCCATACGTTCGTCAAATATGCGAACATCTTTTGTCGCTCTTCGACGGTGCTTCGTGCGCGCGTATACGCCGCGAGCAGTTGTCCAACGGCTTGTTGCGAATTACCTTTTTCTGCGGCCTGGCGGGCGGCGCTAAGTTTTGATTCGATCTCGTTCATTCCCAAGATCAGCCGATTGTGATGACCAGTTAATTCAGCGAGTGAAAGAAAGACTTCGAGGTTATGACGATTGCGCTCAGCCTTGAGCAGGTTCTGAAGAAGGCGATGAACGAGTTGGTCGTTTTCCCGTGCGTGTATCTGCGCATCGGCAATCACTTTCTCATATCGTCCGACATAAACAGGCGCGAAGTTCAAACCTGGCAGTTCCGGCAAAGCAGGTGGCGGCAACGTCTGATCATGCCGCGTCGTCCCAATACCCTTGCCATAAGAATTGCCGTAGCCCGAAGCGCGCGCTTTTGAGACAACTTTATCCCACGACCTCTCGAAGAACTGCGCTTGTGATTGCAAACCGCGATACACCTCCACCATCTCCGAAACCTGCGGGCCGTAATAGAGATTCATAAACTCGGCAACCACCTGTTCGACCGCAGGCGCGCCCGGCTGCCAACCGTACGCCGCAACTGTCGCCCAGCCTAACCAGAACGTTTCGCTGTGTAACCCTGAATCGCCCCACGCCGCGCCGAATACGCCGATAGGCTTGCCACGCCAGATACGACCTTTTGCGATGGCCTCAAAGGTGCCTTGCAAACGCCCGCTCGACGGCCCCAGATCGCCGCCCGCGCTGGCGTAATTCGGCAGATGATTCGGGAAGAGGAATTCCGCGCCCTGCATTGAGGTGTAAGCGAGTTGGCGCATGCCCAGTTCATTCTCTGTTTTCAGATACTCCTCTTCGCCAATCACGCCGTCAATCACATCGGGCGGGATCATCTTCACATGTTCGGGCAGCAGTGGATACTCAGCCCAGACCAGGATGCGACGTCCGCGACTGGCGGCGAAATCACGCGCACGTTTCACAAACTCGACCCATTTCAAGCTGCGGTTCACTTCGTTGTAAGGCTCGCCGCATTTTGAGCAGATGCCCGCGTAGTAAACTTCGTCCGTCGAAACATACAGGTAATCCACGCCCTTCGTTGCTTTGATGACGTCGTCGTACATTTGGAAGATCAGCTTGTACGCCTCTTCATCACACATGCACGCCTGATAGTTGCTGCCGTCGGCGCGCAGATGCGCGAATTGCGGATGCTTGAGCACATAGCCCATGTGCGCCGGAGCCTGAATATTCGGCACGACCTGAATGAATCGCTCCAAGCCGTAATTGACGATCTCCTGCATTTCCGCCGCCGTGAAGGCACCCGGTGCGCCGATGATGGGATTGCTGGGATACGCGAATTTGTCTTCGAGTTCAAAGCCAATCATGTTGACCTTGAAACGCGCCGCCCAATCCAGATAGCGCTTCAGCGTCTCCATTCGATCCTGATGATGCTTGGTGTCCCAATGCAAAAAGCGCAGTTGCAGTTTGGGCCAGTCTTCAATGGTAGAAACGGGCAGCAGCAATTGACCGCGCGGCCCCGTGCGCAACAAATGCAACAGCGTCTGCGCGCCGTAAAATAACCCCTGATTCGTATTGCCAGTAATTTCGATCAAGCCGGGCGCGATCTTTAGCCGATAGCCCTGTTTTTCCAACTCGGCATCGGTGCCAGTTTGGACGGAGCCTTTCGCTACCGCGAGACGAATTACACTCTTGGTTTGATTCGTGGCAGGCCGCAGTTCAGTGCGATGAAGTTCCTGTAAATCACGGAGCAGCGAGCGAACCGCAATATGATCCTTGGCAATTTTACTCGCGTCATATCCCCACGTGTCATCGAACTCAATATCGCCGCTTTGCAATTCGACTTTCTGCGGCGCGGGAAGCACCGAGTAACCGCGCAGAAATAATTCCGTCGGCGGCTGTGCGATGGCAGAGGTAAGAGCGGACAAGATCAAACCGAGCAAGTAAACGACGCTGATTTTCATTGAGTAATTTCAACCTCCGAAAGTGAGCTATGGATTTTTGAGTTAGCCTCTTCGTCGCAGCGCGACGCCTGAATTTAGCCGTGGATTTCAATCTACGGAACGGAGTAGCCCCCACCCGCGTTGCGGCAGCGACGATTGAACTCAGGTGTCGCTAACGCGAGACGGAAACCCTATTTCGCTCACCGTGGATTAAAATCCACGGCTAAATTCAAACCGCCGCTCACGCGGCGAAGAAGCGGATCAGTTATTTTTGAGCTGCGCTAAATTGGCGCGGAAATCGGCACGTTCAGGAGCTAACCGCACGGCCTCTTCAAATTCACGCAGCGACGATTCGCGTTGTCCCAGTCCAAAATAAATTTGCCCCAGCAGGTTGCGCAGCGCAGCATGCGTGGGACGTGCTTGTTTGACTTTTTCGGCATAGAGGCGCGCCCGCTCGAATTCCTTCTGCAAAAACCAGCGCCGCGCCATCAGGTAGTTTCCGACAACTGAATCCGGTTCCAACTCTTCCATCTTGGCCAAATGTGGAGCGGCCTTTTGCCACTCGCCTTGCGCAAGAAACATCTCGGCCAGATAAGCACGCGCCGTCCAGTTGTCGGGCGCGGCTTGAATAAGTTGCTCGAACGTGGCGCGCGCCTCCACCTCTTTTCCTTCGTCCAGCAAACGCTCCCCGCGTGCTAACAATCGTTCCGTCTCTTCTACGCTTTCTTCACGCTGCTTCAATGCCTGAAACTGCTTCATCAATCTGGCAGCTTTCTCGCGTTCGCCTTTGCGCTGATAGGCCTGGCTCAACGAGTAATAAGCCTGCGATGAATTCGGATCCAAGGCGGCAGCGCGTTCGAGATGGACAATCGCTTCGTCAAGCTCTTTCAAAACCAGGCAAACAGCGCCGAGTTTTTGCAGATACTGTGGATTATTCTTCTCTAGCCGGACGGCTTCGAGCAAGGCTTTTTTAGCGGCGGGCAGGTCGTTGCGCAGATGAAGCAACTTGCCCAACTCGAAATGAGCGAGCGGGTTTTTGGGGTGTTTTGTAATGCTTTTTCGGAAAGCCTCCTGTGCCTGGTCGAACTGAGCCTGGAAGACGTAAGCCTGACCGCGATTCAAGTCCAGACGCGGCTCATCCGGGTTGCGCTTTTCCAGCAAATCAAGCAGGCGCAGCGCATCAGGGAAACGTTCCATTCGGTAGTACACATCACTCAGCATCCACAGCCATGAAGCTTCCAATCGCTCAACCGCGCCCAGTTTTTGCAAATTTTCCAGCGTGGCCTCGGCGGGAGGCTTCTGTTTCAGGCGAGCAAAGAGATTCGCCTGGAAAACCAGATATTCAGGCCGCTGCGGATCGCGGCGCACGGCTTCATCCATTTCTAACGCGGCGGCACTTACACGCCCGGCCTCTGCTAACGCCAGACCCACATAAAAGTAGGGGCGCGCATCCTGTGGATTCGTTTGCTTGCATTGGTTGAAGAGGGTGATCGCGGCAGGAAACTGGCCTTGTGAAAGCAGCTTGATGCCTTTTGCTAAAGGGCTTTCCTCTGTGCCTGCTGGCTGGGGCGCACCGAAACAAACTAATGCGCTGAAACAAAGAATCAATGCCAGGCTTGGAGAGTCAATCTTTCGCAGCATTCAATTGAGATTATCGGAATTAGAGCATTTCATTTAAAACCAAGTGTTAGTCCGACTTTAGTCGGGTTTTGCACTATTCACCAACAAACCCGGACTAAGTCGGTCGCAAACACCTGCACATAAATTCAGCTTGTTCTGAAAGGCATTCCTATGGTGACATGCCAACACCGTCTTACCACTCGGCTCGTAGCGAGAGTTGAATGGTGCGCGGCGTGTTGGCCTGCACCCCCAGATTCTGTAGCCCCGTCGTTGTATTCGGAGCAACATCTACAGGGTGATTGAAGGCATTGAAGAAATCCGCTGTGAAGCGAATGTTCCCTGCTTCAAGGAACCGGAAGTTCTTGAAGAGGGAAATATCCGCGTTCCAGGCCCTTGGCCCGATGATGTTGGCGCGCGGGCTGTAATTGTACAACTCGCCAATCGGTACATTGCGCACGGTTCCATTCGCCAATGTGATCGGGATTTGGTTGGGGCGGTTGACAGGGTCGGGGCCGAGCGGTCGAGCGACCCGCTGACTGCGATCCAGCGGAACGAGCGCCGTTAGATTGCCGCCCGTCACATTGGTTGCCAACGCGGGATTAAAGTCGCCCTTGAACCAGAGCCGCTGCCGCAGCCCGGAGAAGGTCAGTTCGGGGCGCTCATCCGCGTCAATCCGAATATCGCCAAATTGATAGAGGCTGGAAGCCGCACTCATCCTGAGACCGCTGCGCCAGTCTCCAATCGCCGCTACCTGCCAGCCGCCAATCACCTGATTGACGAAGCCGGGCACGTTACCACCGAATTTCTTGCCCCGCCCAAACGGTAAATCTACGATGGCATTATAGCGGATGCGATGTTGCGGGAATTGTCGTTGAGCGGAAATAGACGAGCCGCAACCGTTCGTCATAACTCAGATTCGGCGCGCCGAACAACTGAATATTTTCTGGCACCTGACCGCCGCCGCCTGCCGCGCTGCCGCCCGAATTGATGTTAGTGTTGCCAGCTGTCAAAACCGCCCGCATCAGTGGTCGCAAACGAACTGCTGAAAACATAGAACCATTGGAAAGCCAGCCCTTTGGAGAACCGCCGCTCCAATTCGATTTGCCCTGAATGCGTGTTGGAATACCCCGTGCGGTTGACGGCGTTGGCGACGTTCCAATTGGGATTGGCTCGCAGCAACGCGCGATTTGAGGGTGGTGCCAGCTTGGTGCGCAACACATAATTGTATTCCGCTTCCTGCGAGTTGAGCGCAAACTTCTGTTCCAAATCGCGCCCGTGTTCGCCGATGTAGCTGACGCGCAGCGCCGTCTGGAATGGCAGTTCGCGCTCCAGGGTAAAGTGAAACGATTGCGCCCGCCCATCTTTCCAATTGCGCCCATCCCACACCATGATCTGTTGTGCAGAGGCAGAGATAGGAACGACGCCCTGCGTGTTGACCGTCGCGCCACCGATAAAATCTGTGGCTGTGGGCCGTGTGACCAGCGGGTAATTGAAGGTGCTGTTTTGGGCGTAGATGTCATTCATAAAACGAAGGTTCAAGGGCGGATTGGTGCGCGCCGCTTGCAGCAATTGCGACAACGGCATCGTCCAGAAATATTCCCCATAACCACCACGCAGCACCATTTTGTTGTTGAGCTTAAAGGCAACGCCGAGGCGTGGCCCGAAGTTATTGTGGTCAGTGCGGTACAAACCTTCGGGATAACCGACGGCATTGGCGGTGGTGTACGTCAAGCCGCGCGCCGACCACGAGGCCAGCACCGCAGGCGGAATGCCCGGCAAGTCCTGAATCCGATTATTGCCGGGCGTCAGCACTTCAAATTTCGTGGCAACAGATTGGGTATCTGCCGTCACGAGGCGATTGAATTTCTCGCGGTACGGCGTCCAATTATCCCAACGCAGGCCGAGCGACAGGGTCAGGCGCGGCGTGACTTTCCATTTGTCAGTGAAATAGAGTCCTTTTTCTGTTTGCCGAAAATAAAAGAAACCGCGATTGTACTGATTGGAGAGAAATGAAGGCAGCCCTAAGAGTAACGAAGCGAACCCGCTTCCCGTGTAGGGTCTCGCGGCATCATCATTCGGGCTGTAGAGCGCTGTCCAACTGCCATCGAAGTCGTGCGATCCCTGATATTGCTGGAATTCGACGATGTTGTTCCACTCGCGGCGATATTTGCCGCCGAACTGGATGGCGTGTGTGCCCTTGTTCCAGGTGACGTTGTTTTCAATCACACCGCTTGTCAGTGCTTCATCTTTGCGATTATCCGAATCCCAGCCAAACCAATCGTCATACAACGTCGGCCAGCCGGTGGCTCCGAATGGATTGGGCGTACCCAGTCGCTGTGGCCAGTTGTCAAAATCGGCCAGCGTGCCCGAACTCTTGTACGAACGATGCATGCCGACCAGTAATTCGTTGATGAGCGTGGGGGAAAAAGTATGGGTCTGTGTAATGGAGACGTTATTAATATTAGCATCGCTCCGCGAAGTCCCCAGCCCGGCTTCAGTATTGATCGGATTGCCGAAGACGCCGCCTTCAGTGGCAGCTTTGCGCGTGGAACGCGTCCAGCGCACCGACAGTCTATCGCTTTCTGAGAAGTTGTGATCGCCTTTGATGGTGAGGTTGCCGGTATCGTTTTTGACGGGATAGAACTTCTGGATATTGTCGGCCAGATACGGATTAAGATTATTGGTCGGTAGCGCCGTGAGAGATTGCATCACT
This sequence comes from uncultured Acidobacteriota bacterium, assembly GCA_963794955.1. Taxonomy (GTDB): domain Bacteria; phylum Acidobacteriota; class Blastocatellia; order RBC074; family RBC074; genus JAFDVL01. Next base: position 193,279 of record CAWCGF010000026.1, read on the forward strand.
TTGGCAAAGGGAGAAATGCGATTGGCCGGAATGATGTTATTGGGGAAAGGCTGGCGCACGCCATTAGAGCCGGTGGAAGTGAGCGGATCGTAGATGATCGTCTGAATTCCGTTCTCGTCCACACGATTACTCAGGTCGCCGCCCCACATCGCAGCCGTGGGGACAGCGCCATAACCGCCTAAGGGCAGGGCACTGGAGCGTTCGCGCAAGCCTTCATAAGCAGCGAACCAAAAGGTCTTGTTGCGCCCGTCGAGATACGGCTTGCCACCGATACCAAAGCGCGGCAGAAAGACTGGGCCACCCGCAGAAATACCGAATTCATTGCGGATGAGCTTGGGCGATTTGAATTGCCATCGGGATTTTTCAGGGGATTTTCGCGCCGCCGCGCCAGCAATCCGGCACCGTTGTTGCGGTGCGTCTCGAACGCTGTGCCGTGAAATTCATTTGTGCCGCTGCGGGTGGCCAGCGTCACGGTTGCAGGACGCGAATAACGCGCATCAGAGCCAACCGTTTCGACCCGGAATTCCTGCACGGTATCCAGTCCCGGCTGTACGCGCGCGATGCCACCACCGAAACGATCCACCAGTGACACGCCGTCCAGGGTGATTTCCAGCGAGCCGACTTTCAGGCCGTTCACACGGGCATTGCCGCCGCCTTCGATGCCGGGCGTCAGATCAAACAGTGTGCTGATGTTGCGCCCATTGAGTGGCAGTTGCCGAATGCGCTGATAGTCCTTGATGTCGGACACTTCCGCGCTCTCGGTTTGTACGAGCGGTGCGGCATCTGTCACAGTAATCGTATCCTGCGTCGAGCCGACGGCCATCGCGGCATCTAACACAGACTGTTGCCCGACCTGTACTATCAGCTTGCTTTCCCACTTCTTGAATCCCGAAGCCTCTATCACCAGCGTGTAGGCTCCAATCGGAACCGAGCCGAAATAGTAAGCGCCCTCCTCATTCGTAACCGCTTTACGCGTGATATTGGTGGCAGTGCTGGTGAGCGTAACGTTGGCATCGCGGATCACCGCATTGTTTGCATCGTGCGCCCTCCCCGTGACTGTCCCAAGCCCGGTTTGGGCTAAAGCGGTTCCAGCTAACAGCAGAAAAATGGCAAAGAAAAAGCAGACGACACTTAGCTGTCTGCTGGATTTCAGCTTCAGGTCTTTCATGGCAACCTCCGTGGGAGAATTTGGACGCGCGCTCACAAAGCCGTGATCCAAAAGATTTAAATTGTTTCCTGTTCCTAACTGCAATCACCAACCAAGGCTCGGCGCGGCAAAGGCGCGCGCTAACACCAGTGCAGTCGCACCAGTCAGACTCGGCTTATTCCCCAGCGTTGAGGGGGTGATCGTGACGTGACTCGAATAAAATCGTGTGATCTGAGTGGCCAGAACGCGGCGAATCTCTGGGTAGACAATCTCCCAAGCTCGCGTGATCGCGCCGCCCAGTACAATCACTTCGGGGTTGACCGAATAGATAATCGGGATCAATCCTCGTCCCAGAAAAGTAGCGGTCTGCCGTAAGGCTTCAATCGCGCGCGGATTCCCGGCGGCGCTGCGGGTGATCAATTCCTCAATAGCAAGCTCGTTCTCAATCTCTGCCAGACACCCTTCGGTTCGGCATAGTTCGTTGTAACGGTTAATCGTCGCTTGATCCGAGGCGAAGACTTCCAGGCATCCACGCCCGCCACAACTGCAACTCGGCCCGGCGGGGTCAAGCGAGACGTGACCAAACTCACCGGCACCATTCAGCGAACCGTGATAAAGCTGCCCTTGTATGATAATCCCCGCGCCAATCCCTTCACTGACTTCCAGAAAAACCAGGTCTTGTGGCTGGCGCGACAGATGTTTGCCAAACCAGATTTCAGCCAGCGCCGCCAAGCGCGCGCCGTTGTCAAAGTAGATCGGCAAATCAAGATTGAGCGCATTGCGCAGGATCGAACCCACCGGCACCTCCTCGCCCCAGCCCAGACTCTCACCAGCCAGCATCCGGCCTTCCTTCGCATCCACCAATCCCACCAGACTGACGCCAATCCCGACGACACGCCCCTGCGGCAGATCGGATTGCAACAACTTCTTGACGCCGCGCGCAACGGCTTCCAGCGCCGCTTGCGGGTCAGAGTTATTTGCCACCGTTGTTTGGCGCAGAATTCGCCCCGAAAAATCGCTGATGGCGATCTCGTTGTGCTGTGGCCCCAAGTCAACGCCGATAGCGTAGGCTTTCTCTGGGTTCAAATGCAGAAAGCGCTTCTTGCGCCCGCCCTGCGGCGAGGCCGACCCAACGCCGTCTTCATAGACGAACTCATTTTCCAGTAGTCGCGTGACAATCTTCGAGACGGTCGAACCTTCCAACCGGGTGCTTTCGGCAATGTCAATACGCGAAATAGGCTGCCGCTCGCGCACGAGATTCAGCACGAGAATCTCGTTCATATCACGCAATGATTGGTGCGTGGCACGACCAGCCTTGTGTAGATTGATCTTCTTCATCTCTTAATTTTGCTCTTTTAGGAAGAGTCTCTCAGCAAAGATTTTTATTGGTTAGTTGATGTCGCGCAGACAGTAACCTATCCCATTTATCTTGTCAAGTGTGGTTTTCAACATGCCATAATCCTACATTTTCCCCTGATTTTACTATATTTGACAATTATCTGATTCCCCTTATAATTACTTCTGGTCTGACATCAACTAACATCAAGCAACCTAGAGAGACAAAATAATATGAGTTCGCAGGAAACCTCACGAAGAGAAGAGCGAGTTGCAAAGACCGTCGGTGCACTCGGGTCCCGATTGGTTCAGACAATCAAAGAATTAGTACAAATCCCTTCGGAAAACACCCCACCCGTCGGTGCCGAGTTGGGTTGTCAGCAATACGTTCACGAACGCCTCGTCAACCTGGGGTTGAAAGCGGAGATGTATGACATCAGAAATGTTCCTGGACTTGCTGATCATCCGGCCTTTCGACACACGCGCGATTACACCAATCGCCCCAACGTCGCTGCCATTTGGCCAGGCACGGGCGGAGGCCGATCACTGCTTCTTTCCGGCCATATTGATACGGTGCCGCGCGGGTCGGCAAAATGGAATTACGATCCGTTTGGCGCAACTATCGAAGGCAATCGGCTCTATGGGCTTGGCTCTAATGATATGAAAGGCGGGATCGCGGCGATGCTCGTGGCAGTGGAGGCGCTACGCGAGGCAGGTGTCCGGTTGCGTGGCGATGTGCTGGTCGAGACCATCGTTGACGAAGAGTTTGGCGGCGTCAATGGCACGCTGGCGGGACGTTTGCGTGGACATAATGCCGACGCGGCAATCATTACCGAGCCGAGCCAACTGATGCTCTGTCCAGCGCAAACCGGCGGGCGTACAGCGCACATCACGCTCTATGCCGACAGTGGCGGAATTCTGCATGAAGGCGATCCGCTGCCTAACGTCAACGATCAATTGCATTACCTGCTTGGGCAAATCAAAGACTTTGCCACGCAACGAAAAGCGAATGCACCAGCCCACCCGCTTTATGCCGATGGCGCTGATCCCACGCCGGTTTGGGTCACCAAGATTCAAAGCGGCGGCTGGGGCATGAAAGAACCAATTACGCTGCCTACCACCTGTCGCGTCGAGGTGTACTGGCAGACGATGCCGGGCGAAGAACTGGCAGGCGTTGAGCGCGAATTCTTTGCCTGGTTCCAGCAGGCCATCGCAGCCCGCGCCGATCTGTTCACGGTCAAACCGGAAGTAAGTTTTCCGATAGATTTTCTGCCCGCCTCGGTCAGTGTGGAGGGGGGTAATGTCGTCACACAGCTTTCCAACGTTTTTGCGCAGGTAACGGGCGCGTCTCCGTTAGTGCGCGGCATCGGCGGGCCGTGCGACATGTTTGTTTTCCATCAGCATTTTCACACCCCTGCACTGCTGTTTGGCCCGCGCGGCGGCAACACACACAACCCGGACGAATGGGTTGATCTCGCGTCAGCGCAAACGACGATGGAAACGCTGGCGCACTTTATCTGCGACTGGTGCGGCGTGGATCAATAAGCAGATGAAAAGTTCAGAGTTCAAACGTTAGTTTGCCAAACGCCGCGCTGCGCTGGTGTTGGCACGCTGAAGCGTGAACTCTGAACGCTGACAAATGAATGCCTGAACAAGCAACAACCACCAGCGGCGAATTCAAGCGTGTGCTGACACTTCGTGACTTGGTGATTTTCGGCCTCGCGTTTGTGGGACCGACCGCGCCTTATTCAATGTTTGGCATTGCCTCGGTCAAATCCGCTGGGCATCTGCCGCTAGTGTATTTGATTGCGATGGTGGCGATGAGCTTCACGGCCATCAGCTATGGACGCATGGCGGCGGCCTTTCCAGCAGCAGGTTCGACTTACGTTTATGCTTCAAAGGCGCTCCATCCGGCGGCAGGGTTTCTGGCGGGCTGGGCGATGACGATTGATTACATCCTGATCCCGATGCTGAGCGTAATTTTTGTCGGGTTGACCGCGAACAAGGTCTGGCCAGAAGTGCCTTATGCGGTCTGGGTTGTCATCACAGCAGCGGTCATCACCGTCATCAATCTGCGCGGAATCTTAATGGCCTCGCGCGCGAACTATCTGATGAACGCGATTATGATCGCTTCGCTGGTCTGGTTCATCCTGCTCGCTATCCGTGCGTTATGGAGTGGCGTGGGCGAAGGTCAGTTGTTTTCGCCGAAGCCGTTTTTCAATCCGCAGACGTTTTCGTTTTCAGCCGTGATGGGCGCGACTTCGCTCGCCGTCCTATCGTTCATCGGTTTCGATGGCGTTAGCACGTTGGCCGAAGACGCTAAGAACCCGCAACGTGATATTGGACGCGCAACCGTGTTGGTTTGTTTTGTGGCGGGCGGACTGTTTGTGTTTCAGAGCTATCTGGCACAGATGGTCTGGCCTGATTACACGCAGTTCTCGCCTGTCGAAACGGCCTTCATGGATGTCGGCAAATTGGTGGGCGGTAATTCCCTCTTTTACTTTCTCTCGTTTGTGCTGGTCGTAGCGGGATTCGCCAGCGCCATCACGGGGCAAGCCAGCGCATCGCGTTTGTTGTATGGGATGGGACGTGACCGATTATTGCCACATCGAATCTTTGCTTATGTGCATCCACGCTTGGGAACGCCTGTTTATAGTGTGTTGCTAATGGGCATTCTTCATCTGATCGGCGCTTTGCTATTGAAATATACCGAGGCCGCAGAGTTGGTGAACTTCGGCGCGTTCATCGGATTTATGGCAGTAAATCTGTGTGTGATCCGACATTACTGGCTGGGCAACCGCGAGCGGCGTCTGGCGGATCTATTGCTTCCAGCCTTGGGCTTTGTAGTTTGCCTGTACATCTGGCTGCACCTATCAGGACTGGCGCTGATGATGGGAGCACTGTGGATGGCGATAGGTGTTATTTATTTGGTGTGGCTGACGCGGGGATTCAAGCATGAAATCACGAGGTTGAGGCGAGGTAGCTAACCAGCCTTTTCGCCGCGACGCGGCAAAGAGGCTGAATGGTTGCGAATCCAGAAGCCAAATTCTCAGGAGCGAGTGTAATGAAGAGCAAAAACGTTCTCGCGGGATCATTGCTGGTGGCGCTGACATTGCTCCATCCAATCACAATTACTGCGCAGAAACAGCCGTCGGTGCGCGTCAGAATGCAACGATTGTTGTCCTTGTCGCAGCAGAAAACTCCGCCCAAAGCTGAAGTCTTACGGATAAGCGAAGAAGACGATGTCATCATCGAAGACCTGCGCTTTCAGGCCGACAAGGACAACTGGGTGACAGCGATGGTAGTGAAGCCGCGCACGGCTACCCGCCCACTACCCGCAATCATTTGTCTGCCTGGAACCAGCGGGACGCGGCAACATCTGACCGACACGCGCTTACACTTAACGGAGTTTCCACGCACGGGCTGGGCGCGGGCGCTGGCCAAGCAAGGCTTCCTGACAATCTCGCTCGATTATCGAGGATCAGAAGCGCGCAACCAGAATATTTACCTGGAAGCGTTGCGCGAACAACTCGCGGGCAAAAGTTACATGGGATTGCTCGTACATGAAACGGTTCGTGCCGTGGATTATTTGCAAACACGAAAAGATGTGGACGGCGCGAAACTCGGCATTACAGGCTTCTCGCTCGGCGGCGCAATTGCCTGGTACACGGCAGCAGTGGAGCCGCGCCTGAGCGTGATCGTGCCGGTCTGTGGCGGCGCAGGCACGTACGACGACCTGCTCAACTCGCAACCGAACGCGCGCTATCACTCGCAGTATTTTTATCCCGCAGGATTCCTGAAGCTCTTTCCTGGCGATCAACCTGAAGTGTTTGCTGCGCTGGCTCCGCGCGCATTGCTGGTTGTCGGGCGCGATCAGGATCAGGGAATGACCATCGAGGGTTTGCGCAAACTCGAAGCGAAAGTCAAAACGGTGTATGCCAGTAGGAAAGCGTCAGAGCGGTTTGCTGTTCATGTCACGGCAGGCAATCACACCTACACCAATGAAATGTTCGCGCAGGTCACTGAATGGTTCGTGCGCTATCTGAAAGGTGCAGCCCAGTGAGCGTGAGGATGAGAGTACAGAGTTCACGCTTCAGCGTGCTGCCTCATCCGCCAACACGCTGAAGCGTGAACTCTGAACAGTGAAAGGAGAACTATCCATGCCTCGACTACTCAAAAAGATAGCGCTACCCCTCATCTTGATTTTACTGACTTTTCAGCACGTCTATGCGCAAGAAGTCTTCGCCACCTTTGAAAAACAGGAAGAGATCACTTCGATCAAAGCTTCAGACAACGTGCGCCTCGCCGCGTCAAAACGCTTTCCGGCTTGGAATGTCACTTCACTGGAAGCTGCGTTTCCAGGCAACGGCGGGACTATCGAACTGACAAAGATTCCGGCGGATTGGCGCAGAAAAGATTCGCTACTGCTGTTTGCGTGGGCGATGCAACCAGCGGAGTTGAAAGTGTGGTTGCGCGATGCGAACGGCGGGCGATTTGTTCACACGTTCGCGCTGCGCACGGGCGTCAATCATCTGCAATTACGGCTGGCGCGTGTGCGCGGAGTTGAGTTGCAAACAATGCGTTCCCTCACGTTGGAAGCAACGCGTAGCGGAACGTTTTACTTCGACTATTTCGCGCTGGATCGGTTTCACCCGGTGCTGGAAGAGCGTGGGCGCTGGGACGTGGATTACACGATGGGCATCGCCACGCCGCACGTCGCCTGGGCCAAGCCATTTGCCAACAGGCGGATCAAAGCTTATGCGATCTCTGATGTTGCCGATGGGCGCGGGATCGTCGAATTAGCACAGCGGCTTGATCTGGATTTCAAAGCGACTTCAATAGGCCGGGACGAAGGCACGAACAAATGGGGCTTTGGCGACTTCTATGAACATCGCAGTTTCGGCGGCGAATTCTGGGAAGGCGCATTCAGTCTGGCGCGCACTTACATCGCCGACGATCTGCTCAACGGCCCGGATTACGACGTGATCCTGTGGCCGGGGCTGCATGCCTGGGAAAGTTACCCGGAAGAAATTCGACAGGAGATTCGCCGCCGCGTGGAAGCGGGCGCGGGGCTGGTGTTGTTTTATCCAAACAGCAAAGAAAGTGAACTCTGGAACCTCTCACCGCTCGTCAAAACTGGCGCGATCGAGCGTGGCAAGAGTGCCAACCGGACTGAATTAGATCAGACACAGTGGCGCACCAAAGGCGAGCATTACATCACGCGCGGTGTTCCGCTCGATGCCTTTCCCTGGGGACATTTAAGCGTGCCGTCATCAGAAGCCGCTGGGGACGTGCTGCTGGAAACTTCAAAGGGAACACCTGTACTGGCCGTGAAGACTGTCGGCAAAGGGCGCGTCGTCGCTTTTGGCTACAGCGAGCGCGGGATGATTCCCGAAGTCGAAGATATGTTCGAGACGGGGTTGCGTTATTCATATCACGAATACATGTGGTCGCTCGTCTCACGCGCCGTAGTCTGGGCCGCGAAGCGGGAACCGCAAGGCGCAATTCGCAAGCTGCAATTAGCACCGAAAAGCGTAAGCATTACGCTTGAGAATGCGCCCGAAGGAGCCGAAGTTGCAGTGACGATTCGTTCGAGTTTCGACGAGTTCGAAGCAATGGAAAAATTGCCGATCAAACAACAAACCGCCTCGCTTGTCTTCGCCAAACCCCTAACTGGCGGTCGCCATTTCGCCGAAGCGTATTTGATCGAGAAGGGACGCGGCATTGATTGGGCAACGCAGACATTTGAAGTCCCCGCATCAGCTACGATCCAAGCCGTCACGCTCGAAAGTGATCGCGTCAAACTTGGCGGGCAGGTCAACGCACGGCTGAAATTACAATCCAATCAGGCTGGCGATGCTACGATCACTGCGCGGCTGTACGATAACTACGACCGCCTGCTGGACGAGCGGCGCTACCCTGTCAAAGCGCAAAGCCAGGTCGAACAACAAATCAGCCTCAACTCGACAGGCGCACTGACACATCTGGCGCGCGTGGATTGCGAAGTATCCATCAATGGCGTGCGCACGGACCGTAAAATTTCAGAAGTTTTCGTCCTGCAACCGCGTCGCTGGGATGATTATGACATCGTGATGTACCTCTTCGGCAAAGAGCCGATTCCCGGCATCTGGCCTGCGATTGACGAACAATTGCGACGGTTGAATATCACGACGCTCTCGTCCTACACGCTCAGTCACAGCAAGCATGCCAACTTCAACATTCAGGCACAGACGCGTATCAGCGGGCAGGAATCGCCCGACGGCGCAGCGCGCGACTACTACGTGAAGATGAAGAAACAATACGCCGAGAAGCACGACAAAAACCTGCTTGTGCGCGAATACTGCCTGCACGATCCGGCTTACCGCGAACTGATCCGCAAGGAACTAAAACAACTGGCTGAACCCTGGGTGGGCTTCTCGCCGATGTCATATTACGTCCTCGAAGAACCTTCGCTGACCTGCTACGTTGACAATCTGGATTTATGTTTTTCGCCTCACACGATGCGAGCGATGCGCGATTGGTTGAAGACAGAATACAAAACGCTCGACGCGTTGAATCGGCAATGGAGCACGAGCTTCAAAGCCTGGGATGAAGTCACGCCTGACGACACGAATGAAGCGCAGCAGCGTGGCAATTATGCTTCGTGGGCTGACCATCGCACGTTTATGGAGAAAAGTTATGCCGACACATACGAGTTCGTCTTAGGCGAACTGCGCAAGCTCGACCCCGAAGGCATTCTGCTGAACTCTGGCACGCAGGAATCAGCGCCACACAACGGCAGCGATTACAGCCGCCTCAATCAATTCACCAAACATCTGAACGCCTACGACGGCGGCAATCAGTTTGATTTCCATCGCAATTTCAACCCAGATGTGAAGATTTCCGGTGGCGCAGGCTATGGGATGCTGGGCAAAAATGTCATCTACGATTTTTACCGCAACCTGTTCAAAGGCGCGAACGGCGGCGCGTATGTTTTCTGGCAGTATTCGACGATCAGCCCCGATTTAACGTTGTGCCAGAGCGGCAAAGACATCGCCGCAGGCTTTGACGAACTGCGCGGCGCTGGCATCGGCAAACTGGTGGCTTCGGGCGCTCCTGACAACAACCGCATCGCCATTCACTATTCCTACCCAAGCATTCACGGATCGTGGATCGTGGACGGCAAAATTGTGCCAGAGGTCGTTTACGATTCGACCAGCCTCACGCATCGTCGCTTCAATGCCAACCGCGACGGCTGGGTCAAGATGTTGCGTGATGCCGGATTACAGTTTGATTTCATTGCGTATGGCGATGTCGAAAAAGGCAATCTGATCGCACAGGGCTATCGCACGTTCATCCTGCCGATGAGTGTTGCGCTGAGCGACAAAGAAGTGGCAGCCATCCGCGAGTTCGTACGACAGGGCGGCACTGTTATCGCCGATGCGTTGCCCGGTGTGATGGATGAACATTGCGCCTTTCGTGAAGCCCGCGCGCTGGCAGATGTGTTTGGTATCGCGCCTGCAAAATCCAACCGCGAGGCAGTCGTAGCAATGAATGGCGAGCCTGAGGTGAAACTGGCTGGCGCGAAAGCCCTGCGCACCGAAGCAGGGCAACCGCAACTTATCGAAAATCGTTTCGGGCAAGGCCGCGCCTATCTGCTCAACTATTTCCTGCATCGTTATGCCGAAGATAAACTGGAGCGAAAACAAGGGCCGACGCTGGAGAAATTGAAGCAGGTGATGACCGCCGCCGCGCTCAATCCAGCCGTCAAGCTGACCTCGCTGGCAGGCGAACGCGTAGCCGATTGCGAGAGCTATCTTTTTAATTTCGGCTCCACGAAATTGCTCGGTCTCGTACCCGACAAAGACAAGCCTGCGCCACAACGATTGCGCGTCGCGTTCGAAAAGCAAGGCACGCTTTATGACGTGCGCCAGCAACGCTATCTCGGCACAGGATCATCGTTTGAGATTGAAGTCGAACCCGCCGTACCCCGCTTGCTGGCGCTGGTCGAAAACCGTATCAGCGGATTGACGTTGCAAGCGGCACCGCGCGCGAAATTGGGCGAAAGGGTAACGTTGCAATTTCGCCTGCCATCCGCGCCGCAACTCAATTCAGTCGCAGTCGTCAAAGTGACCTCACCAGCCGGGCGCGAGATGCACTATTACGGCGGCAATCAGGAAATCACAAAGGGAACGGGCAGCCTCAGTTTCCGAACGGCGCGCAATGATGCAGCGGGAACCTGGCGTGTATCCGTCACCGAAACAATCAGTGGAGAGACAGCCAATGCGGAGATTGCGATTCAGTAAGCTGATTTCAACCTGCGAAGGTGGCAGCATAAAGCCCAGGGTGGAGCGCGCGGGCGCGGAACCCTGGGGTAGCGAAGGGGAGACCAGCAAGCCCACGGAGTGGGCGACAGCCGTTGCGTGCGAGAGGAAGATCGAAAAGGCGGATTGTCTATCGCCCACTTCGCGGGCTTGCGGTTTATTGCTTTGCCGTTCCCAGGGTTCCGCGCTTATGCGCTCCACCCTGGGCTTTATGCTGTCGTCCGCGTTGCGGACTGAAAGCAATGGCGTTCTCTCCCGATTTGTTGCGTCATTGATTGTTCTTTGCTGCGTAGCTAGTTCACTAGCATTCGCACAAAACCCAACTCAGATAAAATTCACTCGCAGCACGCTGGAAGTCCCAACCTACACCATCAACCGTTCGGAAACTGTCGCGCCACTTTTCAAATCAGCCGACGGCGCGGCGCTCTATCCATACGCTCGGCTCGACCGCGAAGCGATGAGTCGTAAGCCTGTGCCTGTGCGCTATGAAGCGTTGACGTTGGAGAACGAATATCTGCGCGTAGTAATACTGCCGGAACTGGGCGGGCGCATCTGGTCGGCTCGTGACAAGACAGCCAACCGCGAAATTTTCTATTACACTAGTGTCATCAAGCCGACCGTTTACAATCAGCGCGGCGGCTGGCCAGCGGGCAATCTGGAAGTTTACGGGCCTTATGATGCGCACATGCTGACGTGGCCGGGCGAACCCTGGCCGTGGGCGTTGCGACGCAATAACGACGGCAGTACAACTATTGTCCTCTCGCACATAGATCATTTCTTCCGTAACAAAATCGCGATGGAAGTGACGTTGCATCCGGGGCGTTCGTTCATCGAACTCACGTTGCGATTGCGCAACAACAACCTGTTACCCAATCGTTACCTGCTGTGGACGAACGCGGGGATTGCGGCCACGGAAGGCACGCGCTTTGTCTATCCGATGACGCGCACCATCGGCCACGACAGCGCCGAACTGAGCACGTGGCCGATGGTGCAGGGTACGGATTTGAGTTGGTACAAAAACAATCAAAATATGCTCGGCGTCTTCGGTCTCGATGTCTATGACAATTTCATCGGGACGTATGATTCCCAGACCGATTACGGAACGATCTGCTGGACGGATCGGCGCGTGGCGCGTGGGGTGAAGACGTGGACGTGGGGAACGGGCGAGGCGGCAATGCGGCAGATGAAGCATTACACCGACACGGATGGCCCCTACGTTGAAGTCCAGAGCGGGCGTTTCGTCTGGGACGGCAATTACGAATTCATCGAACCGGGCAAAAGCGATGGCTGGACAGAGTATTGGTTTGGCGCGGGCAAACTGGGCGGCATGACAACTGCGACCCGCGACGCGGCAATTTCCTTCGACCTCCAGCAGCAACAGGCAAAGCTCGCCGTAACCGCGACCGGCAAGTTCCCCAATGCGACGCTAAAACTGATGGCAGGTGAAACCACTGTTTGGAGAACGCAGCAAAGCCTTTCGCCCACGAATGTCTATCGCACAACTTTTGCATTGAAGCCTGAAGCTACAGGGCGAGTGCTGAAGCTGGAAGTTCGCGCCGCTAACGGCGACATATTGGCGCAATACATTCAGCAACCAGACAATAGTCATCCCGACGTTGTTTTTGCGACAGATTCGATTCCGCGCAAGTTTGCTGCGCTTGAAACGCTGACAGCAGAAGAGACCTTTCAAAAGGGACTGGCGCACGAAAAATTCGGTGAGTTGGAAGCAGCCGGACAAGCCTATCGCGCGGCGCTAACCAAAGACAATCGTTTCACCACGCCTCACTTACGACTAGGCTTGATCGCGCTCGAACGCGCACAGCACGACGACGCAATCAAGCATTTCCAAGCCGTGTTGGAACGCGACCCGACCAACGGCGAGGCGCACTACTTTCTGGCAACAGCGTTTGCTGAACTCGGAAAAATCACAGAAGCACAACGGCATTATTTCAGGCTGCTGCCATCATCGGCCAAGTTCGAGCAGCGTGATTACGGACTCGGACTGCTTGCGCTCGGTGCAGGCGATTTCAAACTAGCTGCACAACATTTGTCGCAAGCCGTTGCCATTACGCCAACGCAATTGTCTGCGCGGCAGGCTTATGCCTTCACGCTGCGTAAGCTAGGCCGCACGGCGGAAGCCCAGCAAGAAGGCGACGCGCTACTAAAACTCGATCCAACCAACGCGTTTGCCCACGCCGAGAAATCGCTTTTCAGCACTCAGCGTTCAGCACTCAGCGTTCAGCGATTGGATACCGCCTGCGCTCATCACGAACAAGGCTATCTGGAATTGGCATGCGAATACATGCGACTGTCGGCATTCTCGGAAGCGCGGCGTATTGTCGAACAAGGATTGCGCTTACCCTAATAAAACAAGCCCGCTGTTGCATTACTATCGCGCTTACCTTGCTGACCGCGCGAATGATTCGGTCGTAGTGCGACAAAGCATTGATGCGGCCCGCAAGCAAACTTTGGCATTGGAGATTTTCCCGTTCCGCCGCGAAACAATCCGTGTGCTGAATCGCATTCTTGCCATCGAACCAAAAGACGCCAATGCCGCTTGTTTGCTGGGGGAAATCTTATACAGCCGTGCGCGTCAAGCCGAAGCGATACCCGCGTGGCGGGCGGCGATTACTGCTGATCCGCAACATTTTTCGGCCTTGCGTGATCTCGGACTGGCTTTGCTTGAGTCGGGGCAAATGGATGAAGCGTTAGCTTTGCTGACACGCGCTGCCGAACAACGCCCGGACTTGCTCTCGCACTCGATTCTTGTCGCCCAGCTTCAAGCCAAAGCCGGAAACACAAATGCAGCGCGGCAGATGATTGAGCGCGCACTCAAAACCAGGCCGCAGAATGATCGCCTGATTGAAGCCCTGGCTTTGTTGGAAGCGCAAACGGGCAACCCTGAACGTGCATTGGCCCTACTTACACAGCACACGTTTGAGCCGCAGCATCAGTCGTATGCACTGTTGCATTTATGGCAAGCGGCGAATTTAATGGTGAGCGCTAAGGGTAGCAAAGACGAGGCCATCAGGTATGCCCGCGCGGCGCAAAAACCGCCCGCCAATCTCGGCGTGGATGATTTTGCCGCGTTACGCAGCGCCCGCTTGCTGGTCTTTGAGGCATTGGTACAGCAGAGCAAGGCAGCCGCGCAGAACTGGCAAGCGGCAGCGAGTACATCGCATGAAGGATTCAACGAAGAAGGATTGTTTCATGCCATCGCGCTACACCGATCCGGCGCTTCGGCACGTGCCGAAGCGTGGTTCAGAGATTTTCTGGTCGTCAATGAACGCAATAAAAATAGTACCCGTGTGAGCGCACAGGCGTACTATCTCGCCGGTGTCTACGCTGCCTTTCGCGGTGACTTGGCACAATCCCGCGAGCAGCTTCGTCGCTCCATTGAGTTAGATCACACATTACTGTGGGCGCAGCAGGCGCTGAGTTGGATCGAGGCAGGTCTTCTGCATTAGTTCTGCCTGGAGCACTGATAAGGAAAGCTTATGTCTCATGTTCATCGCAGACAATTTCTTCAGGCTGGCGTCGTCGCACTGTCCAATTTCGTTGTTGGCGATCCGTTGTCGCATGAAGTACAGGCGGAGACGCGGCGCGGCATCTTCGACGCACATCTGCACATCCCCAGCGACAACGGCGAGAACTTTCAGTGGAACCTGGTCACACGCAATATGGCAGAGTTCGTTGCCTATCTGGATAAATGCGGTGTGCGGCGCGGGGTGATTTCTTCTTCGTGGAGCAACAAGGCACAGACGCCCGAAGATTATCGCAACGGGAACCGCGAGGTGGCGAAGTATGTGGAGCGGTACAAAGGAAAGTTTCGCGGAAGCTGCGTCATCACGCCGTTTCGCATTGATGAGGCGCTGCGCGAGATTGAGCACTGCCATAAGCAACATGGGTTCGTCTGGCTCGGCGAGTTCTGCAATTACATGACCGGCTACAAATACGAAACACCTGAATGGGCAGAAGTCATGAAATTGGCGACGCAGCTCAAGCTGGTGCTGCAAATCCACACGAACACGCGCGAGATGCGCTATCTGGCTGAGAACTTTCCTGCTGCTAAGATTGTTTTCCCGCATCTCGGCGCAAGCCGCGACGACATCTACGCGCGCATTGAAATCGTCGCTAAGCACAAGAACACCTGCATCGAGCTTTCCGGTTCAGGGATTGAGCGCGTAGGAATTCTGGAAAAAGCCGTGAAAGATATTGGCGCAGACCGCGTGCTTTATGGCTCGGATTTCACCATCAACGATCCGGCGGGCGTGATTGGGCGGGTGAGAAATGCGTTTCTGAGTGCGGAAGACCGCGAAAAGATTCTCTTCCGCAACGTCGAGCGATTGCTGGCCAATGCTGGCACGCGCTAATCTACCCGAAGTGAGCAACACTTATGATTTTGACCCGACGAGAAATGATTTTGCAAAGCGCGGCGCTGGCAACCGCTGCCTTTTGCCCGTGGCATAATGCATTCGCGCAGGATACCGACGGCGACTACAGCATTCGCCGCTACCTTGCCGCGCGTGCCGCTGAACTCGAACACGAGTTTCTGCCGGGGATAAATTCGGCGGCTGACTTTGAAAAACATCGCCCCGCATTGCGCGCAGAACTACTTGACATGCTGGGACTCAACCCGATGCCGGAGCGAACGCCGCTGAAGGCAACAATCACCGGAACCATCGAACAACCCGGCTACGTGATCGAGAAAGTACATTTTCAGAGTCTGCCCGGACTTTATGTCACGGCAAATCTTTATCGCCCAGTTCGTGCTCAATCTTCCACTGAACGCTATCCCACAATTCTCTATCAGGTCGGTCATGCCAATCACCACCGCCGCGATGGTAACAAGGCGGCCAACGAATGCCAGCAGCATGGAAGTTGGCTCGCTACGCACGGGTATGTTGCGTTAGTAGTGGACACGCTTGAGTTGAGCGAGATTGCGGGGCTGCATCGCGGGCTGCTGAGCGGAGGCCGTTGGTGGTGGCATTCGACGGGCTACACTCCGGCAGGCGTTGAGACTTGGAATGCGATACGCGCGCTGGATTATCTGGCTACACGCCCTGAAGTGGACATGACGCGCATTGGCGCAACGGGGATTTCAGGCGGCGGAATTGGAACGTTTTGGATTACCGCCGTTGATGATCGAGTGAAAGTGTCTGCGCCCGTGAGTGGCTTGGGCGATGTAACGTTTTATGCGGGCGAAGATGGCATCAGCCGCCATTGCGACTGCTTCTTTTTTTATAACCGCGCGCGCTGGAACTACACGACAGTTGCGGCGCTCACGTGCCCGCGCCCGATGCTGTTCGTTAACTCGAACCAGGACATGTACTTTCCGATGCCGAGCAACGAACGCATCAGTGCAAAACTGGAAAGGCTCTACGCGTTGTTTGGCGCAAGCGATCTGGTTGATGCGGTCATTAGTGTCGGCGGACATGGCTATCGCACCGATATTCGCCGGGCGGTTTATGAGTTCTTCAATCGTCATTTCAAAGACGATGCGCGGCGTGTGATGGATGCGGATGCTTATCAGAATGCGGATGGAAGCCCCTGGATTGAGCGCAAACTGCTGCGCGTTTTTCCTGAAGATACAGACTTCCCGAAAGAGCACATCAACACGAAGATAGATGAGCAATTCATCACACTGGCGAAACCTACACTGCCTGCCGCAGGCAAGTTTGACGGGTGGCGAAATGATTTGCTTGCGCGTCTGCGCCAAGCCGCATTTACGGCATGGCCTGCCCGGGCAACAGCGAACTTCTCACCTGCTTTGGGAAGTGAGCCAAGAGCAGAAAAAGAAACCACCGAAGATGGGATCGAAGTGTCTTGGCGCTGGCTGCCGGGCAAAGGCAGTACACGCTGGCTGGTCGTACTTAACGCTGATGAAGATGCCAGAAAGCTGCCGGAATGGGCGCGCTCAGTGGTTGGTGAAGATTCTGTTTTGCTGCTTAGTCCGCGCGGCGTGGGGCCGGAAGCATGGACGCAAGGGAAATTCCCCAATCCCATTGAGCGCGCCCTGGCGTTGCTGGGAGCTACGGTGGACAGCGGGCGCGTGTGGGATGTGATGGCGGTGGCTGGTCGTCGTGCGGAACCAAATGTTCAGTGGCGCGTAGCCGGACGCGGACGTGCCGGAATCGTAGCAACGTATGCGGCGCTGTATCAGCCTGCCATCGAGGCTGTCGTCGCAGTTGATCCGCCCGCTTCGCATCGCCCGCGAACACCCGAAGAAAAATACGGGCCGCCATTGCTAAACGTGCTGCGCGTGTTGGATATTTCTGAAGCGCTCGGCTGTCTGGCCCCGCGCAGGCTCACCCTTATCGGCGCAAATG
Organism: uncultured Acidobacteriota bacterium; assembly: GCA_963794955.1. Lineage (GTDB taxonomy): Bacteria > Acidobacteriota > Blastocatellia > RBC074 > RBC074 > JAFDVL01. The sequence goes on from CAWCGF010000026.1 coordinate 210,393, forward strand.
ATGCGGCGTTTGATCGAACGGTGGCGATTTATCGTGCGGCTGGTATGGCGGAGCGTCTGGAAAGAAAATAGTCAATCTCTTCGCCGCGTCGCGGCGGCTGAATTTAGCCGTGGATTTCAATCCACGGTGTGCGCAACAAGGCTCCCGTGTCGCGTGCGCGACACCTGAATTCAATCGTCGCTAACGCGACGCGAATACATTCGTCAGCTTCCGTGGATTGAAATCCACGGCTAAATTCACCCGTCGCGCTGCGACGAAGAGGCGGGCTAATTACAAAAAAGAATGCCCATTGGAAAGAAAAACCTATGAGACAACTTGCCTGCCTGTTGCTGCTAATTTTCCTGCTGTGGAGCGCGGGAACCTTCGCCCAACCACGTTATGTGGACGCGCATATTCATTGGGATGATCGCGCGAATTTTGTCGAAGACCTCGTGCGCATCTATCGCAAGAACAATGCTGTGGCCTGTCTTTCAGCGCAGCGTGGGGAGTTCGACGCATTGAAGGCTGCGGCAAAAAAGCATCCTGATGTAATCATTCCCTTCTATTGGATTGATCTGGATGACAGTGACGTAATCGTGCAGATTGATCGCGCTCAGACGGCTGGCTTCAAGGGGTTGAAGATTCATAGCCCGCTGAAAAACTATGACGATCCAAGTTACATCCCTGCTTTTGCGCGGGCTGAACGCTACCACCTCGTAGCCTTGCTGCACACAGGCATCAGCTCGCGGCCCAACGATAAAATCCCCCGCCAGAAAGGTTCGATGGCGCGGATGCGTCCGATGTACCTGGACACGCTGGCGCGCGCATTCCCTGAACTGACGTTGATTGGTTCACATTTCGGCAATCCGTGGTACGAAGAAGCGGCGGAGGCGGCGCGCTGGAATCCAAACCTCTATTTTGATCTTACTGGAAGTTCGTTGGTCAAAAAGAAGGATGAACTCGCCATCTTCAAAAAGTATCTCTGGTGGGGGCAAACAAGCGGGCAGGAACACATGCCCGTCGGGACGCCGCACGCTTTTGAAAAGCTGGTGTTCGGCACCGATGAAGACCCGCTGGAACTGGAAAAACTCATCGCGCAATACAACCGCTTGCTGGATGCCTGCGCCGTTCCTGAACCTGTACGACGCAAGGTCTTTGCCGAGACGATGATTCGCATTTTGGGATTGGGACGATGAAATGAAGATGTTTTTCCACGAAGCCACACGAAGCAGCACGAAGAAGAGATCAGACAGGATTGACAAGATGAACAGGATTTCTGCGCAACAATACCTATCTTCGCATCTTGTCCATCTTGTCAATCCTGTCAAAAACTCTTCGTGAACCTTCGTGTGACTTCGTGGAGGAGAACTCCCTTTTCATAAAATTATCGCATAGCTCAAGGAGAAAAGATGACAAACGAAAAAGACGTCAATCACTCGACGCGAATTTGTTGCGGGCGGCGTATCACTGGCCGCGACCAGCGTGCTGGCCGGATGCGCAACCGCTGCGCAGAACACGAAAAAATTAAAAGTCGCAATTATTGGCACTGGCTCGCGCGGTTCGTTCACGTGGGGGCAGGAAGTGGTCAAAGGCTACAGCGATGTGGTCGAGATTGTCGGCCTGTGCGATCACAACCGCAAACGCGTCGCTGCCTCGCAGCAATTGATCGGCATCACCGCACCAACCTTCACTGATTTCGACCGGATGATTAAAGAGACGCGCCCCGACCGTGTGATCGTAACTACGCCCGATGGCACGCACGCGCGCTACATCATTCGGGCTATGGAGTTGGGCTGCGACGTGATGAGCGAAAAGCCGCTCTGCACCGATGAACAGCAATGTCAGGCGATTCTGGATGCGCAAAAGAAAACCGGCAAGAACCTGATTGTCACCTTCAACGCGCGGCACGGCTTGAAAGATAAAAAGGTCAAAGAGTTGATGATGCAAAAAGCCATCGGCAACGTGATCTCCGTAGACTTTCACGAATACCTCGACACCAGTCACGGCGCGGACTACTTCCGCCGCTGGCATCGCAAGAAGGAAAACTCCGGCACACTGCTTTGTCACAAAGCATCGCATCATTTTGATCAGGCCAACTGGTGGCTGGACTCCACACCGGTTGAAGTGATGGCGCGCGGCGATCTCAAATTCTACGGACGTAATAACAGCTTTCGCGGCACGAATTGTCGCACTTGTCCGCATAAACAAAACTGTCAGTTTTATTGGGATGTGACGAAGAACTCGCGTTACGTGAAGCTTTACACCGAATGCGAATCAGAGGACGGGTATCTGCGCGATGGCTGCGTGTGGGCCGAAGACACCAACATCTACGACACAATGTCGGTGGTCGTGCGCTATGAAAATGGCGTGACGCTGAACTACTCGGCCAACACGTATTTGCCGTATGAAGGCCAATCCATTTCCTTCAATGGAACGAAAGGACGACTGGATTATCAGGACTACAGCGGGGGCGGATTCAAGAGCGACGAATTGCGCTTGACGCGCAGCTTCGGCAAATCAGAGGTCGTGAAAGTTATCGAAGAACAGCGCTCCGGTGGACACGGTGGCTCCGATGGTTCATTGCACGATTTGCTCTTTCGTGATGCCGGGAAACCTGATCCATTGGGATTACGCGCCGATTTTCGTGCAGGTGCGCTCGCCAGCCTGATTGGCATCGCGGCCTATCGCAGCATTGAACGCGGCGGGCAACTCATCAAGATCAAAGACCTGGTCAAACTTTAGCGAGGGTAGCGCAACCTGCCGAGGTTGCGTTGTTTTCTCCACGCGCGCTTTGTTGGAACAACGCAACCTCGGCAGGTTGCGCTACCGTTTCTGAGGAGTTCTCATGCGGCTACGAATAATTTTCCCCTTTGTGTTTTGTACAGTAATGCTCAGCTTCAGCCTGACAACAGCAACAGCGCAACGTGCGAGCGAAACGGATTTTCTCTCCGGCATTGAAGACTTTCGTAACATCAAAAACATGCTGCCGGAGTACGTGAACGCACGGGCCAAAGCACTGCTCGCCGAACGCGCGCGCAAGATTGCGGGCTTCACTTCGCCGCAACAGGTGACGGAACGCAAGGCATATATTCGCGAGCGAATGATGCAAACACTGGGCGGCGCTTTTCCTGCACGCACGCCGCTCAATGCCCGCATCGTCGGTGTCATCGAACGCGAGGGGTACAAGATCGAAAAAGTCATCTTTGAAAGTCAGCCGAAGTTTTACGTGACCGCGAGCCTTTATCTGCCGACACGCGGGCGCGGGCCTTTCCCCGCCATCCTCTTTCCGCTCGGTCACGAAGAAGGCGCAAAGGCGCATGACACGTGGCAACAGGTGCTGGGATCATTTGCGCAAAAGGGTTATGTGGCTCTGGCGTGGGATCAAATCGGGCAAGGCGAGCGCGTGCAAATGTACGACACCGACTTTGGCGAATCGAAAGTGCGCCACTCAACCACTGAACATACGATCCTCGGCATTCAATGCCTGCTCACGGGCGACAATTTGGCGCGATATACCATCTGGGACGGAATACGCGCGCTTGATTATCTGCTTTCTCGATCTGAGGTAGACGCGACACGCATCGGCCTGACGGGTAATTCCGGCGGCGGCACGCACACCTCGTATTTGGCCGCGCTGGAAGATCGCATTCACGTCGCTGCGCCTTCGTGTTACATCACTTCTTGGAGTGCTTTGCTCGACACAATCGGCCCACAAGATGCCGAGCAGAATCTGGTGCCGTGGATTGGCGCGGGACTTGATCACGGCGATTTTATTTATGCTTTCGCGCCGCGACCTTTTCTGATGCTGTCGGCGATCCGCGACTTCTTTTCAATAGGTGGAGCACGTGCAACGTACAAAGAAGCGCAGGGCATTTACAAACTGATGGGTGCGCCGGAAAAACTCTCGATGGTCGAAGCCGATGATGGGCACGGATATTCAAAACCGCGACGGCTTGCATCCTATCGCTGGTTCGGGCGGTGGTTGAAAGGTGCGGACGATCAGGAGCCTGAACCAGAAGTCGTTATCGCCACTGAAGAAGAATTGTTTTGCACCGAAGCGGGACAGGTCACAGTGAGTTTGGGTGGCGAAACGGTCTTCACGTTGAATCAGCAACGCGCAGAACAGTTGCGTCCGAAGGGCAGGCCATTTACTTCCGAAGAGATACGCAACCGCGTGCGCAGCCTGACTGCTTACGAAGCGCCGAAGAACGTCCTTGCCGTAAAGCCATACGGTGAAATCACGCGCACAGGCTATCGCATTGAAAAGCTCGTGTATGAAAGCGAGCCGGGCATTCTTATTCCTTCGCTCCTCTTTGTGCCGGAGGGCGGCAGCGCGCGCAAACCTGCAATGATTTATGTGCATGGACGCGGCAAATCGGCGGCGGCGGCAGTCGGCGGCGAGATTGAGCAGTTTGTTAAAGCAGGCGTTATCGTGCTGGCGATTGACTTGCGAGGGATGGGCGAAACGCGGTCTCGCAATGCGGAGGGGAACGATGATTTCCCGGTTTATTTCGGGGATTTTGAAAGCGCGATGACGGCGTTGCATATTGGGCGTCCCTTGGTTGGAATGCAGATGACGGATGTGCTGCGTGGCGTTGACCTGTTGGCAGCGCGACCGGATGTCGAGCGCACAAAGATTTACGGGTTCGGCAAAGATGCCGGCGCAATTCCATTACTGCACGCAGCGGCAATGGATAACCGCCTCAGTAAAATTGCGCTCGAAGGAATGCTCGCTTCCTACCAAACTGTCATTCAGCAGCAGATTCATCGGCAGGTCTTTGAGCAGGTAATTCCGGGCGTGCTGCGCTCGTATGATCTGCCCGATGTCATTGCCGCGCTCGCGCCACGTCAGGTGTGGATCGTCAATGGCGTGAATGCATTGGGACAAAAGATGAAACTTGCTGATTTGAAGAAGCAATATGCAGCAGGAATTCACGTTGCTGAACGGCGACCGGCAGACAAGCCGATGACGTTCTATCGGAGTCTGCTCAATCAGGAGTGAGCTTAGATGAAAGCCTTAACTTCATATTGCCTTTCACTGCTAATCGCGCTGTCCTGTATTTCTGGTAGCGCAAAAGCTGCCACAGACCCATTGCCTGCTGCGTATTTTCGGCTGCTCGAAGCGGGGGTCGCCAAAGTCGAACAGCGCTTAAATTCAATTCCCAACGCTGACCTCAAAACGCTCGAAACTCCGATCAGCGAATGGCGGCATTTTCCGTATGCGATCCTTGCGCCGAGCGTACTGTATGCCAAGAAACATCCGACCAATCCACGCTTTCACGATGCGAAAATGCTCGCACTTGCCCTGCGCATCGGAGATTTGCTGGCTAGCGAACACGAACGCGGTGTGTTTGAGCCGCGCGGCGACAGCGATTGGGACACTGCACTGTGGCTCGAAGCATATCGTCTGCTCGAGCGCGATCTAGGCGCAGAGCGGCGTGCGCGTTGGGCGAAAGCGATCAAAGAAAATATCGCGTTGCTTGTGGCAGATGCCAAAGATCGCATTGATTTTCCCTGGTATCACTCGCCCTTCATCGGCACCTCACCCAATCATTACGCGCAATGGGGAGCGTTGTTAATGCTCGGCGGCATTACGTTTGGGGACAAAGATTGGGAACAACTCGGCAAGCAAATCCTGCGGCGCTTTGCGGTGACCGATCAATCGCCCGATGGGTTCTGGGGCGAACATAATCGCGCGGGGCCGACCACGGGGTACGATTACCTCACGCTGACGTGCGTTGCGCTGTATTACGAATACAGCAAAGACGCGGCAGCCTTGCCTGCGCTGCGCCGGTCATTGGACTTTCACAAAAACTACACGTTTCTCGACGGCACGCCCGTAGATGTCATCAATGACCGCAACCGTCATTGGGGCGTGAGCGCGTGGGGGCAGTTCGCCTTCACGCACTTCCCTGATGGTCGTGGATACGCGGCATTCCTGACCGGCTTTTTCAAACCAGAGACGCTGACAGTGGATCAAATCGGACGGCTCGCACAGGACACAATTTACTACCACGAAGGAACGCAGACGTCCGCGCCACAAGAGTTGCCGCGTTACGCGCATCAGATGACCATCCCCGCCGGCATTCGCAAAACCGGCGCGTGGCAAGTGTGCTATTCGGGCATCATGAATTCGCAAGCGATCAACAGCCAGTTTTATCTGGATCGGCAGGGACACCTCAGTATCTTTCATCAAAAACTCGGTTTGATCATTACGGGCGCAAACTCGAAGCGGCAACCCGAACTCGCAACGTTTTCCGAAACGCTGATGGGGCAAACCGTTCACATGCCGATCAGCACGCGCTTGCAAATGAGCGATGCACGGGACCGGCTCTCGCTCGCGTACAACACGTTCTTCAGCGATTTGTATGTGCCGACGCCAACCGAACGCGAAGTGTCATTGCGTTTCGTCATCACGGGTCGTGGCCGACCGGCGGATGATCCGCGATTGACGCTGCAATTGGTTTTGCAAACAGGCGAGGGGCTGGAAACGGGGGCTGGAAAGAAGATCAGGCTCGGCACAAGGCGGATCGAACTTTCGCCCGCAGAAATTGGCGGATGGCTTAGTCACCACGGCTGGAAACTGAAAGTTGATCCGACCGCGCGACTCGTCTGGCCTGTCTATCCGCACAATCCTTACTCCAACGCACCAGAAACAGACATCAAATATGCGGTCGGCGCATTGAGTGTGCCGCTGCGCTTGAAGTCGCAGGAAGGGCGCTACATTCGCACCAACGAACAGGAGATTTTGTTTGGATTGGAGGCGCAATGATCGCAGTCAGATTTCTCATCCACAAAGTCACACGAAGTATCACAAAGAAAAATAGCAGGAAAAGCTTCGTGTCTGTGTCTTCGTGGATGAGAAAAGTGCAGCTTGTGCTTCTTTGTGGACTGGCTCTCTTGTTCCTGCCTTGTTACGTCGTAGCGCAAAAGCCATTCTTCGACCGCACGCATCAATCGTCTGTCTTTGGCGGCCCGCGTAATTACCGAATCTTTCTGCCGCCGGATTACGAGAGCAGCAAACGCGCCTATCCGGTGATTTATTACTTTCACGGTCACAGTGATCGCTACACGCTGGAAAAGTATGACAACGGCACGGACACGGTTCCGAAGATTGCCGCGTTCGTTGCTAAGCATCCGGTGATCGTGGTGGCGGTGGACGGTTATGTCGCGCGCGACTACACGGGCTTTTATGGCGGCTCACCGTGGGACATTCGGGAAGAGGGTGGCGATTACGATTTCGGAGCTTACTATCGAGAACTCCTGGCGCATATAGACAGCACCTATCGCACGCTGACCTCACGCCGCGCGCGCGCGATTTCGGGTTTGAGTATGGGCGGCTTCATGAGTCTGTACCTGAGCGCGCGCTATCCTGATTTGATTGGCAGCGCCTCGTCATTCAATCCGGGGCCGGAATTTTATATTGGTGAAAAAGGACGCCGCATGCTGTGGCGACCGAAGGATCACGTCAACAATCACACGCGCACGATGGTGCGACTGATCCGAGCCAGCGGCGATTACATCAGTCAATATCACGAAGAAACACGCGAAGCGTACGCGCGCGCCGATGAAGTTGACTTCGAGTACCGGCGCGATGAATACCACCGGCATTGGGCAACTTCCATCGCGGAAACATTTGAATTCCACCTGCGCGCGTTCGCCAATTCTGCGCTCGACAACGTGCCGGAAACCTGGAGCCATGACAATGCCTACGCCGATTTCGAGGTCTGGAATTATCGCGTGCAGTCGGAAGGTGCTAAGTCTCGACTCACGTGTTTGGAAGACGTAACGCAGAACGGCTTGCGCGTTACGACGCGCAGTTGGGCACCCGATGGGCTGCCTGTAGTCGAACGGCGCGTGACAATCACGACCGCGCCGCTTTATCAGCCTGCCACGCCATACGTGATCATGGATCACAATCTCTCGACCGGCAGCACGACGAAAAAGGAATTGCGCACCGATCAAACAGGCCGCCTCACGATCCAGACTGATGGCGCGGGACATCAACTCAGTTTTGTCGGGCCGGGCACAGGCGGGCAGCCTCCTGTTCTGTTGCCATTAACGGCGAAAGATAAGTTGCGACTTGCGCCGGAGCAGGAGGTGTCGTTGCCGGTGCGCATCTACAATCCGCGCGGAGCTGCAATGGAGGCCGTCCGCGTGACGCTGACGAGCGAATATCCGACGGTTCACATCCTGGCAGGCGAAACGGTGATTCCCAAACTTGAATCAGGCGCAGCGATAGATATTGCTGACCGCCTGCGTGTTCGCTTCACCGCAGGCGCGGGTTACTTCGCGCCGACCCGGTTGCTGTTGACGTTGACATATGATGGCTGGCACACAGTGACGAAAAACATTGATGTGCTGGTGATTCCCGAACACATCGAAGCGCCGCATGAAGTGATGATTCTGGATGGTCGCACCGTGACGCTGAACGTCTTCCGTCAGAAAGGCAATCAAGGGGGCGGCGGCAGCGTGGCGCGCATCGTGACCGAAGGCAAGGGCAACGGCAACGGTATTCTGGAACCGGGCGAGGAAGCGACCCTCTGGGTGCGCTTGCGGCAGGGACTCGATCCGTTTGACAAGAACAATTGGTATCGCGCCAAGGTCTACACCGACTCACGCTGGATCACCGAGGCTGCCGACATTCAGGAGCAGAAACAACTCGAATGGACAAGCGCCAAAGAACGCACCAGCTTGGTCCGCCTGGCTCCGAACACGCCAGCGGGAACCCTCATCCCTCTGCTGCTCGACAACGAATCGTGGAGTTACACCTGGACGCCGGATGTGCGCTATGGCACCGAACGACTTTATCAGGCGTTTCAATTACACCGCCGCCACTTACACGCCTACAAACTGGTGGTGGCAAGCAAGCCGTGACATCGCCTAATCATCTGATCCGTCCCGACGCTTTTATTGGCCAACCCCTACGGGCGATTTAAGGCAGAATTAAGACGAATTTTGCCGGGATTTTAGATTTCCCTCACCTGCATTTAACGCCTCCCCTGTACGCTCCTTCTCTCATTCCGATCTTATCCATTTTGAAATCAGGAACAAATTCAAGTGCATCGGCAGAATGTACCAAATCAATTGTCTAGCTGGGATTTAATCAACCCTCAATCTTGCACATTTGCTTGTGTGATCCCAATAAGTTTTTTTACCGGAGAAATTAAGGAGAGCTTATGCTAAGTCCTCGTAACCTATATATGGCCGGGTTAGTAACACTGCTAACGGTCTTCTTGAGCTTATCTACGCTGGCGCAAACGGAACGAGGGCGCATTGCCGGCGTCGTGCGCGACCAAGCGAAGGCGGTGATTCCGAATGCGACGGTGCTCGTCAAGAATGAACGCACCGGCGAAGAACGAACGGTTACTTCCAATGCGGAGGGAAGCTTCGTCGTTACCAGTCTAAAACCTTCCTCATACAAAATTACGGCCAGCGCCGCAAACTTCGCGGCTAGCAATTATCTGAACATTGAACTGGTTGCTGGTCAGGCGCTTAATCTGGAGGTGGAACTCACCCCTATTGGTACAACAGAAACCATTAACGTCGTGGGGAGCCTGGAAGCAGCGCTGGATACTTCTTCGGCGCGCATGGGGGCCAATGTGAATGAGAAGGAAGTCCACTCCTTACCGCTCAATGGTCGCCAGCTTTCGCAGCTTTATTTGCAAGCCCCCGGCGCGCTCAACAGCGGTTCAGGAACGTTTGGCGACATTCGTTTTTCGGGACGAGCCGTGCAGCAAAATGCCATTCGCTTTGATGGCGTGGAAGGTTCCGCAATCATTGATGCTAGTCCTGGAAACTTGAACGGTGAGATTCCTTCCCCCTTCCGCTTGCAAGCCAGCTTGGAAAATGTGCAGGAATTCCGGGTGGATTCCAACAGCTATCCGGCAGAATACGGCACAGGGACAGGCGGGCAAGTCAGTGTTGTCACCAAATCCGGCGGCAATCAATTCCACGGCTCAGTGTTTGAGTATTTGCGCAACGACAAGCTGGATGCGCGCAACTGGTTCGACCGTGGCACTAAATCGCCGCTGCGATTAAATCAATTCGGAGCATCGTTCGGCGGGCCAATTGTGAAAGACAAGTTTTTCTTCTTTGGCAGTTATGAAGGCTATCGCCTGCGTTCGGGCATCAACTTCTTCGAGGCTGTTCCCAGCGCCGCCGCTTGCGCCCGCGCCGTCGCCGCGGTGAAAGCCGTATGTGAGCAAGGATTCAAAAGCAGCAAAGCCACTGTCTTCCCTAGTACTTCAACCAACCCTGATTTCGACATTGCGCTACTGAACGCCAGCAATCCGGTCAACGAAAATGCTGTCAGCCTACGCCTGGATTACAAGGCCAGTGATCGCAATTCATTTTATGCCCGTTTCTTCCGCGATCAAGGCGACAACGATCAGCCGCAAAACGTGTCAGGCAGCCGTGCCATCATCAAATCCGTGCCGCAGAATGGTGTGATTGGGTGGCAGAGTTTTTTCGGACAAAACAAAGTGAATGAATTCAAGCTTGGCTACAACAGTGCCTTGACGCGCGTCTCTGGATTTGCGCCGACCGTCAGTGGCATTGACCTGTCCGCCGTGACAATCAACTTGAGTGGCAGCGTTGCGAATTCAGGCATTGCGGGGCAGGGAACTTCTTCAGGCATTTCCATACCGGGTGGTTTGGTGCGCGCCAACAGCGCGACTAACGGACGCGGTGCACCGTATACGCCCTACACCATCGGGCTGATTGACAGCCTCTCGTGGTTGCACGGCAATCACAACGTCAAATTCGGCGGCGAAGTGCGCTTCTTACGCGCCTATACGGATCGCCTCGGCGGCACGACCTACAGCTACTCCAACATTACCAATTTTCTCGCCAACACGGCGGCAACGGTGCAGTATTTGGGCGACCTGAGCGCGGCAAGTCCGTTCAATAACGGGGTGACGGGTGAGCGGCTGGCTAAGCAGGAGTTTTACATCGGCTATGCGCAGGATGAGTGGAAAATTCGTCCGAACCTGACCTTCAACTATGGCCTGCGGTATGAATATTTCTCGCCGCTGCGTGAAGCCAAAGACTCGCAAGTAGTTTTTGACATTTACAACGGAACCATCCTGCCGTCGAAGTTGATTCCGCTGAAAGCAAACAAGACCAATTTCGGGCCGCGCCTGTCGGTGGCCTGGTCGCCGAATGCGAGTGGGACAGGACGATTCGGAGGCGGACGGACAGTTGTCCGCGCCGGGTTCGGTATCAATTACGGCCCCGGTCAGATGGAAGATCAGATTCAGCCGATTGAATCTGACCGTGTCAGCACCACGCTGAGCAACGTCACCAATGCCTTCCCGCAAAACCAGGCGGCGTTCATCAGTGCGTTCACCAGCAACCCAAACAACCGCTCCTTTCAACCGCGTGCTTACGACATTCAGAATTACAGCTTTCCTGAACGCATCTTCTCCTATACGGTTTCGCTGCAACAGGAATTGCCGCACCAGCTTGGCTTGACGGTGGCGTATGTCGGCAGTCAGGGGCGCAATCTGTTCCTGCGTAGCGTGGCCAACAACATCACGCAGGTGCTGACTAACGTCAATCCAGCGAACAACGCGATCATCATCCGTGAGTTCTCTATCGTTACGCCTGGTGCGGCGGGACAAAATCCGACGGTGCTGAATCCCTTTGCTGAAGTGGACTACAAACGCAGTGGCGGACACGATAGTTACAATGCCTTGCAGATGACGCTGGCGCGCCGCTTCATCTCAGGGGTAACGCTCAACGCGCAATATACGTTCGGACGCAGCTATGGCAACACGGCTGGCTCGAACGAAGCGTCAACGGTCGCCAACAATGCGCGGACCGTGGCGGAATTTGACTATGACAACGGCTATAACAACTTCGACGTGCGCCACACCTTCAACGTCAGCGCCATCTATGCCCTACCCTGGGGCAAGAATCTGACGGGGATTGGCAACGCATTGCTCAGCGGATGGGAGGTCGGCACGATTCTCAACGCGCGCAGCGGCCTGCCCGTTCCAGTGTTGATCGTACGCCCGGATGTGGTTTATGTAGACGCAACGGGATTGGTTTATCAAACGCCAGCGGCAGGCCGGACAGCGGTGATTAATACGCCGCGCGGTGGTGCCTCGCGTAACGTTCGTAGACCAGATTTGATTCCTGGGGTTGACCCGTTTCTGAATCAGGATCGCACCATCCTTAATCCGGCAGCTTTTACTGCGCCGAAGCCCGGCTCGTTTGGCAATATGGTGCGCAACCAAATTCACGGCCCAAAATTCTTGCAGCAGGATTTAATTGTGGCCAAGAAATTTGCCATCACTGAATCGGCGAACATCGAGTTCCGCACCGAGGTTTTCAACCTCTTCAACGTGACGAACTTTGCGAACCCGCCTGGCACGTTGCCCAACGTATTGGGCACAGGCACCAATCAACTGCAACCGGGGCAGCCTTTCACCGCAGCAGCCGCGGGAACCTTTGGGATTATCAACCGCACGGTGGAACGCACGGTTGGACTAGGAACAAATCGTCAAGTGCAGTTTGCGTTGCGGCTAAATTTTTAGCTTGCAGCACGGCCCGCCTTTACAGAAAAAAATCAACCGGCTGGCGAACGATGATTCGCCAGCCGGTTTTTCCAGCTGAGATGGTCTCCCCGTTTCCTGCCATCGCTGCTAAGATTTCCCCTCTTTGCAAGAGAACCATCACTACGGCTTTCAATCCCCCTAGTGAGTAGTGATATTATCTCAGTGAAACATGGAGCAAAAAAGATAACCTGTATGAAGTGGAATCAAGCCATCCTTATTCTCTTCCTGTTCGGCCTTACGCCGATGTTGGCAGCCCCAGCCTCGGAGCGTGAAATTGCGCTGTGGATAATTCGGCAAGGCGGGCGCGTCAGCTTGAATACGACCCAGCGGCCTGTGAGTGATGTGGTGCAACTTCCTGCGGGTGACTTTCAGCTTATTGGTGTTGATTTGGTCGGCACACTGATCGTCCCGGAAGATTTGGAAAAGCTCAGCGGCCTCACGCATCTGAAAGAACTCTCTCTGCCCGGCCCAATCTGGAATCCGGGCGCAGGCAGTCGCCTTGATGCGAATGAACAACTGAAACATCTGGCCGGATTGAAGAACCTGGAAAAGCTGCATTTTAGCCTGCATTTTCTGACCAACGTCAACGTGCAGGACAAAGGCTTGGCGCACCTGCTCGGCTTGACGCAACTCAAAGAACTGCGGTGTGCGCAATGTCGCATTACCAAGCTCAGCCTCGCGCCGCTAACCAAGTTAGAAGCGTTAGACGTGAGCCTGACGCCTTTCAATGACGACGGGATGAAAGGGCTGGCGGAATTGAAGCAGTTGCGACGGCTCAGCCTGCGCGATACCTCGGTGACAGATGAGGGATTGAAGCACCTGAGCGGCCTCACGCAACTAGAAGAATTGGACTTGAGCGGTGTGCGAGTTACGGATGCCGGCCTCGCGTCGCTGCGCAATCTCACCGCCTTGCGCAAGCTGAGTCTGTTGGGCGCAAACATCACGGATGAATCTGTTGCGACGTTGGCAGCAATGACGAAATTGCGCGAATTGATTTTGTATCGCAGCCGCCTCACGAATGCCGGCTTGGCCAAGCTGGGCGCGCTCAAAGAATTGTTGAGCTTCGATCTACGCTACAGCCGCGTGACAGGTACGGGCGTCGAGGCCTTTCGCAAAAGCGTGCCCAACTGCAAAGTGAATTTCGTGGATTCTCGAATGGCGCGCAGCAAAACCACCGCACTGGATCGCCCAGCAGGAACAAGCCCCGAAGCGATTGCCAAATGGGTCACGGCGCTGGGCGGTAAAGCGGAATTCACGGGCAACCATTGGCGCAAGCTGTCGCTAGCTTCGACGAGCATCGGCGATGCTCAGCTTATGTATCTAGCCGCACTGACAGATTTGGAAATACTTGATCTGGAAGCGACAGAAATCGGCGATCTGGGCTTGCAATCGCTCAAAGGGCTGACGAGCCTGAAGACATTGAATCTGAGCCACACGACGGTTTCTGACGCTGGCCTTGTACATCTGGCAACATTACAGCAACTCCGCGATTTGCAACTCGGCGGCACACTGGTACGCGGCAGCGGCTTAGCAAATTTGAAAGGCTTGTCATCGCTCGTCAGCCTCGATCTGACCGGCGCGCCGCTTGGCAGTGAAGGCGTGCGACAGCTTGCCGAAATCACCCGCCTCGAACGTTTGTACTTGAGTTCGACCGATGTCACGAATGACAGCTTGCAACATCTGAGCAAGCTCACGCGATTACAAACGCTTGATCTCGACAGCACGGATACGGGTGATGAAGGCTTGCGACATTTGGCGACGCTGACCAACCTGCGCGAGCTTTCGCTTAATCACACACGCTTTACGGATAAAGGTAGTGCGGCATTGCGAACGCTCGAAAAGCTGGAGCGGCTGCAACTCTTTCGCACACGCGCGGCGGCTACGACGATTGCGACAATTGCAGGGCTGAAGAATTTGACCATGCTCAATTTGGATTACACGACGGTGGATGACAAATCCCTCGATTTGCTCAAAGGGTTGCCGGAGCTGCGCGAGTTGCGATTGGACACGACGGACATTACCGATGCAGGCATCCCGGCGTTGCAAACAATGAAAAATCTAAAGCTACTGAATCTCTATCACACATTAGTAAGTGACAAGGGCCTCGCGCAATTGAAAGCCGCCTTGCCGGATTGCCACATCATCTTCGAGCGCGATTCGTCATCCTCGAATCGGCGGAGGAGTTGAGAATTTCCCATCTTCCATTTTCTAATGTCAGCGAAGTCTCTGCGCACGCCCAACCACAAATGAGCAATCGAAAATGAAAGATGGAAAATAAACGAGCGCATATTACGAATGAAAAATCTTTGCCTACTTGTCCTGACTACGATCCTGGCTTTCCCCGCTAATCCTGATTGGATACTGGAAGCAGGTGGCATCGTCACACGCGACCGCATGGGCAACATTATTGCCGTCGACCTGCGAGCAAGCTGGGTGACGGACGCCGATTTGCCGCAGCTTGCCGCGCTGCCACATTTGGCGCTGCTTGATCTTTCGCACACGCGCATCACCGATCACGGCTTGCAGCAATTGAAGCACGCGCCCGCCCTCACGGAGTTGAATCTGTATTATGCCGAGCAAATCACCGATGAAGGCATGGCGGCAGTGAAAGGCTGGAAGCGGCTGCGGCGGCTGAACCTGCGCGGCACGAAAGTCACCGACACAACGCTCGAACATCTTGCCGAAGTGACGACGCTCGAAGCGTTGGATGTAGGCTATGCGCAAATCACAGATGTCGGCCTGGATCGCCTGACGCCGCTGCAAAACCTGCGCGAACTCAACGTAGGCGGCAACAAACTCACGGACGTAGGCTTGCAGGCGTTGCGGCAACTGTCCGGCTTGACGGCGCTGCGTCTGGGCGGCGAACAGCGCACCGATTCCGGCCTGTGGTCAATCAGCCTGACTGACGCGGGATTGGAAGCTATTCTCACCTTGCAAAACCTGCGCGAACTGCAACTGGATGGCATGCCCGTGACCATTCGTTGGCTGGAAAAGCTAAAAGGATTGCGCAAGCTTGAACGCCTGAGTTTGCAACGCTGCAAACGGCTGGACGATGCGGCAGCGATGTCGCTGGCGACGTGGCCTGCGTTGCGGGTGGTAGAGTTGGCGGGAACAGCGGTGACCGAAAAAGGCCTGACAGATTTGCGAAGAGCCAAGCCGAATACGCAGATACTTTTTAATTGATGAACATGTAATGTCGCACGCATTCCAGGTCGTTTCCTACAATGTTTTGGCAAACTCCTACGTCAATCCGCAGTGGTATTCCCACGTCAATCCCGAACTCTTGCCCTGGGAAAAGCGAAAAGCGGCTCTGGCGTTGAAGATCGCAGGCTTTGGGGCGGACGTGATCTGCTTACAAGAAGTGGAGGAAGAGGCCTATGCCTATTTCGCCCAGCATCTGAGTGGCCAAGGTTATGCGGGTTTGTATGCCAAAAAGGAACAAGGGAAACCGGATGGCTGTGCCACTTTTTTTAAGCCAGTGAACTTACCGTGCCAAAAAAGCGAGGCGATTTATTATCGTGATGACGCAGGTGGGTGCCGCTCCGGTCATCTCGCGTTGCTGGCAAGTTTCGAGTTGGCGACAGGAACCGTCAACATTGTAAACACACACCTGAAATGGGATCTTCCAGAGAAGCCCCCAGCAGAGCATTGGGGCTACAGGCAAATCAACGAACTACTCACGAGCTACGTGCTGGTCGATAATTGTGCGGCGACCTGGATTCTCTGTGGTGACCTTAATGCCACGCCTGACAGTACAGTGATTCACGAACTGCGCGCTCAGGGCTTCACCGATGCCTATCAGGGCCAGGAGCAATCCACCTGTAATCCGCAGCGCCAGGCGAAACGAATAGACTACATTTTTCAGCGCGGGAATTGGCGGGCAACGCCGGGCAAGCTGCTGGAAATTGCCGACCTGACACCATTGCCCTCCGCCACCGAACCGTCTGATCATCTCGCGGTGAGGGCGACCTTCTCCCCACCTGAAATGATCGTTGGCTGAATATGGCATCGCCTGGGAATCCATTGTAGAATGCCGCCTGTTGTCTGTTGACAAAGCAAGGTTACGTCAAAGACAAGGTGGAAAGCGAATATGACTCAATGCCAGCATTGCGGAAATCAAAATTTGAGCAGCGCCGGATTTTGTGATGAATGCGGGCTTCGCTTGGAGAGCGTCCAGGAGGAAGGAGAACGCACGGCGGCGACGCCTGGGCCGCCGAGTTTTCTGTGTGAAGATCTACAGCCCAGTCCAGTACGTCCGCTCTCGCCTATCGGCAAGTTGTTTGTGGATAGTGATGAGGCGAATGAAGCCCTGGCGGTCGTGGCGCGGTTGATCCTCCTCACAGGCGGAGGACGGGTGGGCAAAGAATTTTTGCTTACGAAACCAGAGATGCTCATCGGACGCTGGGATGCGGCACGTGGCATTTTCCCGGATGTTGATTTGGATGGAATAGATTTGGAAACCAAAGTCTCGCGGCGGCACGCGCGTATTTTCCAGCAAAGCCAGCAATATTTCATCGAAGATTTGGGCAGCATGAATGGAACGGTCATCAATCGGCAAACGCGTTTGCACCGCGGCCAACCTCATTTGCTCAAAGACGGAGATGAAATCATCGTCGGCAAAACGTTTCTAAAATTCACTCTTGTGTAGTTATGCCTTTTTGTCCCAATTGTGGCAGTCAAACCGGCCCTGGAGACCCTTTCTGCGGCGAATGCGGTGGGCGGCAGGAAGCCATCCCGCTGGTCTCGACGCCACTCGTCTCTACGCCCAAACAACCAACGGGGGGAGCCTACAATGCACCGATGAATTTTCAATTGGCACCGGGGACAGTGCTGGCTGATCGGTATCAAATCTTGCAGCGCGTAGGCGGCGGCGGCATGGGATCGGTCTACAAGGCGGCGGATCGCAACTTGGCACAGCGTGTGGTTGCGGTGAAAGAAATGATTGAAATGTTCGCCGATCCAACAGCACGCGCCAAGGCCATTGAAGATTTCAAACGCGAATCGGAGTTGCTTGCGCGGCTGGAGCATCCTTCGATTCCGACCATTTACGATTACTTCTTCGATCTCACGCGAGGCCGCTATTATCTGGTGATGAAGTTCATTGACGGTGGCGATCTGGCCACGTATCAGCGCGGCGCAGGTGGCATTGTAGACGAAGCGACCGTAGCACGTTGGGCGCTGCAAATTTGCGAAGTGTTGGATTACGTCCACTCGCAAAAACCGCCGCTGATTTATCGTGATCTCAAGCCTGCCAATTTGATGGTGGACGCGCGCACGCAACGAATTATGCTCGTGGATTTCGGCATCGCACGATTTGTGGCTCCCACGCAAAAAGGCGTGACGGCGGTGGGCACGATGGGTTATGCGCCCCCGGAATTATTTGCAGGCAACGTGGGACCGGCTTCGGATCTATATTCGCTCGGTGCCACAATGTTCCACTTGCTGACAGGCAAAGACCCACAGGACAACCCACTGCTGATTTTTGATTTCTCGAAAAATCCCATGCCGCGCGACATCAACCCGAACATTTCGGCGCGCATGGAACAAATCATTTGCCGCGCTGTTGAGCATGAATCCGTACGTCGTTTCCCTTCCGCTCGTACCTTCAGTGTAGAGTTGGAAGCTCATCTAAACGAACTGAAAAGCGACCACTCTGGCAGCGACCTTCTCGGCACTCGGCTAATCCCGCAACCGGTGCTTGCTCCCCCGCTTGAAACGCCGGTGGAGAGCGAACAATCGGCGGGGGCTTTACCGTTGACTTGCTTTACCTGTGGGCAAGCGATTAGTCTAGGTGATCAGTTTTGCGCCTCTTGCGGAACTGATTTGCAAGGTGTGTCCAGTGGTCATCGCAATACCGCACGGCTGGTCATTTTAGGCACGAATGAGGTCGCCGCGCAATTTCCGCTGGATGCGGAAGGAGAACATTTGATCGGGCGTCCCGATCCGAGCAGCGGCAGTATCCCCGCGATAGATCTTTCGCGCTATGATCGAGTCGGCGGTATATCGCGACGCCACGCCAAGATCATTGCGCGGGGGCAACAGTTTATTATTGAAGATTTAGGTAGTAGCAACGGCACATTTATTAACGACCGTATCAGACTACAAGCGCAAATGCAGCACGTACTGCAAAGTGGTGATTTGGTTCGTTTGGGAAGCACTTCACTAAAATTTATGATTAACTGAAAAGCTTGAGCGAGAGCTTGCAACAGTGCAGTTCTCACTGCCCCAAAACACGATGGAGACTCCTTCAAACACCATATTCCAAGTTCCGCCTCCGGCGAGCGAAAATCCGTTTATCCAGAAGATCCCGGCGCGCGCCACAGGCGAGTCAGCCCCGGCTAGTTTAGGGCTGCGTGCGAGTGCTTTTCTGGTGGATTACATTTTGACGCTGCTCGTTTTTGGCGTGGCGATTTCGTTAGCGACATTTTGCCGAGGCGCATTCCCCACAGCAGCCGATTGGATTATCAATCTTGGCTATCTGGCGACTTTGGGTTTTGTCGGGTGGAACTGGATTTATTTGTGTGTGCGGGAGGGGCAAAGCATCGGTCAGCGGTTGGTCGGATTGCAGATCATCCGCACCGATGGGGCTAGACTGGGATACAGCACCATTGTCTTGCGGCATTTGATCGGATATCCGCTTTCTTTCCTCTGCCTGGGTCTTGGCTTTCTGTGGATGATTTTTGACTCCCAACAGCGAGGCTGGCATGACAAGTTGGCGGGAACCCTAATCGTAAAAAACGAATAAAAAGCTATCAGCGAAGGCAGTCAAACTCACCCTTCGCTGATTGAGGTAACAAGTATGCTCATCAGTTGTGGGAAATGCGGAGCATCAGCAACGGAGACAGCGATCTTTTGTGCTACGTGTGGCGTCAAATTGGTCACAGACAACGCCAACGCACCGGAGAATTCGTCCACGTCCCCGCTCACCAAAGCAGCCAGCGCGTTAGCCAAAGCCTCCGGCCTGGCCAAATCGCAGTCAACTTCCAGATTTAGTTTGTTGGTGCGCGGGCTTTCCGTGGCGGCGGGCATTTTATTAGTGCTCAGCGCCTATTTGGTGTATCGCAACCAAACGTCGTTGGGAACCATTTCGGTCCTCAACATCAACTCTCCGTTGGATAAATTCAACCAACTCGTTAATGACGGCAGACTAAGTCTGCAGCAAAATGACATTCAAACGGCTATCGCCAAATTTGAGGAGGCGGAAAAACTCGTTCCTAATAATACGGATGTTATTAAAGGACTCGCCGATTTGTACGAGGCGAATGGGCAAGTGGATAATGCCCTGACTAAGTATTCGCGGGTGTTGGAGGTGGATGCTAAAAATGTGGAAGCCCGTTTTCAACGAGCCGAATTGCAGCGTTATCGCGGCGATTGGGAAAAAGCGGTAGAGGATTTACAATACCTCATCACTAATGCTCCCATGAGTGAACAAGCCAGTACCGCCCGACAAATTCTAAGCCAATTCACAGTCAAGCGTTCGTTGGATTCGCTGTCAGAAAACCGGATGCTGGCCGCACGCCGGGGCAAACCTGGGTTGCAATTGCCGGAGGTAGAGATGCTGCCACCACGGTTGGCCATGACCCTGCCCAATTTGGTGGATGGCGTCCCGGTGGCGCCGCCTTCTTCATCACCTTCTTCAGAAGAACACAGCAGTGCCAGCGCCTTGGCGCGCCAGTACAAAGAAAACGGAAGGTCTTATCTGGGCGCTAAGATGTATACTTTGGCGGCCAAATCGCTGCAAGAAGCCCGCAAACTCGCCCCGGACGATAGCGACCTTTTTTACCTCCTTGGGCAAGCGCATTATGGCTTAAAGCAGTATGGCGTTGCACGTCACTACTATGAGCAATGTGACAGCGGTGTGTATATGCAGGTGGCACGGGGTGCCGCGCAAAATGCCCGCAAAGACGAAGAATCCGAGCTAAAAAAGAAGGCCAAGAAAGCCAAGAAGGAAGAAAACTCTGACGAATAGTATAATCGTCATTGGTCCTTTGTCCTTTGTCCTTTGCTCATCAACCAATGACCAATGACCAATGACCAATGACCAACGATCAACGACTTTATGCCACGCCTCATTGTCAAATCCGCTGCTTCTGCTAATGCTGATTCCATTGTCGACTTACAGCGCCTGCGCACCACGATAGGCCGCTCCGTCCGCAACGATTTGTGGACGGACGATCCTTTCACTTCCCGCCTGCACTCAGAAGTGCGACAACGAGGGGATGGCTACTGGCTTTCTGATTCGGGTAGCGCGAATGGCACGTTTCTGAATGGAGCACGATTGACCGCTCCGGTCATGCTGCGCGAAGGCGATATTTTTCGCGTCGGCGAAACGGAAATCGTGTTTGTCGAACGAGAAGAAACCAGTCCGTTGCGGGGGCAAACCGGCGTGTTAATTGCCCCGGCCAGCGACCTTGGCACCCAAATCAAACCCGAAGCTACGATTGTTGCCAGCGCCAGAAACTCCGCCACGGCTGTTTCCAAAGTTATTTCTTCGCTGGATTTAAGCCAGAACACGGTCAGCGGGATGACGCAATTTGCGGAGTCTTCCGCCGACATCCTTGCGGTCATTAGCCGTGTGAGCGTGGCGTTGCTTTCCGCTCTCTCGCTGGAGGAAACCCTGAAACAGGTGTTGGACTTCGTGTTTGAGGCCCTACCGGCAGATCATGGCTATGTCATGCTGTTTGAGAAGCTTTCCCCACGAAGTGAACCGGAACTGATTTGCAAGACCATGAAGACGCGCAAACCAACGCCAGCGCAAACCGAAGTCAAAATCAGCCACTCGATTTCCGAACAGGTCCTCCAACAAGGTAGCTCCGTATTGACCTCGGATGCGCAGCAAGACCCGCGTTTTCAGCAACAGCATTCAATCGTGCTCAGCGGCATTCGCTCAGTGATGGCTGTGCCGCTGGCGATTGAAGGGCGCATTCTCGGCATGATTTATGTAGACAGTTCCTTTGGGACGAACCGTTTCACAGAACCGCAATTGCAATTGCTCACCCTGATTGCGGGGGTGGCCGCCATTCGCATCGAAAATACCCGCTTGTTGCAATTACAGGCCGAGCAAGAGCGATTAGCCAATGAATTAGCGGTCGCCAGCGAAATTCAACTGCGTCTGCATCCGGCCCATCCCCCCAATATCTCAGGCTATGACATGATTGGCGTGAGCTTTCCGTGTTACGAAGTGGGCGGCGATTATTTCGACTTTATCGAACGCAAAGATGGGCGGCTCGTGGTAGCACTCGGTGACGTTTCCGGCAAAGGAACGGGGGCGGCGTTATTGATGACTTCGTTGCATGCTGCCGTGCGCGCCTATGTGACGACCCCAGCCACCGCGCCGGAAGTCGTTTCGCAAATCAATCAATACATCTACGACAACACGCCTTCCAACCGCTACATCACCTTTTTCTATAGCGAACTGAATCCCAAAACGCACGAACTGACCTACGTCAATGCCGGACATAATCCGCCGCTGCTCGTTCGCGCGTCCGGTCAAGTTGAACAGCTTGATGTGGGCGGCTTCCCCGTTGGCATTATGCCCTTTGGCACGTATGAACAGGTGCCCGTCCCATTGCACCCCGGTGATGTCATGATCGTCTATTCTGACGGCGTGACCGAAAGCGTCAATGAAGCCGGCGATGAGTTTGGGGAAAGTCGCCTGATTGAAGTGCTGCAAAAAAACCTGACGCGCACAGCGGCGGGCGTCCGCGACCGCATTGATGAAGCCTTGACCCGTTTTGTCGGCAAAGCCAAGTCCGTTGACGATCTGACCATGGTAATCGTTAAGCGAGTAAGTTAAGTTCAGGAAAGTCCGGGAAAGCCTTGTGCTATCCGACTTCCCCAGACTTCCCTAGACTTTCCCAGACTTTAATGTCCTACATTCTCATTCCGCTTCTATCCGTCCTGCCTTGTGCGTTGTGGCTTTGGTATTTCTATAGCCGCAGCGTTTACAAGCGCCCGCCCTTGCGCTTGATCGCGCTTACCTTTCTCCTTGGCGGCGTAGCGACTTTTATTGCCTTCCCGCTCAATATCCTGGGGCAAAAATTTCTCCTGCATCATTTTGGCAACAGTGTCTGGACGCGTGTATTAGTCTTATTTTTGGTGGTCGGGCCGGTTGAGGAGTTATGCAAACTGCTGGCGGTTACCTTCTATGCCTATCGCCGCCGCGAGTTTGATGAACCGTTGGATGGCGTGATCTACAGCGCCACCGCCGCGTTAGGGTTTGCCGCCATCGAGAATGTCATTTATCTCTCCCAAAATAATCCGCTGCTGGTGTTCCTGCGCGGGCCGCTGTCCAATCCGGGACACGCGCTCTTTTCCTCGTTTTGGGGCTTAAGTCTGAGTCGCGCGAAATCAGCGCCCAATCTGGTCACGCAAAGATTTCCGATTATCGTACGTGGTTGGCTAATGGCTTCACTGCTCCATAGCCTTTTCGATATGATGCTGCTCGCATCAGAACGCCTGACCATCCTCCTGTTTTATGTCGTCATTGCCGCGCTCGTAGCCTTGTTTTTCTGGGTGCGAAAGCAAATCCGATTTCACCGCGACACCTCGCCGCACCGCGAAGGCACGATGCTGCTGCAAATCAGCAATCTTTGCGAAGCCTGTGGCGCGAAAGGGATTGCAGGCGAGCCGTGTCTGAAGTGTAGCGCTATTATCCCCGCGCCGCCGGATTCCCCGGTGTGCCCGGTGTGCTCCGCCATCAATCGCGCGGAAGCGAATTTTTGTTTACGCTGCGGAGCGAATTTAAAATTAACGGCAGCCGAAAATCTGGATCGTCGCCCTCATTTGATTTCGATTTCTTCGACGGGAGAAGAACGTCTGGCCTGCATCCTCAATCGCGATCAAATCCTGGTGGGGCGCACGCTCAACAATGATTTTGTGATAGACAACCCGTCCGTCTCCAAACAACATGCGGAGATTGCGGCGACCAATGGTCATCACGTGATTACCGACTTAGGCAGCAGCAATGGCACGTTCATTAACGGCCAGCGCATCAGGAAAGCGACGGAACTGGCTGATGGCTGCGAAGTACGATTTGGGCGCGCGCGCTTTGTCTATCGTCAGAACTGGCGGGGTTAGCCTTTACGCATAACTTGCTTTCACTGCTCCTCGCTCACTGCTACAATGACGTTCCCTAAACGAATAAAGCTCGAATGAAGCCCCGATGAAACTGATGCTACCGTTGAAATATGTAAATGAACAAGATAAGCGTGCGCTGTCGTTATACGTTGCCATTGCTTTACTAAGCGCTGTTTGTATGGTCGTTACCCTGCTGTATCTGCCCAGCCTGAGCAGAAAACCTGAGCTGGAGCAGCCCGTCACCTCCACTCCTAAACCGCCTGCTCGTAATCGGTAATGACTGCGCCCACTTTCTTTTCCCGTTTCCATCTCTACCAATGGCTGGCCGCCCTGGCGTCCGGTATCTTGTTGGCGCTGTCCTTCCCTAAATTCAGTTGGAGCGTGCTGGCCTGGGTAGCGTTCGTGCCATTGTTCTTTGCCCTCACGCGCGACGGGCAAACCTTGCGCCGCGCTTTCGGATTGGGCTGGCTAACTGGTTGGGTTTTCTTCTTTTGCTCGTGCCACTGGATCACACATTCGATGATTCACTACGGCGGCATGAACGTCATCCTGGCTTACGGCGCAGCGGCCTTATTCACCGCGATCACGGCATTATTTCCAGGCTTGTTTGCGCTGGCAACGACACGGCTGCTGCAAAGTTTCGGGCTGCGCGCTTTGGGTTTAGCGCCATTCGCGTGGGCAGCAACCGAATGGTTGCGCGGCGCCATCACGCAGATAACCTGGAATGAACTGGGCGTCTCGCAAGTCAATTATTCCACTATCGCGCAATTTGCCAGCGCCGGTGGAGTAGCGTTGATTGGCGCTTTTTTGGTCGGTATCAACGTCTTGTTCATCTGGCTGCCGCAGATAAAAAAAGCGCAGCTCCGCCCCCTGGCAATTATTTACGTGCTGGCATTAGGACTCGCATTTTATGGCGGTGCAGCGGCGCTTTCGCCCAGCGAATTCGGGGTAGCAAATAGAACAGAAGTCACTATCGCAGGCGTGCAGCCGAATTTGCCGGTAGACATTCTGACGCATCCTGATGAATTGACGCAGCGCAATATAAGTGGTCTCGAAACCAACACGAGACTCACGCGCGAGGCCATCAACCAAGCCACGAATAAAAAAGCCGACATCATCATCTGGGCTGAATCGCCCTTGGTTTTGAATTACGAACAAGACGAAACGGCCAAAGCCAACCTCAATGCGGTGGCGAAAGAACATAATGCTTATTTAATTTTCAGCGCGCTCGGACGTGACGGCGAGAATATTTACAACAGCGCGCAAACCATCACTTCAGATGGTCGCGCCCTGCCACGCTACGACAAAATCCGGCTGCTCCCGTTTGGCGAATATGTTCCGTTTCGTGCGGTGCTTGGCTCTTTGGTGCCCGCGATGGTGGGCGACTTTACACCTGGGACGAAGGCGATGGTGCATTCGCTGCAACTCAACACTCAGCTTGCCATCGTGCAAAACGAGCAGGAAACACAGGGCGAAATCGTGCTTCAACGGACAACGAATTTCGTCAAAATCGGTACGTTTATTTGCTACGAAGCGGCCTATCCAAATCTGGTGCGACAATTTGTCAAGAATGGCGCAGCGCTCCTTATTAACATTTCCGATGATGCGTGGTTTGGCAATTCGGCGGGCGCTGAGCAACATTTGCAGCACGCCCGCATGCGCGCTATTGAAAATAGTCGTGACATTGTACGCGTCACCAACAGCGGCATTTCCACGCTGATCACAGCGCAAGGCAAAATCGTTGCCCCGCTGCCAATGTTCACCGCCACCAGCCATGTCTGGACTGCCGAAACCAGTCGCGTCGCGACTCCATACACAAAATACGGCGATTGGTTTGCGATGAGCTGCGTCATCATTTCTGCTCTCGCCTTAATCGCCAGCTTCCTTTATCATTCGCGCGCCCCAAAATCTCAAAACTGAGATTGCAAAATCACAAATCTGCTATGCCTTTGCTCGAAGTCAAAAACCTGCGAACTTATTTTGCGACAGCACGTGGCGAAGTCCGCTCGGTGGATGATGTCAGTTTCACATTAGAGAGCGGCGAAACGCTCTGCGTCGTGGGCGAATCCGGCTGTGGCAAATCCGTGACGGCGCTTTCGCTGATGCGACTCGTGGCATCGCCGGGCTACATTGCCAGCGGCGAGATTCTGTTTGAGGGCCGCGACCTGCTCAAGTTAAGCGCAGAGGCCATGCGCAAGATTCGCGGCGATGACATTGCCATGATTTTCCAGGACCCGATGACTTCCCTGAATCCGGTCTATACCGTCGGCGAACAGATTGCCGAAGCCATTCGCCTGCATCGCGGTGTTTCCAACAAAGAAGCCTGGAATCAGGCTATCGAAGGTATGCGCGATGTCGCAATTCCCTCCCCCGAATCGCGCGCCAAAAGCTATCCGCACGAAATGTCCGGCGGCATGCGCCAACGCGTGATGATTGCGATGGCCTTGGCTTGCGACCCCAAATTACTGATTGCCGATGAACCGACGACAGCGCTTGACGTGACGATTCAAGCCCAGATTTTGCAAGAACTGGCCGACCTGCGCGAAAAACGAAAACTCGGCTTATTGCTCATCACCCACGACCTTGGCGTCGTCGCTGAAACCGCCGACCGCGTGGCCGTGATGTACGCCGGCAAAATCGTTGAAGAAGCTTCGGTGCGAGACCTCTTCGCCCGCCCGCGCCATCCGTACACGGAAGGCCTGCTGCGTGCCGTTCCCCAACTTGGGGCAAAAGGCCATCAGACGCGGTTACGCACGATTGAAGGCGTCGTGCCGAATCCGCTGGAATTGCCGCCCGGCTGCCGCTTTGCACCGCGCTGTTCACACGCGCAAGAGAAATGCCGGGTCGGCGAAATCGAATTGCTGCCGGCAGGCGAAGGGCATTTGTCGCGTTGTGTGCGGGTGAATGAAATTTACCCGTAAAATCAGTTCACTAGACTCTAATCTAAGCGTAAAATCTGCGAGCTAATGACTCAAACAACTCTCGTCGAAATCAAAAATCTCACGAAACATTTTCCGGCTGCGCACGGGCAGGTCGTTCGTGCGGTGGATGGCGTTTCGTTCAATATCCAAAAAGGCGAAACGTTCGGACTGGTAGGCGAATCGGGTTGCGGCAAGACCACGGTCGGCAGATGCTTGCTGCGACTGATTGAACCTACAAGTGGCGAAATTCGCTTTGATGGGCAGGATTTATTACAGCTTGGCAAAGGCGAGCTACGCGCGTTGCGCCGCCGTCTGCAAATCGTATTTCAAGACCCTTACTCATCGCTGAATCCGCGCATGAAAGTTGGCGACATTATTGGCGAGCCGTTGATTGTTCACCGCATTGGGAACAAACAGGAGCGCAAAGATCGCGTCGCGGAATTGCTGAAGGTCGTCAAGCTTGATCCCGATTATGCGAATCGCTATCCGCATCAATTCAGCGGCGGACAGCGGCAACGCATCGGCATCGCACGCGCGTTGGCGCTCAACCCGGATTTCATTGTGGCAGATGAACCCGTCTCGGCGCTGGACGTTTCGGTGCAGGCGCAGGTGGTAAACTTGCTGCAAGACCTGCAAGAACAATTCGGGCTGACATATTTGTTCATCTCGCATGGACTGGCTGTCGTCGAGCATATTTCGACGCGCGTCGGCGTGATGTACTTGGGCAAGCTGGTCGAGTTAGCTCCCGCCTTGGAGCTTTACCAAACGCCGAAGCATCCGTACACACAAGCCCTGTTGGCTTCGATCCCGTTGCCTGACCCGGAACAGACGCGGACGCGCGCGCGTATTGCCTTAGGCGGCGAAGTTCCGACGCCGCTGAATCCACCGTCAGGCTGTCGTTTCCACACGCGCTGTCCTTATGCAATGGAAAAATGTAAAATCACTGAACCTGAATTTAAAGAAGTAGCACCCGGTCATTTCGCCGCGTGCTTTCTCAACGACTAGACAGTAGTCTGTAGCGGCCCCTTTCACTGACGTACTGTTGTTCATCTGCGCCTTCCTACCGATTACTGCCACCTTTACCCAAAGGAAATGTACAGCAACCTTTCCAGTTTGCCGCGGTCTTCACTAGCGAGCGGCTCTCGGAGTCAGCCGCAAACTGGAAAGGTTGCTGTACATCTTCCAAGGAGGCAATATGACACCTGAAACAACTGCTGAACCCATCGCGCAAGAAAACTTTTTCAGTCGCTTGATCGGCGTCTATTTTTCGCCGGGCGAAACGTTTAAAAGCTTCGCCGCGAACCCCAGCTTGCTAGCGCCCATCATTGGCTTGATTTTAGTTGGTGGAGTAGTGGGCTATCTCTTTTTCGCGAAGGTGGATTTCACACAAGTCATCGCCCCGCAAATTGAACAAATGGTGGAAGAGGGACGAATTCAGAAAGAGCAAGCGCCCCAAATCATCGCCATGCAAGCGAATATTGCCAAATATTCCGCGCTGGTAATGGGACTCATTGGCAATGTGCTTTTTTCGTTGCTTGTGGCGGGCATCTTTAAATTGGTTAGTTTGGTGCTAGGGAAAGAGAACACCTATAAATCGCTGCTTTCCGTCACGCTTTATACGTTTCTGGCGGTTGGCATTCTCTCGTCGCTGACGCTCGCCCTCATGATTTTTATTAAGGGCGCGGACTTCGACGTGCAAAACCCGCTGGGTACGAACTTAGGAACGGTTCTTTCCTTACTCTTTGAGAACCGCAGTCTGCCCAAATTTATTTGGGGAGTAGCCCGTGCGGTAGACATTTTCTACATTTGGATCATCGTGTTGCTGGGAATTGGTTACGCTGCCGTCACACACCGGATGAAAGCAACCACAGCAGGATTTCTCATGGGCGGCTTATATTTTGGCTTGGCGATTATCGGGGCAGCGCTGGGAGTAATATTTGGGCGGCGATAGACGTAAAAAAGAGAGGAAGCTTCCAGGCGCTTCCTCTCCCATCGCTCACTCAAAACTCACGCCCTTGCTCAAACGCCAACACTTCATCAGCACTCAATCTCGGCTTGCGTGGATGATTACCAGGAGCAGGGTAGCCAACAGCTACCAGCATCACTGGCACATAGCGGTCTGAAATATTGAACTCACGCTTCACCCCTGCGGGATCGAAACCAATCATCGGGCCACTCACCAGACCTTTGGCTTCTGCCGCTAACATCAGCGTCATGGTTGCCAAAGAAGCGCTGCGAATCGCCTCGTCGCGTTGCTTTTGCGGCTTGTCTTGATAGGCACCCGTCGCCATTGCCACCACGCGATCTGCCGTTTCCTGTGGCATCGCGCCAGCCGCAACTAAAGGCTGATAAATTTGCGGGAGCTTCTCGGTCGCCTGTAAATCGCCCAGAATAATAAAGGTCACAGCGGCGTCAGCGACCTTGGGTTGATTATATGCAACCGCTTTCAAGCGGGCTTTTTCTTCAGGCTTCGTGACCGCCACAAACCGCCAATGCTGGATGTTGTAGGAAGATGGTGCTTCGGTAGCATACGAAACCAATTCTTTAATTTCCGCTTCGGAAAGTCTTTTGCTCGAATCAAAATGATTCGCCGAGATGCGCTGTTTGATTGTTTCCAGGGTGTCCATTCTTGTCTCCTGTTATGTACGTTTCGATAAAATTCGATCTATTGAAAATGCGCCCGAACCTTTCAGCAAAACGATTAAGCCCAGACCGAGAGCTAATAGATGATATTCAAATCCTTCGCCTTGTTGTTGACCTGTCCAGTTCATAAAAAATCCGACCTTCAGATGAACCATGAACATTGCGCCCAGCATAATGAGCGTGATGCCAAAGGCACAAAACCGCCCGATGAAGCCGGTGATTAAGCCAAGCGCACCGAACGACTCTCCCATAATCACCAAAAACACGAGCACGACAGGCATTCCCTGGCTGGTAAAATAGTTCATGGTTCCACTAAAGCCTGCGCCGCCAAACAATCCTAATAGCTTTTGTAACCCATGCGGCAGCATGACCAGGCCCAACACAATACGGGCAATCAAACTGGCCCAATTATTATCAGTGTTGATTAGTTTTCTGAGCATACGTTTCCCCTTAGTTTCATCCTCAGGGCAGATCAATCAGGATGATTTCGCTTGGTTTTGTGGCTTCCATTGCAAGGCGTGCCTCATTCGTGATGCGTGCCTGATCGCCCGCCGCGAAAGTGTCTCCGTTCAGCCTGATTTCACCTTCAATCACATAGACAAAGGCTTTTCGACCCGCACCCAGGCTGTGACTTACCTTATCGCCCTCGTTCAAGCGCGAGACATAAAAAGTTACGTCTTGATGCACCTTTACGGCTTCAGGCATATCCTGCCCTGCCGCAATGGGCAGCAATTTTCCGGTGCGCTCTTCCGCTGAAAACTGTTTTTGCTCATAGGAAGGCGTCAACCCGGCGCGTTCTGGCAGCACCCACATTTGCAGGAGCTTGACCGGCGCGGTTTCCGAAACATTAAACTCTGAATGCGCAATGCCTGTGCCGGCAGTCATCCGTTGCACTTCGCTCGGACGGATAAACCCAACGCCGCCGGTACTGTCTTTGTGTGCCAGTGAACCTTCCAGCACATACGTCACGATTTCCATTTCACGATGCGAATGTGTCGGAAACCCCATGCCCCCTTTAATTGTGTCGTGATTGAAAACCCGCAACGGGCCAAAGGCCATATTGTTCGGATCGCGGTAACGATCAAAACTGAACAACCAATAAGCCGAAAGCCAATCGCTTTCGAGATGGAAACGATCCTGTGCCGCAATTTTCTGTATCATAATTCACCTCTCAATCAGTTTGTTATCTAATTAACTGTCAATCAATTAACAAAATGGCTAAAAAAAACCTGCTATCTCATCAATTTATCTAATAGCTGACCAAGTGTTTTTTGCTCTTGCTTCGTGAGGGGTTTCATCGTCTTTTCCGCCATATCAACAACTTGCTCGGCGGTTTCTTCGATAAACTTCGCGCCCGCTGGGGCTAGCTCAATTAATTTCACGCGCCGATCTCCACAGGCCAGCCGTTTGACGAATTTCCGTTCTTCGAGCCAGTCAATCAGCTTCGTCACGTTGGCACGCGATGACAGCATCCGCCGCCCGATTTCGATTTGCGAAATCGGTTCACCCGCGCCATTCAGGATGCGCAGCACGTTATAGTGATTGTCAGTCAATTGCCATTGCGCGAAATTTTCATCCGATTCACGCCAGAGCCGATCTCCTACACGCATCAATTTCACGAGCGTCTGTTCGGCGGGACTTGCTGGTAATTTGACAATGGACATAATCATTAACCTCTTGACGGCTGCAATCATAATCATTCACCAAAGAACTGTCAAGCAGGAAACAATCTAACACGGACGCCACGAAAAATATAGCGCAAACTTGCTAGCTTGCTCAGGTTCCAGCAAGGTGCCCCTGAGCGCGTCAGAAGCAAACGGGCTAGGTTGCGCTACATTTTCCCAGAAGCCCCTCCACAAATCGCCATTTTCGCACTACACATAGCGGCTTCCCTTTGCCAAGTGTGAAAACTTGTGCTAATTATTTCCGCTTACTTTGGGCGCGGATTCGTTCACATAGGTAGCTCTTGTGTCATCGGCAAGCGCAATTTTACTAATCTGAGGTGCAGCACTTGTGACCAGCCTTGCTATTATTTTTCTGGCCGAAAACATTTTGGCGATAGATGGATCATTTCTTTTCGTCTTTATTTCGATCCTGCTGCTAATTTTCATTCTCAATGCCACGCTGTTTCGCCCCATCAACAAGGTGTTGGAAGAACGCGAAAAACTGAGCGGCGGAACTTCGCACGAAGCGAGAGACTTATCCAAAGAATATGAGAGAAAAGTGATGCTCTATGAAGATGGCATCCGCAATGCGCGCTATGAAGCGTATCAATATGCCGAGGCGCAACGCCGCGAGGCTTTGGCTGAGCGTCAGGATTTGATGGCCCAAATCAAAGTGGAAGCCGCCACGCAAATCGAAGTGGCCAAACAAGAAATCGGGCACCAAACGATGGCCGCTCGCACACAACTTGACCAAGATGCCCTGGCGATGGCGGCCACGATTTCGGCCAGCATTTTGCACCGTCCAGTTAATGCGCCGGAGGGAAGCTAGTTCGCATGATACTCATGATACTAACGCTACTTACACCACTCTACGCGCTCGTCGCCCCCCTGCTTCTCATCAACCCGCTGATTTCACGAGCCTTCAATGTCGCCATTTTTTTCGGCATTTTATACTTCCTGCTGCGGAAGCCGGTGCGTCAGTTTTTCGCTGAACGCTTTGCGCAAATCCGCGCGCGGCTGGCACGCGCGGCACGGGAAAAAGAGGAAGCCCAGAAACGCATTCGCGCCATTGATGAGCGCTTAGCGCAGCTTGACAGTGAGGTCGCGAAGATTAGAGAAACCGCGCACCAGGAAGCGGCAGCAGAAACAGAACGACTGCGCCTGCAAACCCAAGCCGACATCGAAAAAATCCGTGAGACGGCGCGCCGCGAAATCGAAGCGGCCACGCAAACGGCCTTGGTTGAGTTGCGCCAATTCACGGCGGCCAATGCCGTGACCAGAGCCGAACAAATTATTCGCCGGGAATTGACTCCGGCTGACGACGCGACGCTCTTAGAGCGGGCCAGCAACGGCTTCAAGAGGTAAGCTTACCGACGATTTTATGAGTATAACAACTGTTGCCAATCGTTATGCCAAGGCTTTGGCGGACGTCATTATGGAACGCGGTCAAACGCTCTCTGTGGCTGACGAAGTCAACGCTTTTGCTCAACTGATCGAACAACACGCCGAATTGCGCGGCGTGTTCGCCAGCCCGGTCATTGCGCTTGATCGCAAACGCGCGCTTTTGAACGAACTGCTAGCCCGGCTACAGTTAAAGCCAACCACGACGAACTTCTTACAATTATTGCTCACCAATCAACGTTTGCATCAGATTGATGTGGTGCGTACCAGCTTGGCCAAGGAACTGGATCGGCGCGCAGGCGTGGTTTCCGCCGACGTCACAACGGCGCGCGCGTTGGCCACAACGCAACAAGAAGCCTTGCTGAATCAATTGCAGCAGGCAACAGGCAAACAGGTGAAAGTTAATTTCAATATTGACCCTGAAATTATTGGTGGGGTCGTGACCCGCATCGAGAGCCTGATCTATGACGGCTCCATCAAAAATCAATTAGCACTCATGAAGCAGCAATTAGCAAAGGGATAATCTCAACGTTGGAATCCCTTCGGAGACTTATGGCAAACCAAATCAAAGCGGATGAGATAAGCAAAATTATTCGGCAGCAGATCGAAAACTTCGACACGAGCATCACCATAGACGAAGTTGGCACCGTCATCAAAGTAGGCGATGGCATCGCCGAAATTCACGGCTTGGAAAAAGTCATGGCCGGTGAGCTATTGGAATTTGAAGGCGGCGCTTCCGGTCTCGCGCTCAACCTGGAAGAAGACAAAGTTGGCTCGGTGTTGCTTGGCGACTTCCAATCCATCAAAGAAGGCGCGATTGCCAAGCGCACCAAACGCATTATCTCTGTTCCGGCAGGCGATGCAATGATCGGACGCGTCGTCAATGCGCTCGGTCAACCCAGCGATGGCAAAGGCCCGGTTGTGACGAATGACTTTCAGCCGATTGAGCGCATTGCTCCTGGCATTGTGGATCGCCAACCGGTGAAAGAGTCTATGCCCACGGGATTGAAAGCTATTGACTCAATGGTACCCATTGGACGCGGGCAGCGTGAGTTGATTATCGGCGACCGCCAAACCGGAAAAACTGCAGTGGCGCTCGACACGATCATCAACCAAAAAGGCAAAGACGTAATTTGCGTCTACGTCGCCATCGGACAGAAGAATTCGACGGTAGCGCAGGTCCGCGCGTCGCTCGAAAAATACGGTGCGATGGATTATACGATTATCGTTTCGGCTTCGGCGTCCGATCCGGCAGCGATGCAATATCTCGCGCCTTATGCCGGCTGCGCGATGGGCGAATATTTTATGGATCGCGGCAAAGCGGTGCTCTGCATTTACGACGATTTGTCGAAGCACGCAGCAGCTTATCGTGAGATTTCGTTGCTGTTGCGCCGTCCACCAGGACGCGAAGCGTATCCAGGCGATGTGTTCTACCTGCACTCCCGTTTGCTCGAGCGCGCTGCCAAGTACAGTGACGAACGCGGCGGCGGCTCGTTGACAGCTTTGCCGATTATTGAAACGCAGGCGGGCGATATTTCGGCATACATTCCGACCAACGTGATTTCCATCACCGATGGACAGATTTTCCTGGAGTCCGACCTTTTCAACTCCGGGATTCGCCCTGCCATCAACGTCGGCAACTCTGTGAGCCGCGTCGGTGGCAACGCGCAGATCAAAGCGATGAAGCAGGTCGCAGGCACGCTCCGCTTAGATTTGGCGCAGTACCGCGAACTCGCGGCTTTCGCTCAGTTCGGCTCTGACCTTGATGCCGCCACCCAGCGACAACTGGCACGCGGCCAACGGCTGACAGAAATTCTCAAACAGAATCAATATGTGCCGATGGATGTGGAAAAGCAGGTGGCAGCCATTTGGTCGGTTTCCAATGGTTATGCGGATGACGTTCCGGTCGGCGACATCACCAAATTTGAGGTCGCGTTGCTGACCTTCCTAGAGAATCAAGGCACCGCGTTAGGGCTGATTCGCAATAAGCGGCAGATTGATGATGAAGTGAAAACGGCGCTGAGTGATGCGCTGAAAGAATTTAAGGAACGCTACAACGTGACAGCGAAATCAGCAGCCCTTTAATGATTGCGGATTGCGGAGTTGTTCTTCAATCCGCAATCCGCAATCCGCAATTGAGTTATGCCTAATTTACAGGACATCCGGCGGCGCATCCGAGCCGTCAAAAACATGCGACAGATTACCAAGGCCATGAAAATGGTCTCGGCTGCCAAATTGCGGCGCGCCCAGGAGCGGGTTGTCGCAGCCCGTCCCTATACCCTCAAGATGATGGAAATCATGAGAGACATCTCCAAGCGCGCGCCGGAACTTCAGCATCCATTGCTGGTGAATTCCCGCAAGCGGGTGGAAGGCCGTCAGGAAAGAGTGCTGCTTGTTTTAGTCACAGCAGACAAAGGCTTGTGCGGCGGCTTCAACACGAACTTGAATCGGGCGGCGACCCAGTTTCTGCGCCGTCACACGGGCCAACAAGTTGAAATCGTTTTGATCGGGCGCAAAGGAGTGGATTATTTTCGTCGCCGCGATGTTAAGGTTCGCCGCGAATATATCGGCATCACGGGCACTGGCAAAGTAAGCTTCGCGGATACGCAAAAGATTGCCGAAGAGCTAGTCGCGGATTTCACCGCAGAAGAAAATCCAGTAGATCACATTTACTTGATCTACAACGAATTCAAATCTGCGCTCTCGCAGCGACCTGTTGAGGAAACCATGCTACCGATAGGTCAGATTCCAGACGAGGCCGATCAAGAGCACTTACTGCAATATTCCTATGAACAACCGCCCGGCGAGATTTTTGGCACGCTGCTGCCGAAAATGGTCGAGACGCAACTTTATCGCGCTTTGCTCGAATCTGTCGCCTCAGAACACGGCGCGCGGATGACGGCGATGGATTCCGCCTCCAAGAATGCCAACGAAGTCATTGATAAGCTGACGCTGAATATGAACCGCGTGCGCCAGGCTGCAATTACGCGCGAAATCATTGAAGTCGTTAGTGGTGCAGCCGCATTGTAAGCGGTAGAATTTGCTGAGTCTGTAGCGTCTTTGCAGTTAGGCGCTACAGACTCAAGCTACTTTCAGCCCCTCCCTTTTCCCCTCTGCCGTTGTTATGAGTGAAAGCATTCGCCCCTTACCAAACTCACTCCCATTTATGCGCAAGCTGTCTTACTGGCTCCCGCCGTTTCTTTGGATGGCTGCGATTTTCATTTTCTCGACGGATTTGTTTTCGGCGGGAAATACCGGCGGAACCGTAGCGAAACTTCTTTTGTGGCTTTATCCAACGATTAGCGACGAAGAATTGCAAACCGTCCATTTCCTGATTCGCAAAGCCGGGCATTTCACCGTGTATGCCGTGCTGGCGTTCTTGCTAATCCGCGCTTTTCGCGCAGGCGCAACTGTACGCTGGCGACGACAATGGGCGTTATATGCCTTCTTCATCGTCGGGATTTATGCCTTGCTGGATGAATATCACCAAACCTTCACAACCAGTCGCACGGGTTCGCTTTATGACAGTATGATTGATCTGACTGGCGGAGCATGTATGCTGTTTGTACTCTGGTTGCTGAGTTTGCGAACGCCAAAATAGGATTTTTCCAAGCAAAGCAATGAATCCTAAATTACGACAAGAGATCAAGCGACTTGAGCAAACGCTCTTTTCTTTCGGTTTGGAGTTTCGGCCCACCAAAGGAGCAAACGTGCAACAACTTGAGCACGTTGAGAATGAAATAGGGATCAAATTCAATTCAGATCTCAGAGATTTCTACCTATTCGCAAACGGCTCAGGTGGAGCAACTTGGTTTGCAGTTATTTCAGATGAGTTAACGCCGTGTGAGTTCCCTACTATTGAAGACTCTCTGGAAGCCTGGTCATGGTTTTTGCCTTACGACCAGACCACTTATGATGAATGGAGTGATCTGGCTTCACCGCGCGACGAACGAATCCAAGCTGCTTTCCTGCATCATCGCTTGTGGTTTCCAATTGCGGAATTTAATGGTCACTCGACCAGCGTATACTTCGATGCTGATCCAACGGACAAAGGGCAGCACGGACAAATCATCGTTTACCAGCATGACCCTGATGCGATTTATTATGTGGCTGAAAGCTTTCTGGAGTTTTTCCGAAAATCAAATGATCTTCTGGAAAAACGAGGAGCGGAATTGCTTTTGTAATTCACAGAATCTGCTTGAGCATCGAAAGGCTGATATTCGCGCCGCACAAAACGATGACAACATTTTGCCCGATAAATTTCGGATGGAGTTTTTGAAACCCCGCGATTGCCACTCCGGCAGAGCCTTCAATAAGCTGATGCTGCATTTCCAACATCAATCGAAGCGCCGCAGCAACTTCCTCTTCACTCACCAGCACATACTCATCCACCAATTGCTGACATAACTCAAATGTGATTGCTCCCGGCTCAAATCCGCCTGCCGTGCCGTCTGATAGTGTGGCTTTCGGTTCCATTTGGATGTGATGACCAACTTGCACTGCCAACGCCATTTCCGGTGAATTTTCCGGCAGGCAGCCAATTATTTTCACGTTGTTCGGTAACACTTGTTTCAGGTAACCCGCGATGCCTGAAATCAAACCGCCGCCGCCCACCGAAACAAATACCGCATCAATGTTTTCAGCCTGCCGTTCCAGCTCAACTCCTATCGTTCCTTGCCCGCCGATGACTTGCGGATCGTTGTAGGGCGAGATGTACGTCAGGCCGTTTTCACGCACGTATTGCTGTGCGTAAAGTTCTGCTTCCAGGCAATCTGCGCCGTAAGTCTCAATCGTTGCGCTGTAGCGTTTGATCGCAGCGACTTTCGTTGGCGAAGCATTTTCCGGGACGAAAATCGTTCCCTGCAAATTCAAGATACGCAGGCCAAACGCAGTTGCTGCGCCGTGATTGCCGGTTGAGGCAGTGACGACGCCACGCGCTTTTTCTGCTGGCGTGAGCGACAGCAATTTGTTCATTGCGCCGCGCACTTTAAACGAGCCGGTATGTTGCAAATTTTCGAGCTTGAGAAAAACTTCGGCGTGATACTGCTGGCTCAACGCTAACGAATATTCCAGCGGTGTTTCGCGGATGTAAGGCCGAATACGCTGCTCCGCTTGCAGAACTTCATCGTAGACATTCATCGGCATTGCTCCAGCCACAACGCGCGATAGAAGCGCATCAAGCGGAGCGGATCAGACGTTTCCGCAATCTCCATCAGGCAGTAGCGATTGTAGGTTGCTTGTTTCATCAGTCCGAACAATTCGCGCCAGGGATATTCCGGCTTCGACAATTCGTTGATGTGCGCGCTGCGCAACCAGGGCTTAAGCAGCGCAAAGCTTTTTTTCACGGAACCGTTTTCCACGTCGGGCGGATTGGAATTCCAGCAAATGCCGACCTGCGGATGATCCGCAATTTCCATCATCCGTCGCATGCGCGCCGGAACTTGCGATTCGTTGCCATGCACTTCGACCCAGATTTCAACGCCGCTCCCTTGCGCAGCCTCGCCGCATTCACGCAGTGATTTGCCGATCTGTTCAAGCGTCTTTGCTTCCGGCACGTCTTTCGGAATTCCGTTCGGGCGCACCTTGACGCCGAGCGCGCCGATGTCGTGCGCGAGTTCAGCAAAGCGTTTGCATTCATCAATATTTTTGCGCACGACCGTTTGGTCAGGCGAATGGAATTCACAAACAGAACCCAGGCTCAGCAAACGCACCTTTGAATCGGCAAAGCGTTGTTTGACTTCAGCACGCTGGGCTTTGCTCAACGTCGGTTCGACCCCGTGTTTGTGCGTGGTTCGTAGCTCGACGGCTTCATAACCAGTCGCTTCGCAATTCTTGATGATCGTGGCAATGTCCCAATCTTTGGCGATGTTGTAGGTCACAATGCCGAGTTTGAATCCGCCACCGCCAAGCGCAGGGTTGTTCTTCGGCTGTGCGGTAATCGCAGTTGCATCAAGTGCCAGCAAACTCGCAGCACCGATGCTTGCTTGCACAAATTCTCGTCTGGATGATTTCATTTTGCGTTCCTCCCGCACTGTTTTAATTCGCGCGCCTAAAATATGCAAACAAACCGCCAAAATAGTCTTTTACGTCTGCGATAGTGCCCGCTACAATCAAGGCTATGGCAACTCCTGACATCATCCTCATTGTCTATACGACGCTTTACCGCCAGGGCGGACAGCAGTTTCCCATTGTAGCCAGGACGTTGGCACGCGAAAAACAGGCGAGCGGGTATGGGGGCGAAGTTCGCTGTAGCGCGGTCGAAAGCAAGCGCGAGGTGCTACAGCATTTTGCCGAAATCAAAGCAGCGGGCCAATCCATCCGCGAGTTTCATTTCGTTGGTCATTCGGGTATGTACGGGCCAATGTTTGGGACGGTAGCCTTCCCTGAACAGTTCAGCCCCTATGAATGGGAAACCTTGGAAATCCCCTTTGCTGAAGGGGCTTCGGCCTATTTTCACTGCTGTCGTTCAGCCCGTTGGTTTGCGCCATTTTTCGCGCGCACGTTCAAGGTGCAGGCGTACGGCTTCTTTTGGTACACGACCTTTTCGCGCAGCAAGACGCGCTATCAGTACGCCGGGTCTGACATCACGACAGATACGCTTTATACGATTGGATGCAAGGGGCGCAAGTCGCATGGCCTGAGCGCGTCGGTCAGGAAGTTTGCCGGGTTGATGCCCGCCGAAGAAATGAAAGCTTTTCAGCCCACGTCACCATCGGGTGATCCGACGTATAACCAGGTGGCAGCCTTATATGATGCAGCTTTTACCGACATCAAAGTACGCCAGGATGAGTGGGGTTGGCTGAATCAGCATTTGCCGGAAACAAATGATTTGACAGTGCTGGATATTGGCTGCGGCAACGGCGCGTTGCTGTCCGCGTTGAGCAACAGGATCAAACACGGCGCAGGCGTAGACGAATCTGCCGCGATGATCGAACGCGCCCGGGCAAGAGCCTCTGCACACAACAATCTGACGTTTGCGACTATCAATTCGCCTGTGTTGCCGTTTGCCAATGCGACTTTCGATGTAGTCATTTCGCTCATGTCATTTCGCTATCTGGATTGGGACCCGCTGCTGACTGAGGTCAAACGTGTGGTAAAACCCGGCGGGAAATTTCTGATCGTGGATATGGTGACGGTGCCCGTCAAACCCACTGAATATCCGCGCTTTCTCAGCGACAAGTTGCGCACCCTTTTGCGCCAACAAACCAATGCCGCCTTCAAAGCCAATCTGCAAAAACTGGTGACGCATCCTGCCTGGAAAAAGATGCTGGAATACAATCCGATTCGTTCCGAACACGAGATGAAATGGTATCTCGAAAGCCGTTTTCCCGGACAGCGGATGAGCATCCTCAACCTCGGTTGGAATGCACGCATTGTGGCATTTGATTCAGGCCCGGTTGAACGGGGCGTGGAAGTCAAACTGTCTTATCCATAGGAAGCGTGTAAAATATGAATTGTAAAGGGATCCATTGCCCCTATTAATGCACAACCTTCGCCTGAGCTTCAGGCTGAAGCTTGGGTTTACCGCTTCCCCAAATACTGCCAAGCTGAAACTTGTACACGGAATGCCTATTGACCAACTTCACCTTAGAAGCTTAGCTTCAAGGCCATCTGAATGTTGCGCGGGTCACGCGTGGACGTCAATTGTCCGCTCGTGCCGCGTGTGGCAGTCGTCACTGCGGTATTCGGATTCGTCGCCGAAATGCCCGTATTGACGCCGACCCATTGCAGGTGGTTGAAGATGTTATAGAACTCCGCGCGATATTGCAGCTTGAGCTTCTCCGTGAATTTGAAATCCTTAAAGACCGAGAAGTCAAAATTCGTAAAACCGGGGCCGCGCAACCAATTGCGGCCCGTGTTGCCGAGTGACCCATCCGCCGGACGTCCGAAGACCAACGGATCGAAATACTGCCGATTCGCGTAATCCTTGACGATGATCTGACCGCCTAAATAATTTGCGCGCGGCCCACCGCCGAGCGTGCCGGCATTGCCGTTGGATGTAATCGAAAGCGGCAAGCCGCTCCACAACCGCGTCACACCGGAAAGCTGCCAGTCATCAACGACAAAATTCAGGACGGGATTGTCGCCCAGATATTTCCCAATCTTTGGCACCTGATAAATGTAATCCAGTGTGAACACGTGCGTACGGTCAAAGCCCGCGACGGCGCGTTCGCGTTGCCGATTCAGGAAGTACGCCAGGGTCTCGGTGTCGCTATCCGTTTCGTCAATCGCCTTGCTCCAGGTGTAGTTCACATTGAAGGTGAGCGCAGTGCCGAAACGGCGGCTTAGCCGTGTTTGCAAGCTGTGATAGTTGCTGCTCGCGCCAAATTCCACAAAGGTTACGTTGGTGTAGCCTTTGTATGGGCGAATCGCGTTCGGCGTATTGTTGGACGCCGTCAACGGATTGTTCGTGGTGGCTACGGTTGTGCCCAGGGGTAACGTGTTGATGTCGCGTTGATACATCAGATGCCGCGCGACGTTGGCGTTGTACGAAACATCCAGGCCAACTTTCCACGGCAGTTCCTGTTGCACGCCCAGGCTCCAGGAATAAATCGTCGGGATTTTGCCTTCGGGATCAATCGCGCGGATGCCGACGGGGAAGCGGGTGCCACTTGCAACCAAGGCCGGGCCAAGATTGTTTAGATTGCCCGCGAAAACGTTGGGTGTATACGTCAGCGGCGGATTGCCCAAGCCATCAAAGTAAGTGTTATTTTGGCGTTGCCGCTCAAAGAAATTGCCGCCGCCGCCGCGAATGGCAGTCTTGCCGTTGCC
The DNA here is from genome assembly GCA_963794955.1 of uncultured Acidobacteriota bacterium. Taxonomy (GTDB): domain Bacteria; phylum Acidobacteriota; class Blastocatellia; order RBC074; family RBC074; genus JAFDVL01. The sequence goes on from CAWCGF010000026.1 coordinate 251,415, forward strand.
AAATACATCCCACGCAAAGCCGAAGCGCGGCGAGATTTGGTTCTTGCGATGCTGGACGCCGCCGAGCGGAATGCCGTTGCCTTCTTGCACCATCCCGTTGAACGGATCACCAGAACCCGCCACGATGGAGCCTTTCAGCGGGCCATTCGCCGTCTGAATCGTGACCGCTTTGGCAGCATCGTATTTGTTCACGAAGAAGTAATTCTGCAACAGATCGCCGCGCGTGTAGGTCGGGCCGAGATAGGCGTACCGCGCGCCGAATTCAAGCGTCAAGCGCGAATTCACTTTCCAGCTATCCTGTCCGAAAAACTCCAGCCCGATGAATTGAAATGAGCCGAAGAATTTGCCGTTGCTTTGGCTCGCCGAGGTGTAATTGCCGAGCAGCATGTTGGCAAATGTGTTGCCCGTGTCTTGCGGATTGTCGAGGCTGGAACCAAAGTTCAAGTTGATCGAATCCGTCCAAGAAGGTTGTTGTCCGTTGCGGTTCAGATTGAAGAAGACGCCCGTTTTATAAGTGTGCGCGCCTTTCACAATCGTCAGGTTATCGGTCCACGCGAACTGCCGCGCTTCGCTTTCCCATTCGTTGGCAAAGCCAGGGAAGTTGCAACCGCCGATGCCGCAATTGAAGCGCGGATAGCGATTGCGCAGGTTTGAAGCGGGATATAGTTCTTTGAATTTGAAGCCCAGCGCATCACGGTCATAAATATTCTTGTCTACGCTGTCTGGGATGTCTACGAGTTGGGTCAGGTGGTTGTAACCGAAAATGAATTCATTCGTCACTGTCGGCGAAATCACGTTGACCAAATTCCACGACCAGCTTGAACCAGGTTTCTTGCGGAATTGCGGCGTATAGGGATACGAACTCGCATTGAAGATGCCGACGCCCTGATCTTCGTCCTGCGAATCGTCCACCCAACGGAAGAAGAAGTTAGTCTTTGAGCTGATGTTGTAATCCACTCGAACGACTTCCTGACGTTTGCGCAAACGATATTGATCCTGCACAAAAACGCGCAAGAGTTCAGGGTTGTTGCCACCCGGCACAGCAATGCCACCCGTGCGCGGCAGCGCGTTGATAAGCTTCAGGAAAGCTGGCGCATTTTGATTCCATTCGTTTTGCGGCACAGTATTGTTGGCATACGGCTGACCGCCAATGATGTTGCCTCCCGCGTTGCGGGTAATCGTGCCGGGCTTGAAGACCGTGCCCTGTTGGCAAGGCCGCGCGGCGGCTTCGCCAGGATAGAGACAGCTTGAACCGGCTAACGTATTCGTGCGCAACAAGCGACGAAAATCGCCTGTCAGGATGTCAGGATGTGCGACGTCTACGAATGGATTGCCGTTCGGACGATTGCCGCGCGTGACTTCCATGTTGAAGAAGAAGAACAGCCTTGGTTCGCTGAAGCTGGACACTTTCCAGAGTGGAATCGGGCCGCTAAGATTGCCGCCGAATTGATTCAATCGTTGTTTGGCTTTGGTGGCTGACAGCGGCGCACGCGCATCCAACGCTTCGTTGCGCATAAACTCATACAACGTGCCGTGGAAACTTTTGCCACCGCTCTTCGTCGTGGCCGAAATCAACACGCCGGGATTGCGTCCGTGTTCCGCGTTGAAAGTGCTGGTCTGTAACTTGAATTCACCAATCGCGTCCAGACTCATTTGTGTAAATTGTCCGTCATTCGCGCCGACGTCGGTGTTGATTGTGCCATCCAGATAGACGTTGTTTGCCGTGTCGCGCAGGCCGTTGACATTGAAGCCTTGCGTTGAATTGAAGGCGAGGTTGAAGTCAGAAGTCGCGTTGGAAGTAACGCCCGGCAAGGTGCGCAGTAACGAACGGAAGTCGCGTCCATTGGTAGCCATGCCAGTCACTTGCTCCGCCGTAATGACAAAGGATTTTTGCGCAGTTGCGGTTTCGACCAGCGGCGCATCAGCGGTAACAGTGACCGTGCTTTCCACTCCTCCGACTTCCATCTTCATCGTACCGAGCGTCATAATTTGATACGCGTCCAGCACCAGGCCTTTTCGTTCCAAAGTCTTGAAGCCCTGGGCTTCGATCTTGAGCGTGTAGGTGCCGCGTGACAATGGCAGAAGCTGAAACGAACCATCGCTTTTCGTTGTTGTTTCACGAGCCACGACGCCTTTCGTCTCATCCACAGCTATTACCTTAGCGTTGGTTAACACGCCGCCCTGAGCGTCGGTCAGCATTCCCTGCATTGATCCGGTTTGCCCGTAAGTCAGGACAGAACCGACCGCCAGCAAGAGGAACGCAAAACTTAGGTTAAAGATAGGCTTTCGCATAGTGTCTCCTTGTACCAAGTGAGTCTGGAAATGATAGCAATGTTGTTCCTGAGAGAGGTTGCTGTTATACCTTCCCCATAACAATTTCGTCAACGCAGGCTTGGCCATCCCGTCATTTTGTTTCTCGTCAGGACTCAGTTTAAGATGAACTCCCTGGTTGAGACGTAGTTGGATTTCAATCGCAATTTCCTGAAAGGACAATTTATGCTCCGAAAATTCTCTCTGGCGGCGCTGACGCTTTGCTTGACGCTTTCCGTTTTCGCCCAAACGACCAGCTACGACGTGCTGATCAAAAACGGCACAGTCTACGATGGCACTGGCGGCAATCCGCGTCGTGTGGATCTAGCGATCAAAGCAGACAAGATCATTGCCATCGGCAAAATAAAGGCGACCCAGGCCAAAACTGTTGTGGACGCCAACGGTTTAGCCGTCGCACCCGGCTTCGTCAATATGCTGTCGCATTCGTACAACTCCATCCTGCAAGATGGGCGTTCGCTCGGCGAATTGCGCCAGGGCGTGACGACGCAGATTTTCGGCGAAGGCCAATCCATGGGGCCGTTAACTGCTGAAATGAAAATGCGGCGCGGCACACCGGCGTGGACGACGCTCGCTGAATATCTAAAATACGCCGAGCAACGCGGGATTTCGCAAAACATTGCCTCTTACATCGGTGCCACCACGATTCGGGAATATGTCATCGGTCTGGAAGACAAGAAGGCGACGCCAGAACAACTGGCGCAAATGCGGGAACTTGTGCGCCAGGAAATGGAAGCCGGGGCGCTCGGCATCGGGTCTTCGTTGATTTACGCGCCTGCGTTTTACGCCACGACCGAAGAACTCATCGAAATGTGCAAAGTCGCTTCGCAGTATCAGGGCAAATACATTTCGCACATGCGCAGCGAAGGTAATCAATTGCTCGAAGGCGTGCAGGAACTCATCCGCATCGCGCGCGAAGCCAACATCCCCGCCGAGATTTATCACCTCAAAGCCTCCGGCCAAGCCAACTGGCCCAAGATGGATCAAGTCATCAAACTGGTTGAGAAAGCGCGCAAAGACGGATTGAAAATCACCGCCGATATGTACACCTACACCGCAGGCGCGACCGGCCTGAATTCGACCCTGCCGCCCTGGACGCTGGATGGTGGATTTGAGGCTCTCTTCAACCGCTTGCAAGACCCGAACACGCGCAAGAGAATTGCCGACGAAGTGCGCCAGCCGACCGACAAATGGGAAAACATGTATCAACTCGCCGGTTCGCCCGAACGCATTTTGTTGGTCGGATTTCGCAATCCGGCGCTCCGGCAATACATCGGCAAGTCAATCGCCGAAGTTGCCAAGCTGCGCGGCAAAGACCCGATTGAAACCATTATGGATTTGATTGTCGAAGACCGTTCGCGCGTGGATACCGTGTATTTCATGATGTCGGAAGAGAACATCAAAAAGCAGCTTAAATTGCCCTGGGTTTCGTTTGGCTCGGATGCGGCTTCGATGGCGGCAGAAGGCACGTTTTTGAATTCGTCCACGCACCCGCGCGCTTACGGTAACTTTGCCCGTTTGCTCGGCAAATATGTGCGCGACGAAAAAGTGATTCCGTTGGAAGAAGCGATCCGTCGTCTGGCCGCGTTGCCCGCATTCGAATCTGGGCCTGCATCATCGCGGCTTATTGAAGGAAGGCTATTTTGCCGATGTCGTGATTTTTGATCCCAAGACCATTGCCGACAAAGCGACATTTGAGCAGCCGCATCAATATTCCATCGGCATGAAACACGTGTTTGTGAACGGCGTGCAGGAACTCAAAGACGGTGAGCATACGGGCAATAAATCAGGGCGCGCATTGTGGGGGCCGGGGAAGAAGCAGTAGCCACATTTTGCTGCCGTGCGTATAATGAGATTATGGAAACACAAACTTTTGAAGGTGTTTGGGAAGACCTTACACAACATGCCAGCGAGTTTTCTGGGAAGCGAGTACGCATTACGGTCTTGGAGGAACAACCGACTGCATTATCAAATGAAGCAATGCTGACGGCTTTGCGGAAAATAGCGGAAAGAAGTAAAACCATGCCTTTCTCCACCGGAGAAGATAGCTTGCAGATATTGAGAGAGGCGCGCGCCGGAAAGATGTTTGGTTATGACGCAAGCGAGTAACGTGGGTGCCGTTGTTATTGATGCCAATGTACTGATTGGATTGTGCGCCAAGGAGCCGGATAAATTTGCGACGGCGGAAACTGCATTGCAGGATTATGCCGCCAAGGGCTGGCTTTTTTATGCGCCACACGTGATCGTTAGTGAAGTGTTGTTTGTGTTCTGCAACAAGCTTCAGAATGGCTCTCTCACGCCTGCAACTTATGAAGAAGCGATTGAGAATTTCCGCGATCAGATGAAGGCGATTCTTCCGCCGCCAAATGGTGATGCGTCATTCATTGTTCGCGCTAAAAAAATTCTCGGCAGCTATGGATGTAGCCACACAACGGATGGGTTATACATTGCGCTCACTGAAGCGTTGGAGATGAACGGCGCAGCAGAGTTTCTGACCTTCGACAAAGGCGTACTCAACCAAATTGCCAAAAACGCACCCACTGTGAAAGTAAATTTATTGCCTATTTGAGACGATTTATCGGTTCCGGCAAATTCGCAATCGTATACGCCAGTACAGCCATCACTGCTGCATTCTCGGCCAATTCGCGCGGCACAATTTTATCCAGCGTATCCGCCGTCGTGTGGTGATAATCGAAGTACGTGCGGCTGTCCTGCCACAAGCCAAACGTCGGCACGCCTAGCGCATCCAGCGGCGAAATATCGGCTTCAGGTGAGCCATTCACCACATCAATCAGCCCCGCGCCGATGCTTTGCAAGATGGCAGATGCCGGGCGCAGTTGCGCAATCGCAGCGGGCGTGGCGTGCGCGTGAAAGCCGAGGGGATGACTGGCTCCGAGATCGCTTTCAATCGCAGCGATGTGATTGGCAGCTTCGGCTTTGTGATCTTCGGCGTAGGTTCTGCCACCAGCTAAACCGTTCTCTTCGTTCATCCACGCAATGACACGAATCGTGCGTTTCGGTTTGAGGCCAAGCTGCTTAATCAAGATTGGCGGTCTGCATTGCTACGGCTACACCTGAAGCATCATCCAGCGCGCCTGTGCCTAAATCCCATGAATCCAAATGGCCGGACACAATCACGATTTGTTCGGGATGCTCGCTGCCTTGTAAGTCGGCAATCACGTTGTAACTGGTTTCGTCCGGCAATGTTTGGGGCGTGAGGGTGAGGTGCAGTTTTACTTTGCCCTGCGCGGCGAGGTACGCAATCAATTCGGCGTCTTCTGCGGTAATGGCAGCAGCGGGAATCTTGGGTGCATTCGGCAAATAGAAGAGCGAACCTGTATGCGCCAGCCGATATTCCGCGCCTCCGGCGGAACGATTAAGGGCCGCGATGGCACCGAACTGCGCGGCACGACTTGCGCCTGCCCCACGATAGGCAACTGCCTGGCTATAGGCTTCTGTTCCGCGCCCGCTCGCTGCTAATTGCCGGTCAAACTTCGCGTTATACAGCACGATTTTGCCTGTGATCTTGTCCCGCCCCATGGCTTCCAACTGATCGTAGTTTTCGACCACGACAACTTCTGCGGTGATGCCTTCTTTTGGCGTAGCGACGCTGCCGCCCAGGGCCGTCAATACGACTTTTTGCGTTGTGCCTTTGGCCTGGCCTTTGTATTCCGTGAGTTCACCTGTTTCGATGCCGCGCACCCAATGCGGCACAGTGACTTTTTCGAGCTTCACATCTACTCCAAGCTTGCGCATTTCGGTGGCAACATATTCAACCGCAGCGTTGGCTTGCGGCGAACCGCTCAAACGCGGGCCGATGTTGTTACACAAATACGCGGTTTGTTTGTACGCGTAATCGCTTGCTAACGCCGCACGTAGCAATTGATTTAGTTCTGTCGTGAGTTGCTCGGAATAACGTTCAGTCGGCGCTTGCATGCGGCGCTGCGCCAAAACAAGACTTATGCAGAAAAGCAAAAAAACAACCAGCGAGGGCAATTTTTTCATCATGAATCAAACTCCTTTGAGATGTGAGATGATAATAGGGGCTGTGCTTTACATCTGGCAACGACTGCGATACAAGCCAAGCAAACAAAGCGGAGAGAAATCATGCAAAAATATTTTCGGTTCATCTTGTTATTGGTTATCCTTGTTGCGTCAACCAACGCACAACCAACTTCAATCCTCATTACCAACGGCACCTTGATTGACGGTACGGGCGCGAAAGCCAAAGGCGCGGACTTGCGCTTCGTGGGCGATCAGATCATGGAAATCGGCAAGCTGAAACCAAAACCTAACGAACAGGTGATTGATGCTCGCAATCTGATTGTTGCGCCGGGATTCATTGATATTCATAACCACTCGGAAACAGGACTGGAATCGCAGCCCACTGCCAACAGCCAGATTTTACAGGGCATCACGACACTGGCCGTTGGGCCTGATGGCGGCTCGCCCTGGCCGATTGCCGATTACTTGCGCCGCCGTGAAGACAAGCCGCCTGCCGTCAATGTGCTTGCCTTTGTCGGTCATGGAACGGTGCGCCGCATGGTGATGGGCAAGGAATATAACCGTCCTGCGACCAAAGCCGAAACCGAAGCGATGGCCGAATTGGTAGAGCAAGCGATGCGCGAAGGCGCGGTCGGACTTTCCAGCGGCTTGGAGTACGATATGGGCTATCCGAGCAAAACCGAAGAAGTGATTGCGCTCGCCAAAGTCGCCGCCAAATACGGCGGCATTTATATGACGCACATGCGCGACGAATCGGATTCGGTGCTTACCGCGTTGGCTGAAGCCATTCGCATCGGACGTGAAGCTAAAATCCCCGTCCAGATTTCGCACATCAAAATGGGGACTGTCGGCGTCTGGGGCAAAGCATTGGAAGCCGTGCAATTGATTGAAGAAGCGCGCCGCGAAAAGCTGGATGTCACCGCTGATTGTTACCCGTACGATGCGTGGGCATCAACCATCACGGTGTTGGTGCCGAGTCGCAAACATGAAGACCCGACAGAGGTAGCCAAGGGCTTGAACGATGTCGGCGGGGGAGTCAACGTGACCATCACGAATTGCTCACACCACCGTGAATACGAAGGAAAAACGCTGGATCAACTGGCCGAGGAAAACAAAACCACTGCCGTTGGTATGTATATGCAGATTGTCAAAGAAGGCGGCGCAAGTGTGGTTTGCCATTCGATGATTGACAAGGATATTGAGACGTTTTATCGCCAAGCGTGGGTCATGGTGGCCAGCGATGGCGGCATCAACGGACGGCATCCACGCGGCGCAGGCACGTTCCCGCGTGTGCTTGGTCAGTATGTCCGCGAGAAGAAATGGCTCAAGCTGCCGGAAGCGGTGCGCAAGATGACTTCCCTGCCCGCCTCGCGTTTGGGTTTGCAAGATCGCGGCGTGCTGCGTGTCGGTGCCAAGGCAGATATTGTAATTTTCAGTGCTAAAACGGTGTTGGATAGAGCGACGTTCACGAAGCCATTTGAAGCGCCGGTCGGGATTGTTCACGTCTTCGTCAATGGCGAGCAAGTCGTGCGCGACAGCAAAGTATCAGGCGCAACACCGGGGCGAGTTTTATTACTACCAAATGCAAAATGACGGGAGTAAGCCTCATAATTCCAATCGGCACACAAATCGTTTCGCGCCTTGAAATCAAGAGCGCGCAAGGCGAATTACTATGTCCGATTGGCGCGGTGGGTGTGATCATCAAAGCCCCAACTGACAATTCGCATTCCTATCGAGTGGAATTCACCAATGGCATTGAAGCACCGCTGCGCCGCAATGAATTTGCGATTCGTAAACAACATACCAGCGCCGCAGCAACTATGGAAGAAAGCGATCTTTACCAGTACGTGATTTACCGCGTGATTGTCGGTTCGCGCGCGTATGGCTTGGAGATGGAAGCGTCTGATACAGATCGGCGTGGTATTTATTTACTGCCTGCGGAGTTGCACTGGTCGCTTTATGAAGCGCCGGAGCAGTTAGAAAACAAGGACACCGAAGAATGCTATTGGGAACTCCACAAGTTTTTGCTGCTCGCGCTCAAAGCCAATCCCAACATTTTGGAATGCTTGTACTCGCCACTGATTGAAACGATCACGCCGCTTGCGCAGGAACTATTAGCCAACCGCGACATTTTTCTTTCGCGTTTGGTCTATCAGACCTACAACGGCTACGTCATGTCGCAATTCAAAAAGTTGGAGCAGGACATTCGCGCACGCGGCGAGATCAAATGGAAGCACGCGATGCACCTGATTCGGTTGCTGCTGTCAGGCGTGACTGTATTGAAAGAAGGCTTCGTGCCCGTTCGTGTAGATGAACACCGAGACGAGTTGCTGGCGATTCGGCGCGGCGAGTTGAATTGGGAGGAAGTCAACGCGCGCCGTTTGTCGTTGCACAAAGAATTTGATGCGGCACTGGCAATTACGAAATTGCCGGAACGACCGAATTATGAAAAGGCCGATGCAGTTTTTGATAGCAACGGATGGCACAAGTGGAGACTGACATTGGCGGTATCGGCGTTCTTAGCTGGCAAGCATCGAGATCCCCGATCAGCACAATTCGGAAATTTGTTATTAGTCTTCTCGTTGACGCTCGCGTTTAGCCAAGGCCGCCAAGACCTTTTGCCACGTCCCGTCGAGTTGCCAGCGCCGAAACTGCGAGTACACGGTTGACCAGTGGGGAAGATCCGACAGCAAATCGCGCCATTGACACGCATTTTTCAGTTTGATAGAAAAACGCGCTGACGATGTGGTGGACGAGATATGTCACCCTGATACGTTTTGCTTGTGGGTAACGCGAGGGCTAAAGTCATGCTCGAAGATTGCGGCACGGTGAAATTCGTTGACATAAGCCATTCCATCCATTCAAAGCAGGAATTCAAACTGTCGTATATTGATGAATTGATTGTGGGGAAATTAGCTGGGCCAGAAAGTTTACGTTGGAGGATGCGGACATCGCGTTTTACCAACAGGAATAAGAACGGTTGCGCGTCGTTTTGGAGGAATCGTTGCAAGCCAGCTATTTGCCCGAAGCGCCCACAAATCGCGCGGCATTGAATGATTTGCTATTGCGCGTGCGAGCTCGCTAAGCAAAGGTAAGGGAGAGAATTCTATGAACAAACAACACAACCGACTGAAGCGTCGAGCATTTCTGACGAAGGCAACACAGACTGCTGCCGTAGCAGTTACCGGAGGGCCACACGTATTGGCAGCAGTGGAGCGCACCACCTCTCTTCAGCACGCAAAAGAAACCGCTCATCCAAATTGGCATTCTGCTGGGAACCTTTCGCAGCGGAACCCTGGAGGCGCGACTGGATGCAGTCAAGGCCGCAGGCATTGACGCTGTGCAATTGAGCATGGATTGTGCCGGACTGCCCATGATGCCTGATGCAATTGCGCCGGAACTGGCCAAACAGATTCGGGGCGCGGCTGCCGAGCGTGGCATCAAGCTCGCTTCTGTGGCGGGTACGTTCAATATGTGCCACCCCGACGCCGAGCACCGCCAGACGGGATTACGTCGGCTGCGCGTGCTGGCCGAAGCCTGTTCGCAGTTGGGCATCTCGAAAATCCATCTCTGCACTGGCACACGCGACCGCACCAGTATGTGGCGGCGACATCCTGATAACAATACGCCGGAAGCCTGGCGCGACATGACAGCCTGTGTGCGCGAGGCATCCGAAATCGCTCGGCAGTCCCGCGTGGTACTCGCTTTTGAACCGGAAGTGAACAACGTCGTAGATTCGGCAACCAAGGCGCGCCGACTCATGGACGAGATTGGCTCGACCTTCCTGAAAGTCACATTCGACGCGGCGAATTTATTCCACACCGGCAAACTGCCGCAGATGAAAGAAATCCTGGACGAGGCATTTGCCCTGATTGGCAAGGACATCGTGCTGGCGCACGCCAAAGACCTGGATCACGACGGCGACGCGGGCCACCTGGCAGCGGGTCAAGGCAAGCTGGACTATGATCGGTACATTACCTTGTTGCACAAGTATCGGTTCCCAGGGCCGTTGTTGCTGCACGGACTCAGCGAAGCGCAAGTGCCTGGCTGTGTGGCCTTCCTGCGCGAAAAGATTGCGCGCCTTGCCACTCCCTCCTCCCGGAAATGACTTGTCTGAACGGCAGCCCCAAATCGTGCGGCGCTAAGGGGACGATGATGTTTTGAGAGGACGCCGGTACTTGAGGTAGGCAAAGATATTGCTTTTAAGAAAAAAGAATTTCCGCAGAAAGTCCCGGATGGACGGCGAGAAATTAGCCCCGGATGGAATCCGGGGAACTAGGCTAATAACCCTCAAGCCCCGGCAGGGGCGACAGACGAAACCCGAGAAAAGCGGCGTCTGTCGCCCCTGCCGGGGCTTGATAACTTAGCAGACCATAACCCAGGGTTACACCCTGGGCTAATTTCTTGGCACCCCTCCGGGGTTCTGATCGAAAAATCATTTTCCTGACTTCTATAGTAAAAAATGGGAATCCGTGAACGGTTCATTCACTAGACTCCCAATCAGTCACTACTACCTACTACAGTTAGTTCAATGCTGCAGGGTAACTAAGGCCTGTGCGACTTCAAGACGGGTCAGGGTAGCTTGTGGGCGAAACGCATTATTGCTAGTTGCCAACAAGCCGCGCGACAAGGCGACGGTCACGTATCCGCGCCATTGTGCCGGGATACTCGCCGCATCTGTGATGGAAAGTGAGGCGGTCATTTGAGCTTCAGCTTCCGCTTGCCATCCGGCGGCACGCACCAGCACAATCGCTGCCGTAAGCCGGTCAACCAAAGCATTAGGGCGGAAAGTGCTGCCCTGCACATCAGAGAAAAGCGCACCGCTAGAAACCGCTTGCGCACTTTCGACAAAATTGCGGGTGGTCAAATCGCGGACATCGGCGAATTGCGGTTGCGCGGCCAGGTACTGCGGCACGCGCGCCCCTTGCACCACAGCCGCAGCCAGCGCCGCTCGCGTGACGCCAAAGCCGGGCCGAAATGAATTTCCGAGCGGTGTCATGACAAAGCTGCGCAACACCTGCGAGACAACTGCCCGGTCATTCGCGCTTAAGGCAGCCAGATCATGCAGCGGCGCATATTCAACGCGCGTGACTTCCAGCGCTCCATTGAAGCCTTGCGCGGTTAACGCCAGACCGAGCGAGTTGTTGACCGTTGCCAGCCATGATCCGGCAGCGGGTGAATTCAGCGTGAGGCGTTCACGTTTGCCCGTCAGTCCCGGCACATTCAGATTATTCGAGGCGGCGCGTTTTACCCCTGCCGGATCAAATACCGCCAAGCCCAAATCATTGCCCGTCAGCAACGGCCCCCACGCAATCTGCACCGAAGCCAGCAAGGTATTCTGTGGGATCGTAAGATTCGCCTGTGCGGAAGTGTTCAGCCCTGCCGAGACAGTGCCAGAAAACGTTTGCGGCAAATCATTCACAAAGCGTACTTGTCCACGATTCAGCGCCGCGCGCCACATCCCCATGCGCCGCTGTGGGAACGCGGCTTCCAGCACTGCCGCGTGCGCATTAAGCATTCCGGCACCGACTTCGTGCGCGTAATATGCTGGCAGCGGAGTGGCCGTGCGTTGCAGAATGTCGCGGATGTTTGATGGGGTGAGATTCGGATTGGCTTCCAGCATCAAGGCAATCGTCCCTGCGACCTGCGGAGCCGAAAAACTGGTGCCGCTGGCCGTGGTGTAATACGGTAATTCAGACGGTACAAGCCGCGTCAAATCAGCACCGCCGACGCCGAGCGTGCCGGTCAAATTCAAACCTGCGGATCGCAGACTGATCAAATTCACGCCCGGTGCGGCAAGTGTTGGCCGGAAAAGGCTGCTCCCGAAAGTGCCACGCGCGGAGAACGCAGCCAAACGCCCGTTGGCATCTGTCGCGCCTACGCTGATCACCCAGGGAGCACTGGCATAAGGATTCAAGGTATGCAGTCCCGGCCCTGTATTGCCAGCCGAGAAAACCACATTGACGCCACGTTCCGTCAACAGCTTCGTGGCCACGTTGACGGGATCGTTCAGATCAAAAACTGTGTTGGCAGAAAAGCTGCAATTGACGACGCGTACATTCAAATGCGCGCCACAACTGAGTAAGTAATCAAAGCCGGAGAGCACAAACGATAACGTCAAATCACCTGCGCTTAATCCAACAATGCTCGCGCCAGGGGCTATGCCGTTGTACTTGCCGCCCGAAAGCGCGCCTGTGCCTGCAATCACGCCCGCCACGAATGTACCGTGGCCGTAGGCTTGATCGGTCGTCGGCAGATTCTCGATTTGGGTAGGGCTGACAAAGCCGAGGCTGGCGCTTTGCTGATCCAGAAGCTTGACGTTCTGAACCACGCGTCCGGCCAAATCACCGTGCGTACCATCAACGCCTGTGTCCAGGACGGCGACTTTCACATTGCGGCCTGAAACCGGCATTCCAAGGTTTTTTTGTGTTAAATCCGCATCTGTTGCAACGCGCCCCGCACCATTAAATTTCAGATACGGATCGGCGCTGATTTGGAGCGTACGATTGCTGTAAATAGAGCGCACTGCAACCAGGCGTGAAATGGCAATGATCTGTTGTTTGGTAGCCGTCAAACTAATCATTGGCAAGGCTCGATAGCGCGTGCCGCCAATGACGCCGAGTTGTTGCAAAGCGGCCACGTCTGCATCGGTTGGCAGGTGGTGATAAACCACAATTGTATTGACGTTGCTGTCATCGGTTAATTCATTGAGCTTGAGCGCCAATTCGGCATCAACGCTTTGTAGCCCCATTCCGTTATTGGTGGGAAGTTGCGTGTCCGCGCCCGTTACCGCAATACCATCCGCCCCTGTAACAGCGATGCCGTCCGCGCCCGTCACCGCAATACCATCCGCGCCCGTCACTGCAATGCCCTGTGGCGCAAGCTCGTAGACAAGCCCATCCGCCCCTGTAACTGCAATGCCATCCGCCCCCGTCACGGCGATCCCGCTGGGTGTACGCGCCGTCAGGCCAGCCGCGCGCGTGGCTCGCACTGCATCCGCGCCCGTCACGGCGATGCCATCGGCTCCGGTCACCGCAATGCCATCAGCTCCGGTCACCGCAATGCCATTTGGTTTGGAGATGTAAATGGAGTCGGCTTGAAAGGTGTGTCCATCGGCTCCGGTGACGGCAATGCCATCGGCTCCGGTGACGGCAATGCCATCGGCTCCGGTGACGGCAATGCCATCGGCTCCGGTCACCGCAATGCCATTTGTTCCAGTATGCGTGATACCATCGGCTCCGGTCACTGCAATGCCATCGGCCCCGGTTACTGCGATGCCATTCGGGGCAAACGATAAAAAGCCATCTGCGCCCGTCACCGCAATGCCTGCCGCATTAATGAAGCTGACTCCATCTGCGCCCGTGACAGCGATTCCATTCGATTGAATAATGGCAAGTCCGGCGAGAGTTGGCTCGACAGCCAGTAAAACAATTAACGTGAGTGCCAAAAACCTAGCAAGTGGGTGGGAGGCGGTTTTCGTCATCTGCTTTCTCTTTTCTTCAGACCTATGGCATTTTTATACAGGCGATGTATTTTTTACCTATAAGCGATGTATTGAATCTCATCAGCCTTCAGGGCTTGCCGCCGGAAAGGCCTATATAAAGCTGATGATTGCCACGCGGCTACGATATTTTCCAAGGAGCGTTTTTCTTACCACGCTCAACTATGCAACCACCATACCACGAGCCGTGAGGGTTATGGAGACAGGAGCGTTCGATAGGTTTTCTGGGTTTCGGCGGAAGGCGCGACGCCGAGTTCTTCTTGCAGCAGATGTTGCAGGATTTGATATTGTTCTTTGAGCGCTTCTCGTTTGCCCAGCGCCGCCTGCGCTCGCATTACCAGACAATGAATGTCCTCGCGGTAGGGATCATCTTTGAGAATTTTTCGCGCCAGTTGCAGCGAGCGCAGCCAGTCTTCCGTTTTCTGCGTCAGGAGTGTGAGCGTTTCCAACAGGCGAAAATATTGCTCACGATAATAGGCGCGTAGTTCTTCAGTCCATTTCTCATACACATTTTGCATGAAGTCGCCACGATAGAGCGTCGTCGCTTGCTCGAAGGCGCTGATCTGTTGCTCCGTATTTCCGGCGCGGCGCGCAGTTTCTCCCTGCTCCGTCAGGCGATCAAATTCGACCGTGTCCAAGCGGTAATTGAATTCAGGATTCAGCAGGTAATCGCCATCACGATAAAGCAAGAAATTTTGCTTAATGAGTTGATTGCTGTTGAGCGCCTTGCGAATGTGCGAAATAGTGGGATGAAAGTTTTTTTCCATCGCCTCAAAATCAGACTCGCCCCAGAACGTATCCATAATCGTATCCTTGGACGCACGGCGATGCGAACGCGTCATAATAAAACATAAAATGTCGCGTGCCCGCCGTGTTGTCCAGGCATCGGCAGCAAAGGGACGAAGGGGATCACGGAAAATTTCAATCGGTCCCAACAGGTGCGCCGACAGGTCTATGACCGGTTGCGTCACGATCACGGTGCTTTCCAGGGGCGGCATGCGCAGCGGTTGCTGGGCGGCTTGTGTGACCAATTCCTGCAGTTCTTCCGGCAACAATTGGGCGGCTTCGGGCAGCGCAAACAGTTGCGGCTGGAGGCTCACTTCGCGTTTCAGCCAGTACTCATAATCATAGCGCACCGCTAAATCCACGGCCCGCCGCAAATGTTCGACCTGCGCTACCTCTTCGTGCGCCGCCCGCGCACTCGCCGCTAAGGCCAGGCAGGCTTGTGCTTCGTAGTAAGGTAATCGTTGTTGACGAAAATGTGCGCAGGCCGTTTGTAACTCTTCGGCGGCAGCCACGGCATCGCCCTGCGCCAGACGAATTCGTCCGCGCGCCAGAGAAGCGGTAAATACTCCCGGCGTATTGCCTGCGGCTGAGCGCGCGCTGATGAGTTTGTCTATTTGCGCGCGTGCCGCCGTCAAAGCGCCGCTTTGTAAGCTGAGGATCGCTTGTTCCTCCCATAATTCCTGTTGCGTGAGATCAATGCCTGCCTCGTCATACGCCCGTGTGGCACGCTCATAAAATTCTGCTGCCCCGGACAGCTTGCCCGCTTCGCGTTGCAGGTTCCCAAAAGCTTCAAAAATCTCTCCGCGCAGGGCAGTTAAATTAAAACGCTGGCAACAATCCAATGCTTGCTGCAAATGCTTCTCGCTTTCTTCCAATCGGCCTTGATAGAGGTGACAACGCGCGATATTCAGATGAGCGGTAGCGTCGCGGGGAACGGGCGCGGCACCTTCGCTCTCGCGTAGCAAGCGGCGTAGCCAGCGCAACGCGCCGCCGAAATCGCCGCGAATCATTGCGGGCAAACCAAGGTTATGAGCAATGAGCCGCGCGTGATGTTCATCGCCTAGTTCTTCGGCCAGTTGCAACGCGAGGCGAAACTCCCGTTCGGCTCCGGCCAAATCGCCCGCCGTCAGCAGGCACAAGCCGCGCGTATTACCACATTTGATCCGCACCGGAGAACGTGCATCGGTCAGTGCGACAGCCTGATCCAGCGCCGCCAAAGCGTGCTCTGAATCGCCCTGCCGACGCGCAATCGCGGCCAGGGAATGTAAGGCTTCAGCTTCGCCCAGCGCGTCCTGCTGCTCGGCTAACAGCGTGGCGGCGCGGCGCAAAAAAGGTTGCGCCGCAGCATAATCACCACGCAATCGCGTTACCTCACCGCGCAGCCCCATTACACGCGGATTGGCTTCCAGCAGCGAAGCGGGCAGCACCTCAATCAACGAGGTGACCAGCCCAAGCGCGCCCGCAGCAATCATTGCTTGCCCCCCAGCGGCAATGATTGCTGCGGCACGCTCATATTTCTCTGCCTGAAGCAGGTAACGCACGCCCGGCTCCCAGTGGTTCCGGGTCAACAGGAAATCAGCAATTCGTTCATACTCTGCCGCGACACCAGCGCGCCCGATTTCGGCCAGCAAGCGCCGCCGCAAAAAGCTGCGAAAGAGCGGGTGCAGGCGATATTCTTCGCCCTTTTCGTCGCTGGCCACGGTGAGAAACACATTACGCCGTTCCAACGCAGGCAACTGCTTGCGACAGCTCAGGTGCGGCCAAAGCTGCGTGCAAAGACTCAGTTCCACTTGCTCAAGCAGCGCCAGGCGCAGCAATATATTTTGCGACTCTTCGATTTCTGCGGTGAACACTTCTTCGGCAAAATAATCAAAAATATCCCGCTCGGACTGGCGCAAAATCGCGGCCAGATCAGGCCCACGCTCAGCGCGTAAACCGCCTTCCAACGCTTGCCGCTGTGCCACTTGCCGCACGAGTTGTAGCGCCGTAATCCAGCCATTCGTATATTCGCTGTATTCGCGCAATTGCTCGGCAGTTAGTTCCAGATCGAAGATGCGCCGGAACAATTCCTGCGTCTCACTATCGGTGAACAACATTTCTTCGCGGTCAATAATTGTCAGCGCCGATTGTGAGCGCAACCGCGTTAAATTCAGCGGCGGCACTTCGCGCGAAATAATAATGATATGCAACACATCCGGCGTATAGGCCAACAACCGATCCATAATGCGATGCACCGCCGAATCTACGCCCAGATGATGATAATCATCCAGTACGAGCGTCAGCCGCTGCTCGACTTGCTCCAGCATTTCGTTAATCAAAACATCCGCGACGCGTTCTGGGTGGCGCACGATTTCATCTGCGGCCTGCTGGAGATACGCCAAGGTGTTTTCCCCGAATCCTGGAATCTTCTGCCGAATCCCTGCGGCGATGTACGCCGGAAACACCGTTGGTTCCGCATCGGTTTGATCAAGCTGATACCATACAAAATTTGGTGCGTGATGGCGCACAAATTCCGCCACCAACGTTGTTTTCCCGGAACCGGCATTCGCCGTCACCAGCGTCACCG
Source organism: uncultured Acidobacteriota bacterium (assembly GCA_963794955.1). GTDB lineage: Bacteria > Acidobacteriota > Blastocatellia > RBC074 > RBC074 > JAFDVL01. The sequence continues at coordinate 268,601 of CAWCGF010000026.1, forward strand.
GCTTGGCCAAATTAGCGCGCAAGCGTTCGAGCAGACGCGGGCGTGGCAATAGTTCAGGAACGGCGCGAGGCAGCAGCAGTTTCGTGCGTAGCAAAAAGGGTTTGGTGCGCCCTGCTGCAACAGGCGGCAGGAGCGGGGAAGAATCCGGCGAGCATAGCTCCTCACTCATCACATAGAATTCCTCTCGGGCAGAATCGGATGGGTCAGGTAGCATAGCACACCGCAGGCTCCCGGAAATGTCTGTCCCGCTCACCAAAGAATCAAGCTGCAACCAAAGAGGGCCAACGTTGCAAACTCGGTGCTTCCATGTCGTCAGACGCTGTGCGATGACTCATTTGTCGCGCCAGTTCGTCCATCACCGAAGCGCGGCCCCGGGAAAGTTGGAGGGCATCCAGTGCCTGTTTCGTGCCCAGGCCGCGAGCGGCAAAGAGGGTCGTCGCCTCCTCCTGTGTAAACGCCAGCCCCCCTTCATCCAGGGTCAGCAGATTTTGTTTGGAGCGCAGTCGCCACAAAGGCATGGGAATAACGCTCCGAGCCAACAGTAACAAGTGAATATCCGACGGCAGCAGGGGGATGAATCGCCTGAAAAACGGCAGCACCCAGGGTTCATCATAAATTAAATGCAGGTCATCAATGACAAGAAGGATCGGTTCTGCGGCTTCGCCTTCTTGTAGTTCATAGATAATAGATTCCGCCAGTTGTTCCAGCCCTGTTTCCGCACAAGTTCCTCCCAGCGTCGCCAACGAGGGAAATCGCAAATCAGGGCGGATTTGTCGCAGGCTTTCCAGCAAATACCGAAAGAAAAACCGCGGATCTTTGTCGGTCGCGTCAACGCTATACCAAGCCACACGCCGCCTACATTGGTAAGCAAAGTCTACGGCCAATAGTGTTTTGCCTGTGCCTGTGCGCCCACTGATGATCGTCGTGGAATAGGTCGCTGTACTGCGACGTAAGAGTTCCAGCAGCCGCGTCCGTGAAACGTGGGGACGCTCGTTCGGAAGCGAGATTTTATCGGTAATGAGTTGCATGGTTATCTTTCCTCACGCGAACCGAAAATTGCACACAGGCACAGGCCAGGCTTCAGCGAGTGGTCGAAGCACTGCTACTGCCGGTAACTGCAAGCACGAACTCCGTTCCTTTTTCTAACTTCACGTCTTTGCCCATGCGATTAAATTCCGTCGCGCCGGACAAACGGCTGGAAGTGGTGGCGGTAAGGCCATTCTGTAAACTGAACAACATGCGCCCGGGTTCATTAAGTGCGCCCGCATCGGTGACACTGCTCGCGGTCGAGAGCGTGCCATTGGTCGTATTTGAGAGCGTGCCGCCCGCGCCGAGCGTGCTGCTGCCAATACTTCCTACGGTCTGACTGGTCGCACCCAGGGTGCTATTCACGGCCCCTGTCGCCCCGCCGACTACGCCGCCCCCGCCGAGCAGTCCCCCGCCTCCAGAACTGCGCTGTGGTGTGGCCATCGGTGGCATGGCACTGCTGATCTCAGAATCGCCCATAGCTTGTACGGTTTGTTGCATCATTCCGACAAAAACGGCTTGCAGCGGAATCATCTGATTGCCTTGCTGGATGCCATCAATCATCAACGTCAACTCGGAGTGCCCCTTACCTTCGGCTTTACTTTGTGCGGTAACAACGTGTCCCACCAACGTGGAGCCTTTTTTGATCACGTTCTGCCCTTCGGCTTTGATGTCTTTCGTTGTTTTCAAAAGAAATTGTTGCCCATTTTCTGCTTGTTTACTGTCAAGCGTATTTTTCAACATGGCCTGAAGCTGCGTCCCCTGCGCCAGATTGAGATTGGCTCCGCCGGTATTAACACGGGCATTATTATTCGCTTGGGCTTCCGCCTTTGCGTTCGCCTTTCCTTGTTGTGCTGCAACGTTGGCTTCCTGCCTTGTTGCTACCGTCGCCTTGCTTTGCCCAGTTTGCACCGACCCGCTTGCTTGAGCATTCGTCGAACTGGAACTCGTTTGTGCGCTTACAGTGGTCGCCAAAAGCGTGGCGCAGACCGCTCCTGTTGCGAAAGAAATAAATTTCATAAATACCTCCAGAAATTTAGCCTGTCGAGTTGCCGGAGCAGCCTGTCAAAGGGGTGGACAACGACAGAACAGTTGGTTAATAAGCCAGCTTTTATAGCTGCAAGACGGATTTTACCAATCCCCCTTGAGGAATTCTTGAGGCGGGCAAGCGTTGCGAGAAACAGGCTAGGTGGTCGCATCATTTCACACGAAAAAACCTTCTTTCTGAAGCAGTTAGCCGCACAATAAAAATCCGGCGTAAAGAATGGCAAGGTCAAGAATTTCTCAACTCTACCATTCATAATGATTCAGTGTTGGATAAAAAAGAGACGGACAAAGGTCAGCAGCTTATGACACCTGAAGCACGACTTTTATGTGAAGCGCAAGGCCAGTTCAAGCGACTGTTTGGTGCCGAAGATTTCGGTACATTTGCAGTTAATTCATACGTGGTCTTGTACCCGACTGCAATTTATCCATACATCCTTTTCCCCTGCTGCCAACAACGACACTCATTATTCATGTGGTCGAAGGTTTTGCCCGGTCAAACTCCTGGCGCGAGCGTTGCAATAGCAGAAGCCCGTCAGCTCACAATGGCTGAGACACCACTGACCTTGAGACCGAACTCCTCACGGTTACCAGGAAGATTTTTGTTTTACTCCCAAAGGGGAAGGAGCGAATAGCAATGGAAAAGAAGTTAATATCCATAACACAACAATTTGGCGTGATCAGCCAGCTCATCGTCCTCTGTCTGACGATGCTGCTTTGGTCTCAATCAACCAAGGGTCAAGCATTGGTGAATATCAGTGGGACAGTCACCGGATATGTCGCCCCCGGAGCCAACACCGCTGGCTCCATTTCCATCAATGGAACAACTTATCCGATTTTGCCCGGCACCTCTTTGACCGGCACAAATCTAGTCGGGGCGAATGGAAATTTGGCGCTTACCGCCACCGTGAATGCGAATGGAGTTATCACCGCAGGAAACATAAGCGTCAATAATGGCGTTCCCACATTGAGCACTTGCGGGCTACTCTCGGCAGTCTCTGCCAATTCAATCACCATCAACGGGGTTACTATTCCGATTGCCAGCGGAACCCTCCTCAATGGACTGACACAAGCGAATGTTGGTGCCAATATCTGTCTCACTGCGACCCTAAATACTTTGGGGGAAATCACCACGCCGAATGCCATTACAACTCAGGCGACGACCAGTGTATTTGTCTGCGGCGCTGTCTCGGCGCTCTCCGCAAATTCAATTACAATCAACGGGACTACTTACGCTATTGTTCCTGGAGTCACGCTGCTCGGCATCAATCAAGCAACAGTTGGCGCAAACGTTTGTCTCAGCGCACAGGTCAATCCTCTTAACCAAATCGTGGCCCTGGGGCAAGTCCTGTCAGCTTCTATTTGTGGGACGGTATCGGCGCTTACATCCAACTCCATTACGATCAACGGGACTACGTACTTTATTGCACCAGGGGTAAATATTAACGGGATCAATCAAGCATCAGTAGGGGCCAATGTTTGCTTGAATGCCGCGCTCAATGGCTTAAGCCAGATTGTGGCACCGAGTTCGATTTCCTTACAGGGAACCGCACCCATAACCGTCAATGTTTGCGGGGTCGTGTCGGCGCTTTCTTCGAATTCGATCACGATCAATGGAGTGACTTATCCACTCGCTTCCGGGGCGGCGATTAACGGCGCAAATCTGGTCAATGTCGGTGCTAATGCTTGTCTTACTGCGACCTTAAATGCGTCAGGGCAGATTGAGGGGCCCAGTTCCATTACCGCGCAGGTAGCGGCAAACGTGAATGTCTGTGGTGTCGTTTCGGCAATTTCTTCCAATGCCATTACGATCAATGGCGTGACCTATCCGATTGTTCCGGGCGGAACGATTACCGGCGCAAGTCTGGTCAATGTCGGCGCAAATGTTTGTCTCAACGCGGCGCTCAATGCTTCAGGACAGATTACTGCGCCAAGCTCAATTAGCATCAGTCCGACTCTCGCTGTTAACCTGTGCGCGAAAGTGGATGCTTATCAAGCGGCTACGGCGTCAGCGCCAGGATTTATTACGCTTGGCGGGACAACGCTACCGATTGCGATAGGCAGTCAACTAGCTGGTTCCGAGACGATCACGGTAGGCGCAAATCTGTGCCTGAACGCGACGTTGAATGCATCCGGTCAGATCATTCTGCCCAGTTCCATCGCGGTGAACGTCAACACAACTACGAATATTTGCGGGAAGGTGACGGCCTTCATCGCGGCCACTGTGAATACGCCAGGATCAATTACCGTGGGCGGCGTGACGCTCACAATTCTACCTGGTGTTGTGCTTTCCGGGGTGGGCGTGGGAGCAGAGATTTGTCTGACTACACCGGGCGGAACAGGCAATGGCGGGAATCCCGTCGGACAAGTTGGCCCCGGCACGATCATCACCAATGTAGATGGCAGTTGTAATCAATTGAAATTCACTGCACCATTGGCAACACACGGCTTTCTTAAATCGCCTTTCTTACCGGACGGCGATCTATTTCTCTTGAAGCAGGGACTGAGCTTCAACGTGGTATCGCCGCCTGCTAGTGGCGTCGAGGTCTTTGATGTGAGTCCCAGCACATTTGGCGGAACGTCCGTTGACGTTGGCAGTTTCACGGGTGTGTCTACCGGGATTACCTTACAGGGCTTGGCGGTCTCCGCTACTGGCCGCACGATCAAAGCCGTGTCCTGTACGGATAGCGTGCAGAAGCTGGATTTCGTGCTGGCAGGCTCCGGCAATGTCGGCAGTACCGTGCGCTTGTTCCTGCAAAATGCGGATGGCAGCAACGGACAGCAATTAGGGCTTTTCACTGCCGAAGCGGGCGGCTGGCGCGTCACCTCGCTGCATTCAAATGTTTCGCTCTTCCTCAACAATCGTTTTGTCACTGGCAACGGGCAACTGAGTGTCGGAGCACTGATTCCTATGAGTGACGCGGCAGGCAGCGCAGGCAGCCGAACCAAGCTACTCACCTTAGCCTTCAGCAAAACAGTCGCTTCGACGTTAAATGGCTGCAATCAACTTGGCGTAGAAGTGGCGAACACGGGCGGCAAAACGTCAATTGTTATCACCGATGTTGTGGTCAACCGCATCGAAACGCCAGGTGACCGAGCACGTACTGAGCTAGGGTTATTGGCCGGAGTCGGCGGTGGCTACCCCACGGGCGTTCCCTGCGCTACTATCTGCGCTCCTTGCAATGCGTCGGCGCAAAGCACAGCGACGACGGTTTCGGGGGCAAGCTATGATCGCAATAGCGTGACCAGTGACGGCATCGTTTCCGTCTTTGGCACGGGGCTAGCGAGTTCCACGCAAGGGGCTATTTCGCAACCTTTACCAACAGTACTTGCCGGAATCTCGGTGACTATCACGGATAACCTGGGGGTGAAACGACTCGCGCCGCTTTTCTACGTTTCACCTACACAGATCAACTTCCTGGTTCCGAATGGTACGGCGACGGGCGATGCTGCGCTGACGATTACCAATGGCAACAACGAAATTGCCAAGGGAACCGTCAAGATTAATGCCGTTGCGCCGGGATTATTCTCTACTGATGCGAGCGGGCAAGGCATTGCAGCGGGACTCGCCGTCAGAGTGAAAGCCGACGGCACGCAGATCATCACACCGTTAGACGCGGCGATTGATCTTGGTGTGACATCTGAGCGTGTCTATTTAGTCCTTTTCGGCACGGGCATTCGGTTCCGCAGTGGGACGGCTGATGTACAGGCACAGGTTGGCGGACTCAATCTTGCGGTTGATTACGCGGGCGCACAAGGCGAGTTCGCCGGGCTGGATCAGGTGAATTTGCTGCTGCCAACCAGTCTGAGCGGCAGTGGCCAAACAAAGGTTTCATTAAAGGTAGATGGAAAGATTTCCAATCAGGTAGGTATTACTATCAAGTAAATATTTCCCTTCCTCTAACGCAACCAAACTAGCTGGTCTCAATCAGGTGTTCACTTGATTGAGACCTTTTTTGTTTTTTTCAATTCCAGGCTGAGGTAATCAACTACGTTTCCCTGCTGGATAGAATCCTGTATCCTCTCCTCTATCAATAAACCAGCAACGGAGAGGAAACTTATGCGTAAAGTATCTCACCTGCTACCTGTAGCAATGATCATCGCCTGTTTTTTCCTTGTTTCCTGCCGCCAGCCTTCTCCCCTAACCACGACCACTTCACGCGCCGCACGTGAGCGCACGCTTGGCACGAGCGGCGGAGAAATCAGTGTCCGCTTGACGGCGTTGCCGAAAACCCTTAATCCGCTGCTGCTGGCCGATGAGTCGTCCTTGCTGGTAAATTTGTATTTGCTGCACGCGCGGCTGGTGGACTTCAATCATGACACGCAGACCTGGGCACCCGCACTGGCCGAACGCTGGCAAGCGGAACCGGATGGTAAAACGGTTACAGTGCGCCTCCGCGAGGCCTTGAAGTTTTCCGATGGCCAGGCATTGACAGCAGATGACGTAGTGTTTACCTTGCGCGCGCTGTATGACAAGCGAACCGCCGTACCGCTGCTGCGCGATGCCTTGTTGGTGCAGGGCAAGTCCATCGAGGCCACCGCGACAGATACTCGATCCTTACAATTAACCTTCCCGGAAAAAGTTGCCGCGCCAGAAAGTTACCTGATGAATTTGCCGGTGTTGCCCCGCCACATTTTAGACTCTGCATTTCAGCAAGGAACCTTATCTTCCGCCTGGAGCTTGAGCGAGCCGCTGGAGCACATTGTGACTGCCGGGCCGTTTGTACCAGAGGCGTTGCAACCCGGCACGTCTCTCAAGCTCAAACGCAATCCGCATTACTGGAAAAAAGATGCCAGCGGGACGCCGTTACCGTATCTGAACCGGATCACGTTAGAGGCCATCAGCGATGCCAATAATACGCTGTTGCGCCTAACCCAGGGGACGCTTGATTTGGCGGATCGCATCAGAGCCAGCGATTTCGCTACGTTGCAATCTGCCGCCGGGGCCGCTCGCGCGTATGATGTTGGGCCGGGCTTGAGTACCGATTATTTCTGGTTCAATTTGAATCATGACAAGGGCGATCCCCACAAACAGGCCTGGTTTGCTGATGCCCGCTTTCGGCGCGCGCTGGCCCACGCCGTAGATCGGGACGCCCTCGCCCGCACGACGCTGCGCGGATTGGCAACGCCGCTCTATGGCTTTGTTTCGCCGGGCAATCGCGCCTGGGTGGCCAGCGATTTGCCACGCGCCGATTATGATCTGAATCGCGCGCGCGCTTTGTTGCAAGAGGCGGGCTTTGTCGCGCGTGGCTCCGAGTTGTATGACAAGGCAGGCCAGCGGGTGGAGTTCACTTTATTGGTGCAAGCAGAAAATGAATTGCGCAAACAAATGGCCACGGTGATGCAGCAAGACTTCGCCAAACTTGGTATCACAATGCAAGTGGCTCCGCTGGAGACGCAGGCAGTAATGGAATGTTGGGAAAAGACCTTTGCGTATGACGCGATTTTAATGGGGCTGACAGTCACTGATACGGAGCCTTCTTCTTACAGCGCATTTTTGCAAAGTGATTCCGCCTCGCATCAATGGGCACCCCGGCAAGCAACCCCTGCCACGCCGTGGGAAAAGCAAATCAACGAGTTAGCCCTGGGGCAAGCCCGTGAATCCAGCTTGCTCCAACGCCAGGCACAGTTTCGAGAAATCCAGCGACTGATGGCTGAGCAAATGCCGATCATCCCCATTGTTTCCCGGCACATCATTTCCGCCGCCCACCAACGCCTCGGCAATTATCGTCCGAGCAATATTTTCCCCTTTTCCTGTTGGAATAGTGAAGAGCTTTTTATTCGTCCGTAAACAAAATCGGCTCCTCACGCTGGTAGGTAGGAAGCCAAGAACAAGTTAAGGCGAAAGCGTCAATCGTTGCTTGCGGCTTTATCGCTAACGGCCTTGTCTTTGCGCATGTATTTCTCGAACCAAGCCATCAGATAAAGCTGCTGCGCCAATTGACGCGAAGGCCGTCGCCAGCCGTGAAACTCATCTGGCATGCGCACTAATAACGTTTCTTTCTTGAGCATTTTCAGCGCGCGGTAATATTCTTCGCTTTGCCCCATTGGCGTGCGCAAATCGGCTTCGCCCGTCATCACCATCGTCGGCGTTTTGACATTTGCCACGTAATGTAGCGGCGAGCGCACGGCAAATTCCATCGGGTCTTCCCACGGATATTTCTGGAATTGGTTGTACCAGCTTGGGCCGTCAGTCACACCAACGAACGAATGCCAGTTAATGACCGGGCGCATCGAAACCGCCGCCGCGAAGCGATCCGTATGCCCGACAATCCAGGCTGTCAACACGCCGCCGCCGCTGCCGCCGCAGACGAACAGATTGCGTTCATCCACAAAGCCTTTCGCCAGCGCCGCATCTACGCCCGCCATCAAATCATCGTAATCTTTGCCTGGGTACGAATACTGAATTCCGTTGACGAAGTCCTGCCCGTAGCCAGTTGAGCCGCGCGGATTTGTGAACAATACCACGTAGCCGTTGGCCGCAAAATTCTGAAACGCCCAATTCCACGCGGTCGAATACATGGACCACGGGCCGCCGTGAATCCACAGCACCATCGGGTATTTTTTGCCTGCCTCATAATTCGTCGGCTTAACGAGCCAGCCTTGTACTTTCAGATTGTCTTTCGACGTGTACCAAAGCTCTTCCCAAGCACCGAGCTTGACGTTGGCCAGCACATCGCTGTTCACATCCACGAGCTTGGTGGCTTTGAGTACATCGCCTTGCCGCTGATTGGGATTGAATGTCACCACTGCGCCGGGTTCCGTGAGCGTGCTGCTGATCGCCGCGAATTGCCCGGTTCGATTGGTTGCAGAGGCCCCCGACAGAATCGTGCCGGTCGAAGCTTTGTTCACTTTGCCGTCTGCCAGCGTCACCCAGCAAAGATCGGTTTTGCCTTTGGATTCGACGGTGAAAAAGACCGTCTGACTGTTCGCCCACCAACCCACATTCTGTGGCGAACTGTCGAGATTGCTGGCCAGCAATCTCTTGCCACTGCCATCGCTGCTCATCAAATACAAACTCGCCAAGTGACTTGTATATGACTTGTCATCGTAGCCGACATACGCGATCCATTTGCCATCGGGCGAAACTTGCGGTGAGCCGTCTGGGCCTCTGCGGTCGGTGAGCGGTTTGATTTCGAGCGAAGCCAAATCCACCGCATAGATTTCACTGTCGCCGCGTTGATATTCGGCTTCGGGCTTTGCGGAGGCCAGACACATACATCGTCTTGCCATCGGCTGCCCAATCAAAGCCTTGATGATTGTATTTACCGCTGGTGAGTTGACGCGGTGTGCCACCCAACACCGCGTCAATCGTAAAGACATGCGTGTTGCCTTTCGGCGTTGGCCCGCGTCCATCAGCGCGCCACGACAAGCGATCCACCAGCACGGCAGGCGCTGCCCATTGCGCACCGCGCGGACGTTCGGGCAACTTGATATTCAGAATCAGATCGTTGTCCGGCACGAACGCTGTGAAGGCAATTTGCTTACCGTCAGGCGACCATTTGATATTGCTGGGCGCTTGTTCCAGATGTGTGAGTTGCGCGATTTCTTTCGTGTCCACGTACATCACAAACAATTGCGCTGTGCCGTCGCGGTCAGAAAGGAAAGCAATGCGCTTGCCATCTGGCGACCAGACAGGCGAAGAGTCGCCGCGATCTCCGGTCGTCAATTCGCGCACGCGTGAGCCGTCGCTTTCGACAATCCAGAGATTGCTGCGATATTGGTCTTTGACTTTGTCCACCCAGGTGCGGGTGAACACGATTTGTTTGCCGTCAGGCGAGATGTTCGTACCGCCGACGGATTCCATGTCCATGAACGTTTCTTTGTCGAGCAGACGCGGTTTGGGTTGTGCTAATGCCGTTGCGGCGAGCAACAAGCAAAGCGTTAGAAATGTGCAGATTGAACGGGTCATAAATCCTCCTTCGCAAAAGTTATTGTTTCGGAACCAAATTCATTTTCGGCCCTGGCCCTTGTTCCAACACGCCGCTTTTCACTTTGCTGTCCGCGACTTCAAAGCCAACAAAGAAGCCTGCCGGAGCGCCTTCGATTTGAAAGCGCGTCGGCGCAACAGGCGTCAGCGTATAGACGGGCTGCCCCGGCACGGTGGCTTTCAGCTTGCCGCCGACAATTTCGACGCTGATGTCAATAGGCGTACCTTGCACTGTGTATTTGCCGACGAACTTCATCAGGTCGGCTTCGTTCATCGCAATCGCGGCAGCAGCGGGCGCTTTGTCCGGCGCGCGGCGAAATGTGGCGATGCCCGGCACTTTGGCTTCGCTGACTTTGCCCTGGTCGTTGAGCGTGAAGGTGATGAGCATTTTTCCCAGTGTTGGATCACGCCACGTGGCTTGGAACGTGTCGTAATGCCAATGTGCAAGCTCGCCATTGAAGGCTTGGCCAACACTTGCCGTGAGCTTGCCCTTGGCTTCGGTCACTTTGAATTCGCCATACATTTCGTCTTGATATGTGCCTGCGTATTGGGCGAGTGCAAGCGATGGCTTGGTGTCTTTGACGCGGGCTTCGGTCTGTTTCTTCGCGGCTTCTTCGGCCTGCGCGCGAAACGTCTTCATCGTCTTGAGCAGGCTCGCGCTCCAGTCTTGCGACTTTACACCTAAATATGCATCGAAGACGCGATACATCAATACGTGCGGCAATTGCGTGCCGTTCATATTGGTCAGCAACACGACGCCGAGTTTTTCCTCCGGCATCATCGTGACCAGCGCGCTCATCCCGTCAATGTTGCCGCCGTGTTCGACGACCTTGCGGCCTTTGTAATCGTGCAAGAACCAGCCCAGCCCATAGTTCAGAAAATGGGCTTCGGGATAGAACAGCGACCAGGGCGGCTCCATGCGAATGATCGTATGCGACGTGTGCATTTCTTTCGCCGCGCCGGAGCTGATGAGTTGATTGCTTTGGAACTTGCCTTCGCCGAGTTGCAAGCGCACCCAATTCGCCATCTCGACGACATTGGAATTGATCGAACCCGCTGGCGCGATGTTGTCAATGTTGCGCCACGAGATCGTCGTCACTTTCTCGTCTATTTTGGAGTGCGGCGTCGCAATGTTGTCGAGGCTTTTCAGATCGTTGATGCTCGTATTGCTGGTCGTCATGCCGAGCGGTTTGAAGATGCGGTCTTTGATAAAGTCGTCCCAGCTTTTGCCCGACACGGCGGCAGCGACTTGCCCCGCCGTCAGATACATAATGTTTTGATAGCCGAAATTGCTGCGAAAGCTCCAACTTGGTTTCAAGTAGCGGACGCGGCGAATGATTTCATCGCGGTTGTAGGCCGAGCCGTACCACAGCAAATCGCCACGCTCCAACCCGCTGCGATGACAGAGCAAATCGCGCACCGTCATTTCGCGCGAAGCATACGTGTCATACACCTGAAAGAACGGCAGATGCTTTGTTACGGGATCATCCCATTTCAGCTTGCCATCATCCACGAGCATCGCAACCGCAGCCGCCGTGAACGCCTTCGATGCCGAGCCGATGGCAAACATCGTGCGTTCGTTGACCGGCGTCGCTTTGCCGAGTTCGCGCACGCCGTAGCCTTTGGCGAACACGACCTTGTCGTCTTTGACAATCGCAATCGCCACGCCCGGCACGTCCCAGGCTTTCAAGGCTTGATTGGCATAGTCGTCAAAGCCCTGCAACGGCGCGTCTTGCGCGATGGCAAATTGTGAAAGCAGAAAAAGAACAAGCAAAGAGCGAACAAGTTTCATAGGACTCTCCTCATTGAAAGGCGGCATCATTATCCACTTTCCATTTTCAATTCTTCATTGTATGTAAGGGAGGTAAACCGCCTCTGCATACAATGGAAAATGGACAAGTGACAATGGACAATGTCTGTGGTCACTATCGGCCCACGCCAATGTAATTCGTAATCACAAGCTGGTAATAATCTTTATACTTGCCCTCGTCGTAATCCTTCACAAACACGCCGATGCGTTGCAGCAACATCGTAAATAGATGCCCTGACGCGTGCGTCGGATGATCGTAGCGATCCAGCACGGAGCGAATAAACAGGCTCTGCTCATTGATTGGCAGCTTCTTGACGTTCGCCACAAACGCGCCGAAGGTGTAATCGCCGAACAAATATTGCTCGACGTTCGACAGATAAAACGCGGTCACAGTCACGCCGTTTTTGCGCAGGTAATCGCCAATCGCCGCCAAGGCTTTTTTGCCGCCGAAATCGCCTGTGATCGGGATGACCAGATTCTTCATCTGCAATTGGCGCACGAAGTCATAATCTTCCGCGCTGCCTAAGAAATGCCCTGACTTTCCGTTCGTATCGGTTTGCGCCACGATTTCACGCAAGGTCGGAAAGTAGCTCCAACCGCCGCCAAAGCGGAACGAAATCTCCAGGCCATCCGCCTTGAAGCTGTGCAGCACGTGTTCCAATTCTTTCTGATCGGCGGCAGTCAGCTTGATCTGAAAATCTTTCTCAATGGTTTTGCGCACCTCCGCCAGTGTTGCCGTATAAAAGGCTTCATCCGCTTTGGCGCGCACAAAATACTCCAACATTTCCTGCGCCGCGACATTCGCGGCCAGCGGGTTGTCTTGCGCCAACGGGCGGCTCAGCAAACGCGCCAAAAACTGCCCGCGCTCCGGCGACAAATGGAACAGCGCCTTGTACAACAAGTGATGTGTTGCGGCCAGATGCCGGATGTCGAGGATGAAGGCGATGCGCGGGCGGATTTTCGCGATGTAGGTGAAGTTCTGTTCCGGCCCGACGCCAATGTACGCGCCACCCGTCGCATTTAATTCTTTCAGCTTGGCTAACACCGGCAAATAGGCCGTCTCGTTCGAGATCAAATTGTCCGACAGAAAGTCACCGCCGGGTTCGGACATCTCTGTCATTAAGCGCGCGAACTCCGCATTCGTGAGCTTGTCCGGCAAACTCGACGCAGGTTTCGTTTGTGCCAGCGCCCCAACAGTCACCCATAAAATCAGGATTGCGGTCAAAAATTGTTTGTGGCTTTTCATGTGGCTCTCATTGGGGCTGTTTTGGAGAAGGGGAGAAGGGGAGAAGAGGGGAAAAGGCAAATGACCAATATCTCCCCCACTCCCGTTCTCCCCTTCTCCCCTGCTTGATTATCTCCCCGCGCGTTGTTCCGGCGCTTTTCGATGCTGATCGAGCCAGCCGATGATGTGCAGAATCTTCGACATGTGATGGCTCGGTCGCACCGAGATGCCGTGCGGTTCATCCGGCACACGCACCAGCACGCTTTCGACGCCAAGTAGCTTTAAGGCTTGATAATACTGCTCTGAATCGGACATCGGCGTGCGGTAATCCGCTTCGCCCGTCAAGACCATCGTCGGTGTTTTGACGTTCTTTACGACTGAGAGCAGATTGCGCTTTTCGTAATGTTCGACGTGATCCCAAGGGAAGCCGGGGAACCAATGATTGACCGTCCAATTGCCAATGTCTGACGTCAGCACAAAGCTATACCAATTGATGACCGGATACACCGTGACTGCCGCGCGAAATCGCGGCGTGCGCCCAATCATCCAACACGTCAACACACCACCACCACTGCCGCCCGTGACATACAATTGCTCGGTATCCACATATCCTCTGGCAATGACTGCATCTACGCCGGAGTTCAAATCATAAAAGTCATCGCCCGGATAAGCCTTGTCAATCAGGTTGCCAAACTCCTTGCCGTAACTGGTCGAGCCGCGCGGGTTCGTATACAGCACGACATAGCCACTGGCCGCCATTAATTGTTTTTCCAGATCAAAGCGGTCGCCGTAATTCGCGTGTGGCCCACCGTGAATTTCCAGAATCAACGGATATTTTTTCGCGGGATCGAAGTTCGGCGGCTTGATGATCCAGCCGTGCGTTTTGCGTTTATCTTTAGAAGATTCGTACCAAATCTCTTCGACCTGACCGAGTGCTTTGCCAGCGAAGACATCGGCGTTCACCGTCGTGAGAACGTTCAACTCGCCTTTATTCAACCAGCCTGCCGCAATGTCGCCCGGCACATCAGGGCGGCTGTACGTCGTAGCGAAAGCGCCGTTGCTGGCGACGGTAAACGTAGGCGCACCACCTCCGGCATTGAACCCGCCGCCGAGATTGCGCCCGATCTGCTTGACCTTGCCGTCCAGCGTCGTAAAGTACAGCCCCGTATTGCCTTGATCGGCGGTCGTAAAGTAAAGGCCACGGCCATCCGCTGCCCAGCGTGGACTGCCAACATCACGATCAAAGCTACCGGTAATCAACCGTGCATTGCTGCCATCTCGATTCATCACATAAAGCTTCGTCACTTCGTAGGCTTGCAGCTTGTCATCAAAGCCGGTGTAGGCAATGAATTTTCCATCGGGCGAAACTTCGGGCGCGCCGTCCGGGCCTTTGCGCGCCGTCAACGCTTTGACCGCACCATCCGCGACAGAAAATTCATAGAGGTCTGTATTGATCGGATCGAGTTCCCAATCGGCATTGCGATTCGCTGAGATCAGCAAGGCTTTGCTGTCTGGCGTCCACACCGCATCGCTTGAGCGAAAGGCTAATCCGCCGTGCTGAAATTTGCCGCCGGAAAGCTGACGTGGTGTACCCCCTTCTGCAGGCAACACAAACAACTGCGTGTAGCCAGGTTTCAAATAGCCTGCGCCATTGAAGCGATAGACAAGCTTGTCTATCACCTTCGCCGGTTCCGCCCATTTCGCGCCTTCGGGCGGCGCAGGCATTTTGATGATCGAAGCGGGCGTATCCGGCACGAGCATGGTGAATGACAGCCATTTGCCATCGGGCGACCACGTCACGCCAGCAGGCACTTGCGTCAAATTCGTAAGCTTCGCCGTTTGCCCCGAATCCATCCAACGCCGATAAATTTGCGCTGCGCCATCACGACTTGAGACATAAAGAAGCTGCTTGCCGTCGGGCGACCAGCGCGGATTCGTGTCATTGAAATTGCCCGTCGTAATGGGGCGATTGTCCGAACCGTCGAAATTAATGATCCACAAATTCGAATAGCGTTTATCAGTCATTATGTCCGCGAATTGACGCACGTAAATGATCTGTTTGCCGTCTGGCGAAATTTGCGGATCGGCGGCAAGTTCGAGATGGAAAATGTCGTTGATTGTTAATTTGTTGGTTTGGGCGAAAAGCGAGAAAGAACAAATTACGATGAGAGAGATGACAAAGAAACTTTTTATTATCGGGCTACACATAGCTTCCTCCTTATATGTACAGCAAAAGATGTACAGCAAACTTTCCAGTTTGCTGATGACATTCACAGCAGTCCGTTAGTAGAGATAACCGCAAACTGGAAAGTTTGCTGTACACTTTAATCACTGCGCTGCATTTTGTTTGCGATTCAAATACTGCTCCCACCACTTCATTTCCTGATAGTAGCGATGCACCGTATTCCATGGCGTCCAACCGCCATGATACGAATCGGGATAGCGAATGAATTTTGCAGGTACGCGGCGTTTCTTCAACGCCATGTACATCTGCTCTGCCTGTTCAATCGGCACGCGAATGTCGGCTTCGCCATGCACGAACAGGGTGGGCGTTGTTACGTTCCCGGCATAAACGATGGGCGAGAGCTTGAGCAATAACTCGCGGCTCGTCTCTTCCCAGGGCGCGCCATAAAACTCGGTTTCTTTTGTGCGTGCCATGTCCGCCGTGCCGTAATTGCTGAGCCAATTCGTGCCTCCCGCGCCTGCGACTGCCGCCGCAAAGCGCGATGTGTGCGTGATGGCCCAGTTGGTCAGAAACCCACCGTAAGAATAGCCCGTCACGCCCAGGCGACGCTCATCAATTGCATACTGCTTGATCACGTGCTCCACGCCTGCCATCACGTCTTCGTAATCCAGCACGCCCCAACCACCCCACGTCGCCCACAGAAATTTTTCGCCATAGTTGGTCGAGCCGCGCGGGTTGGTGTACAGCACCGCGTAGCCGTTCGCCGCCAGCAGTTGAAATGGAAATGAAAAATTGTTGCCATACGCGCCGTGTGGCCCGCCGTGGATGTTCAGAATCAACGGATACTTTCCTTTTGCCGGATCGTAGCCGCGTGGCAATAACAGCCAGCCTTCGATTTGCGTTCCATCTTTGCTGGGATAAAGAATCCGTTCGGCGCGGCTGAATTGAACTTCACTGACAAGCGCATCATTCACACCAGAGAGTTTCTTTTCATTTGATCCATCAATGCGCGCGGAAAAGATTTCGGCTGGATGCGCAGGATCAGTTGATGAATAGGCGATGCGATCCATAGCATTGGAATAGCTGATGCTATTCAACGTTCGTTCGCCTTGTGTCACTTGCTCGACTGGGCCGCCTGTGGATGGAACACGAAAAAGATGTGTATTGCCACCGCTACCGCTGCTGAAATACACGAACTTTCCGTTTGCGCTTGCGGTCGGCGCGCTGGGCAATAAATCCCACGCCGCAGTCAGATTTTCCAGTTGGCCGCCCGCCACAGGCAGGCGGTATAAATCAACCGGCCCGCCCTGCTTCTGCTTGGCTTGAATTACCTGGCTCAATCCCTGTTGCCGACGAAACAGCACGAAGCGTCCGTCCGGCGACCAGGTTGATGCACTGTGATCGAAGCCATCATCTGTCAATCGTTTTGTCTGACCATCAATCGTGACGATCCATAAATCCGCACTCTCATACAAATACTCATCACGCTGATGTGCATTGGCTTCGATAAGCAGCGCACCGCTATCTGGTCGCCACGTTGCCGCTTGCACGTTGACGCCCAGCTTCGTGATTTGCTTTGGCGTGCCGCCTGCACGCGGCACGAGATAAAGCTCTTCCGGTGGCGTTGCCAGCGGGTCACGTGGATCGGGCAAATAGCCGCGTCCATCGGCACGATAATTCATCCAATCGGCCATCCGGCCTTTGAATCGCTCGTTAACGCGCTGCTCAAACTCTGATGCGTACTGCTTGGGCGCTTGCTTGCCGGGCGACGTTGGTTTCGTGAAGGCAATCCACTGATTATCCGGGCTGAAGATTGGCATTCCGCCAACACCCCGAAGCTGAAACGCTTCGCTGCCGACTTGCTCCACCCGCAGGAACCAAATCGGGCTTTCGCTGGCGACACCCGACACCCGGCGGCGCGAGACAAATGCCAGCAACTTGCCGTCAGGACTCCAACGCGGATTCGTTGCACTGAACGCAGGATCGGTAAGACGTGTAGGAGCGGAGGAACCGTCAGTAGCGGCGAGCCAGATTTCGCTCTGCCTGCGATTTTCGGCCTCGATCAGAGAACTGCGGACAAACGCCACCCAACGACCATCCGGCGAGATGACCGGGTTGTCGGCACTTTCGATGCGATAGTAATCCGGCAATTCCAAGGCGCGCGGTGCCTGCCCCCAACCTGCTGTTGCCAACAGAGCAAGCCAACAAAACATTTGCCAAAGAGTTGTTCTGGTCATAAAGGCTCCTGACTATTGAGGCGGGTGCATGAATCGGACGACATTAGCAACAGGGTTAGCGTACCAGGTTTAGCGGGGTCTTCGCTTGGCGAGCGGGAGGCCTAACTAAACCTGGTACGCTAACCCCTGTTGACCAAGCATATTGTGACCTCCAACGTACTCTTCGATTATTTCAAGCCGTTGTTGTTGCGAATAAGTCGGGATCACTGCGTCGCAAACCGCGTAGCAATGCTACCCACGTGTCTTCATAATGCCCGATTTCAAGGTTCGCATCTCTGGTTTGCCGCGCTACGTCAGCACTAAGCACGTCATCGCTGGTCGCACCAAATTGCACGGCGATGGCTTGCACGCGGGCAGCGCGCTCGGCCAGCAACGTGTCAATTAAGGCGACACGCAAGTCGCTGCCAACGGCGAGCAGACCGTGATTTTTCAGAATCGCCAGCCGTTTGGTGCCGAGTGCTGCGGCAATCGGTGCGGCACCTTCCTCAGAAAAAATCGTGCCGGTAAATTCGTTGTATACCGCTTGTTCTTCAAACAGAAACGAACCGACTTGATCGTAGATTTCAATCACCTTCCCCAACGCGCTGTAGCTGGTCAGGTAGGGCGGATGTGTATGCACAATCGCGTTGACATCCACGCGCCGCGTATAAATCGCCGGATGCAAATCAATCGAAGGATTGGCCGCGTGCTTGCCTTCCAGCACTTTGCCGTGCGCGTCTACGCGTACGACGTCGTCCGGCAGGATGTCGGCAAAATAAAACGGATAGGGATTCGTCCAGAATTCATCGGTGCCGGGAATGCGAACGCTCAAATGGCCGCCGATGCCATCATCCATCTTTTCATTTGCAATGATGCGACAGGCACAGGCCACATCCAGGCGCAGTTGCTCTTGGTTATTCATAATTTCTCTTTTTGATAGTTACCTCCAACGACGTAAGTGTATAACTCAGGATCGGTCGCGCCTTCCGTCGCAATCACCAGCACACGCGAAGTGGAATTCAAGCCACTGTCAGCACGCAACGAAAGTAATGATTCATCCTGAAGAATTGCCAACAAACTCGCCAACCCACAAGCGCCTGCAGCGCCTACCACAAGCGTCGGATCATTCTCGTATGGGCGCGCAAAGGTTTGCATGGCTTGCGCACACCATTCGTCGTCAATGGCTACGAACGCATCTGCGGCGGCGGAAATAACAGGCAAAGCGAGGGAAGAGGCTTCGCCGCAGCGCAAACATTCCATCAGTGTGGGCGGTGGATCATCCAGCGTGACAGATTGCCCCGCACGCGCCGCTTCCTGCAAACACGCTGAACCACTTGGCTCACAGACGATGAAATACGGGCGCTCCTGGCCATAGCGCCAACATAGCCAGCTTAACGTCGCACAAACCAGGCCACCGACTCCGCCCTGCACCAACACGACATCGGGGCTGGTCGTCCATTCGCGCTCAGCCTCAGCCATCACTTGCGTGTAGCCCGCTTTGATCCAGCGGGGAATTTGCTCGTAACCTGGCCATGCTGTATCAGACACAACGATCCAGCCCTTGGCTTTCGCGTCGTCTGCCGCTTGCCTCACGGCAAAATCGTAATTGCCGCTACTAACGACAACCTCTGCGCCTTCGCTGCGAATCGCCTCCACACGCGCTGGCGCGGCATCACACGGCACATAAATTTTTGCCTGTAAGCCACGATCTCGTGCTACGTGCGCCAGAGCGCGACCGTGATTGCCGGCGGTGGCGGCAACTAAGATCGAATCAGAATTGATCTCCCCGGCAGCCAGCAAACGATCAATGGTGAACGCGACGCCTGTGATTTTGAAGGCGGGCAAACCGGCTCGCGCGGTTTCGTCTTTCACGAACAATGCGCCAATGCCAAGGGTCCCAGCCAGCGTTGGCAAGCGCTGCAACGGTGTGGGCTGTAGATTCTTGTCATAGAACGTGGCGACTTGCGCGTATTCGTCGCGGGTGAATAAGCCCGTTGCTTCCTTCGTGCGCGCGGCAGTATTGATAAAAACGTGGTTTGCCATCAAGCGAGTCGTGGTAACGCGGACGCCGCCGCAATAAGACAAAACCGCGCTGTGACAAAGGCGGCACCGCGCGCAAATTTTTGCTGTCTTCGGAGCATGGAGAAATCCTTTCTATCAGCAAATCAGATCGTCAGTTTTGGTTCAGGACAGGCAAGCGAACTATGGCACTGTTGGCGGGATTTGGCAATAAAGACAGAGGGAAACGGGGAGTGGGGGAGAAAGGGAGTGGGGAGATGAAGAGAAGGGGAGATTGGGCGGCTGTTCCCCACTCCCTTTCTCCTCATCTCCCCTTCTCTTTCATCACTTACCAGCTTCCGCCTTCAGTGCTTCTTTCAGCACGTCTTCATTTGACGAACGCACCTTGTAATCCACCTCAATGAACTTCCAGCGCACAATGCCTTGGCGATCAATCACGTAGGTGGCGGGATGTGGGATAACGCGTTTCGACTTTTCGTTGAGCAAGCCGTAACGATCAATAACGCGATGGTCAATGTCGGATAGGAGCGGAAAGTCCTGCCCGGCTTTGTCATTGATTTTCTCGCGCATATTTTGCGCTTTGTCGTGGGGGTCAACACTGACGGCCAGAATTTCGACCTGAGCTTTGGGGGTGTCTTTAAGCAATGATTTCAGCTTTCCAAGCTGAGACGCGCAATACGGTCACCAATGCCCCCGATAAAACACGAGCACGACTGTTTTCTGGCCGCGATAATCTGACAGCGTAACCGTTTTGCCCGCTTCTTTTTCCAGGGTGAAGTCTGGTGCTTCCTGACCCACGTTGATGCGGTTAAGATCAGCGGGCGGCAAGGCCTGGGCATCTTTTGGACCAAGTTTGCTTTGTGCGAGTGCTACTCCCACGCCCAGCAGGGCCACGGCGAGCAGCAATTTGAGATGATTCATATTTTCCTCCTGATGAGTAAATATCCAGCGAAACCTGATTTATTCCCGTGCCGCTACTTTATCGTTTCAATTGCCTTTTGGGTAGCGAAGACATTATTCTGTCCCCCTTGCAATGATGCATTTTTCGTAAAACTACAAACTCTGGGAGCACTCACATGATCAAACTGAAAGTGAATGGTGTCACACGACAGCACGATGGTGATCCTGACATGCCGCTGCTATGGTATCTGCGGGACGATCTCGACCTCAAAGGCGCAAAGTTCGGCTGCGGCATGGGACTTTGCGGTGCCTGTACTGTTCACCTGAACGGCAAAGCCGTGCGCTCCTGCTCGACGCCCGTGTCGGCAGCGGCGAATGCGCAGGTTACAACCTTGGAAGGCTTGTCCACCGATGGAACGCATCCGGTACAAATAGCGTGGCAGGAAATTGATGTGCCGCAATGCGGTTATTGTCAGGCTGGGCAAATGATGTCGGCTTGCGCGTTACTAGCCAAAAATCCGAAGCCGACAGACGCTGATATTGATACTGCAATGAACGGCAATCTTTGCCGCTGTGGCACGTACCTACGGGTACGCGCGGCGATTCACAAAGCAGCAGAGTTGACGGTTTCCAGCAACTCTAAACCAGTGGCCAAACCAGCGGCGAAAGCTTCGGGCGCGGGCGCGAATCTGTTACCCCGCAACGGCGGCAAAAAGTAAGGAGGACAAATGACCAAAACCAATCTCAATCGTCGCTCTTTTCTTCAGGTCACCGCGTTAGCCGGGGGCGGTCTTATGCTGGGCTTGTATCCGAAGGCTACCGCGCTTGCACAACCGGGCCGACCGGCAGCCCCGGCGCTTGCGCCCTCTTCGTTCATTCGCATCGCGCCAAATGGTAGCGTCACGATCATGGCGAAAAATCCTGAAACCGGGCAAAGCTCCAAAAACATGCTGCCGATGCTGATCGCGGAAGAACTGGATGTCGAATGGAAAGATGTCAAAATTGAACACGCCGATTTTGATCCCAAATACGGCTCACAATTTTCTGGCGGCAGCACGGCTACGCCAGGCAACTGGATACCCATGCGCCAGGTCGGCGGTGCCGCGCGGCAAATGTTAGTCGCCGCCGCCGCAAATACCTGGGGCGTGGCCGCATCCGAATGCGCAACGGCGTCGGGGCGCGTCCTGCATAAAGCTTCTAATCGTTCCTTAGGCTACGGCGAATTAGCTGCCAAAGCAGCAGCGTTGCCCGTGCCAGATTTGGCGACGCTCAAGCTCAAAGACCCGAAAGATTACAAGATCATCGGCACCCCCTCGCCCGGCATAGACAACAAAAACATCGTGATGGGCAAACCGATTTTCGGTATTGATGTGACGGTGCCAGGAATGTTGTATGCCACGTTTCAGAAATGCCCGGTGTACGGTGGCAAAGCCGTCAGCGCGAACCTTGATGCGATCAAAGCGATGAAAGGCGTCAAGCACGCCTTCATTGTCGAAGGCCAACCGATCACGGGCAATTTCATGACGGCTGATCCCGGCTTGGAACCCGGCGTCGCTATCGTTGCTGACAGTTGGTGGACGGCGCAATCCGCGCGTGAAAAACTGGAAGTAAAATGGGACGAAGGCAAATGGGCGACGGCCAACAGCGTAGACATGGCCAAGAAAGCCGATGAGCTTTCCAAACAAGCTCCGGCACGCACGCTGCGTAAAGACGGCGATGTCGAAGCGGCGTACAAAGGTGCCGCCAAAGTCGTCGAAGGTGCATACATCTATCCCTTCATTTCGCACGCGCCGTTGGAGCCGCAAAATTGCACGGCGCACTTCAAAGACGGCAAAATGGAAATTTGGACTTCCAGCCAAACGCCGGGCAGTGGGCGCGGCATGGTGTCCAAAATTCTCGGTATTCCTGACACCGACATCACTGTGCATTTGGTGCGTGGTGGCGGCGGTTTTGGGCGGCGGCTGAATAACGATTATATGTGCGAAGCCGCGTGGATTTCCAAGACGGTCAGCGCGCCGGTCAAAGTATTGTGGACGCGCGAAGACGATATGCAGCACGATTATTATCGTCCCGGCGGGTACCAGTATTTGAAAGGGGCAGTAGACAGCGCGGGCAAACTGACGGCGTGGCAAGATCACTTCGTTGGGTATGGTGATGGCGAACGCTTCACGGCTTCGGGCAACATTGACGGCGGAGAATTCCCGTCGCGCTTTGTGCCGAACTTCTTGATGCAGTCTTCTGTAATGCCGCTCGGATTGAAAACGGGGGCGTTGCGCGCACCGCGTTCCAACGTCTATGCGTGGGTGTTCCAATCGTTTATTGACGAACTGGCACATGCCGCTGGCAAAGACCCGGTGCAATTCCGCCTTGACTTGCTGAGTGCGGGGCCGCCTGCAGGGACGCAGGGTGTGATGAATGCCGAGCGAATGATCGGTGTCGTCAAACTCGTCGCGGAAAAATCCGGCTGGGGCCGCAAATTGCCGAAGGGCACGGCGATGGGCATCGGCTTTCATTTCAGTCACCAAGGCTATTTTGCGCAAGTCGCCGAAGTCACTGTCGGTGCCAACAAAAAAATCAAAGTGAACAAAGTCTGGGTGGCGGGCGACATCGGGAGTCAGATTATCAACCCGCTCTCTTCCGAAAATCAGACGCAAGGCGCTGTCGTGGATGGGATGAGCGAATTGTTGCAGGAAATCTCGCTGAAAAACGGGCGCGTCGTGCAATCGAATTATCATCAACACCCCATGTTGAAGATGTCACAGGTTCCGCCTATCGAAGTGCATTTCCTGAAATCCAACAATTCGCCGACGGGATTGGGCGAGCCAGCGCTCCCGCCCATTCTGCCTGCGGTTTGCAATGCGATTTTCACGGCGACGGGCGAACGCATTCGCACGCTGCCGATCACGAAGCAAGGCTTTAGTTTTGCGTAAGGGTGCGTGAAGCGAATAGACCGCAGACGAGGCGGATGAAGCAGCTTAACGCGGATTAGCCCCGCGAAAATCCGCTTTATCCATTTGATCTGCGGTCTATTCTTACTTTTGGTCAGGAATAGCACTGATGAAACTTATATTGCGATTTTGCCCCATGTTGCTTGTCCTGGCGTTGTCAGGTTGTAATACAAGCATGGTTGATACATCCAAAAAAGAAGAACCCAAGATGCTGGCCAGTTCTTCGCTTGACGCGAAGATTCGCCGCTTTGCGCCAACGGAAATCACGGCGGACATGTCGCAGTTATCCGAAGGCGACCGCAAAGCCTTAATGAAAATCATCGAAGCCGCCAAGTTGCTTGATCCGCTTTTCCTGCGTCAGGTCTGGAGCGGCAACGAAGCGTTGCAGAAAAAGCTCGCAGCCGATACTTCACCCGAAGGCAAAGCCAAACTGCATTACTTCCGCATCAACGTCGGCCCGTGGTCGCGCCTCGATAAAAACGAGCCGTTCATTGAAGGCGTTCCGCACGAAAAACCGAAGAACGCGAATTACTACCCCGACGATATGACCAAAGAGGAATTTGAGTCGTGGGTCAAGACGTTACCGGAAGCCGAGCAGAAACGCGCGACCGGATTTTTCTCCGTCGTGCGCCGCGATGCCAATAAAAAGCTCAAGCTGGTGCCGTACAGTGAAGAGTACCGCGAGTTTCTTGAACCCGCCGCCAAACTCTTGCGCGAAGCGGCAGACTTAACGACCAATGCCACGCTGAAAAACTTCCTGACGAAACGTGCTGAGGCGCTCAAGTCGGATGATTATTACGCCAGCGATGTCGCGTGGATGGAACTGGATGCGCCGATTGATGTGACGTTTGGGCCGTATGAAACTTATGAAGACGAACTCTTCAGTTACAAAGCCGCCTTTGAAGCCTATGTCACGGTGCGCGATGAAGCGGAATCAGAGAAGCTGAAAAAATTCAGCGGCTGGTTGCAAGAACTGGAAAATAACCTGCCTTTCGATCCAAAGTATCGCAATCCCAAACTCGGCGCGGCATCACCGATCCGCGTGGTAGATGTAGCGTTTGCTAGTGGTGATGCGAACAACGGTGTGCAGACAGCGGCCTTCAATTTGCCCAATGATGAACGCGTCGTAAAGGAAAAAGGCTCCAAGCGCGTGATGCTGAAAAACGTGCAGGAAGCGAAATTCAGACAGACGCTGACCCCGATTTCCAAGGTCGTGCTTGATGCCGCGCAACAATCCCAAGTGGATTTCGATTCGTTTTTCACGCACATCTTGGCGCACGAACTCATGCATGGCCTCGGTCCGCACAACATCAAAGTCGGCGGCAAAGACACGACCGTGCGGCAACAACTCAAAGACTTGTACTCCGCGATAGAAGAGGCCAAAGCCGACATTACTGGACTGTGGGCGTTGCAATACCTGATTGACCAAAACAAGGTGGACAAAAAGCTGGAACACACGATGTACACGACGTTTCTGGCCAGCGTTTTTCGCTCCGTTCGTTTTGGCATCACGGAAGCCCACGGCAAAGGTGTCGCGCTGCAATTCAATTACCTGCTCGATGAAGGCGCTTTTAAGGTCAACGAGGCAACTGGTACCTTTAGTGTTGATACCGCAAAGATCAAGGACGCTGTGCACAAATTGACGGCTGAGATTCTGACGATTGAAGCAGAAGGCTCGTATGACAAAGCCAAAGCACTGCTCGACAAATACGCGCTGATCCGTCCCGCCATGCAAAAAGCCTTTGAGAAACTGACGGACGTGCCCGTAGACATTGAACCGAATTTCCCGCTGGCTCACTCGCAATAGAAAAGTTTTCCCACTACGTCACAGAGCACGAAGGAGAGGCGGAATAGCTTACGCTTTATTTCCGCCTTTCTGCTTCACCAACGCCCATTCAGTTCGTACTGCCCGCACTTGCGGCCTTCACTTCTGCTGGTTTCTCCCGCTTAATTCCCAAATGGGAATCAAACCATTCCAACTGCCGTGCCGTCAGATCAATTACGTGATTGGGTTCCTGGATGCCGTGGCCTTCGCGCGGGTAGCGATAGAAAATGACTTCGACGCCACGTTTCCTGAGGGCGCGGTAATACTGTTCGCCCTGCTGAATGTTGACGCGCATGTCGCGTTCGCCGTGCGTGATCATTAACGGCGTTTTGACTTTTGACACATAAGTCATCGGCGACCAGCGGCGGTAATTTTCGGGCACGTCCCAGGGGGTGCCTTTGAAGCCGTATTCCATCAGCCCCGGAACGTCGGTCTGGCCGTGGAAGCTGTACCAGTCGCTGATTGCGGCGTGGCCAATGGCAGCTTTGAAACGGTCCGTTTGCGAGATCGTCCAAAAGGTCATAAACCCGCCGTAGCTGCCGCCCATCACGACACATTTATCGGCATCGGCGATCCCCCGCGCGATTACAGCATCTACGCCCGCCATAATGTCCTGGAAGTCTTTGCCGCCCCACTCGCCAAGATTAGCAACGGTGAACTTGTTGCCGTAGCCGGTTGAGCCGCGCGGATTAGGCATCAGCACCGCGTACCCGTTCGCTGCCCAAATCTGATTGCGCGCGCTGAACGTGTCGCTGAATTTGCCATACGGCCCGCCGTGAATGGTTAGGATGAGCGGATATTTCCTGCCCGCTTGATAACCGAGCGGTTTGAGCAGGACGCCTTCGATGTCGAAATTGTCGGGGCCTTTCCACTTGATGACCTCACTCTCAGCGAGGGCGAAATCTTTGACCTGCGGATTGACCGTTGTGAGTTGTTTGGCATCGTTCTGACCGCCAGCCTGGCTTAAAGCCGCGATCCATAAGTCTTCGGACGTGCGGCTGTCGTTGCGCGTGTAGACAATGCGTTTGCCGTCTGCTGTCAGATCGAATTGCCCGTAGTTGCGATTGCCATTTGTAATCGGGGTAACGGTGCCGCCCGCGACCGACACGCTGTATACGTGCGAATACATTCCAACGCCGCTGGTGAAATAAAGCGTCTTGCCATCGGGTGTCCAACTCAATCCGCCGCCTGCTGATTCAATAAAGTCAGCGGTCACGTTTCTAGGCGCGCCACCGTCCACACTTACTAACATGACCTCGGTTTTCGAAGCCCAGGAATCGGTGTTCGCGGCGTAGGCAATCCATTTGCCATCGGGCGACCATTGCGGATTGGCGTCGGCTGATGGATTGGTCGTCAGTTGGCGTGCCGTGCCGCCCGTCGCGGCGATCACGAAGAGGTCACTGTCACGATCATTGGAAATGTCCGTGAAAATGCTTTCCTGTGCGCCCGCTTTCGACGCGGCGTAAGCGAGCCATTTTCCATCAGGCGACCATTGCGGCGTCTGGACAGAAAACTCGCCTTCGGTCAGGCGCTTCTTATCTTTAGTTTCGACGTTCATCGTCCAGAGGTGCGCGTAGTTCAAATCGCGGTCTACGGTGATTGTGTCGAACTTGTCTTTCTTCTTCTTTTCGCGTGCCTCTTTGTCTTTGGGCGTGTCGCGGGTAATAAAGGCGAGTTGCTTACTGTCGGGAGACCAGCGGAAGCCTTGCACGCCGTTCTCTTCGCTGGTTAGCTTCTCGGCTTCGCCGCCATCGGCATGAATGAGCCAAATTTGCGCGCCCTTATCGCGGTCGGCGAGAAAGGCAATGCGCGCACCGTTAGGAGACCATTGCGGCGCGGATTCGCCCTTTTCGCCATTAGTTAGTTTAATGGATTTGCCGCCGTCCGTCGCCACCAGATAGATGTGGCTGACGCGGCGATTTTCCTTGCGATCCCATTCGCTGACGGTGTACACGAGCCGTTTACCGTCAGGCGAAAACTGCGGCGCGCCGACGTTTTTCAGGGCGAGTGCATCTTCGATAGTGAAGCGTTTTTCGCCTGCCGCAAACGTTAGGGCAAACAATATTGTCAGCAATATCGAGGTACTTACGAGTCGTTTCATAATGTGTCTCCAATTGAATGAGTTGAAGTGTACGCGATTTGAAATCTGTGGGGGCAACTCTAACAACGGTTATCAGGTGTTAGAGTTGGGCTTTGCGCTTGCGAAGGTAAAGTCCAACGTCTAACACCTGAAGTGGATGTCGTCTGACTTACCTATTACTTTGCCACCACAGATTTCTTTTGATTGAGTTCTTTCAGCAATTCCTGCACCTTCTTCGTTTGTTGTTGGCTGATCCTCAATGAAGGCACTTGCTTCTAGTAAAGGTTCAAATTGAGCTTCCCAACCTGTCACTTGCTCCCGTTCGTCCACTCGCTCCAACTCTGAGACAGGGAACCAGAAAAGATCAAACTCAGGTTGATATTGAGTCAACCGCTCAAAGATGAAGCGGTCGGTAGCATTGGCATTAGATAGGGTGTGAAAAACAAGAAAGCGTGGATTGAGACAATCTACAATGAAATCTGCTTCATAGCTTTTTTCCAGGTGTTTTAGGTAAAGCAATGAATCATCTTTCGTCGGTTTTACCTGAGCGCCAAACCACTTGCCAGACTCTTCTAACGCTGAAAAAACCGCCGCTGTAGTCCAGTTGTGATTGAAACACTCATCGCCTTTGGGATGGAATTCAATCAAATAGGACTTCGGTAAGTTCTGCTCCTTTTCAAAATGCCAAAGGGCACGAAGTGTTTGATGTGCCCCACTCATAGCTACTTGGAAAGCCTCTTCAAAATCACGACGGTTTTTTATTTCACTAAGAGGTTTATTTTCCATAAGCCATTCTAGGAGCAAGCTTAGACAAGCAAATTAAGAGACGCCGTGTATTGTAGGTCTTATACAACAGAAATGAAAAGGCGCAATTTGCATTGAAGTCAATGACCTCTCGCTCTTCCGAAGGCAAGCGAGAGGTCATTGACTTTGTAGAATGAAGTTACTTCTGCACTACAGCTTTTTTCTGACCGAGTTCTCTCAGCAACTCCTGCACTGCCGTTTCCAACTGCCGATCCTTGCCTGCCAGATTATCTTCCGGCGTGTTTTCGATCAGGATGTCGGGTTGCACGCCGAAGTTTTCCATGTTCGTTCGTTTGGTATCGGCGAGGAAAACGCCGACGCCGGGCGTGCGCACGGTCGAGCCGTCAATTAACGAATAGCTGCCCGTGCCGATCACTGCGCCCATCGTTGGCATACCGACGGTTTTGCCCAAGCCAAGCGCGCGAAAGCCCGCCGGGAACATCTCGGCATTCGACGCTGAACGCCAGTTTTGCAACACGATTTTTGGCCCGAAGAACCCGGCAAACGGACGGCCTGTGGCTTCGGTGCCGCGCGGTTGCCAGATTTGATATTGCCGCTGCACCAAAATCGCCAGCAACTCCTGTTCGATATTGCCGCCACCGTTGAAGCGTTGGTCAATCACGAGCGCTTCTTTGTTGCGGTTCTCGCGGATTTCTTTTTCAAACTTGCGCAAGCTCGGCTGATCCATCGCTTGAATGTGCAAGTAGCCAATGCGCCCGCCCGACAGTTTTGCCGTCATCTCGCCGCGCTGTTTGACCCAGCGTTCATAGCGGAGCTGATTATAGGATTGCATCGCAATCGGTTCAATCCGCGTCGTCCACGCGCCGTCTTCGCTGGCTTTGTTGTTGAGCGTAACCGCGACTTTGCGATTGAGCCGATTGGTGCTGTTCAGCAGCGACCAGAAGTTGTCGCCCGCTTTGACCGGCTTGCCGTTGATGGCCAGCAGGTAATCGCCCGCGCTGGCTTTGACCCAGTCTTTATCCGCCGGGCCGGTTTCGTACACGTGCGTGATGCGATAGCGGCCTGCCTGTTCGTCGCTCTCTAATTCCACGCCGAGATGCGCGGTCGTGACATTGCCATCGCGCCCGCCGGGGCCAGGCGCTGCGCCCGTGTGTGAGGCATTCAATTCGCCGATCATTTCGTTGACGATGTTGAGCAGTTCCTGGCGGTCGCCGACGTGTTCGACCAGCGGTTGATATTTGGCACGCATCGCGTCCCAATCCCTGCCGTGCATCTGCGGATCGTAGAAGCGGTATTTCATCGTGCGCCACGCATCATCGAACATCTCGGCCCATTCGGAGGGCTTTTCAATTTTGACTTTGGCCACAAAGCTGACACGCCGTCGTGCGCCGTCACCGCCAGTCCCGCCGCGTCCCGCTGCTGCCGCGCCCGCTGCGCCTCCGCCAAGTGAGACGGAATATACCCCTTCGCCTTCGCGGAAGAAGAGCGTGCGCCCGTCGCGCGTGATACTCAGGCCAGAGAGTCCGCCGCCAAAGCCACCGCCACGCCCGCCACGCCCGCCGCCTTCGTCACCGCTGCCACCGCCTGCTGCAATCCGCGTGAGCCGCCGCCCGTCGTCCTGAATCGAGTAGATCACCGGCATGTTGCGCAGATTGGAAGGTTCGGTGGTCAGGAACACAATCGTGCGGCTGTCGGGTGCAACTTCGTAGTTGAACGCGCCGAACGGCATGCGCGTGATTTGCCGCGTGCGACGTTTCAGCCCCGCCCAATCAATGTTCACTTCTTTCGGTGGCTGATTGCGTTGAGCCGCGTTGCCGCGTCCGACGGGTTGCTCGGCTGGTTCCGCCGTTTCATCCGGTTCGTTCGGATCGCGCTCCTGACGTTCCAGCGCGACCACATAAATCTGGGTGCCGGAACGATCCCCGCCACCGCCGAAACCACCGCTTTCGTTGCGCACGAAGAAGAGCTTTTTGCCATCGGGCGAGAAGCGCGGGTTGATGTCAGTGTAGGAATCAAACGTTACCTTGCGTTCTTCGCCGCCTGTTGCGGGTAGCAGGTAAATATCGCTATTGCGCGCCGCATCAGACTTGGCATACGCCAGCCATTTGCCGTCCGGCGACCAAATCGGCGCATTGAGGTTGCCGTAATTCGACGAAGTTAATTCCGCCGTTTGCTTGCTGTCGAAATTGTATTTGCGCAGCTTATTGTCCGAACCCGTGAAGGCTAGTTCCTTCGAGTTGGGCGACCAGGACATCGAATTTTTCAGCGTATCCTGATCGGTAATCTTTTGCGGTTCGCCTGTCCCATCCGCTGCGATGACGTAAATCTCTTCGCGTCCGCTGCGGTCCGAAACAAAGGCGACCCATTTGCCGTCGGGCGAATACTGCGGGTCTTTGTCGCGCCAGGGGCTGTCGGTGAGTTGGCGCAATTCGCCTTCTTCGGTCGGCGCAGTGAAGATTTCGCCGTGAATCGTAAACGCTATGCGACGGCCTGTCGGAGCTAAATCGTAATCGTCCACTTGCGAATTGAAATCGCGCGTTTCGGCTAAGTTCTCCTGCGTTTCGGCAGCAATGTCGAGCTTGATCGGCGCGGTTTTCTTTGCTGCCACATCCAATTTCCAAACGCCGAAGTCATGCTCGAAGACAATCGTTCTGCCATCGCTGCTCATCGCAGGCCAGCGCACATCGCCTGCCGTAAAGGAAGTTACTTTTTCCGCTTTCCCGCCACTTTCGCCGACGCGCCAAAGGTTCGTCAGTCCATTGCCCTCGCGGTCAGAGACGAAATAGATATGACCATCGCGGCTCCACATTGGCCACGAATCCAGGCCATTGAAATCAGTCACATCCGTGAATTTTTTCGCCGCAATATCCATCACGGTTACGTCGGTTTGATACGAGCCGCGATAGTATTTGCGCCAATATGTTTGGCCTTTGCGATTGATCGCCAGCTTCTTGCCGTCGGGTGAATACGTCGCCCAGACGCCCATATCCGCGCCCGCATTGCGCTCCTTCAAATCATCCACATTGACGGTATAGAGCTTGCCCATGAAATCTTCGCCGCGCTGACTGGCAAACAGCACCGCTTTGCCATCGGGCGTCCAGCCTTGCACCGTGTCAGTGGCACTGTGAAACGTAAGTTGCTTCGCGGTTCCGCCTTCTGCCGGAATAATAAAGACATCGTCATTGCCATTGCGGTCGGACGAAAACGCGACCCACTTGCCGTCAGGCGAAAAGCGCGGATACACGTCGCGTGCTTTGTGAACGGTCAGGCGTTTCAGATTCTGCCCTGTCTCATCCGCTGTCCAAAGATCGCCGAGATAGGTGAAGACGACTTTGCCCTGGTGATAATGCGGATAGCGAACAAGTTTTGCTTCTCGGCCTAGCGCGGCGAGCGACAAACATAATGCGCTCAGTGTGATGAATACGTGCAAACGTTTCATGGCGATCCTCCTGAAAAAGATTGTGTTCGGGTGGAAACGGGTAGCGAAGGGCTATAACGCATTCGCCGCCGCGCTGGTTACAGTCAGCATTGAAGATTCGCCGCGTTGCCTTTATGCTGTTTGCCTACACGAGCGAGATATTAACGACAAGGTTACAAACTCAGGGAGCAAAGACATGATCCAACTGAAGGTAAATGGAAAAACGCAGCAATATGATGGCGACGAGGAAATGCCGTTGCTATGGTATTTGCGCGATGAATTGCAATATACCGGCACGAAATACGGCTGTGGGCAAGGTCTCTGCGGAGCCTGCACCGTGCATCTGAACGGCAAAGCCGTGCGCAGTTGCCAGACGACGCTGAAGGCCGCCGCCAACCAAAATATCACTACTATTGAAGGCTTGAGCGCCACCGCCAATCATCCCGTGCAACAGGCCTGGCGCGACCATAACGTGCCGCAATGTGGCTACTGCCAGAGCGGGCAAATTATGCAGGCGGCATCCTTGCTGAAAGAAAAACCGAAGCCCACCGATGCTGACATTGATGCTGCGATGAAAGGCAACATTTGCCGCTGCGGCACGTATCAACGCATCCGCGCCGCAATTAAACAGGCGGCCAATACGAAAGGGGGCAAATAAGTATGCAGAAAATTGAATTCGTCCCTCGTCGCACCTTTCTGGCGCATTTGGTTTCGTCCAGTGCCTTCGTCATCGGCGCACGCGCTGGAGCGTTTGATTTCAACGGCGCGACAACTGCCGAACTGGTCAGCGATGCTGACAAAGCCGCGTGGAATCCCAATGTCTACCTTGGCATCGAACCTGATGGCAAAGTAATTCTCATCATGCACCGCTCCGAAATGGGAACCGGTTCGCGTAGCGTGCTGCCCGTTGTGATGGCTGAAGAACTGGATGCCGACTGGAATCGCGTCACGCTGGAACAAGCCATTGGCGATCCAAAATATGGTTCGCAAAATACCGACGGTTCATGCTCCATCCGCGATTTTTACGATACGTTCCGTGAGGCCGGAGCGACAGCGCGCATTATGCTCGAACGCGCCGCCGCTGCGAAATGGGGCGTTCCCACAGGCGAATGCAAAGCCCAGAATCACTTTGTTGTGCATAAGAGCGGCAAGAAACTCGGCTTTGGCGAACTTGCTACGTTAGCGAAACAACAGCCGGTGCCGAAGAAAGAAGAACTTACCTTTAAGTCATCTGCCGATTACCGCTACGTCGGCAAAGAATTGCCAACCCTTGATCGCGATAGCCTTACCAACGGCAAAGGCATTTTCGGCATTGATGCGACCATGCCCGGAATGGTTCACGCCTCCATCGAACGCTCGCCGGTGTTTGGCGGCAAGCTGAAAAGCTTTGATGACAAGGACGCCAAAGCCGTCAAAGGCGTCATCCAAACCGTTACGATTCCCGACCTCAAAGGCCCAACGATGTTCCAACCACTCGGCGGCGTCGCCGTGATTGCGAACAGCACCTGGGCGGCAGCAAAAGGTCGGGAAAAACTCAAAGTCGAATGGAGCGAAAGCCCTAACGCCGCGTACGATTCGGCTAAGTACAAACAATCCTTGCTCGAAACCGTGCGCAAGCCACAAAAAGTCGTGCGCAATGTCGGTGACGTAGACGCTGAATTTGCCAAGGCCACCAAGACGCACGAAGCCGAATATTACGCGCCACACTTGGCCCACGCGCCGATGGAACCAGTGGCCGCCGTAGCTGAGTACAAAGACGGCAAGGTGGTGTGCCACGCCAACACGCAAAATCCACAAGCCGTACAGGACACCGTGGCACAGGCGCTTGGCATCAAGAAAGAAAATGTCGAATGTCACGTGACATTGCTCGGCGGCGGCTTTGGTCGCAAATCAAAACCCGATTACGTCGCTGAAGCGGCATTGCTTTCCAAAGCTGTCGGCAAACCCGTCAAAGTCACCTGGAGCCGCGAGGATGACATCCGCTTTGACTATTATCATACGGTCGCAGCGATGTATATGAAGGCAGCGATTGGCGCGAACGGCAAGCCGACCGCGTGGTTGCAACGTGTCGCGTATCCTTCGATTGGCACGACATTCAATCCTGCTGCCACGCACGCCGAAGCTTTTGAGATGATGATGGGATGGAACGACGTGCCGTTTGATATTCCCAACCATCGCGCGGAAAACGGCCCC
This sequence comes from uncultured Acidobacteriota bacterium, assembly GCA_963794955.1. Lineage (GTDB taxonomy): Bacteria > Acidobacteriota > Blastocatellia > RBC074 > RBC074 > JAFDVL01. The sequence goes on from CAWCGF010000026.1 coordinate 302,185, forward strand.
GCGAAAAATCACGTTCGCATCGGCTGGCTGCGCTCCGTCGCCAATATTTACCAGGCGTTCGCCGTGCATTCGTTCATAGATGAACTGGCGAATTTGGCCAAGCGTGATTCGGTAGAATATTTGCTGGACGTGCTGGGCGCGTCACGCAAAATCCCTCTCGGCAAGGAGTACATCAATCACGGCAAATCGCAGGAGCAATATCCCGTAGACACAGGCCGGATGCGCAATGTCATAGAACTCGCCGCCGAAAAATCCGGCTGGGCGAAAAAGAAACCCACGAAAGGCCGCGCCCTGGGCATCGCCGCACATCGCAGCTTTTTGACCTACGTTGCCGTTGCCGTCGAAGTTGAAGTGGACAATGCAGGCAAAGTCCGCATCCCGCAAATGGACATAGCCGTAGACGCAGGCACGATCATCAATCCCGACCGTGTCAAATCGCAATTTGAAGGTGCAGGCGTGTTCGGCACGAGCATCGCCTTGATGAGCGGCATCACCGCGAAAAACGGCGAAATCGAGCAATCGAACTTTCATGATTACCAGGTCGCCCGGATGAACGAAGCGCCAATGATCGTCAACGTTCACATCATCAAAAGCACTACGCCCCCCGCAGGCGTAGGCGAACCCGGCGTTCCGCCTGTTGCCCCCGCAATTTGCAATGCCATCGCGGCTGCCACGGGCAAACGCATTCGTGAATTGCCGATTCGCAGGCAATTGGCGTAAGGCAAAGGCGTACAAATGAGAACGCGGAATACTCGAAAGTTACTTCGGGTATTCCGCCTTTTTATTTTCGAGCAGCTTCAGTTTATAGTGACATTTTCAGATGTGAGCAACGGCGAGACCTTCTTGAAAAAAGCCCATAAATCTCATCAACCGTTTCTCTAAAGGAAAAGGCGCAATAGGCGGCCACGCATTACTTCATTCACTACGCCGCGTTTCATCCGCGCGATTACAAAGGTGGGCTGGGCAAATCTACGTTGGTGGAGCTGCTGATTAAAGAGGGGATTCGCCGCGCCGGTAAAGACCCGACGGGCTTAGCGGATGAGGTGGCGCTGTCGCATGAAAACGATTTGGAAGGCTGTTTGGTCGTGGCCGAAAAACGTGGCAACGAACTGAGCAAAGCGGTTGTGCAATACGTCGAAACAATGGCGCACAATCGTTATCTGAAGCTGCATCCCGCGCACGTCAACACCAACATCGGCGCACTCGTCCAAATGGAGGACCAGCATCCGTTGCTTTTTGCCGAACCCAAAGGACACGGGATGTCGCAATATAGCGGCAGCCGTGAACAACTAAAAAATTCTCGGCAAGGGACACTGGTTTATTCCTATGCAGGCCAGGCGGAAAACCCGGAAACGGTACGCGGGAAGGCCGTTGGTTATGAGCTAATCCCACTATACGAAACGCTCTGGGAAAAGGCGCAGGCAGGCGAAAACGATACGTTTGGCGAGGCGACAGACTATGAGAACGTTACGGTACTGATGCAGCAATTGGGCAGCGACCCCATCAGCATTGAACGCTCCGTGGGCCAACTCGGCTCGGCCTTTCGCGGCACGGTGGGCTTCAAGAACAAAGCGCGTCCGCCGTGGGGTTGGTATGACGACACCGAAAAAGACCGTCCGCGCGGCGAATGGTTTTTCCATCCGGCGGCGGTCATCGCGCGCCATTTTAATTTGGAGCATAGTTTCGCGCTGGCCTATACCTATCATCCCTATTTGAAAATTGGGCTGGCGGAAATTCAGCGATAAGCGAAGCTCCTCACAAATAAGGCGGGCGCAGCAATTATGCTGCGCCCGCCTCCTAGCTCAAAAACAACTTCAACTCTAGCTGGCCGCCGCCGTCACCGCGCCCGTGCCTTCTTCCTTATTAGTCTTCACACCACCCAGTTGCACTAACTTCGGCGCATCCTGTTTCAGGATAGATTGCATATACAACTTGCGCATCTGCTGCTGCTCTTCTTTTGCATTTTGCGGCAATACGCCTTTTTCGCGGCCTCGTGCAGCATCCACAGCATTGACCTTCAAGCCGTGCGCCGCGTCTTCGAGGTTAACGCTGTGGTTGTTGGCAAAGATTTCGTGGCGTCCGTGATCTTTGTACCACTTGGCCACGGTGGCGTTCTGGTGCATATTTTCGATGATATTGCGCCAACCAATGCCCGTATTGTATGCGCAGAACGAAATTTCGCCTTCCTGTGTGCCGTACGGGATGATGCACATTTCGGTGCGGCGGAAATCGTAATTGAACAAATCCTGGAACCACATTCCTGCGACAAAGAGAAAGTTCCACGGGTCTTGCCGACGCTTCTCCACGTCTTCTTTGGTGCGCTCGCCATCCACTTTACCGTAGTCTTTGCCCGACAGACCAAACGTCTTGTCGAACTTCTTCAACAGGTCGGTGAGCTTGAAAGTTTTGGGTGCGCCAAAGGAATCATAGTTTTTTAGCAAGGCCATCGCGATCATGACATTCGACATCCTCTTGCCACGTCCGGCATCCGTGATCTTCGTGATGTCTTTAAGCAATTGCGGAATGTTGATGAAGCCCGGAACTGGTGCCATTTCCTTCGTTTCTTTATTGATCATCAAGGCCGTGCCAACGCCGCAATTCGGGTGGCAACCGCAGCTCATCTGTCCCCATTCGGCTTGGGGGCCGTGGACGAGGTCGGCGAAATCCGCGAACGTAGACATCACCGAAATCGGGAACCAATCGCGGGTCGGTTCGGTCACGCCAATATGTTTCTTTACGTCGTGCGCCATGTGCGACAGCGTATAGCGTTGTCGCATGCGGCGCTCGTCTGTGATGTCTTCGTCACGTCCGGTGAACGAAACCGGTTGGAATGAAACGAAGGAAATTTTCTTCGGATTGTCGAGCGCGAAACGAATCACCGGGCCGACTTCTTCGTTGTTTACATCGTTGACTAATGTCGTCACGAGCACGATTTCAACGCCTGCTTCGTGCAGGTTATCAATCGCCTTGAGCTTCACGTCGAACAGGTTGCCAACTTGGCGGTGACCGTTCGCTGCGTTGCCGATGCCATCGAATTGCAAGTAGACATAACGCAATCCGGCTTCGGCAGCTTTGCGGCAGAATTCTTTCGATTTGGCAAATTCGATGCCGTTAGTTGCGGCTTGCACCGAGTTATAACCAACTTTTTTCGAGTATTTGATCGCGTCCAGGAAGTAGGGCGAGAGTGTCGGTTCGCCGCCGGAAAATTGAATGGACATCTGCCGACGCGGCTTAATCGAAACCGCATTGTCCATAATTTCCTGAATATCTTCCCAGCTCAATTCGTGGACGAAGCCGACCTGGTTCGCGTCCATAAAGCAGGGGTCACACATCATGTTGCAACGATTCGTCAGGTCTACCGTCAAAACGGAACCGCGTCCGTGTTTGATCGTGGACGAGCCGTGTTTATGTAGCTTTTCGTCGTTGTGCGCGTCAATGTCACGACCGGGATACATCGCTTCGATATGTTCCAGGAAGTCCTTGTCCATCGCCATCATATCTTCGTAATGGCCGTGAATCGGGCAATCTTTGACCATCCAGATTTCGTTGTCACGATTGATGATCGTGGCTTTGATTTCGCCGGGACGATCCTCAATGACCTTGAACGGGTCTTCACCGTCTTCGATGATGCGCTTGCGGGCTTCTTTCACGCAGGCCGGGCAAAGCGAATCGGTCGTGCGTGGCCACCCAAGAGTTGGCTTGGATTTCTGCCATGACTTGAGCAAGGGCTTTTCTGACCATTTGGGGGTGAACGCGGGAGCAGGCTTATATTGATTCACGGACTGAATTGCATTGAATGCAAACGCCGCGAATTTCGATAAGCCTTTTTCGACATATTTAATGGGACTGTGTGCCATTGTATTTCCTCATTGGTTAATTTGAATTTTGAACTTCCAGGGTTTTCAGCACCGACTCGAAGCCTCTTAATTTATAAGTGCAGTCTTCCCCGCCTGGTTGAGCGGTGTGTCATTTCGGACGCGCTCATCGTAATAAAATAGAATCTCGGTTTGTAATAACCAGCCTATAACCGCTTGGCTGTGGCGTGTGACCATAAAACGTTTAGAGTATAGCAAACAGCAGGCCACAAAGCACAAGGGCACAGCAATGTTTTGATTTTTCCAGCAAAAAGCTTTAAGTGCCTCCAAATAAATGGTTACTTGAATCAAGTAGGCTGTTAGACGCCCTCCAAGTGAGAAGAAAAATTATTTTGTTGCGGGTAGATCGGGTCAAAATGAAATCGTTTGGGCGAGCGAGAGCGATTGTGTAGCAAACTTGCCTGGAAAGACTGCTTCTCAGCACCGCACTGTGTCGAAATGAAACACAGAGTTCCAGCAAGTAAGGTTTTAGTGGTTTTTGGCAGGACAAAGCTCGCAGATCAGTAGCTCAATCTGCAAGCGCGGCGTTCCTAGTGAGGATTTAAGCGCCACATCAGTCGCGGCTATTCGCTGAATGCCTTGCAGCAGTCGCGCCGTTTCCATCTTGCGAGCTTTCTCATTCAAATGCGTTACCCCGTAGGGTGACATCCCCACGGCTTTGGCGATTTCGGAGTTCGGCGCATTTTGCTGCATCAGTTCTTTCGAGATCAGCAAGTTGCGATAGCCCCTGGCAATTGCGCCCAGAATCATCACCGCCACCCCCTGTTTGTCCGAAACGTTCTCGAAAATATGTTCGAGCAGCGTCAGTGCGCGCTTGCGATTGCCTTCCAGCATGGCATCCGTCAACTCAAAATTGGAATGTTCGCGCGAATAACGCACGAGCGTTTCCACCTCCTGGCGCGTAATTCTGCCGCGTTCGCCCACATAAGTAATCAACTTATCCAACTCGGTCGAAAGCTGCTGTAATTCCGTGCCAACCATGCCAACCAAATAGGCCGCCGTAGCGGAGTCAATCGAAGCGCCTGCGCGTGCGACATACTCCACAATCCAGCGCGGCGCAGCTTCGCGTTCGTCAAGCGGTTCAAAGCTGACAACCTCGCAAAACTTACTGAGCATCGTGGCAATATTGCGCCGCTTGTCCAAGCCCGGTGTATTAAAAATCAGCACCGTGGTTTCGACGGGACTACGAATGTAATCTTTCAGCCATTCTAATTGATCTTCATCGCTGATGGCTTCAAAGCCCGTGACTACCACCGCCCGGCGCGCCGACATCATCGGGAACTGGCGCGCGATGGCCAGGGCTTCATCCAATTTGGTTTTCGCGACGGAGATTTCGGTGATATTGAAATCGCGCACCCCTTCGTCCACCGCCGCATCAATCAACTGTTTGATCGTTTGTTCGCGCAGGTAATTTTCTGCGCCCTCAAACAAGTACATTGGCGCAAATTTACCGCTCAGGATTTTGCGGGCGAACTCCGTTTGTGATTTCAGCGCATCGCCGGAGCCAGTTTTTTTGAAAGCCATATCTTCAACCTACAACGGCGCTTTCGATGGCCTGAATGCGTTGGCGGAATTCGTCAGACAACGGCGCTTTTTTCTGCTGGTTATAATCGTAGGAAACCAGCAAGCCTTCGCCTTCCGCCGCGATTTTCTGATGACGGTGACTAACGACGCGATGTTCGACCGTAAAGCGATCTGCCTGAATGTTAACGACGCGCACGCCCACAGAAATCGTGTCGGGGAACGTCAGCGGAAGACGAAAGCGGCAATTGATTGAAGCCAGAATCACGCCGATGCCCGTGTCGCCTATCATCTTCCACACCCCAAGCTTCTCAAAATACACTGTCCGCGCGCTTTCAAAATAGCGAAAATACACAGCGTTATTGACGTGCTGACGCGCATCCATTTCGCCCCACACGACCGGTAGTTCTACCACCACCGGAAATTCTTGCAGTAATTCATCCATCGCTCAAAAGCCTTCCAGAATCGTCGTCAGCACGCTCTTCGCAAAATCGCGCGCCAGACGATTTACCGCCGTTCCTTCCTCGTTGAAGAAGTTGTTTGCATCGCCCGTGACTTCGTATTCGGTTTTGAAAATGTAATTCTGATTATCGAAGATCACCTTATTCGTCGTCTGATCCTTGACTGTGAGGCCCGCAACGATTGTCACTTCAAACACGCGAGCGCGTCCGAAATCATCAAGCAACACGCCGCGATAATTGAACTGCTTGATCGTGCCCAGCATGACTGCATCCGCGCCTTCCGCTTTGGAGACGACTTGCAAAGCACGCTGTCGTCGTAAGACTTCGTCAATCATCGCCGCCGTAAAGCGCTGCTCGATCTTGTAACGCAAGCCTGGATTTTGAAACGGCGGAACCGCCAGCGTCTTGATATGTGGTGGTAACGCCTCGCCTTTACCCACCGGCTTATAGCATTCCTTAAAGCCACAAACCAAACCGAGCAACAAGAATAACGTAAACTGCGATTTTTTTTTCATCACTGCTTCTCCCAATCTATCGCGCGTTTACTTGCGAACCTAACCAGACGGCGCGCAATTTCTTCATCTCAGCCGTCATCTCTCGCTTGATAGTTTCAAAGGTGAGGACCTCGATTTGCGGGTCTTCCAGAAAGGTGACTTGTGCGCTTTTCTTCACACCCCGTTGCTCGAATTCAATGGCAACCGTATCGCCGGGGTTATGTTTTTCCAACACTGCCTGCACATCCGCAACCATCTTTATGGCTTGCCCATCCAGCGCAAGGATTTTGTCGCCGCGATCCAGGCCGGCCTTGTACATTGCCCCCAGCCAATTTGTCGGAGCCGCGATCACTAAGTTCCCGCCCTGTTCACGCACGACCGCATCCAGCCAGATTTTGCCCGGACGCGCTTTGCGCAGTTGGTAGCCAGCTTGGGCGAGCAGGCTTTCGTAGTCCATAACTTCGCGGCCTTCGATATAGCGAGCAAAAAAATCATCCGCAAATGCCGTATTGCCTGTTAGTTTGGCGAGCGAAGTTTTCAAATCTGTAATTGTGTACGGCTTCGTTGGCGCGTAGTTTTTTTGATGCTTGCCGTACGATTGCCACAGCGCGCGCATATAATCGTCGAGCGTCTTACCGGGAAATTTGGTGCGCAAGGTCAGATCAAGCCCAAGCGCAACGGCATTGCCAAAAATATAATAGGAAAGGTAAAGGTTCTGACTATTAGTCGGAGCCGCGCCGACACCACCATCTTCAAACACAGCGCGCTGGCTCATATCAAATGGCCCGTGCAAGCGGCGACCGGGCGTGTTGATGACAGCATTGATCGTGGAGCCAAGGCTGCGCCCAAAACCTGCATCATCACCACCGAAGCTTGCACGCTTCATAATCAAGTTGCCGTAGTATTGCGTGAACCCTTCCGCCAGCCACAATTCACCAGAGACATTCGCGTCTTCAAAATTGAATGGTTCGAGCGAACGCGGGCGCAACCGCTCGACGTTCCAGGCGTGAAAGAATTCGTGCGATACCGTGCCCAGATTGGCGCGCGGGTTACCCTTAATTGAGCGGGCACTGGTCAGACTGGTTGAGTTGCGATGTTCCATGCCATCGCCGCCGACTTGTGGGACGTAATTGGCAAGAAAGGTGTACGTGCCGAAATCGAACTCTGGTGCTTCGCCAAACACAGCGATTTGCTCCGCCACAATCTTCCTCACCATTTCGGCGAAATCATCCACGTCGTTGTCGGAGCAAGTATCATTGATAGCCAGTCGCGTCGTGTAGGTTTTGCCATTCGATTGAATCGGCCATTCCCGCCATCGCAAATTACCGAGCATCGTCGGCGAGTCCATGAAATATTGCAGATGCGGCGCAGTGAAAACTTCCGCCTCAGCCGTCGGCACAAGTTGCGTAGCGATTTTCCATTTCGTATCTGGCAACCGGAAGCGCACCTGGATTGGCGCGTCCTCCATCCCGCGCGCCCACAGAAACGTCGCCGGAATGCTCAGATGCGCCATCGTGTTATCAATGCCCGTGTACGTCCCACTGCCCAAATCCCCAAATAACGTGTAGCGCACCCGCACTTTGCCGCGATGCCCACTGATATTCCACTGATGCGCATTCGGACGCGTAATAGCAAGTGGTGCATCTTTCTCATCCATAGCACGCACGTGATAGACGTTCTTAGCAAATTCGTGCGAGGCATAACGCCCCGGCGAAGAGCGACTCATCCGCATTTCCAGTGTTTTGTTGGCAGGTGCGTTATGCACCGTCACTACGATTTCGGCTTCATGATGCGCGGCATTTGGGAAGGAAATCTCATATTCGATTTTGCTTTGCGCGGCGACCGCCGCAGACAACAGCAAAAGAACAAGAGCAAGAACCTGCGCGTGCAGGAACAATGAAATGTGTGCGGGGCGAGATGGATTCATAGTTTTGCTACTCCTGAAAAAAGTAACTGTAGCCTAGCGCAGAAAGCCGATTGCATGCAAAAGCGAAAAGCCCTGCCATTGTTATTTGGCAAGGCTTTCGTGCGTCTTCGCTTGAGTGTATCGCGGTTACTTCACCACGATATTCACCAATCGTTTCGGCACGACAATCGTTTTCACAATTTGGCGCTCACCGATTTTGGCTTTGATCTTTTCGTCGCTGAAGACAGTTTGCTGTAAAGCCTCGTCATCAATCTCTGCCGCAACCACTACCCGACCGGACATCTTGCCGTTGATCTGCACCGGGATTTCCAGTTCATCGGCCTTCGCTAATTCCGCATCAAAGGCAGGCCATGAACGTCATGACGACGAAATCCGTGTGGCCCAACGAAGCCCACAATTCTTCGGCGATGTGTGGCGTGAACGGAGCCAGCATTTTCACCAATGCTTCCAGCGCTTCTTGCAGCGCGAACATATCGCCTGCGTTGGATTCATCAATCTTCTTATCGAAGTCGTAAATCGCGTTCGTCAATTCCATCAAAGCAGCAACACCTGTATTGAAGTTCATCCGCTGCCCAATATCGTTGGAAATCCGCTGAATCGTCTGATGCGTTTTGCGCCGCAAAGCGCGCGCAGCATCTGAAACCTCTGACACCTGAAACCCGACACCTGACAACCTTCTCGTGCCACTTATGCACAATGCGCCAGACACGATTCAGGTAACGTGACGCGCCTTCAACAGCGGAATCGTCCCACTCCAAATCCTTTTCCGGCGGCGCGGCGAATAGCATAAACAGCCGCACCGTGTCGGAGCCGAACGTATTGATCATTTCATCAGGATCAATCGTGTTCTTCTTGGACTTCGACATTTTTTCGGTGCGCCCAATCCTGGCGTCGCGCCCACAGAACTTGCATTTGCCGTCCAGGACTTCGGTCGGATTCAGCCAATCGTGTTCTTCGCAACGCGCCGTTGCCAGACAAACCATGCCCTGCGTCAATAGGTTTTTGACTGGCTCAGCAAATTCTATCAACCCCAAATCGCGCATGATCTTCGTCCACAGCCGCGTGTAAATCAGGTGCAATACGGCGTGTTCAATACCGCCGATGTATTGATCTACAGGCATCCAATATGCAGCGACTTTGGGATCAAATGGCAGTTCGGTGTTGTGTGGGTCAATATAGCGAAAGTAATACCATGACGAATCTACGAAGGTATCCATCGTGTCGGTGTCGCGGCGTGCCGCCTCACCACAAGTTGGGCAATTCACGTGTACAAAACCCGCGTGTTCCGCCAAGGGTGCGCCTTGTGTGTTGAAGTTCAAATCTTTCGGCAATTCGACGGGCAGTTGCTCTTCGGGGACGGGAACAATGCCGCACGTTGGGCAATGAATAAAGGGCAGTGGTGTTCCCCACGCACGTTGGCGCGACACGCCCCAATCGCGAATTTTAAAATTCGTCTGCGCCGTGCCAAAGCTGCCTTCTTCGGCTTTGGCTGTCATGGCGGCAATCGCCTCAGGGCTGGTTTTGCCAGACCATTCGCCAGAATTAATCAGGATGCAGGACTCACCTTTCGCGGTGAATGCTGCTTCGACTGGCGCTTCGATTGGCTCGGTGGATTCTGCATTTTTGATGACTCGCACAATGGGCAAATCGTACTTTTTGCAGAATTCAAAATCGCGCTCGTCGTGCGCAGGCACAGCCATAATCGCGCCCGTGCCATAACCCGTCAGCACAAAATTCGCCGTCCAGATCGGCAGCTTCGCGCCATTGAATGGATTGATCGCGTGCAAGCCAGTCTCAACGCCTTCCTTCTCTGTACCTTCCGCAATCCGGTCTTCTTTGGAAATTGCGCGCTGCTTCTCGACAAAAGCTGTCAGTTCATCGCTTGCTTTGCCAGAGGTAATCAATTCCTCCACCAACGCATGTTCCGGCGCGACGATCATGCAGCTTGCGCCGTAAATCGTATCAATACGCGTCGTGAAGATGCGGATTGCAACCGTCTCACAACCTGTCTCAATCGTGTTATCAATCGCAAAGTCCACTTCTGCGCCCTTGCTCCGCCCAATCCAATTGCGTTGCATGGTCAGCACGCGTTCGGGCCAGCCGCCTTCCAGCGTGTCCAAATCGTCCAGCAATTGATCGGCATAATTCGTTACGCGGATAAACCATTGCTCCAGTTCGCGCAGTTCCACCGGCGTGTCTTCGTGCCGCCAACAGAAGCCGCCTTCGGCCTGTTCATTCGCCAGCGACGTGTTGCATTTCACACACCAGTTGACCGTTGCATTCTTGCGATACAGCAAGCCTGCCTTCCACATTTGAATAAAAAACCACTGGTTCCAGCGATAGTATTCGGGTGTACACGAAGCAATCTCACGCCGCCAATCGTAGCTGAAGCCGACGCGCTGCAATTGCGCCCGCATCGCGTTGATGTTCTCAAATGTCCACGTATCAGGCCGCGCATTGTTCTTGATCGCTGCGTTTTCCGCTGGCATCCCAAACGCGTCCCAGCCCATCGGACGCAGCACGTTATAGCCCGTCATCCGCTTGTACGCCGCCAGCGCATCGCCGATGGAATAGTTGCGCACGTGTCCCATGTGAATGCGACCGGACGGATAGGGCAGCATTTCCAGACAATAAAAATGCGGGCGTGACTCGTCTACGTCCGCCTCAAATACTTTTGCGTCAGCCCAGCGTTGTTGCTGGCGTTCTTCAATTTCTGTCGGAAAATATTTTTCATTCATGACAATTCCTTATGATAGCTCTCAAGCCTTACCCTGGTTCAGTTGTAAAAGTCCTCGCGGGACTGAGCCGAAGCGAGAGAAGATAACAAAATCAGTTACAGAAGAGAATGGATTTGATGTCGGAAGGCGCAGCGCAACGAAAATGAATTGCGCTGCTAGGTAAGAGAGAGCGAAAGCAAAGACGCCGTGTTCTGGCGATTCATACGAGTTATTGTTTGGGCGGTGATATTCATTGTTCTTTACCTCGACGCCAGATTGTACACAGGCAGGTGCAATCGCTCAAGCAGAAATTCAAGAGCAAGCCAGCGCCAAGATTGAGCAAGATTGCGCAAGACAACTTCAGCATTGTGTCGTTACACTCCTTCATCTCATTAACTTTCGCAATCAATCAAAGGAGATTTTACGATGATCGAAAAAGGCGCGGAAATCGCTCCGGCAACAGGCAAACTCGGTGTGTTATGCGTCGGGATGGGCGCAGTCACCACCACTTTTATCGCAGGCGTCGAAGCCATCAAAAAAGGCTTGGCGAAACCGATTGGCTCGCTCACGCAAATGGCGACAATTCGTTTGGGCAAGCGCACGGACGGGCGTTCGCCGCTCATTAAGGACTTCGTGCCGCTCGCGGGTTTAGAGGACATCGTGTTCGGGACGTGGGACATTTTTGTAGACAACGCGTACGAAGCCGCGATGCACGCGGGCGTGCTCGAAAAAGAATTACTCGTCCAACTGAAACCACAGCTTTCCAAAATCAAGCCGATGGCGGCTGTCTTTGATCAAACCTATGTCAAACGCTTGCACGGCACGCACGTCAAGACGGGCGAAACGAAAATGGATTTGGCAAATCAGTTGATGCAGGACATCGCCGATTTCAAAAAGAAAAACAAATGCGCGCGCCTCGTGATGGTGTGGTGCGGCTCGACTGAAGTTTTCATCAAAGAGCAACCGGTGCATAAAACGTTGGCGAGCTTTGAAAAGGCCATGCTGGCAAATCACAAGGCGATTGCGCCTTCGATGATATATGCCTACGCCGCGCTGAAATCCGGCGTGCCGTTTGCGAATGGCGCACCGAACCTGACGGTAGATATTCCGGCCCTGCTCGAACTAGCCAATAAAAATGCGGTTCCGCTGTGCGGCAAGGATTTCAAGACCGGGCAAACGTGGATGAAAACGATGCTTGCGCCTGGATTAAAGGCACGCATGCTCGGGCTGCACGGCTGGTACTCAACCAACATTCTCGGCAACCGTGATGGTGAAGTTTTGGATGATCCCGGTTCGTTCAAAACCAAAGAAGAATCGAAGCTCTCCGTCCTTGAATACATTTTGCAGCCGCAGGTGTATCCCGAACTCTACGACAATTTTTCGCATCTGGTGCGGATCAACTATTACCCCCCGCGCGGCGACAACAAAGAAGGCTGGGACAACATTGATATTTTCGGCTGGCTCGGCTACCCGATGCAGATCAAGATTGATTTCCTGTGCCGCGATTCGATTCTGGCCGCGCCGCTCGTGCTGGACCTGGCGTTGTTTATGGATTTGGCGCAACGCACCGGTATGAAGGGAATTCAGGAATGGTTGTCGTTTTATTTCAAATCGCCGATGTGCGCGCCGAAGCTTTATCCTGAACACGATTTATTTATTCAGTTGATGAAGCTCAAGAACACGCTGCGTCATTTGCGCGGTGAAGAACTGATTACGCATTTGGGATTGGAGTATTACGACTGATGCGGAGGTTCTGAGTCCCTAGGCGCTGTTGGTTTTGGGCAGTATTCAACTACCGAAACAGATCGCTAATGTCCATTGAAAATACAAAAGCCCCACGTCCCTCTCCAGGCCGACGGTTCGCATTCCAGGAGTACGCAGCGGTGATGTTGAAGGTCACCAAGCTGAATTTTACACCGCCTCCAATTCCATAGCGGAGTCCTCGATAGATTGGAGACGTCTGTGGGCCAAGACGAGCTACATCGAGCATGACAACAGGGCTGATAGCCACCAGATTCATTTCGCGGAAGATCACATCGAACACATGACCGGTGTAATCTACGGCTTCGGCGGATTGAAGTTGCGGGCGGGTTCGCGGGATTTTCATGTATGCCCGTTTGATCTCTTGCTGTAACTTAGCCAATTTGTTGCTTTCCTCAGTAAGCGTTTTTTGGCTCTGATCTAGTCCGGCCAAGAGAGGCTTCAGGTCATTGATGCTCTTAATGACGCCGGTCAACCTGGCAACCGCGACTTCAAATCCTTCCGCCAGCAGACTCAGCCCCTTCACCGCATTTGTCGTGTCGCTGTTGGTGGACAGCTTAGCGTCATTAAGAGCTTCTGTAACGAAACCTTGTGCCAGTTTTATGCGCAGGCGCAGTTCCTTGCGCCGGTCATCAGACGTTTCAGGATTGATTTCCAGCGCTAGGCGATTCAGTTCGCCTTCAATATTATTGAGGCGTTGAGTGACCTCCGCCACCGGTTGCTGTGCGTCCTTCAAATCTTCCGGCTTGATAACCAGCAGATTTCTGATCGCTTGATACTGCTCGCCAGCCCGCATCTTGCTTGTGCGCAAGTCAGTTGCGAGTTGTCGAAGGTGATTCTTTTGCGCCTCTAGTTCCGGGGTCGTGAGTTGCAGTAATAGCTCTTCCACCGCCACGACACAAGCCCCAGCGGCGGCGGGCGTCTCACTGTCAAAATCCCGAACTAGAGTGATGATCGGATCAAGGTCTTTGTTTTTAGATTTGCGAAATTCAGCGATGGGAGCCAGCGCGTCGTCCGTCAGACTGTCCGCCTCACTCCGCAAATCCGAGACATCCCCAGTCAAGGCCAGCATTTTGGGTGTATTGAGCGCGGCTTTGATTGCACCCAGCTTCTCGCCGAGCTTTTCAACTTCCAGCGCCAAATCCCGAAAGCCATCCGTTTCGCTCAGCAGGCTGAGTTCAAGCGCACCACGCTGAGTCTCAAGCGCACCGCGAAGCTGAATCTTCAGGTCGGTGTAAAGCGCGGGGTCGTGGAGCAACTCTTTGGGAACTAAGGTGCGGTTCCAGATAGTCTGTGATGCCGTCAGATTCAGCGAAAAAAAGTTCTTCCCTCCCAGTGGCCCGAGCAGGCCGATGCGGTTCAGTCGGTTTTGCGGGAAGCTACGCAGAAAAACGTCGCTGTTAATCTGCCAATCGTCTCCTTGCAGGAAGTTGCGACGCGTATTGCCACCATAGAACCGCTCAGCAAGGGGAATCCGCCCAGAAGACGAGTTGATCACCCCCGCAGAAAACTGTGTATCAAGCTGTAGCGGCAGATGATCGCGGGGGAGGAAACGCACGCTGTAAGCGGCATCGAACACTTGCTTCACATAATCTACCTTCACCTCTTTCCCGGCTTGACCGAGTTGCAATCCATAGGAAGCCTTCAACGACTGCCGCCCGAATTTCGTCGTTCCACCCACGTACATCTTCAGCGCTCCATAACTCGTGCGCAGCAGATTGGTTGCTATAGCGGCAGGTTCGGATAGGTCGGTTTGCAGGTGACCACCTTCCAACGAACTGCCAAATCGCAGTACTAGATTATGCCAACTTAATGGTTTGGTCGAAGCAAAGGCCTGCGCCAACAAGGCCCCACCCTTATGACGAATGGTGTCTGCGGGAAGATCGAAATACCGATAGCCCAGCCGCCCTTCGACGTGATCCATCACCCCTGCTTTGAACTTGTGATCGCCAATTAGCCCAAGCTGAACAGTGGCGCTGGAGCTAGACCCGGAAACCTCAACATCCGCTCGCTTGAGTGGCCCCAACGGAGTATTAATCGAAAGCCGTGCGCCGCCAAAGATGCCCCGGGAACGGTTATAGCCGACAAACGGAGCGGGCAGGAATTTGCTTGTTGTGGTCAGCGCCTGTGGCAGCAACGCGCGTGAGATTTTCTCCGGTTGGGCCTCGAAGGCGCGCGAAAGAAAACTGAGGTAATCACTGGTGTAAACGCGATAGCTGACATCGAGAGTCCGAGCATTATCATCGCACCCGCGTAGTTCGGCGACGGGATATGCCACCCTGAATCTTTCCCCTGGTCGGAGTGAGCCGAACAGTTGCGCCAAGCGAAAAGCGGTCTGGGCATAGTCGTTATTGCTGAAAGGCTGCCCTTCCTTCAACGGCAGTTCTAACTTAGTCGCAGCGAGATACGTTTGTAGTCTGGATTCCAGTCCAAAGAGAAAACCCAATGGCAGATGGCCGCTGAGCGGCGTTTCAATGATGATCTTTTTGACTGTATATCCCTGTTGGGTGTAAAAACCGCCATCGTTTTTACATACGCCTGTCTGCTGGGCTAACACAGGCAGACAGGCCACCAGCAGCGCCAACAGTCCGCTCAACAGCCAGTAGGCCAGACGATTGGCCAATGAAGGCATGTCTTTCTCCTTCGCAAATGTACGATAGGCGACGCGCCTGTCGAAGATTGATCAGTGTTCCGGGCGGCGAAGGCAAGCTGCCTGTCGTACATCAGGCGTCCATGTCCCGCAACGGCCACGGGGAGTAGTCCAACTTGCGTCGGCGGGTAAGGCCAAGAAGCAACCAGGCTATGATGCTGGCGTCAATTCAACCACTTTATTATTGAGCTTGGACAATTTCTCATCCTCCTTTGTGCCTTGCGGCAGTTTCTTTGCATGGGTGGTAACTGGCCCACGCAAGAATTCCTGCTGGGTCAGGGTCAATCCTTGGCTTATCATTACTTTCGCCTTGTCATTAAGAAACTCTCCGACTCGAACATCTACCTTGACTCGCTCCTGGAACGCGCCGTCAACGAGGTCTGAAAGGACAAACACAATGACGAAAAACGGCTTGTTGTTATCGCCGAAGGCTTTGAGCATCCCGAATTCCACCTTGCGTTTATTGTCCGGCGTAAGAAAGCCAAACTGTAGGGCAAAGGGAGTACCTCTAGTTGCCGGGGCCGCCGTTGATGAGGCGGTCGCAGCGGCTGAGACAGCAGTGTCTTTCGGTCCAGCACTCGTTTTATCCTTTTTCTCTGGCATATCGTCTCCTCCTATTAATTGATTAACGGTTAAAGATCAAAACGGAATTCCGAAGGCAATCTATAACCCCAAATTGCCTTCGGGCTTCGTTTGTATTGTGAATTCAATCGTGACCTTCTGGCGAAAGTAAAGATTACAGGAATTCCCAGTACAATACGTCGCTATACAGCCGCGAGCCAAGCGTCACACACCACGTCATTCCTCGTGAGCGCCGCCGACCTACGCGGTAGAAGTCCGTAGCTTCTAGTTAGCGCCGGAAGGCACTAACTAGAGAGAAAACTTAACGGATTGCTATTGCCTTTCACTAATACGTGTAAAGCTAACGTCCGCACCCACCACCAAGAAATTTTTCGTGTAAATATATTAAAGCTGAATCCGACAATAATCTATTGGACTTAGAACTTGGCAAGCTGAGCCTTGCCAAGTAGGAGTATAGGCATTGCCGCGAAGATTGCAAGCTGCCGCTTTGCAAGTTACAACGAGGTTTT